>NZ_JAICBG010000001.1:0-1413994 GCF_020179375.1 Winogradskyella sp. SM1960 | reverse complement strand
GAGATATTAGACCCATTAGTGATAGACACAGGCTTATCTGCAGCAGATTATAGTTTTGAGTGGAGTTATAATAACACAATCATATCAGGAGCCACAGCGCCAAGTCTAATGCCAAGTCAAGAAGGAAGTTATAGTGTATTTGTTACAGACCTGAATACATCCACAGTGACCAATTGTACTCGTATAGATACAACAGACGTTATAGAAAGCGAACCTCCAAGTGTAAACGTAGAACTAGTAACACAAGCCTTTGCAGATAACCACACTATCGAAGCTGTAGCAAGCGGAATTGGAGTGTATGAATACAGTTTAGATGGAGGGCCATGGCAAGACGAAGGGACATTTACCAACTTATCTTCAGGAGAACATGAGATCACAGCAAGAGACAAGAATGGCTGTGGATTAGTTACCGTATCAAAATTTATAATCGATTATCCATTATATTTTACACCAAATGGAGATGGAAATAATGAAACTTGGAACATTGAAGGTGTTGGAAGTAATGCAAAAATTTATATATTTGATCGCTACGGAAAGTTGTTAAAGCAAATAAGTCCAGATGGCGACGGATGGAATGGGACTTATAATGGTAAAGCGATGCCAACGAGCGACTATTGGTTTACAGTAGAATACGACGAACCAAGCAATGGTGAGCGTAAAGAGTTTAGAGCGCATTTCTCTTTGAAGCGATAGGGTAATTTAAATTAAACCTGGCAGGTTTCAAAAACCTGTCAGGTCTTACTTCAATTTATCAGTCTTCATATTTCCAATCCTTAGCATCGCACTACGCATCTGCATATTTCCCACGAAAGTGAGAATCTCATTCGTTTAAATTATCCTGTAAGTTCTTAAAAATAAAACATCCCTAAAGTCCCCTCAAGGGGACAATCCTCCCAAGATTATTTTTAGTACTTACCCCTTTAATGATACCAATCGTAGCTCATTTATAATGTAAGCTACAATTAACATTTAGGGATATCAAATTCAATGATTTTTTCTGTGATATTATCTTCAAAATCAGTTAAGATAAGTTTTAAAAACACACGATTTGTTGATACACCAACAGGACGATCTTTTACATTGTCTATAGTCTTAAAGTAATTTAGCCATTCTGCACCACATTGGTCAATGACTTCTGTTTTTAAGGCATCAACAGATGTGTCTATAAACGTCTTCCAATCGTTTTCTGTATAAGCTAAGGTTTCAAAAGTATTGGATGTGATTTGCTTTAGTGGTTTCCATTCCGAATCAAAATGTTTCCAATCCTTAGCATCGCACTGCGCATCTGCGCTCATAAATGAAATACTATTTTCATAACGCTGAAAAATACTCACGTGCTTATAATCATTGTCAAAAAGAACGATTTTTTTTCTTTCAGGTGAAGCTCCTATATCTACATTAATGGTTGTGGAATCTTGGTTTTTTAAACTGTGCGTTCTTTTATAGTCGCTCGTTGCTAGATTTTTGATTTCTACATCCAATTGATCTAAATGTAAACGGATAGGTTTAGAGATTTTTGTCGACGACAAATAACCATTAAACACGTATCCAATATGGTTTCGAGTTTCTACTTTTACCCATTCGCCAGTGACTTTTTTTCCGCCATCTAGAATGACCAATTTTTTGTCCGTGGTTTCAATAACACCTATGGCTTCTGCATAAGCTAGTTTGGTCAACAATTTTCCATTGACATCGGGTTGGTCCCTAAGGGATAAACCGCTTTCTGCTGCTACGTAAGCATTTTGTTGTGCTGTTACTAATGCTACACAAAGTAACATTCCGATCGCTAAAATCTGTTTTAGATTGTTCATAATTTTTAAATTTAAGGTTAAACATTTTAGCGGTTTGTTTTCTAGGATTCTTGTCTGTCGACCGACAAGTATTTAGTTTATGCTGTTCCGATTGTTATCGGAATAGTTTTAGTAGCTTTTATAGTGTTGTCATTTTGAGTGAATTTTAAGCTTTTGTGAGCTTGAAATATATGTCGAGAAACGTTTTAAGTTAAATAGGTTCTCGATACAATTCTGACGAAAAGGTCAGAATCACTCGAACTGACGAGAATTGTTTTATGGACCTGCGAGGTCTTTGTTACTTCTCTAGTATTGATTTTCTTGGTTAGTTAGACCTGACAGGTTTTAAAAACCTGTCAGGTCTCCTCTGGTTACTTCTCAACAGTAATCCATTCGCCTTTATTTCGCACCAAATAATCATTATCATACATGGCTTCGGCTTGTGTGCCTGGTAAATAATAGGTGCCTAAATAGGATGCATTCAATAAAACGGTAAATGTTTTGGTGCCATGTTCGCCTTTCGGATTCATATCAAAATAGAAATTGACGCGGTCATCTCTGATATCTGTATATCTGGCTTGACTCACCGTTGTATCTCCAAAAGCCGTAAATCTGGTGTTTACAATATCCCAACCAGATGGGAAAATTTGCGTCAAGGCCACATCGTGAACATAATCTCGTGTTAAGTTCGAAATACTAACCGTTGCCACAAAATCTTGACCTTGTTTCAGGTTGGACACATTTATTTTATTGCCTTGTAAATCTTTGTAAATGGTGGAAATCGTGAAGCCACGTTGTTCAGCCAATTCTTCACCTAATTTCAGTTTTCCAGAACTTATAACTCTCACGTAAACCAAATTGTCTTTTTTGTTAGTAATTTTAATGTGGTTGCTGCCTTCATTAATAGGAATATCGCGTTGTGCAATGGCATTTTTGGTATCTATAGTTTCAGATTTGCCATTAATACTGTAAGACAATTTTAAATCTTTTCCGCCGTTTTTAATGACCATTTTTCCCATAGCTAATAAACTATACGCTGTGGTTTGTGTGCTCATCCATTGGTCGCTCGACAAATCCTTGGCAATCGATTTTGCTAAATCTCTAGCTTTAGGATTACCAGTGATAATCATGGTTTCTAAAGCCATCGCTCTATTTCTGTCCACCGAACCATAAGTGTAATAATTAGATTTTGGTGGTTGAAAATCGATATTTGCGGTTTTAGAAATGGCATCACTCGCTTCTTGTTGTCCTGCTAAGGCATAGGCTGCTGCCAATCGCCATTTGGCTTCGTTTGAAATTTCTTCAAATTCACGTAAGCGGTTCATGCTTGCTAAATCTGGACTACCCGCTAAAGCCAAGGTATATAAACGATAGGCTTGTGCTAAATCGGAATGATACACACGATAACTTGGTCTCCAATTTCTGGCGGCTTGTTTTTGGTAGGCAATCCAATTGCTTTTAAATGTTAATGGCAATACAAAGCCTTTTTTCTCAGCTTCAATCATAAAGTGACCAGCGTAACTGGTGCTCCAGTCATTAGTCGTGTTTTCTCCCATCCAATAGCTCATGCCTCCGTTTGGTTGTTGGAAATTGCCTAAACGTTTAATACCACTTTCAATATTGCTCTGGATTTCTTTCTTTTTCTTCGCGGTTAAATCAAAGATATCTGCCAAGAATAATTGAGGAAATACACCTGAAGTCGTTTGCTCCAAACAACCATGTGGATAACGAATAAGATATTGTAATCTACCAGTGAAATCCATTGGTGGCAAGGTTGAAAATTCTACCGTTGCCGAATTTGTTCCTGCAACTCCAAACGTTGTTACGTCAACAGTTTGCTGGGCATTTGCTTCAAGTTCATGGTCACTGACTTTAGACGTAAATGGATTTGGATTTTCCACATCAATCTCTACTTTGTAGGTGGATTTTTCTCCGTTTCCTGTAGCAATGACTTCAACCGTATTGATGCCTTTGGCTTTGGTGACGTCCAATTCAAAATAGACCATTTTTTCATCAGGTTTATCGAATTTAAGTGATTGTGACGATTCGCCTTTCACGGTAATGCCATCACTTAGTTTTAAAGCTAAGTTGACGTTCTTCACTTTGTTTTCCATAGCAAAAACCGTTACAGGCAATGTTACTTTTTCACCAGGACTCAATTTACGAGGTAAGGTTGCCAAGACCATTAACGGTTGTTTTACCTGAACCGATTTGTCTGTACTTCCATAAGCTTCCGTAGCATTGTTACCAGCAACGACCATCGCTCTTACTGCTCCAATATAATTTGGCATTTTGAGTTGATGTGTTTTGGTTTGTCCTTTATCTAAAAGGAAAGGCCCTAAATAGGTTACTACAGGTTTAAATCGGTTGGCTTTTTTGTTTTTTCCTGCAGCAGCATTACCATCTCCACCAATCGCAAAAACTTGGTCAATACTACCCGAATAAGCGCCAATAACATCATCAAAAATATCCCAAGTTTTTACACCTAAAGCTTCACGTGCATAGAAACTGTCCCATGCGTTTGGTGTTTTAAATCGGGTTAAATCCAATAAGCCTTCTTCGACAACAGCAATCGTATACGTCATAGCATTGTTGTTCTTTTCAGACACTTTTATGTCGTAAGATTGCTCAGGTCTAATCTTATCTGGCATGTTGATTACTGGTTCTAATTTTGTGGATGGGTCTTCCACCATCATCGGAATTACACCATATAAACGAATCGGTAAATCATTAGATGTAATGGCATGTGGTTGTAATAACGAAATATTAATAAATACGTTTGGTGCCATTTCAGACGTCACAGGAATATCAACCGTGGTTTCTCCTGGATTGGTTTTTACCCATTGGTGTTGCAATACTTCCGAACCATTTTCTATACTTACTAACGCACGACCTTCCGAACCTGAAGGGAAGGTTAATTTTGCGGTATCGCCAACATTATAATTTTCCTTGTCGGTAGAAAAGACTAACATTTTAGCTGCTTCTTTATCACCAGTCGGATTTGTAGACCACCAGTTTTTGTAGAAGTAAGCCGTTCTTCCTGTGGCATGACCACTGACAGGATCTACCACACGAATTAAGTAACGGCCACGTTCGTCTTCTGGAATTTTTAGTTTGAAATTCGCTTTGCCGTTCGTATCAGTATTTACTGAAAACGACTGCACTGGTCTGTGATAATTGCTCGATACGTAACTCGACAGATTGTCGTAAGAGGAATTCCACCACCAACGCCATTCAATTTTATAAACTTTTACTTCTAATTGTTCTCTTTTAATAGGTTTTCCTTCAGCGGTAACGGTTGCTATATCAAACGTGTGGTTTTCATCTGTAAAATAAGATCCGTAATTGTTGCCTTCTGGCGATTGCAGCCCTACAAAACTTTCATAAGGAGCATATGGCATGGTGAAAGCATCGAGTGAAAAATCACCACCATTTTCAAAAGCTCTCACTAGGAATTGAGCCGTTAACATGCCAGGCGCATTTTTACCAATATTCAATTTTGAATTGATGGTCGCATGGCCTTCGGCATCTAAATTCCCTTCAAAAACATTGGTTTCTTCAGAATTAAATGTTCGGGTTGGATCGTTAAAAACGTAATTTTTATAACCTTTAAAACTGGTATGCGATGATGTGAATTTTGCTTTTATTTCAGCCTTTAAATTTTTTGCAGGTGCACCATGTAACCAAGCCACATTTAAGTCTCCTTGAAGTGGTTCGTTATTGGTTAAGATGTCGTTTTCAAAATCGATTTTAATTTTTAATCGGTTTGGTTTTACCGTTTCAATTTTTAGATTTTTTGAAAATGTAGCACCTCCAACAGAAACCTTGGCGTTGTAGTTCCCGGTTTTATAATCTGTTGAAGTTGGTACTATAAAATCATAAAAATGATTTAGATTATCAATAGAGATTTTTCTGTAAACTAGTTTACCCACAGGATCTGTGATTTCTAATTTTACAGGATGACGCTTTGGTAATTTGTTCGCATTGTCATTCAACATAAAGGTTAAAAACAAACTATCTCCTGGTCGCCAAACTCCACGTTCTGCGTAGATGTAACCTTTAAGTCCACGTTGTAATTTGTTTCCTGAAACGTCAAACTTACTTAATGATAATGATAACCCATCTTGTAGTTTTATATAACTGACATTGCTGCCTTTTGTGGCAATCGCAAAGGCTGCTCTGTGTTTAGCATCAATTTTAAGCATACCTTCTTTATTAGTGATGCCATTTGCTAATTCTTGTTGTTGGTAATTGTACAATGTGATTTTTACACCAGTTTCCGGACTAGTATTAAGGATATTAGTCACCGCAAATAAGTAGGTGTTATCAGCTCCTTGCTTGGTAATAACACCGAGATTTGAACTGATTAAGTTTTGTGCCACTATGCGATTACCGTAGTTAAAATACGAATCTGTGCAAGGATTATCTCTATCTCTCCAACGGTAATTGGTGTTGCGGTAGCTATAGGTTAAATTGTCCCAATAGCGTTCTTCGCGCAAGTTTTCTTCTTCTTCAGAAAGGTCTTCAGAAGTGTAGTAATCGTCGCTATAATAATCATCGTAGTAATCGTCTTCATCAATATTCGTCGTTTCGGCGTTTGAATCACAGTCATATAATGAATAATCCTTTTTAAAGCTCAATTCTACGCGATAAATAGCACCAGGATCTGCTTTAAGATATTTAGATAAATCAATGCTGTAGGCTTTCCATTTTCCGGTGTTCTGGTTTTCATCTTGAATTAACGTGATGGTCTCTTTGGCAATGCGGCGTCCCACTTGTTTTATGGCGTGATCATTATTGCTCGATAGCGCATTGCTTTGCAAAAATTGAAGGACATTATCTTCAAATATTTTAATGATACGCACATCGACTTTACTCAAATTAACGGCTTCGAAATTGAATTTTAGGTTTTTTGAATTTGGAAGAATACTGCCATTACTAATGAGTCTAACTTCAGGTTTTAATTCTTCAAATGTGACCAGTTCTGAAAATGGTTTTTTCAGCTTGAAACCATCGGTGTTTTTGATGCCCTGAAACACATCCACTTGAATATCTCCAACTAATTTATGATCTGGATACACACGTAACACATTGCCATCCACAATATATTTTGGGTTTTTAACGCCTTGAAGCGCTACTAATCCTGCGAAATTTTGCTGTTTCACTAAAGGATCCGAAAAGTTAAGGGATAAGAATTGCTCAGGACTCTGAACCACCTCAGTACTTACGATAACAAAGTTATTTTTTCCGGGAATGCTGATGAAATTTTCACCTTCATTATCGGCATTGATGGCAGAACCATCCCATTTTATATCAATTTTGCTATCTTCAACTAATCGATTGATACTATCAATTTTAAACTCGAAGAATTTTGATTGTTCCGTAGCTTCATTCCATACTAAATTTAAATTTTTAGAGTTCTGAGAGGCAGATACTAATTTTTTGGCGTTTTCGAGCGATATTACATCAGCAGAGCGCAATTGTGCATAGAGATATTGCCATTCTTTACTGTAGGATTGAAGGTTTTGGGTGATAATATTAAAACTCGGAGTGATAGTTTTGAATTGAAAGGTAAATTCTTCAAATGCTTTCGGAACAGTCTTGTAAATGTCACTTAGCTTTACGTTTATGGTGTATTCTGTTGCGGATTCTAGATGCTCATCTGGTGTAAATAGTAAAGTATGATTGTTCATAGCTTTTAATTGGCCTTGAACATGAGGTGTAATTTTAATCAATTCGGTTGGCAACGTTTTATCCATTTCCCATCCGCTAACCGTATCTGACAAGCTAATTTTTATGGGATCTGCAACTGACACTAAACCAGAAGTGGTGTAACTAATATAATCGCGATACTTAAAAATGTTATCGGTTTCTACAGGTGTTTTTTTACATGAAAATACAAATGCTAGAGTTAGGAGTAGGATGAGGTGCTTTTTGATGTTCATGTTGCTGATGGATTTAAGTAAAAGTTTCGATTGACAAGCAAAGGTAAGTGCTTTCTTGTTAAATAAATACGGAGGTTTTTAACCGTTTAGACTTTAGGGCTTTGTTAAATTGGTCATAAAGTTAAGAATTATACGCAGATGAGTTAATGTTATTGAGATTGTTTTTGTAGAGAAAGTTTGGTTTTATTTTTTCATTCCTACGAAGGCCGGAATCCACTGTAATGATTATTTTTTTTACTATCTGGAAACGGGCCTATCCTTATGTAAATCACCCAATTAGGGTTTTTCTGTTTTAAGAGATTTATCTTGTATTGACGTTTTTATTTTTTCTCATATATCCCAATGACCAACTCTCCTTTGTCATTCATTGTGGCGCGATACATACCAGCCGTATTGAACTCCATAACCATATTGCCATCTTTATCTACAGCTATAATGCCTCCATTACCACCAAGCTTTGGTACTTTTTCTTGAATAACTATGCGTGCAGCTTCTTGTAATGACAACCCTTTGTACTCCATTAAAGCAGAAATATCATGGGCGACTTGCGCACGAATAAAAAACTCTCCCCAACCTGTACTCGATACTGCGCAGGTTGCATTATTGGCATAAGTGCCAGATCCAATAATTGGTGCATCTCCAATTCTACCATAACGTTTGTTGGTCATGCCTCCTGTTGATGTTCCGGCTGCTAAATTTCCATTTTTATCTAGCGCAACGCAGCCGACTGTTCCAAATTTAGAATCTTTTATTGTTGGATCGTAAAACGCTGTTTGGTCATCGTGATCTAGTTCTATTTTTTCTCGGTCTTTTGCACGTTGTAGTGACTTAAATCGGTTTTCAGTATAAAAATAATTTGGATCTACAATCTCTAAGCCTTGTTCTTTGGCAAAGGTTTCAGCACCTTTCCCAGATAGCATAACATGTTCTGACTTATCCATAATTGTACGTGCTAAATTTATAGGATTTCTTACCGTAGTTGTGCCAGCAGAAGCTCCTGCATTTAGAGTTTTTCCGTCCATTATTGAAGCATCTAATTCGTTGGTTTCTGCATTTGTAAAAACAGCTCCTTTACCTGCATTGAAAAGCGGAGAGTCTTCCATAACATTTATGGTTTTTTCAACCGCATCAAGACTGCTTCCACCTTGTTTTAGAATGTTATAGCCAACTCTTATGGCTTCTTCTAGTTTTGCTTTATAAGCCGCTTCTCGTTCTGAAGTCATGTTCTTTTTTAGGATTGTACCTGCTCCTCCGTGAATGACAATGGCGAATTCTGGTTTTTCAATTTTTGTTTCAACTTCGCTTTCTATTAAAGCGTCAGTGGTTTTGTTTTCATTATTACAGGCAAAACAAAGTAAGAATACAAGTGTAAAAGGAATGAGTGATTTCATGAAATTTAAGATGTAGATTATAAAATAATAAAATAGTATTAATAATGCGTTTGCGATAACCCTTAATTCCTAAAGAGAGCCAGCGCGTAGTTCTTTGTAAATTGTGAACATTACGTTTTCAATATCATCAATGACGTCTTTATTGGTGAACCGAATTTCTTTAATTCTCAATTTATTTATAGATTTTGATGTCGCTAATTCTTGAATCTATAGTCGTTTTAAAGTTACATAATATTGGGAAGTTACACTTCGACTAACTGACATTTTATTAGTAACTTCGCATAAAATTTTAATAATTCATAAAAAATAAGCAAATATGGAAGCAGTTGCTACCGATTTCGGAATAAAAGAAGCCTTAGAACAGTTAGGTGTAAAAGATATAAATGAAGGGACTTCTACAGGTTCAAACCATTTTTCTAATGGCGATATTATTGAATCGTATTCACCAGTAGATGGGAAATTAATAGGTAAAGTAAAATCAACCACAAGAGCAGATTACGACAAAGTGATGGATGCCGCAACAAGCGCATTTAAAACGTGGAGAGATGTGCCAGCACCACAACGTGGCGAAATTGTACGTCAGTTTAGTAATAAGTTAAGAGATTTAAAAGAACCTTTAGGGAAATTGGTATCTTATGAAATGGGTAAATCCTTACAAGAAGGTTACGGAGAGGTTCAAGAAATGATTGATATCTGTGATTTTGCTGTTGGTTTATCACGTCAGTTAAATGGGCAAACCATTCCATCGGAACGTCCTGGTCACGTTATGAGAGAGCAATGGCATCCTATTGGTGTTGTTGGGATTATTTCAGCATTTAACTTCCCAGTAGCCGTTTGGTCTTGGAACACTGCTTTAGCTTGGATTTGTGGTGATGTTTGTGTGTGGAAAGCGTCTGAAAAATCATTGCTATGTTCTGTGGCTTGTCAAAATATCATCGCAGGCATTTTAAAAGAAAATAACTTACCAGAAGGTATTTCTTGTATTATCAACGGAGACTACAAAGTAGGTGAAATGATGACAACAGATCCTAGAATGGCACTTATTTCTGCTACAGGTTCTACAAGAATGGGACGTATTGTTGGAAAAACAGTCGCTGAACGTTTTGGTAAATCATTATTAGAATTAGGAGGAAACAATGCCATTATTATAACACCAACGGCCGACTTAAAAGTGGTTGTTCCTGGTGCTGTATTTGGTGCTGTTGGGACTTGTGGACAACGTTGTACATCGACACGTCGATTAATTATTCACGAATCGGTTTATGATAAAGTACGCGATGCTATTGTTGGTGCATACGGACAGATTAAAATTGGAAATCCATTAGATGAAAATAATCATGTTGGACCATTAATCGATAAGGATTCTGTAAATACGTATTTAGCGGCTATTGAAAAAGCAAAAGCTGAAGGTGGAAACGTTTTAGTTGAAGGTGGCGTTTTAGAAGGTGAAGGTTACGAAAGTGGATGCTACGTAAAACCAGCAATTATTGAGGCCGAAAATCATTATGAAATTGTACAGCACGAAACATTCGCGCCAATTTTATACATCATGAAGTATTCTGGCGATGTTGAAAATGCTATTGAACAACAAAATGGTGTGGCGCAAGGTTTATCATCTGCCATCATGACGAATGAAATGAAAGAAGCAGAGAAGTTCTTGTCTTATGCAGGTTCAGATTGTGGTATTGCTAACGTCAACATTGGAACTTCTGGTGCTGAAATTGGTGGAGCATTCGGTGGTGAAAAAGAAACAGGTGGTGGACGCGAGTCTGGCTCTGATGCTTGGAAAGTGTACATGAGAAGACAAACCAATACGGTTAACTATTCTGATGAATTACCTTTAGCACAAGGCATTAAGTTTGACCTTTAAGCTAAGGTAAATTTTTATAATTATTATGAAGCCATATCGAAAGATGTGGCTTTTTTTTGTCTCAAAATAGTACATTAATATTTGTTTTGTGCGTTTTGTTATTTTTCTGAAAATTAAAGTTTTAACATCCTTTATAAGGAGTTTTTAATTATTTTTTAATAGATTTTAAACTTGAGTTTAATATTAATTATGATGAAAAAATTAACTTTACTATTATTTTTATGTTTATCCATTTCATGCGCTAAAGATGATGAGGGCAAACCTGAAAACCAAGCCTATTTAGATCAATTGTTAGGGCGCTATCAACTCAGAGCAGCCTATCTTGAAAACCCTATTGATTTAAATGGTGATGGTATAGTGGGTACTGATCTTTTTCAAGAAGTAGACTATTGCAACATGTCCAAACATTTAGAGTCTTATGATTGTACTATTATTAAAAGAAACATTCAGTCTATGATTTATGATGTTCCATATTCCGATCATTATAATAATTTTCAAAATCACTCTAATTGTTTAAGAGCTAAAGATATACGTTCGGATTTAAGTATAGACTCACAAAATGAAAGTGTTGTAACGGTTCCAAATGAGTTTCAAGATAATTTTGCGCTAATGGAATACCAAGCCAAGCTCATAGATTTTACATGGGAAGACAGAATAGTGTATTTAACTTTGGAAAAAGAGTTTTATACGCCAAACGGAGAATGGGCAACTGTTACTCTATATATGGAATATGAATGGGCTAGTAGTCAAACATAAATAATAATTACATTATAAAATACTAAATTACTTATGATGAAAAAAATAGCATTACTATTATTTTTATGTTTATCCATTTCATGCGCTAAAGATGATGAGGGCAAACCTGAAAACCAAGCCTATTTAGATCAATTGTTAGGGCGCTATCAACTCAGAGCAGCCTATCTTGAAAACCCTATTGATTTAAATGGTGATGGTATAGCAGGTACTAATCTTTTTCAAGAGGTTGAATATTGTAATATGTCGAAACATTTAGAGTCCTACTGGTGTACTATAATTAAAGTAAATATCCAATATATAGATTTTGAAATTCCTTATTCTGATCATTATAATAATTTTCAAGAGTATTCTAATTGTTTAAGGCATAAGGATGTTCGTAGGGAATTAAACATCAATTCACAAAATGAAAGTGTTGCGTTGGTGCCCAATGAATATGAAGAAGACTTTATGCTAACGTATCAAGCCAAGCTCATAGATTTTACATGGGAAGACAGAATAGTGTATTTAACTTTGGAAAAAGAGTTTTATACACCAAATGGAGAATGGGCAACTGTTATTTTGTACATGGAATATGAATGGGTTAGTAGTGCAACATAAAAACAAATATCAATTTTGTTTATAATAGTGGTATTACCATGAGCCCAAGGGATTAAATTTAATCTTTAAGCAAAGCTTAAATTTATAAATATTATAAAGTCATATCGAAAGATGTGGCTTTATTTTTTAACATTGTAAGACGCAACGTTTTCTTACAAATTGTATCTACTTAAAAACCAATCTATTTCATGTTATGAAACTACTAATTAGATTCTTTTTATTGTGCTGTGTGCTGTTAACAGTAGTGAGTTGCGAGGTTCACCTAGAAGACGATACCAGGATTTTAGTAGAAGGAAACATAATTGATCAAAATAACTTACCTGTTTCAAATGCAAAAATTAGTGTTCAAACTAGAAGGAGTAGTTACAGCGAAGGAGAGAATCAGTATGTTTTAGGAGAAGGCTACAGTAATTCTGATGGTGCTTTCTCTGTTATTTCACTATATGATGGAGATGAAGATTTTGCTATTGAAATTGATGGCGGTGACAAGTATAGTACTTATGTTTATAAAACCAACACTATAAATTATACGCCAACAGATTTAACTTTCAATCTGGAAACAGTAAGCTTAAAAAAAACTGCCACCTTTAATTATAATATGGTTAAAACAAGTGGTGAATCCAATACGCTTAGATATAGTTTTAAATATGTTGAAGGTTTTTGTTTAGAGTATTATGAAGGAACAACACTCAATGAATATCAAAGTTTATGTTATCAAGAGCGTGTGATAGGCCAATTGCTCAATGATAATAACCCTGATAATGAATGGTCATTTAGGCTTCCATTGGGCGAAGTGATTGAGTTTACATACTCTATAAATGACGAACCTGAAATAACGGAATTAATCACTATTAATCAAGATAGCTATGACTTTACGTTTACTTATTAATACGAGCTTAGTTATTAGTTTGCTTTTGTGTGCTTCAGTTGGTTTTGCACAAGACAATCTTAACGAAAGTGAATCACAATCCGAGTCTAGCAGCACGTTTTTCGATTCAGAGGATCGTCAACGCTTTTTTGCTATAACGATAGGAGGTCGTAAACCTTTTACAAGTGGTGACAACTTTATGGGAGAAGGTCTAAGCGGAAAGTCAGGCATAGACTTTAAAGTTCAAATGTATGTGTATAAGCATTTATTTATCGGATTAGCAACAGGAGCCAGTTATTTTGATGTGAAAAACCAAGAGCTTTTAGGAAGTTATAGAAAATCTAGAATTGCTGAAAATTATGTTTATTTAGGTTACGAATTTCTACCAGCTGAAAACTTAAGACTAGGTCTTAATATTGCTGTAGATGGTGATTTGAATTATAAAAATTCAGGATTTAGAACGTCTGATATTGCAGAACAACATGATTCTGCCAGGTTAAATCGCTATGGCTTATATCTTCATTATGAGTTGGCGAAACATTTTATGATCTATTTCGATTATGCGTATAATGTGAGCAAAACAAATATTGATGCACCATCGCAATTAGAAGATTTCTTTAGAAAAGGAAAATATAGCACCCTAGGTATCGGTCTCGTTTTTACTATTGGAAGTCGTGATTTAATATCTCGATTTTTGAATTAATGTATAAGCTAAAAAATGACTTAAAGAATAATAAGTAATAATAACCGTTTCTATTTGAGGCGGTTTTTTTTTGAATTAAACCAATTGCAAATTATTGAGTCTTAAATATATGACACAGCAAGAACTTCAGCATTTATATTGGCGCGCTGGTTTCGGAATTAATCCGAATAGACAGAACTCTATGCCTAAAAACAGAGCACAAGTAGTTGAAGATTTGTTTGTCGATTCTCAAGCTTATACACCAATAGACATTGATTTATCCTATTTGCATGGTATTAAGCCCATTGATTTAAAAACCTTTCCAGAATTAGCAGAAGAAATTCGCAAAAAAGGAGTAAAGAAAATTTTAGAGCTCAATGGTGCTTGGGTAAAACGATTAATGAATCCAAATGAATTACTCCGAGAACGGATGACGTTGTTTTGGGCCAATCATTTTGTATGCAGAGAGCGGAATCCTTTGTACGCCCAACATTTCAATAATACGCTTCGATACTTTGCTTTAGGAGATTTTAAAACTTTTGTAAAAGCCATTTCTAAAGAAGCCGCAATGCTGAGGTATTTAAACGGAAAACAAAACAGGAAAAATAGACCTAACGAAAATTTTGCACGCGAGTTAATGGAGCTGTTTACACTTGGAGAAGGTGAATATTCTGAAAAAGATATTAAAGAAAGTGCTCGGGCTTTTACAGGATATAGTCACGATTTTGAAGGCAATTTTATTTTTAGAAAGTTGCAACATGACTATGAATCAAAATTATTTTTTAACAGGATAGGAAAACATGATGGTGACGATATTATAGATATCATATTAGCAGAAAAGCAATGTGCACAGTTTATTTCAGATAAAATCTACCGCTATTTTGTAAACCCAAAACCAAATAAAAAACATATCGACGCTATGACTGAGGTATTTTTTAAAGATTATAATATTGAAAACTTAATGCGTTTTGTGTTTCTTTCTGATTGGTTTTATGATGAGGAAAATATTGGTGCAAAAATAAAATCGCCTATAGATTATGTGGTTGGCATGGCAAAAACCGTTCCTGTGACATTTGAAAAGGAAAAGGATCTACTTAAAATTCAAAAACTCTTAGGTCAAACCTTATTAGATCCTCCAAATGTAGCTGGTTGGAAGGGTGATAAAGCATGGATTGATGCCAATACCATAATGATTCGCTTAAAATTGCCTTCTGTAGTATTGAATAGTGGGTTTATCGCATTTGATGAAAAGGATGAATTTAGGAAGCAATTCTTCAAGAATACTAAGAGAAAACGACCGTTTAAAACGGTTCCGAAATGGGATGTTTTTGAAGAGCATTTTAAATTGACCAAAACAGAACAACTTCAAGACCATATCATCCAAGGGAAGATTAATAAAGGCACTTTAGATTATTTAAAAATACTTAATAAATCTTCAAAACAAGCGTATTGTATTCAGCTCATGTCAATACCAGAATATCAAATGTGTTAATTATGGACAGACGAAAATTTATTAAAAATTCAGCCTTAGCAAGCAGCTTGTTTTTTGTTCCAAATTTTGTGAAAGCGTTTGAGACTGTAGCATCAGAACGCTTGGGTTATAAACGCTTAGTTATTGTGCAATTGGCTGGTGGAAATGATGGCTTAAATACTATAATTCCACATAACAACGATTTATATTACAATGCAAGACCGCGATTAGCAATTTCGAAAGACCTTATAAAACTGACTGACGATTTGGGTTTTCATCCTAGTTTAAACCCGTTAAGACCATTGTTTGATAATGGCGAATTATCTATCATTAATAACGTTGGTTATCCCAATCCGGTTCGTTCACATTTTAGATCTATGGATATTTGGCAAACTGCAAGTGGATCAGATGAATATTTGCAAAGTGGTTGGATAGGTCGTTATTTAGATCAGTATGGCAAACAACCCTACAATGCTATGGAAATGGATGAGCAACTTAGTTTAGCGATGAAGGGAGAACACCTTAATGGCATTGCAACTAACGATTATAAAGTACTTTACAACACGGCAAAAGATCCTTATTTTAAAAATGTCATTAACCACTATAATGACGCTCATTTAAGTGAGCATAATTTGGGCTATTTGTACCAAACAATGATTGAAGCCAAATCGTCTGCTAATTATATTTTTGAAAACACCAAGGTAAAGCCATCGCATAAAATATATCCTCAAAATAAATTTGCAAAACAACTTAAAAATGTTGCCCAATTCATTAATTCCGGATTAGACACTAAGGTGTTTTATACCTCTTTTAGTGGATTTGATACGCATGCGAACCAAATAAACAAACAAGCGCGATTATTAACGCACTATTCAGAGAGTGTATCGGCTTTTGTGCAAGATTTAAAACAAAACGACACTTTTAAAGATACGCTGATTTTAACCTTTTCGGAATTTGGAAGACGTGTAAAACAAAACGCAGCAAACGGAACAGATCATGGTTCTGCTAATAATGTTTTTGTTATTGGGAAAAACTTGAAGACAGCCGGATTTTATAATAAACTTGCCAGTTTGAGTGATTTAGATGCGAATGGTGATTTAAAGTACAGTATAGATTTTAGATCCGTTTATGCTACAATTCTTTCGCAATGGATGGAGGTGTCTGCTGAAGGTATTATCCCTAACCAACAAAAGCTATTAGATTTTATTTAAAAGCATAAAAAAAACCTTGTTCCAATTTTTAGCACATGGCTTTAGAGAAACAAGGTTTGGTAATTGATTAATAGCACTACAAATATGGTTAATATTTTGCTCGATTTACAATATATATGATGAATGGTCGAAAAAAATGTATAATCAGTAGCAATTATTATGTGTTATCGATAAAGTGTGTTAAAATACGGATGAAAATCTAATATTATCGATTAAATAATAATTTAAAATATAATAATGCTTAATCTGCTTTTTCAATTGGATTCATAGTATACCTGCCTATCTCTTAAAATGCAATATGGCATCTTCACCAGCCAAAACAAGACTATTACTTGTTACAGAAATTATTTCTAATTGCTGTGTGTAGTCGTTGTCATCCACTACTGTCATGTACTGATTGTTTTCATCTATTTCATAGGTTAAATTATGAACATTTGTCAATTGACATTCGTCGTTGTAAAGGTTAAAAGATTTATCTTCTATGGTCCCGTCATCAAAGATATGAAGCGAGTTGTTTTGTTTACAGTCACTAAGTATCACTTCGGCTGGTGGTGTTGCGTTCGGATCCTCCAATTTGTAATAATACCATTTTTGTATTATAAGTTCTGTTACTGTAGGCTCATTAATGCTGTCATCATCACTTGAGCACGCTGCTAACGGCACAATTAAAAGTGCTACTAAAACTAATTTGTAATTTTTGAAGAGTGATTTCATTTTTTTTTGTTTTTAAGTTTATATAATATTATTTGAACAAGTCAACACATGTTCGTTTCTTAAAAAACCAAAAGAATATTAGTGCTAAAAGCGTAATCAAAGCTTACTTAACAAAATGAATAAGTAAGCATTGCCGTTTGGTAGGAAATTAGCATTGATAGTTTTGGTTTCCAAAGTCAAACTTAGTAAATGATTGATACTTAGGAGTGAGATATGTGTGAAGGTGCTATTTTTTTGTATAAATAGCGCTATTTAATTGTATTTGACTTTTCTAAGAATTCGTATAGTTTCTTTGTAAGAGTTATATAAATTAATTCCGTGTTTTTTTATATAAGGTTTTGCTTGCTCCAGTTGCGGTAAGGCATCATCAAATCCATTAAGAAAACAAATAAGGTAACTTGCGGCCAAATTTTTAAGATCCTCAAGTTCAATTTGAGATAATTTACGTTTGTTTTTTAGTTTTTCTAAAATAGCGTTATTAGTGTTGTAAATGTGGTGCAATACTTTTTTGTCGAACTGAGGTGGTTCAAAAATGAGGTTGGCTTCGATAGTGTAATTAGCACTATCGTTAAACCGTATCGTTTTTTCTTCGAGTTTATAGTATTTATAAGAATTATATAATCCAAGTCTTACATACTCAATTATTTTAAAGGAGTCTTCTGTATAGGAAATGGCTACGTCATCTAAAGCGGAATAAAATAAGAGAACCTGTTCGTTTATGAGTTTTATATCTACTCTAGAAAAGAAGACTTTATCTTTAACTTGTTTTTTGGCACCCGACCAGCATAAAACAAAGTATTCTTTAAAAACTTTGTACTGTGGATTAAAGTCTTGTCGTTTATTCATAAAATCGAAAACACCATCTAAAGTCAATTCAATATTATTTTGGGCATGGTTTTCTATGGCAGCAACAATTTTAGAATTGACGTCTTTTATTTCAATATCAAACACTTTAGGCATGCTTATACTGCCATCTCTAAAAAACACGGATCCACCGTAATATTTCCAAATATTTTTCTTGAGTGATGTTATACTATCAATAGGTCTTATGGTAACTAAACCTACAACTTTATGTTCTGGTAAATGCGGAAATGGGATGTTTTCATATTGTATTATTGGAGGGTTTTGAAGGTAGGCATTTATAAGGTTCTGAATTTTACTATCATCAAAAAAATCGACACCTACAATAGTGTTGTCTTTGTCTTCTGCACCAATAACGATGTATGAATTATTTTTAGGGTTGCTATTGGATAGTGCGCAGATATGTTTTAGAAACTTAGCTTTCCCTTCTTTCTGACTAATATTGATTTTTCGTTTTTTGTCATAAAAGCTGTTCTCATCATTGTGAGCAAGTAAATTTTTTATGAGTAGTCTTTTGTTAATCAAGGCCTATTGGCTATTAATTATTGTTATTATTTATTAGGACTTAATCGAACTTAGGCCCTTTTCGATTAGATTTTTTTAAATAATTCATAAATTTTGAAAGTTGCTCAATTAGGTTGTCAGCTTTTGAATTAAGCTCTGTGTATAATTTGACAGAAATATGATTTCTGTTTTTTGCACGCAATAATTGCGATTTGGTTTCTGCACAAGAACCTCGTGAGAAACTTAAAAACATAATAAATTCTTTATTTCCACCTCTACCAAATCCTTCAGCGATATTATCCATAATTGAACCAGAAGAACCATTAATTTGCTCTCTCAATTTATAGTCTTTTTGTAAAGGTGTATTTGTAATGATATCCCAAATATCATCACAAAATACTGTAGCATTTTTGTAAACTTCTAAATCTTCAAATGAACGATAATGTGCCATGGTGTAGCAATAAAAAATAATTAATGAGAATAAATAATATTTAACAGCAGTAAAGAAACTATAAAGATTTCTTTACTGTTGTTGAATTAGCCTGAGCTGTACAAAACATCAATACATCTGCAATATTCACATGAGCAGGTCGAGACACGGCAAAATAAATGACCTCCGCAACATCTTTCGCTTGCAACGCTTTATAACCTTTATAGACATTATCTGCCGCTGCACCTCCTTTAAATCTTACCTCGGAAAATTCAGTTTCTACCAAACCAGGATTAATAGCACCCACTTTAATTCCAAAGGGATTTAAATCAATGCGCATGCCTTCTGTAATGGCTAAAACGGCATGTTTACTGCCGCAATAGACGTTTCCATTGGGGTACACTTCTTTTCCTGCAGAAGAGCCAATATTAATTATTTGTCCTGATTTGCGCTCTGTCATTCCGGGAATAATGGCTTTACTCACATAGAGCAACCCTTTTACATTAATATCCATCATGGCATCCCAATCGTCTAAACTTCCATTTTGAATTGGGTCTAAACCATGTGCATTTCCAGCATTATTAATGAGAATGTCGATGTTCTGAAATTCTTTTGGCAAGGAAGCAATAGCTTTAAATGTTTGATCTCTATCGCGTACATCAAAATTTAAGGTGTAAACGTCAGTCTCTTCAGATAACGCATGTTGTACACTGTCTAAGCGTTCTTGCCTGCGTCCACACAATACTAGGTTAATGCCGTGTTTTGCAAATTCGTGAGCAGTCGCTCTGCCAATGCCACTTGTTGCGCCTGTGATTAGGGCTGTTTTTTTCATACGTCTGTCATTCCTGCGAGGCAGGAATCTAATTTTGGTTGAATGTTATGTTTTTAAAATCATGAGAGTTCTACGTTCGGAAGAATCAGTTAAGGTACCGTACAGCCCTGCGCAGATTCCAAGATCAAAAACCAATCTTCAAGTTCCAAATTAATTTTTGTTGCCTCAACGGCACGTTTTAATCGTTCTTTGGTGGTTGTTCCTACAACCGGATGAATTTGAGATGGATGTTTCATAATCCAAGCCAATAACAATTGGTCTTTTGTAGCATTATATTTATCCGTCAATGCGCCAAGCTGTTTGTGTACGCGTCTAGTTTGTTGATTATCGTCTTTAAATACGGAACCTAAAGGTGACCAAGCCATTGGTTTAATACCGCAAGTTTGCATGTAATCTAAGGTGCCATTGTGCATTGCTGAATGTTCGGTTAGCGAAAATTCTATCTGATTAACATCAATATCCATTCGTAAGCCAATCATTTCCATTTGCGATGGTGTAAAATTAGATACGCCAAAATCTCTAATCTTACCGTCTTTTTTTAGAATCGTAATCGCTTCAGCAATCTCTTCAGCAACCATTAATGGACTCGGTCTATGTAATAACAAGACATCTAAATATTCGGTTTCGAAATGTTTTAGCGATTCTTCAACAGACCAAATAATATAATCTTTATTGTAGTCATAGTGTTTAACGGTATTGTTTCGGCCGCCAAATTGTTCTTGAATACCACATTTTGATATCAATTGAATGTCTTCACGTTTAATATCAGAGTCTTTAAATGCCTTACCAAAGTCGGTTTCCGTGGTGTAAGCGCCGTAAATATCAGCATGGTCAAAAGTGGTAATGTGATTAGAAATGCAGAAGTTTATTAAAGATTGCATTTCTTTTTTTGAGAGTTGTTTTCCCCAGCTTCCCCAGGTCATAGTACCTGCAATTAATCGAGAATATTTCACTTTATTTTCAGTTTATATGGATTTTTTTGCAATTCATGCATAAAAATAGTCAAAACATAACGATTACGGTATCATTGAACTGTATTTATTCAACAACCCAAATCATGAAGCATTTACACATTTTAAAAATAGTTACTTTCGCATGTATTGTCTTACTGTGCACTACTAGCTGTTCAAAAGAAGAGTTAAATAACGATGAACATTTAGCAGGAGTTTCAGTGAGTCTAAAAAGCGCGACAAAGAATCTCAATCCCGTTTTCTTAGATATTGAAGCTATTGAAGTAAGAGTAAAAGAAGATGTAGATGTGCCAAGTGCATGGGTGAGCTTAGATCTTATGGATGCTGGTATTCATAACGTCAGTGGTTTAAATAATGATTCTGAGTTGCTTTTAGTAGATCATTTTGAGATAAAACCAGTGCATATTTTTGAAATTAGACTTGTTCTTGGTGACAATAATTTTATGGATATAAATGAAGTTTTAGTTAGTTTAGATATTAAAGAAAAAGGAAATGCAACTCCTTCTAACTTAGTGACATCAGAATTAGAAAGAAATCACCTTTACGATATAAGTATAAACCTAGATATCGATGAATCTATATGGTTTGATGATAATGAAAGCATGATGATTTTAAACCCAAAAATATATACAGAAATAAGACAATTTGAATATTAGTTATCCTAATCCATGATTAATACATATAAAAAGAGTAATACTTCGGTGTTACTCTTTCTTTTTTTTAACCAATTGTTAACAGCAACTAAGAAAAAATTTTAACACTTTGCATCCTCTAAAAATTACGAAACCATTTGTTGGAGTTATTTCAGAAATGGTATATAAAATAGTTTTGATCTTAAATCCTTAAATAATGGAAGAAACGAGTACAGTTGATATTAAATCAATTAATGAAAAGATAGAAAAAGAAAGTGCATTTGTAGATTTACTAACCTTTGAAATGAATAAGGTAATTGTAGGGCAAAAGCATATGGTAGAGCGGTTACTCATCGGTTTATTAGGTCAAGGTCATATTTTATTGGAAGGTGTTCCCGGTTTAGCAAAAACATTGGCAATTAATACGCTTTCTAAAGCAATTGATGCAACATTTAGTAGAATTCAGTTTACACCAGATTTATTACCTGCAGATGTGGTTGGTACATTAATTTTTAATATGAAGGAGAATGACTTCACTATTAAAAAAGGTCCAATCTTCGCCAATTTTGTTTTAGCAGATGAGATTAACAGAGCACCTGCAAAAGTGCAATCGGCATTACTTGAAGCCATGCAAGAAAAACAAGTTACTATTGGTGACGAAACCTTTGGTTTAGTTAAACCATTCTTAGTAATGGCAACTATGAATCCGGTTGAACAAGAAGGAACATATCCTTTGCCAGAAGCGCAAGTGGATCGTTTTATGCTAAAAACAGTAATAGATTATCCAACCATAGATGATGAGCAACAAATAGTAAGAGCTAACTTAAAAGGCGCTTACGAAAAAGTAAATCCTGTGGTGTCTATCGCTCAGATTCTAAGTGCTCAAAATGCCGTTAGAGAGGTTTATATGGATGAGAAAATTGAAAAATATATCCTCGATATTATTTTCGCTACACGTTATCCTGAAAAATATAAACTAGGAGATTTAAAACCATTAATTTCTTTTGGAGCGTCTCCTCGTGGTAGTATTAATTTAGCGACTGCTGCTAAATGTTATGCCTTTATTAAACGAAGAGGTTATGTTATTCCAGAAGATGTACGTGCAATAGTGCATGATGTTTTACGTCACAGAATTGGAATCACCTATGAAGCTGAAGCAGAAAATATCACTTCTGAGGATATTATCAATAAGATTGTAAACGAGATCGAAGTACCATAAATAGTGGTCAGTAAATCAGTATTCAGTTGGCAGTGGCTAACTCTAATGCTGATTTATACGTAACTGCTAACTGAAGACTGCTCACTGCAAACTGAAAAAATGGATACTAAAGAACTTCTAAAAAAAGTACGAAAAATAGAGATTAAGACACGTCGACTGTCTGATCATATATTTGGAGGAGAATACCATTCTACCTTTAAAGGTCGTGGTATGACGTTTTCTGAAGTGCGCCAATATCAGTTTGGTGATGATGTAAGAAATATAGATTGGAATGTTACGGCAAGAACCAATGAACCTCACATAAAAGTATTTGAAGAAGAACGAGAGCTTACCATGATGCTTATGGTAGATGTGTCTGGTAGTGAGTTGTTTGGAACACAAAATCAGTTTAAAGATGAAATCGTTACAGAAATCGCAGCAACCTTAGCGTTTTCGGCCACTCAGAATAACGATAAAATAGGACTCATTTTATTTTCAGATCAAATAGAACTTTATATTCCGCCTAAGAAAGGGCGCTCGCATGTCCTTAGAATTATTAGAGAGCTGCTAGAGTTTCAACCAAAAAGTAAACAAACAAACGTTGCGGAAGCGTTTAAGTTTTTGTCTAATGTTATGAAAAAGAAAGCGATTGTTTTTGTAATGTCAGATTTTGTGGCAGACGATTACAAGCAAAATCTAAAAATAGCAGCAGGCAGACACGATATTACAGGCATAAGAATTTACGATAAACACGAAGCTGAAATTCCAAACATAGGCATGGTGCAAATGGAAGATGAAGAAACGGGAGAAGTGATGTTAGTAAACACAGCATCTAAAAAAGTAAGACTTAATTATAGCAAATTTTATAACGAAAAAGTAAGCTACTATAAAGACAGTTTTGCAAAATCTGGAGCCGGAACTATAGATTGTAGAGTAGATGAAAGCTATGTAAAGAAGCTCTTAGGCTATTTTAAAAGAAGATGACGATAAGCTCAAAGCTAGAAGTGTGAAGCATGAAGGAGTATAAAGTGAAAAGTATAAAGTAAGAAACGCAAAGTGAAAAGTTTAAAATATATAAGTAACATATTAGTAAAAAATAAGAACGTATCTGTCTTCCATCCTCGGTCTTCAGTCTTCGGTCTATTTTCTATTTTCTTATTTCTTATTTCTTTTTCCGCTTCTGCCCAAGTTTCAACAGAAATAGATACCACTAAAATTAGAGTTGGTGAACAAATCAACTATAAAATTAATGTCGAAGCAGATTCGTTAGCGTTAGTTGTATTTCCAGAAGGTCAAACCTTTATGCCTTTAGAAAATGTTGAAGCCTTAAAAATAGATACAACAAAACTTGAAGCAAATTTCCGATTATCAAGAATTTATAAACTAACACAATTCGATTCTGGAGCATACACTATTCCAAGACAAAAAATTATAATTGGTGAGCAACCGTTTTTTACAGATTCTTTAAGCGTTGAAGTAAGCACTGTTGAGGTTGATACCACAAAACAGAAACTCTACGATATTAAACCTATTATAGAAGTAGAAGAACCCGGAAGTGATTGGTGGAAATGGGTTTTAATAGCCTTATTAGCCATTGCGTTGGTAGCTTTTTTACTGTATTGGTTTATTTGGAGAACTAAACCATTAACAGAGGAAGAGGAAATCGCTTTGTTACCACCTTACGATCGTGCAAAATTGGCATTACAGAAATTAGATGAAAGTCAGTTGTTAATACGTTCAGAAGTCAAAGAGTATTATTCAGAATTGACCTTTATTATTAGAAAATATTTAGATGAAAAAGTCTATGATCGTGCATTAGAAAGTACAACATCAGAACTTGTTTCAAGGTTAAATTTATTGAAAGAAGGCAATCAAATTCCGCTTTCAAAAGAAACAATTCAGCATATTGAATCTATTTTAAAACGTGCCGATTTGGTAAAGTTTGCGAAGTCTGCACCAGATACAGCACTTGCAGAAATGGATAAGTCTACAATAGATAAAGCCATTGATCATGTTAAAGTAAGCTTGCCAGAACCTTCTGAAGAAGAAAAATTATTAGACCAAAAATATAAAGAAGCGCAAGAGCGTAAAAAGAAGCGCAGAAAAATCTGGATTACCGTTGGTATTTCATTATTTCTAATCATCGCAACTTTTGTCGGTTTTGGTATAAAATATGGTTTCGGATACGTAAAAGACACCATAATTGGTCATGAAAGTAAAGAACTCTTAGAAGGCAATTGGGTTAAAAGTGCTTATGGTTTTCCACCCGTTTGGATTGAGACACCTAAAGTTTTAAAACGTGTAGACCCTCAACTTCCGGAAGAAGCACAAGGGAAACTCAATATGACTACTTTTGCCTATGGAACCATGTTCGATGCCTTTAGTGTGGTTATAAATACAACGACAGTAAACGAGCCAAAACAAGGACAACAAGCGCAACAAGGACAGAATGCAGATGAGCCAACTTTTGATTTATTAGAAGTGTCGAAAGAAACCATAAAAAGTTTTGAAGAAGAAGGAGCTTCCAATATTGTCGTTAAGACCGATAAATTTATTACACCTAATAATGCCGAAGGGCTAAAAACATTTGGCACCGCTGATTTTAAAGCGCCAGGAACAGATAATGTTATAAATGCAGAGTATACTTTATTATGTTTTGCTAATGAAAACGTTTTACAACAGATTATAATTACATGGTCTAAAGACGATGATTATGCAGATGAAATGATTGAAAGGATAACAGACTCTATAGAACTGAAAGCTGAAGAGACTGAAGAAGAGAAAGAATAATGTTAGAGAATATAGAATTTTTAAATAAAGAGTTTTTCTGGGTATTGCTGCTTTTACCAATAGCCATAGTTTGGTATGTTTTAAAACATAGCAAGCAGACTGCTGAATTAAAAATGTCGAGTATTAAAGGATTTAAAGGGGCATCGACATTTTGGTCTAAATTTAAACACCTTCTTTTTGCATTGCGATTAATTGCGTTAGCACTTTTAATCACGGCATTAGCAAGACCAAGAACTGTAGATGTATCTACAAAAACAAAAACCACTAGCGGAATTGATATTGTGATGGCCATTGACGTTTCGGCAAGTATGTTGGCAAAAGATTTACGTCCTAATCGATTAGATGCATTAAAAGAAGTCGCTGCAGATTTTATTGATGGTCGCCCAAATGATAGAATCGGTTTAGTAGAGTATGCTGGTGAAGCTTATACTAAAACACCTATAACAAGTGATAAATCTATTGTAAAACGATCGTTGAGAGATATTAATTACAATTCTATTATTGAAGGTGGAACAGCCATTGGTATGGGTTTAGCCACGTCTGTTAATCGATTAAAAGACAGTAGAGCTAAGAGTAAGGTTATTATTTTACTTACAGATGGTGTTAATAATTCAGGATTTATAGACCCAAAAATTGCGAGCGAATTGGCGGTTGAATATGGTATTAAAGTGTACACTATTGGTTTAGGAACAAATGGCATGGCATTGTCGCCAATTGGTTTTAATTCTAATGGAACCTTTAGATATGGAAGAATGCAAGTGGAAATTGATGAAGCCTTATTAAAAGAAATTGCAGAAGAAACAGGAGGAGAGTATTTTAGAGCAACAAATAATGATAAGTTAGCACAAATCTATGACGAAATCAATAAGCTTGAAAAAACGGAAATAGAAGAAACAAAATATTATAATTACGACGAAAAATACAGGCCATTAGTGCTATTGGCAGGATTATTATTATTGATAGAATTAATATTGCGACACACAAAATTTAGAAGCTTTGTTTAGACTCGATGAAAGTATATGGTTTTGGACGTTACTGGTAATTCCGGTAATCATTTTACTGTTTGTAGCGCTGCAACTGTGGAGACGTTCTGCACAGAAAAAATTTGCAGACTCTGCGTTGTTAAAGCGTTTAAGTCCTAATCAATCACTATTTAAAAGTGTATTAAAAGTATTAGTGCTTTGCACAGCTTTTGCGTGTTTGTCGTTGGCATTGGTTAACCCAAAAATTGGTACCAAATTGGAAACCGTTCGTAGTGAAGGCGTAGATGTTGTCTTTGCGGTAGATGTTTCTAAAAGTATGTTAGCCGAAGATATTGCGCCAAACCGATTAGATAAATCGAAACAGTTAGTTACACAAATTGTAAATAGTTTGGTGAGCGACCGTGTTGGGATTATTGCGTATGCTGGTAAAGCATTTCCGCAATTGCCAATTACAACAGATCATGCTTCTGCAAAAATGTTTTTGCA
The DNA here is from genome assembly GCF_020179375.1 of Winogradskyella sp. SM1960. Lineage (NCBI taxonomy): Bacteria > Pseudomonadati > Bacteroidota > Flavobacteriia > Flavobacteriales > Flavobacteriaceae > Winogradskyella > Winogradskyella sp. SM1960. The sequence continues at coordinate 1,387,012 of NZ_JAICBG010000001.1, read as the reverse complement.
AAATATGAATACGGATATGATGTCTTCGCAAGGCACAGCCATCAGTGAAGCCATTCAGCTGTCTAAAACCTATTTTGATAACGAAGATCAGGCCAATCGTGTGTTAATCATTATTTCAGATGGTGAAGATCATGATGGAGAAGCTTTAAATGTAGCAGAAGAAGCGGCAGAGCAAGGGATAAGAATATTAACCGTTGGTGTAGGTGATGTCAAAGGAGGTCCAATCCCTATAAAACGTAATGGAGTTGTTCTCAACTACAAAAAGGATAACCAAGGTGAAACTGTAATTACACGTTTAGACGAAACTACTTTAAAAGAGATTGCTTCAGAAGCCAACGGAGTTTATATCAATGGAAAAAATACAGCAGATGTTGTAAATACTATAAAAGATGAATTAGATAAAATGGATAAGCAAGAATTTGAATCGAAGCAAATCGCAGATTTTAAAGATCAGTTTCAGTGGTTTTTGGCATTCGGAATTCTACTATTATTCATTGATATCTTCTTTTTAGAACGGAAAACAGCTTGGTTAAAGAAACTTAACCTGTTTAATGAGAATTTTTAAATTTTCTTTAACGCTAAGTCTGATAGGGCTTTAGTAATTTAGAGGTCGTTTTTATAATTAACACACACCTATGAAGTTTTATATTTTACTCATAACATGTTTAGTTGGAAGTTTTGGGTTTTCTCAAGACCTCAGTAAGGAGCAATTAAAGGCCGACAAAAACGCGACAAATTTAGTTTATAAAGCGAATGAATTGGTCAGTGAAGACAATTTTGTTGGGGCTGAAATGGAATATAGAAAAGCCATTTCTGAAGCACCAACCAAAGCTACAGGAGCTTATAATTTAGCACATACTTATTATAAAAAAGGAAGCTTTAATGAAGCTTTATATAGAAGCCAAGAAGCAGCAAATAATGCCACTACAAAAGATGAAAAACATAGAGCATTTCATAATATTGGTAATATCTTAATGCAAAATGAGCAATGTAAAGAAGCCGTTGAAGCTTATAAGAATGCATTGAGAAACAATCCGTTTGATGAAGAATCGCGTTATAATTTTGCCTTAGCAAAAGAATGTGCCGACCAACAACAGCAAGATGGTGGAGGTGAAGACAATAAAGAAGACGAAAACAAAGATAACGAACAGAACAAGGAAGACGAGCAAAAGAAGGACGACGAAAACAAGGACGAAAACGAAAATAAAGACGACCAAGATAAGAAGGACGAAGGCGATCAGGATAAAAAAGATGGTGACCAGGATAAGGATGAAGATGGAAAGCCAAAAGACGACAAAAAGGACGATGGAAAAGGTGAGGAAGATAACAAAGACAACAACCAACAACCTAAACCAAAACCAGGTCAAATGTCGCCTCAACAGATAAAGAATATTTTAGAAGCGATGCAAAATCAGGAACAAAAGGTGCAAGAAAAAATGAATGCTGAGAAACAAAAAGGCGCTAAAGTAAAAACGGATAAGGATTGGTAAACGTTTAAAGTCAATACATATGAATTTATTAAAAAACGGATTAATAATTTTCTTAATGCTTGTAACGAGCATGACTTCTGCGCAAACTAAATCTGATACAAATTCAAGTACGGAGAACGTATTAATTTCTAAGTTCGATCAAGGTGTTCATGTGGTAGCAGAAGCTTCTAATTCTACTATAAAACTCAAAGACAGTTTAAGTATTAATTTTAAGCTTTACGTATCTCATGATATAGGTATTTCTAATTATGAAGAGCAAAACGATTTAACAACAGAAGATTTTGAAGTTGAAAATATTAAGCTTTCTAATTTTAATGTAGAAAATGAGATTTTAAATAAGGAAAAGTACCGACTCGTGGTGTTTAAGACCTCTGTACTAAAGCCAAAACAGAAAGGCACATTTGTTTTAGAGGGCTTAAATTTAAATGTTACTGCTAACATTCCTTCAACAGAAAATGATGAGTTTGGCAGATTTATTATGGAAAAAGTAAATAGAACAATTAAAACAAATAATGTTGTAATTAATGTTATCTAACGTTTAGGTAATAGCCTCAAAAAATGAAATTAATTAAAAACATATCAATATTATTTCTAATACTTGCTACAAGTATTGCTACTGCACAGGTAAAATTTGAAGCAAAAGTGAGCAAGAAGAAGTTAGGAATTAACGAGCGTTTGCGCATCGATTTTGAAATGAACCAAGATGGAGACAATTTTGTGCCACCTAGTTTCTCAGATTTTGATGTTGTTGGCGGACCAAATACTTCCGTAAGTCATCAGTACGTAAACGGTAAACGTTCTTTTAAAAAAACATATAGTTATTTTTTAGCACCAAAAAAACGTGGAAACTTTACTATAAAGCAGGCAACCATTGAGATAGAAGGTGACACATATAAAACATTTCCTATTACGGTTAATGTCACTGCAGCAGTAAGCAAACCTAACGGAAAAGCAGCGGCCTCAGATGTTGCTGCTGAAAATATACACTTAGTCGCAGAGGTGTCTAAGTCTAATCCGTATTTAAATGAAGCTATAACTGTAGTTTATAAATTATATGTTTCAAAACATACAGGTGTAAATAATTGGAGAGAAAAAGATATTCCAAGATATAACGACTTCTGGAGTCAAAATATTGAAATTAAAGGTTTTCCTGTTCACGTTGGAGAGTATAAAGGAGAAGAGTATAGATATGTAATTCTTAGAAAGACGGTACTTTATCCTCAAAAAATCGGAGCTCTAAAATTAGAGCCTTTAGTAATGGATGTTACCGTAGAAGTACCATCAGAACGTACGGATATTTTTGGGAGATCATTATTAACTCGAGTGCCTAGAGTAGTTACAGCGGGTAGTAGAACAATTAATGTTAAGGCATTGCCAGAAGAAGGGAAACCATCAGACTTTAAAGGAGCCGTTGGGAATTATGATTTTAAAGTATCAACGACCAAATCACAGTTGAATGCTACAGAATCGCTTCAAGCAAAAATAGAAGTTTCAGGTAAAGGGAATTTAAAACTGTTTGAATTGCCAAAACTTACCGTTCCAAGTTCATTAGAAGTTTACGAACCAGAACACCAAGAAAATATTCGTACCAATATCACTGGTATGCAAGGTAAAATTTCGGATACGTACACTATTGTACCACAGTATAAAGGGAAGTATCCTGTACCCAATATATCATTTTCTTATTTTGATTTAGCGACCGAAAGCTATAAGCGTATTACTTCAGATGACATTGTTATAGATGTTTTAGAAGGGCCAACGGCAGCTGTAACTAATGAAGAAGCTACGACGGCAGATACTAAACAGACTGTTAATACTAATACCAATACATTTGCATTTATAAAAACCAATTCTAATTGGTTAAGCATAGAGTCGGAGCCCTTTTTTAAGTCTACCGGGTTTTGGTCCTTGTTATTAGTCCCATTTTTAGCGATTCCGTTAGCTATTGTGGTAAGGCGTAAAAAAGATGCACGCGATGCAGATGTACAAGGAAATCGTATTAGAAAAGCCGACAGATTGGCTAAAAAATATTTAAGTGAAGCTAAAAAAGCGATGGGACAAAAAGAATCGTTTTATTTAGCCTTAGAAAAAGCACTTCATAATTATTTAAAAGCAAAATTAAATATTGAAACGAGCGATTTTAATAAAGAAAAAATTGAAAGCTTATTATCAGAACGAAAAGTTGAAAAAGAGGTTGTTTCAGATTTTATTTCAATATTAGAAAATTGTGAATTGGCACGTTACACACCTATTGCGCAAGTTACTATGCAGAATGATTATGATAAAGCAGCAAAGACAATTTCATTAATAGATAAACAACTTAGATAATATGAGAGCGATTACCTTCTTACTGTTCTGTTGTTTTAGCCTTTTTGGTTTTGCGCAAAACGATAAAATATTTAGTGAAGCCAATACCTTATATAACGATGGTAAATTTGCGGAAGCTATTGATAAATATGAATCTATTTTAGGTTCAAAAGAACATTCGGCAGAATTATATTACAACTTAGGAAATGCCAATTATAAACTCAATAATATTGCACCAAGTATATATTATTTTGAAAAAGCTCTGCTATTAGATCCTAACGACGAGGACATTAAAAATAATTTGGCATTTGCACAAAACATGACGATTGATGCCATTGATAAAGTGCCAGATGTTGGTTTTTCAAGAATTATAAATAATGTCGTTAACACTTTTAATACAGATACTTGGGCTAAGATTGCAATAGGAGGTGTGCTATTGTTTGTCATTATATTTTTGGCTTATCACTTTTCATATTCCAGTTCTAAAAAACGAATTGCTTTTGTAACGAGTATTGTAAGTTTATTTGTGGGTTGTATTTCTATAATTATGGCATTTCAAAAAGAGGGTTTAAATAAAAAAGATAATCCTGCTATTATTTTTGCACAAGAAAGTAGAGTGAAATCTGACCCTAATCCTACTAGTGAAGAGGTTTTTAGACTGCATGAAGGCACTAAAGTTCAGGTTATAAAGGCGTATGAGGACTGGAACGAAATTAAACTTTCCGATAATTCTACAGGTTGGATTCCTGCTAAAGACATCAAATTATTGAAAACTTTTTAGAACTTATTTAACAGTTCGCTAACATCAAACGTATTATATTTGCGGCTTATGTTTCAGAAATACATATATCAATCCGCTGTATTTTTTGCCATTGTATTAATGGCACTCATTTCTGCACCTACTATTATTGTGTCGTTTGATGACACAACAGATGTCACTTCATTTTATAGTATTGTAGAAGAGGAAGAAAATCATAATGTAAAATTGGTTTTTAAAAATACTGACCAAGAATCTAATACATTATTTGATGATTGTTCAAATACACATGGTGTAGGATATATGTATAAACAGTATCCAAAACCACATCTCAATTTAATATCTCCACCACCCGATTTTATTTAATATTTTATTCGTTAGGCATTTATTGTCCCCAAAAAAAATATTAAAATAACTATTGAAGTCTATTCAATAGCATAAAATCTTTATATCAAATGTTTAAAACATTAAAAAGCGACTTGCCTGCAAGTATCGTTGTATTTTTCGTTGCATTACCTTTATGTTTAGGTATTGCCTTAGCCAGTGGAGCACCTCTTTTCTCTGGTTTAATTGCTGGAATTATTGGAGGAATTGTAGTTGGAGCCTTAAGTGGTTCTAAAATCGGAGTTAGTGGACCTGCAGCAGGTTTAGCAGCTATAGTTTTAACAGCCATTGGTACTTTAGGTGGCTACGAAAACTTTTTAGTCGCTGTTGTATTAGGTGGAGTTATTCAGTTAATTTTTGGTGTTTTAAAAGCTGGTATTATTGGATATTATTTCCCTTCCTCTGTGATTAAAGGTATGCTTACCGGAATTGGAATTATCATTATTTTAAAGCAAATCCCTAACTTTTTTGGTTATGATGAAAATTCTGCTTGGGATTTAGAATTTTTTGAAATAGATGGTGGTAATACCTTTTCAGAATTAATTGCGATATTTGGTAATATCCAACCTGGTGCAGCCTTAATAGGAATTATTAGTTTGTTGCTCTTAATTCTTTGGGATAAAGTTTTTAGCAAAAAAGGGAAGTTTTTTGAAATTATTCAAGGCCCTTTTGTAGTTGTCGTTTTAGGTATTATATTTTTTACCATAACTCAAAATAACGATGTATTTGCTATAGGTTCTGCTCACATGGTTAGTGTTCCAATTCCTGAAGATTTAGATTCATTTATCGGTCAGTTTAGTTTTCCTAATTTTTCGGCAATTACTAATCCAGAAGTGTGGATTGTTGCCTTTACTATTGCCCTAGTCGCTAGTTTAGAGACTTTGTTATGTGTAGAAGCATCAGATAAAATAGATCCAGATAAAAACGTAACTCCAACAAATAGAGAGTTGTTAGCTCAAGGTACTGGTAATGTTTTATCAGGTTTAGTTGGAGGTTTACCAATTACACAAGTTATTGTAAGAAGTTCTGCCAATATTCAATCTGGTGGTAAAACAAAGTTGTCAACCATATTACACGGGTTTTTACTTTTAATCTCGGTAATTTTAATTCCTACGTTACTTAATAAAATTCCGTTATCAGTGTTAGCAGCAATTTTATTGATAGTAGGATACAAGTTAGCTAAACCATCATTATTTAAGAAAATGTACGGATTAGGATGGAAACAATCTATCCCATTTTTTGTAACCGTAATAGGAATCGTTTTTACAGATTTATTAGTAGGTATCGGGTTAGGTTTACTAGTTGGTATCGTTGTAATACTATTAAAAAGTTATCAAAATTCTCATTTTCTTCATATTGAAGATAAAAGTAACGGAAAATCAAAATTTAAGATGGTGTTAGCTGAAGAAGTAACCTTCTTTAACAAAGGTGCTATCTTAAAAGAATTAGATAAGTTACCAAGAGATTCTTATTTAGAATTTGACGTAACTAAAACAAGATTTCTCGATTATGATATAATTGAAATTCTCGAAGATTTTGCTTTTAAAGCAAAAGAAAAAAATATTGATATCAAGTTAATATCTAAACGTGGAATTGTTGAAAATCCTCCAAGTTTTATTGAGTTTTTTCAATTGAGGCCAAAATCTAAAATCAGTTTAAGTTAATTCATTTAGAAAAGTCAAAACAATTAATTTAACGCAGTAACATTGGTCTCAGTGACCTTTAAGAATAAAAAGAAAAACATGAAAGCACATACAAGAGAAACCCAATCAACAATGACACCAGAAAAGTCATTACAATATTTAAAAGAAGGAAATGTAAGATTTCAAAATAACTTAAAAGCAAATAGAAATTTATTAGAGCAGGTAAATGACACCAGTGAAGGACAATTTCCTTTTGCAACAATTTTGAGTTGTATAGACTCTAGAGTATCAGCCGAATTGGTTTTTGACCAAGGTTTAGGAGATATTTTTAGTGTACGTATTGCAGGGAACTTTGTAAATGAAGATATTTTAGGTAGCATGGAATTTGCATCTAAACTTGCGGGCACAAAGCTTATTGTGGTATTAGGCCACACAAGTTGTGGTGCTATTAAAGGAGCTTGCGACAATGCTAAATTAGGCAATTTAACGAAGCTTATTGAAAAAATCACTCCAGCTGTTGAGGCTGTTAAAGAACCTAAAGATCCAGAGTTAAGAACTTCTAAGAATTTAGAATTTGTAGATAATGTATCTCACATGAATGTCGATTTAACTATCGATAGAATTCATGCAGAAAGTCCAGTACTTTCTGAAATGGAAAAAAACGGTGAGATAAAAATTATCGGAGCTATGTACGATGTTAATTCAGGAGCAGTCACTTTTTTTGAATAACTAAATTCAAAAAAAAAACGATTAGAAAAACAGCATTGACAGTAGCGTTAATGCTGTTTTTTTTTATCGTTGAAATAAAACTATTGTCATATGAATGTTAGAAGTAACCATTAAAGGCTGTATTTTCATTAAATTTGAAGAAAGTATAGTTTCTATTAACGCCCTCATACAATATTATGGACTTGAATAATGTGTTTAAAAACAATGAAAAATGGATTAAGAATAAACTTGCTGTTGATTCAAATTACTTTGAAGAATTAGGTAAAGGACAAAATCCAGATTTATTATTTATAGGCTGTTCAGACAGTCGTGTTACTGCAGAAGATTTAATGGGATTAGGTCCTGGTGAAGTTTTTGTACATAGAAATATTGCTAATATGGTGGTTGGTACAGATGCAAATGGCATGTCTGTTGTTAACTATGCTGTAACGCACTTAGAAGTAAAGCACGTTGTTGTTTGTGGTCATTTTGCCTGTGGAGGTGTAAAGGCAGCCATGCAATCTGCTGATTTGGGTGTGTTAAATGGATGGTTAAGAAACATTAGAGATGTGTATAGAATGCATCGCGAGGAACTCAACGCTATTGAATGTGAAGATAAAAAATACGACCGATTAGTAGAGTTAAATGTACAAGAGCAATGTGTTAATTTAATTAAAACAGCAGCAGTACAAAAGGCATATAGAGATAGAGGATTAAAAGTGCACGGTTGGGTGTTTGATGTTCACACCGGAAAGCTTATCGATTTAAAAATTAATTTTGAAAAATATCTCAAAGATATTATGGAAATCTATCACTTAGATTAATAGGAAAGCCACCCGAAAGCGTGGCTTTTTTTTATGCTTCTTTGTCTACTTCTTCAAGGTTTTCTTCAGACTCACTTTTTATAATTGAAGGAAAAATTATGGGAGCTAAAGCCTTTACAGGGTCGTACAGCATACTATTTTCTAAATCTTCTTGTTCCATAAATGGAAGCGTATTATTCATTTTATGAAAAACACCTAGTAGTACACTCAGAATCATTCCAATTTTAAGGGCACCAAAAACACCACCTGCTAGTTTATTAACAATACCTAAAGCTGCGAAATTAGCGAGTTTGGTTAAGGCTTTACCAGCTAAGCCAATGGCTAAAACAATCACTACAAAAGTGATGGCAAAGGCTACGATATTCATGGTTTTTTCGTTCCAATCAACATTTGGTTCTAAAATGCCAGCAGCAAATCCACTAAAGTGAATGGCTCCCCAAACCCCTAACACTAAAGCTAATAACGACGCGACCTCTACAAACAATCCTTTGAATAAGCCACGTATAAATCCAAACAATAAAAGGGCAGCTAAAATAATGTCAATAATACTCATACAACTAGCGGTTTAAACAAAAGTACATGAATTTTACCATTTTAATATAATAACGGAAATCATAAGGCTTTAGTTTATTAACTTTGATGACTTTAAAGAACTCGAACTCGAACTCGAACTCGAACTCGAATTTGAAACTTTAAACGAATTAAAAGAAGTATAATATTTAAAGAGATTCCCGATAATATGGGAAGTGAGCATGGCAAGAGACGAACAATTAAAAGAACGATGGGACTTGGTAGTAGAAAAACTCTCTAACCAATTTGCAGATGGCGACCAATTAGATCTCGATTCTATAATATACCTTATCGGTGTACAAGAGCTAGGTCAGTTACATCGCGAATATAAAAAAGACCACAAATTAGATTTAATGCATATTGCAATTTGTAAGGTGTTAGAACCTTATGGGTTTTATGAATTTGATTATGTAGATGAAGAGGGTTGGCCACACTACAAAGTACTAGCGCAGTTACCACATCTAAAAGCTGGTGAGCAAAGTGTACTGATGAAAGAGGCGATTGTTAATTATTTTGTTGAATCGGATTACATTACCTAAACTAATTACTTTGAGTTGTATTAAAAATGTTAATTAAAAAAATAGAGTTAACTATGAAAAAAGTATTTTTACTATTAAGTGTTTTTGCACTTGTATTTGCTTCATGTAGCAGTAATAACGATGATGATGCTTCAATAGATCCTATCGTTGGAACATGGAAATATCATAAATATTTCGAAAATGGAGTTGAACAAACTGTTACTGATTGTGAAAAAGAAGAAACTTTAATTTTTAATTCAAATGGAACATTTGAGTATATCTATTTTGATGAAGATATGGATGGTAATTGCTTATTAGATGAATCTATTTCATCAACATGGTCAAATGATGGAGATGGATTTTATACGCAATATATTGAAAATGATGTTGCTACAAAAGAAATAATTTTTGAAAACAATACGTTTTATTTTGAAGATTTTTACGATAATGAAACACCTGATGATACCTCAGATGACATGACGTTTAAAGACGTTTTTATCAAACAATAATCAGTTTTTATAAAATAGATAAAAACGCCTTCATATTGGAGGCGTTTTTTTTGTATAAAATCATTAAATTTGCCCTCTACTTTTAGAAACCATGATAGACAAGATAAAAGAACTTATAGCAGAAGCAGAAGCTTTTAAAGCACAATCAAAAGAAGAGGTTGAAGCCTTTAGAATTAAATATTTAGGTTCAAAAGGGCATTTAAAAGCGTTTTATGGCGAATTAAAAAATGTAGCGAACGATCAGAAAAGAGAATTCGGACAAATAATTAATGAGCTTAAAAACACAGCCGAAACTAAAGTAAATGACTTAAAAGAAGCTTTAGAAAATCAGGAAGAAGAAAAAGGTATCTATGGTGATTTATCGCGTCCAGGCGAACCGATTGCTATTGGTGCGCGTCATCCGATATCTATTGTTAAAAATGAGATTATCGATATCTTTTCACGTATTGGTTTTAACGTTAGCGAAGGTCCAGAAATTGAGGATGATTGGCATAACTTTACAGCGTTGAATTTGCCAGAATACCATCCGGCAAGAGATATGCAGGATACGTTCTTTATTCAAACTGATCCAGATATTTTATTACGTACGCATACCAGTTCTGTACAAGTGCGTTATATGGAGAATAACCAACCACCAATTCGTACAATTTCACCAGGTCGCGTATATAGAAATGAGGCGATTTCTGCTCGTTCACATTGTTTTTTCCACCAAGTAGAAGGCTTGTATATTGATAAAGATGTGAGTTTTGCCGATTTAAAACAAACACTTCAATATTTTACAACCGAAATGTTTGGGAAATCTAAGATTAGATTGCGCCCTTCATACTTTCCGTTTACAGAACCAAGTGCTGAGGTCGATGTATATTGGGGATTAGAAACCGAAACCGATTACAAAATAACCAAAGGAACAGGTTGGTTAGAAATAATGGGTTGCGGAATGGTAGATCCAAATGTATTGGAGAATTGCGGTATCGATTCTAAAGAATATTCAGGTTTTGCTTTTGGTATGGGAATAGACCGTATTGCAATGTTACTAAACCAGATTGGTGATATTAGGTTATTGAGTGAGAATGATGTGAGATTTTTAGAGCAGTTTAAGAGTGCATTGTAATTGTTTTGTCATTTCGAGCTTGCCGAGAAATCTCATAGATTTTAAAAAATATGTCAAAGATAAATGCTGATCATAACTATTTCGTCTATATAATAACCAATAAAAACAAAACCGTACTTTAGCGTTACCAATAATTTAGTTGATAGACTATACTACCACAATAATCCTGAAGCACATTCCAAATCTTTCTCTCATAAATATAAATGCAAATATCTTATCTATTATGAACATTTCACAGATGTAGAAACAGCAATTAATAGAGAAAAACAACTTAAAAAGTGGAATAGAGCGAAAAAAGAATTCTTAATTAACCTTCAAAATCCGAATTGGAATTTTCTTAATGATAAAATTTGAGATTTCTCGGCAAGCTCGAAATGACAATATTAAATGAAGAAAGACATTAATATACCAGAAGTAAAAGACGTACACGTTGCTGTAGTGCAAGAACAACATATAGAATACAAAACTCTAGACTGGAACGCCTATATCATTAACAACAGTGACCAAGATTTAGAAACCGTTCTAATTGTGTCTAGAGGTTATAATGATAAGAAACTTACACCAGTAATGCGACACACTATTGCAAAACTACCAGCAAGAAGTTACGCAAAAATTGAATACTTACAGGAAAAAGTATTAGAACTCAATAACGAGTTTAAAATCACGTTTTTTGAAGGTAACCAAATGTTTGATAAAACATACTTGTTTAGAAAAAACACAATAAACGAAAAAGCTTTGCAAACAGTTCCTTTGATGCAGTTGAAGGGTGTTTTGGTGAAATAGCATTTAGCTGTTAGCTCTCTGCTTTTAGCTAAAAGTAAAAGGCTAACAGCTAAGATCTAAAAAATCAATCCAACTTGTCCGTCAATTTCGTAAACACCTTTTTAGGATTCTTATTCTCATACAAAATTTCGTAAACAGCATTAATTATAGGAAGTTTTGTCTTTTTATTATTCTTTTCGTTTAGTAAATACGCGCTTTTAGTAGCATAATAGCCTTCAGCCACCATATTCATTTCCATCTGTGCAGATTTTACGGTGTAGCCTTTACCAATCATGTTTCCAAACATACGGTTTCGAGAAAAAATGGAATAACCAGTTACTAATAAATCACCCAAATAAGCCGAATTGTTAATGTTTCGCTTCATCTTATGCATCTTTTTGATAAAGCGTTTCATTTCTCTAATCCCATTACTCATTAAGACACTTTGAAAATTATCGCCATAACCTAAACCATGAGCTATTCCGGCAGCAATAGCATAAATGTTTTTCAGCATTACAGCATATTCTACACCAATAATGTCATCGCTAATTTTTGTTTTTATATAATCGCTAGATAAGCTATCTGCAATAGCCTGAGCTTTTTTAGAATCGTCGCATGCAATAGTAAGATACGATAAACGCTCTAAAGCAACTTCTTCTGCATGGCATGGACCAGCAATAGCAGCGATGTTTCCGAATGGAATGTTGTATTCATCGTGAAAATGCTCACCTACTAATTTTCCGGTTTCTGGCATAATACCTTTTACTGCAGACACGATAGTTTTTTCACTAATGTCTGTAGTAAGTTTTTGTAGTTCACCATGAATAAAAGCAGAGGGAATAACAAAAATGAGTACATCTGCCCAATCTGCAATTTCATTAATATCGTTACTGAGTTTTAATTGTTCTGTTTTAAATTCAACCGAACTTAAATAACTCGGATTATGTTGTTCTTTTAAAAGGTGCTCTTTGGTATAAACGCTACGCATGTACCAACCAATTTCATCTAAATTTTCGGATAGCATTTTAACAATGGCAGTGGCCCAACTTCCTGCGCCAAAAACAGCATATTTTGTAGTATTACTCATAGTGATTATGTCTATTTACTAAATCAAAAATAAGGAAACTTTTAATGATAGACTAATGTTAAGTGAAGCTTAAAACCCTTAAGAACCTCGCAAAGGCGAGAAGCCGCAAAGATTAATATGTGCAACTTTACGCCTTTGCATCTTTGCGAGAAAAAAAGTGAAAAATATTTTTGGCACACGTTTTGAAACTATCCATAATATAACCTTAAAACCGTTAGATTATGAAGACTATAAAACTACTATTAGGATTTGCATTTATTGCAACATTATTTACCTCTTGTTATGTAGAGGAAACACATTATATAGAGGAACCAACAATTTCGTTAAATCAGTTGTTGAATTCTTATGATTTATGGTATGTTGATATCAATTCTACCCAAGGTTATGGGGAAACCCCATTTTTGCAGATTGCGTTTACCGTGTCTTTTAATAATGGTCGTTTATATGCGAATAATAACTTGGTTGGCTTTGGAAATCAGGGTAATGGTTATGGCGTTGAAATAGGGTATTACGATGCTTATGATATGATTTTGGATGTCAATCACATTATCGATGGTTTTGATAGTTTTGATGTGTACCAAATAGATAATAATACCATTGAATTATACAATCCGTATAATGACACGTCTTATTTCTTAGATGGTTACCAGAAATCTAACTTTGATTATGATTATATCTTCTATGATAACATTCATTATTTTTTACAAGAATATGAGGCTTGGGGAAAAACATATACCAGTAATTACGGAGCTTTAAACGATTTTGATAATGAAAATTATTTACAATTCTTATCTGGTGGAAATGATGCCACGTTTAGAAGCTCTCAGGATCAAAATGTGTACAATACAAATAACATTTATTGGGATTATACTGGCGATTATGGTATTGGAAATGTCTCTGGAAATAACTACTCAAAAACATTAACATTAGATTATGATTTCTTTGACAATGAATACTTCGAATTAAACGTTATTAATGATAGTACAATAGAGTTGTACCATACGAACTCTGGAACAGTGTATGAATTTACAGGCCATGGATATATACAGTATTACAGAAGTACGAATGAAGAAGGAAAGTCTACTGCCGAAGTTGATAGATCTAAAAAGCGTAAGCAAAAAACTAAGAAAGTAGAAAACACAAGGACGAATACACGAAACATTTAAGTATAACAATAATACAAATGAAACTAAATTTTGGTTGGTTATTTAGTTTCAAAACGCTCAGATAAAACACTTGTTTTACTGAGCGTTTTTCTTTTTAGCGTTAATTATCATCCGACTTATTTTTCCATTTTATAAGTCTATAAATTACGTTATCGTCGGTGCCGTAACGTCGAAAAGAACCCGTTACATCATCGACAAAACCATTAAGAATGCGATCACTGATTTTTTCAATAAATAAGAAGTTGATTACATCTTTAAAAATAGTAAAAGGAGTTAATAGAAACCCTTTGGCAGACCACCAGCCAGCAAAGAAAGTCATTACAATTGCATTTAGTTTTTCTTGTTTTCCACAAGGTTTACAAAGAATCTGTTCATTTCTAGAGGTACTCATTCCAATTAGAAAAGATTTCACAGTATGCGTTTCAAAACCATAAAGTTTACGTTTTTCTGAACATTTTACACACCGCTGATTTTGGATTTTACGAATAAGATTTTGTCGTTCTAAACCAGTAAAGGATTGCGTTTCTGAGTCTACCCAACTAATAAGACTTCGGTTTAATTGTCGTCTTATAATTTCATCTTTTAGGACTGTAAGAATCTCTTTTCGTAGACCTTTAGATTCGTTTCTTGCGATTTTTTCAATTTTCGCATCAGGAAAACGTTTGTAGTTTTTTCTTACTTCTTCAACGCTATACATGCGGAGATTACAAATCCTTCAATAAAACTTCTAACTCTTCAAAACCTTGAGGTTTCGATATAAAGATTTTATCAGAATTCAATAAAAAATACATTGGTGTAGCAGAAATACCGTAGGTTTCCACAATAGGGTTTTCCCATTTTTCTAAGCCTATTTGGTGAATAAAATCAGGATAGTTTTCTTTTTCTTTTTCCCAATTTCTCGTGTTGTCTTCTAAGCCGAAAGCAACAACTTTTAGGTTGGGTTTATTTGCTACCATAGCTTTCACTTTTGGCAATTCACTTAGACAATGACTACAGCTACTACTCCAAAAGATAAGCAAGTAGTTTTCTGCACCTTCTAATTGGTGTAAGCTTGTTTTTTGGTCATCTTTTAAGTTGATTTCAAAATTTGGTGCTTTAGATCCAATTGAGGTGTTTTTAAAAGAAGTCAACATGTTTTCCAATACCTTATTGTTTGAGGCTTTTGCTAACTCTAATAAATGACTGTCAGTAATATAATTGGCTATATTATAATTTTCTACCGTTACAAAACGATGCCATAGTGTTTCTAAGAGACTTGTTTTAATTCGTAAATCGTCATTGCTAATGGCAGCTGCAACATCATCAATATGCTGTTTGTAGGTGTCTTCACTAGGATTGGCAACCATATTAAAAACATACGCAGAAACGCGATCTACTAGGTAAGATGAACTTTGTAACAGATTATCACTAAAATTTACCTGACTTAAATAATGCTGTTTAAGGTTATTTGAATACGTACTAATATCTTCATATTGTGTTGGAATGTAAGGTCTATTGGCTTTAATAAAACTAAAAACTAGCTTGTCCTTAGCTAACTCTTCATAAGCCGTTTGTGTGTCTTTTAAGGTTTTGAAAATAGCTGTAAAACCTTTCTTGTCATTATTTTCTTTAGAGTAATAATTGCTAATGGTTTGGTTCACCATATCAATACTTTTTAGGTAAGATGCCCAAAGTTTGTTTTCTTCAGATTGGGTGAATTTTATGCCTTTTTCAAAGCTAAAATCAAAGACTACTGTTTCTTTTCCGTCGTAAATAAAATCGAAATTATTTTCCTCTGGTGGAGTGGCATATACAATTTTATAGATACCAGGAGTAACGGATTCATCTAACGGAATTTCAAAACTTCCTAAACTATCTAATTGTCCTCGGTTAACATAATGAGCGCTTTCTGGTGTTGCTTTATATAAAAATGCATAAGTAAAATCTTCTGCAGGAGAAAAGGTGCCTTTTACGCTTTGGGCAAAAGAAATTAATGGTAATACGACTATAAGGATTAAGATTTTTTTCATTTGGATGTACTATTAATATCTGTAAATTTAGTTTCAAAAATTAAGCCATATTAACTATTTTGTTACTTTTTAGACCTTACACTTTCAATAATTACGGTTGCTAATACTAAACCACCACCAATAAAAGTATTTGATGAAGGTAGCTCATTTAAAAAAACGAAAGCAATAATAATTCCAAAAATTGGCTGTGTACTACCAATAATACTTGCTGTACTGGCTTTAAAGTACTTTAAACTATTTACAAACATCGTATGACCAATAGCGGTTGTTACGATGGCTAGTAAAAGAACGTATGGGTATTGGGTTGTAATATTAGAGCTGTCCATAACATATAAAACAGGAGCTAAGACAACAGTTAGAATAAGCACTTGGTAAAACATTAGCATAGTGCCATTATATTTATTTATATGACCTTTTAATATTAGAATTCTTAAGGCATAACATATAGCCGAAAGCACACCAAAAAGAACACCTTGTAACTGACTACTTTCTAAACTAAACTCTGGAGCTAAAATATAAATACCAAGAAGTACCATTATACCCAAAACAATATGAATAGGATCTAACTTTGTTTTTGAAAAGAAAGGTTCTAAAAGTGCAATTATAATTGGGAATGTAAATAATGAAATCATTCCAATAGCTACGTTTGAAAGCTTTAAGGCATAGAAATAAGTGATCCAATGGCCTCCCATTAAAAGTGCTGCGATAAAAAAAGTGAGGCGGTCTTTTTTGTTTTTAACCTTTAAATCAATGCCTTTATAAATACAAAAAACGAATAAAAGTACTGCAGCCAAAATTGAGCGCCACCAAATAATTATAGGTGTTGGTAAATCTATAAACTTTCCTAAAGGCCCAGAAGTACTAAGACATATCGTTGCGACTATGAGCAGAAAGAGGTGGTTTAAATGACTTTTTTCATTCATTTATCTTAGATAATGCGGTTAATGCTTGTTTGGTAGATTTAATATTCTCGAAAGATAGCAATAAGCGCAGCCCTTTTCGGGTTTGTTTTTCTTTCATTTTACATTTACCAGCATTCATTTGTACAAATTGTAACACTTTGGTAAATGCATCACTTTGGTAAAATCCACTTTGTTGATCTTGCACAAAATAACCAATCATTTTACCTTGTTTCATAATCAGTTTTTCTATGCCCATTTTAGTCGCAATCCATTTGAGACGCACACTATCTAATAAGTCTGAAACTTGTGTTGGTAATTCACCAAAACGGTCAATAATTTCAGTTTCGAATGTAGCGAGTTCTTCTTCAGTTTTAATGGCGTTTAATTTGGTATAAAGATTTAAACGCTCGGTAATGTTATTGATATAATCGTCTGGAAATAACAATTCGAAATCCGTATCAATGGTCATGTCCTTAACATATTGTTTCGGTTTACCATCATCTTTATATAAATCTGAAAATTCGGTTTCTTTTAATTCGTCAATAGCTTCATTTAAGATTTTCTGATAAGTATCAAACCCAATATCATTAATAAATCCGCTTTGTTCGCCACCCAATAAATCACCAGCACCTCTGATTTCTAAATCCTTCATGGCAATATTAAATCCGCTACCTAATTCTGTAAATTGCTCTAATGCCGAAATCCGTTTTCTGGCATCAGTCGTCATGGCAGAATATTCTGGTGTAATAAAATAACAAAAGGCTTTTTTGTTACTACGACCAACACGTCCACGCATTTGGTGCAAATCACTCAATCCAAAATTATTAGCATTATTAATAAAAATAGTATTGGCATTTGGCACGTCTAAGCCACTTTCTATAATGGTTGTACTGACCAAAACATCAAACTCACCATTCATAAAAGCTAGCATTAAACTTTCGAGTTTTTTACCATCCATCTGTCCATGACCAATTCCGATTTTAGCATCTGGCACTAAACGTTGAATCATACCAGCAACTTCCTTAATGTTTTCAATTCTATTATGAATAAAAAACACTTGGCCACCACGTTGAATTTCATAACTCACGGCATCTCTAATGGTTTCCTCACCAAAACGAATCACATGGCTTTCAATTGGATATCGATTTGGCGGAGCGGTATTAATAACTGATAAATCTCGTGCCGCCATTAGACTAAACTGAAGTGTTCTTGGGATTGGAGTTGCCGTTAACGTTAATACATCAACATTTTCCTTTATGGTCTTTAATTTCTCTTTTACAGCAACACCGAATTTTTGTTCTTCATCAACAATCAGCAAGCCTAAATCTTTGAACTTAACGTTTTTATTAGCCAACTGATGTGTGCCAATTATAATATCTACGCTTCCTTTTTCTAAGCCTTCTAAAGTTTCACGTTTTTCTTTGGCTGTTCTAAAACGATTGACATAATCTACAGTCACGGGAAAATCCTTCAAACGTTCTCTAAATGTTCGGGAGTGTTGATACGCCAAAATGGTGGTTGGTACTAAAACAGCAACTTGTTTTCCATTATCAACAGCTTTAAAAGCGGCTCTTATGGCAACTTCAGTTTTACCAAAACCAACATCTCCACAAATAAGACGATCCATTGGTCGCTGACTTTCCATATCTGCTTTTATGTCTGCAGTGGATGAAATTTGATCTGGTGTATCTTCATAAATAAAAGACGCTTCAAGCTCTAACTGCATGTGACTGTCTGGAGCATACTGAAATCCTTTTTTCAACTTTCGCTTAGCATAAAGTTTTATAAGGTTGAAGGCAATTTCTTTAACCTTAGATTTGGTTTTTTGTTTTAAGGTTTTCCAAGCTTTGCTGCCCAGTTTATAAACTGTTGGTGGCTTACCGTCTTTACCATTAAACTTGGTAATTTTATGCAAAGAGTGAATGCTGAGGTATAAAATATCGCGTTCACCATAAACCAGTTTTATCGCTTCTTGTTTTTTACCCTCGACATCAATTTTTTGAAGCCCTCCAAACTTTCCAATACCATGATCGATGTGCGTGACATAATCTCCAATCTCGAGATTGGTTAATTCTTTTAAGGTGATGGCTTGCTTTTTCGCGTAGCCATTCTTAAGATGGAATTTATGGTAACGATCAAATATTTGATGGTCTGTGTAAACAGCTAAGTTGTGTTCAGTGTCTATAAAACCTTGATATAAAGACAACACAATAGTTTTATAATGTACCGTTTGTTCTGCGTCATCAAAAATATCATGAAACCGTTTTGCTTGTTGCTCACTTACACAAGCAATATAATTTGTTATTCCGTTGCTGTGGTTATCATTTAAGTTTTCAATTAACAGATTAAACTGCTTATTAAAAGCGGGTTGTGGCTTTGTGTAAAATGCAATAAGTTGTTCGGCGAAAAAGGCTTCAGATCCAAATTCTACTAAAGCATAGTCTAAAAACTGTCGTTTTAAGACTTCTGAATTACAGAATAATTCTTTTGGTTCTGCATGCTTTACATCACTAGATAAACTATTAAAAGTGTCTTCAGCTTTATTGAAAAAATCATCAATTCTAGAAAATGTAAGTGATGCATTTTTAGAAAAAATAATCGTTTTATTAGAAATGTATTTTAGAAAACTTTCACGTTGTTCAGCAATTAATTTATTAGCCACATTTGGAATGATGCTAACTTTTTTTATGCGCTCTGTAGACAGTTGTGTTTCTACGTCAAAGGTTCTTATGCTATCAACTTCGTCCCCAAAAAACTCTATTCGGTAAGGCTCATCATGTGAAAATGAAAACACATCTACGATACCTCCTCTAACTGAGAAATCACCTGGTTCTGTAACAAAATCGACACGTTTAAATTTGTATTCAAACAAAACTTCGTTAACAAAATCGATACTTAAATCGTTTCCAACGGAAATTTTTAAAGTGTTCTTTTCAAGTTCCTTTTTAGTAACTACTTTTTCAAAAAGGGCATCAGGATACGTAACAATTATACACGGTTTTTTACGGGAATTAATCCGATTTAAAACTTCGGCACGTAAAAGGACATTAGCATTGTTGGTTTCTTCAATTTGGTAAGGTCTGCGATAACTTCCTGGATAGAATAACACATCTTTAGTATTGATGAGTTGTTCTAAATCGTTAAGGTAAAAAGCAGCTTCTTCTTTATCATCAAAAATCAATAAAAATGGTTGCTCGGCTGTTTTAAAAGCTTCGGAAATTGTGATTGATAACGATGAACCAACAAGACCTTTTAAATGTACTTTTGCTTGGTTTTGGGCAATAGTAGTTTGCAGATTTTGCAGTTGCAAAGTCTGTGCGAATGTTTGGGCAATAGATACTTTACTCAAGTTTCTTTTGTTTGAAGATGTAAAAATACATGATTTTATTTATTTGTTTCTTCAAAAATAAAATCAAATAATATTTATGCACTAACGAAGCGGTTCTTAAAGTGTCTCTAAATTTTGTGTTTTTTATCCCTCAAAAAGAAGAAGCGTCTGAAAACATATAAAATTTTTGAAGTGTTGCGTGCTGATAAATTCTATTAAAGAGTATATATTTGTTAAGAATTAATAATTAGATTTTAAATAAAATAGATATATGTCATTTTCAGATTTATTCGATAGCGGATTTAAAAAACGTAATGAAGATCACTTTGCTTCAATTGTAAGGGTTGCTATGAGTGATGGTGTAATTACAGATAAAGAGAGAGCTTTCTTAGATCGTTTAGCAACACGTTTAAGTATTTCAGATCTCGATTATAAGAAAATTTTAGAAGATTATAATACGCATCCTATAAATGCTCCGCATTCTTACGATCAACGTTTAGAACGTTTGTATGATTTAGCACGAATGGTTTGGGCTGATGATATTGAAGGGCCTAATCAGCATTGGTTATTGGAGAAACTTTGTGTAGGAATAGGGTTTCACTCTAAAAATGTTAAATATATTGCCGATAAAGCATTAGCATTAGCTTACGATAAGGTTGATCTCGATGATTTTAAGGACGGTATAAAATCTATGAACGAATAAAACAGTTCAATTAGAAAGAAAAAAGCGACTATAATTTAACTCTAAGTGGTTAAAGTATAGTCGCTTTTTAGTTTTAAGACGTAAGTTTTTTATTCCGCATTGCGCATAAACTCTTCTGCTTTTTCTACCATATTTTTACTACCACAAATAAATGACACACGTTCATGTAGTGCTGTAGGTTGAATGTCCATTATTCTTGCAAACCCATCACTGGCCTTTCCTTTGGCTTGTTCTGCAATAAATGCCATAGGGTTACACTCATAAAGTAAACGTAGTTTACCATTAGGATTTTTAGAGCTTTTAGGATACATGTAAATACCACCTTTAATCATATTTCTATGAAAGTCAGAAACTAAAGATCCAATATATCTACTTGTGTACGGTCTGTCTTCACCATCTTCTTGGCAGTACTTTATATACTTTTTAATTCCCACAGGGAAATCTGAATAATAACCTTCATTTACAGAATAAATATGACCATCTTCAGGGAATTCCATATCTGGATGTGATAAATAATACGACCCAATGGCAGGATTAAGAGTAAACCCATTAACACCATGTCCTGTAGTATAAACTAACATGGTAGACGTACCATAAACCACATAACCAGCAGCGACTTGTGCACTACCTTTTTGTAAAAAATCGTCTAAAGTTACAGGTGTTCCTAATGGAGTAACGCGTCTATATATAGAAAATATAGTTCCTACAGATACATTTACATCAATATTAGACGATCCATCAAGCGGATCAATTAAAACGACATATTTATTTTGATTATTCTCATCTTGGCTATTAATAGCAATGAAATCATCTTCTTCTTCACTAGCAATACCACAAACTATGTTTCTTTTTGTTAGTGTTTGTATAAATTTTTCATTGGCATAAACATCGAGCTTTTGCTGATCTTCACCTTGAATATTAGTATCACCAGCATTACCAATGATATCTACCAAACCAGCCTTATTAACTTCGTGATTAACCACCTTTGCCGCTAAACGAATAGAGTTAAGAAGCCGAGAAAGCTCCCCAGAAGTGTATTTAAAGGAGGTTTGATTTTCAATTATAAATTCACCTAAGGTTTGTTTTCTTTTTGACATGAAGTAATATATTGTTTAGTAGCACACAAATATCGTACTTTTTAACAAACTATAACGTTTTCGTACTTTAAAAAAATTATTTTGTAATGTGAGTTTAGTTACCTTTGATTTTTTAATTTGTAAAAATGAACCAACCTAGATTAGCACGTATCGAAGATATGCCAAGAGTTTTAGAACTCATTCAAGAACTGGCAACGTTTGAAAAAGAAGAAGACGCGGTAGAAATTTCAAAATCAGATTTAGAAAATGATGGTTTTGGAGACCAACCAAAATTTATTTGTTTTGTATCTGAAATTGAAAATACCATTGAAGGTATTGCTTTGGTTTACCCAAGATACTCGACATGGAAAGGCGAAATACTACATTTAGAAGATCTTATTGTTAGCGAAAAATGTAGAGGCAAAGGTATAGGATCTCTGCTTTTAGATACCGTTGTGAAATATGGTGAAGAGCTAGGAGTAAAACGAATAAGTTGGGAGGTTTTAGATTGGAACGAACCAGCTATAACGTTCTACGAAAGTAAAGGCGCAGATGTGAAACGCGATTGGAATGTTGTACATCTAGACGAAAAAGGAATTAAGAATTATTTAACCCAATTATAATGCGCATATTTAAGTTTGGTGGTGCATCAGTAAAAGATGCAAATGGTGTAAAAAATTTAGCAAAAGTTTTAAAAACTACTGGTTTTGACAACACGTTAGTTGTGGTTTCTGCAATGGGAAAAACGACTAATAGAATGGAGTTAGTTATCAAGAATTATTTTGAAAACAAACCCGAATTACCAAGTTCAATTCACGAGGTTGTTAAATGCCACGATGATATTTTAGTAGATTTATTTGAGAATAAACGTCACCAAGTATTTACAGATGTAAAGACCCTTTTTGACGAATTAAATGCCTTTTTTAAAAGCAATAAATCTCCAAATTATAATTATGTGTACGATCAAGTAATTGGTTATGGTGAATTAATTTCGACCACAATTATTAGTCATTATCTAAATGAAATAGGCCTAAAAAATAATTGGGTGGATGTGAGAGAATTTATAAAAACAGACAGTTATTATAGACGCTCTAATGTAAATTGGGAAAAAACACAAGAGAATATTTCAGCGCACTTAAATCCTAATATTTTAAATATTACTCAAGGATTTTTAGGTAGTGATGCCAATAATTTTACCACGACTTTAGGACGCGAAGGAAGTGATTATACGGCAGCGATTTTTGCTTATTGTTTAAACGCGAATAGTGTAACCATTTGGAAAGATGTTCCTGGTGTTTTAAATGCAGATCCTCGCTATTTTGAAAATGCACAATTATTACATCAAATATCCTATAGAGAAGCTATTGAGTTGGCTTTTTACGGAGCTTCAGTAATTCACCCAAAAACGCTTCAACCTTTACAGAGAAAAGAAATTCCGTTGTATGTAAAATCGTTTTTAAATCCTGAAGGTGATGGCACTTGCGTAAGTAAAGGGAAAGCCTTAGTGCCAGAGATTCCGTGTTTTATTGTAAAGAAAAATCAGACGTTAATTTCTCTGTCGTCCTTAGATTTTTCATACATTATGGAAGAAAATATCAGTGAAATATTTAGTTTATTACACTTGTATAAAATGAAGGTTGATGTAATTCAGAATTCTGCGATTAGCTTTTCTGTTTGTATTGATAATTTATATGATAATTTAGAAAAACTGCTACAACATTTAAAGGCTAAATTTAAGGTTGTTTGTCATAATAATGTAAGTCTTTATACGATTAGACATTATAATGACGTTGTTGTAAAAGAGCTTGAAAAAGATAAAACAGTTTTACTTAAGCAGTTAGCTCAAGGAACCGTACAGGTTGTTACTAAATAAATAGTTGTTACATTTGTTTTATGGGGAAATCATCTGATACCGGTTTAGTTACCGCAAAGGAAGTTGCAAAAGCAATTCATGCTGATAAGTATGGATTTTTGGGAACTTTTTCTGGTTGGGTATTGATGAAAGTACTTAAAATATCGACCTTAAATAAGGTTTATAACCGAAATAAGCACCTCAATAAACTAGAGTTTTTAGATGGTATTTTAGACGAATTTCAAATTAAGTTCGAAATTCCTGAAGCAGACATGAAGCGTCTGCCCAAAGAAGGACCATATATCACCATTTCTAATCATCCGCTTGGTGGTATTGATGGTATTTTGCTGTTAAAATTAATGTTAGAGCAACGAAGCGATTTCAAAATAATCGCTAATTTTCTATTACATAGAATAGAACCTTTAAAACCATATATAATGCCAGTGAATCCTTTTGAAGACCGAAAGGACGCTAAAAGTAGTATTGCAGGTTTTAAAAATGCCATTATGCATTTGCGCGAAGGACATCCATTAGGTGTGTTTCCTGCTGGTGAAGTTTCTACCTATAGAGATGGAAAATTAGTTGTAGATAAACAGTGGGAAGAGGCTGCTATGAAGCTTATTCAAAAGGCAGAAGTTCCTATCGTTCCTATTTATTTTCATGCTAAAAATAGTCGTTTATTTTACAGGCTGTCTAAGTTGAGTGACACACTACGAACGGCAAAATTACCGTCAGAATTATTAACCCAAAAACGTCGAGTAATAAAGGTAAGAGTGGGTAGACCGATTTCTATTAAAGATCAGAAAGAACATCCAAATCTTCCAGAATTTTCAGAATTCTTAAGGAGAAAAACCTATATGTTATCTAAAACTTTTGAAGATAAACCTAAGATTTTAGATAATATTCAATCGCAATTAAAAGTGGCTAAAATGCCCAAACGAATTGAGACCCCTGTTGCACCAAAATTAATGATTGCTGAGGTTGATAAACTTAGAGTTGAAGACGGCAGGCTTTTAATGAGTAAAAATTATGAAGTGTTTTTTGCGTCGCCGAAAGATATTCCAAATATTTTAAAGGAAATAGGCCGACTTAGGGAAATTACATTTAGAGAAGTTGGAGAAGGTACTAATGAATCTACGGATTTAGATAAATTTGACACGTATTATCACCATATGTTTCTGTGGGACAACGAACAAAATGTCATTGCAGGAGCTTACCGAATGGGTTTAGGTTCTAAGATTTTTGAACGTTTCGGTATCGATGGTTTTTATTTGCAAGATTTGTTTCGTTTTGAACCAGAATTGCATAAAATGATGAGTCAATCCATAGAAATGGGAAGGGCTTTTATTATAAAAAACTACCAGCAAAAACCAATGCCTTTATTTTTACTTTGGAAAGGGATTGTACATATTACATTGCGTTATCCTGAACACAAATATTTAATAGGAGGCGTGAGTATAAGTAATCAGTTTTCAAATTTCTCTAAAAGTTTGATGATTGAGTTTATGAAATCGCATTATTATGATCCTTATGTAGCGCAGTATGTACGTCCTAAAAAAGAGTTTAAGGTTAAACTCCAAGATGCAGATAAGGAGTTTGTTTTTGATGAAACAGAAGCCGATTTAAATAAATTTGATAAGATTATAGATGAGGTAGAACCAGGAGCCTTACGTTTACCTGTGTTACTCAAAAAGTACATTAAACAAAACGCTAGACTTGTAGCGTTTAACGTAGATCCTATGTTTAATAATGCCGTGGATGGTTTAATGTATATTAAAATTGCCGACTTACCAGAAAGTACCGTTAGACCTGTGATGGAAGAATTTCAGGCCGAATTAGAACGTAAGTTTACAGATAATAATGAGGATAAGTAAGCTTGGTGTTGCATTCTTTTTATTCCCAATAATTTGTATTTCACAAACTTTAACAGGTCGTGTTATAGATAAAATTACACAACAGCCAATTGAGACCGCTTCTGTATATTTTAATAATACTACAATTGGTACCACTACAAATGCTAATGGCGAGTTTTCAATTGACTACTCAGACGCTGTTCAATCTACTTTAGTGATTTCTTATTTAGGATTTGATAAGGTCTTGATTTCCGATTATAGAAGTCAAAATAATATCAACGTAGAACTTGTTGAAGCAGATAATACTTTAGATGAAGTTCATATAGCATATGACGACGGTTTAACAAGACGACAGAAATTGAGATTGTTTAGAAAAGAATTTCTAGGAACTTCTAAGTTTGGGAAATCGTGTAAAATATTAAATGAAGACGATTTAGTATTAAAATATGACAAACACAATAAGGCGTTATATGCCAGCTCAAAAGTGCCACTTCAAATTTTAAATAAAGCCTTAGAATATGAAATTACCTATGATTTAATGGAATTTGAGACCAACTTTGGATATGCTAATCTTAGCGAAATGCGGTTTTCGGTTAATTCTGTAACGTTCTATGGTACGTCCTTCTACAATGATTTATATACTACAAAAAAGAAAACCTTAAAACATAGAGATAAAGCTTATAAAGGATCTGTTCAGCACTTTTTAAGGTCGCTTTACAATAAAAACTTGAGAGCAGAAGGGTATTGGATATACCATGATAAATTTAGGGTAGAAGAGTGGGAATATTTTTTGGTTGAAGCTTTAGAGAATGAAGATTTTAAGAAAGTAACTCTAAAAGAAAATGTCTCTATCCTATTTGAGAAAAATGATCAATCTAAAATTCAATTAGAAGTGCCCGAATTTTATGTTGATTCTTATGGTAATTTTACACCTGTTGTAGGAGTTTATTTTAGTGGTGTTATGGGAAATCAGAGAATTGGTGATACCTTGCCTTTAGCTTTTGGTTTAACTGGAAAAGAGTAAATAAAAAACCCAGAATTAACATTCTGGGTTTTTAATATTTTATAAACCTTTAAACCATTCTTGATATTGTTTACCAAGTAAAAAGGTCGGTTTCATCTCACCACCTAATGCAGAGATTAAACTCATTATCCAAGCAATTAATAGAACTATCCAGGCTACTAAGTTTACAATAGGAATCCAAGAAGAAACAACACCTAATAAAATTAAACCTAAATTTTGTCTAATGTAAAAAGAGCCAAATTCGGTTTTATTACTACTATTCATAACAATAGCAATAATCCATCCGATAAAAGTAATATGGGCAATAATTGCAACATTTTTACCATCACTGAATACTTCTTTTGCATCGTTGCTAAAATCATCAGCCGCTTTTTTTGCATCATCTGAAAATTCACTAGTTTTCTGGCTTATTTTATCGCCTGCTTTTTTAGCGCCATCTTTAGCATCGTCTAACATATCGTTAAGATCGTTGCCTAAATCTTTATTGTCTTCTGACATATTTTTTTGTTTTAAGTTAAACCATAAAGTTAATGAAATATTATGAATCAACTTAAATAATATATGTTATCAAAGGGTAATCTTTTTTTACCTAAATAACATAATTAGGCCTCCAATAGCGGAAACGATTATAATAAATCGTCTGTAATTTACATTTGAAATGAGTTTTACAATGTTTGCTCCCAATATAAACCCTAAAATAACCGCAGGAATTAACACGGAGTTTAAAACTAATGTGTCTATCGTAACGGTTTCCCAAACAAAGACATGAAAGGGAAGCTTAATCATATTGATAATAAAAAATAACCATGCCGCAGTTCCTATAAATTCATTTTTAGGATAACGCATGGTTAAAAAATAAATATTAGAAACCGGACCAGCTAAATTACCTATCATAGTAGTGAAACCAGTTAATAAACCAATACCAGTTGAAAACAACTTGTTACGTGGTATATACGTAGATTTTCGCTTTTCTAAGTAAATCATAATACCCACTGAAACAAGTATTATAATCGCCATTAATTTTTTAAAAACGATTTCAGAAATATCATTCCCTACCCAAACTCCAATTAAAACACCGACTATAATCCATGGAATTAGTTTTTTGATAATCACCCAATCTGCATGTCTGTTGTAATAAATAACAGCTAATATATCTGCACAAATTAACATAGGAAGAAGAATGCCTGTAGATGCTTTTTCTCCAAAAACAAAGGCAAGTATCACAATAAGAATAATACCTACACCTTTAATTCCTGATTTGGATAAACCCAATAAAAAAACTGCAAATCCAATAGCCATCCATTGAAACGCAGTTAAATTATAAGCGTGTAGAATTTCTAAATAAGACAATGATATGTGTTTAAATGGAATTTATAAAAAGGCCTTATCAACGGGTTCCCAAAGTTCAATTTTGTTACCGTCGTTATCTAGAATCCAGCCGAATTTACCATATTCGTATTCTTCCATATCACCAACAATGGTGACACCTTCGTCTTTTAACGTTGCTAATAATTCTTTTAAATTTTCAACCCTATAATTAAACATAAAGTCTTTTTTAGACGGTTCAAAGTGTTTGGTGTCTTCAGTAAACGGACTCCATTGAGTAGAACAGTCGTTTCCTTCTTTATCTTTCCACCAAAAGGTACAGCCATAATCGTCTGTGTTAAACCCTAAATGTTTTTTATACCAATCTTTAGCAGCTTTTGGATCTTTAGTTTTAAAAAATAAACCTCCAATTCCTGTGACGCGTTTTTTCATTTTATTCTGAATTTATTTTAAGATCTCATTGGTTGAAACCCTAAATGTTATAATTTTTTAATCTACTTTTTCTTTATGGCAGACTCGTATATGTCTATCCACTCGTTACACGTCATCTTTTTAGTCAGTTCGCCAATTAATTCAAACGGAATGTCGTCTATCTTTTTAAATCTAACGCAGCTTTTTCCCATGTCTAATTTTCGTTTGCAATGTTTTGGATACGCGTTAACAAACCAATCGTGTAGTTCTGGTTGCGCATAAATGCCACTATGATATAAGTTTATTGAGTTTTTTTGTGAAGCAAAACTCATAAATGGTAATGGCGTTTTTGGGTCGCAATGATAACCATCTGGATAAACGGAATGTGGCACATAATAACTTATCATATTATATAGAATGCCTTCTTCAAAACCATTTGGTAAATTATCAGTTATAACTTTCCTTAACGTTTTTAAAGCATTTTGGCGTTCTTTAGGTACTTGACTAATATAATCTTCTGGTGATGTAGCGTTGTATGTCATGTTTAAAAAGGTATGGTTAATATTGTAAGTTAACTAAACTTTGTTTTAATCTTATCGACGATTGTTTGCGAGAGTTTAATGTTGCTTTCAATCGTCCAACCTGCCACATGTGGTGAGAGCAACACATTTTTTGATGCTATTAAATATTGAAAAGCTTCTGGCATATCATTAGAAGTGAATAAATTTTCGAAAGACGATTTTTCATACTCTAAAACATCTAATCCTGCTCCCAGAATTTTACCAGATTTTAAGGCGTTAACTAAATCTTGAGTAACTACACTTTTACCGCGAGCTGTATTAATGAGCCAAAAAGGCTTTTTAAAACCTTTTATAAAATCAGAATTTATCATGTTTAAAGTTAGCTCTGTTTGTGGTATATGAAGACTTAGCACATCAGCTTTTGCTTTTAATTCTTCGAGAATAACTTGTTTGGCATTGGCATCTTCAACATTGGTTTTTATATCATAACACAAAACATCTACATCAAAGCCTTTTAGTTTTTTGGCAAATGCTTTTCCCATATTACCATAACCAATGAGGCCAACAGTTTTTCCGTCTAATTCTAATCCTCTGTTATCTTCTCGCAACCATTTTCCGTGTCTCACTTCTTTGTCCGCTTTATTTAGGTTATTAAAAAGTGATAACAACATCCCTAAGGCATGTTCTCCAACAGCATTTCGGTTACCTTCTGGTGCAGAAATAAGATATATGCCTTTATCTTCGGCATAATTGCAGTCTATATTTTCTAATCCAGCACCAACACGTCCTATAAATTTTAGGTTGGTGGCTGCATCTAAAAATTGCTTGTCTATGGTGAATCGGCTTCTAATTATAAGACCATCATAATCTGCGATTTTTGCTTCAACCTCAGATTTTGAAGACGTGTAATCTTCGTGATTGGTAAATCCTAAGGCGTTGAGTTGATTTAAAAGTAATGGATGATTAGAATCTAGGTGTAATATTTTCATGGTAATGCCTGCGAGAGTGGGAATCTATTTAAGCGTTAAATAATAACTTTTTAGTTTTTCAGATCTTCTAGATTTTTTAAAACCTAGTAGGTCTTATAATATGATGAAGTAAAGTTACAAAGATTTACAACGCGATTTACGATAGTTCACTTTTAAAATAGAGTAACATGGTGACTGCGTTAGGGATGGAACGGCATGTTTGAGCTCTTTTGCTTTTTTTGCAAAAAGCGAGTAGTGACAGCCCGACTCTACGTAGCTTTTCTAGTTGATGAAAGTGATTACAATAGCTACATAGCGAAGTAGAGTAACGCCCAAAAACTATTAAATACCTAACATCATTTTCGCGATTAAGAAATAGATTAAAATCCCGAAAACGTCATTGCTTGTGGTGATAAATGGTCCTGTGGCGACTGCAGGATCAATGCCTCTTTTGTCTAAAAAAATAGGAATAAATGTGCCAATAATTGCAGCCATTACAATCACAGCAACTAAAGCGATACTGATGGTTATGGATACAATGTATGGTGTTCCAAAAATAAAATGCGTAATAAGAATGGCAATTAGTGAAATAGCAATACCATTGACTAATCCTAATAAAAACTCTTTGAATAATCGTTTTAGAATTTTACCATCGATTGTGCCATTGGCAATACCTTGAACCACAATAGCAGAGGATTGTACTCCTACATTTCCGGCTGTTGCTTGAATTAAAGGTACAAAACTGAGCAACACTATAAAATTGCCCATATTATCATTAAACTGCTCTATAATACTGGCAGCTCCTAAACCTCCAAACATACCAATAAACAACCAAGGTAAACGTGCTTTGGTGAGTTTAAAAATACTATCATCGGCCTCGACATCTTGCGAAATACCAGCGGCTAATTGGTAATCTTTATCGGCTTCTTCTCGTATAACGTCTACAATATCATCAATGGTAATTCTACCGACTAATGTTTGGCTGTCATTTACAACAGGAATTGCTTCTAAATCGTATTTTGCCATTATTTTTGCGACATCTACCACATCATCGTTAACATGAACCCAATCCACGTTTTCTTTAGCGATAGACGCAATTTTTTGATCGCTTTTGGATGTAATTAAATCTTTTAAAGACAATCTGCCTATCAGTTTATCTTGTTTATCTACAACGTAAACCGAATGTACTCTTGTAACATCTTTAGCTTGCCCTCTAATTCTGCGTAAACAACCTGCAACAGTCCAAGTTTCGTAAACTTTAACGAGCTCTTTTGCCATGAGTCCACCAGCTGTGTCTTCATCGTAAGCTAAAAGTTCTTGAATTTCTTCTCTGTGTTCGTCGTCTGCAATCTGCGAGATAACTTCGGCTCGCCTACCTTCCGGAAGTTCAGCAATCATATCTGCCGCATCATCGGTATCTAATTCTTCAACCTCTTCGGCAATTTCTTTATTGGATAGACTTCTAAGTATTTTTTCTCGGATATCCTCATCGAGTTCCATCAGGATTTCTGAAGTGGTTTCAGAATCGAGAAGTTTTATAACATATACAGCATCATCATTGGTTAATTCATCTAAAATTTCGGCAATATCTGCGTGGTGATACTCATTTAATAAGGCTGTTAAGTCTTTGTCGTTTCCGTCTTCGACAAGGATTTCTACCTTTTCAATAAGCTCATCAGTTAACTGAAATTGTATGTTATCTTGGATGTCTTCCACTTGATTTTTAATACGCTTATTTTAATTCACCTCGACTGCACTCAGTGTGACAGCAAAGATCATTAGTTTTCGTCATTTTCTATTAGCGACGTTAGCTCTATAAACTGCGAAACACTCAGTTGCTCTGGTCGTTGCCCAAATATAGTATTTGCTTTTAAATTATCCGACAGATTGAATGTTTTTAAACTGTTGCGCAATGTTTTTCTACGTTGCTGAAAACCTGTTTTTACGACTTTAAAGAATAATTTTTCGTCGCAAGGCAAGGTGAAATTTTCTTTTCGTTTTAATAAAAGCACACCTGAATCTACTTTTGGTGGTGGATTAAATACGCTTGGTGGTACTGTAAATAAGTATTCTGCATCGTAAAATGCTTGGGTTAGTACAGATAAAATACCGTAAACTTTTGAGCCTTCTTTAGAACAGATTCTTAAGGCGACTTCTTTTTGAAACATACCAGAAAATTCTGGAATTTGATGTCTCATTTCTAGAGTTTTAAAAAGAATTTGTGACGAAATATTATATGGAAAATTACCAATAATAGCGAAAGGTTTATCCTTAAATACAAGATTTAAATCGTATTTTAAGAAGTCTTTTTCTATGATTCTATCTGCAAGATGTAAATAGTTGTTTTTTAGGTAATCTACAGATTCTGTGTCTATTTCTATGACGTGTATTATGGTGTCTTTTTTGAGAAGATATTTGGTAAGCACTCCCATTCCTGGCCCAATTTCTAAGACGTCGTTGTAGCCTTCTAAAGATAAGCTATCTGCAATATCTTGTGCAATAGATTCGTCTTCTAAGAAGTGTTGTCCTAGGTGTTTTTTGGCTTTTACTGTCATTTGTTTTTTTTTCTCGCAAAGGCACAAAGGCGCAACGCAATTATTTTGTAAAGATACGGTTTACTTGGGTTTTTTGTAATGAATGGCGCTGAGTGTTATTATACAATGATTTTCAGAGTTGTAATAAGATTGTTTTTTCTCGCAAAGGCGCAGAGACGCAAAGCGTTTTTACATAAAAAATAATGCTATGTTTAAAGAATCAAAAAAGCTATAAGCTTAATACAACCATGAGATTTCAAATAAAGTTGAGCTTTTTTCTTTGCGACTTGGCGTCTTTGCCCGAAAATATTATTCAAAACTAACCGAATACTCATCAACAACTTCTAACTCTGTTCTAAACGACAAGACTTTATCTCCAAAACGTTGTAAGCCAACTTGTTTTAAACGCTCGGCATGTTCAGCATAATATGAGTTTAGAGCTTCTCTAGAATGCGCTCTGAATTGAATAGAGTAGGTGTCTGCTTCGTCATCTTCTACCAAAACTTTGGTGAGTTTAGCTTCTTTAAACTTACCTGTTGCTAAGACTTGTGGAATGTGCTCTTTTATCCATTCTAACCATTCATTATGGATGCTTTTATCTATATTAAGAGTAACGTTGTATATAATCATATGAGTTCAAAATTCAAGTTTAACGTGTTAAATTCCAAAATGTTGCTGTTGGAATTGAGCGTTTGGGTTTTGTTATTTAGTTAATACTATCTCCTCTAAGCATTCTAAACTTTTTTCGCGCTTCAATAAAATAAATACTGTCTTGGTGATCAAATATTATTTTTTCGTAGAGTAGTTTGGCTTCTTCGGGTTTGGCTAAATAGTTATTGTAAAGTTCTGCTAAATAGTAAAGCGTGTCGTCTATTAGGATGTCTTCACTATAATCTTTAATAATGTCTTGGTAGTTCGCTTCAGCCTTAACATATTG
The DNA here is from genome assembly GCF_020179375.1 of Winogradskyella sp. SM1960. NCBI lineage: Bacteria > Pseudomonadati > Bacteroidota > Flavobacteriia > Flavobacteriales > Flavobacteriaceae > Winogradskyella > Winogradskyella sp. SM1960. Next base: position 1,353,732 of record NZ_JAICBG010000001.1, on the reverse strand, counting down.
TTTTCTTTTCTCGTAGAGTTTTGCTTGTTGAAACAAAGCCTGATCTGTGATGCTTTCACCTTTATGTTCTTCTAAAATTCGGTCTAATAGTGAAATAGCTTCTTCAGTTTTATTCTGAAACGCGAATAAGTCGGCCTTGGCATAATGCTTTAAAGCTGTTTGCGTGCTGTCTTCATGTTTATTATCCGAAATTAATAATTTTAAGTCTAAAGCATCATTTGCAATTAATTGAGATGTTGATGATTTTAAGATGTTAAGCTGCGATTCTGCCCATTCAAAATCACCTTTGTAATAACTTGTTTTTGCCACTTTAAATCGTGCTTCTTGAGCAATAATGCTATTTTTAAGGTTAGCCTGAATTTGAGAATAGAAAATTAAGGCTTCATTAAATTTTTCTTGAAGTACTAAAATATCAGCTAATAGCAATTTTACATTCGCTTCTTGAAACTTAGAAAGCTGTAAGCTTAAACTTTGCTTTAAGAACGTTGTGGCTGTTTCTGTGTCTTTTTGGTTAAAGGCTAAAAATTTACCATATGCTAATTGTAAGGATAAAGTAAGCTTAGATTTTCCAAACTCATTCAGCAAGCTGTTGTATTTTTCATCAATTTGCTGTAGCGTTTTAGCATCGGCATTTTTAGTGTCTATTTCTAAAATGTATTGGTGTGCCGTTAATGCTGTACTTCGATCTTGTGTAACCTCGAGTATATAATTGAAAATTGATTTTGCTGTGTCATCATCGTCGTCTTGTTGTGCTGTAACAGCTAATTCTATGAGACGATCTAAACTTTCAGGGTTACGCTTGTAAAGTGCTTTTTCTTGAATAAACGATTTGTTGTATGCTTTTTCTTGAACGTATAACCAACTCAACATATCATACCAGTACGTTTCTGGATTTTGTTGAATTTTTTTTAGAAGTAATCGTCGTAAATAGGTGTTGTTTATATTGTCTTTATCTTCGGAAACAAAGTCACTAATGAAACGTTTAATGTTATTGAGATAATTAGGTTTATACGCAATGTAATCTATATAGTTTAAGAACATTTTTTCGATATCACCTTGATCTCCATAAATGCGCGCTAACTGAATACTGAAGTTTTTTTCTGGTGATAAGACTTTACCTTTTTCATATAATCGAATGGCTTGTTCTGAAAGAGAATAATCTTCAAACTTTTTAGCGATAATATAAATAAAGTTGGGCTTATGGTCTACAAAAGCTATCGCTTCATCATAAAGTTTATTGGCAGTAGCAATACTATCTTTAAGTTGAAAGTTATAACCCAAAGCCACTGTAAATTCTGGACTTCTATTTATAGATAAACGTTGTTTCAAAAGAGCTTCAGCATCGTCATATTGTTCTAATTGTTGGTAGATATCTACAAGCTTAAGAATATAGTTGTAACTGTGTGGCTTTTCCCTCAGTAAATTTTTATAGATTAATTCTGCTTTTTTGAATTCTGCTTTTTTGTAATAACTATCCGCTTGTGCTTCACTATTTTGGGCAAAACCAGAATAACTGAAGACTAGAATAATTATTATGAAAAAACGCTGTTGCATGTTTGTATTTTAGTACCGCTAAAAGTCACTGTAAGTGTAAATATAACAAATGCTTCAAGTAGATGTTGTGAAAAAAAGTATAAAAAAATGCCTAAACTTATGTTTAGGCATTTTACTAGTAAAATAAATGTGCTATTAACCATTATTTTTGTAAAATATGATTCAATTATCTTGACTAGGTCCGTTTTATATTTTACTAATTAACAACATCAATTATAATGTTGAAAATTACCAAAAAGTATAGAGTATCTGGTTCGCTAAAACAAAACCTTGCTTACCATAGCAATCAAAGAAACGAGTAATACGATTCGTTTTATATTCTTCATAATTAAGCTCTTTTAATCTGGGAAACCTAAATTTCTAAAAACTTTATAAATAAAGCGAGGAAATACCTTTATAATCGTTAAAATGCATTAAAATTTAACATTTAGAGTAAGGTATATGGTTTTAAGAAATCATATCAAAGCCGGTATACGGCACTAAAACGTCAGGTATTTTTATACCATTTTCGGTTTGATAGTTTTCTAAAATTCCGGCTAAAATCCTTGGTAAGGCTAAAGAACTACCATTTAACGTGTGGCATAATTCGTTTTTACCTTCAGAATTTTTAAAACGTAATTTTAAACGATTGGCTTGGAACGTTTCAAAGTTAGAAACAGACGATACTTCTAACCAACGGTCTTGTGCCGTTGAAAACACTTCAAAATCGTAAGTTAAAGCAGAGGTAAATCCTAAATCGCCTCCACATAATCTTAAAATTCTATATGGTAATTTTAAGTCTTGTAAAATGCCTTTTACATGATTGACCATACTGTCTAATGCGTCATAAGAATTATCTGGATGTTCAACTCTTAGGATTTCAACCTTATCAAACTGATGTAATCTGTTTAATCCTCTAACGTGCGCACCATAACTACCCGCTTCACGTCTAAAACATGGTGTATAACCTGTGATGGTAATAGGAAGATCACTCTCGTTTAAAAGGGTGTCTCTAAATATATTGGTTGCAGGCACTTCTGCGGTTGGAATTAAGTATAAATTATCTCCTGTAACGTGGTACATTTGCCCTTCTTTATCTGGCAATTGTCCAGTTCCAAAACCAGACGCTTCATTCACCAAATGTGGTACTTGGTATTCGGTGTAACCAGCTTCGGTATTTTTGTCTAAGAAATAAGCAATAAGGGCACGTTGTAATCTTGCACCTTTACCTATATAAACAGGAAAACCAGCACCTGTAATTTTGTTTCCTAATTCAAAATCGATGATGTTGTATTTTTTAGCGAGTTCCCAATGTGGTAAGGCACCTTCATATAAACTAGGCACATCTCCATCTCTAAAGGTTTCCTCGTTGTCTTCATCCGTATTTCCTGCAGGAACAATAGGGTTTGGTACATTAGGGATTTTATATAAAAGCTCAGCAAGTGCCTCAATTTTACCATTGAGTTCTTGTTCTAAAGTTTTAGTAACGTCCTTTAATTGTGTTGTTTTCTCCTTTAGAATATTTGCTTTTTGGGTTTCGCCAGACTTGTATAAATTTCCAATCTCTTTAGATAAGCTGTTAGATTCTGCTTTCGTGGTATCTAATTTGGTCTGAATTGCTTTTCGGTCTTCATCGAAAGCAATAGCCTCGTTAATCATCTCTGTAGCATCAATATTTCGTTTTGCTAAACGTGCAATAATGTCTTCTTTGTTCTCTTGTATAAAAGCAACTTGTAACATATCTATTAATTTTGGTTTATGCCAATTGGCATGGGGAAATAAGCCACAAAAGTAACAAGAAAATGACCAGATAAAAATAAAAAGTGTCTATTTTATAGTGTGAAATAAGATTTTCTGATTTAAGGATAGTTATACTTTTGTAATAAGAAATTACTTTTCGTTTTCTTCAGAAGGTAAAATCCAATCGTGATGCTTAAAATGTTGCCATTTTTCATTAGCAATATCAATTTTTGGATCTATAAGTTGTTTGGTGGCTTTTCCATTAACACTTACAAAAGCATTGACATAGACTTTTACAGGAATTCCTTTTTTAGCAAAGTCTTGTTTAAGATGTTGTGCAAACTGCCAAATAATATCGGGTTTAGATCTTGCGCCTCGTTGTTGCTTTTTGGTTAAATAATCATCTAATTTAATAGGAATTATATCTTCAGTTTTTGCATTAACAACTTTGTAAAAGGTGCGTCCGCTTTTAGCTCTCAACATCATTCTCCACGATAAACGATGACCTTCTTCGGTCCATAACACATCATCTGTAAAAAAGTGATGACGTAACGGTAAGGCAATTTGAATTATAAAATAAATTGAAAATAATGAAAGAAGAACAGGTTTGTATTTTGGAACAATAACTTGATTAGCATCATAAAAATCTTTTCGTTTTAAGAATATGTTTTTTATGGTTTTTGGTTCAAAAAAGAACAAGCTAAACGCTAAAGACATATATGGGAAAATTCCAATATGAAAAATAAACGAATTAAACAGATGAAAGAAAATAGAGGCAAAGAAGGCGTACTTCCGAGTTTTTTTGAATAGTAATAATGGAATTATTAAACCGTCAAACAAAATACCACCATAAGCTAAAATATAATGAACTACGTTTTGTTGCAAGAGCTCTCCAACCACATAGAAATCGGCTTTGCTTCGCATTAGTATTTTCATTACAGAACCGTCTAACCAATCCGGATAAAATTTAGCTGCAGAGGCATAGGTGTAAAGAATAAATAACTGAAGCACAAAAAACCACTTACACCAACTTGGCATAGAGTTACTTTTGAGCGAAGGGTTTAGTTTAACATCTAAAGAAGCATACCGATTGGCTGGTAGAAACACCATTAAAAAGCTTAACAACATCAACAAATAATAATGATTGTTATAAGACGATTTTTGCATGAGGTAGGTTGCTGTCCACATTAAAGCAAACATAAGCATGCTTAATCTGTATTTGTAGCCCAACATTATACATAAGCCAAAAATTCCCATTACAGCATAATAAACATACATCCAATCACCAGGAAGTGGTTGTAACCACTCAAAACCAATAAATGAAAAGGTGAATTCTGGTTCTATTAACGTACGTCTAATCCAGCCTGTAAAAATGGCTCCAACAGCTTCTAAAAAACACAACAACCCAAAAATGATTCTGAAAACTATGAGTCCAGAGTTGTCTATATGTTTAAATAGAAACTTATGCATTTAAGGTGTTTATATAGCTTGATGCATTCGCCATATCTTTTTTAAGTTGAATTTTTAAAGCTTCGAGATTCTCATATTTTTGTTCGCTGCGAAGACGCTTAAGAAACTCAATTTTTAGTTCAGCATTATAAATATCTTGGCTAAAGTCGAAAAAATGCACTTCAATAGAACGTGTTTTGCCATCAACCGTTGGATTGCTGCCAATATTCATCATTCCGAAGACGGTTTTGTTTTCAATCTTAGATTTTACCACATAAACACCATCACTAGGAATAAGCTTATAAGTTGCCGTGACATTAATATTTGCGGTTGGAAAATCAATCGTTCTTCCCAATTCTTTGCCCTTAACAACTGTACCAGTTATAAAGAAATTGTAACCTAAATACGAATTTGCTAAATCTACTTCTCCTTGGTTTAAAGCTGTTCTAATTTTAGTAGAACTCACTGTAACATCTTTTAGGTCTTGTGCAGAAATTTCTTCAACATCAAAATCATAACGCTCAGCAAAGGCTTTAAGGTCGTTTATGTTGGCACTTCTGTTTTTGCCAAAATGGTGGTCGTAACCAATAACAATATGTTTGGTGTGTAACTCATCAACTAAAATCTGTTTCACGTAATCATGAGCAGAAAGATTAGCGAAGGCTTTGGTGAATTTTTTTACAACAACCTCCTTTATACCGTGTGATTTTAGTAATTCTATACGCTCGTCAATGGTATTTAACAACCGAATAGAGTCGTCTTTTTGAAGCACCATTCTTGGATGTGGAAACAAGGTTAAAACCACAGGAATATAGCCTTGTTTTTTAGCAAGAGCTACGACCTGTTTCAGGATTTTTTGATGTCCAATATGTACACCGTCGAAGGTGCCAATGGTTGTTACTTTTGCTGATTTTGAATTCAAATTTAAACGGTATTGCTATTTTTAACTTAGAACTATACTGAAAACAAAGCTAAATCTTATTTTCCATTAAATTGGTTCATCGTCGTATTTACTCCGGCTAAAGCGAAAGATTTTACCAATTCTGCCGAAATTTTCAAACGTTCTTTAAGTTGTGTGTTTTCTTCGTCTGTCCATTCGCCTAGAACATAATCGACTTGTCTGCCTTTGCTAAACTCATCACTGATGCCAAATCTAAAGCGGTTATATTTTGAAGTTTGTAATTTGTCTTGCGTGTCTTTTAATCCGTTGTGACCTCCGTCGCTACCTTTTGTTTTTAATCTTAGCGATCCAAACGGAAGGTTTAAATCATCAGTAACCACAAGTAGGTTTTCTATAGGGATTTTTTCTTTCTCTAGCCAGTATTTTATAGATTTTCCGCTGAGGTTCATAAACGTACTTGGCTTTAAAAGGATAAGTGATCTTCCTTTGATTTTCAAGGTAGAAACATCACCAAGTTTTACGGTTTCAAAAGTAATGTCATTCGTTTCAGCTAAATAATCTAGAATTTTAAAGCCAATATTATGTCTAGTGTTAGCATATTTTTCGCCTATGTTTCCTAAGCCAACGATTAAGAATTTTTTCATTTTGTCTTCTTCTGTAAGTTTCGGTTTAGCACTAAAACCGAACCATTTTTTTATAAAACTATACATAATGTATTTCTAGTTTGTGCAAAAGTAAAAAGAAGTTGACTAAAAACTAATTATATCGTTATGGTCTTTGGTTTATGGGTTTAGTTTTTGAAGCTGTTTTGAAGATTTCGAACATACTTACAACTTATAGCTCACCTTAAACATTACAATTCTAGGCAAAATAAATGTTCTACTATCACTAATCACAAAAGCGTTAAAGGAATTTTGTTGTTTAAAACGCGTATCAAAAAGGTTAGTGGCATTTACCTCAAATCCCCAAGGACTATCTTCTTTTTGGTAGAATAACGACGCATTTGCAGTATCAAAAGTGGTTTTAGTATCTAGACTTTTATTATTGTAATTATTATAGGTGTAATCTGCTTTAAAGATAAAATCCTTTAAAAAATCGTATTCCAAAATAACTTCTAATTGGTCATTTTCAAATTTAGAGATGTTATTTAAGGCTTTATAGTTATTAAAATCTTTGGTATAATTAATTTCTAAGTTAGGATGATTTTTAAATGAAGTTTCCACGCCAATCGTTGAAGCGATAGATTTCGAAACATTAAGATTTGTTTCATCATTTAGGATTTGAAAATAATCATTATAGCTAAAACGACTACTCAGATTATAACGGATTTTATTAATTTTTTTTGAAACGCGTCCACTAAGCATCCAATTATGTTCTGGTTGGTCAAACATTATGGCTGTATTAAAAGATTCAATACCATTAAGCTCTGAAACCGTTTTTATACTTTTTACACGCTTGTTAAAACTGGTATTGAAGTTGAGGTTTAAGTTTTTAAACAAACTAAACTTATAATAACTCAAGGTTGCGGAATGGTACAATTGGTTTTCTAACTGATTGTTGCCTTTGTAAACACTATTAAAATTAGAAAGTATAAAGTTGTTTGCCAATTGATTAATGCCAGGAAAACGCGCATTCAGTTTGTATTTAAAATTCAGTTTTTCACTGTTATTAAATTCCACTTTGGTGGTGAATTGCGGTAATAACAAATTTTTAGAAAACGTTTCAGAATCCTCAAACTGTTGTGTCCGCCATAAATAACCATGATAAAATACAGCAGGTTTAAACGTAGCGATACCAATTTGAAATTTATATTCCAAGCCCAAATACGAATCTATATAGCTATAACCAAAATCATTACCAAAACCAGCAGAACTAAAATTATTGATACGACCATCATTAAGCAATTGTAGATCTTCATTATAGAAATCATTAAAAGATGTGTTAATGCCAACACTAGTATAAAGGTGGTTAAAATTATTAATTACCCAATAATCTTTTATAATGGCATTAAAATTATGCGAAGCTGATTTTTTAGTTTGAAGAATATTATACACATCAGCATCTTCCAAAGGAATTAAACCTTGTAAAATTTGCTGATTAGTGAGCCACTCTGTAATCGGTTTATCATTCTGAAAATTATAAGTGGCTTCTAAAGTAGCTGTATGCGCTTTAGATAATTTACGACTGTAAGTAATGTTTTGTTTTAGATTAAGTGCCGTAACATCGGTTAATGTCGTAATGCTATTGTTTTGGTCTGGGTTAATTGTATTTACAAAACCATGACTATCATTATTAGTTACTTTTACAAAAGCATTATAAGCAAAATCTTCTTTGTAGCTTGGGTCGTAGTCCACGGTAACTTTACCTACGGTAAAAAAGTTATTAATAGTATTAGTAACCGTTCTATTTTCCGTAAAAGGGTCTGCAATATTTTGGTAAGCGTTCAACGTATTGCTTGCAGTTTGGGTTTTTGAGTTAGAGCTAATTAAATAGCCACTAATATCTGTATGTTTAGAAACGGATTGCCTAATATTTAAAGCACCAAACTGATTAATATTAGCTGTAAAATCTTGGTTGTTGAGGTATTGGGCAAAATCGCTATTAAACAAACTAAAATAACTACCAACATCATCCAAGAGTTTTCCAAAACCACCTTCAAATTCTAAGTAATCGCTAAAACTAAAACTTTTAATGCCTTGGTTGTTAAGGTCACCAATAAAGTTAACGTTGGTTCTTGGGCTGTAGTAAAATAAATTAGGATGTAACAGGTAACGCTTTTTAATACCTGCACCCACCTCTATATCGCCAAAAACAAACTTCTTTTTATCTTCTTTTAACAAGATATTCATAGCCATATCCTCAGAGTCTTGCAAACCTTTAAGCATAGCAACCTCATTGTAATTATCTAACACTTCAACTTTCTCAACGGCATCTGCTGGTATATTATTTACAGCTAGTTTGCTATTACCTGTAAAAAAGGTTTTGTTTTCTACTAAGACTTTAGTTACTTTTTTACCATTAACCATCACGTTACCTTCTCTATCCACTTCTACTCCAGGTAATTTTTTAAGAGCATCGCGTAGTTTGCGTTCCTCACCTGTTACAAACTTTGTAACATCGTAAGTTATGGTGTCTTCTTTAACGGTAATTGGAGGTGTGTATTTTATGTTTACCTCATCTAATTGGTCTGGGTTTTCTTTGAGGATAAAGTTTTTAGTGAGGTCTTGGTCTGTTGTGGTTATAGTAACTTTTTGTGGCTTGTAACCCAAATAGCTTACCGTGAGTTCGTAGGTTTGGTTTTTTGCAAGGCCTAGTTTGTATGTCCCATCGTTTTCCGTAATGGCGAATTTCACGTCTTGGTCATCTGCTTGAGGTATTGCTAAGATATTTGCGTATGGTAAAGGATTATGCAGAGTGTCTTTAACATTGCCGATAAACGTAACTTGTTGAGAGTAGCTACAGAAAAAAAAACTCCCTATTAATAATATTGATATAAGAGAGTTTTTTTTAATAGATGAAAATTTACTGTTACTAATAATCAATTTAATATTAAAAATACATACAATCAAGGTATGCTATTTGCGAAACAGCAAAGGCGGTTTCTATATCTACCTCACTATTTATTGCGTTGTCATAAATAGTTAGAGCTAGTAAAGAACAAGCTTTTTTTTAAGCTTTCAGGTTTCTTAGGTTCAGAGTATTGCATGCTTGTAAATAAGAAAAATGCAGATAAGACAATTAGTGTTTTTTTTAAGGTTTTCATATTACTCAAATTTAAATTCTTTAATTTTTTGTTTAACATATTTGTTATAATCACTCCTGTTAATTTTGATTCCATTTTTTGGTATTTTAATTTCTGATTTATCGAACTCTAGTTTTTGCAACGAATAGATTAAATTATTCTCTTTTAATTCTAAAATAATACCTGGCAATCCTGAATAACCTTTAGGTCCATGAGAAAGAGGTATTAGATATGTAAACCAAGCAAAAACTTTTTTACCTTTTGGATTAAGGTATGTAGTTTCAATTTCTAATTCTGCTTTATAACATAAATATTCCCCAATTAATTTAGTTTCTTTGGTTATTTTCCAGTCATAGGTTAATGAATCTGTTATGATAAAATCATCTCCTAAAAAGTTTTTTCTTGTTTTTGAGAGTTGAATATTTAAATCAGTAAAAACTTCAACATCTCCAGCTATTTTTAATGCGGCCTTAAAGTAGGTGTCACTTTCTTTATCTGAAATCATTGATTTATCTAAATAATATAAAGATTTAGAATTATTAAAGTCTAAGTTAAAATTAAACTCTCTTAATGCTTCTACTGATTTTTCAAGAAATTTAGATGCAGAAGTTTCTTTTTTGGTTTCAGTATAATTAAATGTAACACTATAAACCAATCTACCTGATTTTATAGAATTTTGCGAATGACAATTCCCTATAAAAAGGGTGAAAACTATTATGTGGATTAATTTCATATTAGTATACAATCAGTTGTTTTAATCATTTAAAATTGCACTGCATTACATTCGTCTAGATATCTTGCTCCAGCTTCAATTGCCATTTCTCTATCGTCGAAAGTTCGTATGTATGCGTGATACAATCTTATTGCGTCACAAAAACATTCACCATTCGATTCATTAGAATCAATGTTGCATGGTTCACAATATTCGGAAGTCTTATTGCTTACTGCCATTACGTTTATTGGACTTCCAATAAACATTACCACAGCCATTAGGCTAAATATTCTTTTCTTCATAATTTAAGATTTTAAACCCATCACATTTTTTAAGATAGGTTGATTAATAACTATTGTCTCCCTAAAACTTAGGGAATAGAAGTCTTATAATTAGAAGTCATTTGTTTTCTCATTAAGGGAATGAGAAGTAGAAGTCACTTGTTTAGAAGTCTTTTTTTTGCGCTATTAGTTTTAATTCTCAGGGATAAAATATAAAAAAGCTTGCACAAGCTATAATGTTAACATTTTTGTCGTCCACATTCTTAAGAGCGACTTCTTACATTACTCTATAAAAATGCTTTCAACATTGTAAATCTAAAAAAAAAAAATGTAAACCACCAAATTAAAAATGTGTTATTTGTTAAAGAAATGTTAACTGCGGAAAAACCGTAATTGAAACTGTAAAATAATTAAAACTTTAACAGTTTTGCGTTTGGATTTTAACACTAAGTTTTTGCATGTGAATGGGTTATTGTTGTGTTTAAAATGAAATCAGTCCTTAAAAATTAGGGTTTTCAATTGCTCATTAACCACATAATCAACAAACCTCGAAATCATCACATCACTACTATTAATGTTATGGGTCAAACCATCTTCTAATGTGCCACAACCTCTAGAATAATTGAAATCATTTTGGTAGTTGTTTTCAAATAGCTTCAAGTTGGAAAATAGTTTTGAATTAGATACCTCAGAATTAAGCTCAAAATCAGTGTCAGATTCCAACATAGAAAACTTAGAATCGTTTTGTTGAAACTCAAAGCGTAATGATGTTGCAATTGTTGTGAATTCAGAAGCAGTCAATTCATCATTTAATACTACAGAAGAATTAAAGTCAGCTGTTTTAATGTCTAACGTTTGTGCAGAACAAAATGAACTTATTAAAAGCATAAAAACTAATGCGATGCGTAATTTCATTTTAAATGAATTTTCTATTCCTTTAAAAATAACAAAAAATTATTGATATTTGTAACATTATGCCCCGAGCGCAAGAGAAAATTTTCTAGTTCAGGGTATGTTCTTAGCGCGAACAGCATGAGACCATAAAAAGCAGTAGTTTTAAATATATGACACCATTCTGGGCCAACATAAAACTTCATCTTCATTTCCTTATTAAAAGGAATCCGGAATGACATCATTGTCATGCTGAACTTGTTTCAGTATCTAGTTTATTCCTGCATAGACAGGAATCTCTACAAATTTTATTACCTTTAAAATTACTAGTTAAGTGTCACCTTGAGCGCAGTCGAAAGGTCTTTGTAATATTTAAAATCATTCAAAACATGCCATTTTATCATAAATTAGGAAAAATTCCACTAAAACGCCACACGCAGTTTAAAAAACCAAATGGCGATTTTTATTACGAGCAATTGTTCGGTACCATTGGTTTTGACGGCATGTCTACCAACAGCTATCATGAGCAACGCCCAACACAAGTAAAAGACATAAAAAAACAATACACTGTTGCACCTAAGATTGCTAAAGAAAATAACATGCAATCGTATCGATTCAGAGGCTTTCAAGTGCCACCAGAAAACGATTATTTAGAGAGTCGTAAAATTGTTTTGACCAATAGCGATTGTAATATCATATTAGCAGCACCAAAGCAATCAACTAAAGACTATTTTTATAAAAATACCGATGCAGATGAGTTAATATTCATCCACAAAGGTACCGGAAAACTAAGGACACATCTCGGAAATTTAGATTTCAAATACGGCGATTATTTGTTAGTACCTAGAGGTGTTATTTATAAACTCGATTTTGATACGGAAGACAATCGTTTATTTATCGTAGAATCCACAAGACCAATCTATACACCAAAACGGTATAGAAACTGGTTTGGGCAATTGTTAGAGCATTCACCATTTTGTGAGCGCGATTTAAGACAACCGCAAGAACTAGAAACCTATAATGAATCAGGTGATTTTCTAATTAAAATAAAAAAGAACGACGACATTTTTGATATGGTTTACGCCTCACATCCTTTTGATGTGGTAGGTTACGACGGTTATAATTATCCGTATGCGTTTTCAATTCACGATTTCGAACCGATAACAGGTCGTGTGCATCAGCCGCCTCCAGTGCATCAAACTTTTGAAACCGATGCTTTTGTGGTTTGTAGTTTTGTGCCTCGTTTGTATGATTATCATCCAATCGCTGTTCCTGCGCCATACAATCACAGTAATATAGATAGTGATGAGGTGTTGTATTACGTCGATGGCGATTTTATGAGTCGCAATGATATTGCAGCTGGTCATATTTCATTGCATCCCGCAGGTATTCCACATGGACCACATCCTGGAACTATGGAAAAAAGTATAGGTAAGACTAAAACCGAAGAATTAGCAGTTATGGTAGATACCTTTAAACCTTTAAAAGTAACCGAAGAGGCTTTGAAAATTGCCGATGAAGATTATTTTAAATCTTGGTTAGAACACTAAATAATAACAAACATTTATAAATGAATCAAAATAAATTACCTGCAGATCCACTATCATTAATTTTAGGAATATTAGCACTAGTTATTGGTGTCGCTGGCTGCTGTTGTTATGGTGTTACCGCTATTGTTCCATTGATTTTGGCAATAATTGGATTGGTGTCGGCAAACAGAAGTTTACGTGAGTATGGTGAAAATCCTGAGGCCTTTAATCCACAAACACGAAGTAATGTTAACACTGCTAAAATTATAAATATTATTGCCATTGTACTAAATAGTCTTGTGTTTTTGGTAGCCCTTGGAGTGTTAGCGTTATACGGTACATTAATGTCAACTGCTATTTTAGATGGTCTTGAAAATGGAAATTTTGAAAGTGATGACTATTATTACGAATCTGAATATGAAACGATCATAGAGCCAGAAAGTAATGAGACTTGGGATGATGATACTTATCGTATTGATGACGTTGAAGAAGAGGTGTTAAATGAGGTGCATGAACTAGAATTAGATAGCTTGGATAACGAGTGAATAGTAAAAACAAATCAGTATTAGATTTGAAATAGTAATTAAATTAAGAAACTTCATTTTTTGGAAGTTGAAGTTCTAAAAATTTTAAATAAACGTTTATTTTATGGCAAAAGAAGTAGAAAATGTAAACTACGGTTTAGAAAAAATATTTGAAGGAGCGCAAGACTTTTTACCGCTTTTAGGAACGGATTACGTGGAATTTTATGTTGGTAATGCCAAACAAGCTGCACACTTTTATAAGACAGCTTTCGGGTTTCAGTCGTATGCGTATAGAGGCTTAGAAACAGGATCTAGAGACGCTGTTAGTTACGTGTTAAAACAAGATAAAATTCGCTTGGTTTTAACAACACCTTTAAATAGTAAATCTGAAATTAATAAGCACATCGTAAAACATGGAGATGGAGTAAAAGTTGTAGCGTTATGGGTAGATGATGCACGTAAATCTTATGAAGAAACAACCAAGCGCGGTGCAAAATCTTATATGGAACCAACCGTTGAAACCGATGAATTTGGAGAAGTGGTTAAAGCTGGAATTTACACCTATGGCGAAACCGTTCACATGTTTGTTGAGCGTAAAAACTATTCAGGTAAATTTATGCCAGGTTTTGTAGAATGGAACAGTGATTATAACCCAGAACCAACAGGCTTAAAATACATAGACCACATGGTTGGTAATGTGGGTTGGGGCGAAATGAATACTTGGGTAAAATGGTACGAAGATGTGATGGGCTTTGTTAACTTCTTATCGTTTGATGATAAGCAAATCCATACTGAATATTCGGCGCTAATGAGTAAAGTAATGAGTAATGGAAATGGTCGCATTAAATTTCCTATTAATGAACCCGCTGAAGCCGCTAAAAAATCGCAAATTGAAGAGTATTTAGATTTTTATGAAGGTGCAGGTGTACAGCATATTGCCGTAGCAACAGACGATATTATTTCAACCGTATCACAACTAAAATCTAGAGGAGTTGAATTTTTATCCACACCACCAGAAGAATATTACAGAGCCGTACCAGGACGACTAGAAGAGCACAGTCACGCCCTAAGAGAAGATATTGAAACGCTTAAAAGCTTAGGGATTATGATTGATGCCGATGAAGAAGGGTATTTACTTCAAATTTTCACAAAACCTGTAGAAGACCGACCAACCTTATTTTTTGAAATCATACAGCGAATGGGAGCAAAAGGTTTTGGAGCAGGAAACTTTAAAGCCTTGTTTGAGTCTATTGAACGAGAACAAGAGAAACGAGGGACACTTTAAAATTTAAAAAAGCGCGTTTGGTTTACTGCAACTAAACGCGCTAATAAAAAAACCAATTCTAATGTCATTCTAACCTTTCAGAAAAGAAGACACACAAAGTATCATAATTTATTCTTCAGATAACTTCTTTTATACGCATTAAAGGGTTGGTAATACGCTGATATCAGTTGTGTTTTAAAATGTGAGTATAATTAATTAAAGTATTCAAATTAGTTATGTTTTTAGATTGTAATTAAAAGATTTTATAGATTTGGAATAGTAATTGTATTTAAGATAATTGTAACACATAAAATGCGTTACATTAATTATATTTACAAATTCGAGATTATGAAATATTTATTTACATCGATATTATTTTTTATAGGACTTCAAACCTCTAATATTGAAAAGGAATCGGCTTTTCAGGAAGGTGAGTGGTTTAAATTTGAAATGAGCTATAGCGGCTTTTTTAAAGCAGGTAATGCAACACTTTCTGTTAACGAAAAGAAACTAGATGGTAAACCAGTATTTCATGTGGTTGGAAAAGGTTGGACCACTGGAGCGATTAAGTGGTTTTTTAAAGTTAAAGACCGTTACGAAAGCTATTTCGATATAGAAACAGGTGCTCCTTATAAATTCATTAGAAAAATAAATGAAGGTGGTCATACAAAGGATGTAGAAATTAATTTTGATCACGAGAATAAGATTGCTGAGGTCATTGATAAAAAACATAAGGAGACCAAAAACTTTACCACAGAGCAAGACGTTCAGGATATGGTGTCTATGTATTATTATTTAAGAAATAATATTAATACAGAGTCTTTAAAAGTTGGAGATGAAATAAAAACCAATATGTTTTTTGACGAGGAAAACTATGGCTTTAAACTTAAGTATTTAGGTGAAGAGACCATAAAAGTGGATGTTAATGGTTCTGACGTAAAAGTAAAGACCATTAAATTTAGACCATACGTTATGGCTGGTCGTGTGTTTAAAGAAGAAGAAAGTTTAACGCTTTGGGTAAGTGCAGATAAAAACAAAATTCCTTTAAAAATTAAAGCAGATTTAGCGGTAGGTTCTCTACGTGCCGATCTTGTTGAATTTAAAGGTTTAAAACACTCCTTTAAAATAGAATTTTAAGATTAATTAAAAAATGTCAGACCAACCTAACTACGACGAAATTGTAAAAGCACTTCAAGAGAAGTATGAAAAAATAGACCAAGATACTGACGACCATTTATATGGCTTACTCTACAGTAAACCTATAACGTATTGGGATTATATTCAAACAGACGCCTTATTAAATCTACAGATTCAGCGCACCACGCTTCCAGATGAAATGGTATTTATTGCCTATCATCAAATTAATGAGTTGCTTTTTAAAATGATACTTTGGGAAATTTCTCAAGTCGCCGAAAAAGAAGATTTAGACGTGACGTTTTTTGAAAGTAAATTAATGCGCATCAGTCGTTATTTCGATATGTTGTCTACCTCCTTCAACATTATGAGAGAAGGTATGGATGTAGAGCAGTATATGAAATTTAGATATACACTTACTCCTGCAAGTGGTTTTCAAAGTGCACAATATAGACTTATTGAATTCGCTTCTACGGAATTAATTAACCTTATCGATTTTAGATTTAGAAAAGATATTGATAGAGATACACCATTTACACATGCTTTTGAGCATTTATATTGGCAAGCCGCAGGAAAAGACCATAAAACAGGAAAAAAATCCACACTTTTAGTTAATTTTGAAAAACGTTACAAAGACGAGTTTTTAAGATTTATGGAAACGTATAACACCAAAAATCTTTGGACGCGTTTTAAAGAGCTTCCAGAAAAAGATCAAAAAAACGAAGAGCTTGTTGCGGCCATGCGTCATTACGATTATACCGTTAATGTGAGTTGGGTAATGGCTCATTATAACGCCGCCAAACACTATATTGATAGCGGTATTGGTGATGGTGAAGCCACAGGAGGAAGTGACTGGAAAAAATATATGCACCCAAAATACCAAAGACGGATTTTCTTTCCGGAATTATGGAGTGCAGAAGAATTAGAAAACTGGGGAAATAATTTATAATTAGCTTAAAATTAATGCGCTTAAGATTAATAACAATTGCTGTAATTGCAGTAAGTATATACGCTTGTAAAGAGGATAAAACAGCAGAAGTTGACTTAGAAAAGAAACAAGCTGAAATTGTTGAAGAGGAGAAAATTTTAGAGTTTGGGTTTGATATCAATGACTATATAGTACAACGCGATACTATTAAGTCTGGAGATAGCTTTGGTGAGATTATGCAGCGTAACAATATTGGGTATCCAAATATTTTTGAAATTGCAGAAGTTACTAAAGATACGTTTGATATTAGAAAACTTCATCCAGGCAGACCCTATACATTATTATACTCAAAAGCCTCCGAAAAGGATAGCTTGCCAAGTCCAGAGACTTTTATTTATCAGCCAAATCAAGAAGAATATGTGGTTATCGGGCTAAAAGATTCTATCCATGCTTATAATGGTAGAAAACCCATAACTTACGTCGAAAAAACAGCGACAGGTGTTATTGAAAGTAGTATTTCAAAAACACTTGAAGAAAAGGGCTTAAGTCAGGTGTTAGCCTATAAAATGGCCGATGATATTTATGCTTGGACTATAGATTTTAGACGCTTACAAAAAGGAGATCGTTTTAAAGTAATTTATACTGATAAATATATTGATGATACTATTTATGCGGGAATCGATAATGTAAAAGCCGCTTATTTTGAGCATAATAGAGATTCTCTTTATGCATTTCAGTTTGAAACCGATTCCATAAAAGGCATCGTTGATTACTTTAATGAAGATGCTAAAAACTTACGACGTGCCTTTCTAAAAGCACCTGTTCAATTTAGTAGAATATCCTCGCGTTACAACCTAAAAAGACGTATTGCAGTTTATGGATATAAGGTACGCGCACACAGAGGAACCGATTTTGCGGCTCCTATTGGCACACCAATTATGGCAACGGCAAACGGAACGGTTGTAGAATCTACAAGACGAGGAGGCAATGGTAAGTTTGTAAAAATTAGGCATAATGATACCTATTCCACGCAGTATCTACACATGAGTAAACGCTTAGTTCAAAAAGGTGATTATGTTAAACAAGGAGATATTATTGGTAGAGTAGGTATGACAGGGAATACAGGTGGTCCACATGTGTGTTATCGTTTCTGGAAAAATGGAGTACAAGTAGATCCATTTAAGCAAAAATTACCAGAAGCTAAGCCGATTTCCGATAGCTTAAAAGTGAAATTCTTAGAACATATTAAACCAATCAAACAGCGTTTAGATAATATCTTTTTCTTAGAAGGAGATCCTATGCAACCTGAGAACACAATAACCGAAGATTTAAATACAGATATACAATAATATAATGGCATTAAAAGCAACCAACCCAACCACCACAAATTCTTGGAAAAAATTACAAGCACATTTTGAAACCATTAAATCTCAGCATTTAAAAGATTTATTTAAAGCTGATGCTGATAGAGCAAATGATTTAACGGTTAAATGGGATGACTTTTATGCCGATTTTTCTAAGAATAGAATTACCACAGAAACCTTAGATCTGTTATTTGAATTAGCAAATGAGCTCGATTTAAAAGATGCCATTTCAAAGTATTTTGAAGGTGACATCATCAATGCAACCGAAGGAAGAGCAGTGTTGCATACAGCACTTAGAGCACCAAAAGATGCTGAAGTACTTGTTGATGGTGAAAATGTCATTCCTGAAGTGCATGAGGTTAAGAAGAAAATAGAAGACTTTACAAACGCGGTAGTTAATGGAGAGCATAAAGGTTATACAGGAAAAGCCATAACCGATGTTGTAAATATTGGTATTGGAGGCTCAGATTTGGGTCCGGCAATGGTTGTGGATTCACTTCAATTTTACAAAAACCATTTAAGCACGCATTTTGTGAGTAATGTAGATGGTGATCACTATCAAGAAGTGATTAGAAATTTAAATCCGGAGACTACACTTTTCGTAATTGTTTCTAAAACGTTTACAACACAAGAAACCTTATCTAATGCAAATTCAATAAGATCATGGTTTTTAGAATCACAACCAAAAGAAGCAGTTTCTAAGCATTTCGTAGCAGTCTCAACAAATATTGAAAGTGTAAAAAACTTTGGAATAGATGAGGAGAATATCTTCCCAATGAAAGATTGGGTTGGTGGTCGTTTTTCATTGTGGAGTGCAGTGGGCTTATCAATTAGTTTGGCTTTAGGTTATAAACATTTTGAAAGCCTTTTAGAAGGGGCGCACAAAATGGATCAACATTTTAAGACAGCGGATTTCAATGAAAATATACCAGTTATTTCAGCCTTATTAACCGTTTGGTATAATAACTTTTTTAATGCTGAAAGTGAAGCTATAATTCCATATACACAATATTTAAATCAATTTGCTACCTACCTTCAACAAGGTATTATGGAAAGTAATGGGAAAAGTGTCGATAGAGACGGAAGCCGTGTCAACTATCAAACAGGGACTTTAATTTGGGGAGAACCAGGAACGAACTCGCAACATGCTTTTTTCCAATTAATACACCAAGGCACTAAATTAATTCCTACAGATTTTATTGGTTATGTGGAGTCGCTTTATGGTAACAAAGATCACCACAATAAATTAATGTCCAATTACTTCGCACAAACAGAGGCCTTAATGAATGGTAAAACAAAAGATGAGGTTTTATCAGAACTAAAAGGCCAATCCCTTTCAGAAGAAGAGGTGTCTCAACTGTTGCCGTTTAAAGTATTTGAAGGTAACAAACCAACCACATCACTTTTAATTCAAAAATTATCTCCAGAAAGTCTAGGTAAACTTATAGCCATGTATGAGCACAAAATATTTGTACAAGGCATTATTTGGAACATCTACAGTTACGACCAGTTTGGAGTTGAATTAGGGAAACAATTGGCAAAATCTATTTTAAATGAGCTTAAAAACGATGATTCTAATGCCATACACGATGCTTCTACACAAAATCTTTTAGCATATTTTAAGAAATGTTGTTAAATATTGTTAAAAAGTTTTCATAAAACACATGTCCTTAATGGAATACTTAAGGATTCTTTAATTAATTTTGGAGTTAGTAATTGTTAACATTGTCATAATGTTTTAAAAAGACTAATGCGTAAATTTGCGCTAATTAAAAAACCAATTAATTTAAATTTTATGAAAAAATTTAACCAATTTTTATTGGCAACTGTATTGACACTGTTCTCTACAGCTGCTTTTGCTCAGGGTGTTACAACGGCAGCCATTAGTGGGCAAGTAACAGAGGCAAATGGAAATCCTTTGCCTGGTGCTAGTATTGTAGCTGTTCATACACCGTCTGGAACAACATATGGTGTTGCTTCAGATTATGATGGCTACTACAGAATATCTAATATGAGAACAGGTGGACCTTACACTATTACAATTTCTTATGTTGGATTTGAAGAGTTTAAGGATGAGACTTATTATTTAAATCTTGGAGAAACAAAAAGAATTAGTATTTCTCTTTCTGAAGATGATAATACCTTAGAAGAAGTTGTTATTACCGGTCAAAGCAACAGTATTTTTGATTCGGGTAAGACAGGTGCTGAAACTAAAGTATCTCAAAGACAAGTTAACACATTGCCTTCTATTTCAAGAAATATTGCAGACTTTGCAAGATTAACTCCTCAAGCAAAAATTTCAGGAGATGATGTCATCTCAATAGCTGGTCAGAACAACAGGTATAATGCTATTTATATTGATGGAGCAGTAAATAATGATGTTTTTGGTCTTGCTGGAAACGGAACCAATGGAGGTCAAACAGGTGTAAGTCCAATTTCTTTGGATGCCATTGAATCTTTTCAGGTTAACGTTGCTCCTTTTGATGTAAGACAATCTGGTTTTGCTGGTGGTAGTATTAATGCGATTACTAAATCTGGTACAAATACATTTACTGGATCTGCATATACCTTTTTAAGAAATCAAGATTTGGCTGGTAAAACGCCAATAGATTTAGCTGGTGATGATAGTAGAGAAAAGTTAGATGAGTTTTCTTCAAATACTTACGGTGTAAGATTAGGAGGGCCAATCATTGAAAATAAATTATTTTTCTTTGTTAATTACGAAAGAGAGGATCAAGAAACTCCACAGCCATTTAATATTTCTAATTATAGAGGTGATGCTACAGCAGCAGATTTAAATACGTTAACAGATTTTTTATCTTCAAATTATGGATATGATGCTGGTGGCTATGCTAACAATACATCTTCGCTTGTTAGTGACAAGTTAATTGCTAAGATAGATTGGAATATTAATGAAAATAATACACTTTCATTAAAACATAGTTATGTAAAGGCTAACCAGTTAAATGCAAGAGCATCTAACTCGGGAAGTATCAACTTTTTTAATAGATCAATTGACTTTGAATCTATCACAAATTCTACAGCTCTTGAGTTAAATACTAAAATAGGAAATAAATTCTCTAATAATTTAGTTGTTGGTTATACATCTGTAAATGACGATAGAGGCTTTCCAGGAAATCCTTTTCCTTCTGTTCAAATTTTTGACGCAGCTGGTTCTTCTATTTACTTTGGAACGGAGCCCTTTTCTACATCAAATTTATTAGAGCAACGTGTATTTACACTAACAGATAATTTCGAAATTTATTCAGGAAGACATACAATTACTATTGGTACAAATAACGAATTTTCATCTGCAATGAATGTCTTTTTTAGACAAAACTTTGGAGATTATAGATTTGATGATTTAGCTTCATTTTATGCTGGCACACCGAACAGATACCGTCATGGTTACTCACTATTAGGCGGAAGCGGTGACGATTCAGAGGGTGCTGCTGAATTTGATTTATTCCAATTCGGACTTTATATTCAAGATGAAGTAAGCTTTACAGATAACTTTAAATTAACAGCAGGTGTAAGAATCGATATTCCATTTTGGGAAGATGGTTTAGAAAATGATGACTTTAATACACGTACCGTAGCTCTTTTAGAAAATGCTGGTAAAGATTTACATGGTGCAAGAGTTGGGCAAGGCATTGATGCTAACGTTCATGTGTCACCAAGAGTTGGATTTAACTGGGATGTAAATGGTGAAAAATCTACACAAATACGTGGTGGTCTTGGTATCTTTACGTCTAGAGTGCCTTTGGTTTGGCCTGGTGGAACTTATAACAATAACGGTTTAACAGCTGGGTATATTCAGTTAACTGGTTCTGATGCACCAGAATTTAATCCAAATCCTAATACACAATTTCAAGACCCTCCTCAAGGTAGTGGTTCTATAGGTGGACAAATTGATTTATTTGCGAAAGACTTTATGTTACCACAAGTGTTTAAGACTAACATTGCAATAGATCAGAAATTACCTGGTGGTTTCACATTCTCTGCAGACTTTATTTGGAATGACAACATTACGGCAGTAACATATGAAAACATCAACATAGCTGGACCTCAGTTTACAACAACTGGTGCAGGTTCTAGACCAAATTATGGTTTTCAAAAAGTAGATAATACTTATAGTGATATTTATTTAGCTACTAATACTGGTGAAGGGAGTTCGTATAACGTAAGTGGAACATTAGCTAAGAATATTATTACTGATAAAATTGATATTAGAACTGCGGCAACATATTCTTACGGTGATGCAGATGGTCTTTTAGATGCAACAAGCTCTCAAAATAGCTCGCAGTGGAGAAACCTAGAAACTGTAAATGGTTCTAACCGACCAGACTTATCTACATCTGATTTCTCTCCAGGGCACCGTGTTTTAGCTAACTCAACTATAGAGTTTAAGTGGACGGATAAAATTAAGACTAGAATTGGTTTGTATTACGAAGGAGCTGAAGGTAGTCCATTAAGTTACGTATATGGCGGAAACGGAAGTGGTTTATTATCAGATACAGGGTCGTTTTCAGCTTTAGCTTATGTACCAGCTAATGCTTCTGAAGCACATTTAATTGATAATGGTGATGCTACTGCAGCACAACAATGGGAAGCTTTAGATGCTTACATTGAAAGTAATGATTACTTAAGTTCAAGAAGAGGTCAGTTTGCGGAAAGAAATGCTGATCGTACAGATTGGACACATATCATTGATTTAAAATTCGCTCAAGAATTTGGAATAACTTTTGGTAAAAAAGTGCACAAATTTGAAATCACTGCGGATATTTTTAACTTCACTAATCTTTTAAATAAAGAATGGGGTGTAAGAACATTTGCAAACTTTGATCAAGTTCAGTTATTGGATTTTGAAGGGTTTGCTTCAGATGGAACAACACCACAGTTTACATTTGACGAAAGAGCAGGTGAGACAAAGAATATCGTTGATGATTCTGGATTACAATCTTCAAGATGGCAAATGCAAGTTGGTTTAAGATATACATTCTAAAAACCATTTAGAGACATTAGTCATTAAAAATAAAAAGCCTTTCTAAGTATTTAGAAAGGCTTTATTTATTTTATCAGTATTTGATTTGAAAACTATTCTTTCCAACGGATCGTTTCCATAATATGTGTAATATCCTTTTTTAAATATTCTGAAGCCGGATAAATAGAATCATAGTTAGGTTTTGCATAAAAATATAGCGAACCACTTAAAAAATGATTAATACTATCCGTAACATAAAATTGGGATTGTGACGCGGCATCTCCTCCAATTTCATATAACATACCATAAACATTTGCCTCTTTGTTCTCATATACCTTATGAGAAATTTCATCAGCTTTTATAGCGTGTTTTTGTGTGAGGTTTTGTGCATCTCTAAGTAAACTATCAATATTACCATTTTTAACTTCTTTGTAAGTGAGATAGATTGTTGCTTTTAGAGGAGTGTATTTGATATCTACTCCGTTAGTATTACCCGAAGATTTAACAGACTTAATAGGATCTGCTAGTTCGTTTTTTTCAAATGAAAACGGTAAAGGTATTTGAGTTTTTTCATACTTGGCATTTGGGTATTCAAGTCTTAAATACCCTTTAGGTTTCGGTAAAGAATCATCTCCGCAACTTAACATTAATACACTTAAAATAGGTAAAACTAGTCGTCTCATGTGTTTTCTCTATGGTTTTATTGTTCTTGGACTTAGCGTGTTTATACGTGTTGCTCTAAAAACGTAAGTTTAATTTGTTTTATGCGTTTTCGCTCTAAAGCTTCTACAGTAAAAACGTAATTTTCGAAATTTATTTTACTTCCTATTCTAGGAAATCCACCCGAAATTTCCAAAACAAATCCAGCGAGTGTTTCTGCATCACCTTTTCGGTCTTCAAAAAGTACAACATCGGCTTCAATACCAACTATTTTGTACACATCTTTTAAAGGTGTTTTGCCTTCAAAACTATAATTGTTATTATCTAGTTTGGTGTAAACTAAATCATCATCATCGTACTCGTCACTTATATCACCAACAATTTCTTCAATAATATCCTCAAGCGACACTAAGCCAGATGTTCCGCCATACTCATCAACCACAACGGCAAGATGCACTTTTTTGGTTTGAAATTCTACCATTAAATCATCTAGTTTCTTGTTTTCTGGCACAAAGAAAGGCGCTCGTAAAATTGTAGTCCAATCAAATGTTTTCTTATTTAGATGTGGTAATAAATCTTTTACATAAAGCACACCTTTAATCGTATCTATACTTTCTTCGTAAACGGGAATTCTAGAATAACCATTTTCAATAATTTCGGTAATAATAGTTTTGTATGGAGTATTTACACTCAAAGCAAACAAATCCATACGTGGTCGCATCACTTGTTTGGTATCTGTGTTTCCAAAAGAAACAATGCCTTTTAATAGTTTTTGTTCTTCTTGTGTGGTGTCGTTATCATCTGTTAACTCTAAGGCTTGCGATAATTGATCGACACTAAGGTTAGAGCGTTGTTTTCCAAATTTATTATGAATTTGAATCGTTACATATCGCATCGGTAAGCTTAAGGGCGAAAACACAACGTCTAATACCTTAAGCGGTTTCGCCATAAATGAAGAAAATTTTACACTATTTCTACTAGCGTAAATCTTAGGGATAATTTCTCCGAATAGTAAAATTAAAAATGTCGCTAAAATAACTTTAACAAAAAAGGCAAGTTTAACGTCGAAAAAATAAAAATTAATGGAGTAATTAATATCGTCAAAAACGGTGTCGCTGATGGATGCAAACAATATAACAATAGCAATATTGATAAAATTATTAGCGACTAAAATAGTGGCCAATAACTTTTTGGGACGTTCTAACAGTGATGCAATTATTTGCATGCCTGGCGATTTGTTTTCTAAACCGTCGTCTAAGTTAG
Source organism: Winogradskyella sp. SM1960 (assembly GCF_020179375.1). Taxonomy (NCBI): domain Bacteria; kingdom Pseudomonadati; phylum Bacteroidota; class Flavobacteriia; order Flavobacteriales; family Flavobacteriaceae; genus Winogradskyella; species Winogradskyella sp. SM1960. The sequence goes on along the minus strand of NZ_JAICBG010000001.1, from coordinate 1,328,833 downwards.
ATTTGGTAAGCGAAAACAAGGCTACTTCTGCTCCAGAAATTAAAGCGGAACACAGCAGTAACACTACGAGCACAATGATGCTTGTTATAAAAGAAGTATTAGCAATTAATAAAGAGGATATTAAAACCGTGGGTTCTGGGTCCAAGATAAAGTTATATTAAATGGTTAAAATGGCAAATCATCATCACCTTCTTGTTCTGAAGTAGTCGATGCAGATGGTTGCGATTGAGGATTAGCATTTGGTGAGTTAGACGTTTTTGGTCGTTGTTGATCCGTTTTAGGAGTTAAAAATGTAAATTCATCACATTGTATTTCTGTAGAATAACGCTCCATACCTTTATCGTCCGTCCATTTTCTAGTTTTTATTCTACCCTCAATATAGACCTTGTCACCTTTAGAAAGGTATTTTTCACAAATTTCAGCAGCTTTATTTCTAACAACTATATTATGCCATTCTGTATTAGATATGCGCTCATTAGTCTGTTTACTAATATACGTTTCACTCGTAGCTATTGGAAAGCGGCCAACACAATTTTTATCATCAAAATAGTGCATTTTTACTTCATCTCCTAAGTTTCCAATTAGCATCACTTTATTTAAGGTTCCAGACATAATATTTAATTTTTAATTGATTACAAAGTTACTCAATTGCTTAGTCACTAGTTTAAAAGTAGTAAAAAAATGTGATTTCTTTAAGGTTCTAAAAACTGAAATTGTCAATAAAGTCACTTATAAGCACAGGAGCAGGATATTTTGAAAGCGAATTAACTAAAATTGCTTCTTTAGGAAGTGATTTTACCTCTATAATCCAAAACTTAGTGTAAAGGTGTTGGTGAGATAATTTGTGAACAATATCTGTTTCATTATATAAGGAGTAATCGAAAGATTCAGTTATTAATGCGGCCGCATCAAAATTTAAAAGATGAAATTCATTTGCAGTTAAACTTTTTTCAGATTCTATTAAAGGAAATTGATAGAGCTGTTGCCATATTCCTTTTTTAGTGCGTTTTTCAAAAAGTGTCTTTTTATGTTGATCTATAAACACCAAATAATTAAAGTATTTAACGGTAACTTTCGTTTTCTTTAATTTTATAGGAAGTAGGTCAACCTTTTGCTTTTGTATAGCAACACAACTATCTTGGAAAGGGCAAATGGAACAATCCGGATTTTTAGGCTTGCATTGTAGAGCACCAAATTCCATAATAGCTTGGTTATAGGTTGCTGGCTGATTGTGATCTATTAAAGAAGAAGCCAATGCTTTGAATTCTTTTATACCTTCAGTTGAGTTTATTGGAGTGTCAATTCCGAAATAACGCGATAATACACGATACACATTACCATCTACAACAGCAGCAACTTCGTTGAACGCAATAGAAGCAATGGCACTTGCTGTATAATCACCAACTCCTTTTAGCTTTAATAAGTCTTTATAATTGTCTGGAAATTCACCTTTAAGTTCATTTACAATATATTTAGCTGACGCATGAAGATTTCGAGCTCTAGAATAATATCCTAATCCTTGCCAAAGTTTTAAAATATCCGATTCAGATGCTTCAGCAAGATCAAAAACAGTAGGGTAATTGGCAACAAATGCGTCATAATATGGTAATCCTTGCTTAACTTGTGTTTGTTGTAAAATAATTTCTGATAGCCAAATATGATAGGGATTACGTGTTTTTCTCCATGGTAATTCTCGCTTTTTAACTGAGTACCAATTGATTAGTTTTGTGTTGAAATCCATTTAATTTTTTTAATGAAAAGCAAAATTAAATGTTTATTGTGTTAAATTTTAATTAATTACGTTTGAACTATTGAAATTAAATTACCTATATTTGCATCCCTTATAAAATTATAGTAACCCCTAAAACTAGTAAAAAATGACAAAAGCTGATTTAGTAGCGAAAATATCTGATAAATTAGGTATAGAAAAAGGTGACGTACAAGCCACTGTTGAAACATTCATGGAAGAAGTAAAGACATCTTTAGAAAGCGGAGATAACGTATATTTAAGAGGTTTCGGAAGTTTTATCATTAAAACAAGAGCTGAAAAAACAGGTCGTAATATTTCAAAAAATACTACAATAAAAATTCCAGCACACAACATCCCAGCATTTAAGCCTGCTAAAGTATTTTTAGAAGGAGTAAAGTCTAATGTTGAAGTAAACTAAGAAAGCATTTAAACAAAATATTAATCTAAAAAGCATTATTTATTATGCCAAGTGGGAAAAAAAGAAAAAGACACAAGGTAGCGACGCACAAGCGTAAAAAGCGTAGACGTGCGAATCGTCACAAAAAGAAATAAATTGTTAAAAGTAGTTTTATAACTACTTTTTTCAGTTTAAATGAAACGTTCTTTGATATAGAATTTAATAGCATTTAATAGAGTGCTATTCGATTTGTTGGATATTACATCCTGTGTCAAATAATTTAGTAAAATCCATCTATCTCAATGAAGAGTTAGATATAAATTAACATTATGAACAAGGAATTAATCGTAAGATCGAGTTCAGATATTGTTGATTTTGCCTTATTAAAAGATGGAAAACTTATTGAATTACATAAAGATGAAGAGGATAACAACTTTGCGGTTGGTGATATTTTTATTGCCAAAATCCGTAAAGTTATTCCTGGTTTAAACGCTGCGTTTGTTAACGTTGGCTATGAGAAAGATGGTTTTTTACACTATCATGATCTAGGACCGCAATTGCCTTCACTTTTAAAATTCATTAAACGTGTAAGCACAGGGAAATTAAAGGATTATACCCTTAAAGACTTTCCTATGGAGAAAGATTTAGATAAAAATGGCAGCATAGCAAACGCCATTAAATCTAATCAATCCCTATTAGTACAAGTAGTAAAAGAACCGATCTCTACAAAGGGTCCACGCATTAGCTCTGAATTATCTATTGCCGGAAGATACATTGTCTTGGTCCCGTTTTCTAATCGTATTTCAATTTCACAAAAAATTGATTCGCAAGAAGAAAAAGACCGTCTTAAAAGACTCGTAAAAAGTATCACACCTAAAGGGTTTGGAGTTATTATTCGTACTGTAGCAGAAGGCAAGAAAGTTGCCGAGCTCGACACTGATTTACAAAATTTGCTGGATAGATGGACGGCAATGTGTAAAAAATTGTACAAAGCGCATCACCCAACTAAAGTATTGGGAGAAATGAATAAAGCATCCTCTATTTTGAGAGATATTTTTAACGATTCATTCTCTGGTATCATAGTAGATGATGAAGAAATGTATGTACAAGTAAAAGATTATGTGCAACAAATTGCACCAAAAAAAGAATCTATAGTAAAGTATTACAAAAATGGTGTTCCAATTTTTGAGAAATTTGGCATAGAACGTCAGATTAAAACATCATTTGGTAGAACGGTTTCTATGGCAAAAGGAGCGTACTTGGTAATAGAACATACTGAAGCATTGCATGTTGTTGATGTTAACAGTGGTAACCGTTCTAATAAAGAAAAAAACCAAGAAGATACCGCTCTAGAAGTCAACATGATCTCTGCCCAAGAAATTGCAAGACAATTGCGTTTACGTGATATGGGAGGCATTATCGTTATCGATTTTATTGATATGGGTAAAGCAGAGAACAGAAAAAAGCTTTATAATTATCTTAGAGATGAGATGAAAGATGATAAAGCAAAGCATAAAATATTGCCGCCGAGTAAGTTTGGATTAGTGCAAATTACCAGACAACGCGTTAGGCCAGAACGCAATATTAAAACGAAAGAAGAAAATCCGAACCTAATAGGAGGAGACGAAATCGAAGCGCCAATTAAAGTGGTGGAGCGTATTAATCAAGATCTACAACGAATTTTCAAAAAAGACTATAAAAAGGTAACACTTAATGCACATCCTTTTATAGCAGCCTTTTTAACCAAAGGGTTTCCATCACCACGTTCAAAGTGGTTTATTGAACATAAAAAATGGGTAAAAGTTTTACCTAGAGATGCTTACACATATCTTGAATACCATATTTATGATAAAGATGGTAACAAAATCAAATAATATCTATTAAAAAAGCCCTTCCAAACTTGGAGGGGCTTTTTGCTTTTTTAAGTTTATTTACTCTTATTTGTAACGTCTTCTTGTATTCCAAATTAGTGAACTTGCATTGCTAAATTGTTTTGTCTTTGTACCAATTTTGCTCTCTGCTGTTATTTGCTTATTTAATTTCATAATTTATTTATTATCTCTTTTTTTTCGAGGTGCAAATGTACGACGCTTATACGCTTTAGAATACAATAGATTTGACAGCATTGTGTGTTATATTACCCTTATTTTGATTTTTTTAACACTAATCGGGTCAAAATAAAATATCTATTAAAAAAGCCCAACTAAAAGTTTTAGTTAGGCTTTTCATTTTTTGTATAATTTGAGTTTAATCTCTAGACATAAATATTCTTAAAATATACCAGAATAATAGCATTAAGGATGCAAATAATCCTAAAGCTGCCGGAATATAATCTTCAACTCCATAGGTCTTTACTAAATTAGAGGTTTGATACAAAATAGAACCTCCTGCTAATAAACACATCGCTACAGAGAACCATAGACCTAAATTGAAACCAAAAATTGCTCCTGCTATAATTAGACCTATCGCTATAAAGAAACCTATAGTTAATCCTGTTTTTAAGAATGAGAAATCGGTTTTTGTCATTAACACAGCGGCAGATAAACCTGTGAATAAAGCTAAAGTTACAATCGATGCCTGATAAAGGACCTCAGAACCAGATGGTCCCATAAGCTCTGTCACTATATACAACATAGGTACAAAAATTAAGGCTTCAAAAAATATGTAAATGCCGTAGGCTAGATACTGCTTGTTTTTATCAGTTGTTTTCATAGCCATGCTTTCAGCATAATTTGTAGCTAACATGAACCCTCCTAAGAGTAATAACCATTTATAGCCTTGAGTCATAGAAAGCATAAAGTTGACTACGGTTTCACTTTGTAATAGAAGATATTCGAATAAAATAAATACTAACACACCACCTGCAACGTGTGAGTATGTTTTTTTGTAAAAAGCAGTGCGTTCAACCTCAGAAATATGACCTATTAATATTTTTTCTGAGGAGTGATTTGGGAATTGATTATCCATCGTATAATTTAGTTTAGAAATGTTAAAGTAAGTCTTTTCGTGCTACACAACAAAAAAAGCCCTGAAAATTCAGAGCTTTTAATTTTATATTTTAAGTATTAATCTCTACCCCCAAACACTTGAAGTGCCCAATATAATAGAGATGCCAATGCTCCAATAGCTGCAACTAAATAGGTTCTGGCTGCCCATTTTAATGCATCTTCAGAACCTTTGTACTCATCCGGAGTTAGCATGTTTTTGTTTTTTAACCAAGCTAAAGCTCTGTTACTGGCATCATACTCTACAGGTAAAGTAATAAAGCTAAATAAGGTCGCAAAGCCCATAAATACTAAACCAGCTACAGCAACCCAGTAACCTAAGCCAACACCAGCAGCAGCTCCTAATATAAGACCGCCAATAACTAACCATTGCGACATTCCAGAGGTCACACTTACAATTGGTACTAATGCAGATCGCATTCCTAAAGCACTGTAAGCTTGGGCGTGTTGTACCGCATGCCCACATTCGTGAGCAGCAACTGCAGCTGAAGCTGCGTTACGCTGATTGTAAACGGATTCACTTAAGTTAACGGTTTTATTTTTTGGATTGTAATGATCCGTTAATTGACCTGGTGTAGAAATAACTTCTACATCATAGATACCATTATCTGCCAACATTTTTTCTGCAATTTCTCTTCCAGACAAACCATTGCGCAATTGTACTTTTGAGTACTTCGCAAATTTGCGTTTAAGTTGATTACTTACTAACCAGCTTACTAAAGCAATAGCACCAATTAGTATGTAATATCCGATCATTCCACTCATAATTTGAAATTTTTAATTCATGTAAATTTAATCAATGAATTGCAAATAGTGCGCCAAATTTGAGTTAAGAAATTTTGTCATGGTTTTAAGTAAGAACAACTAAATTACATCGCATCAACAGACCAGTTGAAGGCTTCTGCGATTTCTTCATATACAATCTTACCCTGAACAATGTTTAATCCTTTGGCAAGAGTTTTATCTTTTTTACATGCAGTTTCCCATCCTTCATTTGCTAAACGAAGCACATAAGGTAATGTTACATTGGTTAGCGCTAAAGTAGAGGTGTACGGTACAGCGCCTGGCATATTTGCGACACAATAATGAACAACATCATCTATAATAAATGTTGGATCTTGGTGTGTGGTTGCTTTTGTAGTTTCAATACAACCTCCTTGATCTACTGCTACATCTACTAAAACAGTTCCTGGGCGCATATCTTTAAGCATATCTCTAGTGATTAATTTTGGTGCGATTGCTCCTCTAACTAATACACCACCAATAATTAAATCGTGATCTTTTATGCGTTTTCTAATATTATACTCACTTGAAAACTCAGTAACCACATGGCTTGGCATAACGTCGTTTACGTAACGTAATTGTTTCATGTTAATATCCATAATGGTAACATGAGCTCCTAATCCTGCAGCCATCTTTGCCGCTTGAATGCCTACAACACCAGCTCCTAAAACTAAAACACGACCTGGAGGTACACCTGGCACTCCACCTAATAATACACCACGACCTTTAATAGGTTTTTCTAAATATTTTGCACCTTGTTGAATGGCCATTCTTCCGGCAACTTCAGACATTGGTGTTAATAATGGTAAGGATCCATCAACATCCTCAACCGTTTCATAAGCAATACATACCGAATTACTTTTGAGCATCGCCTTTGTTAATGGTTCACTAGAAGCAAAATGAAAATAAGTAAACACCACATGGTTAGATGTAATTAATGGGTACTCCTCAGCAATAGGTTCTTTTACCTTTACAATCATGTCGCTTGAAGCATACACCTCTTCTATAGTATCTAAAATAATGGCGCCAGCTTTTGTATAGTCCAAGTCCGAAAAACCACTACCAAAACCTGCTGTTTTTTGTATAAAAACGGTATGGTCATTTTTGGTTAATTCGAAAACTCCAGATGGTGTCATACCAACTCGGTTTTCGTTGTTTTTGATTTCCTTTGGAATTCCAATTTTCATGTTTTGTAGATTTTGAGATTGTTTGTAGGAAGAAAGTACTATCAAAAAAATTAGCTATGCAAATTTCTGCATAAGGTTGAATTCATTTTTATGAATTTACTATTTAGAAGCTTTTATTTTGAAAACTATTAAAAAATGTACTGATTTTGAGGTTGATATGGTATTTGACAACCAAACTCCAAAATTAGATGACGCTAAGTGTTTAAACAGAACTACTTAAGTGAAAATCACCGAATCATTTATAAACTCGAAACGGGATTTCTGAAATGACACCAGTATTGCGCTTGAATAGAAAATAAAATTACTAGCTTTACTTAGGTTGGGTGTGGACTTTAATGACGCGATTATCCCTAAAAGTAAGTTTGAGTTGCATCAGTTTAGGGTCCGAAAAACTCTCTTCAACACCTATTTCGTATGTAAAAACTTCAGTATCGTTAAATTCTGACTCGTTAGGCTGTCCTAGTTGCTCAATAACCTCTGTTTTTGTGGCGTTAATAAACAGTTTTTTTTCTAATATATCGTCTACCATTTTATAGCGTAAACTGGGACTTTGTCTCCATGTATCCTGATCAAAACGTTCTTCAAATTGGTAAATTAAAATTGTGCTCGCAACAAAAGCTATAAAGAATATAAATCCTATTTTGTCGTTTTGCTTGAGCCTTATGTTCATACTTATTTAACCTACAATGTTCACAATTTTACCAGGTACTACGATAACCTTTTTAGGTGTTCTACCATCTAATTGAGCAATAGTTTTTTCGTGAGCCATAACCGTTTTTTCAATCTCGTCTTTGCTCATATCCATTGGCAATTCTAGTGTAAAACGCATTTTACCATTAAATGAAATAGGATATTTTTTACTGCTCTCTACTAAATGACTCGCGTCAAATATTGGAAAACTTGCCGTAGATATAGAATTAGCATTTCCTAACTGCGACCATAATTCTTCTGCAATATGTGGCGCGTAAGGTGAAATTAAAACCAATAAAGGTTCTAAAACATCTTTACTTGTACACTTTTGAGACGTTAATTCATTTACAGCAATCATAAAGGTAGATACGGACGTGTTGAACGAGAAGTTCTCAATATCTTCTTCTACTTTCTTTATGGTTTTATGTAGTGTTTTTAAGTTGTCTGCTGTTGGTTGAGCATTATTAACTTTTAAACCATTGTCACCTATATATAATTTCCAAAATTTCTTTAGGAAGTTATGTACACCTGTTATACCTGCTGTATTCCATGGTTTATACTGTTCTAGAGGTCCAAGGAACATTTCGTAAAGTCTTAAACTGTCTGCTCCGTAATCTGCAACAATATCATCTGGATTAACGACATTGTATTTAGATTTAGACATTTTTTCGACATCTCTTCCCACTTTGTAAGCACCATCTTCAAGAATAAATTCAGCATCTTTAAAGTCTTCTCCAAACTCTCCATCAGATTTTAAGCCTTCAATATCTAATTCATCTGAAGCATTTACATATTGTACTTTTACGTGAATAGGTAATACATTTTTATCTCCAACAAGTCCTTTAGAGTAATATGTGTTATTGCTTTCATCTCTATAAACAAAAGCACTAGTTCCCAAAATCATTCCTTGGTTGATCAACTTTTTAAAAGGCTCTTCGACATTAACGAAACCGCGATCTTTTAATAGTTTAACCCAAAAACGTGAGTATAATAAATGACCTGTAGCATGTTCGCTTCCTCCAATATATAAGTCTACGTTTTCCCAATAGTTGAGGGCGTCTTCGCTTGCAAAAACACCATCTCTATTTGCAGCATCCTCCATATAACGGAAGAAATACCAAGAACTTCCTGCCCAACCTGGCATGGTGTTTAATTCTAAAGGAAACACGGTTTTATGGTCTATTAAATCATTACTGACCACTGAATTCTGGTTGACGTCCCAAGCCCAAACGTCAGCTCTTCCTAAAGGTGGTTCGCCTGTTTCGGTTGGCAAATATTTTTCAACTTCTGGAAGTCTAATAGGTAAATGCTCGGCATCTATCATTTGTGGCATGCCGTTGACATAATACACTGGAAACGGTTCTCCCCAATATCGCTGACGAGAAAAGACAGCATCTCGCAATCGGTAATTGGTTTTGCCTTCCCCTTGTCCCAACTGTTCCAAGTCATAAATAGCACGTTTCGATGCTTTTTTATAATTCATGCCATTTAGGAAATCGCTATTAGCAATTTTCACATTGTCTTTTGAGGCGAATGCTTCTTTAGAAATATCAACACCTTCAAATATATTTGGAATTGGAATGTTAAAATGTTTTGCAAAATCGTAATCGCGTTGGTCTCCACATGGAACAGACATTACAGCTCCTGTGCCATAGCCAGCAAGTACGTAATCGCCAATCCAGATAGGAATTGGTTCTTTTGAAAACGGATGCTCTGCATAAGCTCCTGTAAAGGCTCCTGAAATGGTTTTTACATCTGCCATTCTATCGCGTTCACTTCGTTTTGCAGTCGCTTCAATGTAGGCTTCTACTTCTGCTTTTTGTGCTGTGGTTGTTATTTGAGAAACGATTTCGTGCTCTGGCGCTAAGGTCATAAAAGAGACTCCGAAAATGGTATCTGGCCTTGTGGTGAAGACATCGATTTTTAAAGACTCTTCGACTTCGCTCAGAGTGACATTCGGTAAAACATTAAAAGATACAGATGCTCCAACAGATTTTCCTATCCAGTTTTTCTGACTTTCTTTTAAAGAATCTGTCCAATCAATAGTATCTAAACCTTGTAGTAAACGTTCTGCATAAGCCGAAATTCGCATGCTCCACTGCGTCATTTTTTTACGAACGACAGGATGGCTTCCACGTTCGGAAACTCCATTAACAATTTCGTCGTTAGCTAAAACGGTTCCTAATGCAGGACACCAGTTGACTTCCGTTTCTGCTAAATAGGTGAGTCTGTATTTTAAAAGAATGTCTTGTTGTTCTTCTGAGGAGTAATTAGCCCAATCTTCTGCTGAAAAAAGCTCAATATTATCATCGCAAACAGCATTGATATTTTTATTGCCCTCTGAAGTAAAGGCTTCAATTAAGGTGTCAATATGTTCAGCTTTATTTGAATCGTTATTATACCAAGATTCAAATAATTGAATAAAAATCCATTGGGTCCATTTGTAATATTCAGGATTTGAAGTACGTACCTCACGACTCCAATCGAAAGAAAATCCGATTTGATCTAACTGACGACGATAGGTTTTAATATTCGCTTCCGTAGTAACTGCAGGATGCTGACCAGTTTGAATAGCATACTGTTCTGCAGGTAAACCAAAACTATCATAACCTTGCGGGTGCAACACATTAAATCCTTTATGACGCTTGTAACGTGCATAGATATCACTAGCAATATAACCTAAAGGGTGACCAACATGCAAACCTGCTCCAGACGGATAAGGGAACATATCTAATACATAATATTTAGGTTTATCACTTTTATTAGTAGCTTTAAACGTTTGGTTTTTTGCCCAATAGTCTTGCCACTTTTTTTCTATGCTGTTAAAATCGTACTTCATTTAAATTGTTTTTTCGTGCAAAGGCATTGCGTATTCTTATATTCTTTGCGCGAATTTGTCTTTACTTTAGAGCGCAAATTTAATAATAACCTACTTAACTGCCTATTTTAAAATCAATAGGAATTATAAAAGAAAAAGCACCTTGTTTTAGACAAGATGCTTGTAGTAGGTTTATGTTCCGGTAGATTAAAATTTGTAGCCCAAACCAACTTGAAAAACACTATTAGTAATATCTGGATTTTCTACAACCGTTGAAATCCCGAAGTTATAACGTGCTTGCACAAATAGTTTTGAGTTAAGATCATAACCAAGACCTACATTCGCTCCGATATCTACACTAGACGCATCTGTATCGGCATCGGGTAAATCGCTATCTATGTATTCGGCTTTGTCATTTACGAGAAAAGAAAATTGTGGTCCTACCTCTAAGCTAAAACCTTCAGTTAAATAGTATTTTGCCATAACAGGAATAGCTAAATAATCGACTTTTATTTTTACCACATCTTGAGCTTCTGAGCCTTGTGTTGAGTATAAAAGTTCTGGTTGAAGTGAAAATTTTTCACTTAATGGAATTTCAGAAATGAATCCTACATGAAATCCGACGAGGCTATTTCTGTCTGCATCACCTCCTGTAAAGTTAGAAATATTTAGTCCGGCTTTGGCTCCAAATTCAATATCTTGAGCATTAGATTGTTGGGTGAATCCTAAAGTAGCAAGTAATGCTACAAAACATAATTTTTTCATAATAATTGATTTTTATGGTTTTTATTGATTGTTGAAGACTTGACAAAAACTATGCCATGCGAAAATTGAAAAATCATAAAATTTTAAATCTTTCAGTGTTAGTGTGTTATAAAAAAGGATGTCATTTATAATCATTCATATACTTTTTAATGTCATTTACAACACTATTAAAACTTAGCCGTTGTTATAGTAAACATAAGCAAATTCTTTATTATTTTTACAGCATAAATCTACATGTATTCATGGCATCATCTTTTGACAAATATCAAAAACGTAAACTTATATCTTCTTACGTCTCTGTAGTGATTAGTATCGCTTTGGTTTTGTTTCTACTAGGCTGTTTAGGTCTATTGGTTATCAACTCTAAAAAAGTAGCAGATCACTTTAAAGAGCAGGTAGTGATGACTATTTATTTAAATGATACCGCAAAAGAGGTAGAAGTCAACCAGCTAAAAAAGAGTTTAGCAATGGCAGATTATACCAAGGATGCGTTGTATGTCTCAAAAGAAGAAGCAGCGGAGTATATGAAAGCTGAAACAGGTGAAGATTTTATGGATTTTGTGGGTTACAATCCATTAAAGAATTCGATAGATGTTCATTTGAATGCAGAGTTTGTTACCACTGAAAAATTAACTGAAATTACAGAAGGCCTTTCCAATAAAGCGTTTATTGAAGAAATAAGGTATGATAATGATCTTGTAGAACTCATGAATGATAACGTTAAAAAAATTACGTTTTGGGTATTAATTATTAGTGGTTTGTTTACGTTAATTGCTGTGTTATTGATTAATAGTTCTATTCGTTTAGCCGTTTATTCAAAACGATTTATCATAAAAACAATGCAAATGGTTGGTGCAACCAAATCTTTTATCCGACGACCTTTTGTTTGGAAAAGTGTACAACTTGGTATTATTGGTGCACTTGTCGCCTTAGGAGGAATGGCAATTGTATTGTACTATTTAGACCTAACGTTTCCAGAATTGGAATTACTGAAGAACTCAATGCTAATTATTGGATTATTTGTTGGTATTTTCCTTTTAGGCATTCTAATCACTTGGATTAGTACATTTATCGCCACGCAACGTTTCTTAAACCTAAAGACAGATCATTTGTATTACTAGATGTTAGGAAAATACTAATGTGAACTTATATTTATAAATAAATCTGTTACTTTGCAACGTATTAAAGCATAGCTTAAAGATTATGGGAGAACAAAAACGTAAGGAAGACAATACATCTGAATTCATTTTCGGAAAGAAAAATTATAAATTCTTATTTATAGGTTTAGCATTTATTGTTGTTGGGTTTATCCTAATGTCTGGTGGTGGTAGTGACGATCCTAATGTTTTTGATGAATCTATTTATAACTGGAGACGTATCCGTTTAGCACCAACACTTGTATTAATTGGTTTTGGTATTCAAGTTTATGCTATTCTTTTAAATCCTAAAAAGGGCGTAAAAAAATAATTCATTTTTTATATACATTTACAGCGTATCACTCTCTTAATTGATACTTTTACCTCATGGAAATTATAGATGCAATTATTTTAGGGATTATCCAAGGTCTCACTGAGTTTTTACCGGTATCATCAAGTGGTCACTTAGAAATAGGAAAAGCCATTCTTGGAGATAATTCTGTACCTAAAGAAAGTTTGTTATTTACTGTTGTCCTTCATTTTGCCACAGCATTAAGTACTATGGTTATTTTTAGAAAGGATATTCTTCTAATTATAAAAGGAGTTTTAAAATTTGAATGGAATGAAGATCTTCAGTTTATTTCAAAAATCGCCTTATCCATGTTACCAGCAGTTATTGTTGGTGTCTTTTTTGAAGAAGAATTAGAACAACTCTTTAACGGAAATATTTTGCTTGTAGGATGTATGCTTATTGTTACAGCTATTTTACTTTTCTTAGCAGACAAAGCGAAAGACACACAGAAAAAAGTATCTTTTTCTAATGCGTTTGTAATTGGTATTTCTCAAGCTATTGCAATGCTACCAGGTATTTCGAGATCTGGAGCTACAATTTCTACCTCTGTATTATTAGGTAATGATAAAACTAAAGCAGCACGATTCTCTTTCTTAATGGTAGTCCCTCTTATTTTTGGTAAAATTGCGAAAGACCTTTTAGGTGGAGAATTAACTTATGATAGTTCTAATGTTACCGCTTTAGGTGTTGGATTTATTGCTGCATTTGTCGCAGGTTTATTTGCTTGTACTTGGATGATTGCTTTGGTGAAAAAAAGTAAATTATCTTATTTTGCTATCTACTGCGTCGTTGTTGGTCTTATTGCTATAATTTGGTCTCTAGTATAAATGAAAACAGAAGAAGATTATAAAACCGGACAAGTCTTATTAATTGATAAGCCACTAACATGGACGTCTTTTCAGGCCGTTAATAAATTGCGCTGGTCTATACGACAAGCTTTCAGTATTAAAAAAATTAAAGTAGGTCATGCTGGTACTTTAGATCCTTTGGCAACAGGTTTATTAGTGATTTGTACAGGTAAAATGACCAAGCAAATTAATACGTTTCAAGGTCAAGAAAAGGAATATACAGGGACTTTTGCTTTAGGTGGCACAACTCCGTCTTTTGATTTAGAAACTGAGGTCAATGAAACCTTTCCAACAGATCATATTACAGAGGAATTAATTTATTCTACCACCCAACAATTTATTGGTAAAATAGACCAATTTCCACCAGTGTTTTCTGCGATTAAAAAAGATGGAAAACGTTTGTACGAATTTGCAAGAGCAGGTGAGGAGGTTGAAGTAAAATCGCGACAAGTAGAAATTACCGAATTTGAAATCACAAAAATAAGTGGTTTAGAGTTACATTTTAGAGTGGTTTGTAGCAAAGGAACTTACATTAGATCCTTGGCAAACGATTTTGGAAAAGCATTAAATTCTGGAGCACATTTAGCGTCATTACGTCGCACTCGTATAGGTGATTTTAAAGTTGAAGATGCTCTTACTCCCGAAGCTTTTATAGCTAATTTGCCTTCTAAAGGGTGATTTAACACGGGTTTATGATGGGTACTTAAACTTTTTCTTCGTTATATTCGTATCTATTAATAGACTAAAACTATTTTAAACTGAATTTTGTTGATAAACATAAAGCCGCAATAATTACATTTCTTTTAGTAGGAATTGTAGTTTTTGGTATGTTTAGTCTTCAGTTAAAGATCCAAGATGACTTAGTAACTGAGAGTTATTACCTTATGGAACCAGAGCCTGAAATCACAAAAGAAGAGCTTCAGGAGATTGAAGATATCAACGGTGAATCTACCAACAAAGCATTTAACGAAGATCAGGAATACAAAGAAATGATGCGCAACTTTAAAACTGTTGACGCTAATGATTTTGAACGCACTACAAAAGCCATGGCAGAAGCTAAGGCAAGTGAGGTACAGGAGGAAACGAGTATTACTAAAACCTATTCAGGTAGTAATGCATATGCCTTAAATTCTGACGAAACACAATCGTATAAAAAACTACAAGAAGCGTTAAAACAACGTCTTAACAACAAAAAACAAGCAGACGAACACGCCAAAACAAAAAGCACACTTACCTATTCTTTAAAAGGTAGAACTCTAGCGCATTATAAAACACCACGATATTTATGCGAAACTGGTGGGAAAATAGTAGTGAGTATTAGAGTTAATGCGTCAGGAGATGTTATTGATGCTTATATCAATGGATCTTCTAATTCTAACAACCAGTGTTTAATAAATCATGCTATTTCTTATGCCGAAACGGTTCAGTTTGACACCTCAGACAAAAACGAGCAATTAGGCACCATTACGTTTTTGTTTAAAGGGAAATAGTTGAATTTGCGACCTTTTTTAACTTTACCTAGCACTTAGGTTAGCGACCTGATTTTAGTTGTTATTTTAATAAGTTAACCAAGTCTTCAATAGTAGATTGGCCTTTATCTTTATTATACCAACGCTGTAAATCTTCTTTAAATTCTGGCGTTAACATACCATGCTCAGCCTTATAAGCTTGCACCATGTTTGTCGCAACTGTAGGTCGTGGTCCATAGGTGTTTAAAACAGTATTGGTTTCAGAATCTAACATAATTAACTTAGGTATAGATTTCCCTCCATTAGTTAAAAACTGATCCATAAGCGCTTCGTTGTCATCTCTGAGTACAATTTTATAATCTATAGCATCATTGAGTTCTGCCACTTTATTAAGTATCGGCATTACATGTGCAGCATCACCACACCAACTTTCAGAAATAACCAACCATGTTACTTTTTTATCAAAATTCTCAATTGTAGATTTTGTAGCGTCAGCAACTTTTGCAGTTTTATCCCAACGTCTCATACGTCTATCGTTTAGTTGGGTATATGCAACCATAGCTTCCGATTTATCGTTTCCGGTTGCAGATTGCTCTTCTACTAAAGTTGTAACTAAGGCTCTATATTCAGCATAAGTCATACTATTTTTTAGACTTTCTGAAATAATATCGTTTAAAGTAAGTGTCTCTGTATTCATATAACAAAAATAAGAATCTGTTGCTGTTTATTGTGCAACTGTTGTTACATTAGTAGCACTAATTTAATTTCCTTACAGTATGAAAAAACAGAGATGTGGTTGGTGTGTTGGTGATCCGTTATATGAAGCCTATCACGATGAAGAATGGGGAGTTCCGGTATATGATGATGCGACCTTATTTGAGTTTTTAATTTTAGAAACCTTTCAGGCTGGTTTAAGCTGGATTACGGTTCTAAAAAAGCGAGAGAATTTTAGAAAAGCTTTTGATAATTTCGATTATAATACAATTGTAAAGTATGACGCTTCAAAAGTTGAAGACTTATTACAAGATGCAGGTATCATAAGGAATAAGTTGAAAGTAAAAGCAACGATAACTAATGCCGAAGCTTTTGTAAAGATTCAGGAAGAATTTGGGTCGTTTTCAAAATATATATGGGATTTTGTAGATGGGAAACCCATAAAGAATACAATTAAAAACTATAAAGAAGCTCCAGGAAATACACCGTTAAGTGATGCCATAAGTAAGGATTTAAAAAAGCGTGGTTTTAAATTTGTAGGTTCCACTGTGATATATGCACATATGCAAGCCACAGGTATGGTGAATGACCATGAGGTCTCGTGTTTTAGATACCATGAGGTTTAATAAAATCTAGAAACTCAATGCGTGAGATATGTTTTGCTCCTAAACTTTCGAGGTGTTTGGTGTGTAATTGACAATCAATTAATTTGTAATTAGAATTTTGAATATATGTTATAAAACCCGCTTTACTCGCATTACTCACTTTAGCAAACATACTTTCGCCACAGAAAACAGTATCATTAACTTCAATACCATATAATCCACCAACAAGTTCATCGTTTTGCCAGACTTCAATAGATTTCGCATAACCGAGTTCATGTAACTTTAGGTAAGCGTTAATCATATCATCTGTAATCCATGTACCATATTGGTCATTCCGTTTTACATTAGCACAGTTTTCTACAACACTTTCAAAAGCTTTGTTTGTGGTAACCTGAAACGTTGATTTTTTTAAAACCTGTTTCATGCTTTTAGACACCTTTAAATCTTCAGGGAACAAAACAAATCGTGGATCTGGCGACCACCAAAGTATTGGTTCATCATCTTGAAACCACGGAAATATACCTTTTGAATAGGCGTAAAGTAAACGCTCTGGTGACAAATCTCCTCCAATAGCTAGAAGTCCATCAGCAGAAGCTTCAGATACCTCTGGGAATTCAATTTTTTGAGTTAAAAAGTGCATCGTTTTAAATAGAATTCAAATTTAAGTGCTGTAGGTTATGATTGATTTTTTTAATAAGTTGATAAAAAATTAATTATCAAGGCAAAAGCTAAAACCATATTTCAATTTTAACTAAATAACTAAATAACTAAATAACTAAATAACTAAATAACTAAATAACTAAAAAAGAAAAAGACCTGTTTTTAAAATTTAAAAAACAGATCCTTTTACTATATGTGTTTAATCTTTCTGGTTAGAAAGGTAAATCATCGTTATCATCATCTTTTAAATCACTTACTGGTTCAAAAGCTTCTGTTGGTGGTACAGGAGGCATACCTTCACTTGGCGCTTGCGCTTGTAAAGCTTCAATTCTCCAACCTTGAATAGAGTTAAAGTATTTCGTTTCACCTTGTGGGTTTACCCATTCTCTTCCTCTAAGGTTTATGTTAATTTTTACCTGCTGACCTTCTTTATAGTTGTTTAATAACTCTGTTTTATCTTGAACAAATTCCACCATAATATGTTGTGGATATTGCTCTTCTGTAGTTACTACAACTTCTCTTTTTCTAAACCCGTTACTACCAAAAGTTTGAGTCTCTCCTACCATTTTAATTCGTCCTTGTACTTCCATTTTTGCTTAATCTATAATTTATTTTATTCTTAATTTTTTTGAGGCTACGAAAGTAATAACTTCCAAGCACTTTCTACGTCTCCATAGCTCAAATAATTTTGAGCTAACTTGTGTTTTTCTCTGTGAGAAGCTATTTTAATGTCTGGATAGCGCTCACTAATATCTTCAACAAATTTACTCACGTCATCTTTATTTGGCAAAGCTTCTACGTTAGCAAGCATTCCAAGATTGTTTCCTGTTAAGATCATGCTGTTTTTTACATGTTCTGGCATATTGTCTACACCAATTCCCATATTCTTTAACGGTTTAGGAATTTCAAAAAAACCTTTGTTTGCTCTACTGTAATAACTGCCTCCAGCTCTTGCGACCAAATCTAACGCGTTTTGATTTATGGTTTGATCGTCGTTTAGAACTTCTTCTGAAATATGAAGTTTTACCACTTCACAAATCACTAAATTTCCGGCGCCTCCTTCAGTTCCCAATTGAATAATATCGTTTACCTTACATTCTAATTGTATAGGTGATTCTGCTACTCTAAAAGGCTTTACCTTATCTGACGCTAACATGGATAATCCAGATTTTTCAAACTCATTGGTGCCTTCAGGATATTCTGTACTTGCTAAGGATGTTTGATGTACAATATCATAATTTACCACATTAATTACTACTTCTTTAGTGGCTTCTACATTATGCAATGTATGTTTTGTGGTATTATCTCTAACACGCCTTGCAGGTGAAAAAACCAAAATCGGTGGATTAGCGCTAAACACGTTAAAAAAGCTAAATGGCGATAAATTTGGATTTCCGTTGGCATCAACTGTACTAGCAAATGCAATTGGTCTTGGTGCAACAGCACTTAGTAAATAGCCATGTAAAGTGCCAGTTGTAAGATCTTTAGGGTCAAATGAAGCCATGTAGTTTGCTGATTTTCAACAAATATAATTATATTGAATTGGAGACAAAAGTATTTTGGAGATAACTAAGAACAATAATATTAACAATTTTACATTATATTTAAAATGATTTAAACCCAACTAATGACTTTTAGCTACAACCGAAATGTAATCCGTTGGATTATTATAGCATCCTCTTTTATTATTATTTCCCTTATTCTTTGGAATACCTATACGTTTTTTCAAAATTTTAAAGCCGAAGAGCGTTCTAAAATGAAAACTTGGTCCTTAGCTCAAAAAGAGTTGAGCAAGACGTTAGATTTAAATACAGATATTGGAGAATTGCCATTATCTATTTTATCAAGCAATACAACAACACCAATGATTAATGTTTCAAAGGATGGGAGTTTGGGATATAATAATATTGATGAAGAAAAAGCGCAGGATTCACTTTACCTTATTCAATTAATTGAAAAATTTAAAAGTGAAAATGAACCAATACAAATAAGATACAAGGATGAAATTTTTTCTACTGTATATTATGGCAACTCACCTTTATTAAATAAATTAAAATATTATCCTTTAGCTTTATTGCTCATTATTTTGCTCTTTGCAGCTGTTGTTTATTTCTTTTACCGAAGTTCAAAAATTGCAGAACAAAATAAACTCTGGACAGGTATGGCAAAGGAAACAGCGCATCAAATTGGGACTCCTTTATCGTCGCTTGTTGGTTGGACCGAAATTTTAAAAACTGAAAATGTAAATCCAGATTACATTGTAGAAATTGAAAAAGACATTGATAGACTTCAGACCATAACAGAGCGTTTTAGTAAAATAGGATCTGCTCCAACTTTAAAAACAATGGATATTGTTGATGTTACGAAGTCGTCTTATGACTATTTAAAATCGAGATCATCTAAGTTAATTAATTTTGAAATTGTACTTCCCGAAAGAGCAATTCCGGTTAAATTAAACGAACAACTTTTTAGTTGGACCATTGAAAATTTAGTGAAAAATGCCATTGATGCCATGAAAGGTAAAGGCGATTTAAAACTAGAATTAACACAGATAGAAAGTAAAGTATTCATTAATATATCAGATACCGGAAAAGGAATTCCGAAGTCGTTGTTTACTAAAATTTTTGAACCTGGTTATACGACCAAAAAACGTGGTTGGGGACTTGGACTGTCTTTAGCAAAACGAATTGTGGAAGACTACCATAAAGGAAAAATTAAAGTCTTGTCTTCTGAAATTAATAATGGTACTACAATACAAATTTTATTGATACAGGTTTAAATGTCATTCTAAGCGGAGCGAAGAATCTCAATAGGTTTATATAAGGTGTTTTTTAAAAGAGACCATCTAAGAAACTCTTCAATAACAGCGGTTCTTATGTATGACCAATGTCTAAAAACTAGACCTAAAATAATAAAATCAAATTTTTAGCTTAAATTTGAGCATGGATTCGTCGCGATTTTTCACATTAAAGGAAGCTAGGATAGGTAATAACTGTCCTGAATGTTATTCTAACGATAGTTTAGAAATTACCTTTAAACAAAAACTAATTGAGACTAAGCTTTACAAAGCTATAACGGACGAGACCAATTGTCAATTACGATGTTTAAATTGTGAAGTTCAAATATTTCCAATTCGTTGGACAGATGATATTGAACGTGTCGTAGATTATCACAACAGAGGACTTAAAATGAAACAGAAGTCTACCAAACTAAAACCAATGGCTTGGGCTTTGCTTATTTCTAGTGTTGTTGTTTTACTAGTAATCGTATTATTTGCGTTAGGAATCTTATAAAAACGATCCTATTTTTTTAGCTAAGGCTTTAAACTCTTCGGGTGTTACGGTTTGCTTATTGGTAAAACGAGCATCGTCCATAGTGTGCAACGGAATTAAATGCACATGAACATGAGGTACTTCTAGACCAATGACAGACATACCAATACGTTCGCATGGTACCGCTTTTTCTAAAGCCAATGCAACACGACGCGAAAATTTCATCAATGCCATATACGTAGCTTCGTCTAAGTCAAAAATTTTATCCACTTCTTTTTTAGGAATGCAAAGTGTATGGCCTTTAGAATTTGGGTTAATGTCTAAAAACGCAAAGAAATCTTCAGTTTCAGCGACTTTATAGGATGGTAATTCGCCAGAAATTATTTTTGTGAAGAGTGTTGCCATGTTTCTTGATTATATTTAGTGTTTAATTAAGCTATTAGTAAAACCAATGTTTCGTGCTAATTATTAACCATAATGTTGTCACTTTAGGTATGAAGTCTTTATTCTTTGTTCTAAAAGCGCAGCGGTCTTGATTCTAGTTTAAATATAAATATAAAAAGATTCCTTTTAACGAGGAATCTTTTTATTAATAATTGCTGAGATTACAGCTTTGCTAAAACGTGTTCAGCATAAGTCACAGAACGGTCTTATCTCGAAATTTCTAAAACATCAAATTTCATAATACCACTTGGTACTTGTATTTCGGCAACATCTCCAACAGATTTGCCTAATAAACCTTTACCTATAGGCGAATTCACAGAGATTTTTCCCGAAGCTAAATCGGCTTCACTTTCCGCAACCAAAGTGTAGGTCATTTCCATACCATTCACTTGGTTTTTAATTTTAACTTTAGAAAGTGCTAAAGCTTTAGTTAAATCTAATTGCGACTCATCTATAACGCGTGCTCCAGATAAAATTTCTTCCATTTTAGAAATCTTCATTTCTAGCATACCTTGTGCTTCTTTTGCAGCATCATATTCTGCATTTTCACTTAAATCACCTTTGTCTCTAGCTTCTGCAATTGCTTGTGATGCTTTAGGACGTTCCACATCTTTAAGTTGGCTTAATTCGTCTCTTAATTTTTTTAAACCTTCAGCTGTGTAATAAGATACTTTACTCATAATTTAATCGTTTTAAATATAACACGTTCTAAAAAGCAAATTCTTTATCATTTTTGAGCCCGTCCGAAAATCAGACAGGCTCAAAAATAACAGTAGATATTTTGTGCTTCTTAGAAGTTTGTTATAGTGTAATTATAATGTTAGCATAAAAAAAACCTCGCGCTGACGAGATTACTATGCAAATATATAAAATATTTACGGTATTGTTTAATTAATAGTAAATTGCGCTTCAAATTTTGAAGTTAA
Source organism: Winogradskyella sp. SM1960 (assembly GCF_020179375.1). Classification (NCBI taxonomy): domain Bacteria; kingdom Pseudomonadati; phylum Bacteroidota; class Flavobacteriia; order Flavobacteriales; family Flavobacteriaceae; genus Winogradskyella; species Winogradskyella sp. SM1960. Next base: position 1,307,012 of record NZ_JAICBG010000001.1, on the reverse strand, counting down.
AATGCATTAAGAATGTTAATAATTTAAAAATTGATTAAGCAAAGCGAGCATTCTCGTGGGTTAAAACGTTTTTTTGTTTTAATCTACTAAATTTCAAAACATTAAAAAAAATAGAGTTGTGAAGAAATTATTTTTAATACTTAGTTGTGTGGTTATTTTTGGTTGTAGTAAAAATGATCCAAAATACAACTGTAACTTCTTGCTAGATGTTGGTGTTAACCTAACGGTAAATCTTAATCTTCCTCAGTATAATCAACTTTTATTTCCTGTAAATGCGGTTAGAGTAGAAGGGTTTGGTAATAGAGGAATTATCTTAGTTAGAACCAATGCAGATTCTATTTTAGCTTGGGATGGTGCAGATCCTAGCCATACGCCTTCGTCTTGTTCTTCTTTAACCATTGTCGGTTTAAATGCCGTTTGTGGTTGCGAAGATGGTAATGAGTATAGTTTAATAACTGGTACACCCTTAAACGATAATCCTCAACCCTGTACATTAAAACCATACAGAGTTGAAGCTATCGGAAATAATACATATTATGTAAGTGATTAAAATTTCATAGTCACTCCAACTAAAAAGTTTGTTGTGGCTTGTGGATAAAATCCAGCACCTTCAATAGTGGTTACACTAGTTGGACTTGACCAAGTATCGTCATAGGTATAATAATAACCATTAGACACATATTCTACATTAAATATATTATTGATTAAACCTGAAAATACAATTTCGTCGAAAATTGAAGCTGTTTTTAAAGTATAATTAATGTTGAAATCATTGATAAAGAAACTATCTAATTTAGACAAGTCAGCTTCCGTATTACTCATATATTGTTCACCAACAAACTTGCTTAACAAGGCCATTTGAAGCTTGTCAATAGGTCGGAAAACAATAGCATTTGAAGCCACTATACTTGGTGAGAATGAGATGTCTGTTTTACCCAAATTTTGTAATTCGTCATCAAATGAAATAACAGTCTCATTGTTTTTATTAGAACTAAGTGTCATGTTAGGTTGTAAAGTCAGTTGAGAGCTCACCGGAATTATTGCTTCCAGTTCTAAACCTAAACGGTAACTTTCTCCGCTATTTGTTCGTATTGGATTTCCAACATCATCTAAACGACCAGACAATACCAATTGCTGATTGTAAAACATGTAATACGCGTTGGCGTTAAATATAAAGTTGCCTTTTTTGTGTCTCCAACCCAATTCAAAATCATTCAGTTGTTCAGGTTTTATGTTTTCATCGGTTTCAAAATCAGTTCGGTTTGGCTCTCTGTTTGCTCTAGCATAAGAGAAATATAGATCATTACCTGTATTTAATGAATAGGTGATTCCGGCTTTTGGATTGAAAAAAGTAAAATCCTTATCTACAGCAAACTCTACAATATCAGATGTTGTTCCAGTCGTTTTATAGGTGACGTTTCTTACTTGTAAATCTCCAAACAGACTTACTTTTTCATTTAATCTATAATTCGCTTTTGAAAATAAAGACAAGTCATTTTTTATACTATTGCCATCATAATAACGATCTCTAATTTCGGTCTGACTTGCGTATTCTGACCAAATCACTTCACCAAAATGATCGCCATCGTAGTGACTAAATGAACCTCCAAAATATAAATCTAAATTATTAGCTTTATAATTCACGTTGGCGTTAATAACATAAAAATCATTATCTAACCAACGTCTTCTAATTAAATCCGTTTCATCTATTATTTCACCATTAAAATCTAGTGGTTCTAGACCGTAATCGCTAAAATCTTCATCGTCTTTATATTGCTCAAAAAAACCTTGACCTTTGGTGTAGTTTAAACCTAATGTGGTAGACCATTGGTTGTCGTAACGCTGATTCCAGTGCAACTGGTAATGATCTTGTTTGTAATCATCAACTTCATTATCATAAAACTGTGTGTCGCCATTATTATCAGTGTATTCACCAGCTGTATTATACGTTCGGTCGTTTTCTAATTTGTCTAAGTCTTCAAGACCATTCCAAGCTTGATATGTGACTTCTTTACCACCAAAAGTAATGGCTTTTATTAAGGTATTATCATCAACATAAGACCCTTGTAAAAAGTAAGATTTTAAATCTGCCGAAGCACGATCTATATAACCATCTGAAGCTATATTAGATAAACGACCAGCAATTTCTATATGATCATTTAGCAATCCTGTGCTAAACTTAACGGTGTGTTTTCTCGTATTATAACTTCCAAAGGAATTAGCAATTTCACCAGAAGCTTCTTTAGAAATGGCATCTGTTAAAACATTAATACTCGCACCAAAAGCACCAGAACCATTGGTTGAAGTTCCCACACCACGTTGCAGTTGTAAGCTTTCCGTAGAGGATGCGAAGTCACCAAGATTCACCCAAAATGTCCCTAAGGATTCGGCATCATTATAAGGAATACCGTTTATAGTAATGTTGGTAGATTGTGAGCTAACTCCACGCACTCTAATACCTGTGTAACCAACTCCTGCACCAGCATCTGTTGTGGTTACTACCGAAGGTAAAAAGTTAAGTAACATCGGAATGTCTTGCCCTAAATTACGTTTTTCCAAGTCTTCTTTAGTTACATTGGAGTGCGTAATTGGCGATTTTGCGTCTACACGGACGGCTTTAACAAGAACTTCGTCTAGTTTTTCAACTTTAGTAGAATCTTGTTGTTTTTCTTGTCCATAAACTGAACAAATTCCTAAAAATGCAATTGAAAGTGATAATCTCTGCCTACTTTTTTTTGAGAGATTGTTGAATAAAAATTTCATACGACTATAGTATTATAATCGAATAAAAAGAGGTCATTATTCTGGGTTAATAAATATGTTTTTGAGCTACAAGCAAGTACTTTAGTTACATGTTATTTTTTATTTTGAATCTATACATGAATATTAAAGTATATCAAGATTCAGAAGTAAAAAAATAAACATTGATAACCTTATCGCACGCGCTAAAAATGTCCTCAGGACACTTTCTTTAAGCTCGTTTCCTAAACAGCATTACCTGTTCTAGGTTCAATGGGTATGATCTCAGCCGATAATAGGCACCCCTTTATTGAGAACGCGGCAAAGATATAATAGATTTTAGATTTTAGAATAATGAATACTAATTTTTTTTTGAATACGACAAAGAAAAAGCAAGGGGTAATCGTACCGATTTGCGGCACTGATACTTAGCGTGAGTACATTGGAAGTTGATTTTTCAATTTTGGGATTTAATCTACTTTTGGTGGTTTCCGATTCGCCTTTTTTTCAGAAGTGATGCGCTTATTTTTTAAACGTTTCTTTTTTGCCTTTCTAGGAATTCTGGTGGGAATTCGTTTTTTGTTTTCCTTTAATCCTTCTTGAATTAATTCTATAAACCGCTGAGTCACCAAAGCTTTATTTCTAAACTGGCTTCGGCTTTCGTCACAAGCGAGAATTAAATTACCGTCTTTAGTCAATCTATTAGTGAAGAATTCTAATAGTTTTTGTTTTTCGTCGTCGTTAAATACGGCTGAGTTTTTAAGGTCAAAGTATAATTCTGCTTTAGAAGAGACCTTATTTACATGTTGGCCTCCACTGCCAGAGCTTCGAACGAATTTATAGTTTAATTCAGATTTAAGTAACTCTGTGTCCACAATTATTTGGTTTGGTGTGGTGTTTTTAATAAATCATTGACGGTTTTTACTGGGTTGAATGTGATAATTGGAACTTCGACAAAAATAGTGGTCCAATCTGCCATACTGCCATTCCAAAGACCAGGTAATTCTAAGGCTTTTAAATCTTTACCATTCTTCGTTTTTTTGGTGATAAATGATGCATTATGATCGACATATTGTTCTAAATCAAATTTTTCTCCTTTGTAATTTTTTACGCCACAGACTAAATCTACGGGGTTAAAATGCGTGGCATTTTTAAGAATGTTTTCTTGTTTTGGGTCGTCTAAATTAATTTGTGCCGACTCCACGATTTGAAGTGATTGATTAGATTTATGGTCTTTTACCCAAAAAGGACCTCCTCCAGGTTCACCTTCATTTTTAACCATTCCACAAATTCTAATTGGCCGATTTAGTTTTTCTTGAAGGTATTCAATTTTATAACGGTTGGCATATTTTTTATATTCATCTGATATTTTGATGCTTAATTCAGATGTTAAAAAGTTTTCGATGGTATTTAAAGTGGCTTCTGAAACGTCTTCTGAGTCTAATTGGTGTAAATATTCGAATGCTTTTGATTGTAATTTTAGAAGAATTCCTGCCAATACTTTTTTATAGGTTGCCACTTCCTCCTTGTACTTATATACTACTACGTTATCTATATTCTTCACAAAAATAATATCAGCATCTAAAGCATTTAAGTTCTTTAGTAAAGCACCATGTCCAGAAGGTCTAAAGAATAATGCACCTTTAGAATCTCTAAAAGGTCTATCCTTTAAAGTTACCGCTATGGTATCTGTTGACTGTTGTTGGTATGAGAACGAAATATCGAATTTTACTCCTGTGTTTTCTTCAATCTGACTCTGAATACTTTTAAACTCTTGAGTAAATTTGTTTTTGTAAACTTCAGAAATTGTAAAATGAAGTTTTGCTACACCATTGCTCGATGCGTATAATGCAGCTTCATATAAATGCTCTTCAAAAGCAGTAGAAATATGATTGTTTTTATAATCGTGAAATGGCAATAATCCTTTAGGTTGATTTCCAAAATTAAGTTGATTTTCATCTAACATGGCTTTAGAAAAATGCCATATTTTTTCTTGATTAGATAAGGTGTCATACGCAACCCCTTTAGACTTGAGTAATTCCAAGACTTGGTGGTAAAACGGAAATTTTTCTAAACCAACCATAAATAGAGAAAGCTCTCTTAAATTGGTTTTATTGATGTATGAATTAAGAGATTGTTCATTTGCATTGTATTCTTCAACAAATCGGAACAAAAACTTAAACATTCTAGTTGCAGCTCCTGAAGCTGGAACAAATTTTAATATCGACTTTTTATCTTTTTCAGCTTCAAAAGTTTCGGTATATTCCTTAATACTAGCATCATTTAAGGGTATAATCCCATGATTCAACGTGGCAGCATCAGAAATATTTGTATGCGGAATTCCCGTTTCAAAAATTTCGATTTGCTTTCTAACGGCAGTTAAAGTTAAGTCGTGAGATTCTATTTGAATAATGTCGTTTTCGGTAAAACTCATGTTTTGCTTATTAATAATTTGTCGATATGCTTAACAGCTAACTCTAAGCGCTCCTTTTTATTTCCTTTTAAAAGTATATAAGGTTTATTATAGGTTTTTAAAGCGGATTCAAAAGCGTTAAACATACGTTTACGTTCATTGGGCTTGTCTCTTAGGTCATCTGCTTCCCAAGGCGTGTCAATATAAGTTAAAAAGTAAAGATCATAAGAATTTTTTAGAGCATATGTTTCTAAAATCGGGTCACATGTACCTTGGTAATAGGCTTCACTATAAACTTTAGTTTCAAGTAGATCTGTATCGCAAATTAAAACAGAGTCGGTTTTTTGTGCCAATTCGTTTTCGAGTTTTATTTGCCCAATGGCAATTGGAAGTAAATCCTTAGGTTCACAAGTTTTACGCTCGTTATTCCACTTATCTTGTAGGTACACGCGTGCATATTCTGGCACCCAAACCGAATGGTAATGTCTCGCTAATTGCCGAGATAAGGTTGTTTTTCCTGTAGATTCAGGCCCAAATAAAACTACTTTTATGCAGTTTGAAGGTTGTTGTTTAAGTGCTTCTTCCATGCTAAATATCCAAATATGGCTATTAGTGTAAATCCTAAATATTGAAAACTGGTGAACGTAAATCCTTTATAAAAATACAAAGGAATAGAGATAAGATCACCAATAATCCAATAGATCCAATTTTCTATTTTACGTTTTGCCATTAACCACATGCCAACAAAAAAGGTTGCCGTTGTAACCGTATCTACATATGCAACCCAACCCGTCCATTTGTCAAATGTTTTATAAACTATAAAAACAAAAAGAAGCGTTGCTATAAAAATAGCGATGCTTGTTTTTGTTTCCTTTTTAGTGGTTCTAGAGATTGGGTTTTCAGGTTGTCCATCTGCTTTTCGAGTCCAGACATACCAACCAAAAACGCTCATTATAAAGTAGTAAGCATTAATCATCATGTCTCCTAAAAGTTGCCATTTTAATAATAAATACACAAAAATACAGGTGCTAATCATACCTGTTGGGAATACTAAAATGTTATTCTTCTTAGAGAACAAAACTGATAGAAACCCAAATATTACAGCTACAATTTCTAAGACAATATCTATGGTTTGATAGTCGGCATACTGTCCGAAAAAGAAATTAAAAATGTGGCTCATAATCACTTCTATTGGTTTTAACCACTTTCATAGTTAAGACAGAAATATCCACATTTTCAAAAGAACGTTTTATTTCTTGTGTTAAAAAGGGCATTAATTCGTCGTAATTTCCAAATATTTGCGTGCTTAATGGGTTTTCTAAAACTTTGAATTTCGAATTGCGTAAGACTTTTATAAAATTGATGACATGCTTTTCATAATCATCTTGTAATGGCGAAAGTGTTAAATCTACTGATATTTCCATACTATTTGCCGCGAAAGCGGTAAGCTTTTTAATTTATTATACCTACAAGATTTTTAAAACCTTGCAGGAACTAGTTAGTTAAGATGCTGAAACGAGTTCAGCATGACAATTTACTTTTGTAAATTGTCAAAAAAAGTGTCATCGTCTTCAAAAGCTGTTCCGATAACAACCAAGTCTGCTCCAGCTTTGTAAGCCGATTCTAATTCGGTTTTAGCTCTAATACCACCTCCTACAATTAATGGTATTTGTAATTGTTGTTTAACTTCTGAAATGATATTAGACTCAATAGCATGTGTGGCTCCACTTCCGGCTTCGAGATAAATTAATTTCATACCCAATAATTCTCCGGCTTTTGCTGTGTCTTTTATGGTTTGAATATCTTTTCGTTGTATTGGGTTTGTTTTACTGACACGCTCAACAGATGTTTCTTTTTCATTCTTTATAAGCAAATAGCCTGTTGGAATGATTTCAAGATTAGTTGTTGCCAATTTAGGAACAGCCTCTACTTGTTTACCAATTAAATAATCTGGATTCCGACCAGAAATTAATGATAAAAACAAAATACCATCAGCTTTATCCGTAATCTGAATCACATCACCTGGAAATAAAACAACAGGTAGCTTTGTGTGTTTTTTTATCTCAATAACCAAAGTTTCAGTTACGCCTTTATCAACCTCGCTACCTCCGACAAAAATATGGGTTGCTATAGATTGATTCACTTTAGAGATAAATCCTGAAACGGCATATAAGGTCATCTTATCAGGATCGATTAATACAGCCAAAAGTTTTTCATTTTTAGCACTTGACGTTATTATATTTTGGTAAATACTATTCATTACGGAACGACATAGGCACAAGTAAATCCTTCAAATTCTAAAAACGCTGTTGTATATCTGTATTTTTTACCTTTATAATCTATCCAAGCTACGGTTTTTCCATCTTCAACCATAAACGGAATCACTAAAAAATGCTCTTTAAATAACATGCCTGGTGTCGCAAAAAGTTTATAAAGTGATTCTTTAATGCCCCAAATCACGGTTAATCTTCTAATGGAATCTTCATCTATGGTGTTTAAATAACTGAACTCATAGTCTACAAACTTATGAGCTATGATTTTTATTTTTTCACGTTGTTTTTCAATATCAATTCCCACTTCTTTATCACTCACTATAATGCCTGAAAATGTAAACGAATGCGTAATTGAAATGTGCTTTCCGTCTTTAAGATGAGGTTTTCCGTTATCGTCATAGAACAAATCTTGATCGGTATAACCAAACTCATGCAGCAAATGTCTTACACTCAAAAAGCCACGTTGGTGTAGTTCACTTTTCATACCTAAAACGCGCTTTAAACTTTGTGGTTTTAAATCTAAAGGCTGAAATAGAGCGTCGTACGATTCTTCAATCTTCCAGATTTTAACAGTAGTTTGTGAATTTACACTAATGGATTTATATAGTGGCATTTAGAATTGTTAATGATAATGATTATCTTTGCATCGCCTAAGGCGAATTTGGCATTTTTGATGTAGCGAATTTAACTATTTAAGTGTTAAACCCAAAGGCGTTTTAAAATATAAAAACAAAGAAAAAGATATGAGTACAAAAACAGTTGCTTACGTACCTAATAAGGTAAAAGATATGTCGCTTGCGGCTTGGGGAAGAAAAGAGATTGAATTGGCTGAAGCAGAAATGCCAGGCTTAATGAGTTTGCGTGAAGAATATAAAAACGAGCAACCTTTAAAAGGTGCACGTATTGCAGGATGTTTGCATATGACGATCCAAACTGCGGTTTTAATAGAAACGTTACAAGCTTTAGGTGCAGAAGTGACTTGGAGTTCTTGTAATATTTTCTCTACGCAAGATCAGGCTGCTGCTGCCATTGCTGCTGCAGGAACTGCAGTTTATGCATGGAAAGGATTATCTGAAGAAGAATTTGATTGGTGTATAGAACAAACCTTATTCTTTGGTGAAGATCGTAAGCCATTAAACATGATTTTAGATGATGGTGGTGATTTAACCAACATGGTTTTAGATAAATACCCAGAGTTATCTGCTGGAATTAAAGGATTGTCTGAAGAAACAACTACTGGAGTTCATAGATTATACGAGCGAGTTAAAAATGGTACTTTAACTATGCCAGCTATTAACGTTAATGATTCTGTAACAAAATCTAAGTTTGATAATAAATATGGTTGTAAAGAATCTGCAGTAGATGCGATTCGTAGAGCAACTGATATTATGTTAGCCGGAAAACGTGTAACGGTTTGTGGTTATGGTGATGTTGGTAAAGGAACTGCTGCTTCTTTTAAAGGTGCTGGTTCTATTGTTACGGTTACAGAAATTGACCCAATTTGTGCTTTACAAGCGGCAATGGACGGTTTTGAAGTGAAGAAATTAGAAACTGTTGTTGGTAACTCTGATATTGTTATTACAACTACTGGAAACAAAGATATCGTTAGAGCTGAGCATTTTGAGGCCATGAAAGACAAAACTATTGTTTGTAACATTGGACACTTTGATAACGAAATCCAAATGGATTGGTTAAACAAAACGCATGGCAATACTAAAGACACCATTAAGCCACAAGTTGATAAATACAATGTGAATGGTAATGATATTATCGTTCTTGCTGAAGGTCGTTTAGTAAACTTAGGTTGTGCAACAGGTCATCCAAGTTTTGTAATGAGTAACTCGTTTACCAACCAAACCTTAGCACAAATTGAACTTTGGAAAAACAGTGACAAGTACGAGAATGACGTGTACATGTTACCAAAGCATTTAGATGAAAAAGTAGCGAAATTACACTTAGAAAAAATTGGTGTTGAGCTAACTGAATTAGCAGAATATCAAGCTGATTATATTGGTGTTAAGGTTGAAGGACCTTATAAGCCTGAGCATTACAGATACTAACAAATTCCTGCGAAAGCAGGAATCTCTTAGTCTAAATTCCAAAAATTAAATCTCAAATCCCAAGCAGCAATGTTTGGGATTTTTTTGTTCTTTACATTTAATGTGAAATCAGAGTGTCACTTCGAGTGATTCCGAAGAATGAGGAATTGTATCGAGAAGCGAAAATGTCAAACACAAAAAAACCTCACCGTTAAAAAACGATGAGGTCTAATAAATTTCGTTTCTAATAATAGCTGTTAACTGCTAACTAACTACGTTTCTTTCGTTTATTCCTCTTCTTTTTCTTTGACTTAGAGCCATCAGCCTTAGGATGCACCAAATCCATCTCATCAATCAAATGTTTTGCGCCAGCATATTTATCAATAATAAAAAGCACATAACGTAAATCGACCATGATGTTACGGCAGATTTCTGGATCGTAATTCATGTCACTCATAGTCCCTTCCCAAACACGGTCAAAGTTTAAACCCACTAAGTTTCCATGTGCATCAATAGCAGGACTTCCAGAGTTTCCACCTGTAGTGTGATTCGTTCCTAAGAAACAAACCGGTACTTTTCCGTTGCTGTCAGCATATTGACCATAATCTTTAGATTCGTATAACTCAATCAGTTTTTGTGGGACGTCAAATTCATAATCGCCAGGAACGTATTTTTCAATGACACCATCTAAGTAACTCACCGGACTGTAATATACAGCATCTCTTGGCGAATAGCCTCTAACTTGTCCGTAAGTAACACGCAGTGTACTGTTAGCATCTGGGAAGTAACGTTCTTCAGGTAATGCTTCCATTAAGGCCGTCATGTATTGTGTTTGTAAGGCTGTAATTGGTGTGTTTTTATCTTCGTATTCTGGATTAATCGATTCAAAAAACTCAGCGATAATAGGTTTAGCATAGGCATAGGCCGTATCATTGTTAAGATTTTTTATCACGGTTTCCGCATCACCTTCTAATAATTGTAAAGCGGAATCTAAATTAGTAAAGGCTGTTTTTTCATAAATAGAAGCATCTACATTATCCGTATAAAGTGGCATGACATTTTTATAGACACCTTTGTCTAAATCTGCATCGTAGTTTTTATGAATACCTCTTAATTGGCCCGTTAAAACTTCTTTTCCTCTTTCAAGTATTGCAGGGTTTTCAATTAAAGCTTGTTCTACTTGGTAAGCTCTAAAAGTCATTTGCATCAACTCATTGGTGGTTAAAAAGACTTCTATAAAGTTTCGGCGCTTAATATTTATAGCGGCAAAATCTTTGTATAACTTATCAAATTCTGGTAGAATATGGCCGTATTTTTCTTCTAATCCTTTTTCTTTTAAAGCTTTAGTGAATGTAGCTTCAAAGGCTCTACGTTGTTCTACAGCATTACTTTTTTCGATACCTAAATTAACGCCAATCCATCGTTTCCAAGAGTTAGCAATTCGGGCTTGTTTAGATGCATACTTAATTCGTACTTCGTCACTTGCTTTCATTTTTTCATCAATGACTTGTAAAGCCGATTCTCTAATAGCAATATTGGTTGGGTTAAATTCTTTAGTAATATGCTCAATCGCAACAGCCGGAAGATATTCTTCTGTAGTCCCTGGAAAACCAAAAACCATAGTAAAATCTCCTTCTTCTACACCATCTAATGATACTGGAAGGTAGTGTTTTGGTGTGTATGGTTTGTTATCCTTACTGTATTTTGCCGGACGGTTATTTTCATCGGCATATATTCTAAATAATGAAAAGTCACCGGTATGTCGTGGAAACACCCAGTTATCAGTGTCACTTCCAAATTTTCCAATACTAGTTGGAGGAGCACCCACCAAACGGATATCTTCAAAACGCTCTGTGACGAAAAGGAAGTATTGATTACCTTCATAAAAGGCTTTTGTTTTTACATCTTGCCACGATTCTCTTGGCCAGGTTTTCATGGCAGCATTACTGTTTTTAGAAATTTGAGATTGCTTCTCTTTTTCAGTCATGCTATCGGTTATACCTTTTAAAACCACATCAGATACATCGTGAATACTTACAATAAATTCAATGAATAAACCTTCGTTAGGTAATTCTTCGTCTTTAGTCATGGCCCAAAAACCATCTTTTAAATAATCGTTTTCTAAAGAGGAATGCGATTGAATTTGACTGTATCCACAATGGTGATTGGTAAGGATTAAACCTTGATCTGAAATCACTTCACTAGTACAACCACCATTAAAATGACCAATAGCATCTTTTAAGCTAGAATTGTTAACATCGTAAATATCTTGAGCCGTTAATTTACTACCCAAACTTTGCATTTCGTCTTCGTTCATGCCTTCTAAAAGTGAAGGAATCCACATACCACCTTGTTGGGCTGAAACTTGAAAAGCAACAAAAAGAAAAAGAATTTTTAATAAGCGCATAGTTAATATTTTATTAGTTTTTGTAAAGATAGAAAAGCTTGTTTTATATCTTTAATGTTTTAGCATATAAAGCATATAATTTCATGAATTTTAAATCTAAATTACCGAATACAAGCACGTCAATTTTTACGGTGATGAGTGCTTTGGCAAAACAACATAATGCTATTAATTTATCACAAGGATTTCCTGATTTTCCCAGTTCGAAAAAGTTGAATGATTTGGTAGCCAATGCTATGAATACAGGTTACAATCAATATGCACCAATGGCTGGTAATTTAGACTTGCGTCTGGCGATTGCTCATAAATATGAGTTACTTTATAAAAGCCATTATCACCCTGAAAAGGAAATTACAGTAACGGCAGGTGCAACCCAAGCGATATATACTATTATTTCGGCATTTGTAAACAAAAATGATGAGGTTATCATTTTTAAACCTGCATATGATAGTTACCAACCCGCTATTGAAATTAATGGAGGAAAAACAATCGCTGTTCAATTAGAAGCACCTAATTATAAAGTGAATTGGGATGAGGTGGCTTCAAAAATATCGTCTAAAACCAAAATGATAATTATTAATTCGCCGCACAATCCTAGTGGAACGATTTGGTCTAAAGAGGATATGCTACAACTTCAAAAATTGACAAATGGTACCAACATTATTGTTTTGAGTGATGAGGTATACGAGCATATCGTTTTTGATGATGCTCAGCACCAAAGTGTTTGTTTATTTCAAGATTTAAAACAACGCAGTTTTATAACGGCTTCCTTCGGAAAAACATTTCATAACACAGGTTGGAAAATTGGCTATTGCTGTGCGCCAGATTACTTAATGTCAGAGTTTAGAAAAGTGCATCAGTTTAATGTCTTTTCGGTACACCATCCGTCGCAAAAAGGGATTGCAGATTATATGCAAGATTCAGAAACATACTTGGGTTTAAATGCTTTTTTTCAACAGAAACGCGATTTGTTTTTAAAATTAATTTCAGAATCGCGCTTTAAGTTTCAACCTTCAAAAGGCACCTATTTTCAAGTTTTAGATTATTCTGAGATTACAGATGAATACGATGTAGATTTTGCAAAACGATTAACCAAAGAGTTTAAGATGGCTTCAATTCCACTATCTGTATTTAATGACAATGGGAAAGATGAAAAGGTGTTGCGTTTTTGTTTTGCAAAAACAGATGAAACACTACTACAAGCGGCAGAAATTATGAATAGGATCTAATGTTAAAACTTTCGTAAAATCGTGACTTTATGTGTTATTGGGTGTCTAAAAAAATAGAACCAATACATACTATAACTATGAAATTTCAAAATATAATAATGTGCTTTTCTTTAGTCTTAATGTTGTCTTGCGGAAGCAGTGAACGTGTCATTACAGATGAAGGTAAAGTGTATGAAGTAAAAGGAAACACCATTAAAAATGACGGAAATAACGTCACTAAAAACTTGAGTGCGGAAGAAAAAGAAGCGATAAATACTGTTCTTGAAAGAAAAGAAAACGCAAAAAAGGCTTTTGACAAGAAGCAAAAGGAATTAGAAGATGCCATTGAAGAACAAGAAAACATCCAGGAAGCAGCAGAAAATAAGCAAAAGGAACTAGAAGAAGAACTAGAAACATTGGAGGACAGTCTTAAAGAATCACAAGATGCACGCGATAATTACGCAACAATTAAAGCGCGTTACAACGACAAAAGGAATAAGTTTAGAAAATTGAAGAAAGAAGGTAAACTTTCACCTAATGATATCGAAGACTGGAAAGAAAAACTCGAAAAAATAAAAGAAGACGTAAATGAAGCAAAAAATAAACTTTAAACGTAATTTTAGATGTTACTTTTTAAGCATTTTTGTGTCTTATAAATGAACAATAAACTCCAAAACAATGAAATATTATATACTCCTATTATTCGTAGCCCTATCTTTAAACTCGTTTGCTCAGGAAGTTGTAAAAGACGGAAAAACTTATGAGGTAAAAAATGAGAAAATCTTTAAAGACGGACAAGATGTAACTGAAACCTTAAGTCTTGAAGAAAAGACCTTAATTTTTAAAGAAGCTGCTGTAATTTCAGAAAAAATTAAACTTGTAGAAAAGGCTAAAGTTGAAGCAGAAAAGTTAAAAAAGGAAGAAGCTAAAGCAATAAAAGAGGCTAAAAAAGCAAAGAAGGAGGAAGAGAAAGCTTTAAAGAAAAAGGAAGACGTTGCCGAAAAACTAGAAAAAGAGAATAAAAAAGCTGAAAAGGCACGGAAAAAGGAAGAAAAAGCACAAAAGAAAGCTGAGAAGGAAATAAAGAAAAAGGAAAAGCTTCAAAAGAAATTTGAAAAAGCCGAAGACAAATTAGAAAAGGCTCAGAAGAAATATGAAAAGTTAAAAAGAAAAGGTAAATTGTCACCTGTAGATGAAGGAAAGTGGCTTGATAAAATTGACAAGCTCACAGAAAAGCTTACAAAAGCAAAACAAAAAATGTAACTATGCCTAACGTATTAAACGTAGCCTTAATACAAACGTCTTTAGCTTGGGAAAACCCAGAAGAGAATAGGCGTTTATTGTATCATAAGATCGATGCCATTTCAACAGGTGTCGATCTTATTGTTTTACCAGAAATGTTTACCTCTGGTTTTACAATGAATCCTGAATCTGTTGCTGAAACAATGGATGGAAAAACAATGGCATGGTTAAAGCAATTAGCTAAGGATAAGGATGCGGTTATTATGGGAAGTCTTGTAATTTCTGAAAATAATAAGTTTTATAATCGAATGGTTTGCGTTGAGCCTTCTGGCGCAATTACAACCTACGATAAGCGTCATACTTTTACTTTGGCTGGTGAGCACAAAGTCTATACGGCCGGAACTGAAAAAGTAATTTTCAATTATAAAGGTTGGAAAATTTGTCCGTTGGTCTGTTACGATTTACGTTTTCCTGTTTGGGCAAGAAATGCTGAAGACTACGATCTTTTAATTTATGTTGCCAATTGGCCTAAAGTAAGAATTGCTGCTTGGGATGCCTTGTTGCAAGCAAGAGCCATTGAAAATATGACCTATTGTATTGGCGTCAATAGAGTAGGATTAGATGGTAATAACCATGAGTATTCAGGGCATTCAGTAGCTTATGATGTTTTAGGAAATAGAATGGATAATTTATCTGAAGACCAAGACGCTACTGCAATCGTGGTTTTAGAAAAAGATGTCATTACTAAATACCGTGAAAAGCTGAATTTTTTAAACGATAGAGACGGGTTTAATCTAAAAGCGTAAACTCTTCAACAAAATCGAAATTAGAGCGCACTTCTTCTATAGGTTCTGAGTAACTAACACGTTCTGGTTGAATACCTAATAAGAAATTACCAGTATCGTATTTTCCATTTTCATTGGTGTCGAAAATGGCCCTTAATTTGTATCGTCTTGGTACTAAATTTCTGAATTCTACAACAGGCGAATCTTTCGCATAGCGTTCGTACATAACTTTGCCTTGTTCATTAACAAGTTGAACAATTAATGGAAATTTAGCGTTTCTAATATTGACTCTAATATTTCCATATTCAGATTTCATTTTGGTTCTAATAGAATAATTTAAAGTGTCTTTATTAGTGCCCTCATAGAAATCGGTAAATGCACCTGGAAGCATAGTGAAATTGTATTTCTCATCTTCTTGCTTGTCAATTGGAAATTTATACGTGTTAAAAATAGAATCATACTCTACTTTTAACGGTACCGCTAAAGAATCTTTGTTTATTATTTTAATCTTAGTAGTGTCAATTTTAGATAACGGAATATTAGATTCCATCGTAAAATCTTCATCAAAATTTAGGATACCTTGTGTAACAGGTTTAAGAGTTAAAGAGTCTCCTTCTATGGTTCTAAAACGATGTTTAAACGTGTCTATCTGTTTGTTATTGGTGACAGTAAAGAACGTCGTGTCAATCTCAAATTTTGGTTTGTACCAATAATATAGGGTATCTGTTGTTGGGTGTTTAACAATGCGAGACTTGTAACCTTCAGGTGTTTCTCCAAGCACTTTAATTCGCATGGATTCATAATCACCTTCATACGGAAAAATAAGTCGTGTTTCACCATCTTGTGATGGCCTAAAGGCTTTATAGTTTACTTCTTCATTAAAAAGTTTAAGCTCATAAGTGTCATCGGTTGGTACTGTTATAAAGTCCTCTTTAAAACCTATTTTATCGTTTTTCTGATTGAACAAATAATTAGAATTTTCATCCTTTAACGCAATCAGTTTATATTTTCCGGCTTTAATATTATCGATACTAAATGTGGTAACACTGTCTAATGTGTTAGTAATATATCGTGGCTTTTCTTTATAAATAATAGAGTCCGTATAAGTAGAATCTACCTCGTACAACATTACAGAAATAAAAGTGTCTGGTTTTTCCTGCAGTGCATCTACAACATAACCTTTTACAGCTAAAGAATCTATAGTGCTTCCAGTAGAAAACACGTAGCGATAATAAGGATAAGGGTTTTCTTCGTTGTTATCTACAATGCTTTCTCCAAAATTAAATGCATAGGTTGTATTGGCTTCTAAAGTATCAATTATTTTAATTGTAATGTATTTACTCGCACCACTCATTGGTGTTACAATAGGATCCGTATCCATAGGCGGAGATACAATAAGTTGTTTTCTAAGATCTCGTATTTTAACGTATTCATTAAAGTAAATTTTAATTTCATCTCCTTTAAAATTGGTCGAAAAATTTTCTGGGACAGCTTGTGTTATTTCTGGTGGTAAAATATCTATTTCTCCTCCTGTTGGAGTACCACGATTAGCACAACTTGCAATGCATATTGCAATTAAAATCAGACTTAAAACTCGCAGTAATGATAAACGCATCTATTCAAAATAATTTAGCACAAAGAAACAATATAATTTATTTAGAAACGAAAAAATTAATCCGCAATTGCCATAGTTGCAAGACTTAACTTAATATTATCAATTTTTAACAAAACGGTAGCACAAGCTTCAACCGTTGCGCCAGTTGTAATGATATCATCAACGAGTAAAATATGTTTTCCTTCCAATGATTTGTTTTCGGAAATATCAAATAATGCTCCATCGTCATTCCAACGTGTTAAACGTCCTTTAAAAACTTGTGTTTTAGTCGATTTTATTTTGATTAAAACCGTGTCGTTATAGTCTGCATGCAGTGCGTTTGCAATTTCTTTTGCAAATTTCGCCACTTGGTTATAGCCACGTTTTCTTAACTTAGATTTATATAGAGGTACAGGGACCACAACATCGATGTGTTTATAAGCCTCTACAGTTGCTAATTCTGCTCCAAGCCATTCGCCAAAAAACCGTCCAATATCTTCATGACCTCTATACTTTAAATTATGAAGTATTTGCTGAACAATTCCTTTTTTCGAAAAATGTAATAAGGCTGTTGCATTTTCTAATTTTACGCGTCCGTAAACTATTTTTTTTACATCTTCAGTATTGTCAAAATGAAAATTAGTGACAGGTAAATGATGTCTGCATGTTGTACATAAAACGACCTCGTTATCGGTTAAAACGTTATTGCAGGCTTCACAAACCTTAGGAAAGAACAAGTTTAACAAGTTTTTCATCATTTTGTCGATTAAAATAAAATCAGACTTCAATTAGCTCTAATTTCGCTATAAATTAATAAAATTAATAATGATAGTTAACCCTCAGCTATTTAATTATAGATTAATTATTAGTTCTTTATTAGTCGTTTTAACCGTTTTAGGAATTTATAGTTTTAATAAAAATCAATCTATTGATGCTTACGAAGAGTTCTTAAAACAAGAAAAAGTTTTGATAGAAACTGAATTAGCAGATTTGCTATCTAGTTATGACGCACTTAGCCAAGACTATAATTTTATGACAACTCAGCTCCAAGCTGCGAAATTAGAGACTAGTAATGCTTTAGATTCGTTACGGTTGTTAAAAAGTGATTTATCTATAATTGCTAAATATAAAGATCAGCTTGTCGTATTAAAATCTAAAAGTAAGGTTTTGCTTCGTACTATAGATTCTTTAAATTCTGCTAATAAGAAATTGCAGAATGAAAAACGCTACGCATTAAAGACTATTAAGAATAACACAGTTACGATTACCGGATTAGAAGAAGTTAACGATTCGCTTTATAAAACCATTGATAATGCTGCTGTATTAAGAGCTAGTAATATTAATGCGCAATCGTACAGGTTAAGGTCGGGTAAAAAGCGATTCACCGAACGTGCAAAACGCGCCAATGCCATTGACGTTTGTGTTACCTTAAATGAAAACCCGTTGTCTATAGAAGGGCAAAAAGATATTTATATACAAGTTGTAAGTCCTCAGGGTAATGTTGTTTCAGATAAAGGTGAAGTGTTTTTCGGAAGCACCTCATTAAATTACAGTCATAAAGAAATTGTAACTTACAAGAAGGAAAATTTAGAAATTTGTATTGCAATAGTTGCCGATAATGACGATCAACCTTTTTTAAAAGGCAGCTACTTTATTAATGTTTTTCATGAAAATGTAAAGCTTGGAAGTACAAGTCTCAATTTTAAATAAATAATTCATACAATTAAACATATAATTTTTGAAAAACCGTTCTGTTAGTCAGAGCGGTTTTTTATTTTTGCAGTATTATGGCAAACGACGATCAATTTAAAAAAGTAATCTCTCACGCAAAGGAGTATGGTTACGTGTTTCAGAGTAGTGAAATCTACGATGGACTAAGCGCAGTGTACGATTATGCTCAAAATGGAGTAGAATTAAAGAAAAATATTAGAGACTATTGGTGGAAATCAATGGTTCAAATGCACGATAATATTGTGGGTTTAGATGCTTCAATATTTATGCACCCAACCACTTGGAAAGCTTCTGGACACGTAGATGCATTCAGTGACCCTTTAATTGATAATAAGGATTCTAAAAAACGTTATAGAGCAGATGTTTTAGTGGAAGATTATTGTGCTAAAATTGAAACTAAAATTGAAAAAGAAGTCAAAAAAGCAGCAAAACGCTTTGGTGATGCTTTTGATAAAGATGAGTTTTTATCAACTAATCCACGTGTAGTAGGTTATCAAGAAAAAATCAATTCAATTTTAAAACGTTTAGGTCAGTCTTTAGAAAAAGAAGATTTAGCTGATGTTAAAGCCTTAATTGAAGAATTGGGGATTGCTTGTCCTGTTGCAGGAAGTAAAAACTGGACAGATGTTAAGCAATTTAACCTAATGTTTGGAACAAAACTTGGTGCTTCTGCCGATACAGCAATTGACTTATATTTAAGACCAGAAACAGCACAAGGTATTTTTGTAAACTTCTTAAACGTTCAGAAAACAGGACGTATGAAGATTCCTTTTGGAATAGCACAAACCGGAAAAGCTTTTAGAAACGAGATTGTTGCAAGACAGTTTATTTTTAGAATGCGTGAGTTTGAGCAAATGGAAATGCAATATTTCATAAAACCAGGTACACAGTTAAAGTGGTTTGAGTATTGGAAAGAAGAACGATTAAAATGGCATAAATCTCTTGGTTTAGGTGAAGAGAACTACCGTTTTCACGATCACGAAAAATTAGCGCATTACGCAGATGCTGCGACAGATATTGAGTTTAGATTTCCTTTTGGGTTTAAAGAGTTAGAAGGTATTCACTCACGTACCGATTTCGATTTAAAACAACATGAAGAATTTTCAGGTAAAAAATTACAGTATTTTGACCATGAAGATAACGCAAGTTATACGCCTTATGTTTTAGAAACGTCTATTGGTTTAGATCGTATGTTCTTGGCTGTTTTTTCAAATGCTTTGGTTGAAGAAGAATTAGACAACAATACTACAAGAACCGTTTTAAAATTACCAGCAGTTTTAGCGCCTAATAAAGCAGCGATTTTACCATTAGTTAAAAAGGATGGTTTGCCAGAAATCGCAAAACAAATTGTTGAAGATTTAAAATGGGATTTTAACGTCACTTACGATGAAAAAGATGCCGTTGGAAGACGTTATAGAAGACAAGATGCTAACGGAACACCATTCTGTATTACCGTAGATCATGATACTTTAGAAGATCAGTCGGTTACCATTCGTCATAGAGATACTATGGAACAAAAACGTGTGAAGATTGAAGATTTAAAAGATATTATAAAAGCTGAGGTTGATGTGAAGCATTGGCTGAAGAAAATGAAATAATAATTTCCTGCGAATCCCGATAATTATTGGGAAGGAATCTCAAATACTAAAAATGTCCAAATTCTAATCATTTGGACATTTTGTTTTTATAAATATATTAACTGTTAAAAACGATAACCAAAGTTAACACCAAATCGTAATTCAACATTACTTAAATAATCGGTATCAAAATTCCCTAAGTTTCTTGCTACATCACCTTTAAGTGTTAAGGTGAATTTATTGCTAAACATCCATTTATGGCCAATCCCAAATCCTGCAGAAATACCTGACACATCATAAGTATATTTATCTTCAACATAAGATTCAGAAAAATCATCATTATAATAATAGTAGCTGTCTTCCACCGAAATTTCCCCTGTTCTTGCTTTAAGTTGTGGAAAAAAGAAAAAACCGGCATGGTCTTTATGCTTTGAGAAATAAACAAGATATGCCGCATTTAAACTCATAGCTGTAGTTTTATCAATATAACCAACATCATAATATGCATAACTATCGAAGAAGTTAGCACCAATATATAGCGATTGATTGTTGTCGTATAAACGCTCATAATTCACATTTAAAGTTCCTGCAATGACCAAATCTAACAGGTTGGTTGAAATTTCTGACTCTTTAGAGGTGTCCTCAATTTGTGTTTGGGCATAAGTGGTTAAGATAGAAAATAGCAGAAATAGAGCAAAAAGTGATGATTTCATAAGTTGATTTTGATAGATTGATGATTTTTGATTTGTTTCAATAATTTATATTTTATAGATACCTAATACAACAAAAGGTTGCGTTTAAAATGCAAATTTAATTTTCTAGTGGCTATGACCTCCTTCGCTTTCATTCAGCAACATACCTTTGCCTTTAATTAATAGTTGTTTGTTTTTTAACTCGTCTGTATTTAAAACTTCAACAGCATCTTCAGTTTGTTTTCCTATTTCCAGTTTTACTTTTTTAAGATGAAATTCACCTTCTTTTTCTTCGTCCAAAATTAAAACATAGGTGCCGTCTTCTAAGGGAATTAAAGCGTCTTTGGGTAAACCCATTTGTTGGTTGCTTTCGGTGATAATTTCTGCTTCTACAAACATGCCTACAATAAAATTGTGCGCTTCATTATGCACATGACCATGCACTTGTACTCGTCTGCTTGTTGGATCAATAGTGGTACCCACCAAATGAATTTCTGCGTCAAAAGTTTCATTTGAGGCTTCTGGAATTTGAAAACGAATGCTTTGACCTTTTTTGATTTTCATAACGTCTTTTTCAAAAACTTCCAATTCTAAATGAATGTGGTCCGTATCCACAATTTCTAAAATTACATCGCTTGGTGCTACATAAGCCCCATTACTTACATTAACCTTACTTACAGCGCCAGATATTGGTGAATACAACGTGATTTGAGATGAAATTCGGCCTGCTTCTACTTGCTTAGGACTAATATTCATCATTTGCAGTTTTTTGCGTAAGCCATTGTAGTGGGCCAAATTGCTCTTGTAAGTACTTTCTGCTTTTAGATAATTTTTCTCTGAGGTTATTTGCTCATCAAACAAGGTTTTTTGTCTATTGAATTCCGATTTTAAGTAATTCAACTGCTCTGCGACTTCAAGATAGTTTTGTTGAATTTCAACATATTCAGGATTTTCAAGTGTGACTAAGGCTTGCCCTTTTGTAACACTATCACCAATTAATAAAGGTGTTTTGGTAATGTAGCCACCTATAAACGTTGAAATGCTAGATTTGCTTTGTGGTGGTACATCTATCATACCGTTGACTTTGATGCTTTGGTTAAAATCGAATTCACTTAAGTTTCCAAACACCATGTTTTCACTTTCAAATTGGGCTTTAGTAACGGTAATATGGTTATGGTCTGCTTTTGTCGGTGCGACTTCGACTTCATTGTTTTTTTCGTTTCCGCAGGCTGTAAATAGCATGGCGAATAAGAGTATATATAAATATTTCATCTTTAAAATTGATTTAAAATAAGGTGATTAATACTAATAACAGTTTGGTTGTACGCATTTAGATTATCGAGATACGTGAGCTCAATGTCTGTAGCGGTTTCTAAACTTTGGATGTATTGAAAAAAGTCAATTTCACCTTCTTTAAAGGTTCTATTGGCTGTTTTAATAATTTCATTTTTTAAGCGTTTGCCTTGGGTATTGTAATAGTGAATAGCTTCTTCAAATTTCTGTAGTGTGGTGAGCAGCGATTTGTATTTTGAATTTAATTGCACTTCATAATCTTGTTTCTGCTCTACAATGATGTCTTTGGCAATTTTAGAGGCTTTGATTTTTGAAGAATTTCCAAAGAATAATAAGGGAATTTTTAGCCCGAATTGATAGCCTCTAATATTATCATTTAATTGGTCGTTGGTTCCTTGGAAATATTCGAAACTAAGGTCGGGTAGAAGACTTTGCTTTTCGGATTTATAAAGAGCATTCTGGTAATTTTCGGCATTTTCGAAATAGCGTAAACCAGAATTATCTTGAAGCGAAGGACTGTTTAATTCTAATTGGTCTAAGTCCTGGTCTATTATAACAATAGTGTCGACTTGCACAATTGCTTTTAATTGCTCTTTTGAATATACAACATCTTGCAGTGCTTGCTTATACAAGGTTTGCAATTGCTTTTGCTTAGATTCGGCCGTGATGGTTTCTAAGTAATTGGTCTCACCAAGTTCAAAACGTCGTGCGGATTTCTGCGCAAAATCATGATACAAACTATCTAAAAATCGATAGGTTTCTGCCTTTTGTTTCGCATAACCTAATTGATAATAACTAGAATAAACTTGTTTTTTAAGTTGTTGTAGTTGAATGTTGTATCTAGAGGTTTCTAAATCTACTCTGGCTTTGTTCGCTTTTTTATCAGCAAAATAAGCCGTTGGAAATTTAAAATCTTGAGCAATTCCAAATACTTTTAAGGGTTCGTTGTTCGCAGCTAAGTTGCTCTCGTCATAATTATAATACAACGCCGTTTTATTAAAATTAAAAGCACTTGCAACCAAAGCATCGCTTTTTTCAATTTCTAAATGAGAGGCTTTTAAATGGGCATTATTCGCTATAGCGACATCTAAAGTTTGTTCTACCGTAAGAGGTGTTTGGGCATTGCCTTGCCACATAAATAGAAAACCAAGGATAGTGACTACTGTTGTTTTATTCATCTTATGGGCTGTTTTATTTTTATACCATGCATAAAGAACGGGTAAGACCACTAAGGTTAAAATAGTGGCAGTAAACAGGCCTCCAATCACCACCGTGGCCAAAGGACGCTGTACTTCTGCACCTGCACTAGTAGAAATGGCCATAGGTAAAAATCCTAAGGCCGCAGCCGAAGCTGTTAATAATACAGGTCTTAAACGTTCCGTTGTTCCACGTTTTACAAGCGTTTCAATATCATTCATGCCTTCCTCATCGTGTAATGCCTTAAAATGTTCTATAAGCACAATACCGTTTAGTACGGCAATACCAAATAGAGCAATAAAACCAACCCCTGCAGAAATACTAAAGGGTAAGTCGCGTAACCATAATAACAACACACCTCCAACAGCAGCTAACGGAATGGCAGAATACACTATTAATGCTTCTTTTACGGAATGAAATGCAAAATATAAGAGTACAAAAATTAGAATCAATGCTATGGGAACTACAACAAGTAAACGGTCTTTAGCACTTTGAAGATTTTCAAATTGGCCACCATATGTGATATTGTAACCCACCGGAAGTTGTAATTGCGTATCGAGAATAGTTCTTACCTCTGTAACTACCGATTCTAAATCTCTATTTCTAACATTTACACCGACAACGATTCTACGTTTGGTATCATCTCTCGAAATTTTTGCAGGACCTTCCGTGTAAGTAATCGTCGCTAATTCACGCAAAGGAATCTTGCTACCATTGGGCACATCGACATATAAGTTCTGAAGACTTTCAAGATTTTTTCTACTGTTTTCATCTAATCTAACTACGAAATCAAATCGTTTTTCACCTTCAAAGACATTCCCAACGGTTTTGCCAGCAAATCCCATAGAAATAAGATTATTAATATCTGAAATGTTAAGGCCATAACGGGCTATTTTATGTCTGTTGTACACCACGCTCATTTGTGGTAGGCCTTCCACTTTTTCTACCACAATATCCGAAGCGCCATCTACATGTTCAATTAAGGTTTTAACCTCATTGGCCTTTTTGGCTAAAACCGATAAGTCTTCACCGAAAATTTTAATTGCAACATCTGCTCTTACACCTGTAATAAGTTCGTTAAATCGCATTTCAATAGGTTGGGTAAATTCTATTTCCATCCCAGGAATTACTGCTAAAGCACCTTTAAATTTCTCGGCTAATTCGTCTTTGCTACTTGCTGAAACCCATTCTTTTTTAGGTTTTAGTTTAATGATGACATCACTCTCTTCCATAGACATGGGGTCGGTAGGGACTTCCGCTGCACCAATTCGGGAAACGACTTGTTCGACTTCGGGAAAATTATCGATTAATATTTGTTCTATTTTTGTAGTGATTTCTATGGTTTTTCCGAGGGAGGTTCCTGTTTTAAGAACGGGCTGAATTACAAAATCACCTTCATCTAGAGTCGGTATAAATTCGCCACCCATTTTGCTAAAAATAAATGCACTTATTACCAATAAAACTCCAGAAAGACTAAGGACTATTTTTTTGTGAGCTAAAGACCAACGGATAATAGGTTCGTACCCTTTTTTGATAAAATTCATTAAGCGTACCGAAACATTCTTTGAAGATGGTTGGCTAGGTTTTAAAAATAAGGATGCTACTACGGGCACATAGGTTAAACACAAAAGCATAGCACCAACGAGCGCGAAGCTAAAGGTGAGTGCCATGGGTTTAAACATTTTGCCTTCCACACCAGTTAGTGTTAAGATAGGAATAAAAACAATGAGGATGATTAATTGCCCAAAAATGGCCGAATTCATCATTTTTGAAGCACTTTTTAGGGTAATATTGTCAATTTCGGTCTGTCTTTCGTGTTTGTTGATTGTTTTTAGTTGGTCACTTTTTGAAATTATTCGAAAGGCAATAAACTCTACAATGATAACAGCGCCATCAATAATAATTCCGAAATCAATAGCGCCAAGACTCATTAAATTGGCATCTACGCCAAATACATTCATCATAGAAATCGCAAACAATAAACTCAAAGGAATAACTGAAGCGACGACCAAGCCAGAACGTAAATTTCCTAACAATAAGACCACTACAAAAATGACAATAAGTGAACCGAGGATTAAATTTTCTGACACCGTAAATGTGGTTTTGTTTATCAATTCGCTTCGTTCTAAAAAACCATTGATATAAACGCCCTCTGGTAAGGTATGCTGAATAGAAGTCACACGTTCTTTTACGGCATCGATTACGGCTTTAGAATTACCATCTTTAATCATCATAATTTGGCCTAAAACCTTTTCGCCTTCTCCATTTCCGGTAATGGCTCCAAAGCGTGTGGCACTGCCAAAATCAACCTTAGCAACATCTTTGATGTAAATTGGTGTGCTGGTGTTTTTAACAACAATATTTTCTATGTCTGTTAGAGATTTTACTAAACCTTCGCCACGTATAAAAAAGGCTTCATCATTTTTTTCAATATAGCCACCACCAGCAACGGAATTATTTTTTTCGAGTGCCTCGTAAATTTCAGAAATTGAAATATCCATGGCATTTAATTGCTTCGGGTTAATAGCCACTTCATATTGTTTTAAAAATCCACCCCAAGTATTCACTTCAACCACACCAGGAATTCCAGAGAGTTGACGCTTTACTATCCAATCTTGAATGGTTCTTAAGTCAGTTGCTGAATATTGGTCTTTATAATCCGGTTTTACATCTAAAATGTATTGGTAAATTTCACCTAAACCTGTGGTAATCGGTCCCATTTCTGGGCTACCAAAACCTTCAGGGATTTTTTCGGAGGCCGACTTTATTTTTTCCGCGATTAATTGTCTGGGTAAGTAGGTTCCCATAGCGTCTTCAAAAACAATGGTGACGACGGATAAACCGAATTTAGATACCGAACGAATTTCTTCTACGCCAGGTAAATTCGCCATTTCTAATTCTACGGGGTAGGTGATAAATTGTTCAACATCTTGGGTTGATAAATTTCGCGAGGTGGTAATAACCTGCACTTGGTTGTTGGTAATATCTGGTACAGCTCCAATAGGAATTTGCGTTATAGAAAGGATTCCGAAACCAACAATAAAAGCTGTAAATAGGAAAATAATTAGCTTATTTTTTAAGCTGAATTTTATAATGTATTCTAACATAATTCATAAAAATTAAGAAATAATGATTGCCTGTTTTGTGAAAAAAAACAGGATTAAATCTAAAATGAATTAGGCGTGTTTAGGCGGTTGAAAAACAGAAGATTTCTCAAAGTTAGTATGAGAGTCTGTATAGTAAAAGTTGAAAGGAATTTTTACAAAATCTTGTTGCGTAAAATCGTAAGTAATAGCCGTGTTTATAAATACCGGACTGATATGCGAACAAATGTGATGTGCATCTTTAAAAGGTAAGTCTTCGTGCTCTTTATGGTCGTTATCGTGGGTGACTTTAGCATCACCATAATGCTCTGTTAAAAATTCAATAAAAGTGTCCCCATACATTTCTTTATGATAGTCCGCATGCTCCAATAAAACACCAAACTTAGAAAAGTCTTCTAAGCTGATATTGAAACTTTGGAACAGTATCAATAGTGAATATGTAAATGCCACCAATTTAGTCATAACATTTACGAAGGTACAAATTTTAGCTAATAATTATGTCATAAATGTTACATGGCTAATAAATAAGTTATTATTTTAAATGATTCTATTGTAGTTGGTTATAGAATTTTGTTGGCTAAATATTTGGCATCTTTTTTAATGCCGCCCAATGTTGCAGAACCGCGTGTGTGTAACCAAGGTAAACCAATAAAGTAAAGGCCTTTTGTAGTGCTTATACCTCTGTGGTGTTTAGGATAACCGTCTTCAGCGAGTTCTAGATTTTCAATCCATTTAAAATTTGGTTTATAACCTGTTGCCCAAATGATATTTTTTATGTCAGTTAGCTCCTTAGTAGCTGTTTTAATGGTGTTTGCTTCAGCATCTAGTGTGTGTCCAACCGTTTCTACATTATTTCGGCTGATGATGCTTTTAACATCTGTGCCAATAATGGGTTGCTTCGATTCGCTTATCTTTTTCCCTATCCATGAAGTTTTACTAAAACTTAAAAACCCAGTAATGGTAAACCACCACCATAAGGTTTTTCCTAAAATTTCTTGTGGCAATGTTCTAATATCTGTACTTCCCGAAAAATAGGTGGTTTCTTTGGTGTTTTTTGAAATTTCATCTAAAATTTGAAAACCACTATCACCTCCACCAACTACCAAAGTTGATCCTTTTTGTAATTGCGCTGGTGTTTTATAATAATTGCTATGAACTTGATAAATACTATCTGATAGGTTTTTGTGAAATTCAGGTGTGTAAGGAATATGAAAGGGTCCTGTTGCAATGATTACATGTTTACAGCTAATGTCTTTTTGGTTGGTGGTTATAATAAAATGGTCGTTCTTTTTTTCAATACGTTCTGCTAAGGTGTTAAGCTGAATGGGGAACTGAAAGGTGTCAACATATTGTTTAAAATATGCTGCCACTTCAAATTTATTTGGGTAATGGCCTTTTGGAGCCGGAAACGGCATGCCTACTAAATGATTAAACTCTGTTGGTGTAAATAATTTTAACGAATCCCAACGGTTAAGCCAAGAGGCGCCAATTTGGTCTTCGCGGTCTATAATTAAAAAATCTTTTTGTTTCTGTTTTAGAAAATAAGCCATAGAAAGCCCGGCTTGTGCGGCACCTATGATTACAAAGTCTTTCATTAATTTGTTTTGTTGGTATCTGGACATAATACCATTTTTAACGGTTTTATACAAATAGATTGTCGTTAAATATCCTTGCCGTTAGATAAAGAACTTAGGCATGCATCTATCTAAAAATACGCCTTCAACTGAATAGTTCCTGTATGAATCATTTTTGAGGTTTCTGATTTTCTTCCGAAATAATTCAAATTTAAATCTAAGTATTTGGTCAGTTTTTTTTGTGCTAATAAACTCCAAGTGAAGTTTTTTCCAGGTTGTAAGCCTTCGAGCATTTGGTACGCAACAGGTGAATTAGCATTCCCTTCAAATTCATTTTCAAAAAAGTTAAACTCTCCTGTTAGTGCTATTTTTTGAGCGTTGTTATAAGTGAAAGATAAACCGTAATTATTTTGCGCCAAGGATTCTAAACTTCCTATGGTGTTTTCCTTAGAGGCGTATTGGTAAAACACATCGAACTGTGCGTTTTCGCTAAATAAATAACTCAGTTTTGGTTTTAATTGGTAATTGTCAATAGTGTAATTTCTATTTGTGAAATTCTCGCTTTTACTGTCGTCATTTCCGATGCTCGCCAAGGTGTTTACCAGCCAATTTACATTAAACTTATGATTGAAATTTAACTGATGACTGTTGGTTTTGTTTTGCTGAAAACCTGTAGATAATAAGTTTCGACTTTTATTGGTTAAAAAGGTGTATGATGTGGTGTAGTGTTGTTTCCCACGGTTGAAAAATAGCACATTTCTAATGCTGTAATTTAAGGACACAAAATCTTCGGTATCTAAATCGTCTTTTAAGGCTTCAAAAGGATTGAGGTTAAAAGAACTTTCATCTTTAAATTTTTTACTATCCACAATAAAAGAGGCTTGGTCGTAGAAATGGGACCAAAATTGTTTCGATTTATTTTCTGAAACACTCCAACTTTGTGGGTTTATAGTAATGGTTTGTCCAAATCGATTTTGATGGGTTTGTACAAAAACTTGGTTGGGCAACAGGACTCTAATATAACTGCCTTGGTCTGCGAATTGGGCAATTTCAAACTCGTCTAATTCTTGAATGCCATTCTCGTTATAGTCAATCCACGTGTAAGCACCTTGGCCTGCTTCAACTTCAACATACGTAAAATCTTGTTGTGCTAAGGTACCCGAATTGGTTTCAAAACTGGTATTTAAGACGATGAGGTTATTGAACAATTTCTGATTAAAATTCAATCTGCTATTCAAACTTTGTTCATCATCTACGCTACTATCTTCCGATTTTAAATCTCTATAATTTAAGAAAACTTGAAGGTTTGTATTCTGATTTTGAATCAATCGCGATTTCAAATAATAAGTGTTAGAGCTGTTAACACGCTTTAAAGAATTGTTTCGTAAACTGTCGTTATACCGTTTTACATAACCCACTTCGGCGTAAACTTTGGTGCTGTCACCAATACCAACAAAAGCTTCGTAGGCCTTGAATTTCTGACTTACAGGCGTTAAGGAATCTGTTGCAAGTACACGTTGTTCGTTGTCTTCTGTTGAAAATTTAGCACCTGCCCATTTATTGTTTTTACCATAAACCACTCGGTTAAACGAGCGTAAAAATGTTGATTGATTAATGCTGCTTTCGTTGTTTAAAAGGCTTGAGTTTGAAAACACCTGAAAATCACCCAAACGTAAATTAGCCGAAACATTATGGCGGTTTCCATTGAAGTTTTCAGAATAGTTTAAATGTTCAAAATTATATGTCGCAATCCCTTTTTTAGCATGCGATAATCGCAGTCCAGAGGTGAATAAGAGTTGGTTGCCATAATCGATAATTTCTTCGGTATTATCTGAGGTATTTAAATTCCAATCCCGATTAAATTCGGCCCTGTATAAACGTTGAATGGTGTTAAAGTTCTTTTGAATAAAATCAGCATCAACAAGTGCGGAAACATTCCAAAGGCTATCTGATTGTATAAGATTTTGCTTTAAGGTGAATTTTCCGGCATAGCCATCATTGTTGTTGTCATCTAGGTCTGAAAATAAATTGTCATCCTTTTTACTGGCTGCCAATTCAAAAAAGACATCCGTGTTTTTACTTGGATTGTATTGGCCGTTTACAGTGGCAATTTGCAAACGTTCTGGAGCTATGAGTTGTGTAATCGGTTCGTAATTTCCTTGAGGAACACCAGCAATTGGCGCGACATATTCATAAATATTGTTGATGGCATTACTATTACTTAAGATGTAATTACCTTCATTTTCGCCGACTAAAGTAAAACGAAGGCTGTACAATTCATCTTCAGCATTATTAGAAAACACATAGATTTCCTCTGTGCCAATGACTTCTTTTCGATATAAAATACGATTTTCAGAATAGGTGGCAGGCGAAGCTGAAGGCGCTGTCATTAAATCTAAATCATCACCTGCATTTGCTAATATTTGCGTTTGCTCGGTTGAAAGATTCTGTTGTAAAGGTTGATTTTTAGCATCACTTTCAGAATAGACGGCGACATTTAGTTTTAAAGTTTCGGTTTCATAATTAGCACCACCAAAAACGGTAAATCTAGAATAATTACGTTCACTAAATTGATAATCGACTGTAATTCGCATTTCGGAAGTTATCGGAAAAGTGGAATTAAAAATAATTTCACCAGCATTATAATCAATAACGTAATCGTTGTTTTCACCACGTTGTAACGGCACACCATTAACGTAAACGGTTTCACTTCCTGAAACCACAAGGACGTACAACTCATTGTTAGAACCACGTAATTTATAAGGCCCTTGATTCCCTTCTTGAGCCGTAAATTGTGTGGTGGTAAATTGGCCACGAACCAAAGCACCAGAAGCAAAAACAGACGTCTTATCGCTTAAATTGGCATTGACCAACAACCCTTGTACACGCTTTGAAAAATTAGCAAAATAGCTTTTCGTGTTTTCTAGGTCAATATCACCAGCGCGTATATTCCAATCGTCACTAAACAACTCGATAAACACTTGGTCAAATTCATCTAGGCGTTGCGAATAACCACTTTCTTGCAACGGAATATTGGCATCTTGAATAGAGGCTCTCAACGATACTTTATCGCTCAGTTTTCCTGAAATCTGTAAATCGAGCTCACTATTTAATACCGAATTTTGGTTGTTTCCTATGGTGACACCTCGTGAAATACTTCCGGAAGTTGTTAAACCATCAAAGGGTGTAAATGTATCTTTATTCGTGGTGTTTTGTAAGGTGTATAATTGCTGGTATTCTGAAGACCGTTCTATCACCACCGCATCATCTAATTGTTTGTAAACTTTGGTTAAGAAATCTGGATAACGCAAGTAGTCTATTTGAATGCTATCGATTTCAGTAGGCATTTTAAAACGCAATAATGCTTTAGGAAAATCGACAGTGTATAATGTAGAATCAATAAGTATATTATCCATGGTTTTCACTGTAAAACGTGAAGGATTAATACTAACAGAATCAATTTGAATAGAATCTTTAACAGCTACTTTCTTTTGTATATAATTACTATTCTGCTCTTGGGAAAACCCCAAAAAAGCGCATAGCATTAGTAGAAAGGAAATAGCAATTTTCATGTAGAATAATAACTGATTTAAGCTAAAAATATTTTATCGTTAAAACAAGCTTAAAATAATGGTGTAAAAGTAGCGTATTATTTAATTTAGCGGTTAATCGAATGTATAACTAAAATGAGGTTCCCGTTTTTTTGGGAAATGTGTATGAAAATAGTGTCTTATAATGTTAATGGTATTAGAGCAGCCTTAAAAAAAGGTTTTATAGAATGGTTAACAGCGACAGATCCAGATGTTATTTGTTTGCAAGAAATTAAAGCAATGGAAGAGCAACTCGATTTAGAGGTGTTTACCGAAGCAGGTTATAAATTTAATTATTGGTTTAGTGCACAGAAAAAAGGCTATAGTGGTGTGGCTATTTTATGTAAAACGGAACCTAAGCATATTGAATTCGGTACTGGAATAGAATCTATGGATTTTGAAGGTCGAAATATCAGAGTAGATTACGATGGTGTTTCTGTAATGAGTATGTATTTACCTTCTGGAACTAATGATGCTCGATTATCGCATAAGTTTGAATACATGAACCTTATTCAAGAATATTTAACCGAACTTCAAACAGAAAAACCAAATTTGGTGGTATGTGGCGATTATAATATTTGTCATGAAGAAATTGATATTCACAATCCAAAAATGAAAGGTGTTTCAGGATTTTTACCTGAAGAACGCGAGTGGTTAGGTGCGTTTATTGATAGTGGGTTTATAGATAGTTTTAGGTATTTAAACCCTGAGCGTCAGGAATATTCATGGTGGAGTTATCGCGCAAACTCTAGAGCGAATAATAAAGGTTGGCGATTAGATTATGCCATGGTGAGCAAACCTTTACAAGAAAAAATAAAACGCAGCGTTATACTAACAGAAGCAGTCCATAGTGACCATTGTCCAATTTTATTGGAACTAGACTTATAATTACTAACAAAGAGATTTTTACCCTTAAAGTTCCTAATTTAGATTGTCCCCTTGAGGGGACTTTAGGGGTGTTAAAACGTATATAAAAATAAATAAAAATGATTAAAAAACTTTCAATCTTAGCCTTATCGATTACATTATTTACCTCTTGTGTGTCGAAGAAAATTTATACAGACCTTGAAGATAAATACGCCAATTTAAAACAAGAAAACCGAGGTTTATCGGATGAATTAGAAACATTATCAAGTGATAATACAAAATTGACTAATGATTTAAATCAATTACAAGCGTCCTACGACCAAGCGGTTGCGGAGCGCGATAAACTTCAGGCAGATTATGCCGCAGCGAAATCTAATTTAGAAACTTTAAAAGCCTCTTACCAAGCTTTAGAAGAAAACAGTTCGGCTGCGATTGCTAAAAACTCACAGAAAAACAGAGAATTATTAGCGCAATTAGAAGCAAAAGAACAAGCCTTAGCAGCAGAAAACGAACGCTTAAATACTTTAAAGCAAGAATTAGAAAGTCGTTCGCAACGAGTTGCTGAATTAGAAAATGTTATTGCCAGTAAAGATGCTGCCATGCATAAATTAAAAGATGCCATTTCTAAGGCCTTAACTAATTTTGAAGGCAAAGGCTTAACTGTTGAACAACGCAATGGTAAAGTATATATTTCTATGGAAAACAAGTTGTTGTTTCAATCTGGAAGCTGGTATGTTGGAGCACAAGGAAAGCAAGCGGTAAAACAATTAGGAAGCGTTTTGGCTGAAAATCCTGAAATCTCAGTATTGATTGAAGGTCATACGGATAATGTACCATATAAAGGTAATGCACAATTGAGTGGTAACTGGGATTTGTCGGCAAAACGTGCCACAGCGATTGTAAATATTCTTAGAGAAAATGCCGCAATTAATCCTGAAAACTTAACCGCAGCAGGTCGTGGTGAATTTGCACCAATAGCAACGAATGATACAGCTGATGGTAAAGCGAAGAACAGAAGAATAGAAGTGATTTTAACACCTAAGTTAGATGAGATTTCTAAGTTGTTAAATGAAATATAAATCAGAACGCCATTGCAAATCAAGCATCAAAGCGTGATTTACAATGACGAATTAACAATTTTTTAGACCTCACATGTTTTTAAAACCTGTGAGGTCTGCTTATATTTACTGTCGGGTTGAGCGCAGACGAAACCTAATTTAGAAACTAAATGTTGAACTAAAACGAGAGTCCTGCTTTCGTAGGAAATGAGATGAAATACACAACACTACCAAATACAAACATAAAAGTTAGCAAAATATGTTTAGGCACCATGACTTGGGGCAACCAAAACACACAAGACGAAGGGTTTGCTCAAATGGATTTTGCTTTAGATAAAGGGGTTAATTTTTTTGATACAGCAGAATTGTATCCTGTTCCGGCAAGAAAAGAAACCTATGCTGAAACCGAACGCATTATTGGTAATTGGTTTGCTAAAACGGGAAACAGAGATAAAGTTGTTTTAGCTTCAAAAATAGCTGGAACGGGAGATTATACAGCGCATATAAGGACCAATGGTTTTAGTAAGGAAGCGCTCAACGATGCTGTAAACCATAGTCTAAAACGTTTAAAAACCGACTATATAGATTTATATCAACTGCATTGGCCAGAACGTAATACAAATACTTTTGGTGTACGTGATTATAAGAATAATCCGAAAGATAAGTGGGAAGATAATTTTAATGAAATTCTTCATCATTTAGATGAGATTATTAAGTCAGGAAAAATAAGACAAGTTGGTATTTCTAATGAAAAAGCTTGGGGAACGATGCGTTATTTAGAAGAATCTAAAAGGCACAGTTTACCTCGAATGGTTACCATACAAAACGCATACTCTTTAATTAATAGAGTTTTTGAAGGTGATTTAGCAGAAGTTGCACAGCGCGAGAATATTGGCTTATTAGCCTATTCTCCAATGGCATTTGGAGTTTTATCTGGTAAATATATAAACGGAACAGCGGCTAAAAATGCAAGATTGAATATGTTTACGCATTTTTCACGATATAGTAGTACAAATGCTACAGAAGCTACAAAGCGCTATTTAAAAATTGCTGAAGATCATAATATGTCTTTGGCACAAATGTCCTTAGCTTTTGTAAATGAAAGACCATTTGTAACGAGTAATATTATTGGAGCCACTAATATTGATCAGCTCACTGAAAATATTAATAGTATTAATATGTCATTGTCAGATGATGTGCTGAAAGCTATTGATAAGGTACATTCTGAAATCCCAAATCCTGCGCCATAAGAGGTTTAATAAATGAGGTTCCTGCTGTTGTTAATCTTGAGCGAAGTTGAAAAGGCAGGAATTGTTTAAATCTTAATCTGACGATTAATTTGTTCTTGTAAAGAAATAAACGTTTCTGTCCTCGAAACCCCTTTTATACTTTGTATTTCAGAATTAAGCACGTGCATTAAATGCTCATTATCTTTTGAAAGAATCTTTATAAAAATAGACCAGTTTCCTGTGGTGTAATGACATTCAATAACCTCAGGAATTTTTTGTAATTGCTTTACTGCTTCAGGATTACTAATGGCTTTATCGAGATAGACACCAACAAAAGCCATGGTGGTATAACCTAAAGCTTTTGGGTTAATCATAAATTTTGAACCGGCTAAAAGGCCTGATTTTTCAAGCTTTTTTATACGTTGATGAATCGCAGCACCAGAAATTCCGACATTACGAGCAATTTCTAGAATAGGTGTTCTCGCATCTTCCATTAATGCGCGTAGTATTTTTTTGTCTATGCCGTCAATATAAATACCGCTATCGCTAATCTTCATAAGTAGTTGTCTAATAAATTGAAAGTGAAAGATAAAAAAAGCGTTTCAATACGAAACGCTTTTAAAGATTATTATATAAAAATATTCAATTTATACATTTAAAGGGTTATAACCTAAATAAGGCATTTCATATTCTTTAAAGATGACATCATGAGATTCCATTGCTTTTAGGATAGGTCCATAGACTTCTTTTGTAATTGGAATTTGTACACCAGGTGTTTTTATTTCACCATTTAATATTGTTAAGGTTGCAATAGCAACGGGTAAGCCTACCGTTTTAGACATCGCTGTATAGGTCTGGTCTTTTCCTAAGGTTACCATAGTAGCATCAATTTGATGCTTTTCACCATCGAGTTCGTATCCAAATTTATGGTACATCACAATCATATCTTTATCATCTTCGCTAAGCGTCCAACTATCCATTAAGATTTTCTGAAGAATTTGAGCAGGTGTTGCTTTATCAAGTGCTACCATTTTTTCAGAACTAAAGATATCAAGCTCTAAAAACTTATCCCAAATCATATCATCTTGGTCTATTTTTAAGGCGTGTCTAAACTTAAGCTCAACCGAATCCGTTGGACTGTATGGTAAAAACGAATTTACAAAATCGCGATAGCTCATATTTATACTGTCGTCAATGGTGTAGCTATCATCCGTCATTCCAAGTTGTACAAAAACATTCCATGCGCGACTAAAACCAACACGTCTCATAGTACCACGGTATAATGTTTTTACATGTTCTAAACCATAAACATCTTGATATTTTAAAGAATCTCTATTGGCATAGCCTTCAAAACGGCCGTAACCTTCTACATCTAAAAATTCGGTACGTCTAAATAAACGGTTGTAGGGAATATATTTGAATTTGTTTTCTTGTAAAAATTTTGCGGCACCACCTTGTCCAGCAACCACCACGTTTCTTGGATTCCAAGTAAATTTATAGTTCCAAAGGTTATTATCACTTTCAGGGGCGACTAAACCACCTGTAAATGATTCGAATAATATAATTTTTCCACCTTTGGCTCTAATGCGGTCAATAACGTGCATAGCACTCATATGGTCAATACCTGGGTCTACACCAATTTCATTCATAAAGATGAGGTTGTTGGCTTTAGCATCTTCGTCTAAGGCTTGCATTTCTGGACTCACATAAGAAGCCGTGACCATATTCTTTTTATAAGTAATACAATCTTTAGCAACTTCGATATGAAACCGTGCAGGAAGCATAGATATCACAATATCTGCGGCTTTAATCGCAGGAATTCTTGAGTCAGCATTAAATACATCTAAATGAATTACCTCTGTATTGGGATGCGAGCCAACGAGCTTTTTAGCATTATCTACATTGAGATCGCCAATGGTGAGATGAAGTTTTTCGGATTCAGAATTATCGAGTAAATATTTTATAAGGTATGAGCAAGATTTTCCTGCTCCAATAATTAATATGTTTCGCATAATGAGTTTATATAACTAATTTTGTATTGCACGAATGTAATAAATACATCATGCATTAGAAACCGAATTAACGTTTTAATTATGAATAGAAAGGTATTAATAACTGGAGCAATTTTAGGTATTTTAGGTATTATTTTGGGAGCTTTCGCTGCACATGGTTTAGAAAAATTAGTTGATTCGGATGCTATTACATCCTTTGAAACTGGTGTGCGTTATCAGTTATACCATGCGTTTTTTCTTCTCATATTAGGAGGGACGTCAATTGTGAGTTTGAACATGAAAAAACCTATTTTTTATTTAGTGCTTATTGGTGTTATTTTCTTTTCGGGCTCTATATATGGATTGGCTACAAACGCGCTTTTAAGTTTTGATTTTAAGACTGTTGCGTTTATAACACCTATTGGAGGATTACTCCTAATTATGGCTTGGGTACTGATGTTAATCGATATAATAAGAAATAAGGTCGATTAATGTTAATCAAAGGTGTGGTTTCCAAATAAAATTTTAATTTTGCAGCATTAAACAACACAAATATTATGGCAAATCATTCCCAATCAACGAAAACGATTTCGTTAGATCAATATGGAATTAAAAATGCGAAAGTAAATTATCAATTATCATCAGATGAACTTCATGCTGAAACCATTTCAAAAGACCAAGGAGTAGAATCTTCTTCTGGCGCTTTAGCGGTTAATACAGGTGAGTTTACAGGTCGTTCTCCATTGGACAGATTTATTGTGAAAGATGATGTCACCAAAGACAAAATTTGGTGGGGAGATATCAATATTGCTTTTGATAGTGATAAATTTCAAAAACTTTACGATAAAGTTATTGACTATTTATCGGACAAAGAGATTTATGTACGTGATAGTTATGCTTGTGCAGATGAAAATTACAAGTTAAATATTAGAGTCATTAATGAGTATCCTTGGAGTAATATGTTTGCTTATAACATGTTTTTACGTCCAACGGAAAAGGAACTAGAGAATTTTTCTCCAGAATGGACTGTAGTCAATGCTCCTGGTTTTATGGCAGATCCTAAAGTCGATGGTACACGTCAACACAATTTTGCGATTTTAGACTTTACACGCAAAATTGCCTTAATTGGAGGAACTGGCTATACAGGTGAAATTAAAAAAGGCATCTTTTCGGCGTTAAACTTTATTCTTCCTGTATTTAAGAATACCTTACCTATGCACTGTAGTGCTAATGTTGGTAAAGAAGGTGATACAGCAATTTTCTTCGGTTTATCGGGAACAGGAAAAACAACCCTTTCCACAGATCCAAATCGTAGTTTAATTGGTGATGACGAACATGGTTGGACAAAAGAAAATACCGTTTTTAATTTTGAAGGAGGTTGCTACGCGAAAGTGATTAACTTATCACAAGAACAAGAACCAGAGATTTTTGCAGCCATTAAAAAAGGAGCCATTCTAGAAAATGTAATTATGGATGATAATGGCAATGTTGATTTTGCTGATACATCTATAACTCAAAATACTAGAGTTAGTTATCCAATTTATCATATTGAAAATATTAGGAAACCATCAATAGGTAAAAATCCAAAAAACATCTTTTTCTTAACAGCAGATGCCTTTGGAGTGTTGCCTCCGATTTCTAAATTGACTCCGAGTCAGGCAGCATATCACTTTATTTCTGGTTACACGGCCAAAGTTGCGGGTACAGAAGCTGGAGTAGTAGAACCTGTTCCAAGTTTTTCAGCGTGTTTTGGAGCACCTTTTATGCCGTTGCACCCAACAGAATATGCAGCTATGTTAAGTAAGAAAATGAAGGACGCAGGAGTTAACGTTTGGTTAGTGAATACAGGTTGGACAGGTGGTCCTTACGGTGTAGGAACGCGTATGAAATTAAAATACACACGTGCTATGATTAATGCGGCTTTAAATGGCGATTTACATGATTATACTTATGAAGATTACCACATTCATTCTGTGTTTGGCGTGGCACAACCAAGAACGTGTCCTGGAGTACCAACAGAAGTGTTGAGTCCTAGAACTACATGGAATGATGATGAAGCGTATTACAACATGGCGTTTAAATTATCTAATGCCTTTAGAGAAAACTTTAAAAAGTTTGAGTCTTATGCTTCTGAAGAAGTGCGACGTGGAGGGCCTCAACGTTATGCGTTTTAATAAGTACTGTTTATAAACTAAAAAAAGCGATTCAAAATTTTGAATCGCTTTTTTTTATATAAAATAGAAACAATAAAGATTTTATTACTTCCCTTTGTTTACAGTGTCAATATACTTTTGTAAGGCCATGGTCATAGAAGGTGTTTCTGGTGTTGGTGCAGAAATATCTACGCGCAAACCTTTTTTCTTTACTGCTTTTACAGTTGTGTTTCCAAACACCGCAATTCGAGTTCCGTTTTGCTTAAAATCTGGGAAATTATGAAATAAAGATTCTATACCAGATGGACTAAAGAATACTAAAATATCATAAGTAACATTTGACAAATCAGATAAATCACTGATGACTGTTTTGTAAAACGTAGCTTGTTTCCAATTGACGCCTAAGTTATCTAATAATTCAGGTATAATAGGTTTAACCTTATCTGTAGTTGGTAATAAAAACGATTCGTCTTTATATTTTTTAATCAATGGCATTAGATCTTCAAACGTACGTTTACCTACATAAATTTTACGTTTTCTGTAAACCACGTATTTCTGTAAATAATATGCCACAGCTTCAGACTGGCAAAAGTACTTCATAGAATCTGGTACTTTAAAGCGCATTTCGTCTGCTACTCTAAAAAAATGATCTACTGAATTTCTACTTGTAAGAATAATAGCTGTGTATTTTGTAAGATCTACTTTTTGCTGTCTCACATCCTTAGAGGATACACCTTCAACATGAATGAAGGGTCTAAAGTCCACTTTTACTTTTTGCTTTTCTTGCAAATCAAAGTATGGAGAATTTTCTATTTTAGGCTCTGGCTGCGATACTAAAATCGTTTTCACTTTCATACGTAAACTAGGTGTTTTTAAGTGTTATACTCCCTAATAACCTTATATAAAACAACATAAGGCCCAATTTCGAGAGCGCAAAGATACAACAAAAAATAGAAAAAATTGGGATTAATTAATTTTAGATGTGTTTTGAGTGAAGATATAAATCCAATTGCATTTATCAGAAAGACAAGTGATAAAGCTGCGATTATAATAATATTGACGGCGATATCTGTGTATAATAGAAACAAATTCGCAATTAGAAAGATAAGGCCAGAAAAATTCTTGAACGTTGTTTTTTGAAACAAGTAGTCGTCTATTAAACTATCCATTTCAAATAGGCTCCCAATTAAACGTTCTAAAAGGGTTTTTATAATTATAATAGTAGAAACTGCAAAAACTAACTTTAGAAACGAAACAAGTTCAAAATCAACAGGTGATACAAAGGTGTTGTAGGTGAAATATATAAAGATACTTAATGATAGCGAGAGGTTTACAAACAGAAAACTATCAAACTGATCTATAAATTTTTGATCTTTAGCATATATTTTTAGGTATTTAGGACTTCCTATCACATACAAAAAGTCATTAAAGCGCAGCGTATTTAAATATTTTGCCACCACAATGGTAAACAATCCTATGATTGTGAAGATGGTAAACCATTCGTGTGTTATATAATTTCGCATGCTGCTAAATTAGTAAGAATTTTAAGTTAACATCCATTTCAATGCTAAATTCCGTTCAATATTACAGTTAAGTAGATCGCCTACTACATAAAATTGCTAATTTTCAATTCATGTAGTTCATTATTTTTAGATTAAAATTGATGCTTAAAACATAATAAATAATAAAGTCATATATCTTTTGTTTTATAATGAAACAGTTTCAAGTCTTAGTTGTTATAATCTATCAAAAACGTTAATTCTCGTATTTAATCATATAAAAACTTTATTTTTGTCCATATCCTAAAAGTCACTCAAAAGAGTGTTTAAAAGTGAATTAATGTCTGACGCAATTGTCATCATCCCTACTTATAATGAGATTGAAAATGCAGAATCAATCATTAGAGCTGTATTTGCACAGCAAAAGGAATATCACGTACTTATTGTTGATGATAACTCACCAGATAAAACAGGAGCTACAGTAAAACGCTTGCAACAAGAATTTCAGAATCGTTTATTTTTGTTAGAGCGAACTGAAAAGAGTGGTTTAGGAACGGCCTATATTGCCGGATTTGAATGGGCTTTAGAAAAATCCTATCAATATATTTTTGAAATGGATGCCGATTTTTCACACAATCCAGACGATCTTACAAGATTATATGAAGCTTGTGCCACTAACGGAGCAGATGTTGCGGTAGGTTCGCGGTATGTTAAAGGTATAACGGTTGTAAATTGGCCAATGTCTCGTATTATGTTGTCTTATGGAGCATCGCGTTACGTAAGGTTAATAACGGGTATGACGGTTAAAGACTCTACAGCAGGATTTATTTGTTATAAAAGAGTGGTTTTAGAAACCATCAATCTTAAGTCCATAAAATTCGTTGGTTATGCCTTTCAAATTGAAATGAAATTTAAAGCCTACAAAAAAGGGTTCAATATTGTAGAAATACCTGTTATTTTTAAGGATAGAACCAAAGGAAAATCTAAAATGAGTGGAAGTATTATTACCGAAGCTATATTTGGAGTGATTAGTTTAAAATTAAAAAGCTTATTTGCTAAGTAAAGATATATGAAGCGAGATACCCTCATAAAAAACGCAAAAATTGTCAACGAAGGAAAAATTGTTGAAGGAGATATTCTTATTGAAGACAATATTATCAAAAAAATTGACAATTCGATAAGTGTTAAATCGGCAGATATAATGGTTATTGATGCAGAAGGAAATTATGTGTTTCCAGGAATGATTGATGACCAAGTACATTTTAGAGAGCCAGGATTAACACACAAAGCTAACATAGAAACAGAGTCTAAAGCAGCTATTGCAGGTGGTATTACATCGTTTATAGAGATGCCAAATACCAATCCGCAAACCACAACTATAGAGAAATTAGACGAGAAATTTGCTATTGCAGCCAACGCATCGTATGCTAATTATTCGTTTATGTTTGGAGGCACTAATGATAATTTAGATGAGATTTTAAAAGTTGATCCCAAAACTGTTGCAGGTTTAAAACTATTTTTAGGATCGTCTACAGGAAATATGCTGGTTGATGATCCAAAAGTGATTGAAAAAATATTTTCGAGCACAGACATGGTCATTTCTGTACATTGCGAAGACGAAGCCACAATAAAAAGAAACTTAGAAACATATAAAGCAGAGTATGGTGATGATATTCCTATGGAATTGCATCCTATAATCCGAAGCGAAGAGGCGTGTTATATTTCCTCTTCAAGAGCTATTGAATTAGCGAAGAAAACAGGAGCGAGATTGCATGTGTTTCATTTATCAACAGGAAAAGAAACGAGTTTATTTTCAAATAAAATTCCACTAAAGGATAAAAAGATTACAGCAGAGGTTTGTGTACATCATTTATGGTTTTCAGATGAAGATTACGCTAAAAAAGGAAGTCATATTAAATGGAATCCTGCAGTGAAAACTTCAAAAGATAGAGACCAATTGTGGAAAGCGTTGTTAGATGATAGAATAGATGTTATTGCAACAGACCATGCACCACATACCTTAGAAGAGAAAAATAATAATTACACCAATGCTCCTTCAGGAGGACCATTGGTACAACATGCCTTAGTAGCTTTAATGGAAGCGCATCATAAAGGTAAAATTTCTGTTGAAAAAATTGTAGAGAAGGCATGCCATAATCCTGCCATACTTTTCAATGTTGAAAAACGTGGTTTTATAAAAGAAGGCTATTTTGCCGATTTGGTAATTGTAAATCCTCAAAGCCCATGGACCGTTAATAAAAGTAATATTCTTTATAAATGTGGATGGTCACCTTTTGAAGGTAATACCTTTAAAAGTAGAATAAGCCATACGTTTGTTAATGGACAATTGGTATATAACAATTTTAATGTTTTAGACGTTAAAGCAGGACAACGATTAACCTTTAATAGATAAGATGTTAAAACGAACCTATATTATACTAGTTTTAGGTATTGTGCTTTTGGCCTGCAATGGTATTAAAAAACCAAAAAAACCAGATAATTTAATATCTAAAGCGCAAATGACGGATTTGCTTTATGACTTATATCTGTTGAATGCCGCTAAAGGAGTTAACAGAGCAACTTTAGAAAAAAATGATCTTGATCCAGAGTTTTATATTTTAAAAAAATATAATATAGACAGTACACGGTTTGCAGAAAGTAACGCTTATTATGCGTTTGATGCCGAAACCTATAAAGCGATTGTTGATGTGGTGAAAGAGCGACTAGAATCTAAAAAACAACACTATGATGAGGTTAAGAAAAAGGAAACAGATTCTATAAATAGACGTAGAGACTCAATTGCAAAATCAAAACGAACTCCTAAGGATTCTATTAAAAAGACAATAGATACCATTAATGTTGAAACGATAAAACCTAAAGATTTTTAAGGAATAGTGTACTGACTTCTTCTATACTTGAATCAATGGGTTTGAATTCAAAATTTAGAGTATTTTTTAGTTTTGAAGCATCGTATTTTGTAACACTAATCGCAGACTTAGTGACTTGTCTGGCTAATTGCCTACGTTGACCAAAAAGTTTATGATTTAGCCAGTCTAATCGCCATGCAATTCCTAATAACCAAGGTTTAGCTTCTTTTGTTGGCGGCTTTACGTTTAAATGATTTGCTATATTTGAAAAAAACGTTTTAAAGCTTAAGTTTTCTGAGACTAAAATAAAACCTTCGTTTTTAATGTTGCCTTCCATGAGTTGTTTCATGGCGTTAACGACGTCCCAAACATCAACATAACCAGTAACACCATTAGTGTAATAAGACATACCATTATAAATGCGTTTAAACAAACCGCCACTATTTCCGCCATGCCAATAACCAGCTCCTAAAATAATTCCGGGATTTACAACCACAGCATCTAAACCTTCTTGTGTACCGCGCCAAACTTCAAGTTCTGCACCATATTTCGTAATGGCATACACGCTATTGTCATCTTCAGGACTCCAATCGGTTTGCTCATCTATTAATATATCG
Organism: Winogradskyella sp. SM1960; assembly: GCF_020179375.1. NCBI lineage: Bacteria > Pseudomonadati > Bacteroidota > Flavobacteriia > Flavobacteriales > Flavobacteriaceae > Winogradskyella > Winogradskyella sp. SM1960. The sequence continues at coordinate 1,263,276 of NZ_JAICBG010000001.1, read as the reverse complement.
GGATTATTATGATGTCCAATCGCAGCAATAGAACTCATGTAGCATAACTTTTTAACGTTATGACTAATAGATAAGTTAACGATGTTAGCTGTGCCTTCAATATTAATTTTTCTTAAAACTTTAAACTTATCAGGCTCAAACGTGATAAAGGCAGCACAGTGATAAACATGTGTGATATCTTTAAAAGCATCTTGAAGTTGAGGAATATCAGTTAGATCTGCTTTCACCCATTCAATTCTATTAAAAAGTGATTCAGAATCATCTGAAAAGTAAGAGAAGACGTTTTTTGTGCGAGCTAAAGTTTTTTCGCGACGATAAATGGCACGTATAGGTTCATTACTTTTTAAAAGTTGAAAAAGTAAATGCGAACCAACCAAACCTGTACCTCCTGTGACTAGAATCATTGGGTAAAGTTACGTTTTTTTAAGCCTTATTTAAAATGTGTAATTTGAATAATGAGGTTTTGAATTAAATAAATATTTGGAGAGCTAAATTGAGTTAAAATTGTCTTTTGACTTTAAAAGTGGAAACATATCTTTGCGAACATAAACCTGAAACTAAAATAGCAATGGCAAATACGTTTGTAGAAGAATTACGTTGGCGAGGAATGGTACACGATATCATGCCTGGAACAGAAGAGCAATTAGACAAGGAGATGACGACAGCCTATATTGGTTTTGATCCTACATCAGATTCGTTGCATATTGGTAGTTTAGTGCCTATTATTTTATTGGTTCATTTAGAAAAGGCAGGTCATAAACCGGTTGCTTTAGTTGGTGGTGCTACCGGAATGATTGGTGATCCGTCTGGTAAAAGTGACGAACGTAACTTGTTAGATGAAGTTGCTTTAGCACATAATGTAACTGGAATAAAATCAGTATTATCTCGTTTTTTAGATTTTAATTCTACAGCCAAAAACGCACCAGTTTTGGTAAATAATTACGATTGGATGAAAGACTTTAGTTTCATCGATTTTGCACGAGATGTTGGTAAACGTATTACAGTAAATTACATGATGGCTAAAGATTCTGTAAAAAAGCGTTTTTCTGGTGAAGAAGGTAGTATCGGAATGTCGTTTACAGAGTTTACCTACCAATTAATTCAAGGCTACGATTTCCATCATTTATACAAAACCATGGGTTGCAAATTGCAAATGGGAGGTAGCGATCAATGGGGAAATATTACCACAGGAACAGAATTGGTAAGACGTATGCACGATGGTGAAGACCAAGCGAAAGCTTATGCCATGACCTGTCCCTTAATCACAAAAGCAGATGGCTCTAAATTTGGAAAATCTGAAGGTGGAAACATTTGGTTAGATGCAGATAAAACATCGGTTTATAAATTTTACCAATTTTGGTTGAATTCTTCAGATGAAGATGCAGAAAAGTATATCAGAATCTTTACCTTTTTAGATAAAGAAACCATTGAAGCTTTAATTAAAGATCATAAAGAAACACCACACTTAAGATTATTACAAAAACGCTTAGCAGAAGAGATTACTGTATTTGTTCATAGTAAAGATGATTATGATAATGCGGTAAAAGCATCCTCAATTTTGTTTAGTAAAGATTTTAAAAATGAAATAGAACAGTTATCAGAGTCGTTGTTTTTAGATGTTTTTGAAGGTGTGAAACATGCTGAAATTTCGCAAGCAGAATTTAATGAAGGTGTAGACATGATTGGTGCATTGGCCGCGAAAACAGCCTTTTTGAGCTCAAATGGAGATGCAAGACGCGCTTTAAAGGAAAATGCTGTAGCTGTTAATAAAGTAAAAGTAAAGGAAGACTACGTATTGTCTACGGAAGATTTAATTCATGATAAATATATTATTCTAAGCCGAGGAAAGAAAACGAATTTTATTTTAGAAATTGTTTAAGGCTCAGCTTTAAAAAATATAAAAAAGACCTGTTTCGTTATACATATGAGACAGGTCTTTTTATATAAAAAAAGTGCCCAAAACAACTTTTGGGCACCCACTACCAATCAATTAATCAACTATTGAAAATCTTACTTTTTCATAGCATAGGTTAAGTCGAAATAAAATTTAATTCCTTACAAAGCCATTAAATTACAACCTCTAATATCTGAGTTATCAAATCTTCCGATAACTTCAAATTGACCATTGTTATACACTTTACCTAAATCTTGAGTCGCAATAAACGAACACGAATTTATGTTTGCCAAATCAATGACGTTGATGCCTCCGGTTTTATGGAGTGGTTGTATTGTTAAGGCGTCTTCAGTGTCTCGTGTTAGTATTTTCATCCATGGTGGACACTCAAAAACACCATTACCTTTAGAATATGCTTGGCTTAACAATTCTGTCATTCCGTATTCACTATGAATTTGGTTAACGCCAAAACCAGTTTTTAGAATTTTATGCAACTCTTGTCTAATAATTTCCTTTCGTCTACCTTTCATTCCACCAGTTTCCATAATAATGGTATGCTTCAACTGGAGTTGATGTGCTTCAACCAAATCTAATAAGGCAAAGGAAACACCTATGAGTAGTGTTTTTTGTTTTTTAGCCTCGAGTGATTTTAGTGTGTTTACTAATTCGTCTAAATTATTGAGATAGAATCCGCTTTCCGTTTGGTTAGATTTTTCAATTAAATCATTTACCATATAGATAAGAGAAGAACCGTCGCGTTCTAAATAAGATGGTAATAACGCTAAGACTACATAGTCTTCAATGTTTCCATAAAAGTGTTTAAAAGCATTTAGATAACTCTCTTCGTATAGGTTTAAGTCTGAAACGAAATGCTTACTTGTATTATTTCCAGTGGTGCCTGAGCTAGAAAAGGTTTTTTGAATGTCTAAAGACGTGCTTAAAACCGTATGGGATTTAAAAAACTGAATAGGTAAAAAAGGAATATCTGTAACTTGTTTTACATCTGCTGGGTGTTTATTAATTAAGTCACAAAACGAACGATAAACTTTATTGTTTTTAAACTGAAACTTAAAAATATCCAATGCTAAAGCATCACATTCAGCATTAGATTTTATATTGAAAATGGCGTCTTTAGATATCATACAGCAAAAATATGGAAAATAAAAAAAGCGTCCCGATAATTTTCGGAACGCTTTTATATGGTATAAATCTATTAGCTTACTTAATCACTAATTTCTTAGTAGTAGAAGTATTGTTTTGGTTGATTTTTACAATGTAAACACCAGACTTTAAGTTAGACACATTTAATGTGTTGTTTGTTACCGTTTGGTTTTTTACTTGCTTACCTAAGATATCAAATACTTGTACAGAGATAGCATCGCTACTTGTAGAAGAAATTGACACAGAACCTGTATTCGTTGGGTTTGGGTATAAGCTGAATGCGTTTGTGTTAAAATCAGTTACACTTAATGGTGCAGCAATATCAGTAGTGTATCTTGGGAAAATTTGATAATCCTCATCGAATTGTCCACCTAAACCAGTAATGCTTACAGCGGTTGTAGGTATAGCAGTACCAATTAAATCTTCATCACCAAATGCAACTCTACAAATAGTTGTATCCGCTCCGTTTGATATGTCGTAGTTAGTGTTATCAGCGAAAGTACCAGCATCAGCAAAAGTTGCACTATTTACAGTAATTAATCGGCTTTCGTAGTTTTCACCATCGTTTAAAAGATCTGAAACACTCACAATGATTGGAGTTAATGTGTTACCTGTAGAAGACGCACTTGCTACGTTTTGAGTAGGAACAAACTGAAGCGTATTAGCAAATTCAGAAAGCTGTCCTCTTAACCCTGTAATACCATCTCCAATATTAAAAGGAGTACTTAATAAACCAGCAGAATCATCGATTAAGATTCCGGCTCCTCCATCTTGGATGTATTTTTGGTTTCTACTACCATCAGTAACGATATAAGATATAATAGCCTCACCTGTTAATTCGTAAGTACCACCAAGAGTACCAGCTCTCAATTCAGTAATATTAGAGACTTGGTTTATAGATGCGACACTAAATGTAATCATATCAGAATCTACACTTGAACCACCATCTATTAAATCAACTGTAACATCGTAAGTTTCACCATCAGTAGTTGCAATTGTAAAAGGGCTTGTTGCGTTTGTGTTTGGAGTACCATTTACTGTTACAGTAACAGTTTCACTACCAGCTAAATTAGCTGTAATGAATTCAACATCTACAGATGACATGCCTGGAGCAAATGTTGTGTTGTCGCTTGGGCTTGAGATACTAATACTAGGAGGAGCAGTTCCTGCAAAACCTGTCCAAACAATATCATCAACAGCAACTTGTCCTGCGCCATTTTCTGCATTTATAAATTTAATAGTAACATCACCTGGTGTGTTGACCGTGATTGTTCCAGATGCTTTTATAACATCTTGCTCGTCTGAGCTTGTTACATTTCCTACAACTACACCGTTCACTAATACATTTAAATTAACAGCAGTTCCAAAAGCCTGCATATAATTAAAACTAATAGTACCAACACCTCCAGAAATTAAACCTGAACTAAATTCAGCTTGAGGACTTCTGTTTCTTCCAATCATTATCGATTGTCCTGTAATTTCGTAGTCTCCTCTACATTGTGTGTAGTTCCATGTAGAACCATCTTGGCCTGTAAAAGTACCATCAGCATAGCTGTTTCCATCTACAGAAAAGCCATCAAAAGTTTCATTGCCTTGCGCAAACGAAAGCATTGAGGTTAATGTAAATAATAAAAAGTAAATTTTTTTCATAATTATTTGTTATAAAGGTTTAAGTAACAAATATAAGAACAAATGGTCAACTATAATAATCAGAATCGTTAATACTTGCCATTTTACAATATGATAACATCGTAAATTTCAGGTGTTTCTAATAGTCAAGATTTTATAATTTCAATGTTAGGTAATTGTTATCAATTTCAGAATTTTAGAAACATAACATAGATATAATTTATATTTACAATTATTTAAAACTTATTTCAATTGAAAAAAAAAGACATTAAGATATTATTGGTAGATGATGACTTAGATATTTTAGAAATCGTAGGGTTTAATTTATCTGCAGTAGGATATCAAGTTATTACAGGTGAAAATGGAGAAGAAGCTGTTAAATTAGCAAAAAAACATCAACCTCATTTAATTATTATTGATGTAATGATGCCTAAAATGGATGGTGTTGAAGCTTGTGAACGCATTAGAGAAGAACCGAGCTTAAGCGATACTATTATTACGTTTTTAACAGCAAGAGGTGAAGATTACTCTCAAGTAGCCGGCTTTGAGGCAGGAGCAGATGATTATATCGCTAAACCTATAAAACCAAAAGTTTTGATCAGTAAAGTAAAAGCCTTACTGCGACGCCTGAAACATTCTGAAGGTAGCGTTGATGCCGTAATGCAAATCGGTGATTTAACCATTTATAAAGAGGAATATAAAATTACAATTAAAGGTGAAGAAACGGCTTTACCTCGAAAAGAATTTGAATTGTTATCTTTGTTAGCAACCAAACCAGGAAAGGTATTTAAACGAGACGAAATTTTAGATAAAGTCTGGGGAAATGAAGTCGTTGTAGGCGGAAGAACCATTGATGTACACATTAGAAAACTTCGTGAAAAAATTGGAGATAAATCCTTTAAGACCGTAAAAGGTGTTGGTTACAAGTTTGTTGACTAATGCAAAATAATAGCCTTAAGAAATCTTATAAATTCGCGTTGCGAACAGGATTGTATGTTACCTTGTTTACAACGTTTTTAGTTGGTGGTTTTCTACACTTATATGCTAAAGTTAGTTGGCACTTGCTGCTTTATTCTTTGGTCTGTTTCCCAATTTGTTTTGGGATTATTCAATATAGAGTTGAACGTTATATATACAGACGCGTTAAGAAAATATATGATGACTTAACACTTTTAGAATCTACAAGTTTAAGGAGACAACCCATTACTACAGATATGGGAACGCTAACAAAAGAAATTGATAAATACGCCAAAAACAATAAATTTGAAATTGAAACTCTAAAAATTAGAGAAGAGTATCGAAAAGAATTTATTGGTAATGTCTCCCATGAATTAAAAACCCCTTTGTTTACTGTTCAAAGCTATTTGCTAACACTACTAGATGGTGGTGTTGAAGACGAAAAAATAAAGAAAAAATATTTAACTAGAGCAACAAAGGGAGTCGAGCGCTTAACCTATATTATTAAAGATTTAGACATGATTACCAAATTGGAAGTTGGTGATTTAAGATTGGAGAAGGAGAGTTTTGATATGGTTAAAGTGGTTCAAAATGTGTTTGATCTTTTTGAGATGAAATCTGCAAAAAAGAATATTACCTTAACTTTTGATATAGATTATCCCGAACCCATAATGGTTTATGCAGATAAAGAACGCATTCAGCAAGTTTTAACCAATCTCGTTGTGAACTCCATAAAATACGGACGCGAAAAAGGGACTACAGAAGTAAGCATAGAAAATCTTATAAAAAACAAAGCTATTATTAGAGTTACCGATAATGGTGAAGGTATTGCAAAAGCCAATCTTCAGCGTTTATTTGAGCGGTTCTATCGTGTAGATAAGAGTGGGTCACGAAAAGAAGGTGGTTCAGGTCTTGGCTTATCTATAGTAAAGCATATTATTGAAGCACACGAAGAAAAAATATATATCGAAAGCGAGTTAGGAGTTGGAAGTGAGTTTTCTTTTACACTAGAAAAGTCCAAATAGCTTCTTGTAATTTAATTCGTATTCTTTGGCAGTAAAACCGCTAAACTCATCAATTTCAGATAGCATATTAATGTCAAAATCATCTTGATTGCAATACGGAGCTATACTTTCAGTATGTAGTCTTTGAGCCAAATAGTTTTGTTCAAACTGTCCAGGGGTTGGTATAAAAAATGCTTTCTTTTCAAGTTTTTCCAAATCCATTATTGTTGTATAACCCGATCTGCTGAGAATAAGGTCGCTTTTATTGATGGCAATTTCAAGTTGATTACTCGTCATAAAGTTATAAATAACCACATTGTCAATAACCGTTTTGTGTTGCCTTGGTTCTACTTTTCCTTTTACAAAAAGTACACGTCCTTTATAGTGTTTTAATTCATTTAAAAGTTTTTCTTCTAAAAACGTACGTTGTGGTTCAGGTCCTGAAAGTAAAACAAGAAGATTGTATTCGGTTTCGACGTTTAGTTTTTTAAATCGAGATAAAGGTCCTAAGTATTTTACAGATGCCGTAAAGTTTTTAGGATGCCCTAATTCACCACTTAAATTAACAGCTCCCCTTTGATCTGGCACCCAACATTCAGTAAATTTCGAAATTATCTTTTGATGTAACTTACTACTTAACCATGTTGTATTTCCACTTAATACGCGTAATTGGTGCGTAATAAATACTGAAGGAATAGCTTTATGTCTTACTCCAAATCTATTATCTGAAATAATACCAGAAATGCCTTCTGTTTCAACTAAGGCCTTAATAACCTTTTTTTCGCGTTTAATAGTTTTTAATAGATGCGGTGAGTCTTTTAATAATTTAATTTTAAAGTCGTTTGCTTTTTTTGCATACGTAATATTATATGATGGTAATTCAAAGGTGCTTAGTCTTGGGAATTCTTTTTGTAATAACTCTAAGGCAATACCATCACTGGCAATGACAGGTTCAAACCCATTTACGATTAAAGCATTAATAATTGGAATACATCGTGTAGAATGCCCTAATCCCCAATTTAGTGGAGCGACTAATATCCTTTTTTTTGTATTCAACTTATAGCAATATTTCTAATTTGTAGATTAGGTTGTATTTAACAAAGGTAAACCTAAAATGTTTGCTTAATTTTACCGAATTATTAATAAATCTAAAATTTAGTGGGAAGTAAGAACAAACTCAAACGCTTTAAGGAAAATGAAACCTTTCATAATGTGTTTCAACCAACACGAGAAGAATTGGTAGATGCGACGTATAAATTAAAAGGAAAATGGAAGTCAGAAGTTTTTAAAAACAACAATCCATTGGTTTTAGAATTAGGTTGTGGTAAAGGGGAATATACCGTGGGTTTAGCAAAACGTAATGCTGATAAAAATTATGTAGGTATAGATATTAAAGGAGCTCGATTTTGGAGAGGAGCTAAAACAGCGATTGAAGAAGGGATTCCAAACGCAGCGTTTATAAGAACACAGATTGAACTTGTAGATCGTGTTTTTAGCGAAAATGAAGTTGATGAAATATGGATTACATTTCCAGATCCACAAATAAAATACCAGCGCACAAAACACCGAATGACCAATTTGCAGTTTTTAGAGCGTTATAAAAAAGTTTTAAAACCAGGTGGTTTAATGCACTTAAAAACGGATAGTGAATTTATGCATGGTTACACGCTTGGCTTACTACATGGATTAGGTTTAGAAGTGTTATACGCTAACCATAACGTATATAGATTAGAAGGCAGTCCAGAAGAAGTTACTGAAATTCAAACCTTTTACGAAAGTCAGTATTTGGAAAAAGACAAAGCAATTACGTATATTAGATTCAAAATCAACTAAAACTTGAGTATAACAGTCATTTTTTTTCTTGGTCTGATAGTAGCGATGATTGGTGTTATTCCACCAGGATTGTTGAATATGACAGCCGCAAGAATTAGCCTAAAGGAAGGAGCTGCGCGTGGAATTATGTTTTCTACAGGTGTTTGTATTGTAGTTTACATTCAAACGTATTTGGCTGCGATTTTTGCTAGATATTTGTCTAGTCATCCAGATATTGTAGAGATTTTAAGACGTGTAGCTTTCGTCATATTTGTATTAATAACCATATATTTTTTAGTCCTAGCATCTAAGGAAGAAGAAATAAAAAAGGAGACTGAAATAAAGAGTAAACATGGTAGGTTACTGCATGGAATGTTGTTGTCTGCGCTCAATATTTTTCCAATTCCGTATCAGGCTTATATGACCATTACTTTGGTGTCTTTTGGCTGGATGGATTTTCAGAAATTAAGTATCGTTACATACGTTACAGGTGCAGCAACCGGAACATTCGTTATGCTCTATTTTTATATTTTCTTTTTCGACAAGATTAAAGATCGAAGTTTTACGTCTCAAAAAAGTATGAATCTAAGTATTGGTGTTATTACCGGAATTGTTGCATTAATTACCTTTATTAATATCATAAGAGATTTCTAAATGCAACCAGAGACGCTTAGTTTTTTTGAAAAAGTATACGAGGTTGCTAAAAAAATTCCATACGGAAAAGTCACCAGTTATGGTGCTATAGCAAAATACTTAGGTGCAGGTAAAAGTGCCAGAATAGTAGGTTATGCTATGAATGGTTCTCACGGAAAAGATGTACCAGCACACAGAGTTGTGAACAGAAAAGGACTTTTAACAGGCAAGCATCATTTTGAAGGCACTAATCTCATGCAGCAGCTTCTAGAAAGTGAAGGAATTGAGGTTGTTGACCATCAAATTCAGAATTTAGAAGCGGTGTATTGGGACCCTGTAAAGGATCTTTAAAGATCTAAAATAAACTTCAAGCATCGTGCTTCATTCTTCTAGCTTTAATACTTATCTTTGCATTTAGAATTAATCTTAATAAGAATATAAATGTTGTCTGGTTGAGGGTAGTCGAAACCTATTCAGAAAAGACTTAATTGATATAATTAAAACCTTATGAAACTTAACAAACAAGATATCTTAAACGCACTTAAAACCATTACAGCACCTGGTGAAGGAGAAAATATGGTAGATAGTGGAGCCGTAACAAATGTTGTTACTTTTGCTGATGAGGTGATTGTAGATATTACCATAAAAAATCCAACACTTCAAGCACGTAAAAAAACTGAAGTAGAAATTTTGCAAACCATCCACAAAGACGTTTACGAAAAAGCTAAAATAAAAGTCAACGTAAAAGTTGATGCACCTGCAGCAGCACCAAAAAATGAAATAAAAGGAAAAGCAATTCCAGGTATTCAAAATATTGTCGCTGTTGCTTCTGGTAAAGGAGGAGTGGGAAAATCTACGGTAACGGCAAATTTAGCGGTGACGTTATCTAAAATGGGTTTTAAAGTAGGGGTTTTAGATGCCGATATTTACGGACCATCTATTCCTATTATGTTCGATGTGGCTAACGAAAGACCATTATCTGTAACAATTGATGGTAAATCTAAAATGAAGCCTGTAGAAAATTATGGTGTTAAAGTATTATCTATCGGATTTTTTACAAAACCAGATCAAGCTGTTATTTGGAGAGGACCAATGGCATCTAAAGCTCTAAATCAAATGATTTTTGATGCTGCATGGGGAGAATTAGATTTCTTACTAATAGATTTACCTCCAGGAACAGGTGATATTCACTTAAGTATTATGCAAGCGTTGCCAATTACGGGATCTATTGTAGTAAGTACACCACAAAATGTGGCTTTAGCAGATGCTAAAAAAGGTGTGGCTATGTTTCAGCAAGAAAGTATAAATGTGCCAGTTTTAGGTATTATTGAAAATATGGCTTACTTTACACCTGCAGAACTTCCAGAGAACAAGTACTATATATTTGGTAAAGAAGGAGCTAAGCATTTAGCTGAAGATTTAAAGGTCCCATTTTTAGGAGAAGTACCATTAATTCAAAGTATAAGAGAAGCCGGTGATTTGGGGAGACCAGCCGCTATGCAAACAGCAACACCAATTGAAGACGCTTTTGAAGCTATTACACGAGATGTTGTTCAACAAGTAGTGGATAGAAACGATGCATTACCTGCTACCGAAGCCATTAAAATTACAACAATGGCAGGTTGCTCTGCTGTTAAAAAATAATAATACATCCTGTTCCTATATGTTTGAAATAGGAAGGATGTGGAAAACAAGATTGAAAATGAACGCAAAGGATCTTAGATTAAACGTAGAAAAAGCATTGGATGAAATCCGTCCGTTTCTACAAAGCGATGGAGGTGATATTAATTTATTATCTATCGATGATAATAAGTTTGTAAAAGTAGAACTTGTAGGTGCCTGTACGTCTTGTAGTGTTAATCAGATGACCTTAAAATCTGGTGTAGAGATGACTATTAAGAAATATGCACCCCAAATCGAAAAAGTTATTAATGTTGAAAAATAGTATGACATTTATCACATTTCTATTGCAACAACATTAGTAGTTTTGTACTCAATTTTACATTCATGATTACAACAGATATACTTATTATTGGAGCAGGTCCAACCGGACTTTTTACGGTTTTTGAGGCCGGACTTTTAAAATTAAAATGCCATTTAATTGATGCTTTACCACAGCAAGGTGGTCAATGTACTGAGCTTTACCCTAAAAAACCTATTTACGATATTCCTGCTTATCCAGAAATTTTAGCTGGTGACTTAACGGAAAAATTGATGGAGCAATGTAAACAGTTTGAACCAGGTTTTACATTAGGAGAACGCGCAGAAACCATCGAAAAACAAGAGGACGGAAGTTTTATTGTAACCACTAATAAAGGTACAAAACACCAAGCTCCGGTAGTCGCCATTGCTGGTGGATTAGGAAGCTTTGAACCGCGAAAACCTTTAATTCATAATATCACCGATTTTGAAGATTCAGGTGTTGAGTATATGATTAAAGAACCTGAAATGTATCGTGGTAAAAAAGTCGTTATTGCAGGTGGAGGTGATTCTGCATTAGACTGGAGTATATTTTTAAGTGATATTGCAGAAAGTGTAACTTTAATTCACAGAAGAAACGAGTTTAGAGGTCATTTAGATTCTGTTCAAAAAGTTCAAGAATTAAAAAATGAAGGTAAAATAAACTTGATTACTCCTGCTGAAGTTATTGGTATTGTTGGCGATGATAAGGTAAAAGCAGTTGTTGTTAAACAAGCGCAACACATAGAAAAAGAATTTGAATTAGAGTGCGACCATTTTATTCCATTATTTGGCTTATCTCCAAAGCTAGGACCTATTGCAAATTGGGGATTAGAGATAGAGAAAAATGCCATTAAAGTTAACAATGCATTAGATTACCAAACTAATATCCCAGGAATTTTCGCAATTGGTGATGTAAATACCTATCCAGGAAAATTAAAATTAATTTTATGTGGTTTTCATGAAGCGACATTGATGTGTCAGGCTGCATATAAAATAATCAATCCAGGTAAACGCTACGTTTTAAAATATACAACGGTTGCAGGTGTCAATGGGTTTGACGGATCACGAAAAGAAGCCCCAAAGGCAGTTGTAAAAGCATTTGAATAAGCAGGCCATTTTCTGTGCTAACTTAAATGTAAAAAGAAAATTAGATCTCTCAACATCAAAAACTTGTCAGGTTTCAATTAATAACTAATTTTACTTTAAAAATCTCAATACAAATTCGGTGTTATAGTTAACTATGGAACAAGACATAAATATTACAATAATAGACAGAGAAGGAGTAAAGCATAACATTGAAGCCCCAACTGATATGGCTATGAACCTTATGGAAATAGTGCGTTCTTATGAGTTAGCTCCAGAAGGTACTATTGGCGTTTGTGGAGGTATGGCCATGTGTGCTTCTTGTCAATGTTACGTTTTAAGTGATACCGAATTGCCAGAAATGCAAGACGATGAAGAAGCGATGTTGTCTGAAGCGTTTTATGTTAAAGACAATTCGCGCCTAGGATGCCAAATCCAAATGACACCAGATATGGAAGGTTTGGAAGTTGAGTTGGCGCCTGAGTCCTAAATTCCTGCGAACGCAGGAATCTCATAATTATCTCAACACGTATTCTCTTTTACAATAATTAATAATAGAAATAGAAGAATAACAGGTGTCGCTGATATAAAAGAAGTGTACCAACTGTAATAGCTTTCATGTTTTAAATCTCCTTTGTTTTCTTGATAAATTCCGTCAGAGAGTTCTATTTTAGAGCTACCAATAATTTGTCGTTTACTATATATCTGAAATCCTTCTTTTTTGGTGATTTTTTTAGATACTATCATTATAGCTTTGCAGATTAGTAATGTTATAAATGGCGAAAAAGTATAAACTAAACATTGGTAACCACAGAGATAATTCCAGTCAGTCAAAAGCATTACTATTCCAATTAGACCAATAATAAAAGAAATTTTAAGGTATTTCTTATATCTGTTTTTATCTTTCAAATCTTCAGTCAAAATTATTATAGGCATGTTCAAAACACCACAAATAATAATTATCATCCAGAAGTACATTTCTAACAGCTCCATATCGATTATTCCGTCTTATAATCAGCTAACTTTGTAGGTCCTTCCAATAAAAACCGATCAATCTTTAAGTTACCATCTTCTGAGGTTATAATTTGCCATTTAATTAGTGAAATGGCTCCATTTTCAATTTCTAAACCCGTTATACTTCGTGGGTGAACACAACTACCATCATTAAAATAAGCAATGTCACCAGGTTCTGGAAAACGTGGTCGGTGGGTATGGCCTACAACGGTAATTAAGTTGTTTCTTTCAATGATCCATTGTTTGGTTCTCTTTTCTATTTTAATGAGTTCGGTATAATTTTTAGCCGGACTTGTAGGATCTGCAATACCCATAACATTTAAAGGTTTCCACAACACACGTACCATAAATCGGCTCCATTTCCAAAATAAAAAATTCCACCAATCCGCTTGATGACCATGGGTTAAGAATAATTGTTGATTGGTTTCAGTATGTTCTAAAACAATAGCTTCATGATATTTAATATCGCAGAATAAATCTTCATCATTACCGGTTTTAGGGTCAAAAAAAGTATTCAGATGTTTTTCTACATATTTAGGGTCACGATACACCATGTCATGGTTTCCCCAAATCATATGTAAACGCGCTTCATCATGAAACTGTTTCATTAGCATATATACATTTTTGTGTGCACTAAATATGGATTCAAAGGATAGATTTTCCCAAAGTTCATCGCCATCACCAAGTTCGCAATAGCTAAAGCCCTCCAAATAATAATGTCTTAGTGCATGATAATAAATGTTGCGATTATTAGCAAAATCATCGGCAAAACTGTTATCGCCTCTGTGACAATCGCTAAATAATATGATTTTAGAGGTATCGTCAAACTTTAGGTGTTTGGCATTTTTGTAAGCGCGATCTAATCTCGATTTTGAAGACATGTGTATTCTTTGTTCAACTAATTTAAACAAAAAATGCTTCCCAATAATGAGAAGCATTTTTTATGAATTCTAATTTATAACCATTAGGCTTTTAAAAAACATGAAAATATAGGTGTTAAACACTATTTAAAAGCATTTAAGCCTGTAATATCTAATCCTGTAATTAGTAAATGAATATCGTGAGTTCCTTCGTAAGTTATTACACTTTCAAGGTTCATCGAATGACGCATAATACTGTAGTCTCCAGATATTCCCATGCCTCCAAGCATTTGTCTCGCTTCGCGTGCAATGTTAATAGCCATTTCTACATTATTGCGTTTGGCCATAGATATTTGTGCTGAAGTTGCTGTACCATTTTCTCGCATTACCCCAAGTCTCCACGCTAATAATTGTGCTTTGGTGATTTCAGTAATCATTTCGGCGAGTTTCTTTTGTTGTAGCTGAAACTGACCTATTGGTTTTCCAAATTGCATACGTTCTTTACTGTAGCGTAAAGCTGTATCGTAGCAATCCATGGCAGCACCAATAGCTCCCCAAGCAATACCAAAACGCGCTGAATCTAAACATCCTAATGGAGCTCCAAGTCCAGATTTGTTGGGTAATAAATTTTCTTTAGGCACTTTGACGTTATCAAAAATAAGCTCGCCTGTAGCAGAGGCTCTTAATGACCATTTATTATGTGTTTCAGGGGTTGAAAAACCTTCCATACCACGTTCTACAATAAGTCCGTGTATACGTCCTTCTTCATTTTTAGCCCAAACTACGGCAACATCACAAAACGGAGCATTAGAAATCCACATTTTTGCGCCATTTAAAAGATAATGGTCTCCCATATCCTTAAAGTTCGTCACCATACCTCCTGGATTAGAACCATGATCGGGTTCAGTTAGCCCAAAAGATCCTATCCATTCACCAGATGCTAATTTTGGTAGGTATTTATTCCGTTGTTCTTCGTTTCCGTATTTCCAAATAGGATACATCACTAGTGACGATTGTACAGAAGCCGTACTACGAACTCCAGAATCTCCACGTTCAATTTCTTGCATTATTAAACCATACGAAATTTGATCTAAACCTGCTCCTCCATATTCTTCAGGTATGTATGGACCAAAAGCTCCAATCTCTGCTAAACCTTTTACAATTTGAGTTGGAAACTCTGCTTTTTGAGCATACTTTTCAATAATAGGAGAGACGTCGCGTTTTACCCATTCTCTAGCGGCATCACGCACTAATTTGTGCTCTTCAGTCAATAATTCGTCAAGGTTGTAATAATCTGGTGCTTCGAATAAATCTGGTTTCATTCTAATGTTGTTATTTATAGCTTCTAATTTTGAGAATTTGCCAAAATTGAAGCGGTTATTTTATAAGTTTAACAAAAGTAACGAAAACGTTAGCATTGCCCAACAATAGAATTACATTTTCAGATAAAAATCTTTGGTAAGATTAATATAGTTTTCAGTGTATTGATGACGTGATGTTTCTATGACTAATTCAGCGGTTTTAACGTTGGTATCTTCAAATGAAAATTCTAATAAACTTCGCTTAATTTCAGAATCAGGATGGCCTTTAACACGAAGTATACGAATAGGGTTTAAACCTACTGTTGACGCTAAATCAATAAGATTGGCTTCTTCTTTATGTGGAATTACTATTGAAAATATTCCGTTTTCAGATAGTAAATTAACAGCAGCAAAAATGAGATGTTTAAAAGGCATGGCATCGTTAAAACGTGCTAAATCTCTAGACTTATTTTCCGTTTTGTAATCTTCAGAATAAAATGGAGGGTTGCAAATAATGAGGTCGAATTCGTCATTTACGGCTTCTACATATTCTAACAATGAGGCATGAAAACAATACAAACGATCGTTCCAAGGAGAGTCTTCAAAGTTTTCTGCACACTGTTCAAACGCATCGTCGTCTATTTCAATAGCTTCAATAGTTTCTGCGTGACTTCGTTGCGCAATCATTAACGATAAAACACCAGTTCCTGCTCCAATATCTAAAACCGAAAAAGGCTTATGGTCTACAGAAGTCCATGCACCAAGGAGAACACTGTCTGTGCCAATTTTCATAGCGCAACGGTCTTGGTTAATTGAGAATTGTTTGAATTTAAAAGGAACACCGCTCATTATGCTTCAAGATATAGTTCTATCAAACCTTCAGGCGTATCAACTTCTATGGTCTTGTTTTTTCGATCTACTTTAACTATAAATTCGTCATTCATAGGGATCAGTATTTCAATTCCGTCTCGGTCTATTTCAAAAAGTGCTTGGGCAGTGGAGTCATTGATTGCTGTAATAATCCCAACATGTCCAAATTTTTGATCTTTGATTGCATAACCTATAACTTCATGAAAATAAAATTTATCACCCTCAAGTTTTGGTAGCAATTCTAATGGTAAGTATAATTCTGTTTTTATTAAAGCATCAGCATCGGCTTCAGAATCTACATCTTCAAATTTTAAACGCAACAAATCCGATTTATGTAATTGGGACGATTCAATAAAGAATGGTACTAAATTACCTCTAAGATCTAAAAAAACAGCATCTAGATCATCATATAAGTCGGGTTCATCTGTATCTAGTTTTGCAAGAAGCTCTCCTTTAAAGCTATATTTCGATACAATTTTCCCTAAATAAAAACAGTCTTCTTTTTTCATTACAAATCTTTGATTTGTTGTTCCCGTAAAAACGGGAATCTTTTTAATGTTAATTCTAATATATTGGGCAGATTCCCACCTTCGTGAGGATTATTTCATAAACCCCTTTAGCGGCTTTATTAAATAAAAAAACCCAGACTAAAAATAGTCTGGGTTAAAAGTATAAAAAAATAATTTTTTATTCTTCTTCGTTAGCTGCTGTTTCTTCAGTTGCAACATCTTCTGCTACTTCTTCTTCAACAACTGGTGCAGCTGCAGCGATACGTGCTTCGTTTACTGCTTTTTCTGCTTCATGTGCTTTAGCTTTAGCTTCAGCATCTGCTTTAGATAAACCTTCAGTTTTTGCTTCAACCTTAGCTGCTTTTTCTTCTAACCAAGCATTGAATTTTTCTTCTGCTTGCTCTTCAGTAAGTGCTCCTTTTCTAACTCCACCAGCTAAATGATTCTTTAGCATAGCTCCTTTATAAGATAAAATAGCTTTTGCAGTGTCAGTTGGTTGTGCACCGTTTTGCAACCATTGTACAGCTCCGTCAACATCTAATTCGATAGTTGCAGGATTTGTGTTTGGGTTGTAAGCACCTAATTTTTCTAGGTATTTACCATCTCTTTTAGCGCGCGAATCCGCTGCTACGATCCAGTAATAAGGTTTTCCTTTTTTACCGTGTCTTTGTAATCTAATTTTTACAGGCATAATAATTAATTAGTGAGGTTCTCGACCTCTGTTATTAATGAGGGCGCAAAGATACTATTATTTTTTGTAATCTGGTGAAATAAATTACTTTAACTTGTAATAAGTTCAGTTTCTCTAAAAGAAAAATCAGTGTGGCGCTCATTATTAAAAATTATTATACTTTTGACATTCGTGTTTCGTTATATTTGGAGCATAGATAAAAGATATTTTAAATGATGAAAAAACTAATCCTCTTATCTCTTGTTTTTTTAACTATTTTTAGCTGTGGTGATGAAGTAAAGTTTAATACACCTGCTTTTCAAGGAGATCGCGAAAATCAACTTTGGAGAGCTTCGGGCTTTACCGCTAGTATTGGAGCTAATGGCTTTTTAACAATTACAGGTACAAAAAATGCAGAATCCGTTAAGCTTACAGTGCCTTCTGTAATCGAATCCACTTTTATTGTCGGTGACATAGATATTATCGAAGCACAATATATTGATGCCTTAGGAACAACATATTCTACGAATAATAAACCTGATGAAAGTGTTTCAATTTATCCTGAATTAGGTGAGGTTACTATTGAAGAAATAGATGTTGTTAATAACACATTTACAGGTACATTTAGGTTTTTAGCTTTTGATGCTGCTGGATTAAATTCGGTGGGATTTACCAATGGTATCTTTTTTAAAGTGCCTTTGATTTCAGGTGAGTTTCCAACAAACCCAATAACCTGTTTTGATGTAGAAACTGAAGCTGAAATTGCATTATTGGCTTATGAGGCTACTTTTGCTTCAGATTTAGATTTTGTAAATAGCGATGCATATCTGGCTGCTTGTAATGCTTATTCAAATGCATTAATCAATCAGCGCACCTATTGTGGTGATGCAAATGGCGCTTTGCAATCTATTATAGATGATTTGGGTGATTGCCAGATTTCTTGTGAGATTGCTGTGGCTAATGTTGTTGAAGCAAATTCACAATATGCAACGGCAACCATTGGTAATTATATTGATAAATGTGCTCAGTACTTACTTTACCTGCAAGAGCAAATAGATATTTGTGGAGATGTGGATGGTAGTATTCAGGCTGAAATAGAAGGTTTAAATTGTAGTGATACCGATGGTGATAGCATTCCAGATGTTTTTGAAGATTTTAATGGAAATGGTGATCTTGAAGATGACGATATAGATAGTGATGGTGTTCCAAATTATTTAGATGATGACGATGATGGTGATGGCATCTTAACACAATATGAATCGAAAGACGAAAACGGAAATCCAATGGATACAGATGGAGATGGTGACGTTGATTATCTAGATAATGACGATGATGGAGATGGTATTCTAACTATTGACGAAAATGCAGATCCAAATGGAGATGGAAACCCCGATGATGCCTTAGATACGGATGGTGATGGAGTTCCTGATTATTTACAGCCGAACTAGAAACAAATTATTAAAATATATAGAAGCGTTATTCAACTTGAATAGCGCTTTTTTTTGTTCCATAGAATAGTGTTTGAAGAAAAAAGTTGGGACCTCAACGGTATTGAAACTTAGTAGTTCAGAATTTTTTGAAACAACCACACCTAACAAGTCTTAAAAGTGAAAAATTATCAAAAGAAACACCGATTATTTCTATGTAAAACAGATGTTTCATATGAAGTCAGAATCAAGTCTAATTTCTCACATCTAACAGCAAAACCGGACTAATATCATTTACAACCTTCACTATGTTAAAAACCTATAAGCCTTTGTTAAAGGTGTTAATTTCTTCGTTTTCTCGTACTGATTCTTTTATATTATTTATGGTTGTGAAACAATAACCAACCTAAAAGAAATTATTGAGAATTTAAACACATTATAAAATGAATTTTTCAAAAGATATATCAAACAAACTAAACGAATTATTAATTAAAAATTACGATGCTGAAAAAGGCTATTTAAATGCTGTCGATAATATTGAAAGCGATAGACTTAAAATGTTTTTTAAACGAAGAGCCTCTGAGCGTAGCGAATTTGCTAAGGAATTAAGAACTGAAATATTACAATACGGTGAAATTCCAGAAGACTCAGGAAGTTTTAAAGGTACAATGCACCGAAATTGGACAAGCCTAAAAGCTACCTTTTCCTCTAACAACGAAGAAACAGTTTTAGAAGAAGCCATAAAAGGTGAGAAAGCCAGTTTAGAAGAGTACAATGAGTTACTCAAAGAACGAAATTTGCCACCAACTATTGATGCCTTATTGTTAAAGCATAAAAATGCAATACAAGCAGCGATCAATACAGAAAAAGTGCAAGAAGAATTAGTATCGTAATTAACTTACCAAATCGAAAAAAGTCAGTCTTTATAGGTTGGCTTTTTTTATGTTCAAAACTCTTCATAATTTCATTTCAGATAAGTACAAATTCTACGTAATTTTATAAGCTATTTTATTTGAAAATTTGCTGTCATTTCTTGCGAAGTCGAGAAACCTATAAATGGTTTTTGTAAAAGACGCTTCGACTTTACTCAGAGTGACATTTTGAAGCATTTCAGATTTTATAAAAATTTACAATTAGAGTTTTCTCTTTGTGCCTTATGCGCCTCTGCGAGAAACAACTTAACGTCAAACAACGCAACAAAAGCATGTACTTAATATTCGATACCGAAACCACAGGATTACCAAAACGTTGGGATGCACCAATTACAGACACCGATAATTGGCCAAGATGTATCCAGATTGCATGGCAATTGCACGATGGTATGGGGAATTGCATTGCGCATGAGGATTATTTGGTGCAACCAGAAGGCTTCAATATTCCTTATGATGCCGAAAAAATTCACGGTATTTCAACCGAATTGGCTCAAGAACAAGGTGTACCACTTTCTGAAGTTTTAGAGAAATTCAATGCGGCTTTAGCGAAAACCAAATTTGTAGTCGGACAAAATGTAAAGTTCGATTTAAATATTATGGGAGCCGAATTTGTGCGTGAAGACGTCACAAATCCACTTCAAGAATTACCAGTTTTAGATACCTGTACAGAACACACAGCAAGTTTATGTCAGATTCCTGGAGGACGTTATGGGAAATTCAAATTACCAACCTTAACAGAATTACACCAATATTTATTCAACAAACCATTTGCCGAAGCACACAACGCTACAGCCGATGTTGAAGCGACCACGCGTTGTTTTTTAGAATTGATTCGTCGTAAGCAATATACTAAGGAACAGCTCGATGTAGAGCCTGAATATTTTGAGAATTTCACGCAAGAAAATCCTGCTGAAATTCAATTAATTGGCTTAAAACACATTAATCTTAAGAAGGAAAGTGCTAAAATAAACGCACGTCTTCAAAAAGAACAAGCCACACCAATTGTTGTTGATAAGGAAGCGGCTTCACAAATAAAAGATGTTGATTTTGCGCATTTGCATAACCATTCGCAATATTCCATTCTTCAATCCACCATAAGTGTTAAGGATTTGGTGGCTGCAGCGGCAAGGGAAAATATGCCAGCCGTTGCCATGACCGATCACGGAAATATGATGGGAGCGTTCCACTTTGTGAGTGCCGTTTCTGGGCATAATAAAAAAGTAAAAGCCCAACATGAAGAAGCTGAAGAGGCTGGACTAGAAAAGAAAGGCAAAATAATAAAGCCAATTATAGGTTGTGAATTCTTTGTTTGTGAAAATCACGCAGACAAAACTCGAAAGGACAACGGTTACCAAATTGTGTTACTAGCGAAGAATAAAAAAGGCTATCATAATTTGGCGAAATTATCCTCTGCAGCCTTTACTGATGGGTTTTACTACGTACCTAGAATCGATAAAAAACTGATAGAACAATACAAGGAAAATTTAATCTGTCTTACAGGAAACTTGTATGGCGAAGTGCCAAGTAAAGTGTTGAATGTTGGTGAAAATCAAGCTGAAGAAGCCTTGTTGTGGTGGAAAGAGACGTTTCAAGATGATTTATATATCGAGTTAATGCGTCATAATCAGGAGGATGAAAACCGTGTGAATCCTGTGTTGATTCAATTTGCAAAAAAGCACGATGTTAAATTAGTCGCTACCAACAATACCTATTATGTTGACCAAGAAAATGCTAATGCACACGATATTTTATTGTGTGTAAAAGATGGCGAAAAACAAGCCACACCAATTGGTCGTGGTCGTGGTTATCGCTACGGTTTGCCAAATCAGGAATACTATTTTAAGTCTTCGGAGGAAATGAAGGCTTTGTTTAGAGATGTGCCTGAAGCCATTGTGAATATCCAAGAAGTCGTCGATAAAATTGAACCTTATGAGTTGGCTCGAGATGTCTTATTGCCTGCTTTCAATATTCCAGAAGAATTTAAACACAAAGAAGATGAAGCTGATGGTGGTAAACGTGGTGAGAATGCGTTTCTAAAACATTTAACTTACAAAGGTGCAGAAATCCGCTATGGTGAAATCACGCCAGAAATAAAAGAACGTCTCGATTTTGAATTGAGTGTTATTGAAAACACAGGATATCCAGGTTACTTCTTAATTGTTGAGGATTTTATTCGCGAAGCCCGAAACATGGACGTTTCCGTTGGTCCTGGTCGTGGTTCGGCAGCAGGTTCTGTGGTGGCTTATTGCTTGTGGATTACCAATATAGACCCGATTAAGTACGATTTACTTTTTGAGCGTTTCCTTAATCCAGACCGTGTGAGTATGCCCGATATCGATATCGATTTTGATGATGAAGGTCGTGGTCGTGTTATGGATTATGTGATCGAAAAATATGGGGCTAATCAAGTGGCTCAAATTATTACTTACGGAACGATGGCTGCAAAATCTTCGATTAGAGATACGGCCAGAGTTTTAGATTTACCGCTTAATGAAGCCGATCATATTGCGAAATTAATTCCGTTGATGTCCAAACTCGGAAAGATTTTTGGACTTTCGGAAAAAGAATTGGCCAGTAAATTTAGAGCCGAAGATTTAGAGAAAATTAATGAGCTATTAAATATTTCTGATGGAGACGATTTGCAAGCCGAAACCATCAACCAAGCTAGAATCTTGGAAGGATCGGTTCGTAATACAGGAATTCATGCTTGTGGAGTCATTATCACACCAGGTGATATCACCAATTATGTTCCTGTTTCTTTAGCGAAAGATTCCGATTTATATGTCACACAATTTGATAACTCTGTCGTTGAAAGTGCAGGGTTATTGAAAATGGATTTCTTGGGCTTAAAAACCTTGACTTTAATTAAGGATACGGTTAAGATCGTAAAGGCGAAGCACGACATTGATTTAGACCCCGATAGTTTTCCACTCGATGATGTAAAAACGTACGAATTATTCCAACGTGGTGAAACCGTTGGTGTCTTTCAGTATGAATCGCCTGGCATGCAAAAACACATGAAGAATCTTAAGCCTACGGTTTTTGATGATTTAATTGCCATGAATGCCTTGTATCGTCCTGGTCCAATGGAATATATTCCAAGTTTTATTGCGCGAAAACATGGTGATGAAGAGATTGTGTACGATTTACCAGAAATGGAGGAGTACCTTCAAGAAACGTATGGTATTACGGTTTATCAAGAGCAAGTGATGTTGTTGTCTCAAAAATTGGCAGATTTTACAAAAGGTGAAGCCGATGTTTTGAGAAAGGCCATGGGTAAAAAGCAGATTGCGGTTTTGGATAAGATGAAACCAAAATTTATTGAGCAAGCTAGTGCCAAAGGTCTAGACGCTAAAAAACTCGAAAAAATCTGGAAGGATTGGGAAGCCTTCGCCAGTTATGCTTTTAATAAATCGCACTCTACTTGTTATGCATGGATTGCTTACCAAACGGCGTATTTAAAAGCGCATTATCCAGCAGAATATATGGCTGCGGTGTTGTCTAACAATATGAATGATATTAAATCCGTAACCTTCTTTATGGAAGAATGTAAACGGATGAGATTACCAGTGTTAGGACCGAGTGTTAACGAGAGTTTCTATAAGTTTTCGGTAAATAAAGACAATGCGGTTCGGTTTGGAATGGGAGCGATAAAAGGAGTAGGACATGGAGCTGTAAAAACCATCGTTGAAAACCGAAAAGAAGATGGTCATTATAAATCCATTTTCGATTTGGCGAAGCGTATCGATTTACGAGCAGCCAACAAAAAAGCTTTTGAAGGTTTAGCCAATGCAGGCGGTTTTGACTGTTGGCCAGAAACCCATAGAGCACAATATTTTGCACATGATGGTGATGGCATTACCTTTTTAGAAAAAGCCGTTAAATATGGTGCTAAGCATCAAGAAAATGAAAATTCGGCGCAAGTCAGTTTGTTTGGTGAAGCTAGTGATGTTCAGATTGCAGAGCCGATTGTACCACCATGTGAAGATTGGGGAACGATGGAAAAATTATCTCGAGAGCGAGAAGTTGTAGGGATTTATATTTCTGGTCATCCACTCGATGATTTTTCAATTGAAATGAAAACGTTTTGTAACGGAGTGGTTGCACATTTTAATAATTTAGAAGCCATCGTTAATAAAGAAGTTACGTTTGGAGGTGTGGTTACAGATGTACAACATCGCGTGAGTAAACAAGGTAAAGGTTGGGCGATTTTCACAATAGAAGATTATACCGATAGTTTCGAATTTCGAATTTTTGGGGAAGATTATCTTAAGTTTAGACACTTCTTTGTGATTAACTCTTTTGTGTATGTCAGAGCCTTTGTACGCGAAGGTTGGGTAAACAGGGACACTGGAAAAAAAGGGGATCCTAGGATTCAGTTTAATAGTTTCCAGTTGTTGCATGATGTGATGGATACCTATGCTAAAAAGTTGTCCATACAGCTTAATATTAGGGATTTAGAACGAGAAACGGTTTCTGTGTTATATGATTTAATAAAATTCCACGAAGGCAATCAAACCTTAAATTTTGTGGTGTATGATAATGCTGAAAAAATAAAAGTACAGATGCCAAGTCGAAAAAATAAAGTCAAGATTTCGCAACAGCTCTTAAATAGTTTAAAGGAGAATGATATCATGTATAAGTTAAATTAGAAAGTTTCTTTGAGAATTTGAACAATAAAAAGAAGATTGGTAAAACCGATACGATACCTATGTTTCTGATAAATAGCTTGTGTGTTTCTCTTCAGTGTCCGATTTTTTTTTTTTCATTTATTATCTAAAACCAAACCAATAGGTTTTATTTAAATAAATTTATTGACATACATCAAATAGTTTAATTTGAGACGACACTAGTTTTGTGCCCAACTTAATCAGAATTAAATAATGGTACTTACAGAATTAGATAGATTAAAAATTTTTGGTAACAACGCTCAAGAACGCATAGAAAAAGCTATCGAACACCTCGGAAACGGTAATGGCATTATCTTAATGGATGATGAAAACAGAGAAAACGAAGGTGATTTAATATTCTCAGCGCACCACATGACAAACGAGCAAATGGCCCTTATGATTCGTAAATGCAGTGGTATTGTATGTCTGTGCTTAACCAATGAAAAAGCAGATGCGCTTAAGTTACCTTATATGGTAAAAGAAAATACCAGTAGTTTTCAAACGCCTTTTACCATCTCAATCGAGGCTAAGGAAGGGGTTACAACAGGAGTTTCGGCTAAAGATAGATTGCAAACAATCAAAGTAGCTTCTCATGAGGGTGCTACAAGTAGGGATTTGGCAAAACCTGGTCATATCTTTCCGTTAAGAGCGAATAATAATGGGGTTCTTGAAAGAAATGGACATACAGAAGGCAGTGTAGATTTAATGAAATTAGCCGGGTTAAAACCAGAGGCCGTACTGTGTGAATTAATGAACGACGACGGTACAATGGCAAAAATGGATACTATTACCGACTTTGCATTTACACATAACTTGATGGTTCTATCAATTCAGGATATTGTTCATTATCGTAAATTTGTGAGAGATTACAACTAAATGAAAAACGATATTGAACTTACTAATTTTATAAAAAAGAATATAGATATTGAGGACGCCGATTTAAAAATCGTGCTGTCTTATTTTAAAACCATTAAGAAGAATAAAAAAGACATTTTACTAGCTCATGGCAAAAATAGTCAGGTAAGTTATTTTGTTAAAAAAGGCTGTCTAAGGTTGTATTATATTGATGAGCATGGTAAAGACATCACACGGTATATTGCATTCGAAAATCAATTTGCAACCGAACTCGTTAGTTTTATAACAAATGAACCTGCGCAAGAAACGATTCAGGTTATCGAAAATAGTGAACTTTTATACATTTCCCACGATGACTTTAGACATCTGATGACCATCGTACCTAAATGGAAAGATTTTTATAGTGTCTATTTGGAAAAAGCCTATGTAAATAATTCAAAAAGACTATTATCATTTACCACGCTAGATGCTTCAGAGCGCTATAAGCAGTTATTTAAGGTTAATCCTAATATTGTTAAACGGTTACCTAACAAAATAGTAGCATCTTATATTAATATTTCACAAGAAACTTTGAGTAGGATTAAATCTAAACTCTGATGTCCCACTACTTATCATTGAATTTATTCTAGGGCTAAAGGACTTGATTTTCAGGTATTAAATAGATGTCTAAGTCTTTAAAATAAAAAAAATAGACAGACTTGTCTGTTTTTAAAAAATAGTTTATATATTTGCATCATGAAACATGCCGAAGTAAAACATAGAATTACAGAAACGGCCTCATTTTTATTTTATAAGAATGGGTATAATTCTACAGGTATCAATCAAATTATTGCCGAAGCAGGAATTGCTAAGGCAACATTATATAATCATTTTAAATCTAAGGAAGAGATTTGTCTGGCGTATCTTCAGCACAAGAACATCAATTTTCTAGGGGATTTTGAAACGTTTACAACGTCTAAGCCAAAAGGAAAAGATCAGATTTTAGCGATATTCGATTTCCTTCAACTGTTTTATCAAGATAAAGATTTTAATGGCTGTTGGTGTATTAAAACCGTTTCGGAAATTCCAAAAGATAATGAGATGATCCGGAATGAGATTCAATCACAAAAAAATGATTTTATTGCCATCATAGCAAAACTGATTGCTAATAATTTAGAACAAGTGAAAAGTGCGCAAGTAAATTCACTCGCAAGACAGATTTATTTACTCTACGAAAGTGCCGTAGGAGAAAGTCACTTGCATCAAGAGGATTGGCCTATTATGGAGTCTAAAAATTTATGTGAAAAAATAATAGCCTAAAAAAAATTTGAATAAACAAAGACAGACTTGTCTGTCTAATTTTAATACTTAAATAAAAAAATAAAATGAAAGAATTTGAAAACAAAGTAGCCTTAGTCATTGGAGGAACAAGTGGCATAGGTAATGCCACTACAAACGCCTTATTAGAAGGTGGAGCAACCGTACATATTGTAGGTAGAAACACGGATAAAATTGCAGACGCACCAAACTTAGTGAAACACACAGCAAATATCTCTAGTACAACAGACGTGGATGCTTTAATCGCTAAAATTGATGGTTTAGATAACTTAGACTATTTGGTAAACGCTTCAGGGATTTTTGGTCCTAAACCTTTTTTAGATCATACGATGGAAGACTACAATTCGTATTTAGATTTAAACAGAGGCTTCTTTTTTATCACACAAAGTGCTGCTAAAAAAATGAAAGCGACTCAAGGTGGTTCTATTGTAAACGTCGGTTCTATGTGGGCAAAACAAGCTGTAAAAGCAACACCTTCTACAGCCTATTCTATGCAGAAAGCAGGTTTACATTCGCTAACCCAGCATTTAGCAATGGAATTAGCAGAAGATAATATTCGTGTGAATGCCGTGTCTCCTGCCTTAGTCAATACGCCTGTTTATCATGGTGTTTTTGGAGGTGAAGAAGCAGCCAAAGAAGCCTTAGTTGGTTTTAATGGTTTTCATCCAATAGGTCGTTTTGGTGAGTCGGAAGATGTTGCTAATAGTATTATCTTTTTATTGTCAGACAAGGCTGCTTGGGTAACAGGTGCCATTTGGGATACCGATGGAGGTGTTATGGCTGGTAGAAATTAAAAACCTAAAAATAATTATGAAGCCATAATCGTAACTCATTTCGGTTATGGCTTTTCTGTTTTATAAGTCTCAAAATTATTTTGAGATTTAAATTTGAATTCAAACTATGAAAAATTTAGTCCTAATCTTAAGTCTTGTTTTATTGTTTTTTTCTTGTAAAGAGGAGGTAACATCAGAAACCTATCGTGTTTCTAAAGCAAGAACATCTAAGGTAACAAGTGAAAAATCAACATTAAAATATAAAACCCTAGAGGTTAATGGAATTAACATTGCCTATAGAGAAGCTGGTGATCCTAAAAATCCGACTATTGTTTTACTTCATGGCTTTCCTGCATCATCGTATCAATATAGAAAAGTGTTAGCACAACTATCTAACGAGTTTCATTTAATTGCTCCTGATTATCCTGGTTTTGGTAATAGTGATTTTCCAGACGGGGAAACGTTTACTTACACATTTGATAATATTGCGACTACGATGGAGTCCTTTTTAGAGCAAAAAAATATTAATTCTTATGCTATAATGATTCAAGATTATGGAGCTCCTATTGGATTTCGTTTAGCTACTGCGCATCCTGAACGAATTACAGCCATCATTAACCAAAACGGTAATGCTTATGAAGAAGGTTTAGGTGAAGCTTGGGCTGGCATAAAAGCACTTTGGAAACATAGAACTAAAGAAACGGAAGCGGCGCTATTGCCTGCATTTTCTTTAGAAGGTTTAAAATGGCAATACACTCATGGAGTTAGAGATACTGAAACTGTAGATCCGGATACTTATAACTTAGATTTCTTAAGGTTATCTAGACCAAACGCACATGCTGTAAATTTAGATTTGTTTTACGATTATCAGAATAACGTGAAATTATACCCAAAATGGCAGCAATATTTAAGAGATCACCAACCTCCATTATTAATAGTTTGGGGGAAAAATGATGCGTTTTTTCCTGAAAGTGGAGCCGAAGCGTTTAAAAAAGATGTAAAAGACATTGATTATAATATTTATGACACAGGTCATTTTGCATTGGAAGAAGAAGGGGATGCTATTATTGAAAACATGAGAATATTCATGAGAAACCTGAATAAATAGATATAAAGTATGAAACAATTTGCACTAATATTAGTCATTATAGCGTCTTTATTTGGTTGTCAAAATACTTCAGAAGACACCAAAAAACAATTCTTTTTACCGCCAACGACGACATATAATTATGTGGAAATTGATAGTGTAAAACTGTTTTATAGAGAAGCAGGCGATAAAAGCAAACCAACAATTGTATTGCTTCATGGTTACCCGTCGTCTTCACATTCGTATAGGCATCTTATTCCTATGTTGGCAACGTATTATC
Organism: Winogradskyella sp. SM1960; assembly: GCF_020179375.1. NCBI lineage: Bacteria > Pseudomonadati > Bacteroidota > Flavobacteriia > Flavobacteriales > Flavobacteriaceae > Winogradskyella > Winogradskyella sp. SM1960. The sequence continues at coordinate 1,234,576 of NZ_JAICBG010000001.1, read as the reverse complement.
ATGTGATTGCACCAGATAATTTAGGTTCGGGTTATAGCACGCATTTAAATCCAAGTAATACGACGTATACGTTTGATTTATTAGCGGATTATACAGAGAAGCTAATCAATACACTTGAAATTAAGAATTATGTCATGTATATGCAAGATTTTGGTGCTCCCGTGGGTTACCGAATGATGATGAAAAATCCCAAACGGATTGAGGCTTTAATTGTTCAGAATGCGAATGCGTATTTAGATGGTTTAACGCCTAAACGACAAGATTTTTTTAGAACGGCACAAACCGATACCTCACAAGCTAAGTACGATTTCTTATACAGTCTTACAGGTAAAGACGCGATAATTAACAAGCAATACTTATTTGATTTAGACAGTTCAAATATCAATATACAAAGTCCGGATGCATGGACGCATGATCTAGCATTTCTAAGCTCCGAGAAAGACAGGGCAATTCAGGTGCAACTGTTTCAGGATTATAATACCAATTTAATACGTTATCCAAAATGGCAAACCATGTTAAGAGAAAATCAACCTAAAACATTAATTGTTTGGGGCAAAAAGGATTTAAAGTTTACTGCTGATGGAGCAAAGGCTTATTTAAGAGATTTACCTGATGCGGAATTACACTTATTGAATGCTGGGCATTTTGCGGCAGAAGAAAAGACTAAAGACATTGCAAAACTCATTTTAGAATTTTTGTCTAAGAATGGTTTAGAGTAAAGGACTTTATGCGAGACGTACTTAATGTTCGTATTAAAGGAAAAGGCTTGTCTTTATCCTGAATTTGCGCAAAGGATGGAAGTGGCATCCTTTTTTGCCATTAAAAGCAAAAAAGATATAACGGACAGCCTGACCCTTTGGGTTGCGCCCCAAAACCAATACATATAAGTCCTCTATAAAGCTATAACCAAAACATATACAGGCTTTGTAAGGTTTGCCAATTATTTTGACTAATTTTGTAATTCTAACGGAATTATGTTAGAAGAAAAGTGAAGTACAATACATTAAAAAAATAAATATTATGGCATTAGAAATAACAGATGCAAATTTTGAAGAAACAGTATTAAAGAGTGATAAGCCAGTAGTAGTTGATTTTTGGGCTGCTTGGTGTGGACCTTGTCGTATGGTTGGACCAATCATTGACGAAATCAGTACAGAATACGAAGGTAAAGCTATAGTTGGTAAAGTAGATGTTGATGCGAATCAAGAATTTGCTGCTAAATATGGTGTTAGAAACATACCTACTGTTTTGGTTTTTCAAGGTGGAGAAGTTGTTGGTCGCCAAGTTGGAGTAGCACCTAAAAAAGCATACTCAGACGCAATCGACGGACTTTTATAATCACGATTCGAAATAAGTTTCTAAAAGAAATGATAAAAGGTTTGCCAAAATGGTGAACCTTTTTTAGTTTGGACAAAGAAGTAAAAGAGTATTAGGTAATTAGTACAAAGTATAAAGTGTCTTCCGTTTGGGAAGGTTAGGATGGGCTTTTTATGGATTTACAACACGAATTAAATAAAGCAGGTGGATTTAAAAACCTTGAATTGTTAGCAAAACAAGTCGTGGAAGGCTTTATTGCTGGCATGCATAAGAGTCCTTTTCATGGGTTTTCGGCTGAATTTGCTGAACACAAAATTTATAATCCTGGAGAAAGTACCAAGCATATTGATTGGAAATTATATGCCAAAACAGATCGTTTATATACGAAGCGCTATGATGAGGAAACCAATTTACGTTGTCATATTATTTTAGACAATAGTAGTTCTATGCATTATCCAGAAACCGCTGGTACATCTATTGATAATTTGAATAAAGTGGCATTTTCGGCTTTGGCGAGTGCCTCGTTGATGCATATTCTTAAAAAGCAACGCGATGCTGTTGGTTTGAGTATTTACAGCGATAATTACGATTTTTATTCACCTGAAAAGGGTAGTGAGCGTCATCATCAAATGTTATTGCATAAATTGAGTGAGGCTGTGGTGTCTAAACCAGAAACTAAAGCGACAGAAACATATAGGTATTTGCATCAGATTGCAGAGAAAATTCATCGGAGATCATTGATTTTTGTCTTCACAGATATGTTTCAAACATCGGAAGATGATGAAAAACTGTTTGAAGCCTTACGACATTTAAAGCATAATAAGCATGAAGTGGTCTTATTTCATGTGTTTGATAAAGAAAAAGAACAAGCTTTTGATTTTGACAATAGACCAAAGCGTTTTATCGATGTTGAAACTGGAGACCACATTAATTTGTACGCAGATAACATTAAGGAAAATTACGAAAAAGCTGTAAAAGAGTACTTTGCGGACTTAAAAATTAAATGTGGTCAATACAGAATTAAGTACGTTGAGGCTGATATTAATGCTGGATTCAGCAGCATTCTCACCACATATATGATAGAGCGACAAAAATTTATTTAGAATAATATCTTTTTTTTTAGTTTTTTGTTTGTCAAATTAAAAATCCAGTGTATATTTGCACTCGCAATTAAGCAACGGTCTGGTAGTTCAGCTGGTTAGAATGTCGCCCTGTCACGGCGAAGGTCGCGGGTTCGAGTCCCGTCCAGACCGCTAAAATTGCAAAAAAGAAGCTTCAAGAAATTGAGGCTTTTTTTAAGCAATTTAACGACGTTGTGTTGTTCTCAGAGAAATCTGAGAAGTAGTTTACCAAAGTAATTTGGTATTCCAATGAGAAGCTTTCCTTTCTTTCTGAATAAGAAGATTGGGATGCTTTTTTGTTTTTATGCAAAATGTAGTATTTATCACATGTGACTTTATTAAAACTATTGTGTCTTATAAACGCTATTAACCAACAAAAAAAAGGTGCGATAAGAAATTGTTGCCCTTTTTTTTATGCTGTTTAATCAAGTTAATGGCAACTTAAAACGCTGGGTTTTACTCGTGTGGCAAACATTTAGACTCGGCTGTATGCCTGAGTTTTCAACAGGTTATTAACAAAAAACATGTAGTTGGTCGTGTAATATTAGCGCTTAATCGATGTTAAATTTGGATAATACATAAATATGTTTATATTTGTAGTCCTTTTTAAGCTCTCAAATCACTTATTAAGGACAATTTTAATCCATTACTATTAGACATTTATATGTCTAGAAACGTCCCTCGTTTTAATTTTAGTATCGTTTTAGGCCTCGCCTAAAAATTTTTAATTATCCATTCCCTTCCCTCAGTGTATCGCTATAGCGTTACCGATTTTGATAATAGTAAATTTTTAACCCTAAAATAATACATATGAAAACCCTAAAAATTACTTTTGCTTTACTAGCTGTTATGTTATTAACTGTATCTGGTGTACAATCAGATCGTGTTTCTGTAAATGATGAAGACAATACATCTGTTCAAAAACCAACTAATATCGACCTTTTAGCACATAGAAAAGCAAAACTTAAAATCATTACAAAAGGTTAATGATATAAATTTAGTTTTAATTTTAAGCCCTTACACTACGTAAGGGCTTTTTGTATTTTCTATATTCTTGGTAAGTGAAGATATTTTAACTTAAATTTGATTTCATTAATCAACGGTTTAATTAATTGAATTTTAAAAGCTTTACTTCTATCTGCTTGGTATTAATATCGAGTCTTGGTTTTTCACAGTCGCTCAGTGATAAGGTGTTGGTAGACAGTATTCAAAAATTAGTCAATTATTCTTCGGATAGTAACTTAAGTGAAGCCAAACGTTTTGGATATGCTGAAAAAGCAAATGTGTTGGCTAAGTCGTTAGGCAATGACTCTATTAACCTTTTAACTAATAGTAATGTAAAAGATTTTTACGTAAGGCAAGGAGATTTAGAAGCTTATAAAGTAGCTAATAGAAAACTAATTGTTTTAGCTGAAAAATTAGAAGATTCTTTAACATTAGGACATGCGCATTATGGTTTAGCGTATTCACTATCTACACAATATCAAGACAGCGCATATTCTCATTTTAGTAAAGCTGTAAAGATATTTGACAAATTAAATGAAAGAACTTTACTCTCTTATGGTTTGGGTAGTTTGGCTAGCTTACAGTTAGATGGTAAAGATTATTTTGGAGCTGAAGAAAATGCAGTAAGAGCCCTAAAAGTCTTAGATGGAGTTGATGAAACTAATGATATTTTAGACCAAAAATGGATTCTTTACAATCTTCTTGGAAACGTGGCTAATTCTTTGAAAAACTATGACAAATCCTTAGAATATCATTATGAAGCAATAGATGTGGCTAAAGCGATGGACGATGATTTTAATAACGAAATCTATTCTCTTAATAATATCGCTTATGTCAAAGGAGAGCAAGGTTTATATGACGAGGCCGTAAAAATTTATAAAGACATTTCTCAACGAAAAAACTTAAGCATCGAAGACCCTTCTTTTTATGCTTTAATATTAGAGAACTTAGCATATTCCACTTATTTAACAGGAACCTACGATAAAAATACAGTTGAACATCTTTTTGAAAGATCTTATACCATTAGCGATAGTATAGACGACCCTATAACTAAAACCTATGCCACCATTAGCATGGCTAAATATTATAAAGGTATTGGAGAAAGCGCGAAGGCAAAGTCGTTTGCTATAGATGCTTACAATTTAGCCAAGCGTCTTAATTCTAATGAGATTTACTTAGAATCAATGAAATTGTTGTCTGAATTGAATGAAGGTGAAAAAGGTAAGATGTATTTAAATGAATACATAAGGGTTAGTGATAGTCTACTTAACGTTGAGCGAAACGTAAGAAATAAATCTGCTAGAATTGAGCTTGAAACGGATAAGCTTGCGGCAGAAAACAAACAAATATCTAAAGAAAACCTATACTTAGTTATTCTCTCAATTGGTCTGTTACTTACCGCAATATTGACGTACTTGTTCATTGCACAACGTGCTAAAAACAGAAAATTAAAGCTTATACAAGTTCAGCAAAAAGCTAATGAGGACATTTATAATTTAATGTTAGGTCAACAAGATAAAGTAGATGAAGCTAGAGCAAAAGAAAAAACAAGAGTGTCAAAGGAGTTGCACGATGGTGTTTTGGGTGGACTTTTTGGTGTACGTTTAAGTTTAGATAGTATTAATTTTCAAGAAGGAAAAGAGGCGATGATGACTCGGGCAAAATACATTAGTCAGCTTCAAACAATAGAACAAGATATTCGGAAAATATCACACGAGTTAAATACTGATTTTGTATCAGGTTCTGGGTTTATTGACATTATTAGAGAGTTAATAGAAACACAGTGTGATGCCTATGGTTTAGAGCATAAATTTAATTATACTGACGATATTAACTGGGATTTAATATCTAATAAAACAAAAATAAATTGCTTTAGAATCATCCAAGAATCGATGCAAAATATATATAAACATGCCAATGCAAAACACATTGAAATTAGTATTTCATTAGAAAATAACTTAATTTGCTTAGCTATTATTGACGATGGATCTGGTTTTGATACCTCTAAAAGTAGAAAAGGTATTGGTTTAAAAAACATGCATTCTCGAGTCGATGATATCCAAGGCAGTATACTATTTACGTCTAAGCCTGGTACAGGAACAACTGTTAATGTAAAAATTCCCTACACAAATTAAATTCAAATGGACCACATCAAAATATTAATGGTAGATGACCATCCCATAATTATTGAAGGCTATCAAAATGTGTTGATGGCGACTAAAAAAGAGAATCAAACATTATACATTGATACAGCAAATAACTGCGATACTGCAGTAGCTATGATGGAACGCGCATCAAAAAAGTACCCGTATCACGTTTGTTTTTTTGATATTAGCTTACCAGGTTCGGCAGATGGGAAATATGCTTCTGGTGAGGATTTAGCGTTATTGGCAAAGCGTATAATGCCAAGAACAAAGATTGTAATTTTAACGATGTTTAATGAAACGTATAGAATACATAATATTATAAAGGAAATCGATCCAGAAGGATTTCTTATAAAAAGTGATTTAACATCTATGGAATTAGCTGATGGTTTTCAGCAGATTTTAAAATCGCCTCCATACTATAGCAGTACAGTAAGTAATTATACTAAAAAAGCAATTTCGAGTGATATTTATGTCGACGATATTAACCGAAAAATTTTGCACTTATTATCCCAAGGCATAAAAACTAAAAGTCTAAATGAGTATTTTGATATTTCTACGAGTGCCATAGAAAAACGTAAAAAACAGCTTAAAAATTTGTTTTCTGTTGAAGACGGAAATGACGAAACTTTACTAAAAGAAGCGCGAGAAAAAGGATTTTTATAAAAAATATAAAGAAAATTGCCGATTTTAAGATGTTATAAAACGCTTGAAATCACCATAAAACATGAAAACTACGGTTTTACCACAGTAAGTTTACGGTTTTTCCACAGTAAAAAGTTAAATGTGTTTTATATATTTACAATTGTCAACAAGAGTTAATTAATCCCTTATTAAGTATTTGTTGAATTAATAGCAAGAATAAAAACCTAGTTATATGTTATATAGCTAGGTTTTTTCTATTAAAACCAATAGGTATTGTGTTCTGAAATTTTCACAATAAAAAAGCCTAAGTAAATTATAGCGACAATAAATTTTAAAAAAGTTGAAGCAATAAACCCTAGGAACGACCCAAAAGCAGCTTTCAGAGCTTTGTTAAAATCATTTTTATAGATCATCTCGCCAATAAGCGCACCAACAAAAGGGCCAATAATAATACCAAAAGGAATAGGTGAAAACAAACCAACAATTAAGCCTAGAGTTGTGCCAATCACTCCGGCTCTACTACCACCAAAACGTTTGGTACCAATGGCTGGAATGATGTAATCTAAGACATAAATAAAAATAGCAATTATAAGCGTCATGATTAAAAACGTCTGACTCAATGTTACACCTTCTGTAAAATGAAGCACCAAAAGACCTGCCCAACTTGTTAGAGGTCCAGGTATAACTGGTAGAAAGCTACCAAGAATTCCTAAAATCATTAAAAGTAGTGCAATAAGCACTAGAAATAGTTCCATATAAATACATTCAATTCATAAATAAGACGTCATAACAGTATAATTGTTACATTTTTTTAACTAAAAAATTAGTTTGAACTAAAAATTTAGTTATATTAGCGGTGTGATTTGAAAATATCATACAGCGTATCCTGAATTTGTTTCGGGATTTCAAATTAGTATTAAAACTGAATTTCATTATATATTAATGAGATTCTGAAACAAGTTCAGGATAAAATGAAACAATTAACAAAAGCCGAAGAAGAAATTATGCATGCTTTATGGCAACTTAAAAAAGCCAATGTAAAAGCAATTATTGAAACACTGCCAGAACCAAAGCCTGCATATAATACGGTATCTACAATCGTAAGAATTTTAGAGTCTAAAGGTTTTGTAGACTATGAAAAAAAGGGAAAAGGCCATGTGTATTTTCCTATAGTTGCTAAAGAATCTTATAGCAATCAATCTATTAATAAATTAGTAGATAATTATTTTCAAGGCTCTTTTAAAAGTATGGTGTCTTTCTTCGTTCAGAAAAATGATGTGGATGTTAAGGACATTGAAACTTTACTGAACGAAATCAATAAAAAGGACTAATTATGTTGTATTCCATTCTTCAGATTATCGCATTTCAGGCTTTGTTTTTATTGATTTACGATTTGTTTTTAAAACGCGAAACCTTCTTTAATTATAATAGAGCGTATTTAATTGTAACCTCAATTTTAGCGCTTGTATTACCATTTCTAAAGTTTCCGGAGTTAAAAACAATGACCACTAGAGATATGGTCATTCACTTGCCAGAGGTGTTTATCGGAACCAAAACACCAACAGTTTACGATATACAAATTGCCGAACAAGCAGGTATTATTTTAGAACAGCCACAAACACCTATTTGGCAACAAATTGTTGTAATAGGCATTGTCTTTACAGCCTTAATTTTTCTTGTAAAACTCACCAAATTATTTTGGTTAAAATACAAAAATCCAAAACGTTGGAAAGGGAATGTGCTTATTGTTCATTTAATAAAAAGTAGTGCTGCGTTTTCATTTTTCAACACTATATTCTTAGGAGAACGTATTTCAGAAACAGAAAAACCTACGATATATGAGCACGAGTTGGTGCATATTAAAGAATTTCACACGGTAGATTTATTGTTTTTTGAACTGCTCAGAATTGTGTTTTGGTTCAATCCGTTAGTGTATCTGTATCAAAATAGAATAAAGGAGTTACACGAATATATTGCCGATGCTAAAGCCGTAAAACAAAGTGGAAAAAAAGACTACTACACAAGTTTACTCAATCAGGTATTAGACGTTAATCAGGTGTCTTTTACCAATACATTTTTCAATAAATCATTAATCAAAAAACGAATCGCTATGTTACAAAAATCAAAATCAAAACAGCTCAATCTCATCAAATACGCGCTGTTAATTCCTATGGTATTTGGGATGTTAATCTATACATCAACAGAAGTTAGAGCACAGCAAAAATCAACGCAAAAAGAGCAAGTTGCTAATCAAGAATTAACAGATGCTGAGTTAATAAAAAAGTACTATGATAAATATGTTGCCATGGAAAAAAGTGGTTCAACGTTTTTCGAAATTTCAGATTATGCAGGACCTGCAGATAAGAGTATGATGAAATATCTACTCAGTAGAACAGAATTCTTAAAAATGAAAGCATATGGACAATATATTTCTGATGGTATTGCTCAAAGAAAATCTGAAGATGGAACCTTATCTCAGAAAGATGTTTCGACTTTAGGTTTAATGAGAATGGATAAGTTTGAAACTTATGACGATTTTAAAGCCTTTAAAAATACAAAAGCTGAAAAAGAACGATGGGAATCTCATACGCAAGATGGCATTTTAAGACTATATGTAGAAGACGCTGGTAATAAAACAGAAGCAGAAACAAAACGTTTTAATGATTTAGTAAATCAGCTTGAAAACGATGATTATTTTAAGAAACTTGTTATTTCTAGTAATACCACAACGTTGATTCTAGATGCGCCAAATACTCAAAACCGAGAAATTCATGTGCTTAAAGACAAGGTGCAACGTGTAGAAGTTCCATTTTCTGTTGTAGAAGAAAGTCCTACACTACCTGAGTGTAAAGACTTAGAAAGTAATTTCGAACGAAAAAATTGTATGAATAATTTTGTTAATAAACACATTGGTGAAAATTTCAATACAAGTGTCGGAGATAATCTAAGTCCAGGAAGAAAACGCGTTTTTGTGCAATTTAAAATTGATACCCTTGGTGCCGTTAAGGATATTGTTGCCAGAGGGCCAAGCCCAATGTTAGAGGAAGAAGCTAAACGTGTTATCGCAACATTACCTCAATTTATTCCAGGGAAGCAAAAAGGGAAGTTGGTTGTAGTACCTTTTTCTGTGCCAATCGTTTTTCAGGTTAAAGGAGATGAGGTTAGTAGTCCTAAAAAAGATAGTTTACAAATAATTAAAGAGCATAAGCAATTAGCAACTGCATTACGAAAATCCCGTCAAGATAATGCGAAACCATTAGAATTTGTTCCGTTTTCTCGAGTAGAAGTCGCACCTACACTTCCAGATTGTAAATCGGTTTCTAATGATAAAGAACAAAGACAATGCACTAACAATAAAATATTGAGTTCAATCAATAAAAACTATGATACTAGCATTGCCGCGTCAGTAGGTTTATCATCAGGTAGAAAACGTATTTTTGTTCAATTTATAATCGATAAAGAAGGAAACACTAAAAACATAGTCGCTAGAGGTCCACATCCTCAATTAGAAGAAGAAGCCGTTAGAGTCATAAAATTATTGCCTCAGTTTATTCCGGGTGAACAAGAAGGGAAAGCTGTAGATGTGGCATTTTCAATTCCAATTACTTTTCAAGTTGTAGACTAAAACCATATAAATTATGAAATTAAACCTGTGGCTCTTATGTTTTGTTTTTACCATTAATTTATGTTCTCAAAATCTAAAAGAAGAGGCCGATGATTTTTATAATAATGGCAATTTTTCAAAAGCTATAGAAACGTATCAGGCTTTAGATAATTTAGATGCTGTTTACGATGAGATTGCAAAGGCTTATATGGCAATCGGTAATTACGGTGAAGCTTTAGTAAATTACGAAAAAGCGATTACTGCTAATCCAGAAGATCTTTTGGTACAGTATGAATACGCAAAACTTTTATCCAGAACTAAAAAGTACGATAAGGCAAATCAATTGTTTTCAAACTTAATCGCATCAGATAGTTTAAACCCAAATTACTATTACGAATTAGGTGTCGTTTTAGAAAAGCAAAAAGATACAACGTCTTTACAAAAGTTTTTATATACGTTTCGCTTAGATCAAACGCATCAAAAAGCGGTTTTTAAAATTGCCAAACATCATCTCATTAAGCGAAATTTTTTGGAAGCTCATAAGTATATAGATCGCGGTTTAGAAAGTTATAAAAATAATGTAGAGCTTATAAGTCTAAAAGCGCAAACCTATTACCACCAAGAATATTATACACATGCTGTGGTTTGGTTTAATAAACTTTTAGATTTGGGCGAAAAGTCTGAGTTTATTCATGAGAAATTAAGTTTAAGTTATGCTCAAAATTCAGATTACAAAGCTGCTATTTACCATAGACAACAGGCTTTAAAATATAATCCATATGATGCCAATGCTATTTTTGTTATTGGTAACTATTATCAACGTTTAGAGAATTTTGAAGAGGCCGAAAAACATATCACACTAGCTTTAACCATGAAAGATCTTCCCCTTTCAGACGAATATCAACAATTAGGAACCATTTTTAATCGCCAGAAGAAATATGACCAAGCTATTAAAGCGTTTCAAAAATCGTTAAAAGAAGATCCTTCAAATAAGATGTCTGAGTTTTTTTTACTGCGAACAAAAGACGAATATTACGCAGATGTTGATAGTAAAATAAAGTTGTACGAGCAATTTATTGAGAAAAACGAAAAGAACCCATTTGTGAGTTATGCTCAGGGGAGATTAAAAGAATTAAAGGAAGAAAAATTTTTAGCAGGAGAGTAAAAATTGAAACAAAAACTGAAATAAACACATTAATAGGATTCGTAATTCTAAAAGCGAAGTGGTCTACCCACTTTTTGAATAAAAAATTGTACTTTTCGCTATTAGAATACTAGTAATGAATCGAATTGTTTGTCTTTTAATCTTACTTATCGCAACCTCTTGTGATTATTTTGAAAAGAAGAAAGTCTATCCTGAAGAACTTCTTGAGGAAGAACTGCAAACCTTTAATTGGAACGAGGTAGATACATACCCTACATTTATTAATTGCGAATCTTTAACCGAAAAGATAGAACGAAAAGTCTGTTTTCAGAATACCTTAATTAATAACGTTAATCACTATTTAGAAACGCAAAACTTAGTGGTTTCTAATGATGTAAATGATACCATTACTTTAAACATAAAAATTGATAAAACAGGGCAATTAGAAGTAGATTCCATTAAAATTCACCCTGAAACTATACAAGAAATTCCTGAAATTGACAGTTTGCTGCGTCAGAGTTTAAAAGGCATTCCTAAAATATATCCAGCGATTAAAAGAAACCAACAAGTGACTACAGCTTTTGAGCTGCCTGTGATTGTTAGGATTAATTAAAACTATCTAGCTAGCAAAAGAAATAATTAAATTAAGCAACTCTAAGTTATGAAGAATATCAAACTACTTTTACTTGCATTGGGATGCGTCTTTACGTCTCAGATAAGCGCCCAAAATGATTTTAAAATTGGTGTTAATGCAGGTCTCAACTATCCGAGTAATAGAGGCTATGTCTACGCTAAAAACAACAATTTTAAAATCGGACATTTATTTGGAGTTACCTTAGAATATTACCTCAAAGAAAACCTCTCAATAAAAGCAAATGTTAACTACGAGCGAAAGGTTAGAAAAAAGCAATTAACCTATTTTAATAATCAAGCAGAAGAAACAGGAAAGGAAAATTTTGAGGACCTCTATGAATATATCAATATACCAATTGTATTAAAACACGAATTTGGAAACTCTAAATTCTTTGTCAATGGAGGCGTGTTTGTCAATTATTTATTTAATCAAAAATTAGATACAGATTATCCTAATGACAATAGAATTAGTAAAACGGAACAGAAAAAAATTGACTTTGGACTTTCGGTTGGAATAGGAACTATTATTGCACTTAACGAAAAAAACGAATTAACCATTGAGTTAAGAGATGACTTGGGAGTTATAGATACAGGCGGAGTTCCTGAAATTTATGAGGGATCCATAAATACTAATGCTGTTAAATTAATATTAGGTTGGAATTTAGGGATTTAATATCCTGTGAATTTTTGCTTATCCTGCAAGGTTTATAAAACCTTATAGGTGTTAATAGTTTAACTAAAAGTAATCAATCAAAGCTTTTATTTAGCAAAACGTCTGCCTTTCCAGTTGTAAGTTGTAAAGAATGATAAAAAAGCAATACAGACGTTAAAAATTGGGTATAAAAAACTCGAAAACACGTAAGACACTAAAAGTGTTTCCTGCTTAAAAAAGCGTACTGTTTTAAATAACAATAAGAAGTCGATACTAAGTTTAATAACAAATAAAGCTATAGCTGTTTTTAGGGTTATACCATTGAAATAAATGGCAGGAAGTAATCCTAAACACACAAAATTTCCCAAGAAAACGATTAATCCAACGGCCTTTGTAAACCAATAGGTGTTTTGGCTTGTTTTAGAAGCCCAACGCAACCGTTGCTGAATTAAATCGGTCATGGTTTTTGTAGCATTAGTGGTGACAATCGCATGTCTAGATTTTAGATACTGTACTTTTTTAGCGTCTAGTTTTATAAATTTTTCAAGTAGAAACACATCGTCACCACTTGCTATAGTATCGTTGCCTTCAAAACCTTTAACGGATTTAAATTCAGATTTTCGATAGGCAAAATTAGCACCATTGCATAAGAATGGTTTTTTAATACCAAAGCCACCAATAGTTGCACCTTGTAAACTCAAAAAATCCAAGGTTTGAAAACGATTTAAAAATGACGTTTTACTATGATATGTTACAGGAGCTACAATGCAATTTGAATAGTTTAGCTGAATACATTCATCAAAAGTATCGAGCCAGTATTGAGGCAAAATACAATCGGCATCTGTAGTTACAATCCAATCATATTTTGAAACCTTAATAGCAGATGTTATCGCATCTTTTTTTGGGGAATTAGATGTTCTTTTATTTTTAATGACCTGAATGTCACCTTGAGCGCAGTCGAAAGGTCTATCGGAAATCAATTTATTTAGTATAGCAACCGAATTATCTTCAGAATCATCATCAACTAAAATTACTTCAAACATGGATTTTGGGTAATTCAATTTTGAAATGGACTCTAATAGTTTCAGTAGATTTTCAGCTTCATTTCGAAACGGAATAACCACAGAAAATGTTGTCTTTGATGGTAAATTTTGCATTTTAAAATCGTCAACCTTATCAAATCCATAACTCAACCATCCTATAATAAATAGATAGGCCATTATGATAAAAATGAATAAAAACGATATCATTTTGCAACGGGTTTTGGCAGTTTAAAATTAAGCACAAAATAACTTCCAAATAGACTTGGAATCACAAAATTGAGCAACCACATTAGGCTTGTGGTGGATAGAATGATAAACTCATTCACGCCAACATAACTGAATAAAAATACAGCGACACTGCCTTTAATTACTACATCGAAAATTGAAATGGATGGCACAATTGACGCTAATAAATACATACTCGTTATAACGACCATAGCATCATAATAACTAATATTGACACCAAAAATGAGTAATAAATAATACAATTGAAATGAAAATATAAGATAGCGCGTTAATGAAAAAACCAGATTAAATCCATGTGATTTTAAGGGAATAGATGTTATAAAATTGATGATTGAAGCAAATGAAAATCCTTTTATTTTAAAACGGTTTTGTTTACTAGCAAGCCAAACAAATAACCCAATTAATAACATTAGGATTCCAATAATTACAATCTTATAATAACTAACAGCAATAGGATAGCGATTTATAAATATTAAAAACCCAATGCCACCCAAAATTGTAGTTATGGTCATTTGCGCCATGTTTCCTAACAGATTCAGTAATACAATTTTTGTCCGTAATGTTTTGGCATAGTAAATCGCTTTTGCACCATAATCACCGATACGGTTTGGTGTTATTAACGATGCTGTTAAGCCGGCTAAACTTTGTTCTAATGCAGATGTAAAGGAAATGGATGTAATATATTTAACTAAATATCGCCATTTAAAAATTTCAAAAAACCAGTTAAAAAAGCTTAAAATCATTAAAATAATGATGTTTTTAAAAGAAAAAACATCATTTTCTTTCAAAAAAGACAGAAAACTGCTGAATTCTAATTGGTCGTTTTTAATAATTTTAGAATAAATAAAAGAAAATGCAGCAACAACAATACTCAACTTAATAAGTACAAAGAAGAATTGTTTAATTTTGTGAGGTACATTGTAACGCATACTACAAATAAAATCAAAAACTAACAGATGCAATACTATTTTAAACAATACCTTTTCTATTTTGCTATCGTTTTAATAACATGGAGTAGTCAAGCACAATTAAAAGATACAGCACAATGGAAAGCGTTGTTTGCGGTTGGAGTTAATTATGCAACTACAGACGGGTTTGTGAAAGGCTCTTATGCAAAGGCTATGAATTTTCCAACCGTTAATCTAGGCGTTCAGCATATGATAAAACGAGAATATGGTGTAAAATTAGATTATGGTTTTAACCGTTTTAAAAACCATGAAGATACACCAGAATTTAAAATTAACTACTCTCGGATAAATGCTCAGTTTGTTTTTGATCCTTCTAACTATATAGGCTTTCTTCCAAGGCGATTTCGAACGGTTCTTCACGCAGGACCAGGAATGTCTTTTGTAAAGCCATTGGGAACCTTAGGCGATAATAAGCAGTCTTTCGTTAACCTATTAGGTGGTTTAGAGTTGCATTATGCCATTAATGAAAAAGTTTCAGTATACACAGATGTTGCCTACATATACGGATTAACATCCTTAGATAATTACGATCCTGTACAAAATGGCTTAGGTGCTTTTAATGGCAGTGTTTTTAACCTTACCTTTGGCTTAGCGGTTTCGTTAAGCGGTTGTCAGTATTGCGATTAACTAATAAGATATCCATTTACTTGGGTAATAAATATGAGCAAAGAAAAAATTATATTAGGCATAGATCCTGGAACTACCATTATGGGTTTTGGACTCATAAAAATTGTGGGTAAAAACATGGAATTTTTGCAGCTCAATGAGCTGATACTAAAAAAGTACGATGATCATTATCTAAAACTCAAACTTATTTTTGAACGTACGGTAGAACTCATTGATACCTATCATCCAGATGAAATTGCTATTGAAGCACCATTCTTTGGTAAAAATGTACAGAGTATGCTTAAGCTAGGACGCGCACAAGGAGTTGCCATGGCTGCAGGTTTATCTCGTGAAGTGCCAATTACAGAATATGCACCTAAAAAAATTAAAATGGCAATTACCGGAAATGGAAATGCTAGTAAAGAGCAAGTCGCTAAAATGTTGCAAAGCATGTTAGGACTTAAAACTATTCCTAAAAATTTAGATTCAATGGATGGTTTAGCTGCTGCTGTTTGTCATTTTTATAATGAAGGTCGCGTTGAGGTTGGCAAGAGTTATTCAGGTTGGGCTTCTTTTGTGAAACAGAATGAAGATCGCGTTAAAAAGTAACCTCTTTGTCATTTCTACGAAGGCAAACAAACCTTTAAGTTCAGCGAAACTAATCTAATTATTATGAAGCATTTTTTTCCTATTCCACTAAGTTGATATTACAATAAGCCCAAACGAAAAAACTAAATGAGCGGCATCTACATCCACATACCATTCTGCAAGCAAGCGTGTCATTATTGTGACTTTCATTTTTCAACCTCATTAAAGAAGAAAGATGAATTAGTAAATGCATTGTGTCGAGAATTAGAACTTCGTAAAGATGAGTTTAAAAATACGAGTGTAGAAACCATCTATTTTGGAGGTGGCACACCAAGCTTATTGACTAATGAGGAATTACAGGTTTTAATTGACTCCGTTTATCAAAACTATCAAATTTCTGAACATCCTGAAATTACGCTCGAAGCCAATCCGGATGATTTATCTAAAGACAGAATCATAGAACTCGCTAAAAGTCCAATTAACCGCTTATCTATAGGTATTCAATCTTTTTTTGAAGCCGATTTAAAACTGATGAATCGCGCACACAACGCAAACGAAGCTATAGAATGTTTGTCTGTGGCGACGCGCCACTTCGATAATATTTCTTTAGATTTAATTTATGGCATTCCAGGTGCTTCAAACGCACAATGGTTAAAGAATATTGAAATGGCATTAGAGTTTAATGTGCCACATATTTCGAGCTATGCGTTAACGGTTGAGCCAAAAACAGCTTTAGCATCGTTTATAAAAAAAGGTGTGATTGAGGATGTTGATGACGAGCAAGCACACCAACAATTTCATCTGTTGAAAGAAACATTGGAAGCATCAGGATTTGTACATTATGAGTTGTCTAACTTTGGAAAAGAAAGTTATTTCAGTAGAAATAATTCGGCTTATTGGCAAGGGAAGTCCTATTTAGGTATTGGACCTTCGGCACATTCGTTCAATGGCAAGCAACGCGGTTGGAATGTGAGTAACAATTCAAAATATATAAAAGCTATTCAACAAAACGAGTTACCTATAGAAATAGAAACCTTAACACTAACAGATCAATATAACGAATATGTAATGACAGGGTTACGAACCATTTGGGGAGTGTCGTTTTATAAAGTTGAAAACGACTTTGGAACCGTTTTTAAAGATTATTTAATTGAGCAATCCAAAGTTTTTATAAATCAACAATTATTGTATATTGATGATGGACATTTACGTGTCACAAAGCAAGGACAATTTTTAAGTGATGGTATTTCTAGTGAACTATTTATGCTGAATTCGTTTTAATATATGTTTAAATTTGTACACCAAAAAATGGCTTTATGCAAAGTGTCAGTCTGAGCGCAGTCGAAGATATTTGGAATCTAAGTTTTAAAAGCATTTCGACTGCGCTCAATGTGACACATTTTTTGTCATAGTCTTATCAAAATAATGAAAGAATAATAATAAAATTTACTGAAATAAATTCAGCATAAATGATCGCAACAATTCAATACAATTCCCGAAAATTAAAGGTCAACTTATTACAACCTTTAGATATTTCAATTCCTATTACAGGAAAATCAACTAATGTTAATGCATGGTGTTTAGAACCGCCAAAAATAGCACCAGAAGTTATAGATGGAAAAACCATTAGTGTAGCCAAAGGTGCTGTTGTGAATTTTAATACTATAAGTTTTAATCCACATTCACATGGCACACATACGGAAACAGTTGGTCATATTACGGAAAAAGAATACTCTATAAATCAACATTTAAAGCAGTTTTTCTTCTTAGCTGAGGTTGTTACTGTAGCGCCAGAAAAATTAGGTGATGATTATGTAATTTCACGTAAGCAGTTACAATTTGCTTTGGGTAATAAAAAGCGTGAAGCTATTGTCATTAGAACCATGCCAAATACACGAGAAAAGCATACAAGACAGTATTCAAATACAAACCCTACGTATTTACTCGAGGAAGCTGCAAATTATCTCAAGTCAAAAGGCATAAAACACTTATTAATAGACTTGCCAAGTGTAGATAAAGAGCAAGATGGAGGTGAATTGTTAGCGCATAATGCGTTTTGGAATACTAAAGGAAAACTACGATTAGACGCTACAATAACAGAGTTTATTTATGTGTCTAATAAAATTAAAGATGGTAAGTATATGCTCAACCTTCAAATTGCACCTTTTGAGAATGACTCAAGTCCAAGTAAGCCTATTTTATATAAAATTATGGATAAATAAGATGTGACGCTTAACATAAGCTCGTGTCAAATATTTATATACTATGGAAACATTTTTTATAATTATCATCAGTATTTTAGTCACTTTAGGATTAGTGACGATCTATAAACAGTGGAAATCCAAAAAGGTTTCTGATGAGCAATCCATTTTAATATTAGACAAAATAAAACGGGTCTGTAAGTTTGTAACTGTTGAAGGTGATTTTGCTGAAATTTACCACTACGAAGATGTTAAGGAGAAGTTCTTAAAATTAATATCTAGCCGCAAAAAAGCTTTAGTCGTCATTAATGCCAAAGCACATATTGGTTTTGATTTAAGTAAGGTTGAAATGTCTGCAGATGCGCAAACAAAAACAGTAACCTTTGCTCATTTTCCACAGCCGGAGATTCTCTCTATAGAAAGTAATATTAACTACTACGATAAAAAAGATGGTATGTTTAATAGGTTTGAAGCTGCCGATTTAACAGAATTACACACCAAAGCTAAAGCACATATTGCAGATAAGGTTCCGGAAAGTGGCTTGTACAATGTGGCGAAGCAAGAAGCTTTAGAAGCGATTCATCTTATTGAAAATTTGGTGGAAACTATTGGTTGGACCTTGGATTATTCGGCCTTGAAAATTGAAGGTGGAGACGATAAAAAGATGTTGAAGTAGTATTCTGTTTTTGAAAGCTGTCACAATGAGTATCGTCTAATTACTTTAATTAAATTCGCTGTATTATACATTAATAAGATTCCTGCTTTCACAGGAAATACTATGAACATCGAAGACTACAGAAATTATTGCCTCAATAAAAAAGCAGTTACTGAACATTTTCCGTTTAATGATGATGCGTTGGTGTTTAAGGTTTTAGGTAAAATGTTTGCTTTAACATCTTTAAAACGATGGGAAAATGGAGACGCTTTTATAAACCTTAAATGTGACCCAGAATATGCGCAAGAACTCAGAGCGGAGCACGACAGTATACAACCGGGTTACCACATGCACAAACAACAATGGAATAGTGTTTATATCCATAATGGCGACCTCTCACCAAAATTAATACTAGAGTTAATTGATCATTCTTATGAGATGGTAGTAAAAGGCTTACCTAAAAAACTACGTGAAAGTCTGAATTAATTTTACATTTGCAGAATACAATAATTTATTATGTCATTAGAAAGAGAATTACAAAAACGCAGTGGCTCTAAATGTGAGCTTTGTGGTAGTGAAGAAAAATTGTCAGAATACGGAGTATCTGATATTAAAGAAAACGGATTAAAAACAGTTTTGTATGCATGCCAAGTGTGCAAAGAACAAATGAATGATTCAGATGCTATTGACCCCAACCATTGGAGATGTTTAAATGATAGTATGTGGAGCGAGCACGATGCCGTAAAAATAATGGCCTGGAGAATGTTGAACAGGATTAATGCCGATTGGACGCAAGATTTACTAGGAATGATGTACATGGAAGATGAAACTTTAGAATTGGCTAAAGCGTCTGGTGATGGAGAAGATGAAGCTGACAAATTAATTCATAGAGATGTGAATGGTGTGATTTTAGAACACGGAGATTCTGTAGTATTAATTAAGGATTTAAAGGTGAAAGGTTCTAGTATGGTAGCCAAGCAAGGTACAGCGGTTAGAAACATTAGACTAGACCACGAAAATGAAACCTATATTGAAGGTCGTGTTGATGGTCAGCAAATTGTAATTATCACAGAATATGTGAAGAAAACTTAATCAGAATCTTTCTTATTAAAAAAATCGAAACTTATAGGTATTAAAAATACCATAAACAAATATTGGCCTGTTACTAATCCATAAATTGTGATTGCGGCTAATATTACCATTAATATGATCTTATACTTGTATTGCATAATGCAAAAATATAATTTTGAGCTGTAACAAATAAGATCGACATACGAAAGCTACAATAATTCATGGCCTTTTGACGCTGTAGAAGTAATGATTTGCAGCTTTTGAATGCGCAGCGGTTATATAGGTGGAATCGCATTGTAAATAGAAGTTTGTACAAGCTTGTAATGGTAGTTTTTAAAACAACCATTAAGACCATCTTACTTACTTAAAAATTATGCTGTTTTTTAAATTACTTTGCACTAATTTTTGGATATAGGAACATATCTTCAAAAGCCTGATTCTTAGTTGATTCAGGCTTTATTTTTCTTACAATTTATGAGTTTTGAAACGTGTTGTTTGTCGAAAAAACAAACAGTCTATCTCACGTAAACCATTCAAATTAACCCTTTATCGAAAATATCTGAAAGACCGACAGTTAAATGCGATATTGTAGTCATCCCTCTAAATAATAGCACAGAGTATACTGATTAATAGCCTTGAATTAGTATGAACACTTAAACATTATTTATTATGGATTTACACATTTCAAATTACAACAATCGTTTTCAAATTAAAGGTGATTTAAATAAGTTGAATTTAAAAATCTTTAACGATCAATTTTCTAACATTTTTGATAAACGCGATAGTATTCTACTCGATATAGAACATGTAAGTAGTATAGATAGAGCAGGTGTAATGGCATTAGCTAAATTACACAATGAGTCTATAACAAAATCTAAACAATTATCTATTGTTGGTATTGGCTGTAAAGAGTTATATCAGCATTTTAAATCTGAAGAGCCAGTACGTGTTGTAAAGGAACACGTTGATTTTTCAAATGCAATTGTCGCGGCTTAAAAATCTGAATTAAATATGTCATAAAGCGTTTCCAATGTGCCTATGGTGATAAATAGGTGTTTTGGATGCGTTTTATTTTTAAATTGAAATTCTCCACATCGTTATGGGGTTTCAACAAGACATGTCGGCGACAATTTTCCATTTTCCATTTATCTTCTTAAAAATAATAATGAATATGCCATTAGCATCGCCAGCAATACGCTTTAGATGGTATTCTCCCATAACCCAGTAGTTATCACCTTCGATTTTGGAAATATCATTAATCACAAATTTTAGTGTGCCACTTTCTGTTTTTGTTGGATAGCTTTTTTTATAATTCGCTAAGGTTTGATCCCAACCAAGCGTCAATCCGTTACTTCCATAAAATTTAAGCGAATCGCTTTTCCAATAGCCTTGCATAAAACCTTCCAAATCGTGATTGTTCCATGCGTTTTCTTGTTCAGCCATAACCAATCTAATACCAGCTTCAGCATGTTCTATAGAATCAGTTGTTTTAACGGTATCTGTGGTGACGTCTGCCTTGATACTAATACAGCTAAATAATAATAAGGTCATTGTAACGGTAACAATATATTTCATATGATTGAAGGTTTTTATTTTCAATCTAAAAGTATTAACAAATTGTCTAAAGAATACCCTTTTGTTGCTTTAAAAAAGCATCGGCTTGATTTTGCATAAGTATTCTTGCCTGCTTCCGTTTATAATTCAATATGTCTTTTTCATCAGCAACTTCATTATAAACTTTGTTATTTATAGTATTATCTGTTTTTATAAGGAGTTTACGTTCTTCAACCTTTTGCAGTGTCCATGTTTTAATGGCCGTTTCTTGGTCTTGAAGTTTATAATCAAATTCACTTTTAGGTGCCAATAATTTTGCAATGATTGGCGAGGTTTCAATGGCCAAAAACAATAGAAAAATAAAGACCGAAGGCAGCCAAGGTAATGCTCCCAAAGCTGTAATACGTGCCATTAAACCATCAAAATTGTCAATAATAGGTTGCGATGTTTCAACAGTTGTAGTATAATTATCTTGAAGTGTTGCGATTTGTGTTTCAAGAGCTTCAATTTTAGTTGTAGTGACTGTTTTTAATTGTTGAAGTTCGGTCAAGGCAGCATCATGCTTATCACGTTTTTCTTTGTAAACAGGACCTTTTCCTAAAAGGTTAGTGCCTGCTGTGCCTTCTGCTTCTGAGATATAAGTATCGTACAAGGCATTGACTTCTGATTCTTTGGTTTCTATTTGAGATTGTAAACTCGAAATTTCAGTTTCCAACTCCGCAATTTTAGGATTGTACTGTTCCGCAATCTGATGTTGATTAGCTAAGGTTAAATCATTTTTTTGCTCTAATAATACCTGATTGATTTCCTTTTCAAAAATCTTTAATTCTAAAGGTTTAGAAATAACGATTGCAATAATAATAGCCAATATAATTCGTGGAGTGGCTTGAAGGATTTCGCTAATAACATTATCTCGTTTTTTAATTGTGGAAACAATATAACGGTCGAGATTAAAAATAAGTAAGCCCCAAATTAACCCAAAGAAAATGGCGGTGTAAAGATTGTCAAAAACAGTAAAAAGCGCATAACTAGCGGCTATGGTTGC
This sequence comes from Winogradskyella sp. SM1960, assembly GCF_020179375.1. Lineage (NCBI taxonomy): Bacteria > Pseudomonadati > Bacteroidota > Flavobacteriia > Flavobacteriales > Flavobacteriaceae > Winogradskyella > Winogradskyella sp. SM1960. The sequence goes on along the minus strand of NZ_JAICBG010000001.1, from coordinate 1,212,334 downwards.
CATTACTGCGGTAAAGAAAACGGTAGCTCCAATACCAGCATATTTGTTTTGTTCGCCATTAGAACAGTCGTTTAAAATGTCGGTGTCAGCGCCAGAGCAAAGGATGAAGAATTGCTTTAACATAAGTGTTTGTTTTTTGATTGACCTATAATTTAGGCTGATTGATTGACTATTAGAACGCTAAAGGATTGGTTTTGTTACACTTTTGAGTAAAAAATATCAGACCTCAAAGATTTTTAAATGCTTTGAGGTCTGAAAAATTTTAGATTTTTACGATAATGTTAGTCTATAACTTCTATAGAAACCGGTGAAACTTCGGTGTCCTTATCATTTTTAATATCAAATAGGACTATAAAATCTCCTGTTTTAAGGGTATTGAGGTTTTTTATGGTGTCACTGTTAGCAATGTTTCCTTTAAATTGCTGAGTTTTTATTCCGGGAATTTTCAATTTAAAAGCAGTGACTTTGCTATTTGGTAATGTGAGTATAATTTTTTTAATTTCAGTTAAGGACATAGATAATTGTCCTGTTTTTAAAACCCTACCATTAACGATAGGCAAAATACTTTCTTGTTTTTGAGGCTGAGGGTCTTCTACAACTTCAATGATTTCACCACTTTCGGTTTTAAATTTATAAGTTTGCTTTTGTTTAGATGATGGAACTGGTGGAGCTGGTGGTGGAGGCAGTCCTTCCGATTTCTTTTGTTGCTCTTCTGTCATTAGGTTATAAATGCCTGTGAAGTATTCATAATGTTCTTTTTTAACCATGAGATGGTTGCCATTTGGGTCTTTTAAACTTTTAACCCATTTATTATACGACTTAAATTGACTGTCACTTATTTTGCCAGTTTTAATAGCTGGTGGAGGTGGAGGAGGTGGTAAATTATCCATTTTTACTTCTTTACCATAAGTGTCATAGTACGTTGTTACACCATTTTGTTGCGAATAATAATAGTTTGTTCCGTTGATTTCTATTGGACCAGATTTTTGCTTAGTTTCTTTGACAGAAGTCACTTTAGTTTCAATAGCCCAAGGAGAATCTTTTGGTAGTGTAAAATCTTTATATTTCTCAAGTCTTTTTTCTTGTTCAATTTTTGCTTGTTCAACAGTTAAACCTGCGTTAGGGCTAACGTGTTTAGCTTTTAAACCTGTTTTTTTTATGCTTTCTAAATAACGAACACTGCTAGACATTATATCTGCTTTATGAAGTTCTAATTGGACTTTTTTAACGAAATCAATGTTATTATTACTTTCTGTAAAAATAGAAGCAGTCACATAATTTCTGCGTTCTTCAATAGTGAGATGTTTGTTGATTTCGGTAGCTGATTGAGCTAAATCGTTAAATTTTATAATCTTTTCATTCAATAGTATACTGTTATCTTTTTTGATTAGTATTTCTACAGGTTGTATTACTTTATTGCTTTGTGTTTTAGTAGGAGTATGCGGAGTTGATGGAACTGGTGGAGCTGGTGGAGGCGGAGGTGCTATTAAAGGTGCATCTGCTTGAATAACTTTAAAGTCATATTTTCTTATCAAGGTTATGACGTTTTTCAATGTCTTTTCTGAAGCATTACTTTTATCGTATCTAACGAAAACTGAGTTAGAATCGTCAAAGGACTTTGATAATGTTTTTAGTTTAGATTCAATGCCCTCCAAAGAAGTATTCTTATTCTTTACTAGTAATTCTCCGTTTCTGTTTATTAGAACTACCATGATTGGTTTTTCTTTCAGATTATAATTATTGTTTTGAATAGGTAAAGGTGGTGGCGGAGGTGGAGGTAGAGTTGCTTTTTCTTCAGTAGTTAACTCACTATGCTTTTTGAAATATGTTTTACCATTGAGTGTGATTTTTGCATAGGGTGAAATGCCAGCAATTGGTCGTTTTACTTTAGCTTTATTTTCTTTAGACATTCTATAATATAGACCTCCTAAATCTGAAAATAAGTCATCTAACTCTTCTTGTTCTTGCTTTGATTTGTAGATGTAATGTGGTTCAGTAGTTCTAAGTGTTTCATAGATATCGTATTTTTTTAAATAGACTTCAACAGCGTTTTGGCCTAAGTAACTAATTTGTAACTCCTCAGCTTTTTTTAATTCATCTTTAATGTGTTCATGATGTTCAATAGTGGATGATTCTTCTTTTTCAACATATTCCTTTTCTGCAAAATTGTAAAAAAGAATAGCAATAATTGGTAGCACTAATAACGTACTTAGCCAAATTCTGGTTTTGGATGTTTGTGTTTTCATAACTGTAAATCGTTTTTTGATGGATGAATAATTGATGGCACTCGCTAATTGATGATTTTGAGTGTTTGATGAAAATTGTAATAAAATAGTTTGATACGTTTTAATATCAGAACCTTGTTGTAAAACGGCTTGGTCTGCTAAAAATTCGTGATTGAGTTTTACATGATGTTTCAGAATGTATATTAAAGGATGAAACCAAAATATAATTTGTAGTAGTTCTAGTAATACAATATCTATGCTATGTAATTGCTTCGCATGAGTTTCTTCGTGTAACACTACCTCTTTAGGAATGTGGTTAGAGTTATACCTCGTTTTATTAAAGAAAATATATCTAAAAAAGGAATGTGGAATGAGATTGTCTTGTAACAACACATAAATGAAAGATCGGTGTTTTACGGTTTCATTCTTAGAAATGCGACGTTGCATTTTAAATAGATTGACAACAAAACGTAAGGTGAATAACAAGACACCAAAGCCGTAAAAGAACCAAAGGGTCGTTTCTAAATCGAAAAAGTAAGGTTCTTCAATTGTTGTATCAATAAGAGCAGGATCAATATTGATGAATGTAGGTGCTGTTTCAATAGTGGTCACTACAGGCTCAACATATTCGGTTATAGTTAATTTTGGAATCAGTAATGCTAAGGCTAATGCACCCAATAAATAAAAACGTTTAAAACGATGCCTATTCTGACGTTCTAAAAAAAGCACATAAACCAACCAAAAGATTCCTAAGCAAACTGAAAATTTAAATAAGTAAGTTTCCATAATCACTTGTTTTTAATTTCTGCATCAATGATTTCTTTTAAGGCTTCTAATTCTTCTTTGCTTAAATCGGTTTTGCGTGTAAAAAAGGAGGCAAACTGCGATGCGCTATCATTAAAAAAATTTTTTATAAGCCCTTTAAACTGTTTTGAGAAATAATCTTCCTTCTTTACTAACGGAAAGTACTCTCTAGATTTACCGAAGGTCTTATAATCAATAAAGCCTTTGCCAATCATGCGTTTTAGTAGTGTGGCAACCGTTGTAGTTGCTGGTTTTGGTTCAGGATAACTTTCTAATAAATCTCTCATAAAAGCTTTATCGAGTTTCCAGAGGTATTGCATTAGTTGTTCTTCGGTTTTTGAAAGTTGCATGCTCTACAGATTTAGAATTAACTCTACAAATGTAGAAATTAATTTTGATTCTACAAGTGTAGAGTTGAAAAAATAGTCAAAAAAAATCCGCTCACGGGGAGCGGATGCTTTCAATTTTTGAAATAATGATGTTAAATTTAATAGGTTTCTATACCATTCAACCTATCATTATTTTATTTCGATAATTCTGTAAAATGCTTGTAAAACCAAGGAATGGTTTCAATGCCTTTAAGGTAATTCCAGACTCCAAAATGTTCGTTTGGTGAGTGAATAGCGTCACTATCCAATCCAAAGCCCATTAAAATAGTTTTACTTTTTAGTTCTTCCTCAAACAGAGATACAATTGGAATACTTCCTCCACTACGTTGCGGAATTGGTGTTTTTCCAAAGGTTGCTTCATAAGCTTTTGAAGCGGCTTGGTAACCAATACTGTCTATTGGAGTTACATAACCTTGTCCGCCATGATGCGGATTTACTTTTACAGTAACACCTTTTGGCGCAATACTTTCAAAATGTGTTTTAAATAATTGGGTAATCTCTTCCCACTCTTGATGAGGTACTAAACGCATAGAAATTTTAGCATAAGCCTTACTAGCAATTACGGTTTTTGCTCCTTCGCCTGTATAACCTCCCCAAATACCATTCACATCTAATGTTGGTCGTATTGAGTTACGTTCGTTAGTAGAATAACCTGCCTCACCATAAACGGCATTAATATCCAATGATTTTTTATAGGCTTCTAATGAGAATGGTGCTTTTGCCATTTCGGCACGTTCAGCATCCGAAAGGTTTTCAACCTTATCATAAAATCCAGGAATAGTGATATGATTGTTTTCATCGTGAAGCGAGGCAATCATTTTGGTTAACACGTTTATAGGATTTGCCACAGCACCTCCGTAAAGTCCAGAGTGTAAATCTCTGTTTGGTCCTGTAACTTCAACTTCAACATAGCTTAAACCTCTTAATCCCGTTGTAATTGACGGTACGTCTGGCGCAATCATTCCTGTATCTGAAATAAGAATGACATCATTTTTTAGCTTTTCATGATTGTTTTTTACGAATGTCGATAAATTAACACTACCAACTTCCTCTTCACCTTCAATCATGAATTTTACATTACATGGCAATTCATTGTTAGCTGTCATGTATTCCATAGCTTTCACGTGCATGTACATTTGGCCTTTGTCATCACAAGCTCCTCTGGCAAAAATGGCACCTTCTGGATGTAAGTCTGTTTTCTGAATGATAGGATCAAATGGAGGTGAATTCCATAAATCTAAGGGATCTGGTGGTTGCACATCGTAATGACCATAAACTAAAACGGTTGGTAAATTTTTGTCTATAATTTTTTCACCATAAACTATTGGATAGCCTTCGGTTTCACAGATTTCTACATGGTCGCAACCTGCTTTTTCAAGACTAGTTTTAACGGCATCTGCTGTTGTTAATACATCTTTTTTGTATGCTGAATCAGCACTGATGGATGGAATTTTTAAGAGCTCAATGAGTTCGTCTAAAAATCGTTGTTTATGTTCTGAAATATAAGAATTAATGCTTTGCATAAGTATTTTTGGTTTGTATCAAAAATAAGAATTATAAGAGTAATAAATTAGCCTGTTGTCAACTTTAAGTTTTTATTTAGAAATAATTATTGTGGAAAACTGCGAAAGTATAGCGGTTAGATCAATTTTATAACAATATTTATAGCTAATAGTGTACGACTAAAGATATTTAGGTTTATTAAATATAGTATAAGTAGTTATATTACAGTTGTTTGTAAATTGGAAATATTCTTTTTGGAAAATTTTATTCAATATAGAATAGAGAAAATTGTAATCTAAAACGACGCTGTAAATCAATTAGTTGTAATTAAGTCAGGGTTCTTATGTCTAACAGCGAAGCGGTCTTATGTCTTTTATCCGACAACAATGATTTGTATATTAAAACTATTGTTTATATTTGCATCCCAATAATTATTGGATAGTTGCAGGCGTGGTGGAATTGGTAGACACGCTAGACTTAGGATCTAGTGCCGCGAGGTGTGAGAGTTCGAGTCTCTCCGCCTGTACTAAGACAAAAGCTTAATTAATTGTTCTTCAATTAGTTAGGCTTTTTTGTTTTGTTAAATTCCCCCAATATGCCCCACGTATTGTAAGACTAGTGTATTTAAAGCTTATTAAAGCTATATTTATTTAGATAAAAAAAGTAATCTAAAAATTCTAAATCTTAGATTAAAGATAGTCATTTAATAACTCTAAAACAATCCTTAGATGTTTAAGTTGACACCTGAGAACTCAAAAAAAACATTCCCTCAAAAAAATTCTTTTAAAATTTAGAAATTAAAACTGCCCCATATATAGTGCTTTTAAAATTAGAGAAAAAGGCGGGGGTAGGAAGCAAAAAGCTCTTTTCTGATAAGTCATTTTCAAAAAGTCATAACCGCCTCGAATACAGACGCTGATTTTATCTAAAATCATAAAACTTTTGTATTTTGCAATTAACTAAAACCTTACTAAACACTTAATGACTAGAGAACAACTTAAGCAGCTAGAGGATAGACTCTGGAAAGCTGCTGATGACCTAAGAGCAAATAGTAAACTTACCGCAACCGAATACAGTTTTCCTGTGCTAGGTCTCATATTTTTAAGACACGCATATAACCGTTTTATAACAGCCAAAGAAGAGATAGAAGAAACTTTACCTTCACACCCCCAACGTGGAAAGAGACCTGTAAACAAAACAGATTTTCTTTCTGCCAATGCTATATTCTTACCCGATAATGCCCAATGGAAAACCATTAACGCGCTTCCTGAAAGTGTAGATATAGGCGAATATCTAAACGAAGCAATGAAAAGTATTGAAGCAGAATATGAAGTCCTTCAAGATGTGTTGCCTAAAGAGTATATGCTTTTTGAAAGCGACTTGCTATTTCGTTTAATACGTATTTTTAACGACCCATTGCTAGATAAGGTTACAGGCGATGTTTTTGGTCGTATTTACGAATACTTCTTAAACAAGTTTGCCATGAGTGGCGCACAAGAGGGTGGCGAGTTCTTTACACCACCAAGTCTTGTAAATACCATTGTAAAAATTATAGAACCTAATCACGGTACGGTTTTCGACCCTGCTTGTGGTAGTGCAGGTATGTTTGTACAAACGGCTCATTTTATTGAAGAAAAACTACAAACAGAAGCTTCTCAAAAAGTAACTTTCTACGGACAAGAAAAAGCAGATACCAACACCAAGTTAGCAAAAATGAATATGGCTGTTCACGGCTTAGATGCTAACATTATGCAAGGGAATAGCTTTTACCAAGACCATCACGATTTAGTAGGCGATTGCGATTTTGTAATGGCTAATCCACCTTTTAATGTAGATGGCGTAGATAAGAAAAAAGACAGTGTAAAAAACGACCCTCGTTTACCTTTTGGTTTACCTAAGAATGATAACGCCAATTACCTGTGGATTCAATATTTTTATTCATACTTAAACCAAAACGGAAGAGCAGGTTTTGTAATGGCAAGTTCTGCAAGTGATGCAGGACATTCTGAAAAAACCATAAGGCAAGAATTAGTAGAAACAGGTGCGGTAGATGTAATGGTGTCTATTGGTACTAAATTTTTCTACACACGTTCTTTACCTTGTTCTATTTGGTTTTTTGACCGTTCAAAAGAATTAGATGCGAAACGTGCCGACCAAACCCTAATGTTAGACCTTAGAGATGTGTATAGAAAAGTCTCGTCTAGCTTACACGATTTTACCGAAGAACACCTACAAAACATACACGCCATTGTAGCCCTTTATAGAGGGGATAATAGCTTGTTTGCAGAAACACTTGCACAGTACAAAGAAAGTGCTGAGCAACACCTAAAAGAAGCCAATACCATACTAAATAGCATACTAAAAGAAAAACTATTAAGTATAAAGGATGATGTACTCAAGGCAGAAAGCGCAAAGGAAGACAAACGAAAATTAAACGTTGCCACCAAAAAGCAAATAGAAGCACTTAAAGCCGAATTAAAAACAGAAGCAGTTAAAAAAGACAAGAAACTTAAGAAGAAAACCCAAGACCACATTAGTAGCCTTGAAACATTTTTAGAAACTATTAATAAACAAATAGATCAACACATCTATTTTACTAAAGAGGTAAATTGGTTAGAAAAACGTTTCCCTGAAGGCGTTTATACCGATGTAGCAGGTTTATGTAAAATAGTTAACCGCGAAGAAATTAAAACCAACGATTATAGCCTTACCGCAGGGCGTTATGTAGGTGTTGCACCTATAGAGGAAGAAGAAGGTTTTGATTTTGACGAACGTATGGCAGAAATTAAACAAGAATTACACTTGTTAAATGAGGAAGCCGTGGGCTTAGCACAACAAATACAAACAGATTTAACGGAGTTGGGGATATGAGTTTAATTGAAGTGAAAATTGAAAATGTATGTGATGTAGGAGATGGTGCACACGCTAGTATTAAAAGGAAAGAGAGCGGTGTTCCTTATCTAACTTCAAAAAACTTTAAAATAGACGGTTTAGATTTGTCTAAACTAGATTTTATAAGTCAGGAGGATTTTGAAAAATTTTTTAAAAGTAAATCTAAAGCTATAACTAAACCTCAAGCCAATGATATACTTTTAAGTATTATAGGTTCAATTGGCTCACCATATCTAGTGAAAAATAATGAGGAATTTGGATTGTCAAGTAGTGTTTCTATTTTACGACCATTTGATGATAAAATACTACCTATCTATCTGTATTATTGGTTAAAATCTGATTTATTTCAGAAATCCATTCAAAAAATTAAAAGTGGTGTAGCTCAAAGTTTTTTAAGTCTTGGAATGATTAGAAGTTTACCTGTAATCTATATTGAATCACTTCCAACCCAAAAAAAGATAGCTTCCATTTTAAGTGTGTATGATGATTTAATTGAAAACAACCTAAAGCGTATTCAATTGTTAGAAGAAACAGCGCAACGCATTTACAAAGAATGGTTTGTAGATTTTAAATTTCCAAACCACGAAAATACACCTATCAACGAAGAAACAGGTTTGCCTGAAGGGTGGGAGAAAATTAGAGCTGATGAAATATTTAAAATAAATATAGGTAAAACACCACCAAGAAAAGAACCTGAATGGTTTTCTCGAAAAGAAGGTGTGAAATGGGTGTCAATTTCTGATATGAATAAAGCCTCAACGTATGTGTTCAAAACGAAGGAAAGAATAACATTTGATGGTGTTAAAAAATTTAATGTTAAAGTAGTTCCTCAAAATACAGTATTACTAAGTTTTAAATTAACGGTTGGAGCTGTTAAAATAACAACAGAAGATATGGTTACTAATGAAGCAATCGCTCATTTTAATATTGATAAGAATACGCCATCCACAGAGTTTACCTATATGTTTTTAAAATCCTTTAATTATCAAAGTTTAGGTAGTACCTCTTCTATTGGAACTGCGTTAAATTCAAAAATTGTTAAGTCAATACCGTTTTTAATAGTTTCTGAAAAAACAGAAGATAAATTTACTAAAAGTATAAAGAACATTTTTGGTCAAATTAATAGTTTACTTCAACAAAACCAAACCCTCAAAGAAGCAAGAGACCTACTTTTACCACGTTTAATGAATAGAACTTTAGAAGTATGAGCAATGATTATTCAGAAGACAGCTTAATAGAAAAAACCACCATCAACCTGTTAAAAGGTTTGGGTTGGGAAACTGCCAATGTATTCCATAACGAGAGTTTTGGAGCTATAGGTACTATTGGTAGAGACAGCCAAGAGCAGGTGGTTTTAAAGCATCATTTTATTACCGCGATAAAAAAACTCAATCCCAATTTGCCTGAGATGGCATATACCCAAGCGTATGAGCAAATAGCAAAAGCAGAAGCTTCTAAAACCTTAGCAGATATTAATCAAGAAAAATACCAACTGCTTAAAAAAGGCATTCCTGTTACCTACAAAAACAAAAAAGGAGAGCTCATTAAAGAAAAAAAAATACAGATTTTTAATTTTAAAAAACCACAAGAGAATCACTTTTTGGCGGTTCAGCAATTGTGGGTAAAAGGCGTTTCGGGCAGAACAAGAAGACCTGATGTTGTTGGTTTTGTAAATGGTTTGCCTTTGGTGTTTATAGAGTTAAAAGCGCATCATATTTCTATAAAATCGGCTTACGAGAAAAACCTAAGCGATTACAAAGATGTGATACCTAAAATATGGCACACCAACGCTTTTATTATTTTAAGTAATGGTATAGAAAGCAAAGTAGGTTCGTTTACTTCAAAATTTGAACATTACCACGAATGGAAACGTATTAAAGAAGATGAAGAAGGTATTATTAGTTTAGATACGGTACTTAGAGGCACGTGTAATAAAGAGAACCTCTTAGATATTTTTGAAAACTTTATTCTTTACGATGATTCTTTAGATAAAGTAGCTAAGTTAGTCGCGAGAAACCATCAGTTTTTAGGAGTAAATAAAGCGGTAAATCACTTAAAAGATTTAAAAGAAAAATACAATAAAGGCGAGATTACTAAAGAAGAATCCCAACGTTTAGGCGTGTTTTGGCATACACAAGGTTCGGGTAAATCGTATTCAATGGTTTTCCTTACTCAAAAAATAGCAAGACAGTTAAGCAGTAATTACACCTTTGTTTTATTAACCGATAGAACCGAATTAGACGACCAAATTTATGCTACTTATGAAGGTGTTGGTGCTTCAAAAAATAAAAAAGCCAAAGCGACTTCAGCAGCACATTTAAAAGAATTACTGCAAACCGATAATAAATATATATTCTCACTCATTCATAAATTTAATTTTGAAGAAGAATTAAGTCAGCGCGACGATATTATTGTTATTTCAGACGAAGCCCACCGTACACAAGGCGGTTCATTTGCTATGAATATGCGTAAAGCTTTACCCAACGCTTCGTTTATGGGCTTTACAGGCACACCACTATTTAAAGATGATGAGTTAACCAAACGTATTTTTGGAGATTATGTTTCTAAATACGACTTTAAACGTTCTATAGAAGATGGTGCAACCGTTCCGTTGTATTATGAAAATAGAGGGGAGAAATTAAAGTTAGATAATCCTGAAATAGATGCACAAATAAAAAGCAAAATAGACGAGTTTGATTTAGATGATAATGAAGAAGAAAAACTAAAAAAGTTATTCGCAAGAGAGTATCCTATTTTAACTGCCAACAAACGTTTAAAAGCCATTGCAAAAGATGTAGTAGAACATTTTAATACCAGAGGTTATAAAGGGAAAGCCTTGTTTGTTGCCTTAGATAAAGTAACAGCTGTAAAAATGTATGATTTCATTACTGAGGAATGGAAGAAATACGTTGCGAAATTAGAAAAAGAGGTTAGAAATATTGCCGATGAACAAGAGCAAATATTGGCATATCGAAATCTAAATTGGGTAAAAGAAACCGAAGTATCTGTTATTATAAGTTCTGAGCAAAACGAGATTAAAAAGTTTAGAGATTGGGGTTTAGATATAGAGCCACATCGCGAAAAAATGAATTCGCGCGATTTAGAAAGCGAGTTTAAAGATGAGAACAATCCGTTTAGAATTGCCATTGTATGTGCAATGTGGATTACAGGTTTTGATGTAAAAAGTTTATCTACTTTATATATAGATAAGCCTTTAAAGTCGCATACTTTAATGCAAGCCATTGCAAGAGCAAACCGTGTACATTCAGGAAAAAACAACGGTTTAATTGTAGATTATATAGAAACCTATAAAGCCCTTTTAGATGCCTTAGCTATTTATGGTGGCGGAACGTCTAAAGGAAAAGGAGGAGAAGACACTGTAGATGAACCACCTGTAAAACCATTAGAAGAATTAGAAGAAGAACTAAAAGAGACTATAGAAGCTACGATATCTTTCCTAAAACACGATTGCGACTTTGATTTAAATGTCATTATAAAAGCTGAAGATACCGTTTACCGTATTAAGTATTTACAAGAAGGGTATAATGCCGTATGTAAAAATCAAGATACCAGAAATAAGTTTAATGTTTTAGGAAGAGAGGTTTTTAAAAAATACAAAGCTTTAATGCCTAACAAAGCGATTTACATCTATAAACCTGAAAGAGATGCTATCAACGGATTGTATAATTTAATAGCAGATAAAGTTGATGAGGCAGATGTTACGTACTTAGTTAAGCAAGTACAAGATGTGGTGAATGAATCTATAGAGACCTACAATACAGCACTTGATAAAGTGGAAGATTACGGTAAACAAGTAGACATCAGCAAACTCGATTTTGATAAAATAAAAGCCGAGTTTGAACAGATAAAAAGTAATAAAAATATAGCCGTTAAATCTTTGCAAGAACGCGTGAAGAAAAAGTTAGATACACTTATAAAAAACAACCCATTACGAATTGATTTCTACGAGCGTTACGAGGAAATTATAGAAGACTATAACTTGGGTAAAGAATATAAATCTATTAAAGAGGTGTTTGATGAGCTTCTTAATCTATTTGGAGAGCTTACGGAAGAGGAAAAACGCTCAGGTAAGGAAATGTTAAGCGAAGAAGAGTTAGCGGTATTTGATATGCTTAATAAAGGTAAAAAGATAACCGATAAGGAGAAGGCTGAAGTAAAAGCAGCTGCGAAAAATTTACTTAAAAAGCTACAAGAAAAAGAGTTTAAAGTAGAAGATTGGACTGAAAAAACACAAACCAAAGCAGCAGTAAGAAAAGCAATTAACGATTACTTGTATAGTAAGCTTCCTTATCCTACTTATGAAGATGGCGACATTGCCGTTAAAACAGAAGTATTGTATAATTTTTTCGAATCTCAGTATCGAGATTATGGGAATTTAGGGGTTTAGTTATGTCAAGAATTAGTGAAATATTGGACGAACTGAATCTGTATGATTTAAATTCTTTAGAGGATTTTATGGTGGGAGAAATCGTTACTGTAAAAACCGAACCTGAAATCATAGATGAAAGAATATATTTTGGAGAAGAATTTAAAATAGTTAAAACTGAATATAAAATTTTAAGTTTATCTAATAAAGAAAGAGAAAATCTTTCTAATGATTACTTTCACCCTTGTTTCCTTGCGGATGTAAACGAAACGAAAATTCAGAAATTAAATTATGAAGATTTTATAAATCGAGAAAATGACTTTATTGAATTGTTTAAAACTAAGTTTAAAGAGAAGAAATTAATTTTACTTAAGGAAATAGATAAATTCATTAATAACAATCTTGAAAAAACAGATTCTATACAGTTTTTGATAAATGAAACTTTATTGCCAAAAATATCGATAGCTAATAGTAGGTTGGGTTCTGGTTTCACTTGTGATGTTAATAGCAAAAATATTTATTTATTTGGACATGAAGGTGTAGGTCGATTTAGTATTGAGGAAATCGATGAGGTAACTAATTATATGTTAGCGTTGTATGAAGAAATGGATAGCCTTTTTTATAAGCTGAAGGAAAAATATGAATACTTTTATGAAAAGAGTGAATTTGAATTTTTTTTGAATGAACAACTGCCTGTTCTGATTTCTAATACATCACAAGTTGTTCAAAATGAAAGTCAGAATCCGTCAGAAACGTTAAAATTACAAAACCCTGATTCTGATATATTTAAAGAAATAGAAACTTTTCTGCAGTTCAAGGAATATTTGGGAAAGCATATTGTGGAGCCTTATATAGATTTATCATACTTAATTCAGAGATTAAAACATGAAGGTTTGATTCATACTAAAAAGCATTTAGAGTATAACGAGTATTTAAAAGAAAGTGAATTTATAACGGAGAAAATTTACAATATGATTTATGAGAAAAATTGTTTCAGATCTTTAGATAAAACTACCACCCCTGAACGAGAGAATAATTTTAATAATATTTTTGAAATTTAATTTCTCTTCCGATTATCGGAAAAAACTTCCATAAATAAAACAGGAAATACTTCGATGTTTGTATTCTAAATTATTAAAAATAATAAAGATGAATGTAAACACAATCAATGGATTTGGTCTATCCGTAGAAGACTTCACAGGACTTATTAAAGAAGCAGTCGCTTCAGAACTTTCTAAAACAAGAGAACTATTTTTAAGTTCTCAAACAGAAGAAAAAGATTTGCTTACCCGAGAGGAAGCGAAAGACTTTTTGAACATTTCCTATACAAGCCTATGGAGCTATGGGAAAAAGAATTTAATTAAGCCTAAAAACTTAGGAGGAAGAGTGTACTACTCAAAAAGCGAATTGTTAAACCTTTTAAACGACGTGGCGTAATGAGAGTAGAAATCAAAACTTACAGTAGAGTAGTAAAGCATTTTAACTACTTAGAAAAGACATTAGAGAAATCTAGATTAAGCAAAGAAATAGCCATTCTGTATTTTCAGATTCTTTTAGATCAGGAAGAAGATGGTTATGTTCAAAGACCTCATTTTACCTTTCAATTAAAGGATTTTGATAAATACTTACTCTTTTTTCAAAAGCATAACTTTATTGGTAGTTCAGATGAAAATACATTTAACTTCTCTAAAGAACATTGGAAAGATAAAAAAGTGAACTTCGTTGTAGAGCAGATGTTTGTTAAAAATGAGATGCTACACCTTACTGAGACTTACGAGGAGCTAAATTCTTGCTTCCACATTTCCGCCTAACTCAGGCAATTTCTAAATAATTTTTTAATCACAATACCGCTAAGCGATGTGTAATGCATCGCAAGGCTTGGTATTGTCTAAACTCAAACAAAAATGACACATTATAATATTATAAAACCAAGTATTTTAAATCTAGAAGAGCGTATAAAGAAATGCCCGCCAAGCTTCAACTTTAATATTGATTATGGCTATTGGCTCATTAGTGAAATTATAAAACAAACTGCCTATAGGTTGGAAAGCGATGAAAAGGAAATTTGGATTCCTATGTGTTCAAGTATAACAAATAACCACCCCTATTATTATCGAAACCATTTACGATATTTATGTGATAACCTTCCTATTATAGGTAATATATTGTTTAGGAACGATTATCAAAAAGGCAGTTGTTATTCCTATCGTTTAGCACCATATTATTTTGGGGAGGAAGTTGAAATAGTTAGTATAACCGATAAAAAAATGCTTAAATTTTTAAATAGTACAGTTGATCTAAAGAGTAATAACTCGTTTAAGAGACGCTATAATTTTTTAGGTAAGTATTTTAACGAAAAACTAACCATTAATATGGAAGGCGCAAACCTGAGGAATAAAAATCTATTTGCTGAAAAATTCGATTATAGAAAACACTTATTAAATGCTATTAGTATTGCACAAATATCGAATCGAGAATTTTCAATAAAATATACTAATAGAACTGATGGAAGGCTGCATCATCAATTAACACGTCTTTCAAAAGAGTTACGACAGTTTTTAAGATATGAGGGTATAAAACTCGCAGGATGTGATGTGTCGGCATCCATACCAACTATATATACCTTCATATTAAGTAATATTAATACTGATAATATTCATCTTAATAATGTTATTAATAGTGATAAATGTTACTACCGTCATTATATGTTTATAAAAACTCTCTTAAGTCCTATGGATAAAGAGATTGAGCTTTGCAAGGAAAAAGTGATTTCAGGACAATTTTATGAATCATTTATTGATGGGATGCATACCATTCATAACTTTGATACATCACTAAAACCCGATGAGTATTATTTAAAAAATGTACAGAGAATTTGTGGTAGAGAATTTGATGGCGATACGGCAGATTTACGTGAAGTTATTAAAACTAATTTCCTGTCGATGTTTAACGCTAAACCTGCTCAATTTTTAAATGAAGAAGCAGAATTTAATATGCATTATCCTAGTATCTTAAAATGGCTTAAAAAGTTCAAGGAAGTTAACCATGAGTATTTTTCCTATTTATTACTACAAATGGAAAGTTATTTTATGTTAGATATTGTAGCAAGACAATTCAATAAAAAGCATAATGGTAGGATGCCTTTATTTACACTTCACGACTGTTTAATAACCACTGAAGACAATATTGAGGTGTTACGTCAGTTTATGGAGGAAGCCCTCTCTGAAGCTCTAAAATTCACACCTGTACTTAAAGTTGAGGTTTGGGATTGAAAAATAGAATTTTAGGGTTTGGGTTTAATAGGGTAAACTCCAAATTAATCTTATAAAATATCATATTTGGTTCCCTTGCCATAGGATTTACACATACAATTTTTGTATTGGATATTTTAATGAAGCTCCAATAGTTTTTAGTACCACCTCCTGAATATTCGATATCATAAGTAGTTTCAGTGATAGTTTCATTTGCTTCAATTGCTCCATTGCTGTTTTCAATTCTTTCTTTGTGGCAATATTCAGTTGTACCATCTAGGTAACAAAAGTCGTCTGGCTTATATCTAAAATCAGTAAAATTTGCATCTGATGTCCAAGTGCCTTGAATCCATGAAGGTGGGTTAAAAGAAATGGTTGTTTCTTGAATTGTCATCAGAAGAAGAACATCCTGTTAAAACAAAAAACGAATAAAAGTAGATAGAAGTTTTTTATGAAATTTAAATTTGTAGCAAAATAAGGGTTAATTTCAAGTTTTCGTTACGGGAAACAGTAATATTATATATAGGATTAATGAGGTATGATATGAGTCGTATTTGCTAGAAAAAATATTATTGTAAAATGAAGTCTCAAATTGGCGGATTGCTTTTGTAAGATCCTTAGATATTAAATTGGAGGGTTGGAATTTCTTTTTTTAGTTATTAATTCAGAAAATTTAACTCTCATTATTTTGCTTTCTATCCAGACTAAGAAATCAAAATATTTTAAAGTTTGTTTTTCGTAGGTGTCTTTCGAAATAAGTTTAAATTTTTCTTCTTTTTTTGTCCAAAGCCTGGATCGCTTTGAGCTTAAATATGGTAAATTATGTTTGTTTACGAACTTAATAATCTCTCTTTCTATTTTATAACTCTTTTTTGCAATTTGTATTTCTCTGTTTAAAGTTCGAGATTCATATTTTATAAAATCAAAATCTTTCAACTCATAAAGTATTAGTAGATTAACTAATCTGATGGTTCTGTATAGGGGGAGTTGACTATAATCTTTACTTGCAAAGATAATTTTATTCAGGATTTTCTGAGCCATTTTGAATTCTCGTAAACCAAAGTAAATCAGGGATATGTGTAGTTTTAGTTCTGCTTTTTGAGATAAGCTAAGCAAATGTTCGTTTTTTAACAAATTATCAGTACTTGATTTCATTAGCTCGAAACTAGATTTAAAGTCGCCATTATCTAGTAATGGGATTAATTCATATAAGAATATGGTGCATTCTATTCTGGAATTAAAATATTGAAAAGATCCTTGAAGTTTCTTTAGTTGTTTAACGAAATACTCCATTCCGTTATAATTTCGTTGGCTTCTCAGTGTGTCTAATATGCCTTCTAATGTAAAAAGATAATATATAGGAGGGTCGGACCAAAGGTGTTTGTTTTTTTCCATTAATTCATTTAACCCATAAAACGAACGTTGAGCTGACTCAAAATCACCAACGTCAATTAAGTAATTCGCCTGGAAGAGTTGATGTATCTTGTCTATTTCTACATTTTCTTTTGCAAACGAATTTATAATACTCATTTCGGTCATGACCAAATCGTTTAGCTGATTTTTTTGTGATTCCGTTTTTGCTTTACCTGAATAAACCATTCTGTGCTTTAGTAGTTCAAGTAATGATGAAAGTTTATTTGTTTTTTGAATAGTTAATAATGCATCATTTAATTTAAATTGTTTTCTAAGTAAAGTTTTTTCATCTATTTCTGGGTAATTTAGGGAAAGGAGATAATCTAGTTCAAGGCGAGATGAGATGAGAAAGGCGTATTGGTTTTCTTGTTCAAGAGCTTTAGTTTTAGTTTTTTTTAATAGTTTAAAACATTCTTTATAAAGTGATTTTTCAAATAATATCCGAGCCTTGGCGATGTTGTCAAATAATAAAAAGCTTACATCTTGATGTTTTCTTAATTCTAAAATTGAGTTTAGTATGTATTTATGAAGGTAAATGACAGAGGTTTCAAAAGATGTTTTTTTGCAAAGGTTGTAATATTTATCGCTAATAATATCTACCGAAGAATTTTTGTTTTTTGCTATGATGAAATAAAGTTTTTCGTAATTAGAGTTAGAATTCATCAAAGCGCTACTGATTGATTTTTTTTCAGCTTTGGTAAGTGAATTTATGAGATATATTAACGATTCTGACTTGGTCATAGTTTAAGGTTTATTTTATGTAAATATATACTGTAGACAAAATAAGATCCATAGATCATTGATTATCAAATACTTTATTTTTTTTATGCAAATTTGAAATTATAAAAATAGTATATTTTTTGATGAATATTAATGTTTATTCCGAATAAATTTGAGAGTAAACATATATTAAGATGAAAAAAAATATAGGTATAATTTTAGGTTTTTTACTTTTTGTTGTTATTCAGTTTTTGCCGACTCCAGATGGTATGAGTTATGAAGCAAAAATTACAGCTGGGGTAGTTGTGCTTATGAGTGTTTGGTGGATTACCGAAGCTGTGCCTGTTTATGTGACAGCATTTGTTCCTTTGGTTTTGTTTCCTGTTTTTGATGTTTTATCTCCGTCTGAAACGGCTTCTAATTATGGTCATAATTATGTACTTATGTTTTTGGCTATCTTTTTTTTGGCTAAAGCTATAGAAATTCAAAATTTACATAAAAGGATAGCCTTAAAAATTCTTACTTTTTTTGGTACTGGTCGTTCTAAGATTATTTTAAGTATGATGGTCGCTACCGCGTTTGTTTCTATGTGGATTGCAAATATTACTACGGCGTTGATGATGCTGCCTATTGGTTTGTCGATAATTGAAAAGGATGAAAATACGACGATAGGAAATAATAATTTTGCAACTGCTTTAATGCTTGCTATAGCATATTCAGCTTCGATTGGTGGATTAGCAACCTTGATAGGTTCACCGACTAATATGATTTTTATAGGGATATTTGAGAAGTTGTTTTCTGAGGCTCCTACTTTGAATTTTTTTAAATGGTTGAAGATAGGGGTTCCTGTGGTAATAGTTTTTATTCCAATATTTTGGATATTTATTGTAAAGTATTTTAAAATAAGTGGAGGTTTAAGTGATAATTTAAACGTTGTAAAAGAGGAGTTGAAAGCTTTGGGGAAAATTGAATCAGGTGAAAGACGTGTTTTATATATCGCTGTATTGACTGTTTTTGCTTGGGTTTTTAAAGATGCGATTTATATTGGGGAGTTTCATATTGTTGGTTGGACTGAAATTTTGGGAATATCAGGCCGTGTTCACGACGGGACTATAGCGATGGCTTCTGCAATCTTGTTGTTTGTTGTTCCTGCAAATAAAAATAGAAAGCTATTAAATTGGGATGAGGCAAAGCAAGTGCCTTGGGGTGTTGTGATTATTGTTGGTGGAGGATATGCTGTTGCTAATGGGTTTGATTCAACCGGTCTAGCTGATTGGTTGGGTGGGCAACTCACATTTGTGAGCGACTTTTCGTTTTTTACTATTCTTATTGTTGTAATTGCATTCGTTTTGGTTTTTACAGAGTTTAATTCAAATACGGCAAGTGCAAATATTCTTTTGCCTGTATTGGCAAGTACTGCTGTTGCGGCAAGCATGAATCCATTGCTTTTTATGGTTCCGGCAACTGTAGTGTGTTCGTGTGCGTTTATGATGCCTGCTGCAACAGGGCCAAATACAGTTGTTTTTGCGAGTAATTGTGTTACTGTTCCAGAAATGATTAAATGTGGATTTTGGCTAAACATAATTGTTATAGTATTACTACCACTAATATTCTATTTTTTTATAATACCATGGCTTGGAATTGAACTAGAGCTGCCGGAGTGGGCAATGGTAGAGTAAATTATAATTTGATAAATTAATTATGGAAACAAAAAGAGTATTTACGATTGGGAATAAAGGAGAAAAGGTTCGTTCGGACTGTTATATTTCTTTAGAATTAAAAGATCAGGGCGGTATTGTGGTAAACTTAAATAGTAAAGTTGCGCCTATTTTCGGTAAGCATATAAAGCAACTATGTTGTGAGATTCTTGATTACTTTAGTGTCAAGCATGCTGTTTTAAATATCGAGGATAGTGGTGCTTTAGATTTTGTTTTGGCGGCAAGGCTGGAGGGGGTGATAAAGAAAGCTAAGCATTCTGATAAACAATTTTTGTTAAAACAAATTCCAGAGAATAGATCGATGTCAAACAAAGGAAGGTCAAGGGTGACGAGGTTGTACTTGCCAGGAAACACTCCGAGTTTAATGATAAATTCAGGAATACATAGGTCGGATAGTATTATTTTGGACTTAGAAGATGCTGTCGCGTTTCATAAGAAACAAGAAGCTCGTTTTCTAGTAAGGAATGCTCTTAGGAGTTTAAATTTTTTAGGTGCTGAAAGAATGGTTAGGATTAACCAGCTACCAGAAGGATTGAATGACTTACCTTTTATTGTGTCTCATGGTGTAAACCTAATATTGATACCTAAATGTGAGAATGAAGAGCAAATAGCATTAGTATCTGAGCGCGTTAATGAAATTAAAGAAGATTTCTCAGTTAAATATCCTATATGGTTGATGCCTATAATTGAAAGTGCGATGGGGGTTATAAACTTAAGGGAAATAGTTGAATCTTCCGAAATGATTGTTGGAATTGCTATCGGATTGGAGGATTATACTGCAGATGTTGGTGTCAAAAGAACTCAATTGGGTATGGAGACTTTTTTTGCCAGGATGGAAATTGTTACAATTTGTAAGGCATTTAATATTCAGCCAATAGATTCGGTTTTTAGTGATGTAGAGAATTTAGAAGCGTTAAAGGATAGTGTGCTTATGTCAAAATCCCTTGGGTATGAGGGTATGGGCTGTATTCATCCAAGGCAAATTGAGGTAATCCGTAAGAACTTTGCGCCTACTGAAGAGGAGTTGCAGGAGGCTAAAGAAATTGTTGATGCCTACGATGAGGCTGTTGAAAATGGGGTTGGTGTGGTTTCGCTCGGGACTAAAATGATTGATATGCCAGTGGTTGAAAAAGCGAAAAGTATAATTGAAAAATCAATTGCATTCCATAGATCGTTCGAAAACTAATAAGACTAATAAATATTAAGGTATGAAAACTGAGAATAATATGCTTGTGAATGCTGTTGGTAGAGAGGTGCCTAACGCTGTAAATGGTGGTAGCTTAATTCCGTATAAAGGGGTTAATAAGCATAGGCCTGAAGGTCGTAAATATGCGCCAAGGATATCTACTTGTATTGACTTTCCGAATGATGGTGATAAATTAATTTCAAATTTAAAGGATGCTCTTGTGAAGTCAGGTTTAAGTGATGGGATGACAATTTCTACTCATCACCATTTTAGAAACGGAGATCTTATTGCAATTAAAATATTTGAAATCGCTTCGGAGTTGGGGGTGAGGAATTTAATTTGGTTTCCCTCGGCTTCCTTTGAGTGTCATGCTGAATTAATTAAATATATGGATAATGGTACAATTCATCATATAGAAGGAAGTCTAAATGGTGCGTTAGGACGATATGTTTCTCAGGGGAAAATGAAAGGTGTTGGTGTGCTTCGTTCTCATGGTGGGAGGTATCAGGCGGTTCAAGATGGTGAAGTGGAGATAGATATTGCTGTAATTGCGGCGCCAACTGCTGATAGTTTTGGGAATGCTAATGGTGTTAACGGATCGTCGGCATGTGGTTTATTGGGGTTTGCATTAGCGGATGCTCAATATGCAAATAAGGTTATTGTTGCAACGGATAATTTAGTGGCTTTTCCGTGTTTGCCATGGCAAATTCAAGGGAATTATGTTGATTATGTTGTGAAGGTGGATCGCATAGGGGTTTCGGAGAGAATATTGTCTGGAACAACTCAGATTACAAAAAGTCCTGATCGTTTATTTTTAGCAAAAATGACAGCTCGTTTTTGTGAACAAGCTGGAATTATAAAAGATGGTTTTTCTTTTCAGGCAGGTGCTGGTGGGACATCATTGGCTGTTGGTTATTATTTTGCTGAGGTGCTTAAGAAAAGAGGAATTAAAGCTCGCTTTGCAAGAGGTGGAAGTAACAAGTTTTTAGTTGATATGTTAAAAAATGATTTATTGGATTTTATTCTAGATGGTCAGACTTTTGACTTAGAAGGGGTTGGTTCGATGAGGGAGAATTCTAATCATGTAGATACAAGTCCTTTTACTAGTTATAATTATCATGGGAAGGGGAATTTTGCTCAATTGGTAGATGTTGTGGTTTTGGGAGCTACAGAAGTTGATGTGGATTTTAATGCAAATGTCGTTACCCATTCTGATGGACTTTTATTGCATGGGCTAGGTGGATGGCAAAACTGTTTGTTTTCAAAGTGCACTATTTTGCCTATTCCTCTTTTTAGGGATAGAATACCTGTAGTTAAAGATCGAGTAACAACTATATGTGGACCAGGGGAATTGATAGATGTTATAATTACGGAAAGAGGGATTGCTATTAATCCTTTAAGGGTTGATTTGATAGAGAAAACTAGAAATTCGGGATTGCCTATTAAGACTATAACGGAGCTTAAGGAGGAGGCTGAAGCCATCTGTGGAGTTCCTCAAAAATTGATTTTTGAAGATGATATAGTGGCTGTTGTGAAATGGGTGGATGGGTCTGTAATAGACGTTGTAAGAAGGGTTGCGCAATAAGAGTCGTAAATTTTTTGGGTATGTGTATAGATTTGTGACAAATATTAGTTTGAGATTATTTTAAAATGCGCTAATAGTTTATTTATTGCATTGATTATAAGGTAATTGTGTTTTAAAATATTATTTTGATCGTATTTTTTGTTTAAAAAATGTGTTATTGTTCGCTTAAATAAAATTATAAATTTATTGATATTAATATAAGATATGGATGTAAAAAAAATATTGGTTGTAGGAAGTTGCAACACAGACATGGTTATTAAAAGTGACCGTTTGCCGACACCTGGAGAAACAGTTATTGGCGGAGTGTTTTTAATGAACCCAGGTGGTAAGGGTGCTAATCAAGCGGTGGCTGCTGCTCGTCAGGGAGGGGATGTGACTTTTATTGCTAAAACAGGTAATGATGTTTTTGGGAAACAATCTTTAGAGTTATATAATTCGGAAGGAATCAATACAGATTTAATATTATCAGATTCCAAAAATCCCTCAGGTGTAGCGCTTATTATGGTTAATTCTGAGGGTGAAAATTGTATATCAGTTGCGTCAGGATCTAATGCGAATTTGACACCAAAAGATATTGAAAAGTTTAAGAGCTATATATGTGAAGCAGACTTAATACTTATGCAGTTAGAAATACCAATTGAAACGGTTGAATATGTTTCAGAGTTAGCATTAAAAAAACAAACACGTGTTATTTTAAACCCAGCGCCAGCACGAATTTTACCAGAGAAACTATTAAGAGGGCTTTTTCTAATTACCCCAAATGAAACAGAAGCTGAGATTTTATCCGGAATAAAAGTTAATGACTATAAAAAAGCTAAGGAAGCGGCAGATGTAATTAGTGAAAAAGGAGTGGCGAATGTTGTAATTACAATGGGGGCTTTAGGTGCATTTGTTAAAGAAGGGGATGACTATTCTATTATTGCGCCAACCAAGGAAATTACGGCTATCGATACTACGGCTGCGGGTGATTGTTTCAATGGAACAATATGTGTTGGGTTGTCAGAAGGAAAATCTATAACAGAATCAGCAAAGATAGCTGTAAAAGCTTCTGGCCTTTGTGTGCAAAAAATGGGTGCTCAGTCATCGATTCCTTATAAAAGGGAATTGATTTCATCTCTATAAACCATTTAACTAAACTAAATAAACTAATTTATGAAATCGAAACATATGATAACTAAACTTATCTTTAAATCGGAAAGTATTATGAAATTAATAGTCATATTAATATTCTGTTTTACTTCGAATAATTTATTCTCTCAAGACATTAATGTTAGTGGTCAGGTTCAAGATGAAAATGGTATGCCACTTACAGGCGTGAATATTTACGTTAAAAATTCACAAATCGGAACGCTTTCTGATTTTGATGGAAACTATAATTTATCAGTGCCTTCACAGGCTACTATTATTTTTTCATATATAGGCTATATCACACAAGAAGTGATAGCGAGTTCTGATAACCCGATTATCAATATTGTTCTTCAAGAATCCCTAGAAGGTTTAGATGAAGTAGTGTTGATAGGCTATGGTCAATCAACAAAAAAGGAGAATACAGGAGCTGTAACTTCTATAAAGTCAGATGATTTTAATCAAGGGCTTTATAGTGATCCAGTAGGGTTAATTCAAGGTAAAGTTGCAGGTTTGTCTATTACTCAGCCTAATGGTGCTGATCCATTGTCGGGTTATCAAATCTTACTAAGAGGTGCAAATACTTTGACATCGGGACAACAGCCACTGATAATAATAGATGGTGTAATAGGGGCAGATCTAAAAAACATTAACTTTCAAGATGTTGAGTCTTTTGATATTTTGAAGGATGGTTCTGCTGCAGCTATATATGGAACAAGAGGTACAAATGGTGTTATTATAATTACAACTAAGCAAGGTGAGCGTGGTAAAGGTACTTTTGGTTTTTCGTCCCAAGTGTCTGTACAAGTTTCTCCACAAATGGTTGAGAATTTATCAGCAGATGAATTTGTAGATGCTATTAACACATACCAGCCTTCAAGAACGGGAAGTTTGTACGGAAGTAAAACGGATTGGTTTGATGAGATTACAAGATCAATGCCTATAAGTTCACAAAATTCATTTTCATTCTCAGGGGGTGATTCAAATTTCTCTCATAATTCATCTATTACACTTAATAAAAGCGAAGGTTTAATGCTACGTAATGAATCTAAGCGATTATTAATAAAGACAAATATTAATCAAAGCTTTTTTGATGATGTAATTAAAGTAAGTTTTAATTTAACAAGGGGTAGTAGAAGTTATAAACCTGTAAGTTATGATATTTTTAGGCAAGCTTTTATTCAAAACCCAACACAGCCTGTATATGATGAAAGTAACACTGAAGCTGGTGGGTATTCATTTGTTTCAGGATTGGATTATTATAACCCAGTAGCGCTTTTAAACGAAAGAACTAGAGAGGGGGTGACTAATGATATAATGGCAAACCTTAGAGTTACAACTAAACTTGCGGAATTTTTAACATGGGATAATTTCATATCTGAGCAAACATCTGAATGGGAGGATAATTCTTATAAGTCTAATTATTACCCGTCAGCTCTTGGTGTGGGTGGTGAGGCTGAAATTTCGAATGGTAGAAGTAGAGATATACAATTTGAAAGTGTTTTGAAATTTGATAAAAAAATTGGTGATCATAATTTGGGTTTTATTGGTGGTTATTCGTTTCAACAGAATGAGTATAATAGTTCGTATTTAGGTAATACGAGGTTTGATTCTGATACCTTTTTATATAATAATATTGGAGCTGGTTTAGGATTGTCTGAAGGCAATGCATATATGGGGTCGTATAAAGGGGAAAGTAGGTTAATTGCGTTTTTTGGTAGAGCAACTTATAATTATAAGGAAAAATATTTATTGTCTGCTTCAATGAGAAGGGAAGGGTCTTCTAAATTTGGAGATAATAATAAATGGGGAATGTTTCCTGCAATCAGCGTAGGTTGGAGAATTAATGAAGAACAATTTCTAAAAGATGTGGAATGGGTAGATAATCTAAAATTTCGTGTAGGATATGGTGTAACTGGAAATCAAGATTTTTCTCCTTATCAATCTCTGATTTTATTAAATAGAGTAGGAAGTTTATTTTACAACCAAGATTGGATTAATTCATATGGTCCTGGGCAAAATCCCAATCCAGATTTAAGATGGGAAAAGAAAAAGGAATATAATGTAGGTATAGATTTCTCTATGTTTAATCAAAGGTTTAGTGGGAGTCTAGAATACTATAAGCGTAAGACTGAAGATCTCTTATGGAATTTTGAAGTACCGGTGCCACCTTATTTGTTTAATCAATTGTTTACTAATGTTGGGACAATTAGTAATACAGGATTTGAGGTTACATTAAATGCATTAATAGTTAATAATTCAGATTTTAAATGGAATACAACATTTACGGCAAGTCATAATAAGAATGTTTTAGATAAAATTTCAAATTCAGAATTTACACAAACTTCATATGAACGTGGCTTTGTAGGTGGTGCTGTAGGAGTTTTTACGCAACGTATTGAAGAAGGAGAAGAACTTGGGTCTTTTTATGGGCCAGTATGGTTAGGTGTTAATGAAGATGGAGTTGATGTATTTAAGAATCAAAATCCTCTAGGTGAAGTTGATAAGAGTGATTGGGAAAAAATTGGAAATGCTAATCCAGATGCAATACTTGGTTGGAGTAACTCTTTTACTTATAAAAGTTGGAACTTAAATCTTGCGATGCGTGCGGGAATTGGTGGTGATGTTTTAAATTCATATCGACTTTATTATGAATCATGGAGTGGTATTGGATTAAGAAATGTCGCTCATTCACAATATGAAAATCCTGAATTTACCGATAACATTAAATATTCTTCAAAGTATATAGAGGATGCATCATTCTTAAAATTAGATAATATTACTTTAAGCCATGACTTTAAAATTAAATCTAAATTAATTTCAGGTTTGAATGCTTTCGGGTCAGTTCAGAATGTTTTTACTATAACAAAGTATAATGGTATTGACCCTGAAGTGAATTTAGGGGGTATAGAACCTGGTATAGATGCACTGTCGTATTATCCAAGAACAACATCCGTGTCTTTTGGATTAAATGTAAAATTTTAATTAAAAAAAAAACTATTATGAAAACGTATTTTTTTAAAACCGCATTACCATTGTTTCTAACGTGTATGATGTTTTCTTGCACGGACTTATCTGAAACAGTGTACTCAGAAATAGAAGCTGATAGTTTCTTTAACAGTGAAAGTGACTTAATAGCTTACACAGGTAGAGCTTATTCTCAATTGCAACTTTATCCTGGCGAACAGCTTTTGTGGTCTTTAGGACAAAATGCTTCTGATGAGTTAGTTATTCCTGCAAAAGATAATGGAGATTGGTATGAAGAAGGTCGATGGGAAGTAATTCAGAAACACACTTTGAATAGTTCTACTGCTAATAATAAAATTTTAACGAGAGCTTGGAATCTTGTATTTGAGGGAGTTAGTGCGTGTAACGAGATTCTGTCTGTTATTGAGCCTATTCAATTTGAAAATAAAGAAAGGATAACTGCAGAGATTAAAATTCTAAGAGCATATTATTATTACTGGGCTATAGATTATTGGGGGAATGTACCATTCTCAGTTGATTTTACAGATACAGAAATTCCTCAACAACAAAACCGTGAGTTTATTTTTGATTTTATTGTAACTGAAATTAATGAAAATGTTAATGCTTTGCAGGAAATGCCAACAGATGAATATTATGGTAGAGTGACTCAAGGTATGGCATATACCCTTTTAGCGAAAATGTATTTGAATGCAGAGGAGTGGATTGGCGAAAATAAATATAATGAAGCTGTATTAGCTTGCGATCAGGTAATAGATCTAGGAGCTTATTCAATAGAGAATAATTATTTTTCTAATTTCTTAGTCCATAACGAAAACTCTTCAGAGAATATTTTTGTTGTTCCGTTTCACCCAAGTCTGACAGGTGATGGGTTTTATTGGGGGTACCTTACTTTAAATCCATCAAGTAAGGCAACTTTTGATATGATTGCTGACCCGTGGGATGGGTTTGTTGTACAACCAGACTTCTTTGCTAAGTATTCTGAAAATGATTTAAGAAGAAACTCATTTTTGTTTGGTCAGCAATATGACACTGGTGGAAACCCGATAGTAGAAGGAGGTGAGCCGTTTATATATACACCTACGATTGCAGATTATAATGCTCGAGGAAAATGGGAGGGTGCAAGAATTGCGAAATATGAATATCAAGAAGATATAACTTATGGTGCTGACATGGAAAATGATTTTGTACTTTTTAGATATGCAGATGTTCTATATATGAAATTAGAAGCGCTCTATAGACTAGGAAGAGCAGGAGAGTTTATTGGAGATCCAGAGCTAAATAAGATTAGAACTAGAGCGGGCTTATTGCCTTATGATATAGGTGATTTATCTGATTCAGAATTGCTTGATGAATTTGGAAGAGAATTCGCGTGGGAAGGAAGAAGAAGGCAAGATTTAATTCGTTTTGGTGTTTATGGTAATGCATGGTGGGAGAAACCACAGTCAGGGCCAAATAAAAAGTTATTTCCTATTCCATTGACCGCTTTAAACACAAACCCTAATCTAACTCAAAATCCAGATTAATTATGAAAAAGCAAATTTTAACATATATGTGTTTTTTCACAGGAATATTATTTATTAGTGCTAGTAATGATTATGAGTCTGATCCGCCTACTGAATATAAAACAATATCAGTTAATGAATTGAGGGATAAAATAGCAGGAGCTTGGATAGGGCAAATGATAGGTAATATTTATGGTTTGCCTCACGAAAATAAATATGTTGATGCACCTGGGAAGGAGGATTGGCCTTATGGTTATTCAAAAAACTTGGATAAACTTAAGAAATATAATGGAGCATTTTCAGATGATGATACAGATGTAGAATATATGTATTTATTAAATATGGAAAAGTATGGAGTAGAACCAACTTATGAACAAATGCGAGAGGCATGGATGTTTCATATACGAGACCGTGTTTGGTTAGCTAATAGAGCGACACTAGGTTTAATGCATTATGGCTACACACCACCATTTACTGGAGATAAAGATATTAATCCCCATTGGTTTCAAATTGACCCTCAGTTAATTAATGAGATTTGGGCATATACAGCTCCTGGTATGATTGATTATGCTGCTCAGAAATCCAATTGGGCAGCTCGAGTGACTAGTGATGAGTGGGGAACAGAGCCAACTATACATTATGGAGCAATGTATTCTGCTGCTTTTTTTGAAAAAGACATTAATAAGTTAATTCAAATAGGATTAGATGCCTTACCAGAAAATGGTCGTTATGCTCAGACTGTACGTGACATGATTGCGCTTCACGAAAAACATCCTGACAGATGGCAAAGTGCATGGGAAGAAATGGCATTAAAATACTATATTAATGAACCAAATTTAACAAAAACGATTTGGAATGCCAATCTTAATGGAGCATGTGGAATTCTAGCTATGCTTTATGGAGAAGGTGACTTTCAAAGGACGCTCGATTTATCTTGTGCAATGGGTTTTGATGCTGATAATCAAGCAGCTACAGTGGCTGGAATATTAGGTGTGATTTCTGGTCTTGAAGGACTGCCGAGTGATTTATATCTTCCAATAGAAGGTTGGGATAAACCTTTTAACGACACTTATATTAATATTACACGCCATGAATTACCGGATGCAAGTATCAATGATATCATTGATAGAACCTTGGAAATTGCACTAAAAGTAATCAAAGATAAAGGTGGTTCGGTTTCTAAAAAAGGTAATTCGAAAATAGTTAGTATTAATACAAATGCAAAGTTTAGTGCTCCATTAGAATTTTATGTTGGGCCTCCTGCAAAAATGGAAGTGAACCAACCAGTAGATTTTACTTTCTATAGTGATGCTAATAAAGATTATAACTGGTCATTGGTTGAAGGAGAGCTTCCTTCAGGTGTGAATTTTAATAAAGGAATGCTCGAGGGTGTACCAACTACTTTTGGGAATTTTCCTATAAAAATAAAGTTAGATAATGGAAAAAAAACATTAACAAAATCGTTTGACTTGATAGTTAAAAATGTAAACTTGGCTAGGAAAGCGGACAGTATTATTTCTAATGTTAATATTCTAAACGAGGCTGTGTTAGATTCATGTTGGACAACTTTTGGTAATTCTATGTACGCTAAAACACCTTCTGTTTTAAATGACGGTGTATTTAACGGGGTTAATTCAGTTTTTTATAGTATTGCTGCTAAATCAAAAATACCTAAAGTTGATTATTATGGTTTTGAGTGGAATGAAACTCAAACTATAGATATGGTTGTTTTCAATACTGGCGGTATGGAAGAATTTGGAGGGTGGTTTACATCTTTGAATGTACAATACAAAAATGATCAGGGTAAATGGGTAGCTGTTCAAAAGCAAAATATACACCCAAAATTACCAGAAACAGATATTATTTTCTTTCAGCCACATTTTGTAGAATACATTTTTACTTTTCAATCTGTAGCTACAGATGCCATTCGAATTATTGGAGATGCGGTTGTACAAGATCACTGGAATGACTATACAGAAAATGTTTCAAGTTTTACCTCAATTAGTGAATTAAGTGTTCATAATTCACAAAACAAATAAATAAAAATAGATATGAATTTAATTAAACAGAACTTTTCAAAAGGATTATTAATTGTTTTAGCTTTAGGTGTTCTATCGTGTAATGATAAAACTTCTGAAGTATCAAATTCAAATGATGATATAAAAGCAACAGCAATAAAGGAATCTCTTGTGATTTCTAAAGAAGAACTACAAAGTAAAATTAAAGGGGGATGGGCAGGTCAAACCATTGGTGTAGTTTATGGAGCACCAGTGGAGTTTAAGTACAATGGCTCTCTGATTGATGATAATCAGATCATACCTTGGCACGAACATTACGTGAAATATTGGTGGGATAAAAAACCAGGGTTGTTTGATGATGTTTATACTGATTTGAATTTTGTAGAAGCTTTT
Organism: Winogradskyella sp. SM1960; assembly: GCF_020179375.1. Classification (NCBI taxonomy): domain Bacteria; kingdom Pseudomonadati; phylum Bacteroidota; class Flavobacteriia; order Flavobacteriales; family Flavobacteriaceae; genus Winogradskyella; species Winogradskyella sp. SM1960. The sequence goes on along the minus strand of NZ_JAICBG010000001.1, from coordinate 1,182,235 downwards.
GAAAAGTTTGGTATAAACGCCAATTCAAAAGATATCGCTGGACATTGGGCGAACACAGCTTATCACTTAGCTCATGCTAACCAAGCTTCAAGATATAATATATTAAACGGAATAATGCCACCTGCTTCTGGTCATTGGAAAAATAACCCGCATGCTGACGATATTGATTTTCAAATTGAGGCTGATTTTATTGGTCTAATGGCACCAGGAATGGTAAATCAAGCAACCGAAATTGCAGATCGAGTAGGTCATGTTATGAATAGTGGCGATGGATGGTATGGTGGAGTTTATGTGTCTGCATTGTATTCATCGGCTTTCATTTCCGATAACCCAACTCAGATTGTTAAAAACGCAATTAAAACCATTCCAGAAGGAACCCAATTTCATGAATGTATTAGTGATGTTATCAGGTGGAAAAACGAATATCCTGATGACTGGAAACAAACTTGGTTTGAGCTTCAAAAAAAATGGAACAATGATGTTGGTTGTCCTAAGGGAGTGTTTTTGGGTTTTAATATTGAAGCTAAAATTAACTCTGCTTATGTAACCATAGGGTTGTTATATGGAGATTCTGATTTTTCCAAATCGGTTGATATTGCAGCTCGTTGTGGGCAGGATGCAGATTGTAACCCTGCGACTGTAGGTGGTGTTTTAGGTGTTATGAAAGGTTATGATAATATTCCTGAATTTTGGTTGAAGCCACTTCAAGAAATAGAAAATGATAATTTTGAGAATACTGACATGTCACTTAGCAAAGCATATGAATTGAGTATGAAACATGCTTTACAAGTTATTACAGCAGAAGGTGGTAATATTGATGAAAACCCATTAACAATTCCAGTAAAAGAACCTGTTGCTGTAGCATATGAACAAAATTTTGAAAACTCCTATCCGATTGAAAGAAATAAGATAGATGAATCTTTTACAGATGAAATGAATTTTGAATTCACAGGCAATGGATTTTTATTTTATGGTAATATGGCCAAGCGTTCTATGGTTGATATTAAATATATAGACAGGGTGTCTAAGCGAACCTATGGTTCTGAATCTTTTGGATTAGCAGAGCCAGATGATCCTTATGTCGCTTTGATGGAGGTTTATATTGATGATAAATTAGAGGAAACCGTAAAGTTACCAATGAAAAATTCATCTAGAAGGTTAGAGCCAGCTTGGAAATATAATTTACCAGAGGGTAAACATACGATAAAGCTAAAATGGATAAACCATGAACCAGAATATGAATATAGAATTAATGATTTAATTGTATATTCTGAAAATAAACCGGTAAGTAATTTGCCTAAATAAAATTAGAACATTATGGTAGTTAAAAGTTTAAAATATATTTTATTCATATCCGTTGTTGGTCTTATTGTCAGTAGTTGTAATAGATCTAACTCTCAAGAATCAATGTCGAAAATCCCAAAAGAGGAATATAAAGTCTTTACAAAAAAAGAGTTAAAAGATAAGATTAGAGGTGGATGGGCAGGACAAACAATAGGTGTAACCTTTGGTGGTCCTACAGAGTTTAGGTTTAAAGGGACCATGATTCAAGATTATCAAAAGATAGTTTGGCATGATCATTATATTAAAGAAACTTATGAAGCAGATCCTGGTCTGTATGATGATGTATATCTTGATCTTACTTTTGTGAATATTTTAGAAAAAGTAGGCTTAAATGCTCCTGTTGAAGATTTTGCTTTAGAGTTTGCAAATGAAGATTACAAATTATGGCATGCTAACCAGGCGGCACGATATAATATATTAAACGGTATAATGCCTCCCGAATCTGGTCATTGGATGAATAATCCACACGCAGATGATATAGATTTTCAAATTGAAGCTGATTTTGCAGGTTTGATGGCTCCTGGAATGACGAATACATCAACGAAGTACTGTGATGAAATAGGCCATATCATGAATTATGGTGACGGATGGTATGGTGGAGTTTTTGTTGCTGCTATGTATACACTTGCATATACGTCTGATGATCTTGATTATATAATTAGTGAAGCTTTAAATGTAATTCCCGAACAAAGCCTTTTTCATCAAACAATTGCCGATGTTATAAAATGGCATAAGCAATATCCTGATGATTGGAAACAAACATGGTTTGAGATAGAAAAAAAGCATACCTCAGAAAAAGGGTGCCCAGAAGGAGTTTATAATTCATTTAATATAGACGCTAGAGTAAATGCAGCATATGTGATTGTTGGATTATTATATGGTCAAGGTGATTTTTTTGAAACAATGGATATATCTACTCGATGTGGGCAAGATTCAGACTGTAATCCTGCCACAGCTGCTGGGATTTTAGGAGTAATGTATGGTTATGAAAATATACCTGATTACTGGAAGCCTGCTATTGAAGAAGTTGAAGACATCAATTTTCCCTATATGGATATAACTTTAAATGACGTTTATGATTTAACTATGAAGCATAGTCTTCAGCTAATTGTTGAAAATGGAGGTGAAATTAATGACGAAAGTATAAAAGTAAAAATTCAGGACCCTGAAACAGTTAGATTTGAGGAGTCTTTTACAGGACTTTTTCCTTCTGAAGAACGTTATCTAAGACAGCATTATACTGATGAAAATATTAATATTGATTTTACAGGGAATGGCATAGTAGTGTTAGGAAATGTAAATAGTATTTGTAGCGAACCAACAAGTGATTATGTAGCTCTTTTAGATGTTTATATTGATGGTGAAAAGGTAGAGCAGGTGAAAATGCCATACGATTATATTGTTCGTAAATATGATATTTTTCATAAGTACTTGTTGGAAAATAAGGATCATAATGTAGAAATTAAATGGGTAAATAAAAACCCTGATTTTAGTATTTATATGAAATCAATAGTTATTTACAGTGACAATCCAAGTATTTGAACTTAATTAAACACTAATATTCATTATGTTTACTATAGAATTCAGAAGTTATGGTAATAAAATATTTTATTACTTCATATTGTGTTTGTGTGTTATTAGTTGTTCGAGCGAAACTACGGTTTCCGAACAAAATCCTTTTCCTGAAGAGGAAGACCCACCTTTTTCACGATTATTGACTAATCAAAAATTTTATAGTTCCTTATTAGGCGAAGAGGTTGAATATGCTGTGTTACTCCCAGAAGGATACGAAACATCTACTGAAGAGTATCCTGTTACGTATTTGTTTCATGGTTTTGGAGATAATGAGGATGCATGGTATACAAACGGAATGATACAATATTATTCTGATCAATATAGTGCAGAGATAACTCCTATGATTTTTGTTATGCCTAACGCATATAACACCTATTACGCTAATAGATATAATGGTATGTATCCTTATATGGATATGCTATCTGAGGAGATGGTTTCGGAAATAGATGATTTATTTAGAACTAAAAGTAGTAGTGATTTTAGAGCAGCAATGGGGTATTCTATGGGTGGTTATGGAGCATTAATTCTTCCTGCCTTAAATCCTGATGTGTTTTCAGTAGGTGTTCCTTTAAGTATGTCGTTTAGGACAGATGCTCAATATCTTGCAGAACCTCAAAGCGTCTATGACTATCAGTGGAGTCCAATATTTGGGGGAATAGGTGCAAGTGGTCAAAGTCGAATTACAGATTATTTTAGAAGTTATAGCCCTTTTCATTTTTTTGAGGATCAAGAAGAGAGTAATTTTCATAATTTAAAATTATTTATTGATTGTGGTGATGATGAAGAATCGCTTTCAGTTACCAATGACAAGTTGCATACTGTATTAAGAGATTTGAGTATACCACACGAATATCGTGTGAGAAGTGGAGGTCATTCCTTTAACTATTGGAAACAATCCTACCCTGAAGCTTTAAAGTTTATTAGTGATGCTTTCTTAGGGGTCGAGTATAATCCACAGCCTAGTCAAATATCAATTGGAGAATCAATTAATCATTCTGATTACCAGGTTGAAATGGTAAATGGGGTATCATTTAATGTATTAAAAAATTTGAACTATGACAATTTAGAAACTACTAATTTTCCAGTTTTGTATTTTATTCATGACCACAATGATCAACTTTCAGTTGATGAGTTATCAGCATTATCTTTACTTTACAATGCAATGGCTAATCAAAGTATTCCAGAAGTAATTATTGTAGAAATACCATTTGAAAATGATTTGAATTCTGATAATATACAAGAGATTATTACTTATATGGATGCTAATTTTCGAACATTACCAATAAAAGAAGAAAGGTTGTTAATAGGTAATGTTTTAGGAGGTTTAAAGGCTGCTCAAATCATTAATGATGAACCAGAATTTTTTAACTCGTGTTTTTTATTTGAAGCGCAATTAACGGGTAATGCTATATCACCAGTTTCAGGAGTGTTTTATTATCTTGATATAGCTGACGATAGTGAAGAATATAATGGGTATCATGATTTGTATTCAGCTATCAGGGAGCAAAATATAAACTATGAATATAGAGTGAGGCAAGGCCAAGAAATATATCAGTTTTTTCTTAGTGGATTGGAAAATTCTCTTTCAATTTTGAATGAAAAATTATAACATATAAATATGAAATCATCATTAAGAATTTTTTCAGTAGTCTTTTTGTTTGTCTTACAATCTCAGTTAGGTATAGCTCAAGATATGGTTATAACATATGAAGATAAGTATATAGAAAGTACTGTACTAAATCAATCTGTTAAATACTCAATTATACTCCCTGAAGATTATTTTAAAAGTGAAAAAAAATATCCAGTTGTCTATCTTTTACATGGACTAGGTGGAACTAATAATTCTTGGTTGGAATATGGTAGGCTAAGTCAGTATATTGAAACTGCTATGACACAAAATAAAATTCAGCCAATGATTTATGTGATGCCGGAAGGTTATAGAACATATTATGTAAACGACTATTATGGAGAATTTTTGTATCAAGATATGTTTATAAATGAATTGGTCCCTTTTATCGATTCTAATTATAGAACTATTCCTAATAACAAAAATAGAGCAACGTTAGGATTTTCTATGGGTGGTTTTGGGGCTTTGATACTTCCTTTAAAACATCCTGAGGTGTTTTCAATTTGTGTACCCTTAAGTATTTCTATTCGAACTGATGATCAATATATGACAGAAGACGCTGAAGAATGGGATGAGCAATGGGGAAGACTTTTTGGAGGTATGGGTTTGTATGGGAAAGATCGAATAACTCAATATTATAAGGATAATTCACCTTTTCATTTGTTGAAAAAAGATAACTTGAACGAATACATAGATTTAAAAATATTTATAGATAACGGTGATGATGAACAGACTTTAAGTAAGAGTAATGAAGAGTTGCATATGCTTCTAAGAGATTTAAATTTTAAACACGAATTTAGAGTGAGAAATGGTGGGCATACTTTTGAATATTGGCGAGAGTCGTTGATAAACGGAATGAATTTTATTGATGATGCATTTAATGAAAAGCCTTATAGAGGTGATGAAAAAAATGATAACAATTGCTCTCTTAATGAAATTGAAATAAGTCAAAATTTAGTAAATGAAACTGGTTATGATGTTTTGCTACCAAAAGACTATACAACATCTACCCGAAATTATCCAATAATTTATTTTATAGGGAAATTTAATGATTCAACCAAAGCGTCTATTTTGGACATTTTGAGTAGTCAAATTAAGTCAAATAAATTTCCTCCCAATATTTCTGTTTTTACGGATTTAAAAACTCCTTTTGATTCTATTATATCAACAGTCAAGAGTAAATATCGTGTTAGAGATGGGCGACGATTCCAGTCCGTAATAGGTTACAAGGAAGAGGGGCTAAAAGCATTGGAGAAAGTGCTAGTCAGTACTGAATTCACATCATGTGCTATTTATGATGCTCCTATTGATATTGAAATTTTTAAATCTCTTAATCAAAGGCAGCTTAACTCTTTAGAGCGTACATGGTTGTATATTTTGACAACTGATAAAAGTGAAAATTACAGGTCTAATGGTGAATCACATATATTATTAAAAGAAAGAAAAATATATCATGAATATAGAGTAGGTGAAGGGAAAGGAGGGGCTGATTGGTTCTTAAATGAACTTTCAGAAATCTTGGATTTTAGTCAAAAGAAAATTCATTATTAATTAAAGAAAAACTAACTTTTTAAATTATAAATTATGAAAAAATCAATAGAAAAATTAAATTTAATTGCTGCTTTGTTTGTGGTGGTTTTATTGTCATCTTGTACAAATGATATTGGAGGCGACTCGTTGCTTCCCGTGATTCCAGATTCTCAAATAAAAAGTATAACCTTCGATGGAGGCTATGGGGTTGAGAGTTGGGAATTTGTTTATGATGAAAGTGGTCGGGTTATAAGTATAGCAAACTCATGGGAAGGTGGTGATCCTGAACTGATAACTTATGATTACTCACAGTCAGGAGAATTAGTTATAAATAAAGCAGGAAACATAACCAATTATAGTCTTGATGAGGAAGGGCGTATTAGTAAAGAGTTTTGGAATGAGTCAGGAACAGCGTATGCTCGTTTTGTATATGACAGTGAAGGTTTTCTCAGTGAAGTGATAGAGCATTATGATGGTGCTGATCATTTAAAATACAAAAATGTGATAGAAGATGGTAACATTACTAACAGAGTCAGGTACGAGGATGATGGTGTGACTTTAAGAGAGGATAGAGTTTTTGATTTTACTATTGCATCAAACCCTAGCTCGATACATCAAACATTTACTGTTGATTCTCAATGGAAGACATTAGGTGGGTTGTTTGGGGTTCAAAGTAAAAAATTGGTAAGTAACTATACTAGAATTTTAGCATCTGATCCAGATTCAAATTATGGGGCCACCTTTGATTATACTTTCGATGAAGAAAATAGAGTAGCGACTCAAGTTAAAAACGGAACAAGTAGTGGTGGGGGTTTTACAGAATCTTGGTCATATACTTATTACGAAAATTAATTTTATAATCACTATTCAAATTAATTTAAATAAGAGTTTTATTAATCTTAAAAGATGAGTCATGTTTATTATAGATAATTATTTTTTAGCTGTTTTTCTATGTGTTATTACAATGTTGTGTTGGGGCTCTTGGGCTAACACACAAAAGTTAGCTTCGAAAAAATGGGGTTTTCCACTTTTTTATTGGGACTATACACTTGGAGTTGTGCTGTTGTCATTAGTGTTTGGGTTGACCTTAGGAAGTAATGGGGAAGTCGGACAGTCGTTTCTACCAAATCTAGGTGACGCCTCTATAAATGCAATTTTTTATGCTTTTTTAGGAGGGGTGATATTTAATATAGCAAACTTACTGTTAGTTGCAGCTATTGAGATTGCAGGGATGGCTATTGCATTTCCGATAGGTATTGGGATTGCATTGGTTTTGGGTGTGATAGTTAATTATGTTGCAACACCTTTAGGAGATCCTTTATTGTTATTTATAGGGGTTGGACTCGTTACTTTAGCAATTATTTTGGATGCTTTAATTTATAAGAGAATTTCTAAGGGTGTGGCAACAACAAAGGGTATTGTTATTTCTTTAGCTGCAGGTGTGCTTATGGGGTTCTTCTATAGATTTGTTGCTGCTTCAATGTCAGTTGATTTTTCAAGTCCAACTGCAGGACTTTTAACACCATATACAGCTGTATTTATATTTTCAATAGGGATATTAATTTCTAATTTTGTGTTTAATACATTTTTTATGTATAAACCTATAAGTGGAGACAAGGTCACTTACAAAGATTACTTTAAGTTAGGCACTCCAAAACTTCACTTAATTGGGGTTTTAGGTGGAGCAATTTGGTGTTTAGGATTTATCTTAAATATGATTGCTGCAGGTGAAGCTGGATTTGCAATTTCGTATGGGTTAGGTCAAGGTGCTACAATGGTAGCTGCAATTTGGGGGATTTTTATATGGAAAGAATTTAAAGAAGCGCCTACGGGTACTAATAAATTAATTGGGCTAATGTTTTTGTTATTTATTGTTGGACTTTCGTTAATAATAATGGCGAAAGATACTTAATGCTATGACTTTTAAAAGGTTATAAGTATGTAAGTCGTATTTATAGGTTTGTTAAATTAGAAATAAAGCAGGGAATTTATATATAGTATTTTAAAAGGTTTGATTAATTTTGAGTGTAATTAAACCGCTGTGTTAGTTTTGTTTGAAATATCTTTTTAAAGTTTTCTGCTTTTCCAATATCAACATAATTCTAAATAATAAAAGCTAAGGGGGAAGAGTTTATTTGTCTAATGCTAGCTCAGCATTGTAAACAAGTCTGTTTTGAATATTTAATCAATTCGTGTTCTAAATTACATTAAAATACGAATCCTTTAAAGGATAAGATTATTCCAAATTGTAACCCTGTTTAAACTTATATCTTAAGTTTATTTCAAAATCCTTATCGTTTGTCTACGTTGATTTCCAACTCTATTGGTGCTAGGGAAATAATGTTTCTTAGTGATATATTGTTAAGCTAGAGATCTTGAAGTCTTGAGTATTTCTATTACTCACTTAGTTTTTATGAATTAAATTTAGTGTATATTTTATAATTTTTAGAGGATTGTTTTTATTAAAATTAACAGAACAGTTGATGCGAATTAATCCTATCAAAGAAAAAGGATTATAGTAGGTCAATTTTGGAAAAAAGATTGCATATTGGATTACAATTTAATTTTGTCATCAATTGCACTGTTAACTTCTAACATTATCGTTTTATCCTTAAAGACGATTACAATTCTATTTTGATTTAGATCAAACATGAGTTCTTTAGCGATATAAATGACGCCCTTTTTAAATAATTCGTGCTCTATTGGAAATTTAGGATAATTGATAAAGCCTAATGTAGCCGAAGGTTCATCTTGACCTATAAAAACGATATCACATAGTGTAACCTTAGTGCTTAATAAAATTTGGTCGTTCATTACTTTTAACTTCTGCTGAGCTCTTATTAGCTTAGCCTTAAGTTCGGATACTTTCCAAGCTTCCTCAGAATACCCTTTATTTAAACCTATTGTCAATTCTGCTGTATAACTCGGAACAGTTACTTGATTTATTTTCATGTTGATGTTTTAAATCTTTATATTCTTGACAGTATTAGTTGGGTCACAGAATAATAGTTATAGATTAATTAAAATTTAATTATTGGTTGATCGGTAGGTTGGTTTATAGTCCAACTTTTTAAAACGTTGATATGATACTTCAGCATCATTAAATTACGGTTTTCATATACTGAGACATAATCTTCACTAATATGTTTCACTGTTGTGTCATCATCGTGCTGAGACAGTGCTAAGGCAACACTCTCCATTATTTTCTTATCAATATCCTGCTCAACTTCCTGAATCGATCTTCCTTCAGTTTTAATACCTAAGCCGTTTAAAACCTTATATACAGTATTATAATCAGAATTCTTATCAAGGATATGGTTATTTCTTATAGTAATTCGAGTTGAACTTACATGTTGAGGTTTCTTTCCGAAGATTAAATCTTTTAGCTTAAATTTATATTTGTAATAATGCTTCTCGAATTTTGTAATTTTCTTGTATTGCATAATTTTAATGTTTTAAAATTACACCAATAAAAGATTTGGAAGTTGCACTTTATTTTGACAGACTGTCCACATCTTTTTACCACCGTGGACTCTCGTCTCGGTTGGTATCTTATTAAATAAGATTCTTGATGTATGAATTATTTACGGTAAAGTTAATAAAATATGTAATGGATTGTAGGTTATAACTGTGTTTTCTTCCAATACTGTTTTAGTTTTTCTGCATATTCTTTTGGTGTGATCTTTATATAATCTAAAAATTGTGATTCTGTTTTGTGACCTGTGATTTTCATAATAGTAAGCGTATCTATTTTTCCGTATAGATTAGTGGCAAATGACCTTCTGCAAACGTGTGAGGTGACTAATTGGTATTTAGGGAATTTACCAGATTTTTTACGATGAATTTTTTTCTTCTCACCATTTTCGTCTATTATTTGAATTGGGCAAATTTTAGCACCTTCAACTAGTTCTGTCATACCTATTTCTTTACAAACTATTTTTATATAGTCATTAAATTTCTGATCACTTATTTTTCTAGGGAAAGATCCATTTCTTTTATCTAAAATTGCTTGCACTTGATCATGTAAAGGTGTAATCACAGGGAAATCTGTTTTCTTTGTTGTTTTTTCGATAAATCCACCATCTATATTTTTTTTAGTCAGTTTGAGGAAGTCTGAGATACGGAAACCTGTTCTTACACCAATGATGAACCAATCTTTAGCGTTTTCTAAATAATCTAAATTAAAATTGGTATGATATATTTTATTAATCTCTTCCTCTTTTAAGTAGATGTCTTTTGTCTTGTTAGTTGGGCTGTAAAATTCAGGAAACCTATAGTCGTTTGGGATTTCAATACCTTTTCGAGATGCATTTCTACAGAAAAGTTTTATATCATCAATGTAACCACCTATTGTGTTTGGATTTAAGTGTTGTTTGGTTTCTAAAAAATCTATCATTTTTGAATGAAATTCAATATCTATATCTTTTAATAGAACTCGTTTATTAATATATTTTTCGAGTGCGATTACTTTGTTTAGTGTGGTTGTATAATGTTGAATTGTTTTTTTAGAGATTGGTGTATTGTTTCTTGATTTTTTATTATGAGACTCTTTAATAAAGACCTCAATGAAATTAGTTAAAAAAACTCTACTGTCAGTTTCTTTGTTTTTGGTTTCTCTTTTAAAAAATGAGGATATTCTTTTTTTTAACCACATAGAGTCAATACTTGTGGAATTTATCTTAGAATCTTCGTATTCTTTTCTAACTATTGTATCTAATTCTTGAAGTTTTAAATTAAAATCTTTAAAATTTATTTTTGGGGTATCAAGAATTTTTTGTTTTGATTGACTCCATCTGCCTTTAGGTGTTTGGATTCCCGTAGATAATTCTATATCAAATTGACCTCCTTGTTTGAATCTATAATAAATAGTGTTCCATTCATTGTCAGTCTTGATTCTAAACTTACCGCTTGCCATACTGTTGATTTTTTTTATAAAGATAGTTTTATATTTTATTTGATGTAATGATTCCCCTAATAATTCCCCCAATTATGTTAATTAAATATGATTTGTTTAAATAATAGTAAATTCATTATGTTTATATTGTCAACTATAATAAGGCTTTCGTGTTTTTTAAGTTTTAATTTTGTCTGATTAAATTAAAGGTTGTACTCTCTCCGCCTGTACAAAAGTTGAAAAGTCGAAGAGAAATCTTCGACTTTTTTTATTTAAAATCCATATGTAAAAAAGGACAGGTAAAACTTATTTTCCATGACTTTAATTTAGAATGACGAGTTTTAAATGCATTTGATATTAAAAGACATATGAAAGCTTTTTTTAATGGGTGCAGAACTTTATTTATATCCAAAGCGTACTGTTGCTACTGATGGAAAACTCAGATTACTTTTAGACTGTAATTCCATGGCGTTTTTAACAGAGCAGGCAAATGGTATAGCTACTGTTGGTGAGTAAAGACTATAAGATATTGTGCCTACTCAAATTCTAGAACGTGCTCCGATTTATTATGGAAGTCGTGATATAATAAAAAAATTACTTGAATTTATTAGTCAATAAATTAAAATACGTATATTCTTGTGTCAAACTAAATATATAACATGCGTAGAATTATATGCTTTCTTTGTGTTTTAATAACATTATTGATTCAACAAGCTTATTCTCAAAACTTTGAAAGAATTTCTAATAAAGAAGGGTTTAATCAAAATACGGTTAATGCCATAGCACAAGATAAATATGGGTTTTTATGGTATGCTACTCCCAATGGCTTAATTCGTTATGATGGCTATGAGTTTAAAACATTTAGCACTCAATCTAAAGGTGAGCAAACCATTTCTAGTAATAATATTACCTATTTATTTAACGATAACGATGGTATACTTTGGATAGGTACCAATGTTGGGGTGAATATCTACGTGCCTTGGTTAGAACGCTTTTTTACAGTTCCGATTAACCGTAATATTGATGTAAATAAGATAGACTCTAAAAACGATGGCTATGTTTGGGTGACGTCTTCTAAAGAATTAATACGATGCCAGTTAAAGGATGTGAATAATGGTGTTTTTGAAGTGTCTGAGAATGTACTTGATATAAAAGAAGAAACAGAATTAAAGCTCAATACATTTACGTTTGGTCAAAATGCTTCCATTTTTTTAGGTACAACAGATGGCTTAAAAAAAGTGAAATACCAATCGGAAAGTCCAATATTAAAATCTGAACTGCCAGCTATAGATGATTTTGAATTTTTTAAGGATAAAGAAATCACTGAAATCATAAAAACGGATAACATCTTTTGGATTGGTACAACAAAAGGGTTGTACAGTTCAAATTTGGATTCAAATGCGAATTATTTGATTAAAAAAATAAAGGTTCCCAATGAAGATTCTACATTTTACGTCAATAGTCTTTTTAAAGATAATGATAATGCTATTTGGATTGGAACAATAGGAGATGGACTCTTTAAGTTTAACCCAATTCTAAATTCTTTTAAGTCTTTTAATTACGACCCAAAGAATAAAAACAGCATCAGTAGCCATCAAATTAATGCGGTTTATCAAGATAGTTTTAATGTGCTTTGGATAGGCACTGCTCAAGGTGGAATTAATAAATTAGATCTTTTTCAAAAACCATTTTACTCCTACAGTAACAACCCATATGAGAAGTTCTCTATTGGTGATAATTTAATTACCTCAATTTTAGAAGATGACACGGGTAAAATTTGGGTTTCTGGTTATAATAAAAATTTATTCAGAAGTAAAGATGTCGTTAATGAATCTAATATAGATAAAATTCAATTTGAAGATTTACAAAGTCAACTGCCTATTGAAAATAATGATGTTATCAGGTGCATTTATCAAGATCAACAGAATTATATTTGGTTTGGTACTGACAAAAAAGTCATGGTCTACAACCCAAAAAGGAAAGATTTTAAAGCCGTTCAATTTTTATCAAAAGGAGATAATCTCCCTTTATTCTTAACTCGAAAAATTGAACAAATAAATGATACTGAATTTGTTTTAGCCGGAAATAGAATTATAGTTATTCAAAATCCATGGAACACAATTGATGCTTCAAGTCAGCCAGAGATCCCTATAAAATCGATCTTAGAAATATCCGCAGGTAAAGTACAAAGCTTTTTGCAGGATAGTAATAGCCAGTTATGGTTTGGTACAGACAATGGATTATTACAATCGACGTATGTCAACGGGAAAATTGAGGTGGTTAGAGAATACCGAAAAAATAAAGAAGGGAGTCGTAAACTAAGTTATAATAGTGTTTTTACACTTTATGAAGATGCTAAAAAGAATCTTTGGATTGGTACGTTTGGTGGTGGCTTAAATAAATTGACTTTAGACAAGGACAGCAATCCGTTAAAAATGGAATACTTCCGGAAAAATGATATTCTACCAGATGACGTTATTTATGGAATTTTACCAGAAGCTAATAGCGATAATTTATGGATTAGTACAGACATGGGCTTGGTGCGATTTAATACGGTCTCAAACAAAGTCAATGTTTTTGATGTAAGTGATCGTTTAATTCAAAATAATTTTAGACAATCAGCATATACCTTAGGAGCATCTGGCTATATGTATTTTGGTGGTTTAAATGGTCTAACCATTTTTGACCCTCAGAAAATAGCCTTAAATAGACAGTCGCCAAGAGTATTAATTACATCGTTATTAATTAATAATAAACGCGTAAAAATTGGTGAGAAATTTAATGATATTACAATACTAGAAAAAGCAATTTCAGAAACAGATACCGTAACCATCTCTAAAAGTCAACGTATTATTTCCTTTAATTTAGTTGCAGAACATACCTCTGCTCCTGCTAAAAATAAGATTGCTTATAAATTGGAAGGTTTTAATAAAGACTGGGTAGAAACAGACGAAGGTAAATCTGCTGTAACTTATACCAATTTATCTGATGGGACTTATACACTAAAGATAAAATCGGCTAATGGAGATGGCATTTGGAGTGATTCTACCAAATCCTTAACTTTAGTTGTTTTACCACTCTGGTACCAAACATGGTGGAGTTACACATTATTGGTACTTATATTTTTAGGAATTGGCGTCGGAATTGTGTTCTATTTTGTTCAACATGAAAAATTGAAACAAAAATTAATCTATGAGCAATTAGACAAAGACAGAATGGAAGTCATTAACCAAGGTAAATTTAAATACTTTACCAATTTATCTCATGAGTTTAGAACGCCTTTAACCTTAATTTCAGGACCTTTAGATAGAGTAATTGAAAATAATACCAATCCAGAAAGTGAGCGCTTTTTAACGATTATAAAGCGAAATACACACCGACTTTTAAGTTTAATAGATCAATTAATCACGTTTAGACAAGCAGAGCAAGGATATTTGAATTTAAACTATACAAAGTCTACTTTAGGCGATTTCTTATATCCAACTACAGAAGCTTTTGAAAATTATGCTTTAGAAAAAAATATTAATTTTCATTACAAAATAAGTTCTCCCAATGAAGAGATTGTTATTGATGTAGAAAAATTAGAACGAATACTTTTTAATTTATTATCTAACGCTTTTAAAAACACACCTATACAAGGAACTATCAGTATTGATGCCTCTATTATATTTGATGATGATGTTAAAAAGATAAAAATAGATGTTATTGACACAGGTAAAGGCATACCAAAAGAAAGTTTAAACAATATTTTCGAACGGTTTTACCAATTGGGTAATCAAGATGGTAATGTTAGTGGAGGTGGTATTGGTTTATCCTTTTGTAAGTCTTTAGTAGAATTATTTAATGGTAGTATTTCTGTTAAAAGTAAACCCAATAAGAAAACTCGATTTAGGGTAATTATCCCATCTTCAACTATTGAAGACGTTGATATTGAAGACAGTGATTCTAAAAAATCTTTTATAAAAAATTGGGTGCCCTTGCAAGGCAATACTATTGAAGCTTCTAAGAGCAGAAAAAATGGTGAAAAGCAGCACAATGTTCTAGTTGTTGAAAATGAATTAGATATTCAAGAATTTCTTAATAATGCTTTGTCGGATAAATATAACATCACCATAGCAAATAATGGTGTAGAGGCGTTAGAAGAAATTAAAAAAACAGAGTTTAGTACTGTTATAAGCGATGTTATGATGCCAGAGATGGATGGGTTTGAATTATGTAAACGCATCAAAGCTAATCCTGAAACCTGCCAGCTCCCTGTTTTATTATTAACAGCGTTAGGAGATAATGTAGATTTAATTAAAGGTTTAGAGTTTGGGGCTGATGAATATATTAGTAAACCATTTTCTTTAAAGCATCTTGAGCTTCGACTGAAAAAGCTAATAGAGAATAATGTTAGGATAAAGGACTATTTTTCTAAGAATAGTTTACCTCCAAAAGACAAAAAGGAATTAGGGTTCTCTAAAAGGGATCTCGAATTTTTAGAGAATATTACCGAGATCATAGAGAAGAACTTATCTAATTCAAATTTTGGAGTAGAAGAATTATCTACAGAAGCTGGTTTAAGTTCCTCTCATTTCTATAGAAAGTTGAAGCAACTTACAGGGCAAGTTCCTAATGCCTATATACGTAATTTTAGATTACAAAGGGCTGCGGAATTATTAGATAGTAATAGTGGTTTTAATGTCGCCGAAGTGATGTATCAAATCGGTATAGAATCTAATTCTTACTTCTCTACCTCATTTAAAAAACTTCATGGTATGTCGCCTTCAGAGTACTCAAAAAGGGAGAAATGATAGTTTTGAGCAATGAAATGATGAATCATAGAATACCATTAAAGTAGATATCAATTAGGTTTGTTGTAAAGAATAAATAATTAATCTTAAACAATTTTAAAATTATGAAAAAAACAATAGTATTACTTGTATTAAGTATCGCAATGTGTAGTACAGTATTTGCTCAAAAAAATTTAGAAAAAAGAATAGATAAAAGAGTGGATACATACGTTGAAAGGGTAGAGAGTAACATGACTTTATCAGATAAAGAAAAGAAAACTTTGGTGTCATTAAGGGAAGCACATGCGATAGCTTTTTATGAAATCAAAGAAAAGTATGAAAAAGGTTCCGCAGAGAATAAAGAGAAAAGAAAGGAAAACAACAGGGAATTTGCGAGATCATTAAATGAAGCTTTTGGAAAAGCTAGAGCAAAAGAAATAAAAAATGCTTCGAGGAAGAATTAAAGCAAATAGAAGAAAAAGTTAATGCCTAAAAAAAGGCATAAAATGTAAAGTCCTTTAAAGTATTCAACGTTTGAATACTTTAAAGGACTCTTTTTTTGCAAATAAGTTCACTGTAGTTTTGCAACAAAAACGGCTAATCGTGACTACTAATTCTATTCATAAGGCTTTAAAATAGAGGCTTACAGAATTGTTTAAACACAAATGACATCTATAAAATTTTATCATTAATATATTTTCTCATAACGATAAACCACGTAAAGCTTCTATGTTTACCAAGATGCTAAAGCAGTTCTTACCCATGTGTTAGGCGCAATACAAACGTAAATATGTGTATTGGTTACTCTTATTTCGCCTTCAACTCCAGGATCAGTAGCACTAGTAGGTGCTGTATTTAATGCTGATAGTTTATATTGAGTGGCTTCAGTTGTGCCTTCTACTTCAAGAGCATGTGTCGTTGCTATTTTGGCAATACCCACTCTGTCATTGGTAAAGTCTCCATAAATTAATGGTGTAGCTTCTGTATTATTTTGAATTAATAGGGTTGAAGAAAGTGTACGTAAGTTCGTATGATAACCTGCACCATTACCAATTAAAACGTTAGAATCTCCTGTGGTAAAACGACCTGTGTTTTTTCCGATAAACACGTTGCTATCTCCAACTAATTCGCGACCAGAATGTTGACCGATAAGTACATTCTCATTTCCTGCTAATTCACTACCTGCTCTATTACCAACGATTACATTTGAGTTTCCAGAAGAGCCATCTCCTGCAAATGAACCCAAAGCAGTATTATTGCCAGATGTGTTACCACTAAGCGCAAAATGACCAAATGCGGAATTGTTGTTATTGTTAGTATTACTAAGAAGTGCCTGGTATCCTACAGCTGTATTTCGAACTCCTCCTGCATTTTGATGTAAAGCATGGTAACCAACGGCTGTACTACTAGCTTCAGTACCTGACGCTGTATTATTAGTTAAAGCTTCTGTCCCAACTGCAGTATTGCCATTTCCAGTAGTGTTATCATACAACGCTAAATTACCAATCGCAACATTTTCTTCTCCAAGCGTATTTGTAAACATAGCTCCATTACCAATAGCTGTATTTTGGGCGCCAGTATTTTCTCCTAATGCGTCTGCACCCATTGCTGTATTATGATTGCCAGAAGTGTTTTTTTCTAAAGCTCTTTTACCAAAAGCAGAATTTCCTTGTCCTGAAGCGTTAACGCGCATGGCACTAAATCCAAAAGCCGAGTTATTATTGGCCGTATTATTTGTTAAAGTTGAATAGCCAAAAGCAGCGTTGTTATTGCCTGTTGTGTTTACTTCTAAGGCTTTGTAACCTACACCAACATTTTTACGATTGGCACTATCATCATTTAATCCTGCATCAACCCCAATGAAAATAGAAGAACCATCTTCAGAACCATCCACATCAGATTTTGCATCAGAAAGATCGTTGAGTTTTTCAATACTTGAAAACCGAATCCAACGTGTTGTCGCTTGGTCCCAATGATAAAAACCCTTAGCGTTTAAACCAACTGTTGTAGTTAGGTAAACAAGTATGCCATCTTGCGCGGCAGTAGGGTCAGTACCTGGGAAATTATCAATTCGAGGAATTAAGATGCCATCTTCATTTGATGGTGCTGCTTGGTTAGACGCCGTTATATCTAAAGTGGCTTGTGGGTTTGTGTTTCCAACACCGACTTGTGCGTAGGAAAAAGAAGCCATAATTAACATCACGTAAAACGCGATATATTTATTATACGTGTTACTTTCCGTAAATAATTTAGTTTTCATATCAGTAGAGGGATTTGATAATTGTTGTATAGTTGTAAATGTGGTTATTATTGTTTTATAAATTTAAAAACCTGAATGTCACTAGTTGCAGTATACGCTTTTATAAAATAAACGCCTTCAACTAATTTTGAAACATCAAAAGAAGCTTGATTACTATTAAATTTTAATATTTCCTGTCCATTAGCATTGTAAATAACTGCAGAAGAAATTTCTTTTGATAAGCTAAAGTTTTGCTTAACAGGATTTGGGTATAAAACAAGTTTATTAAAATAATCATCAGAGTCAATACTTAATGTTTCGCCTACTAAGTAAGCTCCCTCTGGTCTTACGTAGGGGATGTAGTCTGGTTTTGGTGTTTGTTCCATTCTACCATTTATGTCTTCCATTATGGCCATTTCATCATCCGTAATGGCACCATCGGTAATGGTTGTGCTATAGGTAATAGTCGCCCCTGCGTCTGTTAAGGTTCTTACAAAACGGTAGGCTTGTTCAACTTCAAAAACTAAGTCTGTACTGGCTACACTCCAACGTTTTCTAATGGGACAAAAATAATGCTTTAAGCCGTCCTTACTGCCATCAAAAGAACCCCAAGGTGCTGCAGCAATTAGAGGAAAAAGAAGCTCTTCATAGGCCCAAGAATTAGGAGGAGCTCCTTGGCCAAGAGGTGTAGGATGGCCAGCTGTAAAATCCATATAAGGATCGTTGATTACGAAGTTTCTAATTCTATAATCTCTTGGGTCTTCATCATCAGTAGCATCTGAATCTACATAAATGAGATCCCCATTGTCGTCCGTTAGATATGATGCATTTCCATTTGTAGCAATGGCTATATTAGGGTCAACGTCTCTAATCATAGCGATAAAATCACTTAGTTCTCCCGGTAGATTCCCTAAATTATCTAACCAATAACCATCTACCAAGCCTTGAAACCGTTCGAGGTAGCCTCTAACTAATGTTCGCCATGCCAAAGCCTCATCACCAGCAAATTCAGTGTTGTAATAAGTTTCCCATGCTGCTGAAATTTCTAATTCTCTGTTGTCAACACTGCCTTGAATATATCCTGGTCCTGCACCATTTAAATAGAGAATTACTTTTTTTCCTGAATTTCTAAAAACATCAATGACATCTAATATAATTTGTTCATTTTCTAGTGTAGGTACCATATCAGGATGAATTTCATTGGCAATATCTACATAAGGATTATCTCTTAAAGTATAATAATAACCATGTGCAGGATGTGTGAAATTTGTAATAACATGACCAACAGCTGGTAAGTTATCTACAATTTCTTGTGCGCCAGCAACCCAATCGTCATTGCTACTGTTATCTAATCGATACCCGCCATTTAGATTAAATCGCACACCCCAAGAACCAGATAAAAATAAGGCATTTCTTAAGGGTTGCTCAAAACTTCCTGAAATGGTATCTATATAGTAAGTAGATGTTAATCCTGAAGTGTCTCCAGAAGCTAGTACAATCATTATTTGATCATAACCTCCTGCTAATAAGACATCAGAAGGAATTGTTTCTTGGTCGAAATCAAAGGAAAAAGACTCCCAAGTTTCGCCTTGAGAAAAGTTTGATTGTAGAAAGAGGTTGCTAGAACTTCCAATACTTGAGTTTTTTAAATACAACCGGATTCTGCTATTTGTGGTATTCAAATCAACAGTAGGTATAGATATATAGGCTTTTAACGAAATTGTTTTTGATGATAAATCCGTTATTGGTACGGATAAATCGAAACTAACTTTAGGGTTTGTTTGTCCATCTCTAACAAATTTAGAGACTGACGCATTAGCGTTGATACTTGTTATTTCTGGATTTGTTTCATCGGTCGTAAATAGGCCTTTTTGTGCGTTGGCAAAATGGATGATGTTGGTGTGACTTGAGTTTTCATACCAAACTTGCTGTGCTGCAATAGGACTGTTAAAGATAAATACCAATAGAGCAATTAAATAAATTTTGTTAATCATACGTTTAGAAGGTGTTAATGAAAATTGTTTATTCTTAAGCTTTTTAAAAATTTAATTTATCATATCGATATTAATTGCTAAAGCCTAGCAAATGGATTATGCTTATACGAGATGAAATAATTATGTTATAAAGTTAATCGGACTGCTATTATTACGTTTTCTCTAATCCACCCATTTCTTACTGTATTCCGTCTAAGGGCTTTTATTGTAGGGGATTAGATGTAGTGGTTTCAAAATAATTTTATAAACCAATTTTTCAGAGGGTTTCGTTAGCGATTACGACATCAAAATTTCAGCAGAGGGTGAATTGATGGATTAAAGCAAAACTAAGAGCAAAATAAGGTATAGAATACCGAAGCTGTTTTGTTATTTAGCAAAAAGTATAACATTTATTAATGTATCCCCTGAATTTAAAAAAACAGAAATGAAGTATAAGAACTATGTAACTTGCCTAATCGTCGCAGTTTTTTGTTTTAGCTGTAATACACAACACCCAAAAGTATCGAGCCAGAAAACTCAAAGTACTGATAGACCAGAACCAAATGTTCTACTTTTACTTACTGATGATTTAGGTTGGCAAGATGTAAAAATCTATGATATTGATGAACCTTCGCCATACGAAACACCTAACATTGATGCCTTAGCGAAAAATGGCGTTCAGTTTTGGCAAGCGTATTCTCCAGCACCTACATGTGCACCAAGTCGGTGTGCTATAATGAGCGGGAATCATCCAGCAAGAGCTCAAAAAACGCATGTTGTAGGTGGTGCTCCTCCTACGGTGTACGCTCGCAAAGAGACACAACGTATCTTAGACCCTTGGTATAGCGGACGTATGCCAGAAAACGAAATGACTTTAGCAAGGGTTTTGCAGCAAAATGGCTACACCACAGGACATGCAGGAAAATGGCATATGGCTATTAATCACCACGCCTTTCCGCAACCAGAAGATCAAGGTTTTGATGTAACAACACATGATCGTGGTGTTACAAGTCCTCAAAAACCGCATCGTTTAACAGATTTTGCAACAACTGATGCTTCTGATCCTTACCGTTTAGATGAAAATGGTTTTCCTTTTCACCAAAACAATCAAGATGCCTTAAACTTCATAAAAGACAATAAACAAGATCCGTTTTTCTTGTACTATGCTACGTTTCTTGTGCACGCACCAATTCATACAAGGAGTAAAGCACTTTTAGAAAAGTATTGTGAAAAGTTAGGGGTGCCTTTTCCAACGGATCCTGATCATTGGGAGTTAGAAGGACAGAATAATCCGTATTACGCAGCCATGGTAGAAATGTTAGATTATTATGTAGGACAAGTTTTTGAGTATTTAGAAACTACTGACGATCCACGCTGGCCAGGCCACAAACTTATTGAAAACACCTATATTATTTTTACTTCAGATAATGGAGGAATGGAAGGTCATCCAGGCGAAGTCTTTACAGATAATTATCCATTAGACAAAGGGAAAATAAACGCTAAAGAAGGGGGAACAAGAGTGCCTTTATTAATCTCTGGGCCAGGTATTAAAAAAGGTGTAGAATCTAATGTTGTTGTAAATGGTCTCGATTTTTACCCTACAGTTCTATCTTTATTAGGTGTTGAAAAGCCTAAAGACAAACATTTAGATGGTGCAGATTTATCGACCTTATTATTAAAAGATCCTACAGATTCTAAATTGGTTTTGGATAAAAATGGCAATGAGCGAACAACGATGATGTGGCATTTTCCACATGCTTCGTACCAAAGCACCTTGCGTGTTGGAGATTATAAATTCATTAGAAATTATGATTATAAAAATAACCCAAGAAAATCACAATTTGAATTATACAAATTATATACGACTGATAAAGGAATCGCAGAGCGTGTAGATATTGAGGAGGCAAATAATTTAGCAACGTCTTATCCTGAAAAAATAAAAGAAATGAATGCGCAATTGACCTCTGTTTTAACAGAAATGAACGCGAGTTATCCGTCTTATAATCCGTATTACAAAGGTGAGATGGAACATAAAGAAACGGTTCCTACGGTATTATCTGCATCAAAAACACATAATAAAGTTGTTTTTAAATACAAAGAAAATGGTGCTGAGGTGGTTAAAGCTGATCTAATTTATACCACCAATGGTGGGCATCGTTACGAGGAGTGGTTTAAAATCGATGCAAAAATAAATACCGATGGTACTATAATAGCGAATTTACCAAAAGGAACCACGCATTATGTTATTAACCTAATTGATACGCATAATTTCTTAGTGAGCTATCCTGAAATGCCCACGATAAAATCACTTAGAAAGACGAAAAAAAAGTATTCAGATTATGCCTTAAGTAGTGAATAATTCATTATTTTATAAGGGCTTAAATAAATGATATTTTATTAAAAAAAATCATAAACCCTTCTGTTTTAGCTTGTATATGACCATTATACAAGAAATAAGAATGTTTTTGGGTGAATTAAGCAAGACGAATTTAAGTCATATGGCTAATTTTGATTAACTAATTTAAAACAATATATTATGAAAAAACAATTACTTTTTACGGCAGCGTTATTTGTTGCTACATGTACCACTTTTGCTCAAGAAGTTTGGTATGATATTGATAATTCAGTTACAGATTTAACATTGTCAAGTACAGTGAGTTGTGATGGTTGTACAGTTACAACAGAAGCCAATCCTGATGCTGCTGATGCTGCTGCTACCAATGTAACGTTATGGAAAGTCCCTGGAAGCGCTACCCCTGTTCTTGAAAACAAAGTGCTTAATTTTAGTTTTCCATCAGGTGAAGGTGTGACGCTTTCTGATTATTCTACATTAACTGTGACGGTACGTATTTATTTTCCTGAATACGATTATTTTAATGCCTTTGATAATGCAGACCGTTTTAGACTTTATTTAATGGATCAAGACGGTAATGGTTCTTATGTACAGAGAAAACTTCAAGAAACAAATGAAGGAGGGTGGCATCAATTGGTGTTTGATTTCAGTTCAGCTAGTGGAGCAGCACCTATTAGTGATATCGTTAAAGGTGAAATAAGAACAATTTATCAACCGACTAGGTTTGATAACCTAGATAACGATCTTGATTATTACATTGATACAATTTCAAGTAATAAAGCGATAGGGTCTATTACCTTATCAGTCGATGATCAGGAATTAAACGATTCTAAATTAAAATTATATCCAACGAGCGTGGTTAATACTTTTGAAACTTCAAGAGATATTGATTCTGCTGAGGTTTATAACTTAACAGGACAAAAAGTTAAAACATTTGGCGCACAAAACGCATTTGATGTTTCTAATTTAGCAGCTGGCATATATTTATTTCGTGCTCAGTTAGATAATGGAGCTACACAAACGTTGCGTTTTATTAAAGAGTAACGTATTATATCCCAATAAAAAAGTTCCTTGGTTAAATTGATCAAGGAACTTTTTTGTTTTTCTACAATAGTATAACATAATAAGGCTCTTAATTGCAAGATTTGAGTACCGATTATTAATCTACCTGTTATACTTCAAAAGAGTTATATGAATTCAGAAAAGTGTGTAAAAGCCTGCTTATTAGTGTTGTTTACTTGTTTTTGCAAGAAATGAGAATACTTCTGGGTGAATGCAGCAAGAAGTGACTTCTCTAAATAGTTAGCTTTGACTAACTAATTTTAAAAGAATAAATATTATGAAAAAACAATTACTTTTTACAGCAGCATTACTTTTTGTTGCATTAACAGCATTTGGTCAAGCAACAGCACTTGACCCATTGGCGACAGATACACAAATTAGAGTAGCAGATACAGATTTTTCTCAAACTGATGGACCTTTTGGTGCAAGTGGAAATGGTGTTCATGTTAATGCAACTGAAGCAGAAGTTATTAATGGAACAATTAGTTTTGATGTGGTTTCCTCTGGAGAAGATTTCGAAACATCAATTATATTTCACGTAAGAAAATTATATGGTAATTCTGGTAGTGTAAATTTAACTATTGATGGCACAACAGAAGCGTTTCCACTGGCTCAAGATGCTGGTGCAGCCAATCTTGATGCTTATGAAACATTTAGCAATTTAACATTTTCGCAAAATGTAATGATAACATCGACTCCTAAAACGATAACATTGGATGTTAATATTTTAAAAGACGCTGCTGCTGAAGCTAAATTTAGATTCTATTGGGTTAGATTTACTAATGAAGCTTTAAGTGTCGATAATTTTGAAATACAAGAGACAACTGTTAGTGTTTTTCCTAATCCTGCAAAAAATAGCTTTCAAATAGATTCTAACAATAGTATTGAGCGTGTAGAACTATATAATATTACGGGGCAATTATTAAAAACATATAGCGAAGAAGCTAATTATGATATTAGTGATTTAGCAACAGGAATTTACATTGCAAATATTAAGACGCAGTTTGGGTCTAAAACCTTGAGAATAGTAAAAGAATAAAGATTTTATTAATAACAAATTCATTCATTAAGAGTTCCGTAGTTACATTAACTATGGAACTTTTTTTTTCTATAGCATCTAAAAGTTGTCACTTAAATTTATTTTTGAAATTTAAGTGGTAGTATTCAATACATGAATCCATCACGGTTTTTTTAATACTAGTCTTCCTTGGCCTGTCTAATAGTCTATTTAGACCGTCTGAGCCGTAAATTACAGGTGTTGGTAGTTTTGTGGGTAACATACAAAGGGTTAAAAGGATTGGTTTCTGTAGCGCTTCTTAAACGTCTTTTTCTATAGAGCAAGAGCTCAATAGAACTTATAGAAAGCAATATTACTAGTCAGCTATAGATTATAATGTTATTGAAAAACTAAGTTTTAATACCCAATTTGATTACAATGTGTTTTCAGATCATCAGTTTGCTACAGACCTGAAACTTCCTAAACAGAATATGGCTATTTCCTATAGTATTGGAAATAGCCATATTAGTCTTAATCTGGTTTTAATAGATTTTCTTGATAACAATGTTGATTTCGAAAAACGAAGTACGACTAACCTTTTTGATGAAACCACCTCAGAAAGTCTACGACGCTACATCATCTTAAGTTATACCTACAGATTAGGGAGCCGAAAGCAACAAAAAGCTGTTTTATTCCTTCAATAATTTTAAAGTCGATTTACTGCCGTCTTCATGTATGACTTCTAAAAAGTATAAGCCTGTTTTAAGCCCTGAGATATCGATGTCTTCATGCTGATTATTAAATTCGTATGCTTTAGCACCATGAATGTTATACAACACGCCAGATGGTACGGCTTTTGAAAGACTAAAAGTCCCCTTTACAGGATTTGGAAATAGCTGAAGTGCTTGATTATTTGAAGCTACCTCATCCACGCCCAAGCTACTTAAGTCTAAATGG
Organism: Winogradskyella sp. SM1960; assembly: GCF_020179375.1. Taxonomy (NCBI): domain Bacteria; kingdom Pseudomonadati; phylum Bacteroidota; class Flavobacteriia; order Flavobacteriales; family Flavobacteriaceae; genus Winogradskyella; species Winogradskyella sp. SM1960. Next base: position 1,156,912 of record NZ_JAICBG010000001.1, on the reverse strand, counting down.
AATGTAAGTGAGTAAACTCTAAACCTTGGTGTAGTACCTGCAGTAGCATTTGTAAGGTTAGTTACTAACAATTCCATAGTTTGCGCCGCTTCAGTGATAGTGACAGGCGTATTAAATTCATAATATAAATCATCGGTATCGCTAGTACTAGTGTACTCAAAACTTTGGGTCTCACCGCCAATGGTCACATCAAAGTTTGCCGTATCACCTTCACGCGATCTTACTCTAAATGTGATCTTTTCACACAATACAGATTCGGTAGCCTTTACATTGATATTGAAACCATCGCCTCCGCCTTCTGTTCTCGATTGTATAAATGCTGAGTTTGCAGTTGCATTTCCTATTAATTCTCCATAGACATCTGTACTTTCTGGTTCAAATTGTTGAGCTTCTTCCGTTGTATTAAGTGTGATTTTAACCACAGGAACTGTTGAAACTTCCTCAGATTTAATTAAAAAATTATTTTCATCTATGAGTGTGAAAACGATACCGATTGCCGATTCAGGTACTTCAGCAGTAATCGTATTACCATTAACAGTGGCACCTATTTCAAACCATTCTTGATTATCTTCAGTATAAAGTAAATATGCTTTGTTAATCGCTGCTTCACCTGATTCTGTTGTAACGCTTGTAGTAGCAATTCCCGTATCTTGATTAAAAGAGCTTGCAATAATTGAAGGTACATTATTCTGATTTGCTAACGGTGCATCAGAGCCTGAGTAATCTGGATTCCATTGTGGAAACCTAGCGTCGTTATCGGCTAAAAATGTTTCTAGCTTGTTTGTCAGTTCATTTACAACAGTCGCATCAGCTGTATTGATGATGTTCGTAGTTTCTTCTATATCATAATTACTTCCATCAGTATTGTACAACTGATACAATTCATAAGAATTATCAACGTGATTTTTATAAAATTTATACTCGTTACTTCTAATAGCCGATTGCATTTGTATATCTTTATTATGCGGGAAATGCCAATAAAGATCTGTTCTTTCATTTCCATTCGCATCTGCGATAACAGTAGCTTCATTCTTTAAAAATGGATATAAATCAACACCATCTAATTTATCGGTAACACTTGCAGGAGCATCGGTGTCTGTTATAGATAAAATGGTTGGGTAGAAATCTAAATGCGAAACAACATTGTTATAATCTCCTACTGCTACATCAGGACCTGTAATAACCATAGGGGTACGAATACCACCTTCTTGAATATACTTTTTACCTTTATCTAAAGGGGAATTATCTGTAATGATTTCTGGGCCAGCATTCATTACACCTCCATTATCAGATGTAAATATGATATACGTTGTTTCGAATAATTTTTTACCTGGATGTCTTGGGTCATCTGTTGTTTTCAAATAATTGACCACTTTACCTAAACTCCAATCTAAAGAGGCAACCATAGCGCCATAATATGGATTTGTTTGTCCTCCTGTTGTAATATCTGTATCTGTCGTTGGTACAGGAATCCCTAATTTATCACAATAATAGGTTAGCAAAGCTAAATCTCTAGTTTGTATAGGTGTATGCACTAACCACGTAGCCATATATAGGAAAAAAGGCTCTGAATTATTAACTTCTAAAAATGCTAAAGCTTCTTCTGTTACGGCATCATAAGGTCTTCCGTCCTCATCAATCATATAAGGATCATTGGGATCACTTGTTGCATAACCTGTACTTCTATCAGGCATGCCAGATTGAATACCTCGACCAGTGTATTGAGAATCAAAGCCTTGGTCTACCGCTTCAGGAAATCGATTATGACTAGAGGCCATATGCCATTTACCAACATGACCCGATACATAACCTGAAGGTGCTAAAGCTTCAGCAATGGTCGTTTCTTCAACATGTAACCTTCCTTTGTAAAAAGGAGGAATCATTTTATCATTATTATTGTTAGTATTGACTTCTGGGATTCGTCCACCAGAGACATGTGTCATTCCGGTTTGTGTGGTATGACGACCACTCATCATCGCAGATCGCGATGGTGCGCAAGTAGGAGCAGGCGAGTAGGCCTGTGAAAAATTAGCGCCTTCTGCAGCTAAGCTTAACATGTTTGGAGTTTCCCATGGCACTGGCGTGCCTTCGTCATTCAATTGGGTGTCTTGCCAACCCAAATCATCTACATAGAATATAATCACATTTGGCCTATCAATGGTTTGGCCATAAATCTGTGGTGTTAAAAATAGACTAAATAAAAAAAATAGTGTAGTGTTTCTCATCTTAAAATTATTTTGGGTAAAGTTAGATTTTATAGAGAGTTCACTTATGCTATAATTACCCAAAACCTTTCTGAAATCACCCTTCAAATTTCTGAAATCACCCATTTACATAGGTAAAACGGAATTTCTAGGGTGCTAATAGAGTTGTCTGTTTTAAAATGTTAAATCACTATTTGTCAATAGTATAGTTGGCAATCTAATTGAGCTCAGACACTAGCGTTTTACAGCGTTCTCTGTATTCATTTAAAATCTCTAAATACTCTTTATTTCCAACTAAGTTATTCTGCTCTTTTGGGTCGTTTATGATATCAAATAGTTCTTCGTAAATAGGTTTTTCATCCGTTTCAATAGATTGATTTGGGACATATTTATTTCGGTCACTTTCTTTACTGAAAGAGCGAATGTATTTAAACTGTTTACTACGAACCCCTTCCTGTCTTGGATAGCCTTGGTCTGTAAATAGGTTTTCTAAAAAAATGTCTTCACGCCAATCTGTGTTTTCATCGTCTATTAATGGTAGCATACTTTTTCCTTGATAGGATTGTGGTGTTTGTACACCACACATTTCTAAAATAGTTGCAGGAATATCTTGTCCAACTACCAATTCGTCAATCACTTTTCCTTTTGTTTTATCCTTGAAAAACGGGGAATACACAATCATTGGTACATGAACCGATTCATCATACAAAATGGTTTTGCCGCCTAAGCCGTGTTCGCCTAAAAACAAACCATTGTCGGAACAAAATACAATAATGGTATTGTCGGCTTCTCCTATGTCTTCTAGAAAGTCACGTAGTTTGCCTACCATGAGATCGATAGCATAATTAGCGCGATCCATTTTTAGCTTTTCATTTAATAATTTCCCTTTTTTAGACGTCACATAATATTTCATTAAATCGGATGTGGCATACACTTCTTCCGGCAAACTAATAGCTTGAGGGTAGTTATCTGGTAATTCCATTTTATGCTTTACATCATCGTATTTTGTTTTGTAATATTCTGGATCTGTGTCGCGAGAGCCCATACCGCCAATACTGGACGCATGCGGAAGATTTAAATTAATCCAAGCTGAAAAAGGCTTGTTAGGATCTCTTTTCTTTAATTGATTTTTAATAGAAGGATCCGCATTTTCATAGAAGTAATCGTAATCATCTCCTTGTGACAAATAAGCTTTTGTCGCTTCTAGTAGGCCTTCAACTTGTGTTTCGTTTTTAAGATTGTTGAATTGCTTGTGCTTTTTGGCTGGATAAAATCCTAAATGCCCATTACCATAATAACTGAAATCGGTATTTTCAACTAAAGGTGTATCTTTTCGGTCTCCAATTTTGGTGTGGTGTTTCCCAATAAAAGCCGTGGAATACCCCGCTTTTTTTAGTTGGGCTTGCCAGCTGTTTTGGTAGGTTTCTTCAGAGATCACATGTTTTGAAACATAGGTGAATCCAATTTTATTTTTGCGTTCCCATTGCCCAGTAAAGATATTAGCTCTACTTGGGCCACAAATAGGACTTGTAATATAGGCGTTGTTAAAAAAGACCCCTTCCTTAGCTAACTGATCTATATGTGGTGTTTCAGCTATTGGGTCGCCTGTCATGCTCAGTGAATTAAACCGTTGGTCATCCGAAAAAACAAAAATAACATTCGGTTTCTTTTGTTCTTCTTGTGCTTTGCACGCTATAAAAGAAGCGCATATAAGGATGCTGTATAGAATAGTTTTTTTCATGTGTTTATATGTATGGTTTATTTAAGGTCACACGCTGTTCGCTATTAATCATTATCCTTTCGTGATAAAATGTTGAACATGCTCGTTTCATAATACGTTTAGTAAGAACTGTAATAGTCGTGACCTGGTAGTCGTTTTGTTTTTTCACCATAACCGAATAGATTTTGTTCGGCTTCCGATTTTGGTAATTCTTTAATGCTTAAATCTGTTTTGTTTATTTCTTTGGAAGTAATAATAATAGATTCATTTTGCTTTAAATCAATGTTATAAGAACCATCTTCAGATTGATTGATAACAACCGATTTTCCATCGATATAAAACTGTGGGTTTTCAAAATCAACTTGAATGACACAAGCTTTTCCTTTTAAACTTTTTACAGATACAAACTCTGTGTTTCCATCTATTTTTTTAGCACTGACTAAAAAGGCACCTTCTGTTCTTAAGTTGTGAAACGCAACATCTTTCCATTTTTTCGGGCTTGCAGGAAATACACGTATTTTCCCTCCCCAACTTTGCAACATCATATCGTGTAAGCTCGTGGCAAAGGACAACGGACTTTCAATAACCGGATTTATTTTTCCTTCGGAATACATCGTTGTAGATGAAATGTTTTTATGTTTAATTAAAAAATCAAGATAATAATACGCTTTATCAGCATCACCTAAATTGGCATACATTGAAGACGCTCCAGTCGCTGTATAACCTGTAACTGGCATGGCTTTGATTTTTTTGCCACTATTAAACGTCACATCTAACCAATGGTCTAGAGACGTCCGTAATAATTTTTTATCTGCTTCTTTTTCTGGTGTAATCACCATTAAAGGATAATAGGCGAGTAGATGTGAATAGTGCCTGTGCGGATTTTCAAAAGGTCTGTCTTTTCCTACCATAAGACCGTTTTCATCAATCTGAAACTCCACTAAATTATCCAATAAGTGTTGCCAATCTTTTTTGAGCGGATCGTTTATGTGATGCTGATTATCAATATCAATTAATGTTTGAGCACTCCAACGAATTAAAGCCAACGTAAAATTAATATCTTGACCACGTCCTGGTTTGTATTCGGGAGACCAACTGTATTTAATATGAATTTTGCCATCGTCGGCGTCTACAGGATTGTCTTTAATATAGTTGAGGTAACTATTTACGGTCTTCTTTAAAATCGGAAACAATTTATCGCGCATACGACTATCATCGCCTGCAAATTGGCAATGCAACCAATAATCGTTTAACATCCATGCTAACATATCTGGGACTTTTGCGCCGTTGAAAGCAATAAGGTCTTGCGGCATTAAAGCAGCAACTGCAGCACTGTTTTTCCAATGTTTTGGTGTGTTTCCTTCTAAATTAGCAGTGTATTTATCAATGTTATTGGGTAAAGATTCACCAATAGCCATTCTATTAGCAGTTAAATGCGTCCAATAAATCAATTGTACATTTAAATCGCCCCAAACCATTGGCCAAAATGTTCGGTTATACCAAGGTCCCATTAAATCTAAAATTGGGCCGTTTCCTCTAGAAGCAGAACCTAGTTTATACATTTGTATCCAATAGAAGGACTCTTTTTCAGCATCATTAAGCGTTAAAAAACTTAAGGGATAGTAGTCGTGCCACCATTTTTGGTGGGTAGAAATAAAGTTGTTTTTTTTGATTAGATCCTCAGCCGTTTTTAAATTTTCGGTAACAATGTCTAAAGAATTATGCTCAGGAAAACTGTGATGTACACTCGCTATTAATTGTTGTTTTCCTGAAGTTGGACCTGTTGTTTTCCACCCTGTTGTGGTTTCTCCTCTGTTATCAAATAAGGCTTGATAGCAGAAATTATAACCATTTTTTTTACTGAATTCTGCCTTTGGTGCCATTTCCAAAGTCACCGCTCGCATTTTATCCCAAGTGCCACCTTTTGGACCGCCACCGCTTTTTAGAACTTCATAAACTGGAGGAATAGGGGCTTCGGCATGCCAAGTAATTTCTACATCTTCATTTTTAGCATCGGTTTCAAAATAAATGATATCCGTGGTACTATGGGTAACCCCTTTAATGGTATAGCTTCCTTTAGATGTTGTTATGGTTCCTGTTAATTCTGCATTCCATAAATCTAAACGCATATCTATATCGGTGATTTTTCCTTTAGATTTTAGCTTAAAATGACCTAATGGTAATCTGCTTCGTTTGATCCAAAGCATTTCATCAGCCTTTGTTTCAGCTTCTCTATGATCGTAATAATCATGACGACCTATATGTAATGAGATGACATTGTCTTTTTCCACTGGACTTTGATATAATAGAAATCCAACATTACCATTTCCTGAATAAGGTGCAGTTTGCCATTTATCTGGAACAATATCCCAAAGCATGTCGTGTTTAGACAAAAAGGATTCGTAATCCACTTTAAAATCGACCTGATTATTCTGAGAAAATAAAGGGCTCGAAATAATGATAAAAAGATATAGAATACGTAATTCAAATTTTAATCGAAACATGGACTATGATTAGTTTATACATTGTGTAACAAATATATTTTATTAACTAATGAAAACCGTTCTCTAATCTTGCAATTCGTTTCTTTATTTCAACATTTGGTCAATACACAGTAGCTAAATCTATATTTAAATATGAAATAGGTTGCCCTTAAAAAAAACGAATTGCCCCTAAGAAAGTAGCGGATGATCCGCGATAATTTACTTAAGTATAAATTGAGTAAACAAATGGTCGATAACAGTAAACAGATTTTAGTCTTAATTCATAGGTTTACGATATTAATTCCAATATCCAATCTAAATCAACATGTACAAATCTATAATCGCAATTTTTGTTTTATGTTTTAGTCAAAATATACTAGCACAAAAACAAGCGGATACCAGTCGTCCAAATATCATATTTATTTTTGCTGATGATATGGGAATAGGTGATGTTTCTCATACCACAGGAAAAGCTGCAACACCACACTTAGATCGTTTGGCAGAAGAAGGTATTCGTTTTACGGATGCACATACATCATCGTCTGTTTGTACACCATCTCGTTATTCACTTTTGACGGGTCGTTATAATTGGCGTACAAGTTTATCTAAAGGGGTTATTCATAAACCGACTACCAAACCGTTGCTAAAAAAAGAGGAAACAACGGTCGCTAGCTTATTAAAGCAAGCAGGTTATCATACAGCAATTATTGGCAAATGGCATTTAGGTATCGAATGGGAATTATTACCTGACTTCAAGAAAGAAAAATGGCAAATAGGTGGCGGATGGAATATCGATTACACAAAGCCTGCCGTTACGCCAACAAGTAATGGTTTTGATTACTATTTTGGAATCGCCGCTTCTTTAGATATGCCTCCTTATGTATATATTGAAAATGAAAAAGTGACAGAAATCCCTTCTGTTATGAAGGACCCAAATATTCGTGGTCGAAAAGGACCTGCAGGCCCTAGTTTTAAAGCGGGTCATTGTTTACAAGATTTTGCAGAGAAATCCGTGACCTATATAAATGAGCGAGCTAATGAAAAAGAACCGTTCTTTTTGTATTTGCCATTAAGTTCGCCACACACACCTATTGTTCCTAGTGAAAAATGGCGAGGAAAGTCTGAATTAGGGCCTTATGGTGATTTTTTAATGGAAACAGATTGGGTTGTTGGCGAAGTTTTAAATGCATTGGACAAACAGGGCTTAACCGAAAACACCATTGTTTTATTTTCTACAGATAATGGGTGTTCACCCGCAGCAAAAATTCCAGCTTTACAAAAGAAAGGACATTCACCTAGTGGAAATTTAAGAGGAAACAAAGCCGATATTTACGAGGGAGGCCATCGCGTTCCTCTTATTGTGCGTTGGCCAGAAGTTATCAATGCAGGAACACAAACAGATAGATTAACCTGTTTGACGGATTTTATAGCTACATGTTCTGAGATTACGGATATAAAATTAGAAGGGACATCAGGTGTAGATGCCGTTTCCTTTTTATCCACATTGAAAGATCCAACCATTACAAACAGAGAAGCCATTGTGCACCATAGTATTAATGGCTCTTTTGCTATTAGACAAGGCAATTGGAAACTAGCACTTTGTCCTGGCTCTGGAGGTTGGAGTACGCCAAGAGCAGGACAGACTCCAGCAGGATCACCTAGTGTGCAGCTATTTGATTTAGCCAATGATATCGCAGAAACCACCAATTTACAGGATAAATATCCTGAGAAAGTTGAAGAATTAACCAAATTACTTCAGTCTTATGTAGATAAAGGAAGAAGTACACCTGGCGAAATTCAAAAAAATGATAGAGACGTCAATATCTATTCAGAAGATATAGCAAAATAAATTACAGCTTTAAAAGGAATAAAAAAATAAGGTTCTACCACGAATGATGTGGGACATAAGAAATTAGAAATTAGAAAAAATGGAAAAATAACTATACACTATTAAACTAAAGATTCTCAATTAGATTGTCCCCTTGAGGGGACTTTAGGGGTGTTCTTGGTCATTTTTTCCTATGAAACGCCTAGATAAACACAGTTTCTACCCACACAAATAATGGTAGAATCAAAAATAATGTAAACGAATGAAAAAAATAATCACCTTATTATTAGCACTGTGTATTGTGCCATTATATGCACTAGACATTCATGTCGCCACAAATGGTTCTGATGCTAATGAAGGCACAGCGTCTAAACCTTTGCTAACCATAAAAGCAGCACAAGCTAAGTTAAGAGCTAGTGGACGTTTAGGTAAAGAACCCTGTAAAATCATAATTCATCAAGGCACTTATAGGTTAAAAACGCCTTTACAAATTACAACTGAAGATAGTGGGACGGCACAATTTCCTGTTATATATACCGCAGCTAAAAATGAAGAGGTCGTTATTACTGGAGCACAATTAATTACTTCTAAATGGGAATTATTTAAGGATGGCATCTATAGAACTCTTGTTGGAAATTTAAATGCTATAGATCAACTTTTTGTAGAGCATAAAAGACAGCATATGGCACGATATCCTAATTTTAACGCAGGATTTATACCTACCGATGGAGATCCTTCTGTACGTGGAAAAAAAGCAGGAACCGTTCCTTTTTCAGGAGCAGCTCCAGACGCTTGGGATGCTAAAAAAGCAGCTGAATGGGCAACTCCTGAAGGCGCCATCTTAAATGGTATGCACAGAGGGCTTTGGGGTAGTCAACATTATTTTGTAACTGGTAAAAACGATAAAGGCGAATTGATTTACGAAGGTGGTTGGCAAAACAACCGATCTGCGCAGCCTCACAAAGGCTATCGCATGGTTGAAAACGTTTTTGAAGAATTAGATGTGCCAGGTGAGTGGTATCATAACACCAAGGATGGTTGGTTGTATTATATGCCAGAAGCTAATGTGAACCTTAACAATACAAAGATTGAAGCGGTCCTTCAAATTAAGCACCTTATTGAAATTTATGGGGATCATAAACTACCTGTTGAAGAAATGGTTATTCACAACAGTGGTAATGCACATAAAGAGACCGTTGTTAAAAACTACGAAACGACTAATCCAGTAAAACATATTCAGATTTCTGGTATTCACTTTACAGGAACAAAAAGAACCTTAAAAGAAACGATTGAGCCTTTACTAAGAAGTGATTGGTGCGTATACCGTGGAGGTGCTATTCATATTCGTGGGACAGAGCATATTGTTGTTAAAGATTGTTCCTTCGAAGAACTGGGCGGAAATGCTGTATTTATTGATAGCTATAATCGTAATGTAGAAATTAAAAGCAACTTTTTTCAGAATAATGGTTCTACGGATGTCAACTTGGTAGGTTCATTTGCTGCGGTTCGTGATCCCGCTTTTAATTTTCACCATCTTCCACCTGCCATGGATGACATAGATACTACTGTTGGACCAAAATCTGAAGATTACCCAGCAGATTGCCTCGTGGAAGATAATCTGATGATGCGTTGTGGTCGTTTTGAAAAACAAGCCTCAGGGATTAATATTTCTATGTCATCACGAATTACCCTTCGTCACAATACCATTAGTCACACACCAAGAGCAGCCATAAATATTTGTGATGGCACTTGGGGAGGTCATATTATAGAATGGAACGATTGTTTTGAAACTGTATTAGAAACGCACGATCATGGTGCTTTTAATTCTTGGGGAAGAGATCGTTTTTGGTTTAGAGCTTCCCCATCAGGACCCGATTTAATGGATGAAAAGGGAAAACCCATGATTAGCAATTATATAGAAAAGTATCCGAATATGCCTTTATGGGATGCTTATCAAACCACTGTAATTCGAAATAACCGAATGCAATGCGATCATGGTTGGGATATTGATCTCGATGATGGCTCTACGAATTATGAAATCTATAATAATATAAGTTTATCAGGAGGTATAAAAACTAGGGAAGGCTATCATCGTGTTGTTACCAACAATGTCATCCTTGGGAAAGGATACACCTGTAATGTACCATATCCTAAACCAACACATGATGTTTTTGAAAGAAATATTCTATGGGGTTCACCAACGTATCGTTCTAGCAATCCAACGCTTTGGGGAGGAACTAGAAATTTCAATTTTGTTCATAATCCAGATGCTAAAAATGTGGTACCGGCTTACGGCGTACAGCAGCAAACACTAGATGATGCAGAAAGTCTATATGGAAATGTTCTGTTTTCGGGAGAACCTCAACATGGCGACTTTACAGTTTCAAATAATTCAGAAGCATTACAACTTGGATTTAAAAACTTTCCGATGACTGGTTTTGGTGTGACTTCTGAAAAATTGAAGTATTTGGCAATGCAACCACAAATTCATATACCAAAAGAAATAGCCTCTAATGTATTTGTGAAGTCTAAGTTAAAAGGATTATTTGGAGCTAAGTTTAAAACGCTAGAAACAGAAGCGGAACTTTCTGCAACAGGAATGTTTGACACCTATGGAGTTTTATTGGTTTCTGTTCCTAAGAAAAGTAAATTGGCAAGGATGGGGTTTAAAGTGGATGATGTCGTGATCGAATTAAATTCGGATAAAATAAAAGAAGAACAAACTTTTTTTAAATATATGAGGAGCTTGCCAAAGGGAAAACACACTGTAAAAGTTTGGAGGCACCAAAAACAAGTTACTTTTTCTTTTATAAACTAAATAACAGAGTAACGTCCAGTTTTATCATACTTAAAAAATAAATTGATGAATACAAAGAACAGAATAAAAGTAAATAAAGTCATTTTATCAATACTTACAATTAAATTATTTGCCGCTTGTGGAGTGCAACAAGAACAGCAAACGAGTTCTTTAAAGGCTGATATTTGGACCATTGCGTCTCAAGAAGACTGGCAAGCGAATATAGCTACAAAATCAAACTTGGAAATCACCAATGGAAAAGTGGTTCCTACTGCAAAGGAAGCTGTTTTTAAAAGTTCAATGAAACAATTTTCGAAAAAGAAATCTGCAAAATCCATTACATTTTCACAATCACCAGAATGGTTAAATTGGGAACAAATTGCGCCTGTAGGACCTGCAAACTTAGGTGATGCGCCTGTAGCATTGCAGTTAGGCGATGGAAATTACTGGATGTTTGGTAGATATGATACTAGAAAAGATAACAAACGACCAGCATCTTTTAAAAGTAAGGATACAATTTTAAAAGGTTATGATGTGGTGTTAAAAACAACACATCTTAACAACCAATTTGATGCTCCAGGAGGATTAAAAAAATCAGAAAGGGGTTACCATGCTTGGCAAAGTATTGATATGAAAAATTGGGTGCATCATGGTCCTGTATCAGATGCGTCTTCACGTTGGGTGACTTCCGCAGAGTATGTTGATGGAAAGTTTTATTTTTATTACGATTTTCCAAACGATCAAGATCCACATTTACTTATTGATGAAGATTTAACGGATGGTAGTCTTGGTAAAAAAATGGGCATGGCTTTTAAAGATCCATCAGATGGTTCGGATTGTGCAGTCATCAGAGATTTGGAAGGTAATTTCCATATTATAGCTGAAGATTGGTCGCCTATTGATGCTTCTACGCATGCTTGGGATTCTCCATTAGCAACCCATGCGGTAAGTAAAGATGGTTTTAATGATTTTAAAATTTTGAATCCTCCTGTTGATGAGCGTACCCAACCCACAGGAAAATTTGCAGAATATGCACATCCACATTGGTTTAAAGAAGACCCTGATAACTATCCAGGAAAGGTTTCACAAGTTGATATTCCAAAACAAAGGATTAAAAAAGGTGATGTCGTTGCTTTTGGTACTTACGAAATCCACGAACCAGAACAGAATGCATTCGGAGATTGGGCTTCTATCGCTATCGGAGGACAGTACTATTTGTTTGCTGACTATGATCCTGCAGGTAAGACAGGTGGTAAACATATGAGTGCTGCTTGGTTTACGTCTAATGACATCAATAAACAATTTGAATTTTGTGGAAATATTGGACAAGGCCATCCAGATCCAGATATCATGTTTGCAGAAGATAAATACTACCTACTTACGCAAACAAAAAATGATTATGTAAGTACTGGTCCTTGGGTGGAAACTGTAGAAGTAAGAATGGGCGTTGATACCACTAATGATGGACGTATTAACTCGTGGAGTAACTGGCAGCATGTAAAAGAACAATATGACTATATAGAAGGTTTTTCTAAGCAGGTTGAAAAAACACCAGCACAGTTGAATTTTTCAGACTTACCAAAAGGCTATGGTTTTCAATTTGAAGTTAAAATGACTGATACCACAGAAAATGAATCAAAACCAATTTTAGATGAGGTCGTTGTTTCGTTTGAGGAATAAGATGCTTAAATCACCTTCAAATTTTAGTAGTAGTAACAAAAAAATAAAACACGAAAATGAATAAAGCCTTTACAGTAGCACTTTTATTTTTATTATTTACGGGTTGTGGAGTTCCTAAAAACAAAAGTATTTCAACTGAGAAAGCCATTGCGGAGTATGATGTAAAAAATGTAAGAACTTCCATTGATAAAAAATTTAAAGACTATAAGGTAGAAGAATTTTTATTTGAAGGGCATAATGCAAAGGTTGTGTTTCCAAACACTAAAAATTCAAATAATTACTGGATTTGGAGAGCTCGATTTTGGGGACATGAGCCACAAGTAGATAAGGCTTTGTTAGAAAAAGGTTTTCATGTGGTGTATGTTGATGTAGGCAATTTATTTGGAAATGATGAAGCTGTTAGCCTATGGGACAGCTTTTATAATTATTGTGTAACTAAATACAACCTTAATTCTAAAGTTGTTCTAGAAGGCATGAGCCGTGGAGGTTTAATAATTTATAATTGGGCATCAAAAAACACAGACAAAGTATATGCTATTTATGGGGATGCGCCAGTATGCGATATAAAAAGTTGGCCTGGTGGTCTTTTTAATGGAGAAGGACATACTAAATCTTGGGAGAACTGTTTAAAAGCATACAATTTAGACGCTAATTCTGTAAAAGCATACAAGGACAATCCTGTTGATAATTGTGTACGTATTGCAAAAGCAAAAATACCTGTAATACATGTTTATGGTGATGCTGATACTGTAGTGCCCTATGAAGAAAACACAGCTATCGTTGCAGAGAAAATCAAAAAAGCAGGAGGAATAATTAAAATAATACGAAAAAAAGGTGTCGGACACCACCCGCATTCATTAAAAGATCCCACACCAATTGTAGAATTTATTCTAGAAAGTGTGAAATAGCCGATCTCGTTTTTTTGAGACAAACCAGAATTTAATTTTTAGAGGTCAGTAGAAAGTTACTCAAATTAGAGTTCAAATTTGACCTGAATGTCTGGTTGAGCGCAGTCGAAACCTACTTTTTGTAAACAAATAGTTCTCGACTGCGCTCGAACTGACAACAAAACTAACTATTAAGCCTAAAATATCAAGATATCAATTTTTAATTTGGATAAGTACTTAACTAATGACCTCTATTAACTTTAATTAAATATGATGAATAACAATAGTTTATTAACCGCTCTTGTAGTATTGTTGATGATAGGAAACGTTTTTGCGAAAGATATTTATGTATCGCCCAAAGGAAACGATGCTAATCCCGGAACAAAAAACAGTCCTTATTTAAGTTTTGAAAAAGCCTTACAAGAGGTGAAAAAATATGCAAGCAAAGAGGCCGTTACGGTCTGGTTTGCTTCAGGGGAATATTACCTCAATGAGACCATTGAAATAGATAGTGATTATTCCGGGACGGTAAAAAATCCAGTTATATTTTCTGCTTTACCTGGATCAAAGGTCATTATGAAAGGCTCTCAGCACTTAAAGCATCTGGAATGGAAAGCCTATAAAAACGGTATTTATCAAGCAAAAGTTCCTGAAGGATTAGCTATGGATCAATTATTTGTTAATGGAGAACGCCAAGTTAGAGCACGGTTTCCTAATTACGATTATGAAAATCCACTTCGTGAAGGAAAAGGCTATCATCAAGTCACCGGTGGTACCAATAAACGCTATGACAAATGGTTTTCCTATGATCCTAAAACCTTTTCAGATAAAACATGGGAGCATGCTGAAACAGGAATTGTACATGGTTTCCAAAGTCATAATTGGGGAAACATGCAGTATAAAATTAAATCCATCGATAGAGAACAAAATAAAATATACCTCGATGAAGGTGGTTGGCAACTTCAAAGAACACATGGTATTGGTGGTAAAGGAAAAAAAGCTTCATTTTATTATGTGGAAAACATTTTTGAAGAACTAGATGTTCCTGGGGAATGGTTTTTAAACAAAGAAACCAATACGCTTTACTATTATCCGATGCAAGACGTACACTTAAGTGACGTTAAAATTGAAGTTCCTGTACTAAAAGATATGATTCAGTTGAAGGGCACTAAAGAAGCACCTGTAAAGCATATTCAGTTTAAAGGCTTTCATTTTACACAAACCAATTATACGTTTATGGAGTCTTATGAGCCCCTTGCTCGTGGTGACTGGGCTATTCACAGAGGCGGCACCATTTTTATGGAAGGTACAGAAAACCTGTTGATTGAAGATTGTAATTTTGAATACGTAGGAGGAAATGGTGTGTTTATGAGTGCTTACAATCGTAATAATAAAATAAGCGGTTGTCAATTTGTACACACCGGAGAAAGTGCGGTTTGTTTTGTGGGTTCGCCGGAAGCCGTTCGTTTTTATCAGACTTGGGATGATAGATTAATGGATGGGAAAAATTGGAATAAAATGCGTGAAAACATGGATTTAGAGCCAGGACCTAAAACGCCAGATTATCCAAAGAATTGTGTGGTTGAAAATAGCATCATGCACGATTTTGGTGATGTTGGCAAACAAGTGGCAGGCGTTTACATTTCTATGAGTCATAAAATAACAGCTTCTCATAATACGATATACAATTGTCCGCGCGCAGGTATATGTATTAACGATGGCACTTGGGGAGGACACCTTATTGAATTTAATGATATATGGGAAACTGTTAGAGAAACAGGAGAGCATGGCCCTTTTAATTCTTGGGGACGAGAAAGACAATGGAAAGGTGGTAGAGGAACAGATGAGCATTTCATTAAGGAATTGACGCGACTGGATGCTATTGATAATGTCGTTATTCGAAATAACCGAATCGCTAATTACCGTAAATCTATTAGTGCAGGAAATTGGACCATTGATTTAGATGATGGCTCTAGTTACTATGAGATTTATAATAATTTAAATTTAGGTTCTACCATTAAACTAAGAGATGGTATGGGACGAAAGGTGTTTAACAATATAACCGTAAGTGCAGTTCCTTTGGGTTGGCATGTATGGCCCAAAAATTCAGAAGATGAAGTTTCTATAAATATTTTTGTGATTGCTGGTGCTGTACCTGGAAATAAGGCACCAACAAAAAACTTTATACGTGAGGTTGCTTTACCAACCGATGTTAAATGGAGTACCAATTATGATAAAAACCTATACTGGAATGTTAATTACCCTGAAGGTTTTACTATGACACAAGACATGAACTTGGAGGAATGGCATAGGAGAGGGTATGACCTAGGTTCTATGGTAGCTCATCCTAATTTTGTAGATCCAATAAACGGTAATTACCAAGTGCAAGAGGATTCACCTGCATTAAAATTAGGTTTTAAAAATTTCTCAATGAATAAATTTGGACATCAGATGACACGTATTTTGCCTTTTGGAGGTGATTTTGAAAATGAGACTGAAGTTCGTTTAGAAGCAGATATTAGAGCAGAAAAGGGGGCTAAGGTGTATTTCACCACAGATGGTTCAGAACCCAATAGGAACTCAACAGTATATTCGTTACCATTTAAAATAAAGAATACTACGGTGATAAAAGCAAGAACTTTTAATGCAAACGGCATTGCAATAGGATTTACTGCAGAAGCTGTCTTTAATAAAGTAAAAACGCTTACGCATCCAAGCTGGT
This sequence comes from Winogradskyella sp. SM1960, assembly GCF_020179375.1. Taxonomy (NCBI): domain Bacteria; kingdom Pseudomonadati; phylum Bacteroidota; class Flavobacteriia; order Flavobacteriales; family Flavobacteriaceae; genus Winogradskyella; species Winogradskyella sp. SM1960. The sequence continues at coordinate 1,140,591 of NZ_JAICBG010000001.1, read as the reverse complement.
TGAGTACTTTAATTGCTGGTGAATATAAGGCAGAAAATAGCGAGCAGGAGAAAATTACAAAATCTAAAAAGGCTCTTGAAAAAGATGTACATGGCGCTTTGTTAATTAATATTGCAGACGATCCAGATTTAATAGATGCCACAGGTGGCTACAATTTTGGCTGTTATATTAAATCCTTAGATCCTAAAAAAGGACAAATGTGGTTAGATGCAGGATTGCACAAAGATTGGGTGATTCAAAAATTAAACAAGCATAAAATTTCAAATATTGCACATTTACAGGAGTTCCTTAAAACCTATTCAGGCAAAACAGTAACCATTACTGCGGTGAGAGATTATGGTTCTAAGGTATTTGAGGTAAGCATTCCATAAGTTCATTTAGAGTAAATATTTCATGACTAAAAACTAAACCTCAATTAGGATTATCTAATTGAGGTTTAATTTTTTTAATAGACTTATTATATCGAAAATCGGTAGCTGTTGTGTTTGAAACAGTTCCTATTCCCATATCATTAATAATATAAATGAATTTTATTGGAGCTGTTTTTATCCGCTTTTATTGGTTCAAAACGGCTAAAAGCAAAATAAATAGTGAATACGAATAGTGTTCTTTTTATAAAAATAGATAGTTATTGATATAATTTTTTAATGCCAAGTTATCTTAGCTTGTCTTGTTTCGGTATCAACCCAAACGGAAGCATGTTCAAACTCGCGGGTAAATTCCCAACCTGTACTTGATGTTCTCTGATATGCACCTTTTGGGGCTCCTAATGGTTTTTGCAATTCTGGATAATCCATTAAAGAACCATGAGCCAATTGCCATCCCCAACCATATTGAAAATAGGAATATGGCTGTGCTCCAATTAAGTAACATGCGTGATAAAACTCTAATTTCTCTTTAGAAAGTTTCGCAAACCGTTCATTTCTAAATTTTCCTTTGTAAAATGTAGGGTCTGAAACAGCTACGCTGTCATACTCTACACCAATTCTAAATATGGACATTTTTCCGGCTTTAGAAATTCTAAGCATATCTTCCCAATCATTCAATAGTTTTTCTTTACTTAAAAAGTCATTCCCATAATGTTCAAACATATTGGCATCTATAGAAGGGAAAACATGTTTCGCTATTCTAGAATTTGCATTATTACCTAGTAATATTTTATCTGAACCTAATTTTTCTTTTAAAGCTTTCATCATAGCTCCCATAGCTTTTTGAACCTCTTGGGCTTTATCTTGGCGTAACCATGAAAAACCATGCATTTGATCTATAAAAGCACCATCGGCACCAGAAAACGCAACGCCTTCAGCTACCGTGTTTACCCACCATTCTCGAAAATCAGGATTTAAAACATCAAAATAAAAAACGTTTTTTCGCTGCTCTAATGCCTTGGTTTCAGGGTTTTCTATTAAAAACGCCTTAAGTTTTGGATGATTATCAATGTTTTCATGCGTAAAATTCTTATTATAAGATGTAAATGGCCATGCATAAGCTGAATTAAAATAGAAAAGCACTTTCATATCTGGCTTTAGCTTTTTAAACGCTGCGACTTCATGTTTTGCTCCTAATTCTGCAGCACCTAATTGTCCTTGTCCATGAGATTTTTCAATACAAATAAAATCTGTTCGTTCTGCAATAAATTCAACTTCTTCTGGATGTAAAACGCGTTTTGGGTCACCAAACATATAATACATTGGGGTTGTTTTCCAATTAAATTTGGGATAAAATGGTTTTGTTTCAAAAGTACTACCATCACTTATTTTGTAAGGGGTTTGAGCTGTTTTACATGAGCAAAACAATAAAACGATTGACATTGCAATAGTAACAGAAAGACTATGTTTCATTAAATAAATATTTTGTTGTTTATATAATTACCTTTTAAAATTGTAGTTCCGATAAAGGATTTTTTTTAATAAAAAAGATGTTTTATAGATGATTCTTAAAACGTATAAATTTTAGAATTAAAAATAAACTTGCCTCAGCCGTTTATTTATAAATGAATTTAAGTTCTTTAAAAAATTCCATCGCTTTTTCCATAGTTGAATTAAAAATAACATCTGTATTTTTCTTTCTGAAAAAAGAACCATTAAAAAAACCATGACCTTCCCCTTCATATGCAATCAATTCACAACTATTCCCTTCCTCATTCATCAAATTTGTAAAGCGTTGTACATTTTCAAACGGAACTGTTTTATCAGCCGTTCCATGAAAAATTAAAGTAGGTACAATTCCTTCACGAACATGGCTGCAAGGAGATATTTCCGTTTTTCTCGCTTCGCCCACTTTTTTCAAGCCATAGCCTTTTTCTGTGGTATCAATTACCGGATTAAAAAGTAGCATTGCATTAGGAACCGAACTTACTTTTAATTCTTCCCCAACTTCTTCATTTCCTTCAATAACTCCTGTACAAGCCGCTAAATGGCCACCAGCAGAACCTCCTGAGGCAATTACTCTATCAGGATCTATGCCCAATTCAGAAGCATGTACTCTCACCCATCTTATGGCAGATTTGGCATCACGCACACAATCAAAAGGCGTTGTATTATGTTTTTTAAAAACTCTATATTCAGCTGAAATAGCTACAATTCCTCTTTCTGAAAAATATCTTGCTTGTTGGTAAAATTGTTTTGGTGAACCACCTGACCAACCTCCACCAAAAAAGAAAACAACTACAGGTCTTTTGTCCTTCTTTTTATGTTTTTCCGGTTTAAAAACATGAAGTTTTAAGGTTGTTTGTGGCGTTGTTTTATAAATCAAAGTTTCATTGGGCTCATAAGAAACCTGTCCTTTTGCAATAAATGAAAAGGAGATTAAGAATAAAATTAGAAATATTTTACTGTTTTTCATAAACCTTTAGGGTTGAAAAGTATCTGTTCGAAATGGGTATACAGGTAAATCTAGTTCATTAACCAAATTTACTTCTGGCTTAGCAGTGAACGCGTATCGAATGTATTTAGGTTTTAACAATTTATTAGAATGCAGTACGACTGTTTTTCCTTTTATTTTGGCAGTTGCAGAAAACCATTTTTTAGAATCATCTGCTAACCAAAAGGCTGTTGGTGCTTTTCCATCTTTTGTTTTAAGCTTTTCAGCATAGTCAAAGTAAGCGACTATAGTATTCCCTTTTATTTTTGTTTTTTTTAATATGGGACCACAAGATTTAGTATCGGATTTTAATATCTCATCCATTGCCAATAAAGCTAAACGTTTACCAATAGGTAATTTATCTTTTGGGTGAATATCCTTAACATCACCTAAATCTATTGTGTTTACTACTGATGTATTAGGCAACTCAAGGGCTTTTAATTGTGACTCTCGCATCCATGCCCATGAATGAGCATTAGGATTTTCAGAATTAATATCTTTTCCTAAATCTAAAATTTTTCCGTAACCTGGTAGCATTACTACCATAAAATGCATACTATCATTATTCCAAGATTTCCGATAGCTTTTTATCCATTCTTTAAGTGTTTCCCCATACTTTAGCATTCCTGAATTTCTGGAAAACCACGGTTTCGTTGCCATACCATGCATAGATCTTGTATTGCGTTCGCCTTGGTACCAAACTAATCCTTTACAAGCATAAGGAACTAATGGATACATCATTGCATTGTAAAGTATATTAGATTGCCTACGTAAAAAAACATCATCTTTTCTTGACCATGGTTTCGGACCATCTAAAATAGTTTTTAGTCTGTTTTTAGTTTCTATATCTGCATCAAACTCATCCATAATCGTTTTAAAATGAGGTACTGTTTTGGTCATTTCTCTTGGCATCCAAGCTTCTATAGACGAGCTTCCCCAAGATGTTAATATAATACCAACGGGAACATTGGCAGATTTTTGAAGAAAATAAGCAAAAGAAAAGGCTACAGCACTATTGGGTTGTTCATTCTTCCATATACCTTCACATGTGTCTTGAGGCTCAAATGCGACAGTGTTTTTTACAGTAAAACTTCGAATATTAGAAGATTTAGGTATTAAAGCCTTAATTTCAGGAATACCTCCAACTTTCATTTGCATATTAGATTGCCCAGAACAAATCCATACATCTCCAACTACAATATCTGAAATCTCTATTTCTTCTTCATTTACTGAAGATGAAATAATCATGGTTTTAGGTTCAAAGCTTGCGCTTAAAGCGTTTAAATCTATACGCCATTTACCATTAGAATCTACAACGATACTTTTTTCTGAATCAGCAAAATTTACGGTAATGGTTGTTCCAACCTCAGCCTTTCCCCATACAGGAATAGGCTGATCACGTTGCAAAACCATATGGTTTTTAAAAAGAGAACCTAATTTAAAGGCGGTTTTAACATCAGCTTTTAAAGCAGACGCTGCTAACGTAGAGCATGAATTCTCGGCAAATAAACAATTACTCAAGATTAAACTAATACATAATATTAAAGTATTTAACCTTTTCATAGAATTTTAATTTTTAGACTTTTTCTTTTTTGAGGTTCACTTCTTATTTTCACTTTTCCATAGAATAATATTATCTACGTCATTTTGAGAAAACTCTCCTTTGGTGCTTCTTCCGGTTTTTATGTCTAATTCTAATTGCTTTAGAAGTTTTTCTACAATATCAGGATGTGTTGTATATAGGTTTGTAGTCTCAGCAGGATCATTTTCCATGTCATATAATTGCGCAATAGGCATAGTATCTAAACTAGGATCATCTTCTTTTGGTACACTCCAACCACCAGATGCCTTTGCTAGTAACAATTTCCATTTTCCTAGTCTGTAAGCAAAATGACCACTAATAGAATGGTGAATAACACCAGCTCTAGTACTGTTAATAGTTTCCCCATGTAATGCTGGTAAAAAACTTACACTATCTTCTCCACTTTTGCTTGGCATAGCAACACCTGTTAGCTCTGAAAACGTAGCGAAAATATCGGTTAAGCAAATTAAATCATGGTTTGTTGTGTTAGGTACTACGGTATTCGGCCATTTTACAATAAAAGGAATGCGATGTCCGCCGTCCCATAAATCGGATTTTGAACCACGATAACCTGCACTTACAATATGCCCTTGTCGTTTTAAGTTAGGTATGTTTGCTGCTTTAGAAGTCCCATTGTCACTACTAAAAATCACCAATGTATTTTCTGATAAGCCGTTATCTTTTAATGCTTTTGTTATAGCGCCTACGGTGCCATCTGTTTGCATCACAAAATCGGCATAATTACCAAGTCCACTTTTGCCTTGCCATTCTTTTGAAGGTACAATTGGTGTATGCGGAGATCCTAAAGGCACATATAAGAAAAATGGTTGTCCGTCTTTGTTTTTTGCTTGATTGTTAATATAATCTACAGACTTAGTCGTTAAGCGAGGTAACATATTAATTTCATCATCATGAATAATGACTTGGTCGTTTTCTATAACTGCTTTCATACTTCCAGCATGGTGAAAACCATGAAAATAATCAAAGCCTCTTTGGTTAGGACCGTCTGGAATACGAGCGCCAATAGGCGGTAATTTTTTTCCTTTTTTTGGAATTAGTGCTTGCGTAGTAGAATCCAAATACTGAAAATTAAGATGCCATTTTCCTATTATAGCCGTGTGGTACCCTTGGTCTTTAAGAAAGTTTCCTATCGTAGGTCGGTCTTCTTTAATTAAATTGGGTTTAAAACCAGATACAACTCCACGTTGTAACTTTGTTCTCCAACTATAACGCCCTGTCATTATACCATAACGCGTTGGGGTACAAACGGAGGAACCGGAATGCGCATCTGTAAAGATCATCCCTTCCTCTGTTAGTTTATCAATATGTGGGGTTTTAATTTTACTTGTTTCAGGTGCTAAACTTTGCACATCACCATAGCCTAAATCATCACACAATATCAATACGATATTGGGTTTTTTAGAATTTACTTGTGCGTTAGAAAACCAAGTAAAGGTGCTTAATAGGATTACAACTAAGCTAGTTGTAGAGACTCCAATTTTATTCATGATAGTTCTAATAGTTATCGTTTTTATCTTGAATTAGTATCAAAATAATAATCCGTTTATTTTAAATGCGAAACAAAAAAATCAATAGTTGATTGTTCAATTTCTCCTCGTGTTGGATTTATGTCTGCACCTACTTTACGCCAATTATGCCCTGAGTTTTTTACAATTAATGTGGTTACAGGCGCGCCAATTTTATTCGCTTTTTCTGCCATGTAATAGGCATGTTTTACGGGGATAGTAGTATCCTTATCGCCCTGAATCATTAATAATGGTGCGCTGTTTTTTTCTAAATAATTAATAGGACTCATTTCTTTGTAAAGCAATAATTTATCTTTAGGTTTGGTATCTGGTTGAGTTATTCTTTCGCCAAATCTATCTTTAAAATTTGGGCTGTCATCATGGTTGAATAAATTGATATCTTCAAAATCACAAGGACCATACCAAGACACGCCAGCGACCATGTTATACGTGTAAGAAGCTAATTCAGGATCTCCTTTTAAAGTTTCTGGTGAACTTAATAATAGCATTTGGGAAATTTGACCGCCAGCAGAGTCTCCAAAAGAGAAAAACTGATTGGCATCAATTCCTAATGTGTCACTATGTTTAGATAAATAACGCATAGCATCTTTACTGTCTATTACGCAGTCTCGCATAGTATTATTTCCGTCTTTTTCCCAAAGTCTATAACTAACGGATACCACACAGAATCCTTTTTCTAAAAGTGCCGTATGTACGGTTTTAAAAGAGGCATTAGCTGCGCCATGTCTACTTCCTTGTGCCCAGCCACCTCCATGTGTGTAAATTACTACGGGTAATTTTTTACCTTCTTTTGCTATTTTAGGATAATAAATATCTAAGTATAAATCCTTTTCTTCGGTAACTTTGTAAAGCACATTTAACTTTCGTTTTCCTTCTGTTTTCAAGTATGGAACGCGCTTATTAGCCGAATATTCTTCAAAGCTAATGAGGTCATCTTCGTTACTGTCTAATATTTTATGTAAATGTTTCCAGAGGCGTTTGTTATCCTTCTCTGTAAATTTACCGTCTTTGTTTTTATCTAATCTTTTCCAAGATGTGTTAATGTAAACATCGCGATACGCTCCGTTAGATTGATCCTCTGATTGCGCCATTCCTTTAAAAAAAGGAAATATGATGCATAAAATTACTAATGAAAAATTAAATTTTATAAGTCTTGTCATAACGCTGCAGTATTTCTTATTAATGTTTGGTTATTCTTTAAACGCAAAATTTGCTTGTGGCCATTCGCCTGTAATAGCATCGTTTTCTTGCACTTTTCCAGGGGTACTTCTACCGTCTCTTATTTGTTGGATTAGAATCTCTTTTAATTCCTTAACTTTTTCCGGAAATTGATCGGCAACGTTATTTTTTTCTTTGACGTCTGTTTTTAAATTGTATAGAATCTCTTCTGCAGTAACACCTTTATGTATTTTTGTCTTCCCAGAGGCCATAATGCCAGAATTAGGCGATACAATTAATTTCCAATCTCCTTTTCTAATAGCAAAAACACCATACTTGTCATGATGAATCGTTGCTTCTCTTAAATAATCACCTTCATTGGTTAATATCGGCATCATGCTAAAACTGTCTTCAGCCTCATTATCCTTAAAATCATAACCGATAATATCGGCGCAAGTGGCCATAAAGTCTGTAGTACATATGGTGGTATCGGAAACCGAATTGGGTTTAATTTTTCCTGGCCATTTTACTAAAAATGGGACTCTGTGACCTCCTTCAAAATAACTCCCTTTATAACCGCTGTATATATAACTCGGACTGTGTTTTTTTTGTCGCAAGGTTTTTAAATCATTGGTGGTGGCATAGCCATTATCACTTGTAAAAACGACTAATGTATTATCTTCTATCCCTTGTTCTTTTAGTGTTTTAAAGATATTGCCCATTAAATCATCAATCATAATTACAAAATCGGCATATGGGCTGCCTATGTCACTTTGCCCTTTCCATGGCGCAATTGGTAAAACGGGATTATGTGGCGAAGGCAAAGGAATATACATAAAAAATGGTTGGTCTTTATTGGCATTCTCCTTAATAAAAGAAATGGATTTGTCAACAACGTTTGGTAGGACCTCTTCATGTTTAAAATCATCAGCAATAGCGCCTTTTATCCAACTACTAAAAGGATATGTTTTTCTGCTTCGTTCTGTTATTTCTGTAGGAATCATAGTAGCCTTATTATTTTCTATATAAACGTAAGGCGGCATGTTTAAGGATGCAGAAATCATATAAGAATAATCGAAGCCCATGTCATTAGGTCCAAATTTTAAAGGCTTGCTATAATCCATATTTTTAAAATTTAAACGCTCAGATGTATTTGAAAAATGATCAAACTCTGGGCTATTATTTTTCATAGACCAATTTAAACCTAAGTGCCATTTTCCTATACTAGCCGTTTTATAGCCATTATCTTTTAGCATTTGCGCTACTGTTAATCTGTTTTTCTGAATTAAACTAGGTGAGTTTCCCCAAGTCACAAATTCTTTTAAAGGGGTTCGCCAATTGTACCTTCCTGTTAAAATACCGTATCGTGTTGGTGTACATACAGAAGATGAGGTATGTGCATCTGTAAACTGCATACCTTCTTTTCCCATTTGATCTAAATGAGGGGTTTGAATTTTACTGTTCTCATTATAGAGGCTAACATCACCAATTCCTAAATCATCAGCTAAAATGTATATGATGTTTGGTTTTTTAGTTTTTTGTTGTTCTGTAATGTCTTCATTATCAAAACTTGATAGCATAAAAAGGGATGCCAATAACAAGCTGCTAATTATAAGTATTTGAGTTGTTTTAGTTTTCATAATTTTATTTAATTGTTTTTTAAAGTCACTTCTATAACGAAACCAAGCGCATCTTTAGGCACTCCGGTTACTGTGGTTTGTAATCCGTTTTTATTTTGAGTATAACTAAGAGTTTTATCGCTTCCTAATAGTTTTACTTTTTCAATATCACCTTTCCCTTTTCTCAGTGATTTTATTAAAATATCACCATCTGTATTGGTTAGTGAAATGGCGTACACCTTATTTCCTTTAGTTGTAAACCAAAAGTCTTTGGATGTAAATTCTCTTTGGAACCCTTTAGAGGCTCTATGACCTGTACCATCTAATAGCGTTTCTTCTTGGCCTTCGTTTGGTGTGTTCCAACGGGTTGTGCCGTAAACAGCATCAGCATTTTTATGGATCCATTTTCCCATTGCTCGTAAGTTTTGTGCACTAGTTTCTGGTACGTGTCCTTTTCCGTCAGGACCAATGTTTAATAGATAGTTGCCACCTTTCGATAAAATATCTACAAAGTAGTAGAGTAGTTCTTTTGGACTTTTCCAATCGTTGTCATAAGATTTATAGCCCCAAGAATTGTTTGTGGTTCCACAGGTTTCCCAATACTTTTCTAGGGTTTCGGATGCTGAAGGAATCTTATTATCTCCTGCGTCTAAATAATCACCAAAAGCATAACCAACTCTTCGGTTAACTAAAACATTTGGATTGATATCATAAACCAATTTGTAAAACTGAAAGGCTTGTGCTTCCGTAGTAAAACCTGTGCCATCAAACCAGATTAAACGTAGTTCTGGTAACATAGTTAGCAATTCCTCTATTTGAGGATAAGCTTTATTTTGAAGGTATTCCTCATGTGTGTTGTCACTTGGATCCCATAAATTTTTACCATTCGGATGCGTATAAATGCCAAGAGAATCGTTTACTTTTTTTACGTTAGCATAATTTCCATCTGTTCCATCCATCCAATCATTACCATGCGAATAATATACCCCAAAATCGATACCTTCGGCCAAACAGGCGTCGTAAAGCTCCTTAATAATATCTGCTTTGTACGGTGTGGCGTCTACCATATTAAAGTCTGAACTTTTAGAATCGAACAACGCAAAACCGTCATGATGTTTTGAAGTGATGACGATGTATTTCATACCAACATCCTTGGCTAATTTTACAACGTTTTGCGCAAAGGATTTATCAGGGTTAAAGGTTTTAGCTAACTCTTTATAGTCTTCTCTAGGAATTTGAAACGCATACATTAACCATTCGGCTACTTTTGGTCCTGGATGTGGTGCATTATTAATTTTAGTGCCTTTCCAAATACCGCCAGCTTGTGAATACAATCCCCAATGTATAAACATGCCAAACTTCGCTTCTTTAAACCGTTTTAGGGCTTCTTGTTTTTCATCAGACTGGTGCATTACTAACCATTCTTGATGATACTTACCAGAACCAATTTGTTTTTTAAAATGCGGAATGAATCTAAGGCTTTTAAAATCGGCTTCAGTCGTTATAGAAAGTGTCTGTTTTTCTGTGTTTTTTAGTGGGATTATGTTTTTGAACTCGGAAACGATTTCATTTTCATTTATAACATAGTTTTTTGATAAGGATTCTTCAAAAACTTGTTCTCCTAGTTTTACTGTTCCTCTTTTATTATCCGTAAAAGAAGCATCTTTAGTCACTACTTGAAGCACATAATCGGAAGGGTTTTTTACCTCAAAAGTCCAAGAAAAAGTAGTTCCTTCTTTAGTTGCATCTGTTTTGTCTAAAACGATCCAATTATTGGTTTGGTCAAATTCTTGATTTTGAAAAGTGTTAGCTTTTTCTTTGGTTGTACAGCTATATTGCGCTATTAAGGTTAATACGAGCGAACATATAAGTATTGTGTTTATTTTTAATCGTTTCATAGTTAAAATGATTTTATAATAGCATCTAAACTAACGCCCAATGTGGTTTCGGAAATTTTACTTAATTCTCGTTCATCTCCTTGTAAATGCATCGTGGTTTGAATATGAACCATGGTTTCATTCGGTTGTAATGCTGCTGCTGGTGATGAGGTTTCTAACTCATAAAAGGGACCCATTGACGGAACGCCTGGTTCTGGTGATCCATCGTTATATGCATTTATAACATCGCCAGCAAAGGGTTCTTCTTGGTGCTCCCATGCTGAATTCACATAGCCATGAGGTGCTTCTTGAGTATTATAAGTCACCAAAGTCAAAACTTTCCCTACGGCATCATAGCTTCCGGCAATTCCTTTTGTACGTTTTGAGTTGATGCCAATTTTACTGCGTTTTGTTCCGTCTCCTTTAAAAAACAAAACATCATTTTTTACTTCTAAATAGTCATTTGGCACCTTACCAAAATAGGTGTCATTTACCTTTTGTCCTAAGACAGTTTCTTCTCCTTCTTTAAAAGGAATAATCATCGTTGTTTCTGGTGATGGGTTATACATTCCTAACATCCAGATAGAAGGTAAGCCCGTTTCAGGTAACCATTGTTGATCACCAATATTTGTGATTTGATTATTGGTTTGGTAGCCAACAAACGCAACATTTGCTGAAAATTTTGTTTTTATAATGGTTTCAATGGTGGCTTTGTTTAAAATAGTAATGGAACGACCAATACCCATTTTAAAAACAGTCCCACTTTTGTTTGTCAGTTCACAACGGTGTTCAAATGTTACCGCATTGTTTGTTTTTGATACCAAAGTAAAAGCTTCTGTATCGATTACTGCAGGAGTTTTCCAGTTTGAAAATTCAAAATCGTCTTCTGGTTTAAAAAAGAGCGAAAACTGACCGCCTTCAGGACCTAACCAAAAACGCTCTTCACCTCCAAATACATAAATCTGATTTTCTAAGCGACCTTTACGCTCTTCCTCGGACAAGAAACCAGCTTCAATCACTTTTTTATTAATCCACCCAAAACCGTCACCTTCATTTACATTTGTAGTGCTCGTCATAACACGTCCTTGAAATTGTGGTGCAATAGCTACAGCGCTTTGTTCTTCTTGCAAAACAATAATATCTGTATGTTTTTTTAGAAAGTTAAGGTCTTTAGCAAAACCGTGGTCTTTTTTCAGTGTATCAATCATAGTTTTAGAATGGTAGTGTACTTATAAATTCAATAGAATCTCAAAATCGTTTTCTGCGAGATTAAAATTTTCAAGGTTACTAATTTGTAATTTCTTTGAGATTAACCTCATATCTAATTCAACCTAAAAGATGTCTCTTTTAAATAAATAGATCATTTTAGATATGCTCGAAATCAAAATAATTCATCTTTTTAGTTTTTTTCGGCAATCCCATTATTAGGACTCCAATAAGGAATTCCTTGTGCTTCTAATTGCTCGTAATATTTGGTGTGAAGCGGTTGTTGTTTTATCCGCTTTCTATTTTCGTTTATCATTAGTGGCATAGAGGCAGACCACCAGTTGTTATAAGGTTGTTGAAATTTGGCAATGACATCAGGGTGTTCTGAAGCCACGTTTTTGCGCTCTCCAGGATCTTTACTAATATCGTATAACTCTTCGTTATTGATAAAGCGCCACTGTTGACTTCTAATCGCCATTTTAGTGTATTTGGCTTCGTTGACCATGCCTGTTTTCCAGCGTCCACAATGTGTAAATAGCAAACGGTCTTCCCAAGTTGTCGTTGTATCTTCTAATAAAGGGATTAATGACAAGCCTTCTAAAGGCTGCATTGTTTCTGGAAGTTTAGCTCCAGTTAATTCCGCAAAGGTTGGGTATAAATCGAGGTGTGCTGTAAGTTGGTGAATGTCTTTTCCTTCCGTTAGCACACCTTTCCAATACATGAACAATGGTACATGATCTCCACCTTCGTAAGGTGAATTTTTTCCGCCTCTTAAGCCTGCATTAAAATGTCTTATTTTTTTCCCATTTAGTGTTCCGCCTAAATGTGTAGCGCCATTATCTGTGGTAAAAATGACTAAAGTATTGTCTAAAGCATCCCATTCTTCAAGTTTGCGCATTAGTCTTCCAAAATTATCATCGATGTTTTCAATCATACCGTATCTACTCGCAGTACCTTCATCATAGCCTAATTCTAAAAAACGTTTTTTGTATGCTTTAGGTGCAACTAGAGGTGCATGAGGTGCGTTAAGAGATAGATAGGTGAAGTATGGTGTTTTAGCATCAATTTGTTTCTTCGTCCAAGCCAATCCTGCATCAAAAAACACATCGGTACAAAAGCCCATGGTTTTTACAACCGTATCATTGTGAAGTAAAACATTATCAAAATACACGTTGTCTTTATTCGGTGGAAAATCGCCTAAGCTTACTTGGCCTATACCACCAGCTCCATGCATCAATACTTCATTAAATCCTCGATTTTGCGGTAAATAGTCCTCGGCATCTCCTAAATGCCATTTGCCAAAAAGTCCGGTTTGGTAGCCTGCAGATTGCAAGGCTTGTGGAAGGGTGTGCACCTCTAAAGCCATGCGTTCGCGTTCTAAAATGGTATGTGTAACACCAACTCTAAATTCATGTTGACCACTCATAATTGCAGCGCGTGTTGGCGCACAAGTGGGACTGACATGGTATTCGGTAAAACGTGTTGATTTTTCATAGAACGCATCAATATTAGGCGTCTTTACAACCTCATTTCCCATACAAGACAAATCGCCCATACCTTGGTCATCTGTCATCACAAAGATGATATTGGGCCTACTGTCTTTTAACGTGCTAGCGTTTTCTTGGGCATAGCCAATTTGAAAAAAAAATAGGAAACACAAACAACAGTATGTAACTGTATTTTTCATGATTCCTATTTTTATCTTAAACATTTTATTACTTAACTTTATGAAATTCGCCTTTTACTATAAATCGATTCTCATCGATTAAAATAATGCCGTATTCTTTTGCTTCCTTAGGAACCGTAAAGGTGTATTCTAATTTATTACTGCCAACTTCAACAGGTACTTTTATGTATGTAGATTTTACTTTTCTTACTTTCTTACTGTCTGAGATTTTTACAAGCGCATAACTTTCAATCACATTAGATTTTCCTTTTTCTAATTGAATAGAAACTTTACGAGATTTTGCATTAAAAGCATCATTCACAATAACAGGAATTGCAGCTGCATCTTCATCATTTTTAAATTTTGAAGGGACTTTATAAGGCAATTTGGCATCATAATCTTTAAGGTACTTTTCTAACTTTGAAGCTAGCTCTTTAGTAATTTCAGGTTCTTTTTTTGAGATATCATACTTTTCTTCTAAATCATAGCGCTTTCCATCTTTATATAAACGATGCAATACATATTTACCTGAATTAAAGTTTTTATACAATTTATAGTCTCCAGATCTTATAGCCGATTGGTTTTTTACATCATCACCATAAGGATAGTGCCACCATAAATCTTCTCGAGGATTTCCATTGTTATCTTTAACCTCATTTTCATTATTAAATAAAACACCTGAAACATCCAAACCATCTAAATTCGAACTGTATTCAGCAGGAATTTTACTATTGGTAAGGTTTAAAATGGTAGGGTAATAATCTAACTGATTGATTAAAACATCTTTCGTTTTTCCTTTAGGAATATTTGGTCCCGATATAAGCATTGGTACTCTAATACCGCCTTCTTCTGAGTATTTTTTTCCTTTGTCTAAAGGTGCATTATCCGACATAACTTCAGCTCTACGAGTTTCCGCTCCACCGTTGTCTGAAGAAAAGATGATATAGGTGGTTTCGTATAATTTTTTACCAGGATTTCTAGGGTCGTCTGTTTTCTTTAGTAAATTGATTACACGACCTAAACTCCAATCTAAGGTCGTTACCATGGCACCAAAATAAGGGTTATTCTGACCTTCTTTAGTCCATTCTGTATCCTCTTCCGGAAGTTCTACGCCTAATTTATCAACATAATAATCTAATAATGCACGGTTTCTTGTGTGAATAGGGTAGTGCACCATCCAATGTGCTAAATATAAGAAGAAAGGTTCCTCTTTATTGTTTTGTATAAATTCTAGTGCATTTTCAGTAACCGCATCTATTGGATATGAAATACCGTTAGGATTTTCTTTTGTAAAAGGAAAATACTTTTCTTCACTTAAACGAAAAGGATCATTTGCATCATTTGTTGCAAACGAATGCAAACGGTCAGATTTTCTAGACCTTTGATGAACTCCTCTCGATTCATGTGCAAAATCAAAACCTTGATTGGTAGATTCTTGAATTTGAAGTGCTCCTGCATGCCATTTTCCAACATGTCCTGTTCTATACCCGTTCATTTTTAAAGCTTCTGCGATGGTAAAATGTTCAGGCATTAATCCTTCTGGATAATAAGGACTCATGTATTTTTCATTTCTGCGAGCCTTAGGAATTCCTCCACCACTCACGTTAGTAATTCCTGTTTTAGCAGGGTGTAATCCACTTAAGAGTGCAGATCGCGAAGGCGCACAAGTTGGTGCTGGTGAATACCCATTGGTGAAATTGATAGCATCTTTTGCTAATGCCGCAATGTTTGGTGTATCCCAAGCACAAGGTGCGTCTAAATCGTTTAATTCTACATCTTGCCAACCTAAATCATCAGCATAAAATATGATAACATTAGGTTTTATTAATTGGTCTTTTTTCTGACTATTACCATAGTTTACAGAAAATAACACTAGTAAAATTAGAGTTATGAATGTGTTGTTGTTTTTCATTATTTAGTTTACGTTTTTAGTTGATTTTATGAAATTCACTTTGTACCATAAATCGATTTTCATCGATTAAAATAACCCCATATTCTATGATGCCTTCAGGAACAGTAAATGTGTATTCTAAATTGTTTTTACTGGAGTCTAAAGGTATTTTTATGAAGGTGGTATCGTGTTTCCCGTATTTTCTTGTCTTTCCGTTCTTTTTCCTTCTAAGTTTTTTTGCTAATTTGACTAAGGCATAAGGTTCAATGACCTTTGTTTTTCCTTTTGCTAAGGTTATAGATGCTTTACGAGAATCCGTGTCAAAGGATTCATTAATAATAACAGGAATCGATGCTACATCTTCTCGATCTTCTTCGCTTTTAAATTTTGAAGGATTTTTATAAGGGAATTGTGCGTTGTTATCGGTTAGATATTTTTCTAATCTTGTAGATAATTCTTTAACGACTTCAGGATTTTGTGAAGCAATATCAAACTTTTCTTCTAAATCTTCTCTTTCACCGTCTTTGTATAAGCGGTATAGTTCATAATTGCCTTTAATATGGTTTTTATACAATTTATAATCTCCATGTCTTATGGCGGATTGCATTTGGTGGTCCTGATTGTGTGGGAAATGCCACCATAACGCTTCTCTAGGTTCTCCTGTATTGTTTTTTACAACATTTTCATTGTTTAATAACACATTAGAGATATCTAATCCGTCTAAATTAGCACTGTATTTAGCAGGAATCTCACTATTTGTAAGATTTAAAATAGTTGGAAAAAAGTCTAATTGATTGATGAGTACATCTTCTGTTTTTCCTTTTGGAATATTTGGGCCAGAAATAACTAATGGTACTCTAATGCCGCCTTCTTGAGCGTATTTTTTACCTTCATCTAAAGGGAAGTTGTCTGTAACGATATCTCCATTGGCTTTTTCTACGCCACCATTATCGGAAGAAAAAATAATATAAGTGGTTTCATATAATTTTTTACCAGGATTTCTTGGGTCGTCTGTAGTTTTTAATAAATCGACTACACGTCCTAAACTCCAATCTAAAGTCGTTACCATAGAACCGTAAAATGGGTTTGTTTGGCCTTCTGTTCTAATAGGAATGTCTTCTTTAGGGAAATCTATACCTAACTTATCGCTGTAATATTGTAATAATTCTTTGTTTTTAGTATGAATTGGGGCGTGCACCAACCAATGCGCTAAATATAGAAAGAAAGGCTCGTCTTTATTAGATGTAATAAACTCTAATGCTTTTTCGGTTACCATATCTTTAGGATACGAAATGCCGTTAGGTGACGCTTTTGTAAAAGGCGGATATTTTTCATCACTTAAACGGTACGCATCGCTTTTATCGTGAGTTGCAAAATCGGTTAAACGATTTTTAGGTTTTTTTGGGCCTTGATGCGCACCTCTAGACTCGTAAGCAAAATCAAAACCTTGTTGTTTTGATTTTTGAATGTTAAGTGTGCCCACGTGCCATTTTCCAACATGGCCCGTTTTATAGCCATTCATTTTTAAAGCTTCAGCAATGGTAAAGTGTTCAGGCATTAAGCCTTTTGGGTAAAAGGGCGCTATATAATTTGAACGTCTAGCTGATGTAGGTATTTTGCCTCCACTAACATGTGTGACGCCTGTTTTAGTTGGATGCAAACCAGAAAGTAGAGCAGCTCTAGAAGGCGCACAAGTCGGAGCTGGCGAATATGCATTGGTGAAATTTAAACCATTATCTGCTAATTGGGATATATTGGGAGTTTCCCATGGACTAGGTTCATCTAAATTGTTTAATTCGGTGTCTTGCCAACCTAAATCATCTACATAAAAAATGATGATATTTGGCTTCGTTAAATCCTTTTTGTTCTGACTCATTCCACAATTGGAAAAGCACAGTAAAATTACAAGCGTTGATAAAAGTGATTTCATTTTTTATAATATAAGTAATAATTTAGGGTTCGTTTATTTCCAGTGTAATTGGGCGGTTTGATGTTCTATATCTAACCATACATCTAAATGCTCAAAAGATCTTGTGTAAATATAGCCTTCACGTTTGGCCTTGCCTTTTGGTGCACCTAGTTTTTTTTCATACTGTGGAAACGTTTTAAGCCAGACCGCAGATTTTTTAATATCATAACCATCATGTGGATAGACATAACTGTGCTTTTCAGCGCAGACTAGAAAAATAGCCAATAAATAATCTAAGCGTTTTGTAAGGTTTTCATTTAGGGTTACTTTTTTTCTAGCATCATCAATACCTGCTTCTGCATTCTCTAATGCTTTACCTATGCCAAGCGACATCGCAATGACCTTGCCTTCTCTTGCTGATTTTTGGACTGCTTCAATACCTTTTGCCAGATAATCTTCATAAGTCATGCCAAAATTCTCATGTTCAAAGCCTTCTATATAAGAGCCATCGAAAAATTTTAAATAGTCTCTACCCGAATCTTTAAATTCTGGACGCACACGAAGGATATTTGCAATGAGTAAGTTGTCTTTTCCTATTTGAGCCTCTAAATCTCCCATCATGGATAAGTAGCCCGTTTTAATAGCGTCTCGTTTTGCTTCTCCAACACGATTGTTAAAAAACATAGGTACTAAAACTTTAATATTAGCATCTAAAAATACACCATCAATATAAGGGCTTTTGGTGACTTTTTTTACATGGTTTAACCAATACGCACGCACATAGTCTTCAGAGATATCAAAGAAACCAGTTCTTCGATTTGGCATCAACGCTTTTTGTCCTTTAGTGTTGACTAATAAAGCTTCGGGATGTTCATTTAAAAATGCTTTATCTTCAGCATAACCTCCCCAGTTTACAATAACATTCTTGTAATATAATATTTTGGTCTCAGGATTTATTTTTTTGACAGCTTTAGCAGCTTTAATAGTGCCTTTTTCTGTGGATCCATATGCTTTACTTCCTGTTGTTTTTTCAAAGGTTATTAGTGGAAATTTTGAAAGATAGGTGAGCTCTTTTTTTGTAAATGCCTCAGATTTACGAAGGTGCATATACAACGGCATTTTGTCCCAAGAAAATTCTGGTAATTTTTGTTTTACCACAGCGGTCTCTTGTTTTTGTACGGAACACGCACTTAAAGAAACGGCTAATAAAACGACTAAAAAGGACGATTTAAAACGCATGGTTACCTCTCATTATTTTAATTTTTTTGTCAACTATTCTGTAATTATTTTAAAACAAATAGCAGATTGGTTTGGGATGTTTTTAAAATCATATGTAATCGCCAAACCATCGTTGTTTCGGTTCCAGCTAATGGTTTCATCGCTGCCCAACAACTGTATCTCTTTTATATTCTTTTGTAAAAGCCCATCTTGCTTTAACACCTTAATCAAAATATCTTCTGTGGGTGGTGCTAAAATAAAAGCATAAAGATGGCCATCCTTTGTGGTAAAACGAATATCTTTTTCTGAGAACGGCTTTAAATTCTCACCAGCGCGTTTTGTCACAATTTCTAAAGGCCCTTCTCCAAAGGTTTTCCATGGTCTGGTATTGTAAATGCCTTCTTGATTTATCTTTACAAAATTTCCGAAATTATTCAACATCTGTTTTTGATTCTCAGGAATCGTACCGTCGCCTTTTAAAGCAATATTTATCATTACAACACCATTTTTACTAATAGCATCAATAGCATTACCAATTAAAACATCTAAAGACATTTTGGTAAACGAATTCTTTCTGTAAAACCAGCTTCCAGATAAATCAGTTGCCCATATCCAAGGGTGCGCTTGCTGTTCGCCAAACATCCCTCTCTCGAGATTGTAGGTAAAAGCCGCTTTGTTCTCTTTGGCGTTTTTAAAAGATAAAACAGTAGTTTGTTTGCCGTTATTCTCTTTTAAATCTCTGTTTAAATAATCTGAAAACAACTTAACACCTAATCCTTTTCCCGATTTTAGAGTTGGATAAGGCGAATCGTTATTAAACATGTCTGGATCGTATTTTTCTATTAAATCCCAAGAACGCTTGTACCAATGTTCATTCCAACTATCTTGGCTAGCAAACCTATAGGTGTCATAATCCATATTGAAGAACTCCCATTCTGGCGTACCTTCTTTTTGAAATTTCCGAGCTGTTCTAAAAAAGCGTGGTGACCAGTATAAATGGGTTGAAACACCAAACTTTAAATCATGTTTGTAGGCGGCGTCTTTCCATTCTCTAAGAATGTCTTTCTTAGGACCCATTTTTACAGCATTCCATGGAAAGAAGGAATCATACATATCAAAATTATCGTGATGTGTGGCTACGGGCATGATAAAACGTGCTCCATTGTCTTTAACAAACTGTACAATTTTATCTGCATCGAAGTTTTCAGCTTTAAAGTCAGCTATAAATTTTTCGTAACCAAATTCTGAAGGCGGTCCATAGCGCTTCGTATGCCATTGTGTTAATCTTTTTGTCCTTAGCCTGTCGGGTTCGTTTCGGGCATCATAATCTTCATCTCCATACATGCGTCTCCCGTAGTGGGAACCATCCTCTATTCTGTTTTCGTCAATTGAAGAAGGAATTCCCCAATGCATCCAAACCCCAATTTTTCCATCTTGAAACCATTCTGGAACCTTATAATTCTCAGCCATGGATTCCCAGTTCGCTTCAATTACTTTTTTGGTTGGAAGAGATTGACCTAAAACAAAACAAGTGCTTAAGGTTAAAAACAGGATAGATGTAAGTTTCACTAAAGACATTTTTATCTATTTATCATGTACATACAAAGTAAACATTTACTAATTTAGTAATGCTTCTCTATTCCGTCATTTTTTTGCTGTAAAAACTCAAACCCATTGATATAGCTTGGTTCTTAAAGGCTTTGGTTGAAATGAGAAAATTTTAAAAAGAACAGAGCAAGTAGATTTATCTTATTTGATTCATATTTGTAGATATACGACGCACTAGTTAATTTATCTAAAAAAAATAGTTGGCATTGCAGCCAATATTATTTTAAACTTTTATAATCTCGAATGCTACCCGTTATAGGTTTAGCGCCAAAAGTAGTAAAGGGTTTAAAAATTTAAATGATAGTGACTTATATGAGTAGTTTGTAAAGAACTCAAATGTCGGTGAATAGGCCTTTGTTAGCTCGTTTATTTGAAAACGAGCAAGGATTTGAACTAATACAGAAAATCTTTTTTGGGTCAATGATATACTTTAGCAGAAACTAATTAAACCATAATTATACATGAAACAAATTCTAACTATTTTTCTTCTTACACTTGGTCTCCAAGTTTTTTCACAAGAGAAAACAATAACAGGGACTGTGAAAGACGATACAGGACAACCGATACTCGGAGCTTCAATATTAGTTAAGGGTCTTGCTAAAGGCACGGTTACTGATTTTGATGGAAATTATTCGTTAAACCTTAATAAGGGTGATGTTTTGCTTTTTTCTTATTTAGGTGCGGAGACTAAGGAAGTGGTTGTCGGAGAACAGAGCGTAATTGATGTAACGTTAGTGATGACAGATACGTCACTAAGTGAAGTGGTTGTAGTGGGTTATGGAACCGTAGAGAAAAGTGATTTAACGGGGTCTGTGTCTTCTATTAAAGGAAAAGAGCTCACGCAAGCGGGTACTACAAGTCTTGATCAAGCCTTGGCTGGAAGAGCAGCAGGGGTTGTTGTTACGCAAAACTCGGGTGAACCAGGTTCGGGCGCTTCCATTCGCGTTAGAGCTATTAGTTCTTTAAATGGTAGTGAGCCATTATATGTTATAGATGGTATTCCAATGGATAACACGAGTGCTGCGGGATTAGGTGATCAAGATGTTGAGAGTTCGGTTTCTAGTCCGTTAGCGATGATTAATCCGGCGGATATAGAATCTGTAGAAATTCTTAAAGATGCATCATCAACTGCCATATATGGATCTCGTGGTGCTAATGGAGTTATATTGATTACCACAAAATCAGGAAAAACAGGTAAAGGTGTTGTTACTGTTGAACATGAATATGGAATAACAGAGGTACCTAATTATATAGATGTACTAGATGCTAATGATTATTATATTTTAAATCGAGAAGCTGCTTTTAACGCCGGTAATGGGAATGACGAAGGTCAATCTGTAAGACTAGATTCTGCTAGAGCCGGTTTGCTCCAAAATAACAATTGGCAAAAAACCATTTTTCGCGCGGGAACTACATCTAACACAAATTTAGGTTTTAGTGGTGGTAATGAGGATCTTCGTTATTTAATTTCGTCGAATTATCTTAACGCTCAAGGTGTTGTAAAAGATACGGATTATAAACGTGTTTCAACTCGAATGAACGTCAATGCTAATATTTCTAAAAAGTTTAAAGTAAATGCAAGAATAAATTATTCTCATGTGACTTCAAATCAAAAAGCCGTTAGTACTGGTCTTAATAATCTTAGAGGTGCAACTAGTGCTATTTCTAGAGCACTTAGAGCTGCGCCAACCACTGGTTTACTCGCTGATGATGAAGATGAAGGTATTGAGCTTTGGACGCCTACAACCGCATTAGCAGCTAACAATTATAATAATTTATTGACTCAAATGGTTGGTAGTTTAAATGCGACCTATGATTTTACTGACGACTTATCATTTAAAACTGCGTTTTCTTATCAAAATAGAAATACGGCGCAACGGTATTACCAATTAAACATTTTGCCTAGGAACGTTGCTGAAGGTGGTAGAGCGAAAACTAGTGATTCTCGAGTTACAAGAACGACGATTACAAATACCCTTAATTTTAGAAAAAGAATAAATAGGAACCATAGAATTAATGCTGTTTTAGGGCAATCATTAGAATCAAAGGAAAGTGAAGGTATTTATGTTTCTAATTATGGATTTGCCAATGATTTATTAACCTATTATGACCCAGGTTCTGCAACCTTTTTCGATCCTGATAGAGTGAGATATAGCGAAGATAAATTAGCATCGTTTTTTGGACGAGTAAACTATACGCTTAATAGAAAATACTTATTTACTTTAACTGGTCGTTTTGATGGATCTTCAAAATTCGCAGCTAATAATAAATGGGCATTTTTTCCGGCAGCAGCATTTGCTTATAAACTTTCGCAAGAGAAATTCCTAAAAAATAGTAATACCATAAATGAACTTAAGCTACGTGTTAGTTATGGTGCTTCAGGTAATCAAGCTATACGTACTTATCAGTCTTTAGATCAGTATGTTAGTGATCTTATTGCGTTTAATGAGTCTCAAACAACTATTTATTATGCGAGTCAATTACCTAATCCTAATTTAACATGGGAAACAACAACACAATTTGATGCTGGTTTAGACTTTGGATTATTTAATAACAAATTAACAGGGGCTTTTGAATATTATAGCAAAATAACTGAAGACCTTTTATTTACAGGTAATAGGATTCCTGTTCAATCAGGATTTGAAACATACACAGAGAATTTTGGGTCTTTAGAAACCAATGGGTTTGAGGTCTCTTTTGATGCACGGATAATCAATAACGAAAAATTTTCATGGAGGTTAAATGGTAATATTGCTACGGGTAAAACCAAGGTTAGAAATTTGGCTTCTGATAATCTATTTAGTGGTTGGGATCCTGGATTTATTGCAGGTGGAACACAGCGTTTGATTATAGGTGAAGAAATAGGAACATTTTTTGGACATAAGAGAGCAGGTATTGCACAATTTGATGACTTCGTAGAATTTCAAGGACTTTCAAATCAAGAACGTATAGATATGTATAACGCTAATCCTGATGCTACTTATACGTTTGTAGATGGTTACAATGGTGGCTATCCTGTATCAGACCAAGATCAAAGGCCTGGTGAACAATTATTTGAGGATGTAACTCCTGATGGTAAAATAGATGCTGATGATAGAACAATTATTGGGCAAGCACAACCTGATGTAACGTTCGGTATAAGTAATGTTTTTAAAATTGGAGGTGTAGATCTTAGTATTTTTATTGATTCTCAAATCGGAAAAGATATAGCCAATATGCAAAACATGAATCTATTAAATTTTAGAGGTAGACAAGGTTTAAACGTTACTCAAAATAGATGGACACCAGAAAACCCAAGTACTATTTGGCCGAGATTAGATATGGGTAACAACAACAACAATCTTTTTAGTGATCGCTATATTGAAGATGGTTCTTTTGTACGATTACAAAATGTGACTCTAGGGTATAACTTTAAAAAGAAACTGACAGACGAATTAAATATAAGTAGTTTAAGGGTTTATGTCTCAGGTACCAATTTACATATATGGACAGACTATACAGGCTATAGTCCTGATGTATCAATAAGAGGGAATTCTACAACAAATTTAGGACATGACAATGCAGGTTATCCATCTGGTCGTGTTATCAGAATGGGTGTCAATTTAAAATTCTAAAAAAAAAATTAACTAAAAATATTATAAGATGAATATAAAAGTAAAAATAGGGTTATTACTACTCGTAGTGATGAATATATCATGCGAATCATATCTTGAAGAAGAGCCACCAACATTTATTTCAGCAAGTAATTTTTTCCAAACACCTGGAGATGCCAGAACAGCAGTAGATGGTGTTTACAAAAGTATGTATGTCGTACACAGTAGGTTTTGGACGGTTGTTGACGCCTATACGGACGATCAGGTGAGTAGAACAAATGGCGGAAATCATGACGCCTTTGGAACCCATACCGTAATGCCAGTCGACCCAATGTTTGAGCAACATGGAGTTTATAGTGATTGGTGGGTAGGTATAGCTAGAGCTAATACTGTATTGGCACACGTACCAGCAATAGATATGGATGAAACAGAAAAAAACATAATTTTAGGTGAAGCACGTGCCTTAAGAGCTTATTTCTATTACCAATTAGTCAGAGCATTTGGTGATCAACCACTAATTGTTGATGCAGTTACGGCTGAATCAGATTTTCAAAAACCAAGAATAAGTGCAGAAGATATTTATGACCAAGTTATTATACCAGATCTTCAGTTTGCAGAAGAGAATTGTAAAGATGCCTTACATGATGGTCGTTTTACAAAATGGACAGCAAAACTACTTTTATCTGAAGTTTATTTAACACGCGCAGGTCATCGAAGAACATCTCAAGGCGATTTTATTCAAGGCGATGCGTCCAATTGGGCATTAGCTAGAGATAAAGCAAAAGAGATTATTGATGATTCACCACATAGTTTAAACCTTGAAGGTTCAGGAAATACGCCAGCATTTGGTGTGGCATGGTTAGACGACAATCCATTTACTAAAGAATCCATGTTAGAACTATCTTATGTGCAAGTTGCAAACCTTGGAAGTTGGTTAAGCCGAGAAAGTAATGGCTCTGGAAATGCTGCTGGATATTGGGGACCAAACGCCAATGCAACACCATTAGTAGATGAAGGTTGGCCAGGTAATTTAAGACAAGAAACTGAAACTAATCCAGATGGGTTATTTTTCCCAGGAAGACCTCCTGGAGTTGGTGTAAATTTACCTACACCTGATCTTTATAGTGCTTTTGAAGATGGTGATGAACGGTTATGGAGTATTATGACAAGATATGATTCCCCTTCAGGAAAACCATACCTCTGTCAGCCAACATTTAGAAAGTTTATTGATATTTCTTTTTATCTCGCTGAAGATGGGACGAGTTTTCAATACACCAACTCAAATATTATACTCTATCGCTATGCCGACGCCTTATTAATTTATGCAGAGGCGCAAAATGAAGCTGATGGTGCACCAAATGCAGAAGCTTACAATGCCATAAACGCATTAAGAAATAGAGCAGGGTTAGGTGATTTAACACCAGGCTTATCTCAAAGTGATTTCAGAGAGGCTGTTTGGCAAGAAAGACGTGTTGAACTTAACGCTGAGTTTAAACGTAAATTCGACCTTATCAGAACGAATAGACTAGTTTCTGAAACTACGGACATTCTACTTGATTGGACTGCAGAACAAGGATCTTTAACAGATTACAGAAATGTTTATACGCCATTTTATAACACGAGACCTGTATGGCCAGATAATGAGTGGCTATTTCCAATTCCCCAATCAGAAATAGAATTGAACATTGAAAATGGGTGGGAACAGAATGATGGCTATTAAAATTAGATAACCCAAAATAATTTTTAAAGCGCATTAAATATTAATTTTTAATGCGCTTGTTTTAAGTAACAGTAATAAAAAATAATAATAATGACTATAAAAAAAATAAATCGCCTTTCCATCCTTTTATGCATAGCGCTTCTTTTTAGCACGAATATTTTCGCTCAAGATAAAAACAAAAAGGGAATGGAAGAAATGTGGGGTGAAACAAGCGTTACTGGTGATGCCTTAAAAAGTGGAAAAGCAAAGTTGTTCGATGAAGGTAACTACGGTATGTTTATTCATTGGGGATTGTTTTCAAACCTTGGAGGAGTATGGGAAGATAAAACGTATTACGGCATTGGTGAATGGTTAATGAGCAAGCGTGTAGCAAATATTTCGCCGAAAGAGTACATGGAAACGGCGAAAACGTTTAATCCAACAGAATTTGATGCTAAGCAGATTGCACAATTGGCCAAAGATGCCGGAATGAAATATATAATCATTACGAGTAAACATCACGAAGGCTTTGCGATGTTCGATTCTGAAGCGAGCGATTTTAATATTGTTGATGCGACGCCATTTGGTAGAGATCCTATGCACGAGTTATCTGCTGCTTGTAAGGAATTAGGATTGGGATTCGGGTTTTATTATTCGCATAATCAAGATTGGACAGCTCCAGGTGGTACGCGAGGTCCTGAAGTTGACGAGCATGGAAACAAAATGGACTTTAAAGATTATTTCTATAATAAGTGTAAACCACAAGTTAGAGAAATCTGTACCAATTATGGTGATATAGATTTCGTATGGTTTGATACTCCTGGCGATATGCCAAAAGAATACGTCGTAGAATTAGCTGATATGGTTAGAGAATTACAACCAAAGGCTATGATGTGTAGTAGAGTTGGTTATGGTATGGGAGATTATGCCAGTATCGGAGATATGGAAGTGCCAACCCGAAATGTTGAAGGCCTATGGGAAACAGCAGATACCAATAACGATTCTTGGTCTTATGCTTGGTATGATAATAACTTTAAAAGTCCTAAGAAAATTCTTGGTCGCGTTATTGAAACCGTTGCTAGAGGAGGTACGTATTTATTTAATGTTGGTCCAGATAGTAATGGCGCTATCCCTAGTATTGGTATAGAATTTTTACAAGAATCTGGTCGTTGGATTCAAAAATATCCACAGATTATTTACGATGCAGGCAGTTCACCATGGGGTTACGCCTTACCTTGGGGAGATGTCACCACAAATGATGAATCGCTTTATTTGTCAGTAAGCGAATGGCCAACGGATGGTAAATTATACTTGCCTGGATTAAAGTCTAAAGTGAAAACTATAGCACTTTTAGATGGAAAAGAAAGCAGTGCGTTAAACTATAAGATGGTCAATGATTGGCTAGTCATCGATGTGCCTTATAAAACACCAGATGAATTGATCTCTGTAATACAAGTTAAACTTGAAGATGAAGAAGCTATCGTAGAAACGAATTTAGGCATCTATCCAAATATTCCTACTAGATTATTAACCGAGTTTGGAGTTGCAAAAGGCGCAGAACAAAAAAACGTGCGTTGGATGGAAAAATTTGGTGAATGGAAGCATGCCAACCAAGTCAGTGATTGGGAAGAAAACGGTACCGTGACTTGGGAAGTGAATGTTCAAAAACCAGGCTATTATTATTTAGATTTAGAATACGCAGGTGAAGAACGACTGGTTTGGAAAACAACTACTGATGAAGGTATTAAAGTTCAAAATCAGCAAGCTGCAACCGATAAGTATGCCTTTCGTAATATGGGTATTATAGAGTTTAAAACAGCAGGAAACCACATCATTAAAACATCTTTAGTTGAAGGTGATCCAACAACATCTAGCTTAAAGTCTATTAAGCTTTCACCTATAAAATAAAAGTGAAATAATGAAGTCTCGTTTTATACATAAAAGTTTATTTTTAATTGGTTTGGTAATTAGCCAAGTTGCCTTTTCGCAAAATGATAAGCACTACCCAAAATTTAGCTGGGATAAGGTTCCAGTGGCTTTTCACTTCGGAAAAAGAGGCGATCTTTTAACTAAGTCTGAAGCCAAATTTGTAGCGTCTCATTCTAACTTTACGGTATTAGAAAAGGCACATGGTTTTCCAAAATATAAATATTCAGAAGAAGCTATTGCTGCGGATGCCAAAGTGTTAAAGGATTTAAATCCAGACATGAAAGTAGTATTCTACTGGAATGCGTTTTTAGATTATAACATGTATGAAGCGCATGAAGATTACCAGACAAAATCAGATTGGTGGCTTAAAACAAAAACCGGTGACTTAGACTTAAAAAACGAAAGGATTAAGCGTTATGATTTATCTAATCCCGAACTTAGAGATTGGTGGTCAGATATTGCGTTAGACAATGTAAAGAATGATAACATTGATGGTGTTTTCTTTGATGCTTTGATTCAGGTTACAAATCCAGGTAATAAACGATTATGGGGAACTGAAAAATATGATGCTATTCAGCAAGGCCTTAAAGATTTAATTGAAGAAACCAGAGCTAAAATTGGAGACGATAAATTAATCGTTTATAATGGTATACGTTCAACACCCGTTAGAAATAGTGGTAATGATTTTCCAGATTTTACAGATGCCGTAATGATAGAGCATTTTGGATATTTTAACAGCAAAACCAAAGAAAGTATGCTTAAGGATATCCAAGAAATGGAAAAAGCAGGTAAGAGTGGTAAAATCGTAGTGTTTAAGACATGGCCAGAAAATGCATGGGTAAACAAAACCTTTATGGCTAAATCTGATAAAGAAAAAGCGGAAATTTCTAAAGAACACCTAACGTTTGCGTTGGCTTCTTTTTTAGCCGGAGCCCAAAAACATTCGTATATTAGTTACAATTGGGGCTATCGCTTAGGTATGGGATCTCTATTGTGGTATCCAGAATTTGATAAGCCTTTAGGGAAGCCTTTAAACGAGATGCAAGTTAAGGATTGGATTTTAACCCGAGACTATGAACATGCCAGTGTTTGGGTCGATTTAGAAAATAAGAAAGCCACTATTGACTGGAAAGAATAAAAACAAAATCATGAAAATAAGCGCTTCATTTTATCTTTTAATCTTGGTGTGCTTGACAGCCTGTCAACAACAACCAGAACAAACAAAACTAACGACTAAGGCTACTAAACCTAACATCATTATTTTTTACGCCGATGATATGGGTTATGGTGATTTGGCGATTCAAAATCCACAATCTAAAATCCCAACACCTAATTTAGATCAATTAGCTAGAGAAGGTTTGCTAATGACAGATGCTCATAGTTCTTCTGGTGTTTGTACGCCAAGTCGATATGCTTTATTATCTGGTCGTTATCATTGGAGAGATTTTAATGATATCGTACATGCTATGGGCGAATCTGTTTTTAAAGAAAATCAGGTGACTTTACCTCGAATTCTTAAGAACAACGGTTATCACACCGCCGCAATTGGTAAATGGCATTTGGGATGGAATTGGGAGTCCATCAGAAACAAAGATTTTACTGAAAAAATAAAAGCAAAACACGGAAAGAAGGACGTCGAAATCTGGCCAGCTCAGGCTTACGATTGGGATAAACCTATTCCTAATGGTCCTTTATCTATCGGATTTGATTCTTATTTTGGCGATGGTACCATTAATTTTCCACCATATACTTGGATTGAAAATGATAAGGTAACCGAAGTACCAACAATAACGCTGGAACACCCAAAGAAAGAATTTGCCTTAGAAGGAAACTGGGAGCTAAGACCTGGCCCAGCCGTTAAAGGTTGGGATTTTTACAAGGTTTTACCTACAGTCACAAGTTCTGCAGTTAGCTTTATTAAAAACCAAGAAAAAGCGGAAAAACCATTCTTTTTATATCTGCCTTTTCCGTCACCTCATGCCCCTATTATTCCGAATGCAGCGTTTAGAGGAAAAAGCGAAGCTGGTCCTTATGGCGATTTTGTATATCAAACAGATGATGCTATCGGTCAGGTTTTAGAAGCTTTAAAATCCATTGATGCAGACGAGAATACGATTGTTATTTTTACTTCAGATAATGGATCGGAGCGTTATGCTTACGATCGTATTAAAAATTATGATCATGATAGTTCTCGTCCCTTCAGAGGCGTAAAAAGAGATATCTACGAAGGTGGACATCATGTGCCTTTTATTGTAAAATGGCCAAACAAAATAAAACCAGGAACTAAGAGTACGCAATTATTTAGTCAGATTGATCTTCTAAAGACTTTAGCATCTATTACAAATAGTGAGTTACCAAAAGGCTTTCAACACGATAGTTATAATTTTTCAGACGCCTGGTTAACGGATGCTAATGAACCCGTAAGAGCGACTATTGTCCATAATACTTGGGCATCTAAGTATGCGATTAGAAAAGGGGATTGGTTGTACATTAATAATAAAGATGGTTACCACACCAGAATTCCAAAGTGGTTTGAAGAAGGGCAGCGTTTTGCCACAGCTAAGGATACGGTTCAGCTCTTCAACCTTAAAGACGATATTGGTCAAACCACAAATTTAGCAAGTCAATTTCCAAAGAAAGTCAAGGAATTAGCCACAGCATTGCACAACGAACAAAAAACAGAAACGTTTAAAAATTAATTCTACAATGAGCATAAATCCAATAAAACACATTGTGTTAGGTGTCGTTCTTATGACAATGTTTTCATGC
The DNA here is from genome assembly GCF_020179375.1 of Winogradskyella sp. SM1960. NCBI lineage: Bacteria > Pseudomonadati > Bacteroidota > Flavobacteriia > Flavobacteriales > Flavobacteriaceae > Winogradskyella > Winogradskyella sp. SM1960. The sequence goes on along the minus strand of NZ_JAICBG010000001.1, from coordinate 1,110,458 downwards.
AACAACACTAAAAAAGAAGTTGTAGCAGAGAAAGAAGCTATAAAAAAAGAAGATTCAAGACCAAACATCATTTTTGTTTTTGCAGATGATTGGGGATATGGTGATTTAGGCGTTTATGGAAACACGGAAGTAGTTACGCCAAACATTGATAAAATGGCAGCTGAAGGAACACGTTATACACAGTTTCACGTGACTAGCGGTGTGTGTTCACCAAGTCGCGCTTCGGTGTTAACAGGACATTTTCCAGCAAGGCATCAAGTTCATGCTCATTTTGCAGGTAACGAAGTGAATGCAAGACGCAATATGCCAAACTATTTAAATGATTCCTTACCTGTGTATTTACCGAAAACCATGCAAAAAGCAGGCTATAAAACGGCACATTTTGGTAAATGGCATTTAGGAGGTGGTGGTAAACCGCATGGAGATCCTTCTGCGCCAGAACCTAAAACATATGGTTATGATGAAACTAGAGTTTGGAATGGAAACGGACCAACGTGGAAAGGCGATAAAAAATGGCCAACCACACGATTTATGGATACAGATACCTTATGGGTACAAAGTTCTAGTAAAATTGCTGTAGATGAAACGATTGATTTTATCAAAGAAAATAAGGGTAAACAACCTATGTTTGTCAATCTTTGGTTAAAAGATCCGCATACCCCTTTATGGCCTTCAGAAGAACAACGTGAAGATTTTAAAGGCTTATCACCAAGTAAGGAAACCTATTATGCGGTTTTAAAAGATGCCGATTTTCATGTGGGACGCTTATTAGAGTCCATTTCAGAAATGGGATTAGATGACAATACTTTAATTATTTTTTCTAGTGATAATGGCCCTGCAGGATGGGGACCTTCTAAAGAGGCCGGTTCTACAGCAGGTCTAAGAGGAAGAAAAGTAGATATTCTTCAAGGTGGTGTTGTGGTGCCTTTTATTGTAAAATGGAAAAATCATGTACAGGAAGGTAAAGTAGATTCTACCAGTGTATTATCTACAGTAGATTTATTGCCAACCTTTGCAGACTTAGCAGAAACAGAATTACCAAAAGACTATAGTATTGATGGAGAAAATATAACATCAATCTTAGAGAACAAAAGTTTTGAACGGACAAAACCGTTGTTTTGGGAATGGCGTTTTCCAAAAGTAAAAACAGATCATTGGGCTGAAGGTGCGGTTAGAGATGGCGATTGGAAACTCTTATTTAATGAAGACATTAATAAAGTAGAACTCTACAATATTTCTAAAGATCCGTTTGAGAAAAATAATGTAGCAGAAAGCAATAAGCAAGTGGTCAGTGAACTTAAAGGCTTATGGAACGATTGGAAAAAAGAATTACCTAAATAGATTAGCATCAATAAATAACATTAAAATGAATAGAAAAATAATTGTATTAATGGCCCTTATGGGACTGACGTTTTCATGTACGTCTCAATCAACAAAGACATCTGAAACTAAAAAAACAGAACAACCTAATGTCATTGTTATTATTACAGATGACCAAGGTTATGGGGATTTAGGTGCTCATGGTAACACCTTAGTTAAAACGCCTGCTTTGGACGAACTTCATGACGAATCTGTACGATTAACAGATTTTCATGTGGGACCAACCTGTGCGCCTTCAAGATCGGGTTTAATGACCGGACGATATGCGAATAGAGTTGGGGTTTGGCATACCATCGGCGGTGTGTCTATTTTAAGGGATGATGAAGTGACTATGGCTGATGTGTTTCAAGAAAACGGCTATGAAACCGCTATGTTTGGTAAATGGCATTTAGGAGATACGTATCCTTCTAGACCACAAGATAAAGGGTTTAAATACACTATTATGCATGGTGGCGGAGGTGTTGGACAAACACCAGATTATTGGGATAATGATTATTTTGATGATACCTATTTTAAAAATGGTGTGCCTACAAAGTTTGAGGGCTATTGTACTGATGTTTGGTTTGATGAAGCTATAAAATATATTGAAGATAAAAAGGATGAGCCGTTTTTCGCTTATATTTCTGCAAACGCACCGCACCTTCCATTCAACGTTCCTGAAGACTATTATAATCAATATAAAGATTTAGACATTCCTGAATTTCAAAAGATATTTTATGGAATGATTACCAATGTAGATGACAACGTTGCAAAACTTCAACAGAAATTGGAAGATTTAAATATTGCAGATAATACCATTGTAATTTTTATGACTGATAACGGAACGGCTTCAGGATATAAGAAAGTAGGAGGTGAACTTTACGGTTTTAATGCAGGAATGAAAGGCACCAAAAATAGTGAATATGAAGGTGGACACCGTGTGCCATTTTTCATTAAGTATCCAGGGAAAAATATTGAAGGTGGTAGAGATGTAACAGATTTAACAGCACATTTAGATATTTTACCAACCTTAGCAACCTTATGTGATTTAGAATTACCGGAAGGACAAAAAGAAATGGATGGTTCAGATATTTCGTCATTGATTTTAGGTGAAGAAGAAACCATTGGTAGAGATTATCTTATTACCGATTCTCAGCGTGTACAAAGTCCTATAAAATGGAGAAAAAGTGCGGTGATGTCAGACAAGATGCGATTGGTTAATGGTAAAGAATTATATGATATTTCTAAAGATCCAGGTCAAGAAAATGACTTAGCTGCTCAGTTCCCTGAAAAAGTAGAACAAATGCGTGGCTATTATAACGAATGGTGGAGTTCGGTCTCTACGGAGTTCAATCAGTTTCCTATTATCGTTTTAGGGTCAGATCAGCAAAACCCAATAGAATTAACCTGTCATGATACACATGTGCACGATTCTAAAATTCCATGGAATCAGAATTTCATTAGAGAAGCAAAAAAGAATCCTGTTGGCGGCGAATTTACCGTAGCCTTTGAACAATCTGGAACGTATACTATTGAATTAAGCAGATGGCCTTTTGAAGCTGATTTAGCCATTAATGCAGCTGTAGAAGGCAAAGAAGGTACCATTTCTACCGAAGCTATTGCTGAAGGTATAACCATGAATTTTAAATCTGGTGGCGTAAAAATTGGAGCTTGGGAACAAACTAAGACTGTAGAAAAAGATGCAAAAGTGATAAGCTTTACAGGTAACTTTACTGAAGGCGAAACCGATATGAGTGCTTGGTTTACGACCAAGGATAATGAAGATTGGGGAGCGTTTTATATTAGAGTAACGAGAGTATCAACAGACTTCTCTTTGATAGACTAAGCGTTATAGAGATGACACTTTACAGACACGTATTGCAAATCAGTTTATGAACTAAAAAAAGGGAACGCTAACGTTCCCTTTTTTTAGTTATATATGTGAAAGATTAGGCTACTCTTTCGAGGCTAACATCTCTGGCGCAGCAACCGTTCTAAAGCCCATATGATCGGATCCAGAATCTACAGAAACGCCCATTTTAGCCGATATTCTAAAACTAGCACAATATGAGGCATGACACAAAAATGAACCACCTTTCATCACGTGTTCTACTTGATACGGATTATTAGGATTAAAATGCTTTTCAGCCCCTTTAGGATTAACAATTGGCTTAGAGGTGTCTAATTCACTGTAATAGTTTACATTAAAAAAATCACTGGTTATTTCCCATACATTTCCAGCCATATCGTAAAGTCCAATACTATTTGGAGGATACGATTTTACAGGAGAAATAAATTCAAACCCATCTTGAGACTCATTTTTAGTAGGAAAAACGCCTTGCCATGTATTGGCATTCGCATCTAATTTTGCCGCATCATTTCCCCAAGTAAAAATGGTGTTTGTGTTTTTACCTTGTGCAGCAGACTCCCATTCAGCTTCGGTAGGTAAACGTCGATTTGCCCATTCACAATACGCTAAAGCATCTGGATAGGCCACATGAACTACAGGATAATCATCTTTACCTTCTATAGTTGATTCAGGGCCATCTGGATGCCTCCAATTCGCTCCTGTTTTCCATGTCCACCATTGTCCATAATTCTGCATGTTTACAACGGCATTAACATCTTTATTAAAAATTAAACTGCCAGGTTGAAGAATAGAGTCGTGAGGCTTCGGTGTGTTTGGAGGTAATTCTTTTTTCATGTCTTCCCAATCAATCTCACGTTCTGCGATAGTTACGTAGTTGGTTGCTTCTACAAAGGCTTTAAACTGTCTATTAGTAACTACAGTAGCATCCATAAAAAAACCATCAACAGTCACCTTATGCGCTGGCTTTTCTCTTGGCATTGCGTATTGATCTGTATCTTTGGCACCTTGTAAAAACGTTTTCTTCTCTACCCAAACCATGCCTTCAGGAGCATCAGGTATTGCAGGTGTTTCTACAGGATTAATTTTATCCGTTTTGGTAGTGTCTTGCTTTACTTCATTTTTACAACTGAAAATTGCTGTAAGTATCAATAGTAAGGCAACATTTTGAGCAAATGGTCTTTTCATAAATTTTAGATACAAATTGATTTTGTTTAAATATAGTGCTTTGTTTGTCTGCATTGTAATAACATATTAAATATAAATAGCATAAGCAAAATAACTGTTATCAATTCTCAATAAAAGAAAAAACCGTAATATGAACAAGATATTGCGGTTTTTCTTTGATGTACTTAGTTTTAAAATTGGAAGTCTATCCTATTTTACTTTATTATAACTTTTTGAGTTCGGTGTTGCGTATTACTCGTTAACTCTACAATGTAAACCCCTGTTTTTAGATTGCCAACATCAATAGTATTTGTAATGTTCGATGTATTTAATACATTTTGTAATACTAATCGACCTTGTATGTCATATAATTTAGCTGTAGTTTTAGAATTTAATTGTCCTTTAACCACTACTGTTTTTGATGATTGGTTTGAATAGATATGTAAACCATTTAACAAATTGTCATCTACGGATAGCACATTTGTTGAGAAATGTACATAGAATCGTCCTGTTCCATTTAATTCCTCAGATGGTGTAAATACATAATCACTATTATTTAATAGTGTCCAAGTGTTTGTAACATTATCCTCAAGGTAAACATTAACACTAGAAGGTAAGGTAACCGTTGTAGCATTTAGGCCTAATGTTAATTGTACACCTGCTTCATTTTTAACACCTAGTGGTACAACCACATCGTTAAAGTTGTTATATGGTAAGGCTTGAATAGCCATTTCAATATTTGTATTGTCTTCAACCAAATGTGTAAAGATACCTTTTGCAGAGCCTGCATAAGCACCAGCATCATAACCGGGATCTAAACCTCTCGTTTGGTTCTCTACAAAGTATATTTTTGTAGTGTAATTAGATGATCCGTTAGATAAGAATAGTTCTGAAAGAACATAATTAGGTGTTGATGATCTGCCAGCAATAAAATCATCTGAATTACCAATAGTTCTCATTTCTGGTTTGAAAGTTACAGTTCCTCCACCAGATTTAGTTCTAACAAAGAAACCTTGTACTGGAGTAATTTTATCAGCATAATTAAGGTTATTCCAAATTGTAAAATTACTACCATTACTATCATCTGCATCGTAACCGTAAATAGCTTGAAAAGCTCCTGTATCAAATTGACTTGAGTTCTCAGTGAAAAAAGCGCCAAAATCTAAATAAGAAGGAAACGGGTTTCCTATTAAGTTCCATTTACCATAAGTAGGGTCATCTCCATCTGAAATGGAAACAGGCACATCTACCGTAGGTGATGCTGGCTGAGCTCTAATTAAAAGCGTAGATCTTTCTCCAGCAACTGTTGCTGTTCTATAACCTATTCCAGGTACTATATTTTCAGATCCATTTGATACTTCATCCCAAGTTAGGTATTCACCAGCGTCATTGTCAAAAGGACCAAATAACTTTTGGGTTGTTAATGCTGGGTTCGCGTATAAATTAACACTGTTATCATTTACAAAATCACTAAAAACTCTCGTTGCTGGAGCAGATATTAAATCGTTGCCAGAAAACGTATTAGTATGTCTATAATATCTAATATCTCCATCTATAGCACCTTTAAAAATTATACTACCAAAACTATCAGAGTCACTCTGAGCGAAAAGTTGACCACTTCTTGTTACAGCATCGCCATTTACAATAAGTGAGTGTCCAGGAGACACTATTACGCGTTCTTTTTCAACATCCGAACCATCAAAATTTACAATGGTAAAGTTGTTTACATTGACGTCCGAATTTATTGTTATAAGGCCATGGATTATGATGTTATCGCTACTCGCATTAGGTACAACACCTCCAACCCAAGTGGATGTGTCTTCCCAATTCATTCTTTGACCAGTTGTTGAGGTGTAAGTTTCGCTTGTTGGTGTAACTTTAGTAATATAACCATCGTTATTTTGTACCAGTGTACCATCTAGTGGTTCTGCACCATCAATAAGCCATGTGTCTAATTCGGATTGCGGTACGGTGCCGCTTGTAGTTCCTATTTTAAGGACTCCAGATGTGTAGTTTTTTAAGTCTACGATACCTGTAGATATTGTAGCTCCTGAAAACTGAACTAGTGTAACTGTTGAATCAAAGTTTAATGCTAGTGTATTTGCATTAAGACTAAGATTATTCATATTGTTTTGGTTGGCATTGAATATTACTTCTGCTGTTGCAGATGCATTATTTAATATAGAACCTCCAATAGTGTTTTCTCCGTTTACAGTTAATAAAGCATCTGAAGAACCTATAAAATCGATACTACCAGAAAAACCTGTTAAATCTGAGTTAGTTCCTAAAATTAATTCATTTCTAATTCGAATACTATTACTTCCTGTGACAGTTCCATTGAATTCTATAGGGTGAACAGTAGATAAGTTAACAAGATTAACAGCCGATGTTCCTAATGCAAGTGTATTTCCATCAGCGAAAATTAATTGACTTGTTTCATCATTTCTAATTCTCTTATTTGTGTTAAAATTTATATTACAGTCAAAGATGGTTGTGGCATTGTTAGCATTATTACCAATAGCATTATTGCTTGTAGCAGCACTACCAATTGTTAAAGTCCCATTGTAAATGGTTACTGAAGTTCCAGAGATTTGTATATCATCTAAAGAAAAAGAGCCACCATTTAAATTGGCTTTAGTTTTCATGATTGCTACATCAGTCGGATATGTGCCTGTTGACCAGTTTGCTGGCGTGGTCCAAAGATCATCTGTCGTTTCTTCAAAAATTGCACCTTGCGCATTTAGTTGATAAGTGCCTAATCCTGTAAGGACTAAAAGCATCATAAAGTGTAGTTGTTTTTTCATAGGTTTGGGGGATTTATAAGTAGGAGTACAAAAATAAGCTATAATACTGACTTAGTTTTGCTTAATTCATCCAAAAACGTACTCATTTCATGTAAAACACTCTAAACAAGGCTCTAAAGACGTATGATACATTTTTAATTATTATATGGACTTATATTAATAGAAAAAGTAATTACAAACGATAATCCCACTAACCTGTAAATTAATTCTAGGTTTAACGATGAGGCACTATATATTAGTAATTCTATTATGTTTTTGAACAAAAAAGAGGCTGCCTTTTTAGACAGTCTCTTTTCTGTTTTAGATAAAAAAATGAATTTAGGACACTGTTCTTTTAAAAATCAAAGCCCATTCCGAAGGAGACTCTAACACCATCGGTAGAATTAAATACACCTAAGTTTGCAGATAATAAATCCACGGCATTTATGAAAAAACCACCACCATAAGCGTTGTGCCATTTTTCAGAAGTATCGTCTTCTAACCATATACGGCCATAATCAAAGCCTCCATAAAGCCCTAATTTAATAGGAATTAATTGTGTTTTTATACGGTTAAAACTATATCTCAAATCTGTATTTTGATAAAAGGCATTCTTTCCGGTAAAACGTTGGTTTCTATAACCTCTTAAACCATCAGTACCTCCAATTGATGCGGCCTGATAGAACTCAAACCCATCACCAAAATTTAAATGGCTCTTAAATTTTGTCGCAAAAACTAATCGTCCGGATGGATTGAGTTGTCTTGCAAAACCTATATCAGTAATTAAATAACCAAAACTACGATCGCTAACTTCTAGATTGTTTTTATAGCCTGTTTCAATGGAAATATTCATACCATTGGTTGGGTAGGCGTTATTATCGTAATTTGAATAGTCATATTTTGCGTTTATACCTCCAAAATGCTCTTCATCAAAGATATTTTCGGGTAATACGTTGTTATCCGAAACAAAACGATTATCGGTGTTTTGAATTTCATTGACTTCATAACTAACACCAAAATGTATAAGGCTTCCACGTTTAGAATTCCAGATAAGTTGTGGACTTACACGAAAAATTCTAGTTTTAACTCTGTTGTAATCTAAACCGAAATCATCATCAAAATTTTCAGTTTCATTGCCGTAGCCAAAGAAGTTGACACTATAATTTGGACTTTGGAAATGCGCTTGGAACCCAAAATTTAAACCACCAAAGACATTGACAAACTCGCCTTTATAACCTAATTCATAGCCATCGGTTGCAAAATAATAGGCAGCGTTAATTTTATGTTGCGATGTAAACGGATTACGTTCAAATCCATAAGTTGTATAGGTGTTAGTAAAACCTAATTTAAGCCCATCATCTGGGTTGGCACCTAGCATAGGAATGATTTGATTAACATTATTCTTTATTTTTCTATAATCATATACATTAGTATTATAATCATCTGTTAATTTAATTCGAGCTTTTTTAGCTTCTTTTAAATCATTTTTCTTTGATTTGTAATCATAGATAACAATGTTTTTACCGTTTTCTACTTCGTAATCATCGTTGTTTTGTCCACCAATAAGACGTACTTTAATTTTAGAAATTTTTCCTTCAATTTTAAAACTATCTTTATCATCTAAACCATAAATCCAGATTTCTTTTGTGCTTTTTGGTTCGTAGATTTTATGATGAAAACGATCTTTAATGGTGTCATCTTTTTTGCGATATAGTGCTACTTCAACCTTACCATGTTCTAAAGCTTTCACACTTATATAGTCATCTTTATTTGTTCCTGTGATAACGGCATATTTGTTAACTAACTTCAAATAGCGATCAGAAATTTTTTGAAGATTAGCACGACGTTCTTTTAGAATTGTTTTTATGGCAGCAATGTTATCGGCATCTACTTCTTTAGGTGTATTACTAAAAGCGCGGTCGATAACATCATCCGTTATTTGAGATTGAATAAATTGTACTTGTTCATCCCAATCTAGCTTATTGGCTTCTGAAATAAAAGCGACATCCAATGCAAACCCCGAAATATTAAAACCCTTAACATCTTTTAAATCTGCTTCGTATTTTCTAAATTTCCTTGCCATAGGAATAAGTGTTACACCAGCACCAAACAAAAGGCCATCAGAGACTTTAGAAAAAGCAAAGTCTCTATCTCTTGGCAAAGGCTTGTAAATTGTGGTTCCGTCGTTCTCAAATACTAACCAACGCCATTGATCTTGATGTCTGTCAGCATCACCTATAAGCATATCGAATAAGCGTGCTTTTATAAATTCTTTTTCATCTATTATTTTAGATTCATCACTTAACACGTCTTGTAGCATATCTACAGTGCTTTCAATTTCTCCTGTAAAATTCCCTGTTCCTAATGCTGTATGACCGTCAGAAGGGTGTTCTTCAAATAGGTAAAGTTCATTTCCATAATCGTCATTATATGAATTTAAAGCTTCTTGTTTAGGGATATAATATAGTTTAGGATTTAAATGTGGAAGATTAATAGCTTCCGAGAGTGCTGCCAAAGTAAAAGGAGCATATGGGTAGGCACCTGCAAAAATATCTTCTAATAAGTCTTCGGTAGCGGTGTCTGTAAATTGCCCTTCTACATATTGATCTTTAAAAATGGCTGCTTGCATAAATTGATCCGCTTGCTTTTTCATAGCACGCATTACATAACGTTTACCATCTGTATCCTTTAAATGTAGTGTTTTTGATTGAGTGCCTCCTCCTTTTCTAAATGGCTTTAGGCCACCCATTAAAGTGTCTAAGTAGGCCACTTTTGCTTTAACTTTAGTACTATAATCGTCGCGATACCGTTCGCCCCAAAGAAATTTATAAAAACCAGATTTTTTAGTGTCTTCTTTAGGATAGATTGAAGCACTTACTGAATCTAAAAGGACCTTAGGATAATTGAGTTCTGAAACTGGCTCAGGTTGTTTTATTTGTTTATAAAATTCAATTTCGCCAGCTTCAGTATTGAAGAACTGAACATCAACCGACTTATCATTTCCTATATTTAAAACGGCATAACCAGGAACGGAATGGCCATAATTATTAGGGTTTCGCATTCTTAATGGCGTACTTTTAGAACCTGAGCCACTAACAATTTGAGTAATATTGTCTGTTTCTAAATATTGCAAATTATGCTCGTGACCAGAAAGAAAAATTACATTATCATTTTGTTGTGCAGCAACCACAAGGTTTTTTCGGAGGTCATTGTAAAATTGATTTGATAAGTCCGCATTTACGATTCCGGTAGAAGTTCTTAAAATATTTTTTATAGTACCAAGAATTGGTAGTGGCTTCATGTTTTCTTTCACACCATAACGTCCATTATGTGGCCCATTACTATACATGGGATGGTGAATAGCTACTAAAGTCGTTTTTCCTCGTGCTTTTTTTATTTCACTTCTAAATTCGTCTAAAAAGTCAGCTCGCGATTTTATTTCGCAATCATCATTGATGGTAGGATGATTATTCCAATTGGTAATATACCAGTGCGAATCTACCATGAGCATAACAATATCGTCACTAAGGTTTATTTTTTCAATGGGACAGCCATTTTCTGGTTGAAAAGTGTTTTTACCTAAGGCGTCTTCAACCATTTTCTCTTGTCGCTTTAAGCCTTTTAAACCGCTGTACCAATCGTGATTTCCAGGCAAGAAATAAACATGGCCAGGGAATGTTTTAGCGGCTTCTAGTTGAAGATTTAAGGCATGTTCAGCATCTTTTATGGCTTTATCATTTTTTAAAGGAATCCCTTTAGGATAAATGTTATCTCCTAGAAATAAAAGCACGTCGTTTTTGTCTGCGTTACCAAATTGACGTTGTAACTTTAGTAAAGATTTTGGTGCTGAGCCATCGGCTTCAGGTTTTCCGACATCACCAATTAAAAAAACATTGGTCGTCTTGTTGTCGATGCCCTTAAGTTCATCATAATTAGAATTGACATTGTAGGGCTTATAAGTGGCGCAACCACTCATAAGAAATCCAGTAATAATAAACCCAAATAGTAGTTTTGCTTTCATAACATCGTCTGTTTTTACACGTTTTGTAAATCTTCTATAGTAAAAATATCTGATACTTTTTGAAGCTTTCTGTTTATATCTACTCTAATAGCTTTTATGCCACTAGCGCCTTGAAGTTCTTCTAACTCTACAATTTCGATAGCATTTCCGATGTAATTTTTGGCTTGCAAAAACTCGAAATAAGCTAAATATTCTTTTTCCATCACATTGCTTGAGTACACAACAGACAGTTTATGTGGTTGTGTTAAACGTTCATTGGTGTTTTTTATGTGCGCTTTATCGATACGCTTTTTTATCATTTCGTAGCGTACATTATAAGCGCCATCTACATCAAATTGCTTCTCATCAATGCGATAACGAATGGTAATCGGTACATCGTAAGCGAGTATTAAAGAGGCTACCTCTAATTGCAATGGAAACTCTTTTTGTTTTTCGTAGTACATGGCTTCCATCTCACAAGCTACTTGTAGTTGCCATAATCGCAAGTTGTATAAAACCGTTGGATGATAATTTAAATGCTTTGTAATGGATTGGCCAATGTAAAGGTTGTGTTCTATACCATCTGTTTTAAATTTTTCAAAATAATGCGGAAATATATCTTGCGCCTTTAGTTGTTGTTGGTCTAAAAATGAAGACAAGGCATTATTACCCATTTCAATAGTAATATCATATGCTTTTCTGGCATCGTATAAACTACTAGTGGTCTTATCGATGGTTCTTAAAAATTCGTCTACATCTTTACTGTTGTTAGAATTAGTTTGAAAATGCTCAAATAAAGGAAACAATTGTTTTTCAAAAAAGATATTAATTTCTTGTTCTGAATTGGTGTGGAAATTTTGCTTTAATTCTATTAAGTACTTATCAATTTGAAAAATTAACTGTTCGTAAAACGGTAAATTTATTTTAATTCTATTTCTAAGTAGTTCCTTACTTTTTTCCAATTGTCGTTCTAAGTCAGCTATGATGGCTTCATTTCTAGCGTTTGAAGACCCAACGACATCAATTTGACCAAAAAGCGGTACTACATCTTTAAAAACAATCTCTTCAAATACAGGATCTTCACCATAGTTTCTCTCCTGAATATATTTGCTAGCTTCTTCCTCAAATCGCCATTGAACAGACGGATGTATTGCCGTACACTCTTGTTGTATAATGGCACTTATTTCGTTCTGATGTTCTGAAAACGTCCGTTTAGAATAGCTTAATATAAAAGGTAATATAGAGTCTAGCTTCACCATGTTAATGGCATTAAGCTGATTAGTTTTAAAGGCAGCTAATTCTATTATAAAACCTAATTCTCCATTGATAGGCACAGGAATAAGCGCCGCACTTTTTAATCCTTTATCTAATAATGTTTGGCTTAGTCTATTGCCTTTGGTCTGTTTGTGATAGGTTTCTACATTTGAAATAATAATAGGTTTAGCGTCTCTAAAAAGCTGGCAGTTAATATGTTCGCATGCATATTCATTAATACTAACATCTTCGTCTTGTACTAAAGTTAACATATTAAAATTTCGATCAAACGGTGAAATAATTTTATTATGTTCTACGCTATAACTTCCGAGTTGTAAATCTGGAATATTAAATATGCGCCTAATATCGTGAATTAAATAATCAAAACTTTCGCTATTAGGTTGAATTAAATGCGTTTTAAAGTCATCGATACGTTCGTCTAATGAGGTGTCTATGAGGTTTACAATTCCGAAACCTTCAATAGTCCAAGAATCTTTTGGGAAGTATTTTTTCCAAATATCTATTGTATTGGCATTGCTTAATAACTCGTCTAAAATATCCTCAGTAATTTCAATGGCGTTTTCATTTGGATAGATGTCTAAAAAATCGGCATTAAAAGCTACACGATAACGCTTCTTTTCTCCGTTTTCATCAGTAATAGAGAGTGTTTTCGGTCGTTCAAAATCGACATTAAATTTATAATAAGCATTTAGTATTATAGCGTAAGTAAGTAAATCGAAAGAGTCTTCGTAATCCTTATACAGGTCATTAAAAACGTTATCACTTTTTTTGTGATTAGTAATGATGTTCTCTAATCTTGAACTACAATAAAATATATCATTAGAGTAGGGAGTAACTGCTGCTTTAATCTCATTTTCTGTAAGCGTTGGCGGAAAGAGTAAAGACATTAACTGATCTATAACAGGTTTGTTGGTTAAAAAATCGTCAATAGAATCGGTTCCCTTCTCTAATACAGGATGATTGTCAAATATTTTTAATGCTTCTTTTGCTTGTGACTGAACAGTGCTGTTTTTTGATTGTAACAAACCTTCAAACTTCTCTTTTAACAAACGCAAAGAGATAATTACTTTAAAAGGGCCTGTAGTTCTGTTATTCATAGTGTTTAAATTAAAATTATAAAGGCATATTTATATAATAACTATATACAAATGCCGCTGCCGATATAATAATTCCGAACATAAAAACGGTATAAGTGATGCGTAGTAATTTATATTTTCTATTAAGCACCAAACCTAAATAATACAAATCTTTAGTCAGTGAATTGTATAATGTTTCTTCGTTGTCCATTAAGTAGTCGACTCCCCATTCAAAATCTTGCAAATTCATCTTATGAAAATTTCCAAAAAAGAGAATATTTGTTTTTTTCTCTTTAATCATTTCTTTCGTAATAGCGACATTAGAAATCTTAGGTCGTGTAGATAATACCGACAGTACCACAGATGCCACACTAAAAAGCATTAAAATTAATGTAGGATACACCAAAAATAAATTCGATGGATTATCGAGCTTAGGAACTAAATTAGATAGCGCAACAGAAATAATAATAGCATTTACAGAGAGTAAAATGTTGGCTTTGGTATCTGCAATGGCGCTTAATTCTATATGATTTTTTAATTGTACACGATACATGGTTTCTACACCTCTTCCAAACTTAGTGTTTTTGTCTTTTTTGTTCTCTTTAGCCGTTAGTTTGTGTAACTTATTTTGTATTTCTAATACATTAAGTTCCTTTTTAGGTTGCCAAATTTGTTTCGCCGAATCAGAAAAAAACGAATGGTTTTTAAGGAAGATTAGATTCTGTTCCATCCATTCAATTTCAGAAAGCTCTTCGTCGTTTTTAGCATTTAATTCTTTTAATAAGTTTTCTGAAATATCTAAATAGTCTTCAGATGCGATATGACCGCAATCGGCATCTTTAATAATGGCTTCGAGGTTATTAGTTGGTTTTGATCCTGTTTTTGTGACCAAAATTAATTGCTCAACTTGGTTTAGAGTCTCTTGAGGTAGATTCTGTTCTTTTAAATAAGAACGTGCAATTTTAACGCTTTCTTCTTCATGACCAGTGTCTAAAAAAATATAGCCTGTATCATGAAACCATGCAGCCAATAGCAATACCAAAGTGTCCTGTTCTGTACAGTTTTCCTTAGCTGCTAATTCTGTAATATCCGCAACAACTCTTCTTGTATGAATGCCATTGTGATAATAGTTTGTTGGACTGAGCTGTTTAGTTAACAGTTCGGCAACGTAGATTTCTACATCGCGTAAAAGCTTTTCTTCCATATTACAAATTTACGTAGTTTTTAAGACATGAAATTATTTAATTAAAATGAAGACCTCATTTATTTAGAATATATAGTCTTAGAGGTACAGCGAATTTTATAATACCGTTTCGTAGAAAATCAATTAATAGGGTTTATTATCGATATGCTGTGATACTGCTAAAGGCTTACTTTTTAGGTTTTTTAAAAACCTTAAATGTTTCTTAATTTATGGTTTTAGCTTCAGTTTTCTTATTTGTACCCATTCTAAATTGTTATATTTGTTTTTTGAAAAACAGAGATAAAATGAAGAAACAATTATTTGCTTTGGCAGCTTTTGCTTTATTAGTTGCCTGTGGAAACGATAATAAGAAGAAGGATAATTCTGAATTAGTAGAAACAGCTAAAGATCAGGTGGTCAATGTTTATACACATCGCCATTATGAGCCAGACCAGAATATTTTCAAAATGTTTGAAGACAAAACGGGTATCGAAGTCAAAGTGATTAATGCGAGTGCAGATGAGTTAATTCAGAAAATGAAAATGGAAGGCAAGCAATCGCCTGCCGATGTATTAATAACGGTTGATGCCGGACGATTAAGTCGGGCAAAAAACCAAGGCTTGTTGCAACCAATTGAATCTGAAATTTTAGAAAAAGCCATTCCGGCGCATTTACAAGATAGCGATAACCAATGGTTTGGTTTAACAAAACGCGCACGAATTATAGCATACGCTAAAGATAGAGTGTCACCTGAAGACTTATCAACTTATGAGAATTTAGTTGAGGACAAATGGAAAGGTAAAATCTTGGTACGATCGTCTTCTAATATTTATAACCAATCCTTAATGGCATCAATCATAGCTAACAATGGTGAAGAAGCTGCTAAGAGTTGGGCTGAAGGCATGGTTGCAAATATGGCACGCTCGCCAAAAGGTTCCGATAGAGATCAAGTAAAAGCTGTAGTGGCTGGAGAAGGTGATTTGGCAATTGTAAATTCATACTATATTGGTAAAATGTTAAATTCACCAGATGCAGAAGAAGTAAAAGTAGCTAAACAAATAGGCTTGTATTTCCCAAATCAAGAAAATAGAGGAACACACATCAATGTAAGTGGTGCTGGTGTAGCCAAATATGCACCAAATAAAGAGAATGCGATTCGGTTTATTGAGTTTTTAATTAGTGAAGAAGCACAGCAAGTATTCACGGAAGCTAATTATGAATATCCAGTTTTAGAGGGTGTTGAACCTGTTCAAGATATTAAGGCTTGGGGTGATTTTAAAGAAGATAATTTAGAGCTGAATGCTTTAGGAGAAAATAATAAAAAAGCCGTTTTGATTTTTGATGAAACAGGATGGAAATAATAGCAACCCTTTTTCCTTAAAAACAAGGCTACAAAGGTTAAAAAGAGATAGTAACAGATGGTCAGTACTTACACTGACCATTGTTATTTTCTTGGCACTGCCTATTATATTTATTGGTGTAGAGCTGTTTTCTGGACCTGGTGAAACTTGGAGTCATATAGTGACGTATTTATTACCAGAGTATATTTGGAATTCATTGTATCTCGTCCTTTTTTGTAGTATACTTGTTTTGCTTTTAGGAGTGTCTTCTGCGTGGTTGGTATCCCGTTTCGATTTCTTATTTCGAAAACAAATGGAGTGGTTATTAATCTTACCACTCGCTATTCCTTCCTATATAGTAGGTTATGCCTATGCTGGGATTTTCGATTATGGAGGAAGCCTAGATTTGCTATTGAGACAGTTAAATCTCGATTTTATACGAATCGATATTATGAATAGAGCAGGACTCGCTTTTGTGTTGAGTATTTCACTATTTCCGTATGTTTATGTAAGCGCAAGAGCTTTTTTTCTTAACCAAGCTAACAATCTTCTAGAGGCGTCAAAAGTGTTGGGTGTTGGAGAACGTAAAACTTTTTTTAGACTAATGTTACCATTGGCAAGACCAGCCATTGTTGCAGGTTTAGTTTTAGTGTTAATGGAAGTGCTCAACGATTATGGTGCAGCAAGTTATTACGGTGTAAATACCTTTACCACCGGAATATTTAGATCTTGGTTTTCCCTGGAAGAGCCAGAGACAGCCGTGTATTTATCCGCATTGTTAATCGTGATTGTTTTTGCTTTAATTCTGTTTGAAAAATGGCAAGTACGAAAACTAAAGTTTACATCGTCAAAAACAAACAGTAAACAAATGCAACGAAAAACGCCGAATCGGTCTATACGATGGTTGCTATTTTCAATTGTATTTTTACCCGTGCTTTTAGGGTTTATTTTACCAGTAGGACAATTACTATATTGGGCCTTTTTAACCGCATCTACGGTTTTTGATATGCAGTTCCTTATGATTTCATTACAAAGTTTTGGCATCGCTATTTCCTCTGCAGTTCTTACTGTTTTCTTTGCGCTTTTATTGATTTATTTTTCAAAATGGAGCAACATTCGTTCTATTAAGAATATCGCTAGAATTGGTGTTTTGGGGTATGCAATTCCTGGTGCTGTAATTGCGATTGGAATTATGATTCCAACCTTAGCTTTAGACAAATGGTTGATTGGTGTTTTGGGTAACTTCGGAATTGATTCTGGACTAATCATCAACGGCACTTTAATGGTATTGCTATATGCTTATGCGGTGCGCTTTTTAGCTGTAGCGTATAATCCTATAGAATCCACAGCCTTGAAAGTTGATAATTCCATTCCGGACTCTTCAAAAGTGTTAGGTGTCGGAAACTTAAAAACGTTTTTTAAAATTGAATTCCCATTAATTAAAACAGGTGTATTTAGTGCTGTAATTTTAGTGTTTATTGATGTGATGAAAGAGCTACCCTTAACCTTAATTTTAAAACCCTATCATATAGATACACTCGCTGTAAAAGCATTTGAATATGCCAGTGATGAAATGGTTATGGAAGCAGCAATACCATCTCTTTTCATTATCTTTACTGCTATGATTCCGGTCATATTTTTAAATAAATTATTAATTAAAAAATAAGAATGCTAACAATAGATGCACTTTCCAAAAGCTTTGATAAAGGTAAAAATTACGCTTTAGATAACGTGACTTTTAATTTAAAAGCGGGAGATGTCTGTGCTATTGTTGGTGAAAGCGGCAGTGGAAAAACAACCTTGGTTCGTTTAATTGCCGGACTCGAACGTCCTGACAATGGGAGTATTTTATTAGATGATAAAGTAATTGCTTCGGTTAATAAATTTGTTCAGCCTGAAAAAAGAAAGATAGGTTTGGTCTTTCAGGAGTATGCTCTTTTTCCGCATTTAACCATTTTAGATAATATCTTATACGGTATTTCAAAACTAAAAAACAAGAAAGTCCGAGCTCAAGACATGTTAGATTTGGTGGGTTTAAGCGGTATGGAAAAACGCTATCCGCATCAACTTTCTGGCGGACAGCAACAACGAGTCGCCTTGGCACGAGCCTTGGCACCAGAGCCTTCATTGTTAATTTTAGATGAACCCTTTAGCAACCTCGATGCTATGTTGCGAACACAATTACGTAACGAAGTATTCGAAATCATTAAAAAAACAGAAGTCACAGTTTTGTTCGTTACACACGACACGCAAGATGCACTTTCTGTAGCCGATGAAATATTGATTTTACAAAAGGGGAAAGTGGTTCAAAAAGATGCTGCGGCAAATTTATATGTGAAGCCAAATAACTTATATGTAGCGTCCTTATTTGGAAGTACAATTCATATCAA
Source organism: Winogradskyella sp. SM1960 (assembly GCF_020179375.1). Taxonomy (NCBI): domain Bacteria; kingdom Pseudomonadati; phylum Bacteroidota; class Flavobacteriia; order Flavobacteriales; family Flavobacteriaceae; genus Winogradskyella; species Winogradskyella sp. SM1960. Next base: position 1,092,018 of record NZ_JAICBG010000001.1, on the reverse strand, counting down.
TAAAAACATTCAGAATGCCTTTCAGTGTCCCTTAAAAGAAACCTGTTGCCATGCCATCCGAAATGAAAAAATTAAAGTAAACCCATCTTCTAATAATTTTGATTGCGAATACATCACCACAGCTGAGGTCATTAAAAAAATTGAACTCGGTGACTCAGTTCAGTTACTTTTAAAACTTGAATCTGGTGAGCAATTAACGGTTATGACACAGGCTACCCATATTGAAGATGTTATTCATATTGGTTTTAACTCTAAAGATATTTTAGAGTTTAATGAGGACGCGGTTTAATAATTTTTTTAAAGCAAAACATCATTATTAATAATTGATGTTTCGCTTTATTATTTAATTAAATGCTTTGGCAAATCTTCAACCCGTTCGCAACATACTTGTTCCATGACTTGTTGAAATTCACGCTTCATTAAAGAAATGGTATGATTACCACCTTCCTTACCTAAAGCACCAACACCATACATAAAACTTCGACCCATAAACGTAAAATCTGCACCACTTGCTATCGATCTTGCAATATCTGGTCCTCCTCGTAAACCTGAGTCCACCATTATTTTTATTTGATCCTTGTATTTTTGAGCCAAATTAGTCATTGGTACAATAGTAGACTGCCCTGCATCTAATTGACGTCCTCCATGATTTGAAACGATTAAACCATCGACACCCAAATCGATTGCTTTTACGGTGTCTTCTTCGCTAACAACTCCTTTTATAACTAATTTTCCTTTCCATTGATCTCTCAATGAAGCGATTCTATCTGTGTTGAGGCGTCCTGTGAAAGTTTCATCCATAAATTCGCCTAGCTTTTTCAGATTTAAACCTTTTGGCATGTATTTTTCCATGGTTTTAAAACTTGGTTGTCCATGGATTAAAGTTTGAATTGCCCAATCTGGTTTCGTAAAAACCTCTAGAATATTTTTAACGCTCATCGTTGGTGGCATTGCTAAACCGTTTCTAACATCTCTAGGTCTGTAACCAAATGTTGGAACATCTGCCAAAATAACTAACACGTCATTACCAGCATTGGCTGCGCGATCTAACAAATCTCTTTTTATTTTTTCATCTGTTGGATGATACAGTTGAAACCAGTTTTTTCCTTCTGTTATTTCTGCAATGCGCTCTATACTAGACGTCGTAACTGTACTTAAAATAAAAGGAATATTATGGTCAAAAGCTGATTTTGCTAAGATTTCTGGAGCATTTGGCCACATTAATCCTTGTAAGCCAACTGGAGCGATACCAAAAGGAGCATCATAAGTATGTCCAAACAACTCTGTTTTTAAATTAGATTTATCAAATTTTGATAAGTATTGAGGCATTAACTCAACTTTCTGTATATCTGTACGGTTTTTATCTAAATTAATATCTTCATTACAGCCTCCATCTAGGTATTCAAATGCAAATTTTGGCATTTTTACCATTGCTCTTTGTCGCAAATCAGTAACCGAAGGGTATTTTGGATTTATCTTTATTTCCATAATTGTATAATTTATTTATAAACTTTTAAAGTTCTATAGCCATAAAAAGCGATAAAACAGAAGCATATAAAAGGTAGAATAAATGAAAAGTTAACACCAGAAAAAGGGCCAATACTTTCCATATCTATCATAAGTCCTTGTAAGATTGGCATTAGTGCTCCACCAACAATCGCCATTACTAAACCAGCAGCTCCTAATGCTGAATCTTCTTCGCTTAATCCATTTAATGCAATTCCGTAAATGGTTGGAAACATTAAGGACATAAACGCTGAGGTAGCTACTAATAAATATAAGCCAATGATGCCATCAATTAAAATAACTCCCGAAATTGTTGCCATAGCACCAAAGGCAAAAATCATGAGTAGTTTTCTTGAGTTGACATACTTCATTAAAAACGTACTGATAAAGCGACTTACCAAAAATATGGACATGGCCACAATATTATAGTTTTGCGCTTCTGCTTTTGGTATGCCTAAATTACCAGCATATTGAATAATAAACGTCCAACACATAATTTGTGCCGCTACATAAAACAATTGTGCTAAGACGCCTTCTTTGTATTTACCATTTTTAAATAGTCTTTTAAATGAAGCTGATGCACTTGTTTTATTTTCATTCTTAAGTCGTTTTGGCATTTTTGTTAATCCTATAACCACTAGCATCGCGATGACTACAAATCCAAGAATGACATAAGGGTTTCTAATAATACCTAAATCATGAGTTCTAATTACAGCTTTTTGAGCTTCATCTAAACTTGTAAAAACAAGTTCGCCCATTTCATTTCTAATATCAGAATCTAAAGCAACAAGAATAAATTTTGATGCTACGAACATCCCTAAAAGAGATCCAATAGGATTGAAAGCTTGTGCTAAGTTTAAACGCTGCGTTGCTGTGCGCTCGTCGCCCATAGATAATATAAACGGATTCGCTGTGGTTTCTAAAAAAGCAAGCCCGAACGTTAGAATATAAAGTGATCCTAAAAAGAAACCAAATACTTCAAATTTAGCAGCTGGATAAAATAATAAAGCTCCAGTAGCATATAGTGCCAAACCAAGCATTATGCCTTTTTTGTAACTATGTTTTCTAACAAATAATGCTGCTGGTATTGCCATTGTGGCATAACCACCATAAAATGCTAATTGAACCAAAGCGGCTTTTGCCGTTGAGATTTCCATAACAGTTCCAAAGGCAGCAACCATAGGATTTGTGATGTCGTTTGCAAATCCCCAAAGCGCAAATAAAGACGTAATGAGTATAAATGGGATAAGAACCTCCTTAGAAACTACTGGTACTTTTGTTGTATTAGTCATTGCGAAATGAATTTTATTTCAATTATAAAAAAAGCACCATTCAAATTGATTTATAAAAATGAATAGTGCTAATCTAACTTGCTATTAATTTCTATCTATATTGCGCGTAAACGACTTTAGTTTGAAGATACTCTTCCATACCATGCTTTCCGTCAGCTCCACCAATTCCAGATTTTTTCCATCCAGCGTGGAAACCTTGAATAGCTTCAAAATGTTCTCTGTTTATATAGGTTTCGCCATATTCTAACTCTTCAGCAGCGTGCATTACTTTGTTAAAGTTTTCTGAGAAAATAGATGATGTTAAACCATACTCAGAATCATTAGCTAAAGCAATAGCTTCATCTAAAGTGCTAAATTTCATTACTGGTAAAACTGGTCCAAAAACTTCTTCTTGGATAATTTGCATATCTTGTTTTACATTGGTTAATAATGTAGGTTGGTAAAAATAGCCTTTGTCAAACTGGCTAGACTTATTTCCACCAAGTAAAACTTCTGCACCTTCTTTTTTAGCAAACTCAACCATTTCTGCTACTTTATCTAACTGATCTTTAGAAACCATAGCGCTCATATCAGGATTGTTAGAAGAAAAAGCGTCTTCTACTTTTAAGGCTTTCATTTTAGCAGTAGTCATTTCTAAAAACTGATCGTGAATAGACTCTTCTACGTAAACACGTTCTGCACAATTACAAACTTGTCCGCTATAAATGATTCTAGAACCAACAACGGCGTTTACAGCTAATTCTAAATTAGCATCAGCACAAACAATAGCAGGAGCTTTTCCTCCCAGTTCTAAAGATACTTTTGTAATGTTCTGAGATGCTGCTTCCATAACTTTTTGACCAGCAAAAACACTACCTGTTAAACTAATAATGCCTGTCGTTGGACTTTTACTAAGTGCATTACCTACAACAGGTCCTGAACCACAAACAAAATTTAATACACCAGCTGGTAAGTCTATTTTTTGAATTAAATCTACCCATTCCATAATGGTATTAGGTGCAACACAACTAGGCTTAATTACACATGTATTTCCTGTAATTAATGAAGCAGCAACTTTTCTTGCCATAACAAAGAATGGGAAATTCCAAGGCAAAATACCTACAGCAACACCTATAGGTGCTTTGTGTAAAAAGATACGTTCTTTCTGACGGTCACTTTGTATAATTTCTCCTTCTATACGTCTTGCAAAACCTGCATAATAATCAAAATAATCTGCAGTAACATCTATTTCTACTTGTGCTAATCCCATTACTTTAGCTTGCTCTGCAGCTAAGGTTTCTGCTAAAAACACGCGGTTCTCACGTATAACACTAGCCATTTTATTCAAATAACCAGCACGTTCAATTGCAGTTAAAGATTTCCAAGCATGCTGTGATTCTTTTGCTGCTTCTAATGCATTATTAGCATCCTCAACAGAACCATGTGGTATCTCTGACAATACTTCTTCTGTACAAGGGTTAAGTACTTTTGTTACTTCTGAAGATGTTGATTTTACAAACTTTCCGTTTATAAATTGATTAAATTGTTTCATGACTGTTTATGTTTAGTTTATGATATTTGTAATAATTTCAAGGTTTTAATAGTAATTGAGTAAAATCTCGAACTGTTTTGTGAAAATGCGGTTAACAAACTTATGTTATAATGTGGTTTTAGTATTTATCCATATTAATCAATAATATGTACAATTTAAACATGGCGGGTTTTTAAAGTTTGTTTTTTTTATCTTAAATGGTAATAAAAAGGGACGCCATATTAAAAATTAAAATTGCTAATAAAAGTTCTAACTAACTTTGGTTAAGCTATTAACTTCAGCAAATAACTAAAAAAATATAGAGTGTAGGTTTCTCAAATCCACCAATTGCTTGCTCAAAATATTCATAAGGGTTTATTTCAGAATTAAACCACTTTTAATAAACCGATATCCTATTAAAAGAGAATTAAAATTAGGTGTATTTTCCAGATTTGTAAGATGCTGGAGTTAATCCAGTAACAGATTTAAACACACGAGAAAAGTGGTAACGATCCGAAAATCCTAAATTAAAAGAGACTTCCTCTATAGATTTGTTGGTGTGCTCAAACAATTCGCACGATTTAGCAATTTTTCTATTCTGAATAAATTGATGTAGCGTCACATTCATTTCTTCTTTAAACAATCTAGCAAAAGAATTTGGTGCCATATTAACGAGCGATGATAGTTCTGCATTACTTAATTTTTTATTGATATGAACTTCAACATACCGAATGACCTTTAAAACGCGTTCATCAATATTAATGGTTTTCCATAATTCTGGACCAATATTAGTTAAAGCTTCTTTTATAAAAGCTTGTAGTTTTAGATTAAAAGTAAGTTTAAAATCTTTGTTTTCAATTTTTAAACGGCTTGTTAAATACTGTAATCGATCTTTTAGATAATCTGTTAATTCAATTTTTAAAATACCAGGATAGACACTATCAAACGGAACACCTAAATTAAAATGAACAAAGAAGTGAATCAAAAACATATTTTCTAAGTCGTCTTCATTGTAATTAGTATTTAGTTGTTTTCCTGCAACATGAACACCGTCGTTATAAATATGATTTTTGGTATAGCGCGAAGAGAACGACGTAAAAGGAGGAATAATATAGAGGTGATTTGTGTCCATTTCAAACACATTATCCTGATGTATTAATTGGCCGCCTGTGTTTTTATTCCAATATAGCCTCCAAAACGGAAAAACCATTTCGTGACAATCCCATAATTCTAATAACCAATATCTGCAGCATAAAAGCTTTAATTTCAGGTCGATAAAATTTTGATGGTTAGATGAAGGATCTCCTAATTCTATGTCTTTTACAAACTTCATGATGTGTCGATGTTTGAATTAGATACAAAAATACGGATTTTGAATATTTAATATTGTTATTAGTGGATGTAAATTTGTTCCAATTAAAATTCAAAGTAGATGAAAACGATAAAACTTCCAAATCAAGTAGAAGCAGAATTAAAAAAGGTATCAGAAGTCGCTGGTTATTTATGGCAACGTGAATGGGCAGAACGAAATGCAGGAAATATTTCGATGAATTTGACCTCGTTCTTTAAAAAAGAAGAAGTTCAAGGTATTGGCGAAGAAGTGCCTTTCGATTTTCCAAAAGGAGCAGCAGGTTTTGTGATTTATATTACAGGAACAGGTTGTTACTTAAGAGATTTAGTAGATAAGTTAGATGAAGTATCATGTATTCTTTACATTAATGAAGATGCAACAGCATATTCTATTGTTTGGGGAGGAAAACGTGACAACTTCGGTCCAACTTGTGAGTTAATTTCGCACTCAAGCATCCACCTTTTTAACTCTATTCACCATCCAGAAAATCTAGCGGTTGTCCACACGCACCCATTAGAATTAATTTGTATGAGTCATCACGAATTGTTTGATAACGAAGAGGAATTAAACAGACAAATTTGGATGATGTGTCCTGAGGTAAAAGTATTTGTACCAAAAGGAATTCACTGTACACCTTATGCATTATCAAGTACTGCTGCGCTTGCAGAAGTCACTATAGAAGCGTTTAAAACAAGAAATGTATCGTTATGGGAAAAGCACGGAGCAACAGCGACAGCGCCAGATGTAATGCAAGCTTGGGATTTCTTAGACGTCGCAAATAAAGGAGCTAAAATGTTAATGATGTGTTGGGCCGCAGGTTTTAAACCAGCAGGATTATCTAACGAGCAGCTAACAGAATTAGAACAATTTACATAGAATAAAAAAGTATTATAAAGATGAGTAGATTAATAGGTAGATTACCAAAAGTAGGCATTCGTCCAGTAATTGATGGACGTGAATTAGGAGTAAGAGAATCTTTAGAAGTTCAAACCATGGATATGGCGAAAGCCGCAGCCAAATTAATAGAAGATACCTTACGATTTCCTAGTGGAGAACAAGTAGAATGCGTTATTGCAGACACAACTATTGGTGGTGTAGCAGATGCAGCGGCATGTGCAGATAAATTTAAAAGAGAAGGTGTTGACGTATCGTTAACAGTAACACCATGTTGGTGCTACGGAACAGAAGTTATGGATACCGATCCATTAACTCCAAAAGCAGTTTGGGGTTTTAATGGAACAGAACGACCTGGAGCGGTTTATTTAGCAGCAGCATTGGCAGGTTATTCTCAAAAAGGATTGCCAGCGTTTGGAATTTATGGAAAAGAAGTTCAGGATGAAGGCGATCAAACCATTCCTCAAGATGTGTCTGAGAAAATTTTACGTTTCGTAAAAGGCGCTTTAGCAGTCGCTCAAATGAAAGGAAAGTCGTATTTATCTATCGGTTACAGTTCTATGGGAATTGCTGGTTCTATGGTCGATGTAAATTTCTTACAAGACTATTTAGGTGTTAGAGCTGAGTTTGTTGAATCTGTTGAGCTTTTAAGACGAATCGATAACGAAATTTACGATAAAGACGAGTACGAAAAAGCACTAGCTTGGACTAAAGAAAACTGTGTAGAAGGTAAAGATTATAACACACCAGAAACGCAAAAATCTGCTGAAGAAAAAGAGAAAGAATGGGAGAAAGTTGTGAAAATGACTTTAATCTGTAAAGATTTAATGAACGGAAACCCAAAGTTGAAGGAGATGGGCTTCGGTGAAGAATCTAAAGGTAGAAATGCCATAATGGGAGGCTTTCAAGGGCAACGTCAATGGACAGACTACCAGCCAAATGCAGATTTTACAGAATCAATTTTGAACTCGTCATTTGACTGGAACGGTATTCGTCAAGCATACACATTTGCAACTGAAAACGATTGTTTAAATGCTATTTCAATGTTATTTGGTCATTTATTAACCAATACAGCACAGTTGTTCTCAGACGTAAGAACGTATTGGAGTCCAGAATCAGTAGAACGTGTAACAGGAAAGAAATTAACAGGAATTGCCGAAAATGGTATTATTCACTTAATAAATTCTGGTTCTACAACCTTAGATGCCACAGCACAACAAACCGATGCTGATGGTAATCCAACGATGAAACCATTCTGGGATATTACAGAAGAAGAAGTTCAAAAATGTTTAGATAACACCAAATGGCCAGCTGCTATTTTCGAATACTTTAGAGGTGGTGGATTTTCTTCACAATTTAAAACTAAAGGGTCGATGCCAATCACTATGTGTCGTTTGAATTTAGTAAAAGGCATAGGGCCAGTTTTACAAATCGCCGAAGGTTGGAGTGTAGAGTTACCAGAAGATGTTCATTACGTTTTAGATGAAAGAACCAACCCAACATGGCCAACAACTTGGTTTGTTCCAAGAACAACTGGTAAAGGTGCTTTTAAAGATGTTTATACGGTAATGGCAAAATGGGGAGCAAACCATGGAGCAATTTCTCATGGACATATTGGTGCCGATTTAATTTCATTAGCTGCCATGTTACGTATTCCAGTAAACATGCATAATGTAGATGAAAATGATGTGTTTAGACCAAGTGCATGGTCTGCTTTTGGCGAAGAGCTAGAAGGAGCAGATTACAGAGCTTGTGAGAATTATGGCCCATTATACGGTTTCAAACATTAATATTTCAATTATAAGGAATAGGGTATATTTAGCTTGCGTTAGTTTTTACCCATCCTTCCACATATGATAATGAAGCTTATCCTTGTCGTAGTTTTTATAACTAGTGTAACAGGAAAGCTTCGTTATCATTATATAGTTCCAAATCAATTCACTAAGCATAAGTCTTTCTGAGTGTATCAGAAAAGGCGACATGTAAACTATCTAAAGTGTTCAAATACTAATTTGGATGCGTACGATTAAATCTAAGACACATGAAAAAAGTTATAGCCGTTATAGATATAGGAAAAACGAATAAGAAGATTTTTTTATTTGACGAATCGTTTAAAGTAGTGTCACAAAATGCCATTCAATTCAAAGAAATAATGGATGAAGATGGATTTGCTTGTGATGATATTGAATCGATAGAAAATTGGATTAAAAGTGAAATAAAAAAAGTCCAAGATTTAGGTCAATTTGAAATAAAAGCTATTAATTTTTCAACTCATGGAGCATCATTAATCTACTTAGATAAAGACGGCAAACGTATGGCGCCATTATATAATTATTTAAAGCCATTAGATATCGAGGATTTTAATGATTTTTATGAATCACAAGGTGGAGTAGAAGAGTTCTCAAGAAAAACGGCATCACCAGCTTATGGCATGTTAAATACAGGTTTACAGATGTTATGGTTTAAAAACTCTAAGCCAGAACAGTGGAAACAAGTCGATGCTATTTTACACTATCCACAATACCTAAGTTATCTATTTACAAATAAAATTACAGCCGATTTTACCTCAGTTGGTGCACATACAGCCACTTGGGATTTTGATAACATGCAATACCATAATTGGCTTAAAGATGAAAACATTCAGTTACCAGAACCTTGTAAAGGTAATGAAGCTGTAATTTCTGAAATTAATGGTGATCAAATTGCAGTTGGCACAGGATTGCACGATAGTTCATCATCTATAATTCCTATTTTAGAAAACGAAAATGATTTTGTTTTACTTTCCACAGGAACATGGATTATTGCCATGAATCCGTTTAGCAAGGAAACACTTACACAGCATCAACTTCAAAATAACTGCTTGTGTTTTATGACACCCGAAAAACAACAGGTAAAATCATCCATGCAGTTTTTAGGTCGCATCCACGAAGTATATATCAAAGCCTTGAGCGACTATTTTAAAGTAGATGTCAACACCCATTTAGATTTAGTTTTAAACACAACACTGTGCAAAGAATTAATAGATCAGGATACTCGTGTGTTTTTATCGGAAGGTATTGATACCGATTTTGAAGCACATCCTGAGTTTTTACAGAAATTCTTGTCCTACGAAACAGCCTATTATCAGTTGATATACGAAATCAGTAAAAAAGTAATTACAGGCATTGATTTAATTTCTGATAAAAATTCAAAAATCACAGATGTGTATATTTCTGGTGGATTTAATAAAAATGAAGTCTTTATTAAGTTTCTAAAATGTTTGAAAGACGATATTGAAATAAAAATTTCAGACTGTAAAAATGAAAGTGCTTTAGGTGCTGCTTTGTTAATGAAATCGTATTTGTAAATAAGGTCTATTGAATAACTAAAAATTAGAACGTTCCTGTTTTAAGATCTGTTAAACAATTACCCATAAAACAGAACCCATCAATTATTGTTTTACAAATAAAGGAGCTCAAGTGAGCTCCTTTATTTATTTAAGTATTTGTGAATTCAGTTGATTACTATAGCTTCACTAACTTAGATGTTAAAGTTTGATTAGTATCATTTTGAACTTTCACCATATAAATTCCAGAATTTAAAGATGAAATATCAAAAGCATCAGTTCTTGTAAAAGCGCCTTTAAAAGACTTAACTAATTTTCCTGTTAAGTCGTAAATTTCAACATTTGAAACATTAACATTTATACTAAATGCCGATTGTGACGGATTAGGATAAATACTAAAACCTAACATGGTTTCGTCTTTAACACTTAGCACCTCTGATGATGTGTTACCTAATATTCTAAACTGACCTGCAGGTATTGTAATTGCTGAGGTTGAATTACTCACTGTTGTGTTTCCTGTAGCATCCATAAGATCATACCATGTCGTTGTAACACCAGCTGGGAAATAGGTATCGATACTTCGTGTAACCACATCAAAATTGGCAAGTATAATCACATTTTTCAATTCTGAAGATGGCATTGAATTATCAAATATATCAATTCGAGGAGTTAAATTTCCTGAAGTGATTGTGTAATCACCTTTAAAAACCGGTTCTTCAATTTTAAGTTTATGAAGTTTAGACCAGTCCTCGTAAATCTGACCTCTGAGGGCATCAGTTAGCCATTCATTGTCCCATTGTGGCTGTGGTTTCGTTGCGAGTTTACAACCATCGTTTTCAATACTTCCATCAGGGCAAGTGAAAATTGAGTTTTCCATACCTAGCTCCCCAAAATGCCAAATCATTTTTGGTCCTGGAACCATTACAGAAACAGCTCCTAAAGCTGACATTCTAGACAATGCCGTATTTAAATCTTGAACATTATGACTTCCATTACTTGTATTTCCGAAAGCTATATTCTTGTACATTAAACGCTCTTCATCATGACTCTCGGCATAACCAACAACTCTTGGCCCATTGAAACCACCATGCGCTTTATGCCCCATTCTGTCAATGTTTTTATTACCATCTTCTCCCATGGTCAATTCTCCATACGGTGAGTTCATTATGCCCCACATCATAATTCCTTTACCTTCATCTAAACGGTAATTTGCCCATTCTTTTTCTTCGTTATCGGATCCTAAATGTTCAAAAATTACATAATGATGTGGGTCTACTGACCATGAGTGGTCGGCATATTCTTTTAAAACATCCACACGATCTTGTTGGTAACCGCCAGTACATCCTTCGTCACCACTAAGTGTTCCATTTCCACAATTTTGTGTAAACCCTTTGGTTAAATCCCAACGAAATCCATCAATTTTATATTCTTCAATCCAATAACTAACCACTTGTTTTACATAATCTCTTGTGTAATCTGAACTGTGATTAAAATCGTTACCAACACTATATGAGTGCATAGGAAATGCATTAAAGTATGGGTTGTCTGAAGAAGGGCCTCCCCAACCATCTCCATCTGGATCGTCCATCCACATTCTCACCATAGGATTTCGTCCGTAGGCATGATTAAAAGCAATATCTAAAATAACAGCAATACCATTTTGATGACAAATGTCTACAAGTTCTTTAAATTTTTCTGGTGTGCCATAAAATTTATCAATTGCCATATGAAATGCGGTATTATAACCCCAACTTTCATTGCCTTCAAACTCCATAATAGGCATTAACTCAATAGCGTTTATATTTAAGTTTTTGAAGTAATCAATTTTATCAATGATATCTTGAAAGTTGCGGTCTGCATCAAAATCTCTAATTAACACTTCATATATAACTAAGTCTTCTTCAACTGGTTTTTCGAAATCATCGACTTGCCAGTCGTATGGAGTTTGACCTGTTTGTAAAACCGTAACCTCACGTTCTTGACCTGCTGGATAAGCTGGCATATTTGGATATGTTGAAGCAGGAATATAAGCGTCATCAAAAGGTGATAAAACTAAGGATGAATAGGGGTCAGCTACTTTAACTATAGACGGTGAATTGGCAACAGGATTGGTGTCAAAAACCCAATATTGGTAAGTTTCAATGGCTCCAGGTGTTAAACCTGATAGCTCTAGCCAATATTTTCCTGTTGAAGGATCACGTTTCATTACGTCAGAAGCAGACGGTGAATAGTTGTTCCAACTACCAGCAACTTGAATAAATTCTTTGCCAGGTGCTGTTAAGACTAAAGTGGCTTTACTTGGATCTGTATGATAGTTAATACCATCTATCATATTTGCTGGTAATGCTTGTTCTACTACTGCTGGCACAACAATAACATCAAAACTTGCTTCTCCAGTCTCCGTAGAGCCAGGAGGTGTACCTACAAATTTTACCGTACCACTTTCTGTAACATTAGTAAGTGTTGCATTACATGCAGGAAATCCACAATTACCTGTAGCTACAGAAACATTATTATAAAATATTTCGAAACTGCCCTGAACCGTTGTAGATCCTTGAAATGTAATTGTTGCACTTAGAGATAAATCATTGCCAGAATTTAAAACTACAATTTCATTCGTTGGTTGCGTGATGTTGATAATCACTTTTCCTACTGGAAAAATAAAATCTTCACAACCATCATCTTTTAATTCTTGGGAGCCATCTTCATTTCTAAAAACCATACCTATCTGTGAAGCGGTATCAGCTTGTGCTTGGGTAATGCCATAATATGTTTGTGGAGTAATAGTAATACTAAACGTGCCATCACCATTATTGGTCATTTCGCCAACTCCATCATCAAATCCCCAATTACCAACAACACCATATCCAAAGGCATCAGAATTGTTCCCAATTCCTGAATGCATATATACTTTTGTCGGGTTATTTAGGCCGTTACAATTACTGTCTGTACTGTTGGCATCAATTGTTATAGTAACTGGTTGGTCAACTTCTATTGCACTAACACTAAGACTAACTTGTGCATAAGCAAAGAATGAAAAGACTATAAAAAGGGTGGATAAAGTTTTTTTCATAGTTATGAGGTTTTAAAAAAAAAGCTATGTTTTAAACATAGCTTTTTAAGATTATTAAAATAATTTAATTCAATGTGATTGTTAAATTAACTGTATCTACAGTAAGTGTATAAGTACCAGGTGTGCCATCAAAAGAGAAATTGAAATCACCATCCATAGCATTACTAAAGTTACTATCAATGGTGTATCCTTGATCTTCATAGGTTGGATAGTTAGAACCTGAGTCCCAATCAGCATTTACGGTAAAAAACCTAAAGGCATCATTAGTAAACTCTACTTCTCCAGAATAGATTCCTACACCTGTACATGTTAAAGCTACTGGGTTTGCCCAGTCCCATCCGGTGCCTACAATACCAGCACCAACCAACCAAAGTTGTTCGTATTCGCATAGTAATTGTTCAGGTTCTAATGTAATGGTCTTGTTGATATCATCTACAGTTAAGAAATACGTTCCAGGAGTACCATCAAAAGAGAAATTGAGATCACCATCCATAGCATTACTAAAGTTACTATCAATGGTGTATCCTTGATCTTCATACGTTGGGTAGTTAGAACCTGAGTCCCAATCTCCATTGACGTTGAAGAATCTAAATGAATCGTTTGTAAATGTTACATTTCCTGAGTAGGTTCCATTTCCAGTACAAGGTAAAGCAACAGGTGTGTCCCATGCCCAACCAGCATCAGGGACACCAGCACCAACTAACCATAATTGATCATAGTTACAGTTTGGTCCAACAACTGCAGGGCCTAATGTTATTGTTTTAGCTGCGGTATCTACTTCTATAAAATATTCGCCTGGTGTGCCTGTAAATTGGAAATTACTATCTCCATCTAATGCGTTTACTAGGTTAGCGTCAATAGTATAACCAACGGCTTCATAATAAGGGTAGTTTAAACCTGAATCCCAATCTGCAGCTACTGTAAAGAATCTAAAGGCATCGTTAGTTAAGTTAATGTTACCAGAGTACGTAGTACCTTGTAAAGGTAATTCTACTGGTGTTGCCCAGTCCCATCCTGCATCTACGGCACCTGCACCAACAACATATAATACTGGTGCTAGTTCTACATTAAATGGAGTAACGCTTATGGTAATAGGCTCAGAAAAACGTTCCATATTTCCACCTGGCATTTCAATTGTAGCTTTAATTCTAATATCTAAACTACCAACTTCTTCAGCTGTAAGACCTGCGCTAAGTGCAGTTTCATTAAAGGCTTCGTGAGTACTTGTATAAGTCATTCCTTCTGTACCTTCAGTTATTGCACTGGTAAAATCAGTTCCAGCTTGCGCAAATTGAATTTCATAATTTACAGATACTGTGGTGTTTTCTCCAAAGTCTGGGTCTTCCCAAGATACTGCAATAGCGTCATCATTTGGTGATGTTTCAAGTAAAACAAGTTCAAAGGTATTATCAGGACTCGTAATTACAGGAATAGCTTCTGAATACGACGACACACTAAAGCTTACACTATTAGTTATGTTAGATCCTGAAGTTACTCTCATAAAAACAGTGAATGGCTCAAAAGCATCTGCTCCAGCATCTAACAGCGTATTGTTAAACTCAGCAACTGTCATTGTAAATCGATCTGTAGAAGACGATCCAATAACCGTTGGGTTTTCAAATAACACATCTGGTGATAATTCAACCATATAACTTTCTCCAGAATTTAATTGGTCATTCCACACAATGGTGAATGCTTCATTATCTGGAAGGTTATAATTTAAATTAATATTAGATATTGCTGGCTCCAAGAGTTTAAATGAAGCATCTGGCGTAGTAATATCAATACTTTCTTCTGTTTCGCACGCCACAAAAACTAAGAATAGACTTAATATAAGCGCACTAATTTTATTGATTTTCATAGTGTTATTTTTTATAAGTTAAGTGGGATTAATATATAATCTCCAGTTAAGTCGTTAAACCAAACCTCATAATCATCTTGAACGATGACAGGAATTGATCCGCCTCCGTCAGTCGCAACACCAGAGAACGATGTGTCTCCTCCCCAAGTAGATCCTGTATTGGTTACAAATTGTAAATCGCCGGTCTGAAGGTTGACGTTAGTTATATTCCAAATATGTGGATCTGCGTTAGATTGTGTCATTTCTACATTTTCTCCAGATAAAGCATCTCCTTCTATAGCTATGCTTGTATAATCTGTTGCACCACTCACGTCAAAGCTTGAAAACGTATAATGAGGTGCGTCAGTTGGTCTAGAGAAATTAATGGTAAACGTATAATAACCATCGGTCTCTACTCCAAATCGTCCCGGATCACCATCTTGTGTCGTTGGGTTTCCTGCAATATTTCCAGACTCTTGTTTAGTGTCGCTACCTTCATTATCCGTAACTCCCCATTGTGGTTGCCACTGTCCTCGCTCTCCTAAAATTTTAAAACGCCCCTGGTCAAAACCTCCACTTCCGGTACCGAAATATCCAGTATAAGTATATAAATTAGTGTTAATCGCATTCCTAAATAGTGGTGGGTTATTACTGTTATTGTTCCAATCTGGATCTTCCCACACACCGTTACCGTCTATATCTAAAGCATTTCCAACGATATAAAAATCTTTTAAGGTATAGTTGTAGAACGGTTGAATTTGAAAACTAATAATATTTGAACTCACAGGAAGTCCATTTTGAGTTCCTATTGAACTTTCTACCTTAGCATACAAAGTATTAAACATAAAAGGTGGTAAACCTGCAGCACTAGCCGAAGAATTTAATTCGTTAACCGATAGGGTTGCCGATGTAGATCCGGTAATAGTCGTAGCGACCACAGGGTTCGTAAATGCATCATCAGTCGCAAAAATGACAGCATAATTTTCTGATGCTTGTTGTCCGTAATCTGCTTCATTCCAATTAAATGTTATTGCAGGATTGCCAGGATTTGTATCATCTAATTCTATCACTGTAATAGGAAGCTCGGCAAGTGTGATGGCTTCCGTTTCTGTAGCTGTAAATACTGAAGTGTCATCTTCACAAGAATTCACAAGGAATCCGAGTGTAAACACCGTTAATAGTACAACTTTAAATTTTAATATGTTTTTCATTGCTTTATTTTTTAGTATCCAGGGTTTTGAGTAAGGTTAGGATTAGAAGACATACTTAAATTTGGTATTGGAAAAAGGTTTAAATGTGACGGTATAGCAATACCATTACTACCGTTTCCTTTCCATGCCCAATTATAATTTCCACCAGTAAATAATCCGAAACGAATTAAATCTTGTCTTCTGTGTGCTTCCCAATGTAATTCTCTAGATCTTTCATCTAATATAAATGGTAGCGTTAATTCTCCTGCAGAAATGGTATTAGGATTATTGGCACGAGCTCTTAAATCGTTAACTAAGTTAACCGCTTCAGAGATTGTTCCGCCGCCACCTCTAAGATGTGCTTCGGCATACATTAAATGTACATCAGCTAATCTAAATAATGGAAAATCGGTATCGACAAATGTTTGGTCTGCACCAGGAACACCATCAGAGCTTAAATTTGAATATTTTTGAATAATGTAACCTTGACTTTGGTCAGATATATCTGTTATACCAATAGGTCTATCAGCAGAAATGATTGTGTTTCTGTCATCATCGATAAAATCTCCACCTTCCCATAGTTGCGCAAATTCTTTTCTAACTCTAATAGCTCCTCCCCAAGCAGCTTCTGATACACCAACTTCGGCACCATTAACTTCAAGGCTTCCAACTGAACCATTAATCATAACAGTTGTAGGACCGTAGTTTTGAATTGTTACACCATCTGAAATAATAGGGAAAATAATTTCTCCGTTTGCAGAATTTAGGTTGTTATCAGCTTGAAAATTATTTTTGTATTCTGAAGCTAAAACATAACCAGAATTTAATAATTGTTGGCAGTAATTTAAACAATCTGAATATCTTGGTGTACCTGTATAAACTTCAGCATTTAGATATATTTTAGCAAGAATCATGTAAGCCACACCTTTATCTGCTCTACCGTATTGGTTCTGACCAGCATCTACTAAATCAGATTCGATATCTAATAATTCACTCTCAATAAATTGAAAAAGCTCAGCGCGTTCTACAACAGGTAAAACTGTGTTTATGGCATCTGCTTCTGTTCCAAAGTTAGCTTTTCCGAAGAGATCCATCATATAATAGTAAGATAATGCTCTTAATAATCTCGCTTCTGCACGGTATTCTACGATATCTGCACGTACACTTTCTGAGACACTTCTAGCGTCTAATTTATCTGCTGTTGTTTCTCTTAAAAAGTTATTGGCAAGTGAAATCGTTAAATGTGTTCTACTGTACATTCCTAAAATCATAGGATTTTGAGCGGTCCAAATATTACGTTGAAGTTCTCTAGTTCCTGGATCATTTTCGTAAGACCAAATCATTTGGTCTGCTGTTAATGTTTGCAGATATAATAATACACGTCCAAACTGACTAGTACCAGCATCAATACCTTCAATGTTAGAAGATTCTGGACCAAAAGTTCCCGTTAAGGCAAGGTTTGCGTATACACCAGCAATTACACGTTCGTAAGCCGCTTCATCTTCGTAAAGATCAGCACCTAATAATGTGTCGTCGTCATTTGGTGTAATATTTAAGTCGTCGGTACAAGACGTCAATGTAAACACCATTAATACAGCAATGACACTAATGTTTTTAATTATTCTTTTCATAGTTGTTAAAATTTAAAATTAGCACCAATTAATATGTTTCTTGGTCTAGGGTAAATTGTATTATCAATTCCGTTAAATACTTCTGGGTCTAAACCACTGTATTCTGTAATAGTAAATACATTTTGAATACCTCCCCAAAGTCTTACTGATTTTATAAATTTTGATAAGTCTTTAAATGTATATCCTAACGTAATGTTATCCATTTTTAAGAATGATGCATTTTCAATATAAACATCAGAAAGGATGACATCAGATGTGGTTTGAAAATTAGTATCTAAAACGGATGTTGGAATATTTCCTAATACAGCATCACTACGTAATAAATCAAATTGTGCACGAGCAGAATTTACATTATTATAAACGTAGTTTCCGATGTTAGCTCTTAAGTTAAATGAAAAATCAAAACCTTTGTATTCTAAATTCGTTTGAAATCCAAAGATAACATCTGCATCTGGGTTTTCTTTAAGGTAACGATCTTCATCATTTATGATGTTATCTCCATTTAAATCTACGTAAGCACCTTCAATATAATTGCCCTGTGTATCTCTTAATTGTTTAAACACGTAGAAAGAGTTTGGTGATTCACCTTCTCTAAATAATTGAATAAAGTTTCCTGTTCCACCTGCAATACCTCCAGTTGTAACATCTTGGCCAAAGGCTAATTCTGTGATTTCTCTATCTAGAAGTGTAGCATTGAAGTTGAAATTTAAGTTAAAATCTTCTTTTCTTATCACATCTGTATTAAGTGTAAATTCCAAACCTTGAATTCTAAGGTTTCCAATATTTTGAACAATACTGTTAGAGAAGTTACTACCATCTGGTACAGGTGCGTTAAATAATAAGTCTTCTGAATCTTTCTGGAAAACGTTTAAACTACCAGTAACATACTCATCGAATAAGCCATAGTCAATACCGACTTCTAAGGTTTTTGTCTCTTCCCACTTTAAATCAGGATTAATTTCTGAAGGAATTAAAGACGATACAACACCATTTCCAAATTGATATTGAGAATTAATTGAACCGGCTTGGTAACGACTTAAAAATAAATCGCGTTCACCAATCTCTTGCTGACCTGTAATACCATAACCAACTCTTAATTTTAAGTTCGATATTGTTTTAGAATCTTTAAGGAAATCCTCATCGCTTAACTTCCATGCAAAAGCACCAGCGTAGAAATCTCCCCATCTGTTGTCTTCACTAAATCGCGATGTTCCATCTCTTCTGTACGTTAGTGTCATTAAGTATTTTTCGGCAACCGTAAGATTAGCTCTTCCAAAAAATCCAATTAACACAATGTCTGGATCTGCAAACGTATCACCAAAACTATTTGGATCTCTTTGGTTTCCTGTGAAATGACCTTCATTAGTAAATCTTTGGTAAGAATAACCTGCAGTTAAATCAGTATTAATAGTACCAAACTTCTTATTATAATTTAAGAAACCATCTAAAGATTGGTTAGTTCTTTCTTGGAAACTAAATGATCTATTGCCTTTAATAGGATCATTTGTTGCATATATAGAGTTATTACGAGAAACACCTTCAGTTTTATCATACCCTAAGTTTAATACAAATTTCATCTCTGGTAAGAAATGGAATTTATAGTCAAAATTAATATTACCATAGAAACGTTCAGAATCTCCAATATTATTAGTTTGTAACAATGCTGCTACAGGGTTTGAACCTCCTAATAAAAGTGTATTACCGTTTCTGTGTTGGTAAAAACCTCCGAAAGGTGATGAAGGATCATAAACCGGTTGTGTTGGGTCGTACCTCAATGCAGCTCCAATTTGTCCGGAATCACCAAATCTATTATCCTCGTAAGATAGGTTTGTGTTTAAGTTCACTTTAAGGTGATTATCAAAAAATGTTGGATTTAATGATAACGACAAGTTTCGTCTATCAAATTCAGACGTTAATATCGCACCTTCTTGCTCTGTAACTCCAAAAGAGAAACGTGCTGGTATAGCATTAAATAAAGAACCTCTTACAGTAACATTGTGATTTACTGAAACTGTTTTTCTGAAAATTTCATCTTGCCAATCCGTGTTGGCATCTCCTAATTGAGAGATGAAATTATTTGGTAAATTTTGAGCGATTACTTGTGCTCTAAATTCATCTGCAGAAAATACTTCAATTTGCTCGTCAATATCTCCTAAGGTGTATTGTACATCATAATCTACACTGAATTCCGATCGACCTTTTTTAGTGACAATAATAATGACACCATTAGAGGCTCTTGAACCGTAAATAGCAGTTGCTGAAGCATCTTTTAAAACGGTAAAAGAATCAATGTCGTTAGGATTAATACTTGCTAAAACACCTCTAGAACCTCCTACGTTATCATTTGTAATAGGCAATCCATCAATTACTATTAACGGATTATTAGATGCATTTATTGAAGAACCACCTCTAATTTTAATTTCTGATCCAGATCCTGGAGCACCACTTGTATTAACGGTTACACCGGCAACACGACCACTTAATAAGTTCTCAGGTGTTACAATGTTTCCACGTGTAAAATCTTTCGATGTTACGGCGTCCACAGAACCTGTCGCATCTTTTTTAGTGGTTGTACCATAACCAATAAGGATAACTTCCTCTAATTGAGAAGCATCTTCCTCTATGGCAACATCTATATTAGATTGACCGGTAAACTCAATTTCTTGTGGTGTATAACCAACATAAGAGTAAACAATAATTTCACCTTGATTTACTTCTAATGAATATTTGCCATCGAAATCTGTAGCGGTTCCTCTGGCAGTCCCTTTAATAATAACATTTACACCAGGTAAAGGCATGGCGTTTGCTTTGTCTGTAACAGTACCAGTAACGGTAGATTGTGCCATCAAGGTCGTTGGCAAAATAATGAGACAGAATAGTAAAGCATTTAAAATTGTTTTCATACAAATTATTTAAGTTAATTGCTTAGTTATTTGATTTATATTTTCACTTCTCGGGTTAAATCTATGTAAAATTAACTTGATTTAACGTTATATTTACATGACGAAAGTCACGCAAACGTTTTCGTGTTAAGAACTTTTTAATTATTGGTAGAATTATCAGTATAATTATGAAAATCTGTGCTTTTTTCAATAAATATGAGAGAAAATTATGAAGTCCTAAATTTTGAATCTAAATATTCACTTATATTCGTTCCATATTTGCATCAATTATGAAGAGAAAAATTACCTTAAAACAAATTGCTAGAGAACTCGATGTATCTATTTCTACAGTATCTAAAGCATTGCGAAATAGTGCTGAAATTAGTGATGATACAAAACAAAAAATCCAAGCTTTTGCAAAACTCTATAACTATAGGCCTAATAATATTGCATTAAGTCTAAAAAACCGACGAACGAATACCATTGGTATTATTATACCAGAAATTGTTCATCACTTTTTCTCAGAAGTGATACGAGGTGCAGAGTTGGTAGCTAATAAAAGAGGGTATAATGTTATTATTGGTCTCTCTAACGAGTCCTTTTCTAAAGAGGTGATTAATATGGAAATGCTTGCTAATGGTAGTATAGATGGATTTATATTATCTATGTCTAAAGAAACACTGCAACAACAAGATTACCATCATTTTAATGAAACGATGAGCCAAGGGATGCCCGTTGTTATGTTTGATAGAGTAGTTTCGGAAATTAAATGCGATAAAGTTATTGTAGATGACTTTAATGGGGCAAAAAATGCCGTTGAAAAATTAATTGAAAATAAATGTAAATCCATTGCTTTAATAAGTACACCAGACTATGTGAGTGTTGGTAAATTAAGAACTCAAGGGTATCTTGATGCACTAAATGAAAATAACATTTTAGCAGAGTCTAAACTAATACTAAAAATAGATGATACCGTAGATTATGAGGTTCATTTAGACGCGTTAGAAGCTGAAATAGAACAGCTTTTTAAAGCGAATAAAAAAATTGATGGTGTATTTGCAGTGAACGAGTTGTACGCCTTAACAGCTATGAAAGTCGCTAGGAAATTAGGGTTAAATGTGCCTAATGATGTACAGGTCATTGGCTTCACAGATGGAGTTTTGTCAAAGCATGCAACACCAAGCCTAACTACGGTTAGCCAGCATGCACAACAAATGGGGGAGAAAGCAGCGCAACTATTAATAGACAAATTAGAGAGCGAAGTTAATTCTGCAGACGAAGAGTTTCATACTGTGGTTATTGCCACCGATTTAGTTGAGCGAGAATCCACTAAATAAAAAAAATATTATTGTCGTTTTAAAATCTTTTATATCTTTACGCCATATTCAAAACTTATATTTTCACTTCTCACATAAGTTTTGATAAGCTAAGCTTGTCAGAATAGTATTAACTCTAATATACTATTTCATGAAAAAGCGCATTCTCGGATTCTGGGAAATTTGGAACATGAGTTTCGGGTTTTTGGGAATTCAATTCGGTTTTGCTTTACAAGGTGGCTTTATGTCACGAATTTTCCAAACACTTGGTGCAGATAAGAGCGATATTCCATTGTTGTGGATTGCCGCACCACTAACTGGTTTACTTGTGCAACCGATTATCGGTTATATGAGTGACAGAACTTGGCATTCACGTTTTGGACGTCGACGACCTTATTTCTTAATTGGAGCTATAATGAGTTCCATTGCTTTATTCTTTGTGCCTTACTCTCCAGCTTTATGGATTGCAGCCGGTTTTCTATGGATTCTCGATGCTTCAATTAATGTATCAATGGAGCCTTTTAGAGCTTTAGTAGCTGATAAATTAGATGAATCTCAAAGAACTTACGGTTTTGTAATGCAAACTTTAATAATAGGAATCGGAACTTGGGTCGCTAGTAATTTGCCTTGGCTCGTTTCACAAATGGGAGTTAGTGATGCTGCTGATTTAGGAGTCGTACCAAACTCAGTTAAAGTTGCTTTTGCTATAGGAGCATTTGTGTTCCTCATAAGTATTCTCTATACGGTTTTTACAACCTCAGAATATCCTCCAGAGGATATGGAAGAGTTTGAAAGAGAAAAAGCACAAAAAAGTAGTTTTGTTTCAGATATTGTAGATAATATAGGAAACATGCCTTCTACGATGAAGAAGTTAGGTGTTATTCAATTTTTTAGTTGGTTTGCCTTTTTTACTATGTGGAGTATGGCAAATCCAGCATTAACAGAGCACGTTTATAAAATGCCTGCACCAATTGAAGCTAATTATGATATGACTACCGTTGAAGGTCAAGAAGCGTTTGCTATTGAAAATACAGCATTTCAAAAATCTTCAAATTTAGTTGGTTCAGCTATGGGAGTATACGGCTTATCTTCTATGGCATTTGCATTGTTATTCGTGTTTTATACATCAAAACGAAATATCAATAGAAAATATGTTCACATGTTGTCCTTATTTATAGGAGGAGCAGGATTTCTTTTAATGATGGTCGTTTCACCTGAACAACTTAAATATTGCTTCATGTTAATCGGTATTGCTTGGGGAAGTATTTTATCTATGCCGTATGCAATGTTGTCCAGTTCAGTAGACCCTAAAAAAATGGGCATGTTTATGGGTATTTTCAACATGTTTATTGTAATTCCTCAAATTATAGCAGCACTTGGAGGTATCAATTTCATTTCTGGTCTTTTAGGCGAAGAAGCTATCCACGCAATGACAATTGCAGGTATAAGTTTAATCATTGCTGGATTTTGTAATTTCTTGATTACGGATAAAGGAGCAATTTCATATCAACCTACAGAATAAAATATTAAAATGAACAAAAAAGGATTCATATTCGATCTCGATGGTGTCATTGTAGATACCGCAAAATATCACTTTTTAGCATGGCAACAGCTTGCTAAAAGTTTAGATATCAATTTTACCGAAGAAGAAAACGAACAACTCAAAGGCGTTAGCCGCGTTCGTTCATTAGAAAAAATATTGGCTTGGGGAAATAAAACCATTAGCCAAGATCTTTTTGATAAACTCATGGGCGATAAAAACGAAGAGTATTTAAGCTATATCGCAGAAATGGATGAGAGTGAAATCTTGCCAGACGTGCCAAGAGTTTTAAAGCTGTTGGAAGCATTAGATCAGCCAATTAGCTTAGGTTCTGCAAGTAAAAATGCGAGAACCATTTTAGAGCGTGTTAATCTAAAATCTAGTTTCAATGCGATTGTAGACGGTAATGATGTCTCAAAAGCAAAACCAGATCCAGAAGTGTTTTTAATAGCGGCTGACCAAATTAACATAAAACCAGAAGACTGTATTGTTTTTGAAGATTCAGTTGCTGGAGTAACTGCAGCTAATACTGCTCATATGATTTCTATAGGAATCGGAAGCAAAGACGTATTAGGACATGCAAACTACGTATTCAATGATTTTACAGAAATCTCAGACGATTTTATAAAATCTTTAATTAATAATTAGAAACAATTTGTCACATTGAGCGCAGTCGAAATGTCTTAGATATTAGACTGTTTGAAATTAAATTATAAAAAATAATAAGATTAATAGAAAGACACTTAGGTCTAACAACGTAGTGATCTTTATTCTATTTTCTAACATCTAAAAATATATGAACCTAGATTACATCATCCCAAACAATTGGTCAATTTTAGAAGAAGGTTTCGACCCCAATCAGGTTAAAGCTTCAGAAAGTTTGTTCAGCATCGGAAATGGTGCCATGGGACAACGTGCAAATTTTGAAGAACAGTATTCAGGGCCAACCTTTCAAGGTAGCTATATCGCTGGAGTATACTATCCAGATAAAACCAGAGTAGGTTGGTGGAAAAATGGCTATCCAGAATATTTTGCGAAAGTATTAAATGCACCGAGTTGGATTGGCATCGATATAAAAATTAACAATGATCCTCTCGATTTATTCGCAAGTAAAAAAGTAGAAAACTTTAGAAGAGAGTTGAACATGAAAGAAGGTTGGTTGTCCAGAAGTTTTAAAATAACACTTCAAAACGATGTGGAATTACAAGTGGAAACCAAACGTTTTTTGAGCTTAGATTTAGATGAAGTTGGGGCCATAGAATATTCGGTTACACCTCTAAATTCTAATGCAGACCTTGTCATTACACCATATATTGATGCTGGTATTACCAATGAAGATTCTAATTGGGATGATGCGTTTTGGAATATTTCAAACGTAACAGTAGAAAACAATCAGGCATTCATAGAGGCACAAACCATGAAAACTAATTTTCATACCTGTACGTTTATGCAATCGGAATGTTTTGTGAATGACAAAAAATTAGAGTTGCAACCAAAAGCTGTTAAAACGGATAGTAAAATCAGTTTTACTTACAAGCAGTCTATCAAACAAAATGAAACATTTACAATACATAAGTTTGGTGGTTATACAGTAGACCGATCTCATGATGAAAATAAATTAGTTGCAGCAGCAAAAACAGCATTACACACAGCAACAACAGCTGGATTCACTCAGCTTTTAGAAGATCAGAAACAGGCTTGGGCTCAAATTTGGGACATGGCAGATATCACTATTGAAGGTGATGTAAAAGCACAACAAGGTATCCGCTTTAATATTTTTCACCTTAATCAAACCTATTTAGGAACCGATGAAACATTAAATATTGGTCCAAAAGGATTTACGGGTGAAAAATACGGAGGAAGTACATATTGGGATACAGAAGCCTATTGTATTCCGTTTTATATGGCCACCAAAGATCAGAGTGTCGCTAGAAAGCTATTAGCTTACAGGCATAATCACTTACAAAAAGCCATTGAAAATGCCGAAAAATTAGGTTTTACAAATGGAGCTGCATTGTATCCTATGGTAACCATGAATGGTGAAGAATGCCATAACGAATGGGAAATTACTTTTGAGGAAATCCATAGAAATGGAGCTATTGCTTTTGCTATTTTTAATTATTACAGATATACAGGCGACTTTAGTTACATTCCAGAAATGGGTCTCGAAGTTTTAATTGGTATTGCACGTTTTTGGCATCAAAGAGCTAATTTTTCAACCCAACAAAATAAGTATGTTATTTTAGGTGTTACAGGGCCAAATGAATACGAAAACAACATCAACAATAATTGGTACACTAACTATATTGCTAAATGGTGTATTAACTACACGTTGGAAACCATAGAAAAAGTAAAAGAAGGGCATAGTGATGATTTTGCAAGAATTTCTGGTAAAACAAAAATTACAGACGATGAATTAGCACTTTGGAAAGAAGTAGCTGATAATATGTATTTCCCATATTCTGAAGCGCATAATGTATATCTTCAACAAGATGGATTTTTAGATAAGGAATTAATTACGGTTGAAGATTTAGACAAGTTGCAACGCCCAATTAATCAAAAATGGTCTTGGGATAGAATCTTACGTTCACCATATATTAAGCAAGCCGATTTATTGCAAGGCATGTATTTCTTCGAAGATCAATTTACAAACGAAGAATTAGAGCGCCATTTCGATTTTTACGAACCTTTTACAGTTCACGAAAGTTCGTTGTCGCCTTGTGTACACAGTATTCAAGCAGCTAAGTTAGACCGAATGGATCAGGCTTATACCTTTTACTTAAGAACATCACGTTTAGATTTAGATGACTATAATCATGAAGTGCACGAAGGTTTACATATTACTTCTATGGCTGGAACTTGGATGAGTATTGTAGAAGGTTTTGGTGGTATGCGTGTTAAAAACGACACCTTATCTTTTGAACCTAAAATTCCTGAACAATGGGAAGGCTATTCATTTAAAGTGAACTTTAGACATCAGATTATTAAAGTGAGTGTCAACCAAAATGAAACGCGATTTGAATTAGAAGGCGATAAAGATTTAGAGATTTTAGTAAATGGTAAATCGGTTATGATTAGTCCTACTGATTTGATTACCGTTTAATTGAATATAGATTTTCCTGTCAGGTTTTTCAAAAAAAAAGACCTAGTAGGTTTCTAAAACCTACTAGGTCTAAAAAAAACTATTAAAAGCACGATGAAAACACTAAAACAAATCTTTTTAATTCTAATGGTTGTCAGTGTGTTTTCATGTAAAGAAACCACTTTAGAAGAGAAAATAGTTCCTGAAACTATTACAGAAATCAGAAATGATATTGAAAAAGTAGAGCCACCAAATTGGTGGATTGGTTTCAAAAATCAAGACGTACAATTACTAGTAAAGCATCCTAATATTGGGAAAGCGACAGCAAAAATTTCATACGCAGGAGTTAGCTTAAAAAAATCACATCAAGCAGACAGTCCTAATTATCTCTTTTTAGATGTCGTGGTTTCTGAAACAGCTAAAGCAGGAAAATTCAATATTAAATTTCAATTTGAAAATGATTCAGAATTACTTCAAACTTACGAGTTAAAGTCAAGAGAGAAATCTGCAGAAGACTATATTGGTTTCGATAGTTCGGATGCTATTTACCTTATTACACCAGACCGTTTCGCAAATGCCAATCCTAATAATGATGAGGTTAACGGATTATTGCAACAAGGCATTGATAGAGCTGATGACTACGCCAGACATGGAGGTGATATACAAGGCATCACGGACCACTTAGATTATATTGAAGATTTGGGATTCACAGCTGTTTGGCCATGTCCTGTTTTAATTAATGATATGCCAAGAGGTTCGTATCATGGTTACGCCATGACTGATTTTTACAGAGTAGATCCACGTTTTGGAACATTAGAAGAGTACCGAAAATTATCAGATAAATTAAGGTCACGCGATATGAAACTTATCATGGATCAAGTGGCTAATCATTGTGGATTATACCATTGGTGGATGGAAGATTTACCGTTTAATGATTGGGTTAACGACCAAGAGAATTATGAAGAAAATATTGACAATTGGGATTGGAAGGTGACTAAAACATCAAACCATAGACGGACTACAAATCAAGATCCTTATGCGTCTAAAATAGACCATAAAGAAATGGCAGATGGCTGGTTTGTGTCTAGTATGCCAGATTTAAATCAGCGTAACCAATTTATGGCGAACTATATTATTCAAAATAGTATTTGGTGGGTAGAAACCTTAGGTTTAGGAGGCATTCGTCAAGATACATATCCATATCCTGATAAAGCATTTATGAGCAATTGGGCAGGTGCGATTATGAATGAATACCCTAATTTTTCTATAGTAGGAGAAGAGTGGAGTTATAACCCGTTGCTCATTGGCTATTGGCAAGACGGTAAAAAAAATAAAGATGGTTACGAGTCTAACTTAAAATCGACTATGGATTTTGCCATGCAAAAGCATATTGTTGATGCACTAAATGAAGAAGAATCTTGGGACCAAGGCCTCGTAAAAATGTACGAAGGTTTAGCCAATGATTTCGCATACACATCGCCAAAAGGTATTATGGCATTTTTAGATAACCATGATAAGAGTCGTGTGTTTACAGAATTTAATGGTGATGTTACAAACACCAAAATGGCTTTAAGTTATTTACTGATGCTACCAAGAATTCCACAAATATATTACGGCACAGAAATCTTGATGGATGATTTTGACAATCCTGGAGATCATGGATTAATAAGAACTGATTTTCCTGGTGGATGGCATGGTGATTCGGTTAATGCTTTTACAGGCGAAGGGTTATCAGTAGAACAAAAAGACATGCAGTCATTTTTGAAGCAAGTTCTAAATTATAGAAAAACAAGTGAGGCGATTCACAATGGTAAAACCAAACATTTCTCACCGGAAAACGGAATATATGTCTTGGCGAGAATTTCAGACAGTGAAACCGTTGTACATATCATCAATAAAAATGAAAGTCCACAAGAATTGGATTTATCACGATTTGAAGAATTAGGACTCAATGGAAAATCTTTGAAAAATATCACTTCAGGAGAGAACAAAATTTGGAATAATAGTTTAAAGTTGAACACTAAAGGGAGCTTAATACTGACCACGAAATTTTAAAAGACCTTGCAGGTTTTTTAAACCTAGCAGGTCTAAATGCCCCAATTAAAAAAATCCTGCAAGTTCCGATAGCTATCGGAATCAAAAACCTTGTAGGTATAAAAACTAAATATGAAAAAAAATATTTTCTTAATCATAAGTCTATTATTTACGGTTTCAATAACGGCTCAAAATTTTGAGCGTGTTTTTAAAAATATTGAAGATAAAAACACCCATTTTGAAATAAACGTAAATGACGGTAAATATATAATTTCACGTTACTCTTCTGAAATCATAGAAACAACCTTTCTTCCAAAAAAGGAAGTTAAAAACTCTAATTCGCACGCCGTAGTTTTAGAATCCAATATTGAATATTCATTGTTAGTTGAAGATGAAAAATCGGCTATGATTATTACCGATGACTTAAAAGTTAAAATCACCAAAAGCCCTTTCCAAATATCCTACTACTACAAAGACAAACTCATCACATCCGAAAAACGAGGCTATTATAAAAGTGAACACCAACCCATGGAAATGGTAAAAGGCAACATTGTAGCTGATTCCACGGAAAAAATAGAATTCAATCTCACTAAAGACGAAATACTGTATGGAGGAGGAGCCAGAGCTTTGGGTATGAATCGAAGAGGAAACCGTCTGCCATTGTATAACAGAGCTCATTACGGTTACGAAACGCATAGTGAATTAATGAATTATACGATGCCAATAGTCTTGTCGTCTCATAAATACATGATTCACTTTGATAATGCACCAGTCGGCTACCTAGATTTAGATAGCAAAGGCGATAATACTTTAACCTACGAAACAGTGTCAGGAAGAAAAACCTATCAAGTGATTGTTGGTGATTCTTGGATGGACATGATGGATAATTATACCGATTTAACTGGAAAACAACCCATGTTACCACGTTGGGCTTTGGGTAATTTTTCGAGTCGTTTTGGGTATCATTCTCAGGAAGAAGTAGAAATGACCATCGATAAATTCAAAGACGAAGACATCCCGGTTGATGCGATTATTCTCGATTTATATTGGTTCGGAAAAGCCCTAAAAGGCACCATGGGAAATTTGGAAGTCTTTAGAGATTCCTTTCCAGATTTTGAAGGCATGGTAAAACGTCTCAATACTAAAGGTGTAAAAACCATCACTATTACCGAACCTTTTGTTTTAACAACGTCTAAAAAATGGGATGAAGCTGTAGAAAAAGACGTATTAGCTAAGGACTCTATTGGAAATCCAGCCAAATACGATTTCTATTTTGGCAACACCGGACTCATAGATATTTACAAACCGGAAGGCGAAAAATGGTTTTGGGACATCTACAAAGGATTAGCTAACATAGGCGTTGCAGGATTTTGGGGAGATTTAGGAGAGCCGGAAGTTCATCCAAATTGGGTACAGCATCACACAGGTTCGGCCAATGAAGTTCATAATACTTACGGTCACGATTGGGCAAGATTAGTCTATGAAGGTTATGAACGCGATTTTCCAAATACAAGACCCTTCATTTTAATGCGAGCAGGTTATTCTGGTTCACAACGTTACGGCATGATTCCGTGGTCTGGTGATGTTAACAGAACTTGGGGAGGCTTACAAAGTCAACCTGAAATTGCCCTACAAATGGGCATGCAAGGTTTGGCATATATGCATTCTGATTTAGGAGGATTCGCAGGGGATAATCTCGATGATGAGTTATATGTACGTTGGTTGCAATATGGTGTTTTCAACCCTATATTTAGACCACACGCGCAAGAAGATGTACCAAGCGAGCCAGTCTTCAGAAGTGAAAAAGCGAAAGCTTTAGCTAAAGAAGCCATTGAATTACGTTACAAATTATTGCCCTATAATTACAATTTGGTTTATGAAAATAACCAATTCGGTAAGCCCTTAATGCGACCATTGTTTTTTGAGGAATCTGATAATCCTGAATTGTTTACGTACTCAAAAACCTATTTATGGGGAAATGATATTTTGGTGTCACCAGTTTTAGAAGCTGGTAAAACAGAACAAGAGGTGTATTTTCCAAAGGATAATGTGTGGTTCGATTTTTATACCAATGAGAAAATTGAAGGTGGACAAACTAAAACGGTTCAATTAAAAGAAAATTCAATTCCAACGTATGTGAGGTCAGGTGCTTTTATTCCAATGGCTAAATCGATGCAAACGACATCAAATTATGATAGTGACAGTTTTGATTTACATTATTATTTTGATAAAAGTGCAACTGAGAATATGAGTGAATTTTATAGTGATAATGGAAACAGCACAAACACTATTCAGAATGGAAATTATCAATTAATGGAATTTGAAGCTGAATATAAAGGCTCTAATTTAAAATTTAAGTTAGACGCAAAAGACGGTCCAAGATTTACTTTACCGGATAAATCAATCGAATTAATAGTCCATAACATTCAGGATACACCTAAGTATATTAAAGTAGACGGTAAAAAAGTTGAAGTAAAATGGAACTCAGAAACCAAAACTTTAAATGTTCCTATCACATGGAAAGCTTCAACCGAAAAAGAAATCAAAATCAAACTAAAAGGATAATGTTGTTGTCATTTCGACAGAGTGAAGCATGAACGACGAGAAATCTCATATTTATAAAAAAATGAAAAACTATAAAATACTCATAATTGCATTGGTGACATTTACTATGTTATCTTGCAAAAACGAATCGAATGAAACGGTCACTGAGCACATTCGAAGTGAAGAAATAAAACAAAACATGAAGAAAAAGGAAGTCGTTTATCAAGTATTTACACGTTTATTCGGAAACACAAATACCACCAACAAATCTTGGGGAACACTTGAAGAAAATGGTGTTGGTAAGTTCAATGATTTTACAGATAAAGCCTTAAACGAAATCAAAGATTTAGGTGTGACGCATATTTGGTACACAGGAGTGCCACATCACGATGTCATTACAGATTATACCGAATTTGGGATTTCAAACGATGATCCAGACATCGTAAAAGGTCGTGCTGGTTCTCCTTACGCAGTAAAGGATTATTATAATGTAAATCCAGATTTAGCCGTTAATGTTGAAAATAGATTACAAGAATTTGAAGAGCTAATTGAGCGTTCACACAAAGCCGGTTTAAAAGTGATTATCGATATCGTTCCCAATCACGTGGCTCGAAATTATCAAAGTTTAACCAATCCTGAAGGGACTTCAGATTTTGGAGCTGAAGATGATAAAACAAAAACCTACGACGTTAATAATAATTTCTATTACAATCCAGGAGAGGGTTTTAAAGTGCCAGAATGGAAACATGGTTACCAGCCTTTAGGAGGCGAACAACACCCAATGGCAGATAGTAAGTTTGAAGAAATTCCAGCAAAATGGACAGGAAACGGATCAAGAGCATCGCAACCCGATATGAATGATTGGTATGAAACTGTTAAAGTGAATTACGGTGTTTCACCAGAGGGTAGAAAAGATTTTGATGAACTTCCAAGCGGATTTGAGAATGAAGATTACAAGAAACATTTTGAGTTTTGGAAAGATAAAACCGTACCAAGTTCTTGGGTGAAATTTAAAGATATCGCTTTGTACTGGACCGAAAAAGGAGTCGATGGATTCCGTTATGATATGGCAGAAATGGTACCAGTAGAATTTTGGAGTTATATGAATTCGCATGTAAAAATGCAGAATCCTGAGGCGTTTTTATTAGCAGAGGTTTATAATCCGAGTTTATACCGCGATTATATCCAAAAAGGAAAAATGGATTACTTGTATGACAAAGTTCAGTTGTACGATACCTTAAAACACGTGATGCAGGGTCATGGAAGTACCAATAATATTCCACCAATTCTAAACGAATTGCGTGATATTGAACACCACATGCTTCATTTTCTCGAAAACCACGATGAGCAACGTATTGCAAGTCCAGATTTTGCAGGAAGTGCAGACAAAGGAAAACCTGCTATGGTCGTTTCAGCAACATCTTCCACCGCACCAACAATGATTTATTTCGGACAGGAATTCGGAGAGCCAGCAACAGAAGATTTAGGGTTTGGCGACCCAACACGTACATCTATTTTCGACTATGGAAGCGTACCTAGTGTAGTGCGTTGGGTTAATGATAAAAAATTCGATGGCGGACAATCTACAACAGAAGAAAAAACGCTTCGTGATTTTTATAAACGCCTTTTAAATTTCACTATTAATAGTCCTGCTTTAATGGAAGATTATCAAGATTTACAAAGGTATAATCAAGAGCATACAGAATGGTATAATGATAAAGTTTTGTCTTTTGCACGTTGGAGCGAAGACGAGAAACTGCTTGTTATTTCAAATTTCAATGCCGATAATACCTATGGATTTGAGTTGCAACTGCCAGAAGATTTGGTAGAAAAACTAAAACTAGAAGAAGGCGAATACACCGTAAAAGACCAGTTGTACAATAAGTACACTTCGACGTTAAAAGTTGAAAATGGTAAAGCCGAAGTGAGAATTGATATCCAACCCTTAGAGTCGTTTATTTTAAAAATTGAAGAAAAATAGTTAATCGCAACAGACCTGTCAGGTTTCTAAAACCTAGCAGGTCTTAAAAGCAATTAATAACCGTCACTTCGAGTGAATTTGTGAAGCATGAACAAATTTGTATCGAGAAGTAATAATAAAAACACATGAAGAAACTAATTTTATTAACCCTAATCCTAATCATTTTGAGCTGCAAAAATAAGGACACGGAAAACAAAATTGCTGCTGTAGAAACAGCGCAGCCTATAGAAACACCTTTTATTTGGGAAGGGGCAAACCTTTACTTCTTATTAACCGATCGTTTTAATAATGCTGACCCTTCAAACGACATCAACTTCGATAGAACTAAAGAAACAGCCAAGTTAAGAGGTTTCAAAGGAGGTGACATAAAAGGCATCACCAAAAAAGTAAAAGAAGGCTATTTTACAGATTTGGGAATCAACGCCATTTGGATGACACCAATTGTTGAGCAAATTCATGGAGGAACCGATGAAGGCACAGGTGTTACGTATGGTTTTCATGGCTATTGGACCAAAGACTGGACAAAGATTGATCCTAATTTTGGAACTAAAGAAGATCTACACGAATTAGTAAAAGAAGCCCATGCTAAAGGGATTAGAATTGTTTTAGATGCGGTTATCAACCATACAGGACCAGTAACAGAAAAAGATCCTGTTTGGCCAGAAGAATGGGTAAGAACAGATAAACAATGTTCTTATGATAATTATGAAAATACGGTTAACTGTACGTTGGTTGCTAATCTTCCAGACATTAGAACAGAAAGTAACGACAATGTAGATTTACCACCACAATTAATAGAAAAATGGAAAGCAGAAGGACGTTATGAAGAAGAAGTTAAAGAGCTCGACGAATTTTTCGAGCGTACGGGTCACCCAAGAGCACCTCGTTTTTACATTATGAAATGGCTCACGGATTACATCACAGAATTTGGTGTGGATGGTTATCGTGTGGATACTGTAAAGCATGTGGAAGAATATGTTTGGACAGAATTTAAAGTAGAATGTGATTTTGCATTTGCCAAATACAAAAAGAATAATCCTGAACTAGTTTTAGATGATAACAATTTTTATCTGCTTGGCGAAGTTTACAATTATGGGGTTAGTACAGGTCAGGAGTTCGATTTCGGAGACAGAAAGGTCAATTATTTTGATCCACCAAGTTTTCAAAGTTTAATCAATTTTGAGTTCAAATACAATTCAAAAGATAACGATTATGAAGATTTATTTACGCATTACGATGCTATTCTACATGATGAATTGAAAGGATTCGGAACCGTGAATTACCTAAGTTCTCATGATGATGGTCAACCTTTTGACGCGCAAAGAAAAAAACCATTTGAAACTGCTAATAAATTATTGTTATCACCAGGAACATCTCAAGTGTATTATGGTGATGAATCTGCAAGATCTTTAGTTGTTGAAGGTACAGAAGGAGATGCCACTTTACGCTCATTTATGAATTGGGATTCTATAGCCAAACGAAAAAGAACAAAGGAAGTCTTGACGCATTGGCAAAAATTAGGTCAATTTAGAGCTAAGCATCCTTCAATTGGTGCAGGAACGCATCAAATGATAACTGAAGAACCGTATTACTTTTATAGAAGCTACGAAAACGAAGATTTTAAAGATAAAGTTGTTATAGGTTTAGATCTTGAAAAAGGTAAAAAAGTAATTGATGTCTCTAAAGTTTTTCAAGAAAGAGTAATGCTTCGTGATGCGTATTCAGGGGAAACAGCAACCGTAGAAAATGGAACTGTAACTATAAATTCCAATTTTGAAGTTGTATTATTAGAGAAAGAATAAATTAATTACAGACCTTTGGTCTCGCAGGTTTTGAAAACCTCGCAGGTATCGAAAGTTGAATGAAGACCCTAATGAACTACGCTCGGTATCATCATGAAAGTATATTCTCATTTTGTTAATCATCAAGTGGACAATGGACTAAGATGAATCGAAAGATTGTCCCCTTGAGGGGACTTTAGGGGTGTAAATTTTAATAGTAAAATAAATGATTATGAAGAAGTCAAAATATATAATACTCGCAATTGCATTGTCATTATTCTCATGCAATTCAGAAAAACAACAAATCACAGAAATTAAATCACCAGATGAAAAAGTGGTGATTGATTTCAACATCAATAATGAAGGACGACCTTTTTATACAGTGAAATTCAACAACAAAACCGTTGTTGATACCTCGTATTTAGGTTTTGATTTTAAAGATGCTGCGGCGTTTAATAAAAACTTTATAATTAAAAACACGAGCACATCAACCTTTAATGAAACTTGGCAAATGCCTTGGGGAGAACAGTTAGATGTGGTCAATAATTATAACGAGTTAAAGATTGAACTTCAGGAAAAAACGAGTCCAGAACGGTTTCTAAATATTGTTTTTAAAGCTTATGATGACGGCATTGGGTTTAGATACGAATTCCCAGAGCAAGACCAATTAAAAGGCGATGTTTTTATAACCGAAGAACACACGGAATTCAACTTAACAGAAGATTATAACACCTTTTGGATTCCTGGAGATTGGGATATTTACGAGCATTTATATAATACCACAAAGCTATCTGAAATTGATGCTTTACAATTCGCTAATCACGAGAATTTAGCCCAAACTTATATTCCAGAAAATGCCGTAAATACGCCAGTCACTATGGTTGGAAGCGATGGAACACATTTAAGTTTTCATGAAGCGGCATTGGTCGATTATTCGGGTATGACGTTGAAAGTAGACAATGAAAATTTAAACTTGGTAAGTAATTTAGTCGGTTCAGAAAACACGGATTACAAAGTGAAACGAACCATGCCGTTTCATACACCATGGAGAACCATTCAAATAACAGATAATGCCCCAGATTTAATTGAATCTAAGTTGATCGTTAATTTAAACGAACCAAATAAACTTGGAGATGTATCTTGGTTTAAACCAATGAAATATACGGGGATTTGGTGGGAAATGCACTTAGGGAAATCCTCTTGGGATTACGGAATGACACAAGATATGAGTACGTGGACTGATGGCGGGCAATCAAACGGTACTCATGGAGCAACCACAGAAAACGTAAAGAATTTTATTGATTTTTCAGCTAAAAACAACATCGGTGGTGTTTTGGTGGAAGGTTGGAATACCGGTTGGGAACATTGGATTGGTTTTGAAGACCGTGAAGGTGTATTTGATTTTGTAACCACCTATCCAGATTATGATATTGATGAAGTAGTCCGTTACGGAAAAGAAAAAGGTGTTGATATTATTATGCATCATGAAACGTCTGCCGCAACAGAAACGTACACCAAACAACAAGATACAGCCTTCGCATTAATGCAGAAATACGGTATGCATACGGTAAAAACAGGCTATGTAGGAAAGATTCTTCCAAAAGGAGAATACCATCATGGTCAATATATGGTAAATCATTACAACAATACGGTTGAAAAAGCCGCCAAATACGAAGTCGCGATTAACGCGCACGAACCTATTAAAGGCACCGGATTAAGACGAACGTATCCAAATACAATTTCTCGTGAAGGCTTAAGAGGACAAGAATTTAATGCTTGGGCTACCGATGGTGGTAATCCTCCAGAGCATTTGCCAATCGTAGCATTTACGAGGATGTTATCTGGGCCAATAGATTTTACGCCAGGTATTTTCAATATTAAATTTGATGAATATAAAAAAGACAATCAAGTCAATACTACAATTGCGCAACAATTGGCCTTGTATGTGGTGATTTATAGTCCGGTACAAATGGCTGCCGATTTGGTAGAACACTACGAAGCGAATCCGGAGCCACTTCAGTTTATAAAAGATGTCGGTGTGGATTGGGAAACCACTAAAGTTTTAAATGGAGTTGTTGGCGATTATGTCACCATTGCCAGAAAAGAGAGAGAAACAGGAAACTGGTTTGTTGGTGGCATCACCGATGAAAACGCTAGAACGGTAGACTTAAATTTTGATTTTTTAGAAGACAATCAAGATTACGAGGTTATAATTTATAAAGATGGCGACAATGCGCATTGGGACGATAATCCTTTAGATATTACTATTGAAAGTATAGCAATTAAAAAGGGTTCTAAGTTAAGTGTCAAATTAGCCGAAGGTGGAGGATTTGCCATGAGTTTTATTAAAAAGTAACTGCAAGCTAGTGATTGAATTTTAAAAAAGTGTGAATTACAGAAGAGCCTCGTAAACGGTTTTAACTAAGGTTCAGAATTTAACCTCAATGTCAGGTTGAGCGCAGTCGAAACCTACTCTTAGTGTATTAATAGTTTAAAATTCACTAAAAAAGAAAAACGCAACCAGTTTAAGAAGTAAGCCAGCCCAATATCATCGGTTTAAGATATAAGGGCTGGCTTATTTTGATTAGTGGCTATTGCTTAAATAATTATAGTCTGCTATCAATTGTCTGGCATATGAGTTAAAATGAAATTGTATATTTATAAACAATTGTAATAATAAATGGTTTATTACAGTGCTAATATGATACCTCGATAATAACGACTCAAATGCCTGATTAAATCAATGCAGCTAAACATAAAAAACACATTTAATACGGAACTACCATCAGATGCTAATACCGAAAATAACAGGCGGCAAGTATCTGAAGCCACGCATTCTTATGTGAATCCCAGAATTCCATCTAGCCCAAAATTAGTTCATGCTTCAAAGGAAATGGTAAATGCCATTGGTTTAGATGACGAGGCTATAAAATCAAACGATTTTTTAGAGATTTTTTCTGGTTCTAAAATTTACCCAAAAACAAAACCATATGCCATGGCTTATGCAGGTCATCAGTTTGGGAATTGGGCCGGACAATTAGGCGACGGAAGAGCGATTAATTTGTTTGAAGTTGAACACGAAAATAAACGTTGGGCCATTCAACTAAAAGGTTCTGGTGAAACACCCTATTCAAGACAAGGCGATGGATTGGCGGTTTTACGCTCTTCCATTCGGGAGTATTTATGTAGTGAAGCTATGTATCATTTGGGTGTACCCACTACAAGAGCGCTGAGTTTAATGTTGTCGGGCGATGACGTGCTACGCGATATGCTTTATAACGGTAATGCCGATTACGAAAAAGGAGCTATCGTTGCTCGAGTTGCACCAAATTTTATTCGTTTTGGAAATTTCGAATTGTTTGCGGCTCGAAATGATATTAAAAATCTTCAAAAGCTAACCGATTATACCATAAAATATTTTTATCCAGAATTGGGTAACCCTTCAAAAGACACCTATATCAAGTTTTTTGAAGCGGTGACACAACGTACGTTAGATATGATTATCCATTGGCAACGCGTTGGTTTTGTGCATGGCGTAATGAATACAGATAATATGTCTATTTTGGGCTTAACCATAGACTATGGTCCTTATGGTTGGCTCGAAGATTTTGATTTTGGGTGGACGCCAAACACTACAGACAAACAGAATAAACGCTACCGTTTTGGTAATCAACCTAACATCGGACTTTGGAATTTGCTGCAGCTCGCCAATGCCCTTTATCCACTGGTTGAAGAAGCCGAGCCTTTTGAAACGATTTTAAATCAGTACCAGACTGATTTTGAAAAGCAATCCCTCGACATGATGCGTTCTAAATTAGGCTTACAAGTTGAACTTGAAGACGATGCGAAACTGATACAAAATTTTGAAGATTGTTTAGTGTTGTCTGAAACCGATATGACGATAGCATTCCGATTATTAGCGAGTTACAAAAAAGATAATCCAGACCATGGTATAGACATTATTGAAAATGCATTTTATAAGCCAGAAGAAATTATAAAAGATAATTTAAAGCAATGGAAAGTTTGGTTCAAAGCTTACGACCAACGCTTGCAGAAGGAAACAATTACAGATTCCGAACGTCAAAAAAACATGAATGCTGTTAACCCTAAATATGTGCTTAGAAATTATATGGCGCAGTTAGCGATCGATAAAGCGGATGAGGGCGATTATGGTTTGATAGATGAATTATTTGAAGTATTAAAAAAACCTTACGATGAGCAACCAAAGCACGAGAAATGGTTTGCCAAACGCCCCGAGTGGGCACGGTACAAAGTCGGTTGCTCAATGCTGAGTTGCAGCTCTTAATTTTTAATTTAAAAAAACAGAACTATGGATTTTTCAAAACTTAAAGTATTATACATCAATTGCACCTTAAAGAAATCACCTGCTGAAAGTCATACAGAAACACTGATGGAAGTCTCTCAGAATATTCTAAAAAAAGAGAAGGTGTCTTTTGAGACCGTTCGATTTATAGATCATGATGTTGCAGTAGGAGTGTATCCAGATATGACAGAACACGGTTGGGAGAAAGACGACTGGCCAAGTATTTATAAAAAAGTGAGTGAAGCCGATGTTTTAATCGTAGGAACACCAATTTGGTTAGGGGAAAAATCGTCTGAAGCACAAAAGCTAATTGAACGTTTGTATGCCATGAGTGGAGAAACGAATGATAAAGGCCAATATGTGTTTTACGGTAAAGTAGGAGGATGTATGGTAACGGGTAATGAAGACGGCGTAAAACATTGTGCCATGGGAATATTGTATTCACTGCAGCATGTCGGGTATTCTATTCCACCACAAGCCGATTGTGGATGGATTGGCGAAGTAGGACCAGGACCAAGTTATGGTGATACCGAATGGAAAGATAAAACTATGAATCCACCAGTAGGTTTTGACTCGGAATTCACCAATAGAAATACCACATTTATGACGTATAATCTATTGCACTTAGCAAAACTATTGAAAGAAAATAAAGGATATAGCAATTACGGTAATTCTCGTGAAGCGTGGGACAGTGGTACTCATTGGTCTTTCGAAAATCCGGAATATAGATAAAAATTAAGTGGCCATAAATAGAGCAAGATTAAAGCCTCTATTTAATATAAAAAACAATAAAGATGAAAGCAATTTGGAATAATAAAGTCATAGCAGAAAGTAATGACACGATAGTCATAGAAAGAAATCATTATTTTCCTCACGAAAGTATAAAAAAGGAATTTTTTAAACCAAGTGACTTAAACTCTGTTTGCCCATGGAAAGGCACAGCGTCGTACTATACGATAGAGGTTGATGGTAAGGAAAATAAAGATGCTGCTTGGTTTTATCCAGAAGTATCAGAATTAGCAAAAGGGATTAAAAACCATGTTGCTTTTTGGAGAGGTGTAACCATTGAAGAATAAAATTAGGGAATGAAAAGCACAAAACTTAAGATAAAAAATAGAAAAGGCATTACCCTCAATGCCAATTTAGAATTA
This sequence comes from Winogradskyella sp. SM1960, assembly GCF_020179375.1. Lineage (NCBI taxonomy): Bacteria > Pseudomonadati > Bacteroidota > Flavobacteriia > Flavobacteriales > Flavobacteriaceae > Winogradskyella > Winogradskyella sp. SM1960. The sequence goes on along the minus strand of NZ_JAICBG010000001.1, from coordinate 1,051,771 downwards.
CCAGCCAATCAGAAGCCAAATTACTACGCCATTTTTGCACATTGTTTTACATGCAGCAGCAGTCTAAGTGCTGTAAGAAATGTGAGTAGAGCATTAACTCAAAATGGGTTTGCAGTGTTACGTTTCGATTTTACAGGCTTAGGTCGAAGTGAAGGCGAGTTTGCAGATAGTCACTTTTCTGCTAATGTGGATGATTTGTTAGATGTGCATAGCTACATGTCGGATCATTACCAAGCGCCAAGTTTACTTGTCGGTCATTCCTTAGGTGGAGCAGCCGTATTAGTGGCGGCTTCAAAACTTGAAACAGTCAAAGCAGTTGCTACAGTAGGTGCACCATCAACCGTAAATCATGTGAAACATTTATTCTCGCATCAGGTTGAAGAATCTGCAGAAAAAGGCGATGTTGAGGTAAATATTGGTGGTCGACCATTTGTAATTAACCAGGATTTTGTTGAAGAATTTGACAAAACGGACTTGCCAACAATAGTTAAAGATTTACGCAAACCGCTATTGATTATGCATGCGCCATTCGATAAGATTGTAGGTATAAAAAACGCAGAAGAATTATATATAAATGCACATCACCCAAAAAGTTTTATAACCTTGGATAGTGCAGATCATTTACTGTCTAAGGAAGAAGATAGTCAGTATGTAGGTCATATGATTGGGACTTGGGCATCGCGTTATTTTCCTAAAGTTGAAAATGTAATGTTAGATACCGAAGGCGAACAATTGGTTGGGCATCTTAATATTGTAGAAGATAATTTTACCACCTCAATTCAAACTAAAAATCATACTTTAATTGCAGATGAACCCGCAAGTGTTGGAGGAAGTGATTTTGGACCTTCACCTTATGAATATCTCAATGCAGCTTTAGCCGCATGTACGGTAATGACACTTAAGATGTATGCCGAACGTAAAAAGTGGGATTTAAAAGAGGTCTTCGTTTATATTTCACATTCACGGAAACACAGTGATGATTTGAATCTTGGTTTAGAGCAACCGAAGTACCTAGATCACATTAGCAAAAAATTAAAGTTTGTGGGTGATTTAACTGCAGAACAGAAGCAACGTTTAAAAGAAATTTCATCACGTTGTCCTGTGCACAAAACCATAGCAAGTGAAGTTATTTTTCAAACTGAAATACTATAAATTAAGACGTGGAAACCATAACAAAACATAGCATTTCAAAAGAACGATTTCTAGAAATCAGGCATCAAACAGAACTGATTTGTAAATCGCTTCAACCTGAAGATGTATCCATCCAACCCGCAGAATTTGTGTCGCCACCCAAATGGCATTTGGCACATACCACTTGGTTTTTTGAGCAATTTGTACTTTCTGAATATAAAGCAGACTACAAAGTGTTTAACGATGATTTTGCCTATTATTTTAACAGTTATTACAATAACGTAGGTAAACGTGTAATGCGAGCTGAGCGTGGTTTAATGACACGACCAACGTTGCAAGAAGTTCTCGATTATAGAGCTTATGTCAATACGCAACTTTCAGAATTTATTTCCAAGGGAGTTTCTGAAGCCATTTCAGATATTATTGAAATTGGTTTACAGCACGAGCAGCAGCATCAAGAACTATTAATTTACGATATCAAATATATTTTTGGGAATCAACCTTCATTTCCGGTTTTAGATTATAAAATCCAGTTACTAGCCGAAAATGAACCACAAGAATTTCTTCAATTTAAAGAAGGTGTTTACCAAATTGGTCATAAAGGGGAAGGCTTTTGTTTTGATAATGAATTAGGAAGGCATAAAGTGTATCTTCATGATTTTGAAATTTCAAATCAACTCGTTACCAATTCAGAGTTTATTGAATTTATAGATGCAGGTGCTTATAACGATTTTAATCATTGGCATGCTGAGGGTTGGGATTATGTTCAAAATAATAAACTTGAAGCACCATTATATTGGCATAAAGTTGATGGGACATGGATGCACTACACACTCAATGGTTTTGTTGAGGTAGATGGTGATTTACCGGTAACTCATATTACATTTTACGAAGCTTATGCTTTTGCACAATGGAAAGGTATGCGTTTACCCACCGAGTTTGAATGGGAAGTGGCATCACCTCAATTTAATTATGGTCAACTTTGGGAATGGACCAATAGTGCCTATTTACCGTATCCTAATTACACTAAAGTAGACGGTGCGCTTGGTGAGTATAATGGTAAATTTATGGTGAATCAAATGGTGTTGCGAGGTGGCTCAGTGGCGACTTCAAAAAACCATTGTAGGCCGACTTATAGAAATTTTTTTCAGCCAGACATGCGTTGGCTATTTTCAGGAATTAGATTAGCAAAATAAATGACAGATAACTTCGCAAAAGATGTGCTCAAAGGCTTAACTGCCAAAAATAAACACTTGCCATCTAAGTATTTTTACGACGATAATGGCAGTCGCATATTTCAAGAAATAATGAATATGCCAGAATATTATCCAACCAATTCAGAGTTTGAGATTTTATCCATGCAATCCAAACAAATTATTGAAGCCTTAAAGTTTTCAGGCCCTTTTAATATTGTAGAATTGGGTGCTGGTGATGGTTTTAAAACCTTTAAGCTTTTAGAATATTTAGTGAATAACAACGTGGACTTCCATTATATTCCTATTGATATATCTCAAGAAGCTATAGATATTCTCACACAACGCTTAAAAGAGAAATTACCAGCTCTAAAAATTCACCCAAAAGTGGGGGATTATTTTGAAATATTAAAAGATAATAGACATAGTGATTATCCAAGTCTATTATTGTTTTTGGGTGGTAACATCGGAAACTACTTAGAAGAAAAAGCTAAAGAATTATTGCAACTGTTTCACAAAAACATGAAACGTGGTGATAAGCTTTTAATAGGTTTTGATTTAAAGAAAAATCCAATTATTATTCATAATGCCTATTATGATAAGCATGGCATTACAAAGCGTTTTAATCTTAACTTATTGGTGAGAATGAATCGTGAGTTAGATGCCGATTTTAAAATTGATGATTTCGATTTTTATTGCTATTACAATCCAATCACCGGAAATGTAAAAAGTTATATCGTTAGTCTTAGAAAGCAAACGGTACATCTTAAAGCGATAAACGAAGTTATTCATTTTGATTATGATGAATTAATCTGGACCGAATTGTCTAAAAAATATGCCTTAGAAGAGATTAGCGATTTAGCAAATAATGCTGAGTTTACAGTGGAGCACAATTTTTTAGATTGTAAGCATTATTTTACAGACAGTTTGTGGACAAAATGATACCGACTAAAACCTAATGCGTATGGGTTAAGTGATTAGCTTATAAATGTGTTTCTTGAGCTTGAATTGAAAATTTTTCAATATCAATAAGTTTTATAATTCTCAAGCGTGAAGAAGTACATCTACAAAATCCTAAAATCATTAGATAAGTTAGAAAGTAATATTGCCTTTTATCCATCCATAATTAGTCTGTTTGGATTGGTTTTTGCCTTTTTTATGATCTATTTAGAAAGCATTGGCATTTCTAAATACCTCGTGGAAAACGCACCAATTTTAGTTGTTAATAATACAGAAACGGCAAGAAGCTTATTAACCACCTTTATTGCAGGTCTTATTTCAATTATGGTGTTTAGCTTTTCATTGGTGATGATACTACTTAATCAAGCGTCAAGTAATTTTTCACCAAGAGTGCTACCAGGATTGATTTCTAATCGAAGACATCAAATCATTTTAGGAATTTATAATTCCACATTGCTTTACTGCATTTTTACTTTAGTATCTATTACACCTCAAGGTGATAAATACCAAATGCCAGGTTTTTCGGTGTTATTGGGTATTATTTTTATGACCTTCAGTTTAGGAGCTTTTATCTATTTTATTCATTCCATTTCTCAAGAAATTCAAGTCAATACCATAATGGATAAAATTTTTAAAAAATCTAAAGCGCGGCTAGAGAAGTTGGTAGAAGCCGAAAAACATACTGATACTCGTTTTGAGGACACTTCAGACTGGAAACCTATTATGTCTGATAGAACTGGCTATATGCAAGATGTGAGTTTAAAAGCCATGGCAGAATTGGCTGAAGATCATAATTTAATAATAGAAATTGTTCCCATAAAAGGAGCGTATATTTTAGAAGGTATTCCTGTTCTTAGGTACAAAGGCGATGTTAATGATACTAATGATGATATTGAAGACGATAAGGAGTTAGAAGAGGAACTTTTAGCAACCATCACCTTTTCTAATAACGAAATTATAGAAGACAACTACATTCTTGCTTTTAAACAAATTACAGAAATTGCCTTAAAAGCGATGTCGCCAGGAATTAATGATCCTGGAACATGCATTAATGCTATAGATTACCTTACAGAACTATTTGCATTGCGAATGCGTAAGAAAGACCAAAGTTTTTATTTTAATGAAGATGATAAAGCACTTATTCATATAAATACGGTTAGTTATGAAGAATTGCTATACAACGTTATGGCTGCGTTAAGAACCTATAGTAAGCACGATATTATAGTGGTTCAAAAACTATTCATAATGTTTAAGTATTTATTGCAACAGAACAATGTATTAAATGAGAACTACAAAGAAGCCATCATAAAGGAAGTGATCAATCTAAAAAAAGATGCTTTAAACAATCATAATAACGAGCGAGATATTGAGCTGATAAAATCATATATTACTAAACTTAAAAATGTAAATCCATCTGACCATAATTTTGAAGTTTAATTGCCTAATTTGCGCTGTTATGTAACAAACCTTAACATGTTTAAATTCGTTTAATGTTTAATCACAAAGATATCATCATAGTTGGTGGAGGAGCAGCAGGCTTTTTCGCAGCCATTAACATTGCAGAACAACATCCGGAATTATCAGTAGCACTGTTAGAACGTGGGAAAGAAGGCTTGCAAAAAGTGAAAATTTCTGGAGGTGGACGATGCAATGTAACGCATGCCGAATTTATACCGTCGGAATTAGTTTTAAATTACCCAAGAGGCGAAAAAGAACTTTTAGGGCCTTTTCATAGTTTTATGACAGGTGATACTATTGCATGGTTTGAAGAACGGGGAGTTGAATTGAAAATTGAAGAAGACGGAAGAATGTTTCCTGTTTCAAACTCTTCTCAAACTATTATCGATTGTTTTTTACATGAAGCCGAAAAGCATAAGGTTGAGGTCCTGTATAATCACTCTGTAAAATCAATTGAAGCTTTAGAGCATGGCTTTAAAATTGAAACATCTCAAGGAGGTTTTCAATCTAAAAAACTATTAATTACCACAGGAAGCAATCCTAAAATCTGGAATCTATTAGAAGATTTAGGACACACAATTATTCAGCCAGTGCCTTCTCTTTTTACTTTCGATATAAAAGATAAACGTATAAAGGATATTCCAGGTGTCGTTGCACAAAATGTAGAAATTAAAGTGGTTGGAACCGATTTAGAATCTAACGGTCCATTGTTAATCACACATGTTGGTATGAGTGCACCAGCAATTTTAAAACTGTCAGCTTTTGGGGCTGTAGAATTGGCAAAATTGAATTATAATTTTAAAATAGAAATCAATTTTATTCAATTAGATTTTGAGACCTGTTTAAACCAACTTAAAGATTATAAACAGGAATTCGCTAAAAAAACGGTTGTTAAATTAACACAGTTCAATTTACCAAAACGCCTTTGGAAGCAGTTGGTTTTAGCGTCAGATATTGAAGATTTTAAACGTTGGGCTGATTTAAATAAGCAGCAATTAGAGGCTTTGGCAAATCAATTAACCAGTGCTGTTTTTCAGGTGACAGGAAAAAGCACGTTTAAAGATGAGTTTGTAACTGCAGGAGGAGTAGACTTAAAAGAAGTGAATTTTAAAACCTTTGAAAGTAAACGTATCCCTAACTTGTATTTTGCAGGTGAAGTTATTAATGTAGATGCAGTAACAGGTGGATTTAACTTCCAGAATGCATGGACAGGTGCTTATATTGCTTCAGTATCTATAATGTTACACTGATTTTGTTTATTGCCATAAGATGTAATAATGGCTTTAAAATCGTCAAAAATATAGGGCTTTGTTACAATTTGGTCGATACCAGCGGCTTCAGCTTTTGTAGAAATTTCATTAGAGTTTAATGCTGTCAGTGCCAAAATAGGAATATGAGGATTAAACATTCTTATATGTTTAGTAACTTCGTAGCCATCCATATCTGGCATGTTAATATCCATTAAAATTAGATCAAAATCTTTTTCCTTCACAATAGATATGGCTTCCCTACCATTAGATATGGTTTGACACGTGTAACCGTCTATTTTTTCGATGTTCTTTTTTGTGATTAATAGGTTAATTTTGTTGTCGTCAACGATTAAAACATGGATGTCTCTTTTTGGTGATATCGCACTTGAACTTTCATTTTTTGCTGCCAATGAGAGTTGAAATGTTATATCAAAGAAAAAACAAGTCCCTTTGTTTGGTGTCGATGTAAAATCGATATCAGAATTATGACTCTTTAATAAGGTCTTTACAATATACAGTCCTAGTCCAGAACCACTGCTATTTTTATTTAAAAACGTCTTGTTTTCAAAAGCACTGAAAACAACAGAGCGGTGTTCTTCTTTTATACCAATACCAGAGTCTTTAACTTCAAAGCGTAACGTAATATCGTTATCTGTTCGGCTTTTTTCAAAAACATTAATAGAAACATGACCTTTTTTGGTGTATCTAATCGCATTGTATGCCAAGTTGATTAAGATTTGACTAAAAGCTACTTTATCTACGAGTACATATTCATGTTCGTCAGACTCATCTATATAAACATGAAGATCTAAACCTTTATTTTTAGCTGCAACGGCAATTGTACTTACAACATGCCGTACAATTTTTTCTATTTTATCTGGTTTTAATCGTAAGTTCTTGTCTTCAAATTTTAACCTATTTGCTTGTAAAATGTTATCAATTAAAATAGATAAATAGTTGCTTGATGATATTAATGAATCTAAATACGACTGTTTTTTAATGTTATCATTTTCTTGATCTATTAGTGTTGCTAAACCACTTATGCCATAAATTGGTGTACGTAATTCATGACTGAGTATTGAGAAAAATTCTAGCCTGTCTTTATCTATTGAAATAAGTTTAGAGTTTGAAGCTTTTAAGGCTTTATTAATCGTTACAATATTCTTTCTAGCTTTAAAATAAAAGTAAAAAACGGTTAATATTATAGCCAAAGTAACACTCATAATAATGGTACTTTTTAAGAATATTTGTGAGTTTTGTGCTTCTTTTATACGGGTTTCATGTAAGCGCGCTAATTCTTGCTCTGCATTTATAATTTTATAAACGAGTTCCCCATTTCTACGGCTTTGTTGTTCAACATTATCTAATGCTCTGTATTTATAAGTGTCAGATTTTAAAAGGTATTTATTAGCAGAATCTAAATTTTTCTTGCTATTGGTGTAATACAAATATTTGTAATAATTTAAAGATGCCAATTTTCTGTAGGATCTAACATCCTTAGAAATAGAAGCTTCTAATGCTTTTTCATTAATTGCAAAAAGAGGTTCGTAATCAGCGTCTTTAAAATTAGTGACTTTAATACCTGCTATGGCATTGAAGTATTGAAAAGATTGAAATAAATTCTGTTTTAAATTCTTAATTCTATAGTTTTTAGAATAATTTAAGCTGTCAAAATTAGTGTTTTTTAAGGTGTCTAAGCCAAAGGTACTTGAGGCTAACATAGATGCATTATCAAAACTGTAATAGTCTTTTCTTATTTTGTTTTCAAGATTTATAAAGTAGATTTCACTTTTTAGTGTTTTAGATACGGCTTGCGCTATGGGATATAAACTATCGAATTTTGGATAATTTTTGCCCGAAACATATGTGTTTAGTAATCCCGAATATGAAAGATCTATTCCTTTCTGATTTTGTAGAGAATCAAAGATTTTTAATGCTGTGTTATGGTATTTTTCAGCTTTTTTAAAATTAGACATTTTCGTCAAAACTTTGCCTAGCGCATTGCTAGCAATGGCTTCTGTATTTTTGAGATTGTATTTTTTAGAAAAACTTATGGCGTCATTAAGAAGAATCGTGGCTTGATAAAGACTATCGTTTTTAACGAGTAAATCCAGTTTGTAACTGTCAAAAGTACAAGAACTGCTATCAGTGTTTATTAAGGAATCTTGCGCTTTAGCTACAAATCCATTAGTAATTAATACTATAAACAAAATAATAACAGTGTTCGATTTGGGGAAACACATGGTATAGACTATTAATGCGGTAAATCTACGCTTTATTTATAAAACAAGACTCGTTTTGTCGGATTTATTTGTGTTTCGTGGGGTTTTTTGAGGTGATGTGGTTAAATACAAATTGATGTTATATTTGTGTCTTCAACGTTACAATAATAAACTAATGATTGCGTACATAGCACTTTTAAGAGGTATAAATGTTGGAGGCCATAACAAAGTGCCGATGGCAGTTTTGAGAGAATTATTAACGAAATCTGGTTTTGAAAACGTAAAAACATACATTCAAAGTGGAAATGTTATTTTTCAATCTGCAACTAATGGTGCAAAAGTGTTAGAAAATAAAATTCAAAACACAATTTTAGACCGTTTTGAATTTGAAGTGCCAGTTTTGGTAAAAACCCGAGAAGAATTAAGCACTATTTTTAATAACTGTCCATTTGCTGAAAATAAAAAGATTGAAAGCTATTTTATACTGTTGAGTGAAATTCCAGATAAAAAGCGACTACAAGAGGTATCTCAAAAAAGGTACCCAAATGATGACTATGTCATTCTTAACGATTGTATTTATTTGCACTGTGAAAATGGATATGGCCAATCAAAATTTAATTTAAATGTCTTCGAAAAAAAACTTAATGTCAATGCTACGGCCAGAAACTATAAAACAATGGTAAAACTCTTATCTTTGTCAGATATTTAAAAGCAATGACTGAACAAGATTTTATCCTTAAATCATACAACTCCAATATAGAAAATGGTTCCGTAAAATGGGAGTCGCCAAGTAATATTGCATTGGTGAAATATTGGGGAAAAAAGGAACATCAAATTCCAGAAAATCCGTCTATTAGTTTCACACTTTCAGATTGTAAAACCATTACAGAAGTCACGTATACAAAGAAGAATCTTTCGACGCAGCCTGTCTTGAGCGAAGGCGACAGGCTTAAGATGACAACAGGTTTTAGTTTCGATGTTTATTTTGAAGGTAAAAAAAATGAAGCCTTCGAACCAAAAATTCAAACCTTTTTTGAGCGCATTGAAAAATATATGCCATTCTTGAAGGATTATCATTTCAAAATTGAGACTTCAAACACATTTCCTCACAGTTCTGGTATTGCGTCTTCAGCCTCTGGTATGAGTGCTATTGCTTTGTGTTTAATGAGTATTGAATATATACTGACAGACAATGTCGCTTCGAGCGCAGTCGAGAAGTCTCACAAAAAATCCCACTTCAGCCAAAAAGCCTCATTCTTAGCGCGTTTAGGCTCAGGAAGCGCCTGCAGAAGCATAGAAGGTGAGCTTGTTGTTTGGGGACAAAACGAGAGTGTTCCTGAAAGTTCAGATTTGTACGGAGTAAAATTTGAAGGCGAAGTACATTCAAACTTCAATAATTATCAAGACACCATTTTGTTAGTCGATAAAGGTGAAAAACAAGTGAGTAGCACCGTTGGTCATCAATTAATGTATGGTCATCCGTTTGCAACAGAACGTTTTTCGCAAGCACATGATAATTTGGCTAAGCTGAAAACCATTTTGGCTTCAGGTGATTTAAATGAATTTATAAAAATTGTAGAAAGTGAAGCTTTAACCCTTCATGCTATGATGATGACGAGTATGCCTTATTTTATTTTAATGAAGCCGAACACCTTAGAAATCATCAATAAAATTTGGACTTATAGACTTAAAACTGGTTCAAAAGTGTGTTTTACACTCGATGCCGGAGCTAATGTTCATGTATTATATCCTGAAAATGAAAAAGCATCTATTTTACAATTCATTAAGAATGAATTAGCTAACTATTGCCAAAACGGGCATTTTATTTGCGATCAAATTGGAAAAGGAGCTACGCCAATTAAAAATTAAGAAGTAATAATGAAGAATTAAAAACTTATCTTAACTGAGTTTAATTTAATTCATTTATTTTGAAACCAAATATTATAAAAGAAAAAAGCTTCGATTTTGCAGTTGATATTGTTAACGTTTATAAAGAATTAGCTTACAATAAAAAGGAGTATGTCATGTCGAGGCAACTACTAAAATCCGGTACATCCATCGGTGCTAACGTAAGAGAAGCGGAGTTTGCACAAAGTAAACCAGACTTTATAAACAAAATGTCAATTAGCCTAAAAGAAGCCAATGAAACAGATTATTGGATAGATTTACTGTATGCTACAAATTATTTAAATAAAGAAGAATTTGATAAATTTAAACCTAAATCGCAGGAAATGTTACGATTATTAGTTAGTATTGTAAAATCATCTAAAGATTAATTGTTAACTTTGCATTATTAATTATTCATTAATACATGAAGGGACCACTATTTTATTCTAAAATACTTTTGTTTGGCGAATACGGAATCATCAAAGATTCTAAAGGCTTATCTATTCCTTATAATTTTTATAATGGGGCACTTAAAAGAGGTGAAAATCCTTCAAAAGAAGCGCAGAATTCTAACGAAAGTTTAAAGCGTTTTGCAACCTATTTAAACAGTTTGGATAAAGATTTAGTAAGCTTTGATATCGATACATTGCAAAATGATGTTGATAATGGTATGTACTTCGATTCATCGATTCCTCAAGGCTATGGAGTAGGAAGTAGTGGAGCACTAGTTGCTGCTATTTACGATAAATATGCAAGCGATAAAATAACGGTTTTAGAGAATTTAACTCGTGAGAAACTGTTGCGATTAAAACGTATTTTTTCGGCGATGGAATCGTTTTTTCATGGTAAATCTTCAGGATTAGATCCATTGAACAGTTATTTAAGCCTTCCCATTTTAATAAATTCTAAAGATAATATTGAAGCGACTGGTATTCCGTCTCAACAGGCAGATGGAAAAGGAGCGGTCTTTTTATTAGATAGTGGTATTGTTGGAGAAACGGCGCCAATGGTCAGTATTTTTATGGAAAACATGAAAAATGAAGGTTTCCGTAGCATGCTTAAAGATCAGTTTATAAAACATACAGATGCTTGTGTTGATGATTTTTTAAAGGGTGATATGAAATCATTATTTAAAAACACCAAGCAATTATCTAAAGTTGTTTTGAACAATTTTAAACCTATGATCCCAACTCAGTTTCATGAATTATGGAAAAATGGCTTGGACACTAACGATTATTACTTAAAGCTTTGTGGCTCTGGAGGAGGAGGTTACATATTAGGGTTTACTGAAAACATCGATAAAGCACGTGAAGCGCTAAAAGGTCAGAAGTTAGAAGTCGTTTATAATTTTTGATGTATGTCATCCTGAAATTACGTCAGGATCTTTTCTATTTTAGTTATGCTTACAAGACGGCAGAAACATATTCTTCTAAAATTTTTCAGCCTATTTTCTGTAGTAAGAGGTTATAATATTCTAGTTGTTGTAATTGCTCAATATTTAGCGTCAATTTATATTTTTGCTCACGATAAACCAGCTAAGGACGTTCTTTTAGACCTTAATTTATTAATGCTTGTTTTAGCATCTTCAGCAACCATTGCAGGTGGTTATATTATCAATAATTTTTACGATTCCGAAAAAGATTTAATCAACAAACCTAGAAAAACAATGCTAGACCGTTTGGTTAGTCAAAACACAAAACTGTCGTTCTACTTTGTGCTTAATTTTTTAGCCGTTGTATTTGCAAGCTATGTATCTTTTAAAGCCGTCATATTTTTTTCAATGTATATTTTTGCGATTTGGTTTTACTCACATCGCTTAAAAAAGTTGCCTATTGTTGGTAATATGGTATCTGCAATATTAACAGTGACACCATTTTTTGCCATTTTTATTTATTACCAAAATTTTGAAAACGTAATTTTTGCTCATGGTTTGTTTCTGTTTTTACTCATTTCCATGAGAGAACTCACTAAGGATTTAGAGAATTTAAAAGGTGATTTAGCGCTAAATTATAGAACAATTCCTGTGGTTTATGGAGAAAAGGTATCTAAGTTAATGCTTACTATTGTTGGTGTTTCTACTATAATTTCAGCAATTATGCTTAGTCTATTTTTTAAAATTGGCCACATGTACTATTTCTTTTATCTTAGTATTGTATTGTTGCTGCTTTATTTAATTATTCTGCTAAAATCCAATAAAAAAAATCATTATCTTATACTTCATAACATCCTAAAATTTATCATTGTACTAGGTGTATTTTCTATTCTTTTGATTGATGTTTCTATTGTTTTAAACAGAATTTAAAAGCATATAAATCCATTTTCTAACCTCTTGAAAATCTATAGTATTAAACATCTTAAATAATTAAGCACTAGATATAAACTATTGTTTACCTTTGCGAAAATTTGAAACATGAGCAGAAATCAAGATAGCAAAGGAAAAGGAAAGTCTTCAGGAGGAGGAAATGCTAATAGTAAAAGTAAAAATTTTGCTAGAGGGAACGCTCCTTTTAAAAAGAAATCCCAAGGTGTAAAGAAAAAATCAAAAGCACCAAAATCATCTAATCCAGATGAGATGCGTTTAAATAAATATATAGCCAATAGTGGCATATGTTCACGTCGCGAAGCCGATGAGAATATTGCTATCGGTTTAGTTATGGTAAACGGCCAAATAGTTACCGAAATGGGTTACAAAGTAAAACGTTCAGATGATGTGCGTTTTGATGGACAACGCATTGCGCCAGAGCTTCCTGTGTACGTATTGTTAAACAAGCCAAAAGGCTTTGCAACAACTACAGCAGAAGGAAAAGGTAGAACAGTTATGGACCTAGTAGCCAATGCTACTAACGCAAACATAAAACCTATTGGTCGCTTAGGCAGAAACTCTTTAGGTTTATTATTATTTACCAATGATGATATCGTAGTTCAGAAATTTACAAACTCTAAAAATGGAGTTGCACGATTGTTTCAAGTAGAGCTCGATAAGAATTTAAAATATGAAGATTTAAAAAAGATCCAAGAAGGTTTTAAAGTAGATGGTAAATTAGTTTCTGTAGAAGAAGTAAGCTACATACAAGGTGAATCTAAAAACCAAGTAGGTATTAAAATTAAAAATACAGGAAACACCATTTTACGCACAATATTTGATGTTCTAAATTACGATATTGTAAAAATTGACTGCGTTGCCATCGGTCATTTAACCAAAAAGGATATTCCTCGAGGTCATTGGAAGCATTTAACTGAGCAAGAGGTAAATACCTTGAAGATGCTATAATACTTAGCCTCATTAGCAATTTTTACATTTTTCATATTTTACCGTTCATCGAATAAAAGTACTTTTTATCGAGGTTTTATTTGTTTTTTTTATATTGCAGTCCCAAATATTTAAAAACAACCTACTTATGAAAAATGTTAAACTCATTTTTGTGCTTTTACTTATGGTGAATTGTACAACAGATTCTTCTGAAGTACAAGAAACACAAGACGAATTGATTCCACAAACACTTAGCTGTGTAGACAACTTACCTCAAGTTAAAATTACTAACAACAGTGCGCTTAGTTTCGATGTTGCTATTTATGGGCAAGATTATAGCGAATTGCATGCGGAGAATTTAACCACATCTGCAGATACCGATTGGCTAGAGTTGGCTAATAATGACATAATTATCGTGGCAACTAACGACCTTGTTTACGGTCAAAAAATACAATTGAGTATTCTTCCTTGTGAGAGTATTGAGGTTGAAGTTGATGAAAACGATTTGTTAATTGTCTCTGTCGATTAAGTTTATATTACACTACCAATCATTAAGGACTTACTTTAACTGTATAGGTTGAAATTAAGTCGTCATTGATAAAAACATGAACATCGTAAAAACCCGTAGTTTTAAATTGTTGGTTTATAATTAACAACGTGTTGTTAATAGTTGTTTTTTGTGGTTTTGTTTTCCAAGTTCTAAAACCATTGTCAAGTTGAAGGGTGATATCTTTAATTTTGACAGTGGGTTTAACTTGGTAATTAAAAGTAACGGTATCAAAAGGTTTAATAGTTTGATGCAATTGTTGTGGCAAAATGTGTCCGTTGAGATAGGTATATGCTTTGCCGTAAATTATTGGAGAGGCTAAAAAATTCTCAAAGGAAGGAATAGCACTATCTAATAACCACCATTTTTCCTCAACTGGAAAATGATTCACTGCAAAAAGTGTCGGTTCGGTTAAAAAGAAGCCATCATTATACTGAAATGTAAACCGATTGGTTTTAGGATGTGGTATTCCACTTGCCCAAGTAGGATCGCATAAGTACCATTTGTTATTTAGCTTTACGGCATTCCAAGAGTGGTTTGGGAGGTCTAAATTTTCTATGTCTGTTGTACTAACGCGTCCATAACCCTGTACAATTTCGCATTCTATGTTGGCCAATTGAGCTAGCTCTTTAACCAAATAAGCATAGCCTGTACAGATTGTACTTTGGTCTTTAAGTAGTTTGGAAAATAACTTTTTTCTAAAATCGTCGTTCCAAGCTTTAAGCCTAATACGATCTGTTTTAAATCGCTCTCGCTTTCGTTTATTTCTTAAATACAAACCGTAATTGTTGGAAATATTATTACAAACCCAACGGTAAATAGCTCTAAAACGTTCTATGTCTGTGTCTAAATTAGAGGTGAGTTGAAACGCCAGTTGTGGTAAATTAGAAAGCCCTTCATTCTTATAAACCAATGCAATACTATCTGATTTTTTAAAACTAATAGAGTTAAAATCAGAAACTTGAGCAAATGCTTGAGTTGCAAATATGAAGGGCAGTATGAAACGTAATATATTCAAGACAAACTTAGTTTTTACGTTTAGATTTATACGGTTTTGATGTATCTAAAGCTCCAATCATTTCAACCAAATCTTCCGTTAGTTTAAGGGTAATAAATGTTGTACTATCTTTAATTACAACTTTTTGAGTAACATAGCCTAAATAACTAAATAGGAGCACATCACCAGTTTTTAACTTGTTAGGAAAGGTAAATTCGCCCTTTTCGTTAGTTACTGTACCATTTCTTGTTCCTTGTTGAATTACGTTTACTCCAACTAAACCTGCCGTTTCATCACTAACAATACCTTTAATGATTCTGTCGTTGTCAGTAACTTGGGTGGATGTCGTGGTATTGCTTTGCGCGTAAATTGGATTATAAGCGAGTAGTGTTAGCATTACAATTCCAATAAAGCGAATGGCGTTAATAGTTCGATGTTGTTGCATTTTTAATGTTGATTTCATAATATAGATTGTTTTGTTTACCTCAAATCTATCTGTTAAACCTTCCATTTTAAAATTGTTATGAGTAATAACAACCATTCAGTTCGTAAAGTGGTGTTTTGGGTTAGTGATTGGTTTTTGCCACAGTACTTTGTTGTCGTTTATTGTTCTAATGCTATAAGATTAATGTTTAATTCAATATGCGAGTGTACTTTTTTGAGGTGTGTTTCATTAATTAAACTGAAAGAAGAGATGACTATTAAACAAATTAATTTATAACATTTCGGATTCTAAATAAACACCTTTGGATTTTCTATATTCAGATGGTCGTTTATCCATAATTTTTCTAAAAGTATCACTAAAAGTTGGTAAACTATTATAACCAACTTTGTTGGCTATTTCTGAAATGTTATAATCTGAATTCATTAAGTATTCTAAAGATTTGAATATACGTAGTTTAGTGTAGTACTTAATAAACGACATACCAACATCCTTTTTAAATAATCGATATAACGTTTTGTTAGTCATACTAAACTTTGATGCGAGTTGAGGCAATAAATGCTCTTCGTGAATTTGTTTGTTCAGATAATTTATAATGGCAACTAGCCGCCTGTCTTTAGGATGTGGCAGTTCAAAATGTAATGACTTTGATGTGGTTTGCTCTAAAAGGGCCTTAAAAGCAATGCCAATGGCATATTTGTTTTTTTGTGAATTTGTAACATCTCCATTCCAGCTTTTTGTATATAATAATAACTCCAAAAGTAGGTTGTTAATCGGGTAAATAGCTTCATTTTTATAAAAATCAGATGTCATTGCGTCTAAAGGAAAATATAGATTTCTCATAATAACCTTTGGTGAATTAGGATAAATAGCATGTTTTGTTTTTGGCGGAATCCACATATAATGTCGTGCAGGTAAATAGTAAGTTCTACTATCAGTTTTAATATGTACAACACCTCCTTCAGTATATAAAAATTGACCTTTGTTATGGCTATGTGATTGAATGAAATTTTCACCCATTAAATTGTGGTAACAAAAGATGCTTTCTGGAATTTTATCAACCTCTGTTAAGTAATATTTTGTGTCCATAATAGTTGCAATTTTAACTTCAATAGTTGCTATTTTACCATTTATGTCCGAAATTAATAAATTAAAGTCTTTTTTAGATAAAAAGACATTAAATATCTTATATAAATTGCTTTTCGCTTTTATTGGAAAATACGATAGAAACTAAAACAGTAATTTTTTCACTTATAATTTATAAAATAATCAGGACTATGCAGAGAGTTAAGTATTCAGCTTATTTAGATAAAATTCAGAGCCCAGAAAAGGCTGCTTTATTAATTAAAAATCATCACATATTGGGTGTTAGTGGTTTTACCAAAGCAGGTGACAGTAAAGCGGTATTACCACAAGTGGCAAAGCGAGCACTTTTTGAAGATCTAAAGGTTACTGTAATGAGTGGTGCTTCATTAGGGTATAATACGGATGCCGACTTAGCAAAAAATGGAGCGTTATATAAAAGAATGCCGTTTCAAGCCGATCCTACCTTAAGAAAGAGTATCAATAATCATGAGGTACTTTATGTAGATCAGCATTTAGGGCAAACGGCAGACATGTTTCAGAAAATTGATAAATTTAAAATTGATATTGCCATTATTGAAGCAGTATCAATAACAGAAGAAGGTTATATTGTACCAACAACATCTATTGGGAATTCACCAATTTTTGCTGAAAATGCAGATAAAATTATTATTGAAATCAATACAACATTTCCTGAGAGTCTTGAGGGTATTCATGATGTAAAGGTTCTAAAGAAACAGCCTAATCGTGAGGTAATTCCTGTTTTAGAGTCTGATACTAGAATTGGAGATCCTTTTATTAAGATTGATCCAGCCAAAGTTGTTGCTGTTGTTTATACTGAGCTTCCAGATAGTCCTGCTGTGATTGCAGCACCAGACGAAAAAACTAAGGCCATTTCGGAACATATTCTTAAATTCTTAGAGAATGAAGTAGAAGAAGGACGTTTAACAGAATCACTTTTGCCTTTACAAGCTGGTATTGGAAAAACAGCTAATGCTATTTTATCTGGTTTTACTAACAGTAAGTTTAAAAATTTAACCATGTATTCAGAGGTGCTTCAAGATAGTACTTTTGAGCTTTTTGACTCTGGAAAATTATTATTTGCCTCAGCATCGTCAATGACTGTTACGGAAGGCTGTTCTAAAAAAGTGTTTAGTAATTTTGAAGCCTATAAAGATAAACTCCTATTAAGACCTCAGAATATTAGTAATGCGGCAGAAGTCATTAATCGTTTAGGTGTTATTGGAATTAACACCGCAATTGAGGTGGATATCTATGGAAATGTAAACTCTACACATATTGCAGGTACTAAGATGATGAATGGTATTGGCGGTTCTGGTGACTTTGCTAGAAACGGCTACTTGAGTATTTTTGCTTGTCCTTCCATGTCTAAAGAAGGTCGTATTTCTCATGTAGTTCCTATGGTGTCACATACCGATCACAGTGAGCACGATGTTGATATCTTGGTTACAGAACAAGGTTTGGCAGATCTTAGAGGTTTAGCACCTATAGAAAGAGCTAGAGTTGTTATTGAAAATTGTGCACATCCTGAATATAAAGCACAACTTTTAGAATATTTTGAAGACGCTTATAAGTTGGGTGGACACACACCACATAGTCTTGAAAAAGCCTTTGCGTGGCATATGCAACTTAAAACTGAAGGAACAATGAAAGTAAAGGATTATGCTTGTAATGAGATTGAGGTAAAGGCTTAAAATCCCTATTATTCTGATTCAAGCCTATATCTTATTACAGTGCGTGTTGACTTTACTGAACGAGATTGGAAAATGATCTCTTTAGTTTAGATATATAACAGATACGTTTCCGTTAGCTTCAATAGCTATCGCTCAACTGCAACCTGTATAAGTTGAGCCTCAGAAGACTTTGAATAAAGGTTAAAGGTATCTAACCTAAATATTAAATGTGCTTTCTATTTTTTTATGAATTTTAAGACGTGCTTATCTAAATAGATAAAGTATAAGCCATTTGTAAGCGCTTCAATATTGATGTGTTTGTTTTGTGAAATTGTACCTGTCTTTACCTTTTTACCTATTAAATTATAGATGTTATAATTTGAATGACCTGTTAATCCAGTAACTTGAATGTTATGTTTTGCAGGATTAGGAGATATAGCGAATTGAGGTTCATCAAATTCTTCAATAGTTAATCCTTCTCCTTCTACTAATTGAACATCGTCAATATAACCATCGTTGTTACTGCCTTGGTAACGCTCAGAAAGTAGTGTCACTTTAATAGTTCTTGTTCCAATTGGTGCTATACGAGTATCTGTAAAATAAACCCATTCATCAGTTCTCGTATTAACTCCTGTATCATAAGTATCTAAGATATCTCCAACTGAATCCATATAGTCAACTACAACTCTACCTTGGTCGGTTGGTGTTTGAGGCCACGAGTGTAAATAGCAACTAAATGTATAATATTGATTACCTGAGTCAATGTTTGCGCTATTGTCAGAAACATCTACATCTTGAAATAATTCAGCACTACTATTAGCACCAGCAAAGAAATAAGCATTCCCCTCCTGTGGCAGTGGTGATATTGTTCGTTGTTGCCAATCTCCTGAAATTTGTGTCCATCCGTTTTCTATAATTGGACTGACTTCTGCGTTGCCGTTTTCTATTAAATTTTGACTAGCAACAAAAGTTGGTAGTAATAAAAGATATAAGTAAGATGTAATTTTATTCATAGTGTGCAGAATTAATAGTTATTAGGCAAATATAATGGTACTATTTTGTGCTGAAAGTGAAGGTGTATTATTGGAGGATAAATATGTGTGGTTGGTATAAAAACCGATGTGATTATAAAATAATAAACCAGTTTGAAATCTTTTGTTTTATAACCTAATCGATTGTTATTTGTCTAAAAATCAAGACGCTAAAAATAATTAAAAAAAAGGTTTTCATATTAAAAAATAAATTACATTTGCAGCGAAAATTGGAGTCAATCTATTAAATTATAATCCAGTTTTTAGCTGAACAATTGAAACATGTTTATATGTTCGGGCGCTTGAAAATTAGGAAGTCATATTCAAGAGCAGCTTATAGATTAAGTAACCGAATTTTAGAGCTAACTTCCGCTTCTGCGATAGCTGCTAGCCAGCATATTTATGGTTTTGTACCTACTACACAAAGCCAAATTCAGGTATGATTTAGTGTAACCCTAATCTTATTTACACTACTATTTTTATTTACACTTGAATTTATATTTAAACAATGAACAATAAATACATTGATCTCATCGATCAATCCTTTCACTTTCCTCAAGACGAATTTAGACTTGAGGATAAAGCGTTGCATTTTCACGATATCGACTTAATGAAGTTGGTGGAAACCTATGGCGCACCTTTAAAATTCACCTACTTGCCACAAATATCTAATAACATTCAACGCGCAAAGCTGTGGTTTGCTGAGGCTTTTAAAAAGCATGATTATAAAGGCGAATACAACTATTGCTATTGTACTAAAAGTTCTCATTTTAAGCATGTGCTAGATGAAGCCTTAACAAATGATATTCATATTGAAACCTCTTCAGCTTTCGATATTGATATTGTAAGAGCACTAAAAAAAGAAGGCAAAATAACAAATGAAACTTATGTATTAAGTAACGGTTTTAAACGCGAACAATACATTACTAATATTGCAGATCTTGTTAATAATGGTCATAAAAATTGTATTCCTATTATAGATAATTATGAGGAAATCGATTTGTTATCTGAAGAAATCGATGGAAAATTCCAAGTAGGGATTAGAATCGCATCTGAAGAAGAGCCAAAATTTGAATTCTATACCTCACGTTTAGGGATTGGGTACAAAAATATTGTACCATTTTATAAGTCTCAAATTCAGGGAAACAAGAAAGTAGAACTTAAAATGTTACACTTTTTTATCAATACAGGAATCAGAGATAATGCTTATTACTGGAATGAATTACACAAGTGTTTAAAGGTGTATACCGCATTAAAGAAAATTTGTCCAAGCTTAGATAGTTTAAATATTGGCGGTGGATTTCCGATTAAAAACTCTTTAGCCTTCGATTTTGATTATGCTTATATGGTCGATGAAATTGTAAATCAAATTAAGCTCGTTTGTGAGGAAGAAGCGGTAGACACCCCAAACATTTTTACAGAATTCGGAAGTTTTACAGTAGGCGAAAGTGGTGGAGCTATTTATAAGATTCTCTATCAAAAACAACAAAACGATCGTGAAAAATGGAACATGATTAATTCCTCTTTCATTACAACTTTACCAGATACCTGGGCGATTAACAAACGATTTATAATGTTACCAATTAACCGTTGGTACGATAGTTATGAGCGTGTGTTATTAGGTGGTCTTACTTGCGATAGCGACGATTATTACAACAGCGAACAACACACTAATGCTATTTATTTACCTAAATACAATAAGGATAAAGATTTATATATAGGTTTCTTTAATACAGGAGCTTATCAAGAAACCATAGGTGGTTTTGGTGGCTTACAACACTGTTTAATTCCAACACCAAAGCATATTTTAATTCAAAAAGATGCCGATGGAAACCTAAGTACTAAAGTGTTTGCCGAGCAACAGAAAAGTGAAAACTTGTTGGGTATTTTGGGATATGGTTCTTGATTGATGAATTAATAATTAAAAGTTAAAAATGAATGACGATTGTCTGGTTGAGCGCAGTAGAAACCTAGTTAAGTAAAGAAATAAACGTTTTAATTACTTAGCAAGAGATCGTTGGAAATAGTATAGTTTAAAATAAAAAATAACAATTAATAAGATTCCCATTTTAATGGGAAATAACATATAATGACACACACAAAAACTTACGCTGGAATTCCAGAAGATTTAGCAAAATTAGAAACCGCTAAAATCGTATTAATTCCTGTACCTTATGATGGTACAAGCACTTGGCAAAAAGGCGCAGATAAAGGTCCTGAAGCGTTTTTAGACGCTTCAGAAAATATGGAGCTTTATGATATTGAAACCGATTCAGAAGTGTACCAACAAGGTGTATTTTTGGCTGATGCTGTAACCGAAAATGCGTCACCAGAAGCGATGGTGGAAGCGGTGCACCAAGCCACTAAAAAATACATTAAGAAAAACAAATTTGTAACCATTTTTGGTGGTGAACATTCGGTATCAATCGGAACCATTAGAGCGTTCAATGAAATGTTTGAAGATTTAACTGTGCTTCACATTGATGCGCATGCCGATTTACGCGAAAGCTACGAAGGGTCAACGTGCAACCATGCTTGTGCTGTATATGAAGCGAGTCAAACTACCAATCTAATTCAAGTTGGAATTCGTTCCATGGATAGTATTGAAAAATCGGTTATGGACGAAGAAAAAACCTATTTCGCTCACGAAATGGCAATGGATGATAGTTGGATGGATTCGGCAATTGATCAAATGACCGATAACGTATTTATCACATTCGATTTAGATGCCTTTGACCCTTCTATTATGCCAAGCACAGGAACACCAGAGCCAGGAGGCTTACTGTATTATGAAACTTTGGAATTCTTAAAACAAGTATTCGAAGAAAAGAATGTGGTTGGTTTTGATATCGTAGAATTATGTCCTAATGAAAACGATAAATCATCAGATTTCTTAGCAGCCAAATTATATTACAAAATGTTGAGCTACAAATTTCTAAATCAAAATAGTGATGATGATTTTGAAAGTAATTTCAACGACAAGACAAAAGGATTAAATAAATTTTCAAAAAACAACGATGATGAGTACTAGTAAAGGAGAAATTTCAAAATTTATAGAAAAGTATTATTTACACTTTAACGCAGCAGCTTTGGTTGATGCGGCAAAGGGTTATGAAGCGCAACTTAATTCTGGCGCAAAGATGTTAGTGTCTTTGGCTGGTGCGATGAGTACGGCGGAATTAGGTAAAATATTTGCTGAAATGATTCGTAAAGATAAAGTGCAAATCGTGTCTTGTACAGGAGCAAATCTTGAAGAAGATATCATGAATTTGGTCGCACATTCGCATTATAAACGTGTGCCAAACTATAGAGATTTAACCCCTCAAGACGAATGGGATTTGTTAGAGAAAGGCTTAAACCGAGTTACTGATACATGTATACCAGAAGAGGAAGCCTTTAGACGTATTCAAGAGCATATCGTTAAAATATGGAAAGAAGCCGAAGCTAAAGGTGAGCGTTATTTACCGCATGAATACATGTACAAATTATTACTTTCCGGAGTTTTAGAAGAGCATTACGAAATAGATTTGAAAGATTCTTGGATGTATGCAGCTGCTGAAAAAAACCTTCCTATTGTTTGTCCTGGTTGGGAAGATAGTACTATGGGTAACATTTTTGCAAGCTACGTACTTAAGGGCGAGTTAAAAGCAAGTACTATGAAATCGGGTATTGAATACATGACCTTTTTAGCCGATTGGTATACGGATAATTCTGAAAATGGGATTGGATTCTTTCAAATTGGTGGTGGTATTGCTGGTGATTTTCCTATTTGTGTCGTACCAATGTTATATCAAGATATGGAGCGTCCTGAAACACCATTTTGGAGTTATTTCTGCCAAATTAGTGATAGTACCACCAGTTATGGTTCGTATTCTGGTGCCGTTCCAAATGAAAAAATTACTTGGGGAAAGCTTGATATTGACACGCCTAAATTCATCATTGAAAGTGATGCCACTATCGTAGCACCATTAATTTTTGCTTATCTTTTAGATATGTAATGGAAGAACATAAGATTGATAATATAGAATTAAGCTTTTTAACGGTTGGTGATTTTGAAGAATTAAAATCGGCAACCCTAGAAGCTTATGGCGGCGTTTTAAATTCGTATTGGAAAAAAGAGCATATTGCACGTTTAACCTCTATTTTTTCGGAAGGTCAGGTCGTAATTCGTATCGATGGTCAGTTGGCAGGTTGTGCGTTATCTTTAATTGTAGATTACGATAAGATTGATGATAACCACACCTATGCCGATATTATTGAAGGGGATAAGTTTAAAAATCACGATCCAGATGGCGATGTGTTGTATGGTATTGATGTATTCATAAAACCCGAATTTAGAGGCTTACGTTTAGGGCGTCGTTTATATGATTATCGTAAAGAATTATGCGAAAACCTGAATTTAAAAGGGATTGTTTTTGGTGGAAGAATGCCAAATTACCACAAGCATAAAGACCAATATTCGCCAAAAGAATACATTCAAAAAGTAAAGCATAAGGAAATTCATGACCCGGTTTTAAATTTTCAAACCTCTAATGATTTTCATCCGATAAGAATTATTAAGGGCTATCTAGAAGGCGATACAGCCTCTAGCGAATATGCGGTGTTGATGGAGTGGGATAATATCTATTATACCAAACCTAATAAAAAAGCCAGCAGTGTAAAAACTGTGGTACGTTTAGGGTTGATTCAGTGGCAAATGCGTCCTTATAATGGTTTAGATGATTTGATGCAGCAAGTAGAATATTTTGTAGATAGTGTCTCAGCTTACCGCTCCGATTTTGCGGTGTTTCCAGAGTTTTTTAATGCGCCATTAATGGCAAAGTATAATCATTTGCACGAGCCACAAGCGATTAGAGAATTGGCCGGTTATACGCAAACTATTGTTGAGAAAATGCAGCAGCTGTCTATTTCCTATAATATAAATATTATCACCGGAAGCATGCCTGAAGTGGTCGATGATGTCTTGTATAATGTAGGCTATTTGTGCCGAAGAGATGGGAGTTTAGAACGTTATGAGAAAATCCATGTCACGCCAGATGAAGCTAAAGTTTGGGGTATGCAACGCGGTCATCAATTAAAAACTTTTGAAACGGATGCGGGTAAAATAGGCGTTTTAATCTGTTACGATTCTGAGTTTCCTGAATTATCAAGATTGTTAGCCGATGAAGGTATGGACATTTTATTTGTCCCATTTTTAACCGATACGCAGAATGGGTATTCGCGCGTAAGGTTGTGTGCACAAGCGCGTGCCATTGAAAACGAATGTTATGTGGCTATTGCTGGAAGTGTAGGAAATTTGCCTAATGTGAATAATATGGACATCCAATATGCACAGTCAGCGGTCTTTACACCATGTGATTTTGCCTTTCCAAGTAATGGTGTAAAAGCAGAAACTACACCAAATACCGAAATGATATTGGTAGCCGATGTAGATTTAGGCTTGCTAAGAGAGTTACATTCCTTTGGATCCGTAAAAAATTTAAAAGATCGAAGAAAAGATGTTTACGATGTTATTCGAGTAATTAAATAAGTATTATATTTAAAAAAAATTAGCTTTAGAAATAATATTAAAGAATGAAACCAAAAGACGCACATTTAAAACGAGTTATAGTTGATTTCAAAAAATTGACACCAGAAATTTTAGCACTTTTAGTAGAAAAATACCCAGATGGCTATGATGACGGCCAAATTGTATCGTTTAAGAATGCCAAAAGTGAAATTGTCGAAGCTGTAGAGGTGACCACAGAAGACACCAAATATTTGGTGAAAGTGAGCACGAAACTAGAGCAGACGATGGAAAATTATGACGAAGAGGATTATGAAGATTTTGAAGACGATGATCCTAATGCAGTCGTGGATCCAGAATTAGAACCTGGAGCTGAAGATGAAGATTTTTCTTAAAGAACTTACGCCTTGTTTAAGGTATTATATGAGCGCTATTTAGCGATGCTTTGTTGATTACGAGAAAGCTAAGGAATAGTAATTCAATAGAAATTATAAAATTAGAGATAGAGACTGCTAGGACACTGGCAGTCTTTTTTTTAGGATGACTTCCCAAATAAATACAGAAAATACAATAAGGTATTCTAGACCAATAATCCATAGATTTTCTGAGTTAGCCGCGTTAGAATAAGCTAAATAACTCAGAATAATTACCAAGGACCAAATCAGTGGAAATTTGTAATTAGTAAACACGCAAAAAATAACAAGTGTTGCAATATACCAAGGATGAACAGTTGTGCTTAGAAATAAATAACAGGTAAATGCTAATAGCATGGAGCCAATTAATTGAGGTAAGGTGTTGTTGTTTCTGAAAAATGAGAACCCTAGAATGATGAGTACTGAAATTACAGGTAGTATTTTACCAATAATGGCAATTTCATTATAGCCTGTTTGTGCATAGCCAATAGCTCTTGCGAGATAATAGATACTGGCATTAAACTCAAAGTTTCCAAACCAAAGTCCAACAGTTTTAGAATAATTAGTCACAAATTCCATGGAAAAGAACGGGAGGAAGAGTAGAAGTGTCGTCATTCCAATAATGACATAAAAAAGAATTAATTTCCAGAAGTTTAAATTTACAGGTATGTCTCCTTCAGCACTCCCAATATCAGTTGGGATAAAAGGTTTTTTTGGTTTCTCAATATCATTTGAAATGACTGAATTTTTTCTAAACCAACCAAAAAACAAAGGCAACAACATTAACGGAATCAGTTTTACAGAAATAGAACAAGCAAAAACAACCGCAGCCCATTTCCATTTACCAGAATGTAGCAAATATAAAGACCAAATGAGGAAGAATATCATAACACCTTCAAAATGAAGGTTACCTGTTAATTCAATAATGATAAAAGGATTTAATATGTACCAAAAGATTCTTTTTGAAGGTAGATTTAAACGTTCTAAAAGTTTTTTTCCGAAATATAATGTTCCAATATCAGCTACAATTATAATTAGTCGCATTACAATCGCAGAACCTAAAATACTATGTCCTGAAAATAAAGCTGCAACTGTAAATAAAATTTGGTTGATTGGCGGATAATTGGTGTAATGAGAGGCGCTTAACTCACCCATGCCATTATATAGTTCTTGCCCTTGCGCAACAGGAAATTTGCCACTATCCATAAAGGAATCAGGTGTGTATAAATAGGGATTGAAACTTTCTAGAATCATGCGGCCATCCCAAATAAAGCGATAAAAATCTTGCGATAAATTAGGTGTGGCAAAAAGAAATAGCAACCTTAAAACTATAGAGAAGACAACTAAAAGTTTAAACTTTGAGCTATTAAATTCAGATGAACTTATAATTTTATAAGCAAAAGCAAATAATAAAACATAAGCAAAAAGAAGTTGAATAGTGTTGGTCCTTACAATGGCATACGCAAACCATAGATACAATAGACTACTAACAATAAAAAATAGAAATGGAACTTTGTGATATTTCCAAAGCGCTTTCACACCTTAGAACTTAAAGACTTAAAAAATACGTAGCCAAAGCCAATAAAAAGCATTAAGTGAAAAGGAAACAGTCCAAAATCACCACCTTGATCACCAACTATAAAAGCACTATACATTCCGAATGCGAAATACAGCATCAATATACCTTCTATAACCACGTGTGGTGATAATTTTTTTCTGAGGTATTTATTGCCTTTCCAAGAATCTCTAATGGTGCTAATATTAAATTTTGGTGTTCTTACAAACTCACTTCGTTTACCAATATGGCCTTCAATTACTGCAATAGAGTTGTGAAGTGAAAAGCCCATAGCTATTGAGAAAAAGGTAAAGAACATACCTATATAACCAAAGAATTTTTTAAAACCACTACCATAAATGTTGCGATACATAAACCAATAACAGATAAAGAAAATAATGGTACTCATTACAAAGAAACTCATGATGTAAAAGTAGTTTCTTAGGTGGGCGTATTCGTTCTTTATATACAACATCGGAATACTCAAAATAGCGACTGTAAAAATGCTTAAAAACATAGTACTATTAAGCAAATGAAGTAAACCGTGTACTTTAGTTTTAGTTGAAATATTATCAGACTTCACAACACGCCAAAGCATTTTTCTAAAGTTTTCGGCACCACCTTTATTCCAACGGAATTGTTGCGAACGTGCAGCACTAATAACAACTGGTAATTCTGCAGGAGTTTCAACATCCTCTAAGTATTTAAATTCCCAATTTTTTAATTGTGCTCTATAACTTAAATCTAAATCTTCGGTAAGGGTGTCTCCTTCCCAATTTCCGGCATCGAGAATACAGGTTTTTCGCCAAACACCTGCTGTTCCATTAAAATTAATAAAATGTCCTTTGCTGTTTCTGCCTACTTGCTCTAATGTAAAATGGGCATCTAAAGCAAACGCTTGAATTTTAGTTAATAAGGAATAGTTTCTATTGATATGTCCCCAACGTGTTTGAACAACACCTATTTTTTCATTCTTAAAATAAGGAATGGTACGCTTTAGCCAATTAGGTTGCGGTAAAAAGTCGGCATCAAAAATGACAATAAATTCACCTTTAGCAATTTTTAGTCCTTCTTTAAGTGCTCCAGCTTTAAATCCACTTCGGTCAGTTCTAGTAATATGTGTAATATCTAAACCTGTTTTGGCAAGTTTTTCAACATGTGCTTTTGTAGTTTCAATTGTTTCATCTGTAGAATCATCTAAAACCTGAATTTCTAACTTGTCTTTTGGATATTCTAAGCGCGCGATATTATCCAATAAACGTTCCATTACATACATTTCGTTAAAAACAGGAAGTTGTATGGTAACTATTGGGATTTCTTCAGGATTTGAAAAATCAAAAGTTTCACAGTCTTGTCTTTTCTTTTTAGAAGACAAATAGTTGTACAGTAAGTTTAGCTGTGCCAAAGCATACATAAAAATTAGTACAATGGCAATGGTGTATATGACAATAATTATTGATTCGAGAATCATTTCTTAAAACTATATTTAAAAATCCAACCTAAGATTTTTATACCTGCAAAGATAGCACCTTTTATCGTACCTGAAACTTTTGAGACACCTATTCTGTTTCTATAATTAACAGGAATTTCCTTATAACTTAATTTTTGTTTTAAAACCTTTAATTGCATTTCTACAGTCCAGCCATAGGTTTTATCTTCCATATTTAACCCTAAAAGTTTGTCATATTTAATTGCTCTGAAAGGGCCTAAGTCAGTAAATGTAGAACGGAAAAACAAAGTCATTAAGTTAGTTGCTAGCCAATTACCAAAAATTTGAGGAGCAGTCATTGAACCTTCTTCTCGCAATTCTTTAACACGAGCACCAATCACAAAATCAACATTGTTATTAATAATAGGTTGAACAATTTTTGTTAATTCTTCAGGATAATCACTATAATCCCCATCTAAAAAAACTACAATGTCTGTTTTTTTTTCTTGCTTGGCGATATAATCCATGCCTTTTAAACACGCATAACCATACCCTTTTCTGTTTTCAACTAATACTGTAGCTCCAGCATTTTTAGCGTTAGTTTCAGTATTATCTGTAGAATTATTACTAACCACAATAATTTCATCGACAATAGAAGGTATGTCTTTTATGACGAGAGGAATTGATTCTTCTTCGTTATACGCAGGAATAATAACTTTTATGTTAGGCATTTAGTGTATTTGAAAGTGCAAAAGTAATCTTCTTATTTTTGATTTACTAAATCCATTAAATCAACATCGTTTCCTAAAAGGACCTCTGTTGGATTGATACGTCCTTTCATAGAGTCATTTTCTAATTTTAAAACACCTCTTGGGCACACTGCAGAACAAATACCGCAACCAACACAACTAGAACGTACGATGTTTTCTCCTTTTTGTGCATAGTGTCTTACATCAATTCCCATTTCACAACTGTTAGAACAGTTACCACAAGAAATACATTGTCCACCATTTGTGGTAATTCTAAATTTAGAAAATAAACGTTGTTGAAATCCTAAAATCGCTGCCATAGGGCAACCAAAACGACACCATGATCGGTTTCCTAAAATAGGGTAAAAGCCTGTACCAATTACACCTGAGAAAATAGAACCAATATAAATACCATATGCAGATCGTAAAGCTCCGGCTTTAATATAGAATAAGTGGTCTGTTGTACCCGTATAATGCATTCCGATTAAAAGTGCGATTACAATAAAGAAACCAATAGCTCCGTATTTAGCATCTTTGCCTAATTCGTGTCTTTTAAATAGCATTACTAACGCAAAAACAAGGGTCAAAAATCCAATAACTAAACTGATAAAAACACCTCGTGTTAACCAAAAATCATTCTTGTCATAGCCTAAATAAGTGTAAACCACAGCGGTTGTCATCACAATTGAAAAGACCAATACCACATGAATTAACCAACGTTCTATTTTCCATGCGTACATTTTTTTAGACGATAATTGTCTAAAAGAATCACCAGCAGTTTCTGCTAAGCCGCCACAGCCACAAACCCAAGAGCAATACCAACGTTTTCCATATTTATAAGTTAAAATAGGCGTAAAAACAAAAATAGATAGGATGCCAAATAGAAGTAATGCTAATCCAATATTTCCATTAGATAGAAAGCCATTTACAGACCATTCATCAAAAATGTAATAATTAAGCGGCCATATACTTTTAAGGTCATAATATGGTAAATCGTTATTCATAACGTACATAAATTCAGGAATCAAAAAGGCAAAACCTAATTGGAAAAACATCACTGAAACGGTACGTAATTGTTGGTAACGATTATGTCTGTATTTTAATATAAATTTATAACCAAAGGCTAAAATCGCAACGGTATATAGTGTACCGTAAACAAACCATTGGCTCGCATTTCTACCGGATAAGAGTTGACTTAATGGGTCAAAAAGCGCAATTAACCCTGTGTTGGCCTCTCCGTCGGTCCCTAAACCTAAGTATTTTGGAAAGAAGTAAAGTACAATATAAAACGTCGTTAAGACAACACCAATAATCCAGCCCCAAATTCCACGCGAGGAAATAGATTTAAACCAAACTCCATCATTCTTTATGCCTTCTAGTTTTGAAAGGTAAGCTTCTCTAGAATACATGATAATACCACCAATTATAGATCCTAACGACAGTGTAAGAAATAAACCTTTATTTGGAAAGTTAGTGTTAAAAAGCGCTAAGGCTAAAATAAATAAGCCAATAACTCCTATGGCAAGAGCTACTTTTTGTTTGTTATTAATACCTAAAGCATCTGGTTTTGCTAAAGACATACTGTGATTTAATTTATTGCTCATTATTATGCAGTTTGTAATTGGTTATTATAGGCTTGTAAAATTTCGTTTTCAAATCTTGAATAAAACTCAGGATCGAAATTCGCTTCATTTAGATGTTGCATTACATAATCTACATCGCGTTTTTCGGTAAGCCATTGATCAAAGACTTCATGGCGCATTCTAATGCCAAAGGTGTTAATGCCTAAAAATGCATTGGTGTTTTTATCGTAAGCAACAGTTATACATTTGGTGTCGTCATCATGTTTCCAATGAAAATGTTGTTCGTATTCTGGTCGTCCGCCTTTACCAAAGACCCAACCATAGGTTTGATACTCGATATCTAAAAATTTAGCAGAATTAAACCAATGACCTGGTTTGTATTCCATTTTATTACCGCAAATGGTTTGTGCTAAGGTTTCACCCATCATACGACCAGTGTACCAAACGGCTTCAATTGGTCTTCGGTTTCCAATGGCTTCATGCTGTTCGGCACAATCACCAATAGCATAGACATCTGGAATGTTGGTTTCTAAAAAACGATTTACTTTTACTCCTCTTCCTGTTTCAATATCAGAATCTTTAATGAAATCAATATTTGGAGCTACTCCAGCTGTTAAGCCAACCACATTACATTCTAGTTCTTCTCCTGTTTCCTCAATAATTACAGATTTGACTTTTCCGTTTTCATCGGATTTTATTTCTTTCAAGTTGGTAGATAATCGTAAATCGATATGATGATTTTTTATATGCCTGTTAATCATTTCACTTTCTCCTTGAGGCAACACGCCATCCCAAAAGCTATCTTCCCTAACCAAAAATGTTACAGGAACACTTCGGCTATTTAGCATTTCTGCCAATTCAATACCTATTAATCCACCTCCAACAATCACGGCACGTTTGCAGACCTCATTATTGGGTGCATGTTTTTCAAGATTTTCTAAATCTTGCTTGTGATACATCCCCATTACACCGTTTAAATCTTGTCCTGGCCAACCAAATTTATTGGGTTTACTTCCTGTGGCGATAATTAATTTATCGTATTGCAAAGTGTCT
The DNA here is from genome assembly GCF_020179375.1 of Winogradskyella sp. SM1960. Taxonomy (NCBI): domain Bacteria; kingdom Pseudomonadati; phylum Bacteroidota; class Flavobacteriia; order Flavobacteriales; family Flavobacteriaceae; genus Winogradskyella; species Winogradskyella sp. SM1960. The sequence continues at coordinate 1,020,338 of NZ_JAICBG010000001.1, read as the reverse complement.
CCTTCTGCAAAATGAAGTGTTTTGGTTGCTGTTTCAACTTGTTTTACGTACCCTTTTTTGAGTTCAATTCTGTTTTTTTCCCAGAACCAATTTTCGTATGGTTGGGTGTGTTCAAATTTCATGTGTCCCATGTAAACGTACATTAGTGCGGTACGTGAGAAGAAATAATCGGTTTCGGCAGAGACGATAGTTATTCTTTTATCGGATAGTTTTCTAACGTGTCTTGCAAGGGTAACTCCAGAAATGCCGTTGCCAATAATAACGATGTGTTCCATATAATTGAGGTTGTTAATATAGACTATAGGTCGAAGCTTTTGTTAAAACCTTATCCTAAAAGCCGAATTTCTTTAAATTTAGACATAATTTTACAGTATGCGACAAATATTTTATTTCCTTTTAAGTTTTATTTTTATAAGTTGTGCTGCGGCCAAATACAAACCTCAGAAAATAAATGGAGTTAGTTTTGTGGCCTCTAGAGGTGTTGTGGATTCTACTCATGTGGAGCCGTTAGTAAATATTAATGCGAATGCTGCAGCGGTTATGCCTTTTGGTTTTATAAGAGATGTTAACCGCCCTGAAATACTTCATAATACAGACCGTCAGTGGTTTGGTGAAACGCGATCTGGTGCCGGACAATATATTGAAGCCCTTCACAAGGAGGGAATTAAGGTAATGGTAAAACCACAATTATGGATTTCTCATGGAGAATTCACAGGGTTTTTAAAAGCGTCTTCGGAAGCCGATTGGCAATTGTTAGAAACCTCATATACCGACTTTATCATAGAATATGCTGAATTGGCTGAAGAATTTAATGTGGAAGTATTTTGCATTGGAACCGAACTCCAAGCATTTATAAAAAATAGACCAGAATATTGGCAACAATTAATAAGACAAATCAGAACGATTTATACAGGGAACTTAACCTATGCGGCTAATTGGGATGAATTTTGGACCACACCATTTTGGTCGGAATTAGATTATGTTGGTATTGATGCTTATTTTCCTGTCAGTGATATGCAAACACCAACGATTGAGGATTGTATAAAAGGTTGGGGAAAACATAAAGACGATTTAAAAGGGTTTTCAGAGACACTAAACAGACCAATTTTATTCACCGAATTTGGATATAGAAGTGTAGATTTTACGGCAAAAGAACCATGGAGGTACGACCGTTCTATGACCTCAGTTAATCACGAAGCACAAAAGAATGCCACACAAGCCTTATTCGATGCGGTTTGGAACGAAGATTGGTTCGCAGGCGGTTATCTTTGGAAGTGGTTTGTACAGCATGATAAAGTTGGTGGTATGGATGATAATCAATTTACTCCACAGAATAAACCAGTGGAGGATATTATAAGAGCACATTATAAAGAGTAGTGTTTTTGATCGGAAATTAAATCGGTAATGATGAATACTATATTACTTACTCACGTTCAAGTACCTTAAAATCTTTTATAGCTTTATTAGGTTCAATAATATTATAGCCTTTCCAAAACTCAGGATCATATTGGTTTAATTGTGTTGGTGAAACCTGCGGTTTTTCTTTGAAATTTTTAAAATCAGATTCAGAAATACTATTGGTTTCAAAGACCACAAGTTCTGTTTTTTCAATGTTTCTAACAATAAAATGAATATCACCTTTTAATTCGTTTTGTTTTCGTCTGCCTTTTACATTTTTATTTTTTTCTACAATTTTAAAAGGTCGTTTAATACCAACGCGTTGGCCTAAAGACTCATCTCTGTATTTTAAAGTGTATTTATCATTGTCATTTTTTTGAAAGATGATGGTTCCTTCCTTTAAGTATTTTTTCATGGAAATTCCAAGAAGAGAAAACTTACTTAGTGGCTTCACATTTTTATAATCAACGCGTATAACTGCAAAATCTTCTGTATTCACATACATCGTTCCCGAAAAGTCTTCACTTCGTTTTGGTTTAAATGGAATCACATACACAAACATATTATTGATATACGCATAGTCTGCGATTTCAAATTCATAGCGTCGTGATTTATGAATAAAGTTGAGGTCATTATCGTCATCAATAAAATTATTGTTTTCAAATTTATGTATCATCATTTTTCGCCAATGTAAAAATCCTATTTTACGGATAGAGTCTTTCTTTTGTTGCTCTGCAAGTAAAGCATCAGTAACGGCTTCCTCTTTCTCATTTGTATCTCCAAATAAAGACGAATCCATTTCTTCTTTCACGCTAAACCAACCCGATTTAATTTTAAAATACGAATCGCGTTTTACATACTTTTTAAAGATGTCATTAAACCGTTTTTCATAATTATCTAAGTTGATGTCTTTAGATTTGTCATATAAACGACAAGCTTTTAGAATGTCCATTTTTTGAGATGCTTCTGGTTCAATTTCTCCATAGAGTTCACCTAATACTTCAGTATGATTACTATTACTTTTAGGCATAATTAGAAGTAAGCTATCTATAAATTGCTGATTGAATTCAGGGATGGTTGACTTTTCTAATATAACATCATACTTATCCATGTCTGTGTAGTAAGATGTTCTATAAAACAATTTTCGTTTGTTATAACTAAAATCGTAATTAAGCGTTAAGCCTTCTTTTATCTTATCTAGAATTTCGTCTATGCTGTAGTTTTTATTGGTGACTAAAACCTCAGATAAATCAACAGATTTTGAAGTTAATAAAATGGTAGATTGGTTAAAATTTAAAAGTGGAATACGTTTTTCTTCATAGCCTAAACAACTTATCATTAATGAGTCGGTTGCTTTTATAGCACGATTAATACTGATGTTAAACTCGCCTTGATCGTTGCTAATAACTCCAGTTTTAGAGTTAAATTGAATGCTAGCAAAAGGAATGGGTTTCTCTGTTTTAGAGTCTAGTAATGTTGAAGAAAAGGTTTGCTGTCCGTAAGATTGCGACGTTAAAAATAACGTAAGCGCAATGATGATTTGATTGATTTTCATTTTTTGGTTGGTTGATTAGATTTCAGCCAAAGTAGAAGAATGAAGTCTTTTAGAAAGTCGATTTAAACTTTTGTTAAGTAAGATTTATCTTAAGTTTAACAACTTTAAGAAAAATTAAGAATTCAAATTAAGTGTATCATTATTAAATACTTAATTTTAGCTTTGATAAAAATAGAAGTCATATGAGAACGTTAGCAGTAGGAGATATTCATGGTGGTTTAAGAGGGTTGGTTCAAGTTGTAGAACGCGCAAATGTGAGTTCTGATGATACATTAATTTTCTTAGGAGATTATGTTGATGGCTGGAGTGAAGCTGCACAAGTGATTCAGTATTTAATTGAATTATCTAAAACGAATACCTGTGTTTTCATTAAGGGTAATCATGATATTTGGTGCGAACAATGGTTGGCGTATGGTACCGTGAATGATGTTTGGTTTAAAAATGGCGGTAAGGAAACTATAGAAAGTTACGATGGCTTTTCTAAAGACCAAAAATTAATGCATCTCGATTTTTTTGAAGGCATGCCCTTATATCACATTGATTCTAAAAATCGATTGTTCCTACATGCCGGATTTACCTCTATGCATGGTGTGGAACGCGAATTGCACAAAGAAAATTTCTATTTTGATAGAACATTATGGGAAATGGCGTTAACCTTGGATCAGCGTATAGAGAAGAACTCAAAACTTTATCCTAACCGTTTAAAACATTATGCTGAAATTTATATAGGTCATACCCCAACTATTAATTTTGGTAAAGACCAACCGATGCATGCAGCTAACGTTTGGAATGTTGATACAGGAGCGACGTTTACAGGAAAACTATCGGCTATAGATATTGATACCAAAGAAATTTTTCAGAGTGATAAGGTTATGGATTTGTATCCTGATGAAAAGGGGAGGAATAAGAAATAGACTATGAAACTAATTTTAAACTTTGTTGTTTTATTTTTTGTTTTTAGTTGTGAGCCTAGAATAAAGAAAGATAATTTTAAAATCATTGACTTTGATTCAGCAAATGCTCGAGTAAATTTTGATAACTTAGGTTATGCGCATTATAAACATAATTCAAGAACTTCTTTAAATGAGGAAGAGTTTAGTGTCCTTTTTCAAATTTTAGAAGAAGGAGTAAACCGTTTTAATGTTAAAAACAAAAATCGCCAAATTGATATTAATGATTATCGGTTCTTTATAATTCCAACTTTATTTGAAAACAATGAAGAAATTCTATTAATCTATTCCTATCGTTTTTACCCACATAACGAATGGATTAATTTAAGTGATTGGTTTATGGTATTTGATGGAGGACATAATTATTTTAGAACAAAAGTAAATTTAACTCAAAAAAAAGCTGGAAAAATAATTCCAAATGGTGAGGCTTAATTAACAAACATGCTTCTTATAATAAGCCAATAACTCATCTGCCGAAGCACCAAACCATTTCTTTACATAAATTGTCCAGAAGTGGTATTGTAATTTCCAAACACCATGTTTACGATAAAGTCGTGCTGAGGTTGTCAATTTTTTATTGATGACCGTAAATTCATTCCGAGCATACAATTCATTAATCAGAATATTGTCTTCGTAGATAATATAGTTCTCATTATAACCACCAATATCGTTAAACAGTGTTTTTGTAATAAACTGACTCTGGTCGCCGCCTCTACTAGCACGCCAAGAAAATTGGGTAAGCCAACTGGCTAAACGTAACCACCAATGCTTGCTGTCAAACTGCATTCTAAAACAGCCTGCTTGGTTACCTTTTTGAATTTCATTTATAATAAGTTGATCAAAATCTATAGGTGGAAAAGAATCGGCATGAAGAAAATAGAGAACCTCTCCTTTGGCATGTTTTGCACCTAAGTTCATTTGCTTTGCTCTACCTTTGGAAGATTCAAGCAAAAGTATTTTTGATTGAATATGCCATCCTGAACTTGATTCAGGATCTCCTATTTCGCTACCTAGTTGTACGTCAGTTCGAGTGGAATTCCGTTTTTGGAATTTTGTATCGAGAACATTGGGTGTCATGCTTTCTATAACAGACCTGTCAGGTTTTAAAAACCTGACAGGTCTAAGAATGTCCAAAGTGCCATCTGTACTACCTCCATCAACCACTATAATTTCAGAAATATTCTTAGGCGACGAATTATCAATTAAATGTGTTAACAAACGACTTATAGTATCAGCCTCATTTAAAACCGGAATAATTATACTAATCATACAGTACTTACGATAAATTAATGACTGTAGTTTTAATCATTCAAACCCCAATCATAATCCGTGTAACTTTTCTTAGCAGATTCTGAAATGGTAATGTCTGAATATTGATTTAAGAAATCAATTAAGCTACCATTTTGTTCAAAATCCTTTTTAAACCATCTAAATATTTTTGAAATCTTTATGTTATCTTTAGATAGTTCATTTTTAGATGTATCTGCTAAAAATTCTTTTGTAGCATTCGTTAATTGTGCGTCTAAATTTGAAGCTGTAAATGCTGTGTTCTGAAGTTTTGGGCATGATACAGACGCACAAACAATAGCAAAGTGAATGCGTGGTTCATTCATCTCTCTAAGAATTTTATGCTCAATATCGTTTAGGTTTTGCCAAGTGTTACCCAATTTCCAAAGCCGTTGATCCCAAGGGTCTTTAATGTCTTTTATACTTTTTGTTGGGTAATTTCTAAGAATTAAATCTATAGTTAAAGCGTTGTAAGCATTAATCCAATAGGCGAGTTTGTCATTCTTGGTCCATCCATCAGTAGGTTGTTGTTTTTTTAATAAATCAATATAACGTTGTAAAGTTTTTGATTCAGCTTTAAGACCTTTATAATTTACATTTCCATTTTCTGAAACGTGCTTTTTTAACAATGCATCAAAAATAGCATGATCAAAAGTTTCGGTATAAACAACCTCAGAAGTATTTGTTTCTATAGCTTTATCTTGCGTTGTTTGTTGCAAACTACTAGACGAAGACGTAAGTATTAAAGTGACCATTAAGGCTGATAAATAATTCATGTATGATGTTTTTAAATGTTAGTCGTACTGTTTTGAACTCTTGCTATCCTGTTTTTTTGAAAACGCAGGATACAATTCTTGTTTTAAAAAATCTTTAGGGAAATTTTCGTCATCTTCAAAACCGAGTTCAATATCTCTACCATCATGTGGTATATAATCGGTTTTAAAAATGTAATCCCATAGACTTAATGTTAGTCCAAAGTTAACACCATACCTTACATCTTCAGGTAACTTTTTAACATGATGCCAAATATGCATCTTAGGATTATTAAAAATGTATTTTAAAAATCCATAATCCCAACCCAAATTAGCATGGTTAAGATGACCAATAGCAATGCTAAAGAAATAAACAATAGCCACATCTTGAGCATCAAAACCACCAATGATAGCAATAGGAATATAAAGTATAGATTTATAAACTACAGGTTCCATCCAATGGTAGCGCAAGTGAGCTGCAAATCCCATTTCTTTTACAGAATGGTGGACTTTATGGAAATTCCAAAGCCATTCAAAACGGTGTAAAAGCCGATGCGTATTCCATTGTACAAAATCTGAAACTATAAAAAAGATAAATAAGCCTAACCACTTAGGAAGTTCGTCGACATCAAACAATTGAAAGCTTGAAACAGACAGTCCTACAAGGCCTAAAACATCATTAAATAGTTCTGAAACCGTATTAGATAAGGCAATAAAAACAATTAGATTCAATAAAAAGAAATTGAAAAACATGTAAAAGGTGTCTAGCCAAAAATCTTTTCTGAACAAGGCTTGGTCTTTTCGCCAAGGAAATGCAATTTCAAGTATCCAAACTAAAATAGAAATAAGGATAAGACCATAAAAAAAGTTGTCCCAATGATTGAGGTCAATGAGCTCGTATTTGAGGTAATTCCAGTAATCGGAATATGATTTTGTGAATATGTCTATGTATTTTTCCATACAACTTTCAGAGAAAGCAGGTATCTCTTTTTTTTGTTATCCGGCAAGGTTTCTAAAACCTTGTAGGTTTTGATTATGTTTTATACCTACAAGGTTTTTAGAACCTTACAGGTCTTCAGCGTATAGTTGCGAATCAGTGAGGTTGAAGACTCCAAACTGAGGGCTGCCAACTATTAAAGTGTTTTAATCAATTCCTTAAACAAGGTAATCATATGCGGTTCTGCTTTGTTTGCCATAGCAATGATTTCATTGATATCAACGGGTTTTAAATTCTCTGGATCGCATTCGTCAGTTAATACAGAAACCGCCGCGACTTTTAAATTTAAGTGATTTGCCACAATGATTTCTGGTACGGTACTCATACCAACAGCATCAGATCCTATAATTTTTAGCATTCTGTATTCTGCTCGTGTTTCTAATTGTGGTCCAACCACACTTGCATAAACACCTTTATGTAATGTAATATTGTTTTCTTTGGCGATATTTTCAAATTTAGAATTGATATCTGCATCGTAAGGCGCGCTCATATCTGTAAAACGTTCGCCCAATTCAGAAACGCCTTTAAAAGCTAAAGGCGACCCTCCTTGAAGATTAATATGATCGTCAATAAGCATTAATTCTCCTTTTTTGAAATCGAGATTAATGGCACCAGAAGCATTAGAAACCAATAGGGTTGAAATGCCTAACTTCTCCATTATTCTCACTGGGAATGTTACATCTTGCAATGTGTAGCCTTCATATACATGAAAACGACCTTGCATAACAACCACCTTTTTACCTTCTAAAAGACCATAAATAAGTTTGCCTTTATGAAATTCTACGGTTGCTGTAGGAAAGTTTGGAATGTGATTATAACTGGCTTCAGCTATGATTTCAATCTCATCAATTAATTGTCCTAATCCTGTGCCTAAAATGATACCTATTTCTGGTTTTTCAAAACCTTTGCTTTGTAAATATTCTGTGCTTTCTGAAATTAATTTAATCATTGAGTTGCTGTATTTTTTCTTGTAATTTAATGTTCGATTTGTAAAAGTCTGAAGCAATTAAGTCTTCATAGGTGTCAATATCGTTTAAAGTGTCTAAGATACCAACTGAAATTTGATTACTCTGTAACTCTTGTAACGTTAGTTCTAATAAATTGGGTTGACTCCATGGTTTATTGGTGAAAATTTCGGCATTCAGTTTAGACATGCCAACTAAATAATAACCACCATCTTCTGCTGGACCAAAAACCACTTCATTTGTGGTTAAGGCATCTAATCCATTTTTTAGGTGTGTGGCATTGATATCTGGTAAATCAGAACCAATCAATACAATGTTTTTATAGCCAGCATCAAATCCATCTTTAAAAGCATTCAACATGCGTTCTCCTAAATCAGCTCCATATTGTACCGCTTTAAATTCACCTTTCCATTGGTCGTCTACAATAGCATTAGAAAAATAAATGCGTTTATCGATATCTAATTTCTGAGTTGCTTTTTCTGTAATTTTCACCAACTCGGTGTATACTTCAAAAGCCCCAAAATCTCCAATGGTTTTAGCGAGTCTAGTTTTTACGGTTCCTAATTTTATGTTTTTAACAAACACAATAACGAGTGATTTATTCATAAGTTTTAATACCTTTTAATAACCATTTACTCCAGTCTTTAGAGTAAGCATGTACGTGATCTGTTTCATTTCCTTCCGAATTATATACGGGAAAATTGTTATTCTTCCATTCAAAAATACCACCAAATAAATTGTAAACATTGGTGTAACCTTTGTTTTTCAGTTGTTCTGCGATGTCTTCAGATCTAATACCAACAGAACAATAGATTACAATAGTTTTTGAAGTATCTGGAATTGTTTGTGCAACAGCATCGATATCAAAATTATTGTAGCCCACATGAATGGCATTCTCAAGATGACTTACGTCGTGTTCTTTAGCCTCTCTGGCATCCAATAAAATAACATCTGTTTTTGGCATGGCCAATTCTTGAACAGAAATATATGGTATACGCTCTTTATTATGCGTTTTTAATAACTCTTGAAGCGTTTCTTGGCTATTTCCAAAGCAGCTAAAGAGCAAAAAAGATAAAATAAAGAGGTTTCGCATGTCCAATTAGTATAAATTATTTGATATTCCTTACAACTCTAGTGCTTTTCCTTGTTGCTGTTTTTCGGCTTCAGGTAGTATTTCCATGTTGTCCCAAATTCCTGAAACGATCGTTTTCGCATAAGATTCTGGAAGAAAGTCATTTAGCATTAGTTTATTAGTTAGCGTATAGTTGTATTCTAACTTACGAAAATTCACCTGTAATGGTTTTGTTGAATCATCTAAAACAGTAAACCAAACATTGGGTTTTCCATCATTAGCAGGCATACCAATGACTCCAGGATTTATCCAAAGTTTATCGCTTTTTTTGTTTTCAAAAGGTAAACCGCAATGACCAGCAATAATGATGTCACTGTCTGTTGCTTCAAAATTAGAGTGCTTAGTAGTCCAAGGTGTCGATTTAAAAATAAATTCTGAAACATTAAAATAGGAACCGTGTACAACAGTCGCCTTTTCACTTCCGATTGTAAATTTTATATGGTCCGGAAGCGTTTCAAGATAGTCAAGAGCATCTTTTGAGAGTTTACTTTTTGCATACGGATACCATTGTTGCGAAAACCCATCGCATCGGGACCCTTCTCTGAAATCGCAGCCACAATCGTCTTCATCATCACGGAGTTGAATTTCTACATTACCAACAATACTTCGGGCATTCCAATTTTTAAAGGTTTGTATGGTTTCTTCGGGTTGGGCGCAATAGCCAATAATATCGCCAGTGCAAATACAATTTTCAGGCGGAACACCTTCAGATTCTGCCACAGCAATTAGTGCTTCAAGGGCTTGAAGGTTGCTGTAAACACCACCAAAGAGTAGTACTTTACCTGAAATTTTTCCAATGTCAAGGATGTTTTTATTCATAACAATTTTTACACAAGTGAATCGCTCATTTTTTTAGATTTCAACCATTTTGGTATGAAATATAGAATATTGCAACTGAAAATTCCCCAAATATTAACCCAAAGTAAATCGGCATACTTACCTTCTGTAAAAATTAAGGCTTCTGGGAACACATTAAAAACCAAGGTGAATCCAAATACTAATCCGGTTATAACGCTCAAATAGAAACTCAGTTTAGGAACTTTAGTATTCCAAAACAAAAATACAGGTGTTAATCCAATGACCATCGTTCCTGATATGGTAGTTGCAGATAGAATTTCTGCATTGAGAAAAACAGGTAGCGTGCCTAAGATGGCAATGGCAGCCATAGAGGCTCTACCAAAAGTAATATCGTTAACCATACCTAAATCAATGGCTAATAATTTTGAAAATGATGAAAACGTTGAGTCTAATGTTGATGCTGCTGAGGTTATCATTATAAAGTTAATAACCAATAAAATAACCACGCCAAAGGCTTTTCCAACTTCTACGGCAGCTTGACCTTTAAAACCTTGGGTTTGAGCATAGACACCAATGACGCTGAATAGTACAATACAAATAGCGCCTAATAAACTCGCCCATAAAAAACTTTTTCGGGTCACTTTTGGCGAACTGAGAAAGGCTCTATCCGTTAAAACGGGGTCGTGAAACGGATAACTAAAAGATTGGATAATAGCAGCGAAAAATAAATTTAAACCCAATTCAAAACTCCACGTACCAGAAGTTGCGACATCAGCAACGCTAAAGGTTTCTATAGAAAAGATATTATAAAGAATTACCATAAGTAGAATACTAAATAATACCATTTGAATCACATCGGTAAAAATGGAACTACTTAGTCCGCCTTTTATCGCATACGCTAAAGTTAAAACAGTAAAAACGATAATGGCCCAATAATAGTTAGAACTTCCTGTTTTGCCAAAATAACTACCAATAACCATGGTGTTACTCCAGACTTCATTAAACAACCGGATAGCAATCAGTATAGAAAACAAGGCCATAGCTCCTTTACCAAATTGGGTAGTTAAAAACTGATGAATACTTTCAAATCCACCAATAACGCGCATCTTGTAAATCAGCAAACCTGCAACCGCAAAGGATAGATAATAACCAGCATAAGCCACACCACCAACAATGCCGAAATCTAAACCGAGATTAGCCGCATTGGTAATGCTCTTGGCAAAAATCCAAGAAATAATAAGGCTTCCGGTAAGTACTAAACTATTCGGTGCTTTCTTTTTATGAACCGCCTTAAAAAATTCGTCTGTAGTTTTCGCTAATGGTGATAATAGAAAGAGTAGTACACTCGATGCAATTATCAATGTCCATTGCCAGTTAATTATATCCATATATGTTTATTCGTTCCACCAAACTGGGACGTTTATACTGTTGTTATCGGTTGCGGTTGCTGCAACACTGTAATTTTCAAAATTTAAAGCTTCTTCTTCAGCAGGATAAGGCATTCTTATCGGAATTAAATCATTGTTTAAACTTGCCGAAATGGTTTGCAATTCTGGGAAACCTGTTCTTCTATATTCTATCCAACCTTCGTAACCATTAATCACATTGGCTATCCATTTCTGCGTTATGATTTGTTCCATCGGATTTGTACCAACAGCATCATAAGCAGCAGGACCAGAAAGGTAACCTGTAGGTAACTCTGTGTTCCAATATTCAAAAGCTAAGGTGACTCCTATTTCGTATAAGGTTTGTGCATCTGCGTTGATTAGACCTTTGGTAGCTGCTTCGGCTAAGGCAAAATGCACTTCCCAAGCTGTAATAAAATTAGCATCTAAAGTTGAAGTGTCTTCTCTGAAAGCTGTGCTTGCTAAAGAATAATCCGCCAAAGCAATTGAAGTAGAAGAAGCATCAATACCATTTAATAAACCATTGAATTCATTAGTGGTTGAATTTGAAAACGGACGGAATAAACTTGAAAGTCTCGTGTCATTTAGGCCAACCAAAATGTCTTCCATGGTTTCTGACAATACAAAATTGTTAAAATCTCCAACACGTAATTGTGCTAACCTAAAACTATTTGGGTCTGTATTTGTAAAGTTGAAAATAGCATTCTCACTGTTTGAAGTGATATAATTACCTTCAGAATATAAGATTTGCAATTGACTTGAAACATCTACTTTGTTTGAAACACGAACTAGGTGTTTAATTTTTAATGTGTTCGCGAATTTTATCCAAGCGTCTAAATCGCCATCAAATAAAATATCACCTTCTAACGGAATAACATCAGAATATGCTTCGATAGCCGCAATGCCTTTATCTAAATTATCTAAAATTCCGTTTTCATTCAGGTAGATGTCTTCTTGAGAATCGTAAGCTGGTGTAACGGTTCCGGCAACACCGTTGAACGCTTCAAAATAAGGCACATCACCAAATAAATCGGTTAATCCTGCTGCCATGTAGGCTTTTAGAATTAATGCAGGACCTTCGTAAACAGCAAAGGTTTCAACGGTTTGCGATTGGTTTAAGATAATCTCGTTATCTCTCAAATTCGTGTAAAAAATAGGCCAAGGGTTGCCACCTAATTGTGGTGATTTTAACGCGTGCCTATCAAATAAATTAAAATCTAAAGCAGTTCTGTGTTGGGCTAATAAATCGCCAGCCACAAAACCTTCATAACTCATGTTTTCGCCAAAATCGTAAATCACTTGTCTCAGTAACAAACTTGGCTGTACAGAACTTGGTGAATTGGGATTGGTGTTGATGTCTTCAAAATCTTTAGTACAACTTAGTGTTGTTGCCATAAATAAAACTGAAAGTATATAGGTGAATTTTTTCATTTAAAATTTTATTTTCATTCCCTTGAAAAAGGGAACTTTATTCTTTTATTTTCTCTTCTTGAGATTCTCATTGTCTTGAGAACTAGAAGTTAAATCCGGCTTTAAAACCAATACTTCGTGTGGTGGCGTAACTCATATCTTCAACACCACTTACAAATCCATTGCCTTGAACGGCTAATTGTTCTGGGTCAAAATGTGGATTTTCAGTAATGGCAAATAAGTTATTTCCAACGATAGAGATGCTAATGTCAGCACCTTCTTTTAATCCTAAAAAGCCATCTTTAATGTCAAAAGTATAACCAATAGAAAATTGACGTAGTTTTAAAAAGGATGCATCATAGATATTGTTTTCTTCATGATTTCTATCGTAATATTGTCGGTAATAACTTTCTGCCGTAATCGCAACGGTGTTTGTTTGTCCTGTATTTATATTAACACCTTGAGCAATAATCCCTGCGTCTGGTCTGTAACTGGTCTCGGCAAGTTGGCCGCCAACATTTCCTAAAGCTCGTGTTCTTGAAACCACTTCTCCTCCTTGTCGCCAATCGAATAAAAAGCTCATATTCCAATTTTTATAATTGAAACTATTACTCCATCCTAAAGTGAAATCTGGATTATAATTTCCTAATTTTTTTAAATTATCATCCGCGATGTAGTTACCATTATCATCAATTAAAAATTCGCCATTGTCATTTTTTTGATACCCTGTTCCGTATAAATCACCAACACGTCCACCTTCTTCTACTTGAAACCAAACGGTTTGGTTTGCGCTGTCATAAATTCGGCTGTAAGCCAATGTTAATCTTCCGTCGGATTGTGGTAAATCTTTAATCACAGAGCGATTAGTGGCGAAGTTAAACGTGGTATTCCAGTTAAAATTATCCGTTTGTATAGGTGTTATGCCTAATATAATTTCCACACCTTGCGTATTTACTTTTCCGCCATTAACCACTTGTTGATTATAACCTGAAGAGATGGCAACGGGTAATGAAATAATCTGGTCTTCTGTATTAGCGTTGTAATAGGTTAAATCGAGTCGCAGTCTATTGTCTAAAAATCGCAGATCTGTACCAAACTCATAAGAAGTGGTACGTTCAGGTTTTAAATTGGCATTGGGAATAAAATCTTGGTCGCTAAACGTAGGTTCACTATTGTAAGGTGTTTGCGATACAAAAGCACCAGAAGTTTGATAGGCGCTAGTATCGTTTCCAACTTGCGCCACACTTGCTCTAAGTTTTGCAAATGAAATGATATGAGGTAATTCCGCGACATTAGATAATATAAAACTTGAAGACACAGAAGGGTAGAAGAACGAGGTGCCATCAACAGAAAAAGGTGTAGCTAAAGCACTAGACCAATCATTCCGTCCTGTGATATCTAAAAATAAATAATCTTTATAGCCTAATTTTGTAATGCCGTAAAATGAATTAATTCGCTTTTCGCTTTCAAATTGGAACGTTTCAATAGGTGAAGCTGCATTATTTAAATTAAAGATTCCTGGTTGTGCTAAACTCACTGTTTGTGATTGATTTGTAGTTGCGGTTTGATTCAATCTATTTCCTCCTAAAAACACATCCACAGAAAAGTTATTAAACTGATTTTTATAGTTGATTAAAAAATCGGTATTCACTTCTCTAAACATCACATCGTGTTCTGCGTATGCGCCATTACTAAAACGGTTGCTACTGTAAGCACGACGTAATTGGCGTTTTTCTGTAGAATAATCCATTCCGGTTCTTAAGGAAACACTTAAGTTTTTAGTTAGTTCTTGTGTAATGGAAATGTTCCCAAAAATACGATCGCGATTAAAGGAATTGGTGTTTTCATTTAATATGAAATAAGGATTATCAAAAAAGGTATAGTTAAATGAGTATTGTTGTGTGCCTTCTAATCCAGGTTGCCAATAATCCTTTAAATTTTCAATATTTAATGAACGCGGTCCCCAAGCTACTAAAGAGTAATTCGCATTTTCACTGCCGTAACCGTTTGAAGGTCTGTTGTCACTGTTAGAATGTATATAACTAAACGACGAATTGATTTCAGTATGTTCACTCGGTTGAAAGTTTAACTTAGCAGAAATGGTTTGTCGGTCTAAATTAACACCAGGGATAATTGATTCACTTCTTAAATCGGTAAATGATAATCTATAATTACCAGTATCAAATCCATTAGAAACCGATATGTTATTAATAGTTGTAATACCAGTTTCGTAAAAATCCTTTAAGTTATCTGGATTTGATGTAAAAGGGGTTGCTGTTATTGCTAATCCATCATACAATGCTGTGTCTCCGCCACGAACAAAAGAACCATTAGCCAATTGAACAGGACTATCAAACTGAGGAATTAACAAACCGGTGTCTAAGCGTGGTCCCCAAGAATAGGTGATGTTGTCATTTACGCCACCGCCTAAACCGTCTACATATTCAAACTGACCAGAATTACCTTGACCATAAGAATTTTGAAAATCGGGTAATCGAAAAGCCGATTCAACAAAAAGAGACGAATTAAAACTGATGCCTAAACCTCTTTTGTTTTTTCCGTTTTTGGTTTCAATAACAATAACACCATTAGAAGCTCTGGTGCCATATAGTGCAGCAGCACTTGGCCCTTTTAAAACCGTAACGGAACCAATATCATCTGGATTCACTTCCATACCGCCATTACCAAAATCAATTTCTTGAAATCCGGCTGCAGCTTCATTAGTGAAATTAAAAACGGTTTCGTTGTTAATTGGTACACCATCAACGACAAATAAAGGGTTGTTATTAGAAAAAGAAGCTTCGCCTCTAATCGTGATTTTGGAAGACGAACCAACACCTGTTGCGCCTTGTGTAACGGTTACTCCTGCTAATTTGCCTTGTAAATTATCTAGAAAGTTTACTGTTTTGACCTCCGTTAGTTTTTTAGAAGAAATGGCTTGCACAGCATAACCTAATTCTCTGGTGTCTCGCTCGAGACCTAAAGCGGTAATGACAACCTCATCTAAAGCAGCCGAATCTTCTTGTAATTCAATATTAATAATGGTTTGATTTCCAATATCAATAGTTTGTGATTTAAAGCCTAAAAATGAGAAGGTAAGTTTATCTGTAGTTGAGTTAACCATAATGGAATAGGTGCCGTCATCATTTGACGTTGTTCCATTGCCGTTGTTAGATGAAATGTTTACAAAAGGCAAAGGTGTCCTAGAACTGGCTTCTGTAACCGTACCTGTAATGGTTATTTGAGCATTACTGAAAAAGCAAAAGCATAGCAGTAAGCATAAGTAAATGTGCTTCATATGTAGACCACAAAATGTGTGGCGGTTTTTAAAATGTGAGATTATTTGACTTAAAAATTCTAAGGAATTAATGAAATTAAAACCCAATTTTAAATATGAAGTAAAATAGGTGAGCCTTTATTATAATGGCTTTTAAAAACGGTTCTGCCATGAAAAACAGAAGCGACAATTGCAATTGTTTTTACTTTTTTTAGAATTTTTAAAAGCAGTTTTCTAATCTTGAAATCTAAAGACTTAAAACTTTTTAAGATGAGTTCTATATCTGAAGTGTCATCAATATCTGTTAGTGTTTCTAAATAAGAAATACTTTCGTTTTGCTGTTGCAATTCATGATGTAAACAACGTTGTAATTGAGACGTTTGCCAAGGTAAATTCTGGATGTTTGTTTTATTAAAATGTGCTTTTTTAAAACCCATTAAATAGAAACCTCCATCGGTTGAAGGTCCTAAAACATAATCTGAATTTTCTAATTTATTTTTGGCTTTAACTATAAGATTAGCGGTAAGGTTGGGAATGTCATTACCTAGTGTAATCACATTTTGAAATCCTTTATTAAAAACGGTTTCAATGGCATTAGTAAAACGCTCGCCAAATGAATGTCCTTTTTGCGCTTTCTCAGAAATATGAAAATAAGGTAAACCGGCTTTTTTTACTGTTTTTACAGTGTCAGAATCAAGCAAATTAAAGAAGTCAGAAGAAGCAATTGATTTTGACGTCAATTGTTTTTCTGCAGAATTTGCAAAGATTAATATGGCGGTTTTATTATTCATATTTCATTCCTGCAAAGGCAGAAATTTTAATTGATTTATGCAACAATACCCTGACAACTACTTCCTGCGCCGGCAGTGCAACCATAGCAGTGTTGAGAAATAACGATGTTACGTCCTTCTAATAACTCTTCGTTAAAATCAGAAACATGTCTGGATTTGCTATTTACGGGTAATTCTAGCATCTGGTTAAAATCACAATCAAATAAATAGCCGTCCCAACTAATCGATAAGGTATTGGTACACATGACGTTTTCTACAGCAGACGGATTATAAGCTTCGACCAAAGAATACATGTAGTCTTCGTAGTTTTCTGAAGCGATTAAATAATCTAAAAATCGTGCAATCGGTAAGTTTGTAATGGCAAAAAGATTGTGGAATTCAATGCCAAAATCTTCCATTAAAGCTTTTTTGAAATCCTTTTCCATAGCCTCTTGATCACCTGGTAAAAAGGCTCCAGACGGATTGTAAACTAAATCTAACCTTAGGTCAGAATCAGGCATTCCGTAACCCACAGCATTTAGTTCTTGTAAGGCTTTTATCGATTTATCAAAAACACCATCACCACGTTGTTTGTCTGTTTTTCCTCGCGTCCAGTGTGGCATAGAAGATACGACATGCACATTGTGTTTTTTAAAGAATTCTGGTAAATCGTAGTATTTTTTATTGGCTCTAATGATGGTTAAATTAGAACGTACAATAAAATCTTTAATACCAACTTTAGCCGCTTCTTCTACAAACCATCTAAAATCAGGATTCATTTCTGGGGCTCCACCTGTTAAATCTAAAGTATGTGCACCTGAGTTTTTAATCACCTCAAGACATTGTCTCATGGTGTCTCTGGTCATAATTTCCTTTCGGTCCGGTCCAGCATCCACATGGCAATGGTCGCAAACTTGGTTGCACATGTAGCCAACATTGATTTGTAGAATCTCTAGCTTTTTTGCTTTAATTGGAAATTGACTCGTTTCAGAAATTTTATCTTTAAAGGTTGGTAATTCACCAGTTTTAAAGATACCATTAGAGAGTATTTCTATTTGTTTATTGCTTTGTGCTAAATCGTTTCCGAGTTTTTTTAGGGACTTTGTTGCCATTAATCGTTTCTCTTGTTTGTAATTCTTACGAAATTAATACGGTTGAGGTTTTATGCCTAACCGTCTAATTTGTTTACTTTATTCATCATTTGTACACCATGTACTAAAGTGGCTCCGCTTTTTATAGCTGCACCAACATGTATGGCTTCCATCATTTGTTCTTTAGTAATACCACGTTGCAAAGTGTCTTTTGTATAGGCATCTATACAATATGGGCATTGTTCTGTATGTGCTACAGCTAAGGCAATTAATGATTTTTCGCGGGCTGTTAGAGCGCCTTCTTCAAATACTTTTCCGTAATAGTCAAAGAATTTTGTTCCTAATTCTTCACTCCATTCGGTAATTTTTCCAAACTTGCGTAAATCCGCAGCATCGTAATATGGTTTTGACATAAAATTATTTTTTGATTTAGAAAAATCAATATAATGATTAAGTCGAAGTTAAATCTTAAAGATTACAGAAAATTTTAAAAGATTGATTTCTATTAAAAGGTTTGAGGCTAGTTTTTAAAAATAGAAGATCAATTAAATCAAAAATCCTTATTTTTAAATTCTCTTTTTTTTATTAGAAATGCATAACTGGATTGAATTACTTTCTGAATTTAAACAAAAGCAAATACCTGTCGCTTTTATAACGGTGACTAAGTGTTTAGGGTCAACGCCTTGTGTGGTGGGTTCGCGTATGTTGGTGACTGAGGATAAAGATATTCATGGAACCATAGGAGGAGGTAAGCTTGAATTTAAAGCGATAGATGAAGCGATAATCGCTTTAAAAGAAAATAAAATTATAGAATCCACGTATACTTTAGGTCCAGAATTTGAGCAATGCTGTGGTGGAAAAGTAGAATTTATTATTGAACCTGTGAATCAATCCCCAGAATTATTCTTGTTTGGAGCAGGCCATATTGGCATCGAAATCTGCAAATTATTAGTGGATACACCTTTTAAAGTGAACCTTATTGATTCTCGCGACAATTGGTTTTCTAATCTAGAATTAGATAACAGTGTAACCACGCATCAAGCCACCGAAACTAATTTCAAGACCTTTAAAGATCCTGTGAAATGGGGAAGCAATTGTTACGTTTTAGTATTAACACATAATCATGCTATCGATTTTGATATCATATCTATGGCATTGCAAAACGAAACTAAATTTTTAGGATTAATTGGCAGTAAAACGAAAAAAGTACGTTTCAATACTATGCTAATTAAAGACATGCAGATTCCTGAAGGAATGACCAATGTGGTTTGTCCAATAGGATTAGACATCGGAGGAGATACACCAAAGGAAATAGCCATTAGTGTGGTGGCGCAATTGCTGCAGGTGCATTATAAAGTTACAGAATAAAAGCAATAGTTATACGAGTGAAATTAGGCTTTGAGTTTTTAAATTAAATTTTTGACAATCGCAAATAATGAAAATGAAATTTTACCTAATAGTTGAACGTAAGAATTGTCCCCTTGAGGGGGCTTTAAGGGAGTTTTTGAATGAAATTTAAAACAGATTCCTGCTTTCGCAGGAACTAAAGATGAAAAACAACAAATCCATAATAGATAAACTTACAGCGCTTTGGGCACTAAACGAGTCAGGTTTAGGTGGATTTCTACATGTGTTTAACTCACCATTCACAGGATTAATTGTTGGAGGAGTATCCATTTTACTCATAAGTTTAATCGCCTATTATGCAGAAAATAAATGGCAATCCATCTTTAAAGCGTTGGTGATTGTCTTAATTATAAAAATGGCCGTAAGCCCGTATTCGCCTTTTGGAGCTTATGTGGCGGTTAGTTTTCAAGCTATTGTTGGTGCTTTTTTGTTTTCCAATTTTTCTTGGAAAGGATTAACGCTAATGGTTTTAGGCATGGTGACGTTTTTGGAATCTGCCCTTCAAAAATTAATTATTCTTACCATTGTTTATGGTACAGAATTATGGGAAGCTGTAAATATTTATGGCGCTTGGGTTCAGCAAAAAATGAATTTTATTTCAAATACTTCTACATCAACATTTTTAGTAAGCTTATATCTGTTGGTTTATGGTGTTTGTGGTGTTTTGGCAGGAGTATTTATTAAAAACATCATGACCATTAT
Source organism: Winogradskyella sp. SM1960 (assembly GCF_020179375.1). Taxonomy (NCBI): domain Bacteria; kingdom Pseudomonadati; phylum Bacteroidota; class Flavobacteriia; order Flavobacteriales; family Flavobacteriaceae; genus Winogradskyella; species Winogradskyella sp. SM1960. Next base: position 1,000,441 of record NZ_JAICBG010000001.1, on the reverse strand, counting down.
TGCAAATAAAAAAGAAAAAGATTTTTCTCTTGAATTAGAAACTACATCGGTTAAAAATAAAACTAAAAAAGTAACTTTTAAAACCAAAGTTATTTGGATTTGGTTGATTACAGTAGCGTTAATTGTATTGGGATTATCATTGTTTGGTGGTCCACTTTTTGGTTGGGAAAAGGCAATTTACATCGTGTTGCGAAGTTTCTTGATTTTAATGCTGTGGTATTTGGTCATAGGTCCATTTTTATTGAAAGTCGTTCGGAAATACCTTCATAAAAAAGAATCCAAGTACCAAGAGGAAATTACTAATGCTATGGATTTGTTTCCCTATTTCAGACAAATTATCTCGTACACTTGGAAAGAAACAAAACACTTAAAAGGCTATACCAGATTTCAGTATTTTATGGCCAATAGCATCTCTAATTGTATTCATTTTAAAGTGATTTCAGAATGATTTATATCTTAACAGGAACAATTCGTTCTGGGAAAACGACAGCTTTAGAAAAATGGGTTGGCACCAGACATGATGTTGATGGTTTGTTAAGTCCAGACAATGACAATGGAAAGCGCTATTTTTTGAAAGTAAAATCAAAAAAAGAATTTGAATTTGAAGTTGAAACTGAACTTGAAAACAAAAATGAAGAGATCATTGAAATAGGACCCTTTAAATTTTTGAAATCTGCTTTTGTTGAAGCGAATGAATTTTTAATTTCTAATCCTTTTGAAGCGGTAAATAAATATCTAATTATTGATGAACTAGGAAAACTTGAATTAAAGAATGAAGGTTTACATGTGTCAGCTGAAAGGTTGATTCCTGAATTTGAGAATAATGAAAACAGTCACTTAATTCTTGTGGTTAGAGATTATTTAGTTGATGCTGTTTTGAAGCATTATTCAATAACTGAACATAGTATTATTACAAAAGAAGATTTAGAAGCACTGACTTAGTCCTGTAAGGTTTCAAAAACCTGACAGGTCTGGAAAAGGCGTGTTTCATTAGTTCCTCATCATACAATCACATTGGGGTTGAGGTGTGTGATCATGTTTCAAAAATTAAAATGAATTAGCAAGACCTAGCAGGTTTTTTAAACCTTGTGGGTCTGAAAATTTAACTCAAAATGTCCTTAGTTTTAATCCTGCAAGGTTTCCAAAACCTTGTAGGTATAAAATAATTTTCGAGAAAGTATTTTAGTTATATTTAGTTTCCGTTCAGCTTTTTATACCTGCAAGGTTAAAATAAAACCTTACAGAATAGGTGCGATATTAATTTTGTTCCATTAATGAGATTCCTTTTTACAAAGGAATTTGTCAAGAAAAAAGCGTCTCACTCATCGCATAATAAATCGCCATTGAAGCAGAGAAAACAGCACTTCCCAAAAATCGCCATTTGATCTTAAATCGATTTTGAATAATATAATTCGCGACAAACGAAATAGGAATATTAACTAAAAACGACCAAAAAGCAATTTCCAAAAGACTTAAGTTAATATCAGAATACTGACCCGAAAATAATTGAATAAACAATAAGTGTCTCGCAATCCACAGTGGATTAAAATAGGCAATTGCCAAAATTGTTTTACTCAATGTGGCTTTAATGCCTTTTAGAGCAGCTGTCTTTTTTACTATCCAATCAAAATAATTAGGGATTTCAAATGCGTAGAATGTAGCACCAATGAACATCATTCCTAATAAACGATATATAGAAAATTCATCTAATAAAAGTGCAGCAATAGAGTCGCCTGCACTGTAAATTAGTGCACCTTTTATGACGTTTTGTTTTTTGTAATGTAGTTTGATATGCTTTTTGTTGTTTGCTGAGTCCTGTAAGGTTTCAAGAACCTGACAGTTCTGGTCTATTTATTTTGCAAGATAAGGTAAGTTTTGTTGTGTGGTTTTATTTAAGATACATATTGAAAAAATGTCTTAGTATTAGACTTTTATACCTGTCAGGTTCTAGAAACCTGACAGGATATGTGTGAGAATGATTTTGGTTAAATAGCATTTCGACTGCGCTCTATGTGACATTTGATTTTCAAGTAACATTAGTTATTATATAGTTCTTCAACTACTGTATAGTTTCCATTCACAAAATGTTTTAAATATTTTATAGACTTGTTAAAGCTGTTTGACCAAATTTCATCAACTACCATCTTTTCTTTTTCTCCTAACAACCCAAATAAGATCTTAGTTTTTTGAGGTCGATTATACCACAATGAGAATTCTAGTTGTTCATTTTCATCAAAATTTGCCGTCAGACAAAAACTTTTACCAGTTTCAATGCAGGTAAAGTCTAATGAAGGATTGTAATTAATGTTTTCTCGGATTAATGTATGAAAAACTTTCAACTTATTAATCCATGGATAATTACTAGCGATTTTTAAAACTTCATTTCCTGAAATAGGATTATTCTTATATTCAATATTTTCTTTTTCAGGATGGCAAATGGAATATTTAAATGTCATAATTTGATTATATCAGAACACTATTTAATATTGCGATTTTCATACAATCCCATCAAAACTTTTTCAGCTGTCATTGGAGCATGAAACTTCATATTATATTTTGGGTTGAAGGCTTTTATAGCATTCTGAAGCGCAAAATACGCTCCAATCCCATACATTAAAGGAGGTTCGCCAACGGCCTTAGATTTTAAAATGGCTAAATCATGTCCTTTGGTTTCTAAAGGTACAGTTTCAACAACTTTAGGTACTGAAAATAAATCTGGAACTTTGTAAGTTGATAAGGCATTCGATAATAATTTGCCGTCGTCGTTATAGGCGATTTCTTCCAAAGTCATCCAGCCGATACCTTGTATTAAAGCACCTTCAACCTGTCCTAAATCGATACCTTCACTCATGCTTTTTCCGTAATCGTGAACAATCTTCACAGAATCAAATTCATAGGTGCCACGTGTGCAGTCTACAGTCACCGTTGTAATTGCTGTGCCGTAGACATGGTAGGCAAAAGGGTGTCCTTTTTCTTTGGTTTTATCAAAGTGGATTTCTGGCGTGGCATAATGTGCATTTTCAGTTAAAGCCACACGTTTTAACATGGTTTTGCTAATGAGTTCTGTCCAAGATAATTCTGATTTTTTAGCATTGATATAAACAAATTCATCTTGTAATGAAATCTCGTTTTCTGAAACGTTTAAGTCTTCTGATGCGACTTTCTTCAAACGTTCTAAAAGTGAATTACAAGCCATTAAGGTTGCTTTTCCATTCAAATCTGCAGTAGAACTTGCCGCAGAAGGCGAGGTATTGGCAACTCTTGTAGTATTGGTAGTTTCAATTTTTATTTTTTCAATTGGAATTGAAAATACTTGTGCTGCAATTTGCATCATTTTGGTGTTGACGCCTTGTCCCATTTCAACAGCAGCTGTGCTTATACCAACACTACCATCCAAATAAATATGAACCAAAGCACGTGCATGATTCATTGGTGTATTGGTAAACGAAATACCAAAGGTAATTGGCATAAACGAAAGCCCTTTTTTGAAGGCTGTATTATTCTTATTGAAATCAGCAACTTCTTGTTCTAAAGCATCACTATTAAATATGTTTTTAGCAGAATGCCATGTGTTTTTGGCTTCTACTTTTTTAGCAATTTGTCCATAAGAGAACGTGTCATTTTCATCTAGTAAATTCGCTTCCTGAATTTGTCTAGCTGAAACCCCAATTACAGAAGCTGCTTTGGCAATTGCAGATTCAATCACGAACATACCTTGTGGTCCACCAAAACCTCTAAACGCTGTGTTTGGTGGTAAATTGGTTTTACAACTCAACACTTTTGTGGTGACGTTTGGTACATAATAACTATTGGTGGCATGAAATAAGGTACGCTCAGCAATGGCTGGCGATAAATCGGCTGCAGCACCAGAATTTTGAAGAAATTCCGCTTCATAAGCCAAAATCTTTAAGTCTTTAGACAAGCCAATTTTATATGAACTTTCGTAAGGATGTCGTTTACCGGTCATGCGTAAATCATCATGACGATTCAGTACTAGTTTTACGGATTGATTTAAATGATAAGTCGCCAAAGCAGCCATCACAGCCCAAGGTGTGGCTTGATCCTCTTTACCACCAAATCCACCACCAAGACGCGTCACATCTATTTCAATTTTATGCATCGCTAAGCCTAAAACTCTAGCGGTAGTGGCTTGTACAGCGGTTGGGCCTTGCGTGGATGATGTGATTTTTATATTACCATTTTCTAAAGGTTCTGCATATGCTCCTTGCGCTTCAATGTATAAATGTTCTTGTCCGTTGGAAAAGGTTTCGCCTTCAAAAATATAGTCACATTCTGAAAAAGCTTCTTCTGTATTTCCTAAACTGAATGATCGAGGCGCATTTATAAAACTACCTTTTGCCTTAGCTTCTTTTGCAGTGGTTATAACGGGAAGTTCTTCTATGTCAATTTCAATTAAACCTCGAGCTTTTCGAGCAATAAATTCTGATTCTGCGACGATCAATGCGATAGGCATTCCCCAAAAGTGGACGTCGTGTTCTGCAAATAAAGGTTCGTCTGCAATGATGCCTCCTATTTCATTTTCGCCAGGAATATCTTTATAGGTCAAGATGCGTTCTACACCTTCTAAAGCTTCAGCTTTTGAGTAGTCGATGTTTTTTATTTTACCATGTGCTTTTGGCGAATCAAAAACTACGGCGTGAAACGTCCCTTGTCTAATATTTACATCATCAACGTAAAGCGATTCTCCACGAACATGTGTGTAAGAATCTAAGTTTTTAATGCTCTTCTTTAATGCTTTGGAAACCGCATCCAATTCAGAATTCAACGTGTTATGTGATTTGTTTTTATGCATGCTGAATAAAGTCTTTTAATGTGAATTGCTTAGGGAATACTTCTGTAAAATGCGCGAAGAATAATTGTCGTGCTAATAAGCGTTTATAGTCGCTGGTGCCACGAACATCAGAAATTGGTGCAATCTCATTTTGAAGTATATCGTTGGCTTCCAAAATGGTTTTTGTAGTCAATGATTTTCCTGTTAAAAATTTAGAGGTTTCATGTAGATACTTTGGAATCGCAGCAACTCCTCCAACAGCAATATGTGCTTCTGAAATCATTTCATTTTCAATGGAAATATGTATCGCAGAATTCACACTCGCAATATCTAAATGGGTGCGTTTACAAACTTTTTCAAAATTGAAAAATGTGCTTTTGTTGGGTAGCTTAAAACTGATGTTTTTTAGAAGTTCTCCATCTTTTAAATCGTAAGTTTTATAACCTTGATAGAAATTTTTAAGTGCAACAGTACGTTCTTTTTCGTCTTTATCAGTAATTGTAATATCGCTATTCAACGCTAAAAAGAAAATGGTCATGTCTCCAATTGGGGATGCATTCACAAAGTTACCACCTAAAGATGCCATGTTTCTAATCTGTTCAGAAGACACGAGTTTTAAATGCTTTTTTAAGTTTGGGAAATAGTTGTTCAATTCCGAATGATTCCATAAATCTGAAACGGTTGTATTGGTTCCGATGGTGCAAATATCGTTTTCAATAGTTATGCCCTTTAGGTAATCCTTTTCTGCAATGAGGTGAACAGAATTATCTGTTAAATTATCGGCTTGTTGCACATATAAATCTGTTCCTCCAGAAATGTATTTTCCTTTGGGTTGATTTAAATCTTTAATTTCAATGGCTTTTAAACGTTGCGGAATGGTTTCAAAATATTGAGGAATAAATTCATTTTCAATCAACCAATTTATTGAGTTTGTATTTTTGTTTTCAAGCTTTTCAACGACTTGATGCGCCGCTTTTTCAATAGATTTATAACCTGTGCATCTACAAATATTTCCGCTTATGGCATCTAAAGCAGTACTGTAATTGTTTTCAGAATTAGACAATGCAAAACCGGTTAAAGCCACTACAAAACCAGGTGTGCAAAAGCCACATTGTGTGGCGTAATTGGATTTCATGGCTTCTTGTGCAGTGGTTAATTTGTCGTTTAGATTTGTGCCTTCAACCGTTACAATGTGTTTGCCGTGTGCGTTTCCTAATGGCGAAATACAAGAGGTGATGCTTTGGTATTCTAAAATGCCTTTGGTGCTTAATGTGCCTACCAAAACAGTACAAGCACCACAATCGCCTTCACGACAACCAATTTTGGTACCTGTAAGGCGTTGTTGATAGCGTACAAAATCCAATAAGGTCATACCAGAGTTTTCTGGTGTTTTTATGGTTTTGTTATTTAGGATGAAGGTGATCAATGGTTTTGGTTTTATAGTTTCAGACCTTTTAGGTTTTCAAAACCTGTAAGGTCTTGTTTAATTGTAATTTTTTATTATAGTGTTAAATCATGTTATTTCAAAACAGTTACTTCTATTTACCTTTAATACCTTGATGTCATTTCGACAGAGCAAGGAACGAGCGACGAGAAATCTAATTATAATGAGATTCCTCTTCGTACCTCATTCGGAATGACAAAATAATACTATTGAAAAGCGAACTAAAAATGTAACTCTATCGTCACTTCGAGTGAAATTCCTTTTTCAGGAATTTTGTATCGAGAAGCATTTATTGTAATAATTGTTCTCGATACAATTTGTTCGTGCCTCACAAATCACTCGAACTGACGTTGAAGGTTCTCGAAACTATTTATTCTTAGCTCAAAAATCACATGAACTGACGTAATCCATAATTCAATACTCCGTCTTATCCACCTTCTTACTCCATTCCTGAAAAGGCTCTAAAGCAACTTCTCTTGCTAATTGCTCAAAAGGAATACTTCGTTTCTCGTAAGGTAACGGGATTTCTTTATAAATAAACTCATCATCAAAGCCAATATTTGCCGCATCTACTTGGTTACTTCCATAGTAAACTTTGTCTGGTCGTGCCCAATAAATGGCTCCCAAACACATTGGGCAAGGCTCGCAAGAGGTGTAAATTTCGCAACCTTCTAGCTGAAATGAATCTAAGTTCTTACAAGCATCTCTAATCGCAGATACTTCTGCATGTGCTGTTGGGTCATTGGTTGACGTGACTTTATTATTGCCTCGTCCTACAATTTTTCCGTCTTTTACGATGACGCAACCAAATGGGCCGCCTTCGTTGTTATTCATTCCTTTAAGAGCAGCATTAACTGCTTCTTTCATGAATTGTTCTTTATTGTTCATATATAATTTGTGTCTATTTTTAGTTTTGAATAAAGGTATTAAATTTTTGAGAATAGAATGAAAATGGATTCATTTTAAAAGCCAAGAGCGAAGAGTTAAGAAATTAGAGATGAGAAATTAGAGGTGAGAGAAAATGCGAAAAAAAGAACCAGGCTGTGTATATAGAATACTAAATAAAAAACTTATTTTTCAATAACTAAATAACTAAATAACTAAATAACTAAATAACTAAATAACTCAACAACTCAACAACTCAACAACTCAAAACGAATACCCAATGGCAAAATTAAGTACAGGTTCATCTACTTTAAAGTCCCATCGTTTGCTTTGGTCTTCAGACGGATCGTGAAAAGGTGCTGCCAAATCAAAACGAATTACAAATCCTTGGACATCGATATGTAAGCCGATTCCTGTTCCCATTCCTAATTCATTTATAAAATTTGAGGTAAACTTGTCTTCACCATTAAACGTAGGATTTGCTTTTGAGTTCCACACGTTTCCTGCATCAGCAAAAATGGCTCCTTTAAAGAATGAAAAGAGTGGAAAACGATATTCTACATTGGCCTCTAGTCGTACGTTTCCGGTTTGGTCAAAGTAAGTGCCATCACTACTGTCATCAGCTTCTTCGTTGTAAGTTCCTGGTCCTAATGAACGGATTCTAAAGGCTCTTACGCTGTATGGTCCGCCAGAAAAATACTGTTTCACATAAGGAATCACTTCAGAATTTCCATAAGGCATGCCATAACCTGCAAATAATCGGGTTGCAATAGTTTGTGCTTTGTCTTTTCCGAAATTGAGGTGAAACCTTAAGTCCATATCTGCTTTAGCATACTGAGCATATTGCAAACCTAGAAATGTTTTTGGTTCACCTGAGACTTCTGGATCTTTACCGAAAAGACTAATTGAATTTCCTGCCACATCGAGCGTGGTATTCATATAAAATTGGTGCGGATCGTTAGCATCTACCATTTCGTTATACGTAAATGAAAAGGTCATTCCTGAAATAAATTGCTGATCGAAACTTTGCTTTAAAAAAGGGTTCTCGTCTAAAATATTTTCAAATTCTGTTGAGGTTTTTATAAGTTGCGTATAATTAACAGAAATAGGATTAAACTCGTAGGTGATATACCGATTAGCATTCCATGAATACCCAAAAAGAGCGTTTCCTGATAAAAGGGTGTATAATTTACTACGACGTAAATAATTGACACCAACACTCGTTTTTGTTTTTGGAATGGAATATTCGAAGAAATTTTCGTTAAAGGTATAGGGGAAAATTACGCGTGGAAAAATAATTTCACTTTTTAAGCCTAATTCCAAACTGCTAAGTCCCGAATTGTCACCACTTCTAAATTGCGTTTCGTAACCAACATTTGTGCTGATGTTTAAGGTTTCACCCCCTTTAAAAAGATTTCTGTTACTATAGGTTAAAGCTAAATTTGGACCTGTAAAATTATTAGATTTCGTTACGGCTTGTAACTCGGCTCGGAATGCCCTTTTAGTTAAAGGCGATAAGAAAATATTAGCTTCGAGAACACCCAAACTATCTGTTTGTAAGGTGTCGATTTCTTTATACTGAATGTTTACATATTTGTAAGCTCCAATAGTTGACAAGCGTCTTGCTGTATTTTTTGAAGCTAAAGGATCGTAAAAATCATCTTCTTTTAGTGTAATATATCTATCGAGATGTTTGGGTTTAATAAATAAGGTGTCTTGGTAATAATTTTTATTTTGAAACCGTTCCTTTGTATTGAATGTGGAATCTTGTAGATCGTAATTTGGGAAAACATTAATCGTTTTAACTTGGTATGGAATTGTTGCTTTCTTAGGAACTTCCGCCTTCAGTTTTAAGAATAAATTGAACCGTTTATTATCATATTGATTGGTGTCGGCTTCAAATATGAAAAAATCTGGATTCAGGTTATAATACCCTCTTTTCTTTAATTCTTGATCGATACGTTGACGCTCTAACTTCATGTGAGACAAGTCAAAATACGAACCGTTTTGAAATGGTGATTTTTTAACTTCTTTTTGCACCTCTTCGTACATTTGTGAAGGCATGGAATCCAATTGGTAATTTGCCATTTTATACGGTTGAGCAATTTTTACGTTATACGCAACAGAAGCTTTTGTTTCTTCTTCTTCAAAGGCTGAAGTAGCTGTACTGAAGAAGTAGCCTTTGTTTTCTAATCGATTTATTAAAATGTCTTCAACTTCAAAAGGTTTTATATCAGATTGATAAATGGGTTTTTCACCTAATTTTTTATTTAACCAGCGATTAATAAATCCAGGGTTTTCCTTTTGTCCTTTGTAATGGTAATAAAGTCCCAAATACATACCTAAAAACTTAGAGTTAGGTTCTGGTCTTAGCACTGATTCTAGTTCTGTTTTTAAGTCTTTAACAGTCGTCACTGAAGAATCTGCATCAATTTCAATTTTGGCACCTGTATATAGTTTTTCGTCTTCAGGAATGTATTTTGTTATACTACACGAGTACAACACTATTCCGAAGCACATTAAATAAATACTATGTTTTAAAAATCGTTTCAAGTTTAGTCCTTTTTCTGTTCTATGCTTTTATTTGTCGTTTCTTCTTTGGTGTCAAGTTCGTTTTCAGCGGCTTCTTTTTCGGCTTCACGTTTCGCTTTTCTAGCCATGATAATTGCATCCCAAAGTTCACTAAATTGGTTGAATTCTTGTGTGAAAATTAAACTAATGCCACTGACAATCGTTTGACCATCAATAACATTTTCAAATTCACTTTTTCTAAAGCCTTTTAAACGATATCTTCCGTCTTCTGTAAGGGTATATTCTAAGCTAACATTACCAATTAGTGGCGCTTCCTCACCTGTACTGCTGCTGCCTTGTATGTCTACTTCGCTACCAACTCTAACGGTTAACCTATCATTAAATAGTTTTTTTTGTGCGGCAATATCTAATTGTGTACGGTCTGTTGGAGCGTCTCCTTGATAGTCGGTGTAGCTATTTAAGCCAAAATCGAGTTCAATACCAGAACCACCTAATAATTTATCTGAAAATGCATTTAACTGATCTGAAACCGCATCGTTTAAATTATCTCGTGCAATAGTTGCAAATCCACCAGAACTACCATCACTTCCAGAGTCTGGATAAAAACGGTTTAAGACTAATAGTGAAAATACTTGTCTATTTAACTCACCTTCTTGTTGGTTAACTTGTTGCACTCTGCTATAAACTTGGCCGCTAATTGCACCTTGTTCTTCTTCAGGCATATCTAAGCCAAAAGAAATCTTAGGTTGCAATAATTCACCATCAATATTAAGATAGACATTAAATGGTAAAACTTGTTTATATTTATTTTGAACCGATGGATCAGAACCTGAAATCTGCGATGCCATAAGACCAGTAGCGGAGGTTTCTAAATTGTAAATGGCACGTACATCGAGTTCGGCATCAAAAGGGTCACCAGACCAAGTAACACGACTTCCTGGTGCAATTAAAAATCTTCTATTAACTAAATTATACAAATTAAGTTCGTAATGACCATCTGAAATTTCGTAAGATCCGGTAAGCGAAATACGACCATTTGGTGCCATTGTAAAAATGAGATTCCCTTCGCCCGAAGCTTTAAAATTATCACCAGTTTCTTCATCTAAGACAACTGTGACGGCTGCATTTTTATCAATAATAATTTCAGAAGAAATATCAAAACCTTTAATTGTAGCGGTTTGTTCTCCGGTTTGGGTGAGAATCGCATCAGGATTTTCACGATTTACAAAAACAACAACACCTTCGCGTTCTTCAATACTTGCCATTGACGATGGCATCACATAAGTAATATTAGTGTCTGACCCTAAGGTGAGTTTAGCATCTAGTTTTGGGATCTGTAAATCTCCAGTAAGTTTTGCGTTGGCATTAAAACTCGCTTTACCATAAAAGGTCTCGTTATCTTCTTTTGTGGCATTTAATACTTGAAAATTAGTGGCTTTTACAATTAAATCGAACGTTGGATTAACGAAACTTTCTGTGCCTATTTTTCCAGATAACACTAAATCATTATTGTTTTCATCACTTATGGTGAAATTGGTCATTGAAAGTCCTGCGTTGTTTACGTTTAGCTTTTCATCTGCCATCGTAAATTTTGTGTTGAGTTTAGCAACGTTGAAACTTGCATTATTAAAAGTTAAATAACCATCGTACTGAGGATCAGTTGTGGTTCCTGTGACTTTAAAATTACCAGAAAAACTTCCATCTGTTTCTTTAATTTCTCCCAAAGAAAGCGTGTTGAGTGCTTTCATTTTAAATTCGTTAATATCTAAATCCAAATCTAAATTAGCGATAGTGTTACTTACAGTGTAATCACCAACGAGGTCAAAATCGATGTCTCCTCCTTTTAAGCCTGCGTTAAAAGCATAACTGTTAGTGCCAAGCGAATTTCCATTGATACTTAACGTGCCTAAATCTGTTTGGAGTGTATGAAATTCTTCGATGTTTAAATCGGCAACAATACCTGCGTTTTCAAAGGGATCTTCAACAATAAAATTACCATTTAATTGACCTGTTGCTAATTCTGCTTTAGGGTTTAAATAATTGAAAACTTCATTGATATCAAAATTTTCAAAAGCTATTGCAATATGTTTTTCCGTAATGTTTTCTAACTTATCAGTAAGTTCTATTGATTGGTTGTTTTTTGTGATTTTGAAGGCGTTAAATTCAAGGTTTTTTTCAGTAATAATAACTTCATTGTTGTCAGGAATGGTCCATGTTTCTTTGTTCAGAATTAGACTATCAGGATTAACGGTGAATTTTAATTCATCACGATTACCTGATATTTTAGTACTGACATTCATAAGCTGTTCGTCGTTATGATATCCTAAAAAATCTAGAACGAGCTCATGATCTGATTGTTGGCCTTTTATGATTGTTTTAGGAACATTTAAAGGGCCAGCTGTTATGTTTTGAAATCCTAAATTAAAGTTGAAATTATCCTTGTCTGTATCCATTGAAAACGCCAAACTGTCTAAGGTGTTTCCGCTGTAATTAAAATACGGAGCCGTAATGTTTGCTTTTAATAACCGTTCTTTTTCTTTGAAATCTAAGGCGATATCAATAGTATCTAAATCTCTTACATTTACTAAAAACACATCGTTGAGTAGCGGTGATTCTGAAATTTTCCCTTTAAGCTTTAAGTTTACAAAATCTGTAATGCTATCTGAAACCTTTTCATCTCTATAGAAATAGCTTAAAATATGTCTTTTTATGGCTTTACTAAAGGTCTGTGGATTGGTGTTAGATTCTAAATTAAGATCTATGATTTTGTTGTTTAACGCTACTGATGTAGTGTCTTTATCCACATGAGCCAACGCTTTTATATCACCAATTAAATAGCTTTTATTGTCATAAACTATAATGCCATCATCAATTAGTGCATCTGCGTCAAAGTGCTCTGCGTTGCCTTTAAAATTGGCATTAATATGCATAGCAGTTTTAACGTTGCGCTGCATGATACCAAGTGCTTCTAAATTGGCACCAATAATATCGAGGTTTAATTGTATTTCAGGTTTAATAGAATCTAAAACAACGAAGGTCTCTAAATTGGCATTCAGATTGTCGTCTTTATAATTTGAATTAATCGATCCAGAACCATTAACAATATCTCCATCAATACTGAGATCTGTAATGGCATAATTGTTCAGTTGAAATTCAGATATATTGGCTTCTACGTTGGCATTAAGTGTGTTAATGTTTTTACCGCTTCCTTTCGATTTTATGGTAAGACTCAATCCACCAAATTGCGGATTGTTTAGCAATTCATTTATTTTGTAATCGTCAATAGTAACGTCGGCATCAAAAGCAATGTCTTCTCCATTTTTATAATGGCCATCAACAGTTGCCACACCTTGTGACGTGGTTAGTTTTGCGTTAGCGGAAATGTCTTCAGGATTCCCATTTACTTGCGCAATAAATTTGATGTCATTTGGGAAATGGACTCCTAATTTTGCTTCATCTACAAATTGAATTAAATCTGATCGTTTTGTTACTGCAGAAAATTGTGGAATATCAAATTGAATCAATTCAGGGTTTGTGACGTTTTGAATGGTGCCTTTAGCGGAAACTTGTGTTGAATTTCCCCAATTGAGTTCAGCTTTATTTAATTTGATAGCTGCTAAAGTTCCTGAGGCATTTAAGTGTCCTAAAACGAGTTTTTTGCTTAATTTATTGAGGTATTCGTTGTTTTTTAAATCGGGTTGAAACTTGAAAATTTCTGTCAGTGACAGCTGAAATGCAGGTAAATTTAAGTTAACCTTAGTGGTTTCTGGTGCTTCTATTAATTTTGAAAGCGACGTATAGTTGAGCTCCGCATCACCCGAAATTGAATTGTTATTTAATTTGAAATTTAAACCGTTTAAAAGCATGTCTTGGTCTGTAGCGTTAAAATTTACAGCCAACTGGTTTAGGTTTAATCCTGAAGCTTCATTGAAATTAAACTGTTCTAAATTTAATGTCGCTTTTTTATCCTTCAATAAAATATCTTTAGCCTGAAGCGTTAAGTTTGATAGTGAAATGGCATTGGGATTAAAAATATCATTTGTAGGCTTGGCATTTCCTACACGATAATCGAGCTGGTTATTTTCAAAATCAATTGAAGCCACATTAATTGACAGTTGCGGCCACTCAAAAGTCGTAATGTCTGTTTTTGTCTCTTCTGATACCTCTTCAATTTGTTGTGTTAAGCCATTGATTTCAGCTTCTGTGGTTAAACTAATTCTAGAATTTTTTAAGGTAATATTCTTAAGGTCGAAATCACTATCGCTCAAATTTATAATCGGAACTTCCGTTGAAAACTCCGAAATATCAACATCTGCAATGAGCCTGTCTGGTTGAGATTCGTAATACGCTTTAACATTGTTTAAGGCTAAGTTTTCAAAAGAAAGTTTTGGTAATGGAGCCTCTGAAGTAGTTGTGTCTACTGCAACAGGTTTTTGAATAAATTTGATGTTAGCATCACTGAGTTTAATTTCCGACGCCTCAAAAATCATGTCTTCAATATTGGTGGTTTCCATATGGGCTTGAAGGTTTCCAATCTTAAATCTGGAATCGATTCCTGCAACAGCATCATCGAAAACAATATCGAAATTATTGAAATTTAAGTTGCCAATCACTAAGTTTAGTGGAGTAGAAGTAGTGTCTGTAGCAACGGTTGTGGTGTCGGTTGAAGCAAAAGCATCAATTAAAAACTGAAAATTATATCCGGTAACGCTATCTTTTCTAATTACATTGGCACGCAATCCATCCCAATCTAAGGCATCGACACCAACGGCTTCGCCTTGTATCATTTTCCAAAGTGGAATGTTGGCTTCAAGCGAATTGGAATAGACTAAAGTATCTCCTTTGGTGTCTTCTAGATAAAGACCATCTAGTTGTAAGTCACCATCAAAGGTTATAAAAAGTTTTTCAATAGCTACTTTTGTTCCTGTTTTGTCAGAGACGAAATTAACCGCTTTGTTTACGATAATATCTTGTCCCCAAGGACTTCTCACAAATAGAATCATTAAAAACAAAAACACAAGAATACCTAGCAGTACGCGTAAGGTTCTGCGAAGCCAACGATATTGTCGTTTTTGTGGTGTTTGAGATGCTTTGTTTTCGATTTTATCCAATAGTCAAATATATACGTGTAAAAGTATAACTATTGTCTTTAATGCTAATAATATTAACGCTCTCAAATGAATTTTTAACTAAAATGAGAAGGTGATTAATTGTAGTTTTATTTTAGTAACGCGTTAGCGTATTAGCCCTATTTTGATTTCATTGCGTTTTCAATATAGGTGTTAACACGTCTTTCAAGAATAGACAAGGTCACTGTGCCTTCTTCTAAAATGATGCTATGGAAGTCGCGAATATTGAATGATGTACCTAACTCGGTTTCTGCTTTTTGTCTTAATGCTCTGATTTTAAGTTCACCAATTTTATAAGAAATGGCTTGTCCTGGCCATGAAATGTAACGATCCGTTTCGGTAGTGACTTCGTGAATGGATAGTGCTGTGTTTTCAGACATATAGTCAATCATTTGCTGTCTTGTCCAGCCCTTTGCATGAACACCTGTGTCAACCACAAGTCGGCAGGCTCTCCACATTTCGTATGTTAATTGACCGAATTTCTCATAAGGAGTTGTGTAAATATTCATTTCATCAACTAAATATTCGGAATATAATCCCCAACCTTCACCATAAGCAGATAAATACAGATTCCGTCTGAATTTAGGAATTGTTTCAGGTAATTCATTATTCAGTGAAATTTGTAAATGGTGTCCAGGAACGGCCTCGTGAGCTGTTAATGCAGGTATGGTGTACAAGGTTCTGCTTGGTAAATTATAAGTGTTAACCCAATAAAATCCTGCCGTTGTGCTGCTGCGCGAAGAGGCGTATCGTCCGGCAGTGTAGTTAGGCGCAATCTCTTCAGGTACAGGAATAACACCATAAGGTTTTCTAGGCAATGTTTTAAAATATTTTGGAAGCTCAGCATCGATTCGTTTAGATATATCTCTTGCGAACATCATTAGTTCTTTTGCTGTTTTTGGTTGAAACTGCTCGTCTGTTCTTAGGAATTCTATGAAATCGGCAAAGTTGCCTTCAAACTCTAAATCATCAATAATTTGTTGCATTTCTGCTCTAATTCTTTTGACTTCATTTAGGCCGATTTTGTGAATATCATCTGCTGTGTATGCATTACTGGTTGTAAAAAAGTTAATTCTGTTCTGATAAAATGCTTCACCATCTGGAATACTTGAAACACCTAACTCTTGTCTTGTATTTGGGAAATATTCATCTTCAAAAAATCGCTTAATTTTTTTGTATTGATCAATGGCATTTTTTTGAACACTCGTTTTCGCAACATTAATGATAGAATCTCTTAAAGTGGTCGGCAAAGACTCTGGTAAATTGAGAAATGGCTTATAAAACTCGCTGGTTGTAACATCTGAAACGATGTGTTTATCATAGGTGACTTCATAATTATTAAAAACAGCTCTAGGTTGTGTCATGCCTTCCTTTATTGCAGCTCTCATAAGGCTGATATTGTAATCAACTGTTTGTGGTAGATTATCGAGACGTTTTAAATAATTGTTTATTTGTTCTTTGGTGTTTAAGGTTGTGTTTCCAATTCGATTTAATCGTAAATGAAATGCATACTCGTTTGTTATTGTATTTAAATAGGTTTTATAAGTGTTTGTGTCAATCTTATCTTGTAATACGAAGGCTAATAATTCTTTTGAAATTTTTTCGGATTCAGATAATTCATCGTCTGAAATTTGTTCTAGTTCTTTTT
Organism: Winogradskyella sp. SM1960; assembly: GCF_020179375.1. NCBI lineage: Bacteria > Pseudomonadati > Bacteroidota > Flavobacteriia > Flavobacteriales > Flavobacteriaceae > Winogradskyella > Winogradskyella sp. SM1960. The sequence continues at coordinate 984,011 of NZ_JAICBG010000001.1, read as the reverse complement.
TTAAGTTTTCTGCAAAAAGAGCTTCAGCTTTATAATATTTAATGGTGTTTTCAACAGATTCAAAAGGTTTGAAGTCGTATTCTCTTTCTGTTTCATACGTTTTAATAATCGGATTTAAAGTATCGGAATCGGAACGAGATTGAAAGGATAATAATCCTAAATACATAATGAATACTAATGCTCTGAGATATTTCATATAAGATTTATAAAGGTTGTTTTTTAGAGTCATAAATTGCTAAAATAGAAGGTAGAGAAAGTATACGACGTGTATATTTCCGCTTTTATTAATAATTATGAATCCGTTACCGTTATAAAGATACGAGATAGACTGGGAATTCTGGCAATTTTGAATTTAAGCCACTTGCTGTTCAAGTTTTTTTTGACTTTGCAGTTGGTTCGAAAAAATTGGTTTTAAGAATCGTGCTAATTGATCAAATTCAATCAAAAATGCATCATGACCATGTATGGATTTAATCTCATGGATATTGACGTTTTCTTTCACGCTTTTTAAATCGACAAAGGTGTTCCAGTTTTCATCGGCTTTAAAGAATAAATCAGAATTAATGGTTATGATATGAATATCGCTTTCAATTTTAGAAGCGACCTCTAAAAATTCAGGTCTATCCTTTGTAATATCTATAGTTCGTAATATCTGATTCATCAGTTTATAAGCTGCCACCTGAAAACGACTTTCTAGTGCTTCACCATGATAACTTAACCACGATTCAATATTATAAAGTGCATCGTTTTTCTTAGTACGTCCAAACTTTTGAGTCAAGGATTCTGGTGTGCGATACAAGGTCATAGCGTGCATTCTTGCATCAGCTAAAGCTTGAGATGAATTATTTAACAGCGCGTCTTGAATGTGGCAGTTGGCAATGACCCAATCCGTAGATTTCCAGTCGGTAGCTATAGGAATTAAATGTTGAATTAAGCGTGGTTTTAAAGCGGCTAATTCCCATGCGATGCCACCACCAACAGAACCACCAATAACGGCGAATAATTCTTTTATTTCTAATTGTTCTATCGCTAAAGCAAATAGTTTTGCAATATCTCTTGCTGTAAAATCTTTATAATTTTCAATAATATGTTCAGGAATATTGTCAAAACCATTACCTAAAATATTAAACGATAAAATGGTGTAATCCGCTGTGTTTATACATTTTTCTTTGCCTATCATATCGTTCCACCAACCATTTTCGCCAATCACATTAGAGTTCCCTGTAAGTGCATGGTTTACTAAGATTATTGGTGCAGAATGTAACGATTGACCAAAAGTTTGGTAAGACAATTTTGCATTGATTGTCTTACCACTTTCGGTTGTGTAATTGTTTAATGTTATATAGTGTAAATGTGCCATTACAAATAGTTATATAGCTGTATATTCTTTTTCTACTGAAATTTTTAAAGGTGTTTTATTCTGTAAATTATCTTTTACAGGACAACGTTCTTCTACAATTTGAAGCCACTTTGTTAACACTTCAATACTAGCATCAGTTTCTGGAATTAGATTGAGGTTTATAGTTTTAAAACCAGCGCGCTCTTCAGTAGAAGTACCTAAAAAACGATTTGGATTTATGTCACCCGAAACTTCAATTTTTAAGCTTTTAATTGTGAAGCCTAATTCTTTGGCGACCAAATGTCCTACAACATTGGCACAACCTGCAAATCCTGCTAAAATATATTCTACAGGGTTAGCATCTTCATCGGTGCCTCCTAAAGCTTCTGGTTCGTCTACGACTAAAGTAAATTGTCTTGTTTTTCCTATAAATTGAGTTGCAGAAGCACTATCTCCTACAACTGAGAATTTTAAATCACTCATTGTTTTGTCTGTTTTAATTTTGAAAATTTAAAGTAGACGCCTTTATCACAAAGGCATCTACTTAGCTATTCATTAAAGTTTAATTCTGAAGTGCTTTTTTCTGCTTTACAACAGCAAAAGCGTCTTTTAAATCGTCTTTTAAATCTTCAATGTTTTCAATGCCAACAGATAAACGAATTAAATCTTTTGTAACTCCTGCGGTTTCTTGTGCCTCATCACTTAATTGTTGATGTGTTGTACTTGCAGGATGAATAATAAGTGATTTTGTATCTCCAATATTGGCTAACAGTGAGAATAATTTGGTAGTGTCTGCAATGGTTTTAGCAGCTTCATAGCCTCCGTCAACTCCAAAAGTTACGACGCCACTCTGACCTTCTGGTAAGTATTTTTTAGCTAGCTCATGGTATGGGCTAGATTCTAATCCTGGATAATTGACCCATTTCACTTCTGGCTGTTCTTGTAACCAAGTTGCTAATTCAAGAGCATTTTCACTATGTTTCTTTATACGAAGTTCTAAGGTTTCTAAACCTTGAATAATTTGAAACGCATTAAATGGACTTAAAGCTCCACCATAATCTCGTAAACCTTCTACTCTTATTTTAGCGATAAAAGCAGCTGCTCCAATGGCTTCACTATAGACTAAGCCATGGTAACCAGCAGATGGTTCTGTAAATTCTGGGAATTTTCCGTTAGTCCAGTCAAAGGTGCCTGCATCAATAATAGCACCTCCAAGTGAGGTTCCGTTTCCGGTTATGTATTTTGTTAATGAGTGAATAACAATGTTAGCACCATGTTCAATTGGTTTTAATAAATAAGGTGTAGCAACAGTGTTATCTACGATTAAAGGCACCTTGTGCGTTTTTGCTTCTGTAGAAATGGCTTCGAGATCTAAAACGTCTAACTTCGGATTTCCTAAAGATTCTACAAAGAATGCTCTTGTATTTTCTTGTGCTGCTTTTGCAAATTCTTCGGGATTAGAAGCATCTACAAACGTTGTGGTAATGCCGTGTCTTGGTAAGGTAACGCTTAATAAATTGTAGGTTCCACCATATAAACTGCTCGATGCTACAATATGGTCACCTGCTCTTAAAAGCGTCAGTAATGTTGTAGCAATTGCTGAGGTTCCAGAGGCTGTAGCAACAGCTGCAATACCTCCTTCTAGTGCTGCTAAACGCTGCTCTAGAATGTCGTTTGTTGGATTGTTTAAACGTGTGTAAATAAAACCAGGAACGGAAAGATTAAATCGTCCGGCTGCATCATCTGAATCGTCAAAAACATACGATGATGTTTGGTAAATAGGAACAGCTCTTGTTCCAGATGTTTGATTGGTGTCGTGACCTGCGTGCAACGCTTGTGTTGCGAATTTTTGTGTACTCATTTTTCTAAGTTTTTGAGTTAATAAATGATTAAACCAAAAGCCAAATAAGCCTCTCTTTTTTCCTGAACTTTGTCAAAGGGTTAGAAGCGTACTTAATAGAAAAATATTATAAAGAAAATGCTAATTACAGATGAGTAATTAGTCTTGAGTTATCTATCCAAATGTGCAAAAAATGACTTGCATATTTAAGTAGAATTTAGCACCTTCTTAGTAAATCTAAGGGTTGCTAAGGCTTCATAGGGTCATTCCCTCCACCTTTCTTGATAACATTTCAGTAAGTGTTTGAACTTTGTGAGCACAAATATTGCAATACAAAATTTAGAAATCCAAATATTTTGCTGCTTTTATTTGTTTTTTAACAATTTCATAAAAATTTTAGCTGTTTTTTGATAAATACTTAATACGTATAATTTCGGCTACAGGCTTGTTTTCAATCTTACTTTCTAGCCAAGAAATAATATCGAGATATAAAAAGGCGCGTCGCTCGTATGGATGCTCTTCAAAAGTTTTTAAGGTTTTATGCAATTCAATAAAGGCGTTTTTAAGATCGTGTGGATAAATATATTGAAGTCCTCTAATGAATTTTATCATTTCTTTTTGCACTTCATGAAGGTCATTCATCTTAATTAAAAACTTATAAGTACTTCGTAAAAGGGTGTCTAAATGATAGTCTAAACCAGCTTCATAATGTGCAACGAGATTTAGAACTCTAGAGAAGCAGAGTAAATCTTCGCGCATTGAAAGTGATTTGTTAGAAATAATTTTGTCTAAATATTTTATACATGCTTTATTGTTTCCTGCTCCAAAGTGTAAACTGGCAAACTTGTAATAGAATATCATTTTATGATGCGGATCAATTCTGTTATTAAACGGAATTAAGGCTTTTTCAATTTTAGGAATTAAATCTAAACCTTCTTCAAAACTTCCATCAATAAAGTGTTGATTAATACTGTGAAAGTTGGTGTAAAGAAACACTAAAGAGGCAACGTTTTCATCTTTAGGGAAATTGGCTTTGTTCACAGTTAGCTCAAACTCAGTAAACTTTTCTAAGAATTTTGGTTTGTTTCCAATAAAAAATAAAGCTTCGAGTAAGTAATTATTACCTTTTAAAAAGAAAACGGGGTTTAGGTTAATCATGCTTGGATTCTGATAAAATAAATCCACCCATTTTGAAGCGTATTTGTAACAACTTAAAAAGTCTTGAAGCAAAAAACTTTGCCATAAATTGGCTTTATAAAGCCATAATTTTTCACGAAACCCAAGGTCTTCAATTTTTACCTTAGGTAAGCGTTTGTTAAAATAATTAGTGACCATGTTGGCCTCTTCTTCATTTCTAATATAGCCGGTTTTTAAAATAGTACTATAGAGCTGAAGCGATAAATTAGAAAGTTTACTCGCTATCATGTTCAGTGAACTCAACTCCTTAGCTTGCACTGTCAACTCATCTGCGCGTGTGCTGATGCTTCGTGTAATGTATTGTGATTCTATTACTTTTTCGAGTTCAACAATTTCAAAAGCAGAGTTTTTTTCTTCATTTGCAATCGCTAGTTCTTTAGCTTTATCTAAGATTTTTAAGCTTTGTTTATACAAGCCTTTATGATATAAAATGGAAGCAAAATCTAGTTGTTCTCTAATTTGTAAACGCACATTTTGATGCGAAGGGTTAAGTTTTAAACTTATTAAAACTTGTTTGTATAAATGAGCTTTTACATTTGCAAGTTGTCGTTTTTTAACGATGCCACTTTTTATAATTGCTGCTTCATTATAGGTTTTTGATTTGTCTAAAAGATTAAAAAGTTTCAAAAATTTTGAATCTGAATTTACTCCAAGTCGACCCACATAAAGTTTGAATTGTCGTTTTTCAGACTTTGTCAATGACTTTATGAGTGAGAATAAATTATCTTTTTGGTCTTTAGTTATCAATATAAAATAGATTTAGAAACCTGTTAATCAGTAATTTAAAATACATTTTGGCAACTGAACATCGTAAAGTTATAGGTTTGTCAAAATTTATGGCAATTTCAAAACATATATTCGTTAGACAATACTATAAAATATATTTTGATATATGTCAAATAACAACATACAAATCTTCGATACAACCCTTCGGGATGGAGAACAAGTGCCAGGTTGTAAATTAAATTCTGAACAAAAAGTAATCATTGCTGAAAAGTTAGATCAACTTGGAGTTGATGTGATAGAAGCAGGGTTTCCAGTGTCTAGTCCAGGTGATTTTAAATCGGTAGAAGGCATTTCTAAAATAGTGAAAAATGCTACAGTTTGTGGTTTAACCCGATCTGTAGAAAATGACATCAAAGTAGCTGCAGAGTCGCTTCGATATGCAAAAAAACCAAGAATTCATACAGGTATTGGTACTTCTGATTCGCATATAATTCACAAATTTAAATCAAACAGAGAGGCTATATTAGAGCGTGCTTTTGAAGCTGTAAAATTTGCAAAATCATTTGTAGAAGATGTTGAGTTTTATGCTGAAGATGCAGGAAGAACAGATAATGAGTATTTAGCAAGAGTTTGTGAAGCGGCGATAAAAGCAGGTGCAACAGTGCTAAATATTCCTGATACAACAGGGTATTGTTTGCCAAGCGAGTATGGAGCAAAAATTAAGTACCTAAAAGAAAATGTAAAAGGTATTGAAAAGGCTATTTTGTCTTGTCATTGCCATAATGATTTAGGATTGGCAACAGCAAATTCTATAGAAGGTGTAATTAATGGAGCTCGCCAGATAGAATGTACTATTAATGGTATTGGTGAGCGTGCCGGAAACACAGCTTTAGAAGAGGTTGTTATGGTGCTAAAGCAACATCCTTATCTCAATTTAGATACTAATATAAATACTTCTATGCTTTATGGACTGAGCCAGTTGGTCAGTGACAGTATGGGAATTTATACACAGCCAAATAAAGCAATTGTTGGAGCAAATGCGTTTGCGCATAGCTCTGGAATTCACCAAGATGGTGTGATTAAAAATAGAGAAACGTATGAAATCATTGACCCTAAAGATGTGGGTGTTACTGAGTCTGCGATTGTGTTAACGGCAAGAAGTGGGAGAGCTGCTTTGGCGTATAGAGCAAAAAATGTAGGTTACGAGCTTACAAAACTGCAATTAGATGATGTGTATGCAAATTTCTTAAGTTTTGCAGATAAAAAGAAAGAAATCAATGATAATGATATTCATCAAATTATTGAAACAAGTAAGGTGTATCAACAAATAATTTCAGCATAATAGATGGGTAAAACATTATTCGATAAAGTTTGGGATTCGCATGTGGTCAGTACGATAGAAAACGGACCGCAGATATTATATATTGATAAGCATTTAATCCATGAAGTAACAAGTCCGCAAGCTTTTAATGAACTAGAAGAGCGTGGGATTCCTATTTTTAGGCCCAATCAAATTGTGGCGACAGCAGATCATAACACTCCAACATTACATCAAGATAAGCCTATTAAGGATGCGTTATCTCGAAATCAATTGGAGCAATTGTCTGAAAATTGTAAAAAAAATAATATTACCCTTTATGAGTTAGGGCATAAATATAACGGTATTGTGCATGTAATGGCTCCAGAGTTGGGAGTGACGCAACCAGGCTTAACCATGGTCTGTGGCGATAGTCATACCTCAACACATGGTGCGTTTGGAGCCATTGCTTTTGGTATTGGTACAAGTCAAGTAGCGCAAGTTTTTGCAAGTCAATGTTTGTTGCTTACCAAGCCAAAAAGCTTAAGAGTAACGGTTAATGGTCAATTGAAGAATGGCGTTTTACCAAAAGATGTTATTCTTTATATTATTTCAAAATTAGGAACCAATTCAGGGACAGGTTATTTCTGTGAATATGCTGGAAATGTTTTCGAAGAGATGAGTATGGAAGGTCGTATGACCGTTTGTAACATGAGTATTGAAATGGGAGCACGTGGCGGAATGATTGCGCCAGATGAAACCACTTTTAATTATGTGAAAGGTCGAAAATTTGCACCTCAAGGAGAAGATTTTGAAAAGAAAGTAGCCTATTGGAAAACCTTGCCAACAGATGATGATGCAACGTTTGATAAAGAATACAGCTTTGATGCCGCCGATATAGAACCAATGATCACCTATGGAACTAATCCAGGAATGGGAATTAAAATTTCTGAAAACATTCCTACGGATGAAAATCCATCGTTTAAAAAGTCATTGTCTTATATGAATTTTGAAGCTGGTGAAAGTTTAATTAACAAACCCATCAATTTTGTGTTCATAGGAAGTTGTACCAATTCTAGAATTGAAGATTTTAGAGTCGCAGCAGATTATATTAAAGGAAAGAAAAAAGCAGCTAATGTTACAGCTTGGTTAGTGCCAGGAAGTAAACAGGTTGAAACGCAAATTATAGACGAAGGATTAAAAACTATTTTTGATGATGCTGGTTTTGAATTACGTCAACCAGGTTGTTCGGCATGTTTGGCCATGAATGATGATAAGATTCCACAAGGAGAATACTGCGTGTCTACTTCAAATAGAAATTTTGAAGGACGACAAGGTCAAGGGTCTCGTACTATCTTAGCGAGTCCGTTGGTCGCAGCAGCAACAGCAGTAGAAGGTAAAATTATAGATATTTCAAAGCAATTAAATTAATGGAAAAGTTTACAACATTACAATCTAGAGCCATTCCATTACATATAGAGAATGTAGATACAGATCAAATTATACCAGCACGTTTCTTAAAAGCAACAGACAGAAAAGGCTTTGGTGATAACTTGTTTAGAGATTGGAGATATCATAAAGATGGTTCAGTTAATACAGATTTTGCACTCAATGACTCTAAGTATTCTGGAAAAATATTAGTAGCCGGAGATAATTTTGGCTGTGGATCTAGTAGAGAACATGCGGCATGGTCGTTAACAGATTATGGCTTTAAAGTCGTAGTCTCTAGTTTTTTTGCAGATATTTTTAAAGGCAATGCCTTAAATAATGGCTTGTTACCCATTCAGGTTTCGGAAGGATTTTTAAGTGACTTATTGGACCTTTTAGTGTCTAAACCAGAGACCGAAATTGTAGTGAATCTCGAAAGTCAAACCATTTCTGTAAAAGGTTCAGGTTTACAAGAAGATTTTGAAATTGATGCCTACAAAAAAACATGTATGATTAATGGCTATGATGATATTGATTATCTCGTAAATAACAAAGAACAAATTGAAGCTTTTGAAGCTCAAAAAATATATTAAATAATTAACTTAAAAGTACCGTTGATTCGGAAACGATTTTTCTCTAGATGAAATTAAATATAGCAGTTTTACCAGGTGATGGTATTGGTCCAGAAGTAACAAATCAAGCTATTAAAGCTTTGAAAGCAATTGCTTCAGAATTTAATCATAATTTTAAATTTACAACGGCAGATGTTGGTGCTGTTGCGATAGATAATCATAATGATGCTTTGCCAGACAAAACATTAGATTTATGTAAAAAAAGTGATGCGATTTTATTTGGTGCTATTGGACATCCAAAATACGATAATAACCCTTCGGCAAAAGTACGACCAGAACAAGGTTTGCTTAAACTGCGAAAAGAATTAGGTTTATATGCTAACATTAGGCCTGTAAAAGCTTATAAAACATTATTAGATAAGTCCCCTTTAAAGAAACATATCATTGAAGGTACAGATATTTCAATTTATAGAGAATTGACTGGTGGAATTTATTTTGGTGAAAAGCACTTATCCAAAGATGGTGATTACGCTTCTGATTTATGTTCATATTCTCGCGAAGAAATTGAGCGTATTGCACATTTAGCTTTTGTTGAAGCAGAACATAGAAATCATAAAGTAACTTTAGTCGATAAGGCTAATGTTTTAGAATCGTCTCGACTTTGGAGAAAGGTGGTAAAAGAAGTTGCGGAGCAATATTCAGATGTAACATTAGACTTTTTATTTGTAGATAATGCAGCAATGCAAATGATATTAAACCCGAAACAATTCGATGTTATTTTAACAGAAAATATGTTTGGTGATATTATTAGTGATGAAGCTAGTGTTATTGGTGGTTCAATAGGGCTTTTAGCTTCAGCTTCTGTTGGAGATACATATGCAATGTTCGAGCCAATTCATGGATCATATCCTCAAGCAGCTGATAAAGGAATCGCAAATCCTATTGCTTCAATTCTTTCTGCTGCTATGTTGCTCAGTCACTTTAACTTACATAATGAAGCCGAATTAATTAGGTTAGCTGTAGAAAAATCGTTAAAATTAAACATCTCAACACCTGATATAAATTCGGTGGTAAACACAGTGACGACCTCTAATGTTGGTGACTTTATAGAGGATTTTATCTTTAATCCTAAAGATACAAACCTCAATTTTAAGAATATCCACTTAGGGCAGTCCACAATAATTTAATAAAAAATAATGCCCACACAACCAAAATTAACACGCTTCAATCAAAATGTTTTGTCTAAGTATCAGATATACAATAGTATATTTATGACGCTACCTTTTGATGATGTTACAAAAACAGGAGCGCTCTTACCTTTATTTCACGAAACATGTCAAAAAGGATTCGCAAATCAAGATAATCCTACAGCTATTGTAGAGTCATTTTTTAAAAAATACCAAGCCAGACGGTCGCCAGAAAGTCAGATCAATTTGTTATTTCGATTTATTCAATATATCGAAAGACAAGTAGTGTTATTTGATGCTATTGAAGATGCTGCATTTCCTATTGTTAACAATATGGATGGTATTGGAACATTGCGAAGTTTAAAAGAAACCGTTTCTGCAGAGAATAAGTTAGAAGTGCTTCAGAAATATTTAGAAGAATTTAAAGTTAGAATTGTTCTGACTGCACACCCAACGCAGTTTTATCCTGGTTCTGTTTTAGGAATTATTACTGATTTAACAGAAGCTATTCGTGAAAATGATTTATTACGAATTAATGACTTACTAGCGCAATTAGGAAAAACACCATTTTTTAAGCACGAAAAACCATCACCTTTTGATGAGGCGGTGAGTTTAATATGGTATTTAGAGAATGTATTCTATAAATCCTTCGGAAGCATTTACGATTACATTCAACAAAATATTTTCGACGGTAAACAAATTGAAAACAATGTTATAAATATTGGGTTTTGGCCAGGTGGAGATAGAGATGGAAATCCATTTGTTACTCCAGAAATAACATTAAAAGTGGCAGGCAGATTGCGACTTTCTATCATTAAAAATTATTATAGAAATGTAAGACAATTGAAACGGAAATTAACGTTTCAAGGAGTGGAAGAGCGAATGTCAGTGCTAGAACGTGAGCTGTATAAGATTATTACTAACGAGCCTACTGACTTTACGTTAGACTTTTTTGTTTCAGAATTAAAAGCTGTGAAGGAAGTGATTATTGCTAATCACAATTCGCTTTATGAGAATGAGTTGAACAGTCTTATTAATAAAACACACTTATTCGGATTCCATTTTGCAAATTTAGACATAAGACAAGACAGTCGTAAACACGCGCAATTTTTTAATGACATAGTAAATGCATTAATCGAAAGCGGAAGTGATATTTTTCCAAAAAATTATCATGATTTATCTGAAAGTGAGCAGATTAAAATTCTATCTAAAGTAGAAGGTAGTATTGATTTAGCTTTAATAAAAGATGATGAAACGTTGATGGCTTTAGAAACGATTAAAGCTATAAAAACCATTCAAGAAACTAATGGTGAGCAGGCAGCCAACCGATATATCATTAGTAATAATCAGACCACATTACATGTAATGCAATTATTTGCAATGTTAAAATTGGTGGCATTTCAAGAAGAATTAACTGTAGATATTGGACCATTGTTTGAAACCATTACGGATTTAGAAAATGCTCCAAAAGTGATGGAAGAATTATATACAAACCCGGAGTATGCGGCACACTTAAAATCTAGAGGTAACAACCAAACTATAATGCTTGGTTTTAGCGATGGTACAAAAGATGGTGGTTACTTAATGGCAAACTGGGCAATTTATCAAGCTAAAGAGAATTTAACAAAAGTGTCTCGAGAACATGGTATTAAGGTTGTTTTCTTTGATGGTCGTGGTGGACCTCCAGCTAGAGGTGGTGGAAAAACACATAATTTCTATGCGTCATTAGGGCCAACGATAGAAGACAAAGAAGTGCAGTTAACCATACAAGGGCAAACAATAAGTTCTAATTTCGGAACTTTAGAATCGTCACAGTATAACCTTGAGCAATTAATAAGTTCTGGTGTTAATAATAGTTTAAGCGATACAGATTTAAAAATGCATCCAGACAATAGAGATGTAATGTCAGATCTGTCAAAGCGAAGTTACGAGGCGTATGTGAAGTTTAAGTCACATCCAAAATTCATTTCGTATATAGAGCACATGAGTACGTTGAAGTATTATGCAAAAACTAATATTGGAAGTCGCCCAAGTAAGCGAGGAAAAGCAGAAGGTTTAGTGTTTGAAGATTTAAGAGCTATTCCATTCGTTGGATCATGGAGCCAATTAAAGCAAAATGTTCCAGGTTTTTTCGGAGTTGGTACGGCGTTAAAACATTATGAGGATGCCAATGAATTTGAAAAAGTGCAACACCTCTTTAAAACATCGAGTTTCTTTAAAACATTGATTGAAAATAGTATGATGTCATTGTCTAAATCTTTTTTCGATTTAACACGTTATATGGCTAATGACAAAGAATATGGTGAATTCTGGAACGTTATTTATGAAGAATATGAAACTTCGAAACGTTTAATCTTAAAACTTACTGGTTATAAGGAATTAATGCAAGAAGAACCATCTGGAAAAGCATCTATTGCTGTTAGAGAATCTATTGTTTTGCCGTTGTTAACAATTCAGCAGTATGCCTTAAAGAAAATTCAAGAGCTAGAAAAGGCTGAGGTACGCGATGAAGAACAGATTAAAATCTTTGAGAAAATGGTAACGCGATCTTTGTTTGGAAATATTAATGCTAGTCGTAATTCGGCGTAATTTAGATTACATAAGCGTTTAAAAAAAACCTTAGAAGAATTTCTTCTAAGGTTTTTTTGTGATTGTAAAATAAGCAATAACAAAAAACCCTCGAAGCTTAAGCTTCGAAGGTTTTTATTCTAACAATTAAATTAATTATCAATTAAAACTTATATGAAAGAATATTTATCTTTCTCTTTTTCCTGGGTAAGCAATTTCTCCGTGCTCAGAAAGGTCTAGACCAACAAGTTCTTCTTCTTCGCTAACTCGAAGTCCCATTGTAGATTTTAATATTTTTAGAATAATAAATGATAAAGTAATAGCCCATACGCCATAAGCTAAAGCTCCGATAGCTTGAGTACCTAGCTGACCAAAGCCTCCTCCATTAAATAAGCCTATTCCTGTATCTCCATCAATTCCCCAAAGACCAATAACAAGTGTTCCCCAAACTCCGGCAACACCATGTACTGAGGCTGCTCCGATAGCATCATCAATTTTTAGCTTCTTCTCAATAATTTCAATTGAGAAAACAACGATAATACCTCCAATTAATCCCGCAAATACAGCACCAACCGTAGACATATTTCCACAGCCAGCGGTTATGCTTACCAAACCAGCCAAGGCTCCATTTAAAGTTTGTGGTAGATTTGGTTTTCCGTACCAGATCCAAGTGGTTATTAAAGCACCTAAGCCACCTGCACCTGCGGCTAAATTTGTTATTAATACAACGTTTGAAGCTGCAATTGCATCATCGCCTCCCCAAGCTAATTGAGAACCACCATTAAACCCAAACCATCCTAACCAAAGGATAAAAACACCTAAAGTGGCAAGAATTTGATTGTGTCCTGGGATAGCCTTTACTTTTCCGTCTACAAATTTTCCTATTCGTGGTCCAACCATATATGCAGCTACTAAAGCGGCCCATCCACCAACGGAGTGAACGATTGAAGATCCCGCAAAATCAATAAAACCAAGTTCGGTTAACCAACCAGAACCTTGCCACTGCCAACCACCTGCGATTGGGTAAATTAGTGCGGTCATTACGATTGAAAATATTGCGTAAGTAGAATATTTTGTTCGTCCGGCAATAGCTCCTGATACAATAGTAGCAGCTGTTGCAGCAAACATGGTTTGAAATAATAAATCAGCTCCTTCACCTTGCATTATGCCACTCCAGAAAAACCATCCGTTTGAAGTGTCACCATACATTAAAGAATAGCCTACAAACCAGTAGGTTAATGATCCTACGCAAATATCGAGTAGATTTTTCATTGCGATATTGGCTGCGTTTTTAGAGCGTGTCATTCCTGTTTCAACAAGAGTGAAACCAGCTTGCATAAAGAAAACTAAGAGTGCTGAGATTAGCATCCATAGCATTCCCATGTCACCATTTATGGCTGCAACTGCCGCTTCGACTTCGGTAGGTTCTGCAGCATCTTGTACTGCAATAAGACTTGGGATAATAGTTAAAAAATTAGGTATCATAATATGTGTGTTAGTTAGTGTTGTGGTTTAGAATGAGTAGATAGCTGCTAGAGTAAATACAGCTAAACTACTTGAGTCTTCTCCGTCTGCATCGAAGAAAGCGTCATCGTTATTGCTCCAAGAGTCTAATCTTACTTCTGGCTTAATAATTAAGTTGCTATCTACAATATAGCTACCTGTTGCTGTTAAGCCAATTACACTTGGTAAATCATCTAGATCATCGTCGTGTCTTGAATAATATTCACCTCTTAATCCTAGAGAGAAGTCATCTGATAATGTGTATTGTGGGTATAGTGCAGCGCCATAAAAGCCACTTCCGTCATTGTCGTTATAGGCAGCGTTGATTCCTAAGAAAAAACTATCCGCAAGATCGAATCCACCTGTATAATCTACTTCAAATCCTAACCCTCCATTATTGCCACTGTCGTAGTATAAGTTTAAATATTGACCGGAATATCCTAATTGAGCTCCAAATGAATACTCACCTGTTGTAGATGTGTCGTTAGTATCCCAAGGATTCATAACGGCTAACATTAAGCTAAAATCATCAGATAAAGCAAAATCTGCTTTTAATCCCATATGAGAGAAAGGTCCGCTAGAGAATAAGTAAGATGTACTGTAGTTAAAGTTTGCTGCTGGTGCAATAACTTCATAGCCTAAGAATGTATTAAAACGTCCCATAGTTAAAGTGGTTGTTTCAGAAACATTCCAATAAACATAAGCTTGGTTTACAATACCATCAACAATGTCGGTGTTGAATGTAGCAGCACCACCTCTTGGTCCTGTTACTAAATCTAAAACAGCACCTACTTTGCCGCTTTCGTAGCTAGCAATAATATTACCCATGCCCAATGCAAAACCTGTTTTTCCTGCAAAAGCAGTTCCAAAAGACTGGCCAGAATCGTCAGAAGCGGTTAATAGCGTTTGGTAATAAGCGTCTACACTTCCAGATAATGTGAATTTTTTATCCTTAGCGACTTCACTAGAGTCTTGTGCCGTTAATACTATTGACATAAATAGTACAGTTAAAGTTAAAACTTTTTTCATAATAATGATAGTTTAGTAATGGTTAGTTCGGGTCAAATCTATGTAATAATTATTTATACCCTAGAAAAAGTTAGGTGTAAAATGTAATTTTTGTGAATATTAAGTTTTATACCCTATAAATTTTGGGGTGATAAAAAAATTAAACGATTTTTTTGGTATATCAATAATTTCGTTTTGACTTAAATGAGCTTAAAATGCTGTTTTTGTGAATTAATTTTATTGTTTTTCTGTTTTTGAAAACGTTTTAGCAATAAATTAGGTTTTTCGTTGAATAATACTCATTAGTTAATTATTAGAATTTGTTGTAATTATTGCAATATTTTCAATAAGAATGCACATTACTATCGATATGGGAAAAGTGTTTCAACTATTTTTATAATAAAATTTATGCTTATATATTAGAGGTGAAATAAGGTGTAAAAACCTTTTAATTTTATTGAAATATGATGAAGAAACAAGGGCTTTATTTGCCAGAGTTTGAGCACGAAAATTGTGGTGCTGGTTTTATATGTAACCTTAAGGGAGAAAAAACAAATCAAATTATACATGACGCTCTAGAAATTCTCGAAAAACTGGAGCATCGTGGAGGGGTGAGTTCTGATGGAAAAACAGGAGATGGTGCAGGCTTACTTATCGATATTCCGCATGCTTATTTTAAACGCGTTTGTGGTTTTAAAGTGCCTGTAAAAGGGAAATATGCGGTTGGAATGGTGTTTTTGCCTAAAAATATAAACCAATACAGGTTTTGTAAAGATACCTTCGAAAGAGAGATTATTGCGCAAGGTCTTTCTGTAATCGGGTGGAGAGAAGTGCCTGTAGATTCAACACAACTTGGAGAAATCGCCTTAGCATCAGAACCTAATATTGAGCAACTTTTTGTTGGGAAATCTAATGAGGTTTCAGAAGCGGATTTTAAGGCAAAACTTTATGCTGCTCGAAAAATTACAGAGCATACTGTAAGAGCCTCAAAAATGTCTCAAGCATCTTATTTTTACGTTTCAAGCTTATGTACAAACACGTTAATATATAAGGGTATAATTATGCCTGAAGATATCGGGCCATACTATAAAGATTTACAGGAAACCGATTTAGTGACGCGTTTGGCTTTAGTGCATCAGCGTTTTTCAACCAATACAATGCCTACTTGGGAATTGGCACAACCATTCCGATTTATGTGTCAAAATGGTGAAATAAATACACTTCGTGGAAATGTAAGTCGAATGCGTGTACGTGAAGAAATCATGAAAAGTGACGTCTTTGGTCCTCAAATAGACAAATTATTTCCTATTATTTTACCTGGAAAATCTGACTCTGCGTCAATGGATATGGTTGTTGAATTATTAACGCATACAGGACGATCCTTACCAGAAGTTATGATGATGATGATTCCTGAAGCATGGGAAAAACATAAAACCATGTCACCAGAGCGTAAAGCATTTTACGATTACAATGCCTGTATAATGGAGCCATGGGATGGACCAGCATCTGTACCATTTACAGATGGAAATTATATTGGTGCATTATTAGATAGAAATGGATTGCGTCCTTCACGATATACTGTTACTAAAAGCGGTAAATTAATTATGTCTTCAGAAATTGGTGTGGTAGATATTGCACCAGACGATATTGAAAGTCATGGTCGTTTAGAACCTGGTAAAATGTTTTTAGTAGACATGAATCAAGGTCGAATTATCAATGACGAAGAAATTAAAAGTAAGATCGTTAAAGAAAGACCATACCAAGAATGGTTAGATAAAACTAGATTGCATCTAAAAGACATTCCATATACTGGAGAAACCTGTCCGATAGAAACCACAGATATAAAAACAAGACAACGTTTATTTAACTATACTTTTGAAGATATTCAAGACGTCATTACACCAATGGCTGTAAATTCTAAGGAAAGTTTAGGTTCTATGGGAACGGACACTCCTCTGGCAGTTTTGTCGAATAAACCACAATTAATTTCAAATTATTTTAAGCAGTTATTTGCTCAAGTTACTAATCCACCATTAGATGGTATTAGAGAAGAAATTGTAACGGATATTAGTTTGTCTTTAGGTAAGGATAGAAATATTTTCAGCATTACAGAACGTCAATGTAGAAAGTTAAAAATTCAAAATCCAGTAATATCTAATGACGATTTAGATAAAATTAGAAATCTTTCAATAGAAAGCTTCAAAGCCGAAACTATTGAAATATTATATCAAAAAGATAAAGGTCTAAATGGATTAGAAGATGCTTTAGATGCTATTATAGTTCAAATTGAAAAAGCTATAGACCGCAAAACAAATATTATCATTTTATCAGATAGAGGTGTTAATAAGGAGTTTGCTCCAATACCTTCTTTGTTAGCTTGTTCTTATGTGAATCATCAAATGAATCGTCTACGTAAGCGTTCAAATTTCGATATTATTATTGAATCTGCAGAGCCACGAGAGCCGCATCATTTTGCGACATTATTTGGTTATGGTGCAAGTGCTGTAAATCCGTATATGGTAAACGAAATCATTAGAGCGCAAGTAAAAGAAGGTTTTATTACAGGTATAGATGAGCAAAAAGCGGTTGATAATTTCAATAAGGCGATAGGAAAAGGCATCTTAAAAGTGATGAACAAAATTGGTATTTCAACATTACATTCTTATAGAGGTTCTCAAATATTCGAAATTGTTGGTTTTAACTCTCAATTTGTTGAAAAATATTTTCCATATACAGCCTCTAGAATTGAAGGTATTGGTTTGTATGAAATTGAAAAAGAAATTGCCAAACGCTATAAATATGCTTATCCAGACAATTTAATAGACAAACGTTTAGGTTTAAATATTGGAGGAGATTACCGATGGAGACGTAATGGTGAACGCCATTTGTTTAACCCAACAACCGTTGCTAAATTACAGCAAGCAGTTAGGTTGAGTGATCAGGCGAGCTATGATGTTTATGCAAAAGCGATAAATGAACAGTCCGAAAATTTAATGACCATTCGAGGGTTATTCGAATTTAATAATATAGATCCTATACCACTTGAAGAAGTAGAGCCTTGGACAGAAATCGTTAAACGATTCAAAACAGGTGCGATGTCTTATGGTTCAATTTCTCGTGAAGCACATGAAAATTTAGCCATCGCCATGAATAGAATTGGAGGGAAATCTAATTCTGGAGAAGGTGGAGAAGACCGAAGACGTTTTCAACCAGATGTGAATGGAGATAGCCGAAATTCAGCTATTAAACAAGTGGCTTCTGGCCGTTTTGGAGTCACGTCTCACTATTTAACCAATGCGAAGGAGATTCAAATTAAAATGGCTCAAGGTGCAAAACCAGGAGAAGGAGGACAATTACCAGGTGAAAAGGTTTTACCTTGGATTGCTTCAGCTAGAAACTCAACACCATTTGTGGGTTTAATTTCACCTCCACCACATCACGATATTTACTCAATTGAAGATTTGGCACAATTAATTTATGACTTAAAAAATGCCAATCGTGATGCGAGAGTTAATGTGAAACTTGTTTCAGAAGTTGGTGTTGGTACTATTGCAGCAGGTGTTGCCAAAGCAAAAGCAGATGTTGTGCTTATTGCTGGATATGATGGAGGAACAGGAGCCTCACCTTTAACATCATTAAAACATGCAGGTTTACCATGGGAACTTGGTTTAGCCGAAGCGCAACAAACCTTAGTGCTTAACAAACTAAGAAGCAGAATTGTTGTAGAATGCGATGGACAATTAAAAACAGGTAGAGATGTGGCGATTGCAGCATTATTAGGTGCGGAAGAATTTGGGTTTGCGACAGCACCTTTAGTAGCTTCAGGTTGTATTATGATGCGAAAATGTCATTTAAATACCTGTCCAGTTGGTATCGCAACACAAGATAAAGAGTTACGTAAAAACTTTAAAGGCACACCAGAACATGTTATTAACTTTTTCTATTATATAGCAGAAGAATTGAGAAGTATTATGGCTGAATTAGGGTTTAGGTCAATGAATGAAATGATTGGTCAAACGCATAAAATCAATGCAAGCAAAGCCATTAAACATTATAAAGCTAAAGGTTTAGATTTAACATCTATTTTACACAGACCTGCGGAATACAGACAGATGCCAGTTAAGAATTCTGAAAAGCAAGATCATAATTTAGACAATGTATTAGATTTTACAATTCTTAAAGATTCACATCGTGCTTTATATAGAAAAGAACAGATGACGCTTTCGTATCCAATAAAGAATACAAACCGAACAGTTGGTGCCATTGTAAGTAATGAGATCTCAAAAATTTACGGTCATTTAGGTTTACCTGAAGATACTATAAAAATCAATTTTACCGGTTCTGCTGGTCAAAGTTTTGGCGCTTTTGGTGCTCATGGATTAACATTTAAACTAGAAGGAAATACCAATGACTATTTAGGAAAAGGATTATCTGGAGGAAAACTAATCATTAAAAAACCAGAACAGGCAGATTTCAAAGCAGAAGATAACATCATAGTTGGTAATGTTTGTTTATTTGGAGCTGTAGAAGGGCAAGCCTATATTAATGGCATTGCAGGAGAACGATTTGCGGTGAGAAACTCAGGAGCAACAGCAGTTGTAGAAGGAGTGGGTGATCATTGTTGTGAGTATATGACAGGTGGAAAAGTTGTGGTTCTAGGTAAAACAGGTCGAAATTTTGCCGCTGGAATGAGTGGAGGAATCGCTTATGTTTATGATCCGGAAAACAAATTTAAAACCGGCTTATGTAATACAGAAACGATAGAATTTGAAAAAATTCTAAAAGCAGATGCCAAAGATCTAAAAGGAATAATTCAAAAGCATGTAAAATACACAGATAGTGAATTAGGTAAATCGGTATTGGCCGATTGGGAAACAAGCTTAAAGAATTTTGTACGTGTAATGCCTACGGAATACAAACATGCTTTAAAACGTTTAGAGACAGAAGAGCAAATGGTTGAGGAATTAGAAACGGCATAGTTGTAGGTATAAATTATAAAACGATACCTGCAAGGTTTTTGAAACCTTACAGGATTAACACAAATAAAATAAGAAAGTATGGATAAGATTCCTGCTTTCACAGGAATATATGGGAAAAGTAACAGGTTTTAAAGAGTTCGAAAGAAAAGATGAAGCATACAAGCCAGTAAAGGAAAGGGTAAAGCATTATAATGAATTTACCAAACCTTTAAAGGAAAAGGACATGCAAGAACAGGGATCGCGATGTATGGATTGTGGTATTCCATTTTGTCATAGTGGTTGTCCATTAGGGAATTTAATTCCAGATTTTAACCACATGGTACATCAAGGAGAGTGGAGAAAGGCATCATGGATTTTACATTCAACAAATAATTTTCCTGAATTTACAGGTCGTTTATGTCCTGCACCTTGCGAGCAATCTTGTGTTTTAGGTATTATTGAAGATCCAGTTTCTATAGAAAACATTGAGAAAAATATTGTAGAACGTGCTTTTAAGGAAGGTTGGATAAAGCCACAGCCACCAAAAACTAGAACAGGAAAAACCATTGCTGTTGTTGGTTCTGGTCCGGCTGGTTTAGCAACAGCACAACAACTAAATAGAGCAGGTCACACCGTAACAGTTTTTGAACGTGATGATGCTATTGGTGGATTGCTACGCTATGGCATTCCGAATTTTAAAATGGAAAAAGGTATTATAGATCGTCGTTTGGCCATTTTGGAAGCCGAAGGTATTGTTTTTAAAACCAATGTTAATGTTGGAGTTAATTATAAAGTTGAAGATCTTAAGGCCTTTGATGCTGTGGTACTTTGTGGAGGTGCAACGGAAAGAAGAAGCTTACCTACACCAGGTATCGATGCAGATGGAGTAGTGCAAGCAATGGATTTTTTAACGCAACAAACCAAAGTTGTTTTTGGTCAGAAAATAAAAGACCAAGTTGTAGCAAAAGATAAAAATGTAATAGTTATTGGTGGTGGTGATACAGGTTCTGATTGTGTTGGTACCTCAAATCGTCAAGGAGCAAAGTCTGTAGTGAATTTTGAAATTATGCCAAAACCACCAGGACATCGTTCGCCAGCAACGCCATGGCCATATTGGCCGTTACAGTTAAAAACTTCTACGTCTCATAAAGAAGGTGTGGAGCGTAATTGGTTAATTAATACCAAGGAATTTGTCACAAATGCTAAAGGAAAGCTTACGGCTGTAAAGACGGTAAATGTAGAATGGGAAATGGTGCCAGGTGAACGACCAAAATTAAAAGAAATTGCGGGTACAGAAAAAACATGGCCTTGTGATTTAGCGTTATTAGCGCTTGGGTTTACAGGACCTGAAAGTACTATCGCAGATCAATTAGGATTAGAAAGAGATGTCCGTTCAAACTATAAAGCAGCCTATGGAGATTACCAAACTAATATCCCAAATATCTTTACAGCTGGAGATATGCGTAGAGGACAATCATTAATTGTTTGGGCAATATCTGAAGGACGTGAAGCGGCTCGCCAAGTAGATATTTATTTAATGGGTAAATCAGATTTGGCAACTAAAAATCAAGATGGTGATTTAGTTAGCATTTCATAGCATGACTTTTTCTGCTACTATAAATTTCTAAGGGTATATCTATTTGTTAGGGTAGAATATAAAAGCATCTGGTAACAGATGCTTTTTTTTATTGTTATACAGCAAGGTGAATATGTGTCAAACCTTGTAGAATTTTAAAAATTTAAAATTTGGATTTCTTAGGAAACTTCTCTCTGATTTTATCCAAACACAAATTATGAATACTACCAATATGAGAATGTTCTTTTCCTAAATCGGGTTGGTATGTTCCACTTTGAACTTGACTTCCAATTTTCTGATAAGCTTCTCTAAAACTCATACCATCGACGACCAAATTATTAATACTATCGACCGTAAATAAGTATTGGTATTTCTCGTCGTTGAGGTCAATATCTTTAACGATGATTTGCTGAATTGAATAATTAAAGATGTCTAAAATGTCTTTTACATCTTCAAAGGCATTGATGATATTCTCTTTCAACAGTTGAAAATCTCTATGATAACCACTTGGTAAATTATTGGTGATTAATAACATTTCAGAATGTAAGGCTTGAATTTTATTGCACTTTCCTCTAATCAATTCAAACACATCAGGATTCTTTTTGTGTGGCATAATGCTACTTCCTGTGGTCAATTCATCTGGAAACGAAATAAATCCAAAATTCTGACTCATATACAAACAGATATCCATAGCGAAACGTGCCATCGTATTACATAAGCCACCTAAAGCATTGGCAATAGCGCGTTCACTTTTTCCTCTACTTAATTGCGCAGCAACGACATTGTATTTTAAAGTTGAAAAGCCTAATTCTTCAGTCGTAATATTTCTATCAATAGGAAATGAACTTCCGTAACCAGCAGCCGAACCTAATACATTTTGATCTGTAATTTTAGACACTGCATTTAAAACATAAACATCATCAATTAATAACTCTGCATAGGCAGAAAACCATAAGCCAAAAGATGACGGCATGGCGACTTGCAAATGCGTATAACCTGGTAAAAGCTTGGTTTTATAGGTTTCTGATAATTCTAAAAGTGTATCAAAAAACGTTTTAGTTTTGTCATTAATGATTTGAAGATTTTCTTTATAATACAATTGAAGAGCCACTAAAACTTGGTCATTCCTAGAACGCGCTGTGTGGATTTTCTTTCCAACATCGCCTAAGGTTTTTGTGAGTTCGTGTTCAATTTTAGAATGAACATCTTCAAATGATTCTTCAATGACGAATGTTCCATCGTCAATAGAATCTGCTAAGGTTTTTAAGCCTGATTTCAGTTGTTCTAATTCTTCCGAACTTATAATTCCGATGGATTCTAACATTATGGCATGCGCTCGCGATGCTTCAACATCATATTTTGCAATATGCATGTCAATTTCCCGATCGTTACCAACGGTAAATAATTCTATTTTTTTATCTATTGAATAGCCTTTGTCCCAGAGTTTCATCTCGTTCCTGCGAAAGCAGGAATCTCTGCTTTCTATTTTTAATTAAACTTCTTTTTTTTTAGTCTGAATTGAGACCTGCAAGGTTTTTAAAACCTGCTAGGTCATCAAAATCAAGACTGCTTACTTTTGCGTTAAAGTAGTCGTCTTGGATCTTGTCTCTTGATTCTTATGTTTTTTTTCTTACAATACCTTCTCTAACAATTTAATATATAAATCGACGCCTTCCTCAATTTCAGCCAAATAAATAAATTCATCAGCTGTATGCGAACGCGTACTATCGCCAGGTCCAAGTTTTAAGGATTGGCAAGTTAATGTTGCTTGGTCAGAAAGCGTTGGCGAACCGTACGTTTCTCGTCCTAGTGCGATTCCGGCTTTTACCAAGTCGTGGTCACTAGAAATTGACGATGAATTTAGGCGTAAACTTCTTGGAATAATACTCGTACATGGTGATTCTTTAGCTAAAATATCAGCAATTTCTTGATTCGAATAGTTGTCATTCACACGAACATCGACCACTAAATCCACTTCCGATGGTACAGCATTATGTTGTTTTCCTGCATTAATTTGAGTAACCGTCATTTTTACATCGCCTAAAACTGGCGACGTTTTTTTAAACTTATAATCTTGAAACCATTTTAAAACTTCGATACAGTTGTATATTGAATTATCAGTATTTGGATGTGCTGCATGGCTTGCTGTTCCTTTTACTTTAGCGTCAAAAACAACCAACCCTTTTTCAGCAATGGCTAAGTTCATTAGCGTAGGTTCACCAACAATGGCAACATCGATTTTTGGAATGATGGCCAACATGCTATTCAGTCCATTTGGTCCACTGCTTTCTTCTTCTGCAGATGCGACGATGACCAAATTGTAATTGAGGTCTTCTTTATCGTAAAAATAAGTGAACGTCGCAATTAGAGATACTAAACAACCACCAGCATCATTGCTTCCTAAACCGTATAATTTACCATCTTCAACAATGGCTTTAAATGGATCTTTGGTATAACCATTATTTGGTTTTACAGTGTCGTGATGTGAGTTTAATAACAAGGTTGGTTTGCTCTCATCAAAATGTTTGTTTGTTGACCAAATGTTATGATTATTCCTTTTAAATGGTACATTGTGTGTTGTAAACCAATTTTCAATAAGCAAAGCTGTGTTGTCTTCTTCTGAAGAAAAAGACTGTGTTTCTATTAATTGCTTTAATAAAGCAATAGCTTCTGTGGTTAGTTTTTCAATCATTTTGTAATGGTTGTGTGTTTGTTATTGGCATCAAAAAGCATCTTTGATTTTCCAATGCAAACTTTTTGAACGTTTTTATTTATAGCGTGAAAGCAGTTGTCTAATTTAGGTAACATACCTTCGAATATGATATTGTTTTCTTTTAGTGTTTTATAACTTTCTGTGTTGATGTTTTCTATTAAAGAATCATCGTTTTCAACATTTTCAAGAACACCATTTTTTTCGAAACAATAATATAATTCTGTCTTGAAAATTGAAGTTAACCCAATCGCTAATTCTGAAGCAATCGTATCTGCGTTGGTGTTTAGTAATTGTCCGTTTTCATCGTGAGTTATAGCACAGAAAACTGGTGTAATATTATTATTAAGTAAAACTTCTAATGTTGCTGTATTGACTTTTTTCACATCACCAACAAATCCGTAATCGATAGTTTTTATTGGTCGTTTTTCTGAAATAATGGTATTGCCATCAGCACCAGAAAATCCAATGGCATTGCATTGACGAGCTTGAAGTTGTGCAACTATATTTTTGTTGATTTTTCCAGCATAGACCATAGTGATAATGTCTAGCGTTGCTGCATCAGTGATACGTCTGCCCTCCGTCATTTTTACAGGAACGTTCATTTGGTTGGCTAATTTGGTGGCTAATTTTCCTCCGCCATGAACCAAGACTTTTGGACCTTCTATGGTAGAGAAATCTTTGATGAATGACGATAGTGCCGCTTCATTATCTATGATGTTGCCACCTATTTTTATGACTTTTAGTGTTTTCATGCTTAAATTTATGTCTCCTCGAGCGCAGTCGAGAGGTTAATGAGGTCTCGACTGCGCTCGACCAGACAGAATTACAAATCCTCCAAAATCTCTTTCAATACCACTTGCGCAGCATAAGTTCTATTATTAGCTTGATGAATAACCACAGATTGCTCACTATCCAGAACGGCATCTTCAACAATCACATTTCGTCTTACTGGTAAACAATGCATAAATTTTGCATGGCCTAATTTGGCTTTTGTCATCATCCAATTCTCATCTTGACTCAATACTTTTCCATAATCCTTGTAACTGCTCCAATTTTTTACATAAACAAAATCAGCATCTTTTAAGGCTTCTTCTTGATTGTGATTGACAACTGTATTTTTCGTGATTTCTTCACTTAATTCATAACCTTCAGGATGTGTAATGGTTAAATCTACCTCTAAACCCTGCATCATTTCTACAAACGAATTTGGAACCGCTTGTGGTAAGGCTTTAGGATGTGGTGCCCAAGACAATACGACTTTTGGCTTCGCCTTTTCCGTGAGTTCAGTTACGGTAATGGCATCAGCCAAGGCTTGTAAAGGATGAGCTGTGGCAGATTCCATATTTACAATTGGAACTGTGGCGTATTTTTTAAAGTTATTGAGCACATATTCAGATTCGTCTTTGGCTTTATCTTGCAATGTTGGAAATGCTCTAACCGCAATCACATCGGCATATTGAGAAATCACTTGAGCGGCATCTTTTATGTGTTCCGATTTGTCCATGTTCATTATGGTGCCATCTTCAAATTCTAAATTCCATGCATCATTGACATTTAAAATCATGACATCCATGCCTAAGTTTTTGGCCGCTTTTTCAGTACTCAATCGTGTTCTTAAACTCGAATTGAAAAACAGCATGACTAAGGTTTTATGTTTTCCTAAATCTTGAAATTCAAAAGGATTCATTTTTAATAAAATGGCATCCTTTATGGTTTCTGAAAGGTTGGAAATATCTTTTATTTTGGTGTAATTTTTCATGTTCACTTCCCACGAAAGTGGGAATCTGTTTTAATTAAACTTAGCTCTAAACTTACAAGGTTTTTAAAACCTTGCAGGTTGCATCAAAAAACAAATCAATATGTTTTTCCTGAATCGTTAAAGGCGGAAGAATCCTGAGCAAATTAGGATTCTTTGCACTTCCTGTAAATATGTGATGGTCGAAAATTAATTTTTTTCGTAATTCTGAAATTGGAAATTTAAACTCTAATCCTAGCATTAAACCTCGTCCTTTAATAGATTTTAAATTGGGTAAGGACTTCGCTTTCTCTTGAAAATAATCTGAGATATTTTTAGCATTTTTCATTAATTTTTCCTCTTCCAAAACGTCTAAAACTGAAAGTGTCGCTGCACAAGCCAAATGATTACCACCAAACGTCGTACCTAACAAACCGTAAGAGGCTTTAATTGAAGGATGAATTAAAATCCCTCCAACCGGAAACCCATTGCCCATACCTTTTGCCATGGAAATAATATCTGGCGTAATATTATGTTTTTGGTAGGCAAAAAAGTCACCAGTTCTTCCAAATCCAGATTGTACTTCGTCTGCAATTAAAGCGGTGTTATATTGTTTGCAAAGTTTATCTAATCCTTGGTAGAATTCTGTGGTGCTTTGATCTAAACCACCAACACCTTGTATAAATTCGACAATAACAGCACAGGTTTCGTTCTGTTTCAATACGGTTTCAACAGCATCTAAATCGCCTAATTCTAAGAAATCTACTTCTTGTTGTGCGTTTATTGGTGCAACAATTTTTGGATTGTCAGTAGCGGCAACTGCAGCCGAAGTTCTGCCATGAAACGAGTTTTTAAAAGCTAATACTTTCTTTTTCCCATTATGAAATGACGCTAATTTTAAAGCGTTTTCATTGGCTTCTGCGCCAGAATTACATAAAAACAACTGATAATCTTTACAGCCAGACAATGCTTCCAATTTATCAGCTAATTTTACTTGTAACGGATTTTGAATCGCATTACTGTAAAAACCAAGTTTTTCAACTTGATTAGAAATTGCTGATACATATTTTGGGTGCGAATGGCCTATGGAAATCACAGCATGTCCACCATATAAATCTAAATATTCAACATTATTTTCATCGTAAACGTATAGATCTTTTGCGCTTACAGGTGTAATGTCGAAAAGTGGGTAAACATTGAATAAACTCATATCTGCTCTTTCTTAATATTACTAATCTTATTAAACGATGCTACCATTCCTTGAATTAAAGACGAACTCAATCCTTTGTGTTCCATTTCGTTTAAACCTTCAATCGTACAACCTTTTGGTGTGGTCACGCGATCAATTTCTTCTTCAGGATGATTGCCATTGGTGATCAATAAACTGGCTGCGCCCTCACTTGTATACATGGCTAATTCTTGGGCTTCTTTAGCATCAAATCCTAATTGAATAGCAGCTTGTGTGGTGGCTCTAATCAGACGCATCCAAAAGGCGACTCCACTGGCACAAACTACGGTTGCGGCTTGCATTTGCGATTCCGGAATGGCTAGCGTATGGCCTAATCTATTAAAAATCGCTTCAGCAATTTTAATACGTTTTGTTCCTTTTTCATTACTACACATACAAGTCATGGATTTACCAACAGCAATCGCTGTGTTTGGCATGGCTCTAATAATAAATTGCTCAATGCCAATAATAGATTCAATTCTTGAAATTGAAAATCCTGTTATAGTTGAAATTAAAACATGTTTTTCCGTTAAATACGGCTTAATATTATTTAATATTTGTTCAAAATGTGTCGGCTGAATAGCAAATATTAAAATATCGGATTGCTTAACGGCTTCAATATTGTCTGTAGTTAAAACGACGTTTTTATAACCTTCTAAATCTTGAATATCATTCAGGTTTCGTTTGGTTAAATAGAGCGTGGTTATGGCATTGTTAGTGATAAGTCCTTTGGCTATGGACTTCCCTAAGTTTCCTGTTCCTATGATTGCTATTTTCATCTTTAGTGACCGCGAAAGCGGTTATCTTATTAATTAAACTTTCTTGTTATTAAGACCTTTCGACTGCGCTCAAGGTAACAATTGATTATCCTGCAAGGTTTCAATAACCTTGTAGGTATTGTGATTTGTTTCAGACCTGCTCGAGAGGATTTCTGCCTGTGCAGGAATGACAGCTATTTAAAAATAATTAGCCTTCAATTGCAATCCTTCAGTTTCATCAAATCCAAACATTAAATTCATGTTTTGAATCGCTTGACCTGATGCGCCTTTTAGTAAATTGTCGGTTATACTTGTTATTAATAATTTGTTCTGGTGTTTATGTAAATGTAAGATGCATTTATTAGTGTTTACGACTTGTTTTAAATGAATGTCTTCCTCTGAAATAAAAGTAAAAGCTGCGTCCTTATAAAAGTTGGAATACACTATTTTAGCGTCTTCAAGCGTGCCTTCAAACTTGGTGTAAAGTGTTGCAAAAATTCCTCTTGAAAAATTGCCTCGATTTGGCATAAAATTGATTTCAGAATTAAATTTTTCTTGCAACCGATTAACCGTTTGGTTGATTTCTCCTAAATGCTGATGTGTAAACGCTTTATAATGTGAAAAGTTATTATCTCGCCACGTAAAATGTGTGGTTGCAGATAAAGAGGTGCCAGCTCCAGTTGCTCCAGTAACCGCATTGATATGAATATCGTCGTTTAATAAATTTGCTTTTGCTAATGGTAATAATGCGAGTTGAATTGTAGTTGCAAAACAACCAGGATTAGCGATGTAGTTCGCTGTTTTGATTTCAGATTTATTTAATTCTGGTAAGCCGTAAATGAATGATTTACCTTCAAAATTAGAATCAGCTGTTAACCTGAAATCATTACTCAGATCAATAATTTTGGTTTGGTCTGAAAAGGTGTTGTTTTCTAAAAAAGCTTTTGAATTACCATGGCCTAAGCACAGGAAAAGTACATCTACTTCTGAGTTAATTTCACTTGAAAACTTTAAGTCTGTTGAGCCTAATAAATCTTGATGAACCTTGCTGACTTTGTTTCCAGCGTTTGATGTGCTGAATATAAAATCGATTTCAACTTTAGAGTGATGAATCAATAATCGTATTAATTCGCCTGCTGTGTAGCCTGCACCTCCAATGATTCCTACTTTTAATTTTTTCATATCTATGTCCCACGACAATGGGAATCTTTTTAATTCAAACCTAACTATTTACTTGTTGATAGATCTTATTCTGATTACCAAAAATTTTGATGAATCCTTTAGCTTCATCAGCTGTCCAGCCTTTATTTTCTTCTCCGTAGCTTCCGAATTTAGCACTCATTAAATCATGCTTTGATGAAATACCATCTAGAGAAAAATGATACGGTTTTAAGGTGACAAAAACATCACCTGAAACCTTGTCTTGACTACTTTGTAAAAAGGCTTCCATATCTCGCATTACAGGATCTAAATATTGCCCTTCATGCAAATGCATGCCATAGAAACTAGATAAATAATCTTTATGCTGTAACTGCCATTTGGTTAAGGTATGTTTTTCTAAAAGATGATGTGCTTTGATGATTATTAAAGCTGCTGCAGCTTCAAAACCAACACGTCCTTTGATGCCAACAATGGTGTCACCAACATGAATATCTCTGCCAATAGCATAAGTTGAAGCTAAATTATTTAAGACTTCAATATTAACTTCTGGATTATTTTTTATACCGTTTATAGCCACTAACTCACCTTGCGAAAATGTGAGAACTACTTTTTCAGGATCAGAATGTTTTAATTGCGAAGGGTAAGCCGAATCTGGTAATGGTTTTTCAGAAGTTAAGGTTTCTTCACCACCAACACTTGTTCCCCAAAGGCCTTTATTAACCGAATATTTTGCTTTGTTCCAAGACATGTCAATTCCGTTTTCAACGAGATAATCAATTTCTTGTTGTCTTGTTAATTTGCCGTCTCTAATCGGTGTAATGATTTCAATTTCTGGTGCTAAAGTTTGAAAAATCATATCGAAACGCACTTGGTCATTTCCTGCTCCTGTGCTTCCATGTGCAATATATTTTGCGTCGATACTTTTTGCATATTCAATGATTTCAATAGCTTGAATGATACGTTCTGCACTTACGGATAAAGGATATGTATTGTTTTTAAGCACATTTCCAAAGATTAAATACTTTATCACTTTATCGTAATACGACGCAATAGCATCAATATTTTTATATGTGGAAACGCCCATTTTGTAGGCATTACTTTCAATGGTTTTAATTTCTTCAGTTGTAAAACCTCCTGTGTTCACACTGACAGCATGGATGTCATATCCTGCTTTACTTAAACTTACGGCACAGTACGACGTGTCTAAACCTCCGCTATAAGCTATCACTAATTTTTTACTCATTTTTTATCTTTTTTAAGAAACATGTTCTGTTTAATAAGTTTCAATCTTGTCCATGTTTTATTATCATAGTCATGCTTTTTAGATTTTGTTGGCTTGGCTTTAGCCGGATCGTAAAGCATGCCTGTGCATAAACACATTTTCTGTTCTGTTCTGGTTAAAACATCAAAATTTTTGCATGTTTGGCAACCTTTCCAGAAAGACTGATCATCTGTAAGTTCTGAAAATGTTACGGGTTTATAGCCTAATTCGCTATTCATTTTCATTACGGCTAAACCTGTAGTGATACTAAAAACTTTAGAATCTGGAAACTTAGTTCTAGAATGTTCAAAAATTACTTTTTTAATTCTTTTGGCAAGCCCTAGATTTCTGAAATCGGGATGTACAATTAATCCAGAATTGGCAACAAACTTCCCATGACTCCAAGCTTCAATATAGCAGAAGCCAGCAAATTTATCGTCTTCTAATGCAATCACAGCATTACCGTTTTCCATTTTAGAAATGATGTATTCTGGCTGCCGTTTTGCAATACCAGTTCCTCTAACTTTTGCGGCTTCAGCTATGGTTTCGCAAATGAGTTCTGCGTATATACTATGTGATTTATCTGCAATGACAATTTTCATTGTGATTGATTTATTTAATTATAAAATTTTTTCAATGTTTGGAAAGAAGAACTGGACACACCAAAGTTCCTAAAATAGATCGCACCCTTAAGGGCGACGATTAGAAACACGGCGTAACATATGTCTGTTAGTAAATGAAATTACTAAAAATGAAACTAGAAAAAAATTGGATAAATTGTTCAATGTGAAAAAATTAAAATTGATTAACTAAATGGTTTTAAGTAGGTCCATTAGCGACGTCGCCTGTTTAATAACAAGCGTGTGGGTCTTTCAATTTTATTTCTTTGAATTAACATAGTGTAAATTTATAATTTTTATTTAGAAATTAACTTGTTATACCTTCTTTTTTGAAAGATTTATGAAATTCATAATTCTTCTGTTTAAAACTGTAAATATTTCAATTTGAACGGCTTTATACTCTGCTTTTTTAAAGAATATAATCTGTGCTTACAAAATTTGAAGCTCTAGAATCCATTAAGTCTTTTAAAATAGCATTGTTGTAATCATTGTCTTTTGAAGCCACAAACGTTCTAATTGAAAACGAACGTAAGGCGTCATGAACACTAAGCGTTGCAACAGCTGAATCTTTTCGCCCTGTAAACGGATAAACATCTGGTCCACGTTGACAAGAACTATTTAAATTTACTCTACAAACCAAATTCACTAAGGTGTCAATTAAAGGTGCTAAGGTTTTTACATCTTTACCAAATAAACTTACTTGTTGTCCATAATTAGATTCGGCCATATCATCTAATGGTTCTTCAATATCTGAAAAAGGAACAACAGGAATTACAGGTCCAAATTGTTCTTCTTGAAACACTCGCATATCTTTTGATACAGGATATAAAACGGCTGGGAAAATATAATTATCTGTAGTTTCTCCGCCTTTTGTATTAATCACTTTTGCTCCTTTTTCAGTAGCATCGTCAATTAATTCTTGAATATAAAGTGGTTTATCTGGTTCTGGTAATGGTGTTAATTTTGCACCATCTTCCCATGGATTTGCAAATTTTAGGGCATCTACTTTGGCAGAAAAACGTTTGTTGAATTCTTCCACTATGTCTTCATGAACATATAATACCTTTAAAGCGGTACAACGTTGACCATTAAAAGAAGTTGTACCTGCAATACATTCGTCAATGGCCAAATCTAAATCTGCATCTGGTAACACGATCGCAGGATTTTTAGCTTCCAAACCTAAAACTAGACGTAACCTGTTACTTTTTGGATGTTGATTCTGTAAAGCATTTGCAGATTTGCTATTTCCTATTAAAGCTAAAACATCAACTTTTCCAGATTGCATAATTGGTGCAGCAACAGTTCTTCCACGACCATAGATAATATTTACAACGCCTTTTGGAAAACTACTTCTAAATGCTTCCAACAACGGTGAAATCAATAAAACACCATGTTTTGCGGGTTTAAAAACAGCTGTATTTCCCATCATTAATGCAGGAATTAAAAGCGCAAATGTTTCATTTAATGGGTAATTATAAGGGCCTAAACAAAGTACAACACCTAAAGGTCCTCTTCTAATATGTGCGTTAACACCAGAGTTCTTTTCAAACTTAGCGCTATCGCGATCCATTTGTTTGTAATCTTCAATAGTATCGTAAATATATTCAACGGTTCTATCGAATTCCTTTTCAGAATCGGGAAGATTTTTTCCAATTTCCCACATCAATAATTTTACAACTTCGGCACGCTTGGTTTTCATTTGTTCTACAAACTTTTCCATACACGCTATTCTATCCACAACCTTCATTGTTGGCCATAATCCTTGGCCTTTATTGTAGGCAGAAACGGCAGAATCTAAAGCTCTTAAAGCTTCTTTTTTTCCTAATGTCGGAATGGTTCCGAGTAATGTAGGTTTGTAGTCTTCAGTTGACGAAATGGTGGAATAGACCTTAGAGGTTTCTCCGCGCCACGGAATCAATCCACCTTCTGTTAAATAGGTGTTTTGTTCGACTAATTCTTTAATTTGAAATTGCTCTGGAATATTCTGAGATGTAGAAGTCATAAAATTTAATTTTAATTCAATATTATTTATCTTAAAGATACCAAAATGTATCCTTTAGGACGGTTAAGTTTGTGTTAAGCTATATGAAAGTATATAGTTGTTGTATCAATAGACATTAGAACCAAGACGAAATTCAAACTAATGGATAAGCATTTTTATTTTAAGGTGATTTATCCAAAGCATACTTTTTAAACTTTAAAAAAGCCTTGAGACCATATCCTGAAATTTAGATTAACACTAATAATTCTTATACTAAGAACTGAAATAAGTCTGGCTTGTCATTTAAATAATCACCATAAAAATTATTGCGCTTCATTTTAGCAATTAATGGCTCTAAGTCATCGGGCGACTTTAACTGTAATCCTACAACGGCAACTTCGTTTTCTCGGTTAGCTTTTTTTGTATATTCAAAATGGGTAATATCATCTGTTGGGCCCAATATATCAACTACAAAATCTCGCAATGCTCCGGCACGTTGCGGAAACTTAATGATAAAATAGTGTTTTAGTTGCGCATAGAGTAATGCGCGCTCTGTTATTTCAGCCATTCTAGTGATATCGTTATTGCTTCCGCTGATAACACACACCACATTTTTGCCTTTAATTTCTTCTGAGAACTGATCTAGCGCACATAAACTTAAGGCACCTGCTGGTTCAACAACTATGGCATCTTTATTATATAAGCTTAAAATAGTTTGACAAATTTTGCCTTCATCTACAGTGACAACACGATGTAGTGTTTCCTTACAAATGGAAAAACTTAAATCACCAACACGCTTTACTGCAGCACCATCTACAAAATTATCTATGGTTTGTAATTCTGTATTTTTATTTTCTCGAATAGAGGTTAACATGGCTGGTGCACCTTTGGGCTCTACGCTAATAATTTTTGTTTGCGGCGATAGAATTTTAAAAACAGAGGATAGTCCTGCTGCTAGTCCACCACCACCAACAGGTAAAAACACATAATGAATTGGATGTGCTTTAGCTTGGTCTATAATTTCTAAGCCAACTGTTGCTTGTCCTTCAATAACTTTTTCGTCATTAAAAGGGTGAATAAATGTTGAGTTTAACTCTTCGCATTGTTGCATTGCGGCATGGTAAGCGTCATCAAAAGTGTCACCAACTAAAACAACATCTACATAATCTTCACCGAACATTTTTACCTGTTCAATTTTTTGATTAGGTGTTGGAGAAGGCATAAAAATGGTGCCTTTTAATTTTAATAATTTACATGAAAGTGCTACACCTTGTGCGTGATTTCCGGCACTAGCACATACAATTCCGTTTTCAATTTGTGATGAATCTAAAGATGATATTTTATTGTAAGCTCCACGAATTTTATAAGAACGAACCTCTTGTAAATCTTCTCGTTTTAAAAATATGTTTGCTTCATAGTCCTTAGAATATCTTGCGTTTTTAATTAAAGGGGTTACTGATGCTATACCTTGTAAATTTTCGGCAGCTGCTTCAATTGCTTTTAATGTTGGTCTGTATGTTGTTTTGGTGTCTTTCATGTGCATTTCCCTTGGAGGTGGGAATCTCTTTTCGTTTATAAGACCTATCAGGTTTTAACTTCGGCTATACTTTGCGACCTTAAAACCTGATAGGTTAAAATTGTTTTATGCTAATACTGAATCGGCTTCTTTTACTTCTTCCGTTTTAATAACTTTCATTGCTGTCATAGCCGCACGTAATCGTTGACCAACAGCTTCTATTGGGTGATTTCTAATAGCATCGTTAACTGCAATTAACTCAATATTATCAACTCCTGTTGTTTTTGAAAACGGTTTTCCGATAATATCAGTATTAACAGTTTTCATAAAATCAGTTAATAATGGTTTGCAAGCATGATCAAATAAATAACAACCATATTCCGCCGTATCAGAAATAACGCGGTTCATTTCAAATAATTTCTTTCTAGCGATGGTGTTAGCGATTAATGGTAACTCGTGCAACGATTCGTAATACGCAGAATCTTCAATTATTCCTGCGCTTACCATAGTTTCAAACGCTAATTCCACACCAGATTTTACAAAAGCAACTAATAAAACTCCGTGATCAAAATACTCTTGCTCTGTAATATGATCTGATGTTAATGGTGTTTTTTCAAAAGCAGTTTCTCCTGTTGCAGCTCTCCATTTTAAAAGATTTACATCGTCGTTTGCCCAATCTTCCATCATGGTTTTTGAGAAGTGACCCGAAATAATATCGTCCATATGCTTCTCAAATAGCGGACGCATAATATCTTTTAATTCCTCAGATAATTCGAAAGCTTTGATTTTTGCAGGATTAGATAAACGGTCCATCATGTTGGTAATTCCTCCGTGTTTCAAGGCTTCTGTAATAGTTTCCCAACCAAACTGAATGAGTTTCGCTGCATAACCAGGTTCAATGCCTTCTTCAACCATTTTGTCGAAAGATAAAATGGCTCCCGTTTGTAATAAACCACAAAGAATAGTTTGTTCTCCCATTAGATCACTTTTTACTTCCGCAATAAATGATGACTCTAAAACGCCAGCACGATGACCTCCAGTTGCTGCAGCATAAGCTTTGGCCTGAGCCCAACCTTTTCCTTCTGGATCATTTTCTGGGTGTACAGCTGTTAATGTTGGTACTCCAAATCCTCTCTTATATTCTTCTCTTACTTCTGTTCCTGGACATTTTGGTGCTACCATAATTACCGTTATATCTTCACGGATTTTTGTGCCTTCTTCAACAATATTAAACCCATGAGAATAGCTTAATGTCGCTCCTTTTTTCATTAAAGGCATTACGGCTTTTACAACATTTGTATGTTGCTTGTCTGGTGTTAAGTTTAACACTACATCTGCCGCAGGAATTAGCTCATCATACGTGCCAACATTAAAGTCGTTAGATGTTGCGTTCTTAAAAGAATCACGTTTTTGGTCAATAGCCACTTGCCTTAACGCATAGGAAATATCTAATCCGGAATCTCTCATATTTAACCCTTGGTTAAGCCCTTGCGCACCGCAACCAACGATTACGATTTTCTTTCCTTTTAAAGCGTCTACACCATCTTCAAATTCTGAAGCGTCCATAAAACGACATTTTCCTAATTGCTCTAACTGTTCTCTTAATGGTAATGTGTTGAAATAATTTGACATTTTGTTTGTTTTTATTTGAGAGTAAAAAAATTATAAAAGGTTCAATGTTAAAACGTTTTAATTTCTAGGTCTCTATTCAATTCTTTTTTTTATTAATAATGTAATGCTTTAAGCATTGTTGATATTTTCATTTCGTCTTTAGTAACAGCAATACGTCCTGAGCGCGTAAATTGCATAATGCCGAAAACGGATAATTCTCTGTGTAATAGATCAATTTCTTCTTTTCTTCCTGATTTTTCTATAACGAAGAATTCGCGATTTACAGTGACAATTCTAGCGTTACTTTCTTTAATGATATTCTGAATTTGGCGTTCGTCAAACAATAAATTAGATCTCATTTTAAAGATACACGATTGCTGATAGATGATTTCTTCTTCAGTATGATAGTAGGCTTTTATGACCTCGACTTGTTTTTCAATCTGACCGCGAATCTTTTTCATTTGAGATTCGGTAATATTGACAACAATAGTAAATCTTGAAACACCATCAATTTCAGAAGGTGATGTATTTAAACTCTCAACATTTACATGTCTTCTTTGGAATATTGCTGAAATTCTATTCAACAATCCAATATTGTTTTCCGTATAAATAGAAACGGTATAATGTTTAATTTCTGTACTCATTGTTTTAAGCTTTTCTATTAGCTTTCATTATTATATTTATTCGTCACTTCGAGTGGTTTTATTGAGGAACGAGATAAAATTGTATCGAGAAGCTACTTAAATTGTTCTCGATACAAATTTTCAAATTCGTTGCACTTCTTTGAAATTCACTCGAACAGACGTTACTCTAATCGTATATCTGAAACACTTGCTCCTGTTGGGATCATTGGGAATACATTATCTTCTTTTTCTACTCTCACTTCCAAGAAGTAAGGACCTTCGCAGTCTATCATATCTTTTATAGCCGTTTTTAAGTCTTTTCTTTCTGTTACTTTTTGAGCTTCAATATGATAACCTTTGGCAATGGCTACGAAATCTGGATTCACCATTTCGGTAGAAGCATAGCGTTTATCAAAGAATAATTGTTGCCATTGACGTACCATTCCAAGGAACTCATTATTTAAGACCACAATTTTTACAGGTACTTTTTGTTGAAAAATTGTTCCTAATTCTTGAATGGTCATTTGGTAACCACCATCTCCAGCTATCATAACGACTTCTCTTTCTGGTGCTGCCATTTTTGCACCAATAGCTGCTGGTAAAGCAAATCCCATAGTGCCTAAGCCGCCAGAGGTAATATTACTTTTTGTTTTGTTGAATTCGGCATAACGACAAGCAATCATTTGATGCTGACCAACATCACTTACAATAGCAGCTTCTCCTTCAGTTGCAATGTTGATTTCTTTCAACACTTCAGCCATAGATATACCGTCTTTTGTGGGATGTAAATCGTGTTTTATGACTTTTTCAAACTCAATCTTATATAAGTCTTTAAATTCTTGATGCCAATCTGTATGAGAATTCTTATTTAATAATGGTAATAATTGTTTTAAACTCGCTTTTGCATCTCCAAGAACAGCTACATCTGATTTCACATTTTTATCAACTTCGGCTGGATCAATTTCGAAATGCACAATTTTAGCTTGCTTTGCATAGGTGGCTAAATTTCCTGTAACACGATCGTCAAATCGCATTCCTATGGCAATCAATACATCACATTCGTTAGTTAATACATTTGGTGCATAATTTCCATGCATGCCAACCATACCAACATTTAATGGGTGAGATGTTGGAATTGCAGAAGCCCCTAAAATGGTCCAAGCAGAAGGGATTCCTGCTTTTTCAATGATGGCTTTAAATTCTTCTTCGGCTTTTCCTAAAATAACACCTTGTCCCCAAACTATCAATGGCTTTTTTGCAGAATTAATAAGTTTAGCTGCAGCTTTTAACGAATTTTCATCCGTATCTGGAACTGGCTTATAGCTTCTAATGCCTTTACATTTTTCGTACTTAAAATCGAATTCTTCAAATTGAGCATCTTTAGTAATATCAATGAGTACAGGTCCTGGTCTTCCACTTTTAGCTATATAAAATGCCTTAGCAAAAGCCTCAGGGATTTGAGATGCTTCAGTGACTTGACAATTCCACTTGGTAACCGGAGTTGAAATGCCGACGATATCAGTTTCTTGAAAAGCATCACTACCTAATAAATGCGAACCAACCTGACCAGTGATACAAACCATTGGTGTAGAATCGATTTGAGCATCAGCAATACCAGTAATTAAATTAGTAGCTCCTGGACCAGAAGTTGCCATGCAGACACCAACTTTTCCAGAAATACGTGCATAACCTTGTGCAGAATGCGTTGCACCTTGCTCATGACGCGTTAAGACATGATGAATTTTGTCTTGATACTTATATAATTCATCATAAACTGGCATAATTGCACCACCAGGATAACCGTAAAGGGTATCAATACCTTCGGCTAGTAAACACTTTATAACCGCTTCACTACCAGAAATACGTTCTGTGGTTTCTGATGCTTTAGCTTGTTTTTGTATGGTTTGAGTTTCTTTCATGTTTATTAAAATCTATTTGAGACTCTTCGACTAGGCTTAGAGTGACATTCAAGAACTATATTTAGAATTAAAATTCATCGGTTACACATCCTTTAGATGCTGATGATACTGTTTTAGCGTATTTATATAAAACACCACGTTCAAATTTTAATTCTGGTGTTTTCCATTTTTCTCTTCGTTTTTGTAACTCTTCTTCAGAGACTTCTAGGGATATTGAATTCGTTTCAGCATCAATTGTTATGATGTCTCCATCTTTCACAACTGCGATTGTACCTCCTTCTTGTGCTTCAGGTGTAATGTGCCCAACAACGAAACCGTGGGTTCCTCCAGAAAATCTTCCATCTGTAATTAAAGCGACATCTTTTCCTAAGCCAGCTCCCATTATTGCAGCCGTTGGTTTTAGCATTTCAGGCATTCCAGGACCTCCTTTTGGGCCTTCGTATCTAATGACAACGACATCTCCTTTTTCTACTTTTCCGTCTCTAATTCCGTCGTTTGCTGCGTATTCTCCTTCAAAAACTTTCGCTTTTCCACGGAAACATAGACCTTCTTTTCCAGTGATTTTAGCAACACTTCCTTCTGTTGCTAAGTTGCCATACAACATTCTTAAGTGTCCTGATATTTTAATCGGTTCTTCAATTGGTTTTATAACGTCTTGTCCTTCTGTTAAATCACGAACATCTAATAAGTTTTCTGCTATTGTTTTTCCTGTAACGGTTAAACAATCTCCGTGAATGAGTCCTTTTTTTAATAAATATTTTAAGACTGCCGGAATGCCTCCAACAGCGTGCACATCTTCCATTAAATATTTTCCGCTTGGTTTTAAGTCGGCTAAAAACGGTGTGTTGTCACTTATGTCTTGGAAATCTTTTAACGTAAAATCTATTTGAGCTGCTCTAGCAATTGCTAAAAAGTGTAGTACAGCATTTGTAGAGCCTCCTAAGATGGTTACTAACCGAACGGCGTTTTCTAGAGATTTTCTTGTTATAATGTCTGAAGGTTTAATGTCTTTTTCTAATAATAAACGTAACGCTTCACCAGCTTTTACGGATTCTTCTTTTTTAGCATCACTCAACGCTGGATTTGAAGAGTTAAATGGCAGTGTCATACCTAAAGCTTCGATTGCAGAAGCCATGGTGTTTGCTGTATACATGCCTCCACAGGCACCAGCTCCAGGACATGCTTTTTCAACGATGTTTTGATATTCATTTTCGGTCATGGTTCCTGCAACCTTACTTCCCCAAGCTTCAAAAGCAGAAACAACATCTAATTTTTTTCCTTCGTGGCAGCCAGAATCAATAGTGCCTCCATAGACTAGAATACTAGGTCTGTTTAAGCGAATCATAGCCATTAATGCACCTGGCATGTTTTTGTCGCAACCTACTACAGTTACCAAACCATCGTAGCTCATCGCTTGAACGACAGTTTCCATAGAATCTGCTATGATATCACGAGACGGTAAAGAATAACGCATTCCTGGTGTTCCCATTGAAATACCATCACTTACACCAATGGTGTTAAAAATTAAGCCAACGACGTCTTCATTTTTTGTGCCTTCTTTGACCAATTTTGCTAGGTCGTTAAGATGCATATTACAAGGGTTACCTTCGTAACCTGTGCTTGCAATACCAACAATAGGCTTAAAAAAATCTTCTTTGGTTAATCCAATGGCATGCAACATGGCTTGAGCTGCTGGTTGTGTTGGATCTTGTGTAACTGTTTTACTGTATTTGTTTAATTCGCTCATAGTATTTAGGCAAAATTGATTTGCAGAATCTAAATTAGTTGTTATACGATTTTTATTTACTAGTGTTATGCGTTTTTATTCTAAATTCAATAGTTTCATTATTGATGTAATGTGTTGATTGTGAGTTTTTTGAATAGCGTTTAATATGATGTCCAAGTGTCTTAAATTTTTGCATAAAAAAAGCCTTCCGAAATAGGAAGGCTTAAAAATTAATTATGTTTAATTTGTCATAGCATTCCTTGGCTTCGAGAAATAATCACGATGCTAATAATTGAAATGATATTAATGACTTGTTTTTTCATTTGTTGGTTCAAATATTAGAGTTTTTATTTTGAATTCCTAATTAAATTTTAAAAAGAATCAATTATTGGAAGTAATCTAGGGATCAAAAGGTAAATTTACGTTTAAAACTTTTATAGGTGAAGGTTTTACGGTAATGATGCATAATGATCAGTTTATTTTTGAAGACTCTAGAGCTAAAAAAAATCTCAAGTTGTTCAGGGTGATGTAGATGCATCAAATCGAATTGTTTAAATTGTCAAAGATATTTTGATGGTAAAAAAAATAATTATAGTAGAAACTCTATAGACTCAACTCGGGTTGGATCTTTATTTATAGTAATTTTTTCGATGTTTGAAGTCACTCAGAATGAAATTCTTATTTTTAAGCGTTAAATAATAAAAAATGTATTGTTACAGAATGAAAAAATTATTGCCAATATTATTTTTCTTCTTTGTTTTTTCATCAGAGTGTTATAGCCAATTCTCTCCAAATATTCATAATTACACATTGGCAGAATATAAGGCAGGTAACCAAAATTGGGATATTTCTAGGGCAGACAATGGTAAGGTCTATGTTGCAAACAATAGTGGTTTATTAGAGTATGATGCTTTAGTATGGGAATTTTATCAATTACCTAACGAAACTATAGTTCGGTCTGTTTTGGCAGTGGATGATGTTGTTTATACTGGTTCTTATGAAGAATTTGGATTTTGGAAACGAGATGAATTTGGTACATTAGGATACCACTCATTAAGTGATATGATTCCTGATCTTATTTCTCCAAATGAAGAGATATGGGAAATCGTGAGCTTTAAGGATAAAATTATTTTCAGGTCATTTTTAAATATCTATATCTACGATTTTGAAAATGTTGTTCAGTTACGACCTGGTTCTGCTATTATATCTTGTAGTGTTGTTGAAGATGATTTGTATGTAAGTACGTTAAATGAAGGTGTGTTCTTATTGAAAGGTGAGAGATTAGAATCATTTTATTATAATGATTTACTGATAGATACTAAAATTATTTCTGTTAATAAATTTAACGATAAGTTGCTATTGATGACCTCTTTAAAAGGAAGTTTTTTCTTAGATAAAGGTACTCTAATTGAGACTGATTTCAACATTAATGAGCAAATACGTCTTCAGCAGTTAAATGCATTTTCCATGTTAGATAGTGGTGATATGGTTTTTGGTACCATAAAAGATGGTGTTTATATTACAGATAGTCTTGGAGTATCTAAATTTCATATAAGTAAAGAGAATGGCTTACTCAATAATACCGTTTTAGGTCAGTCTATCGATATAACCGGAAACCTTTGGCTAGGTCTAGATAATGGAATAGCCAGTATAGATCTTAATAGTAGTAATTATCTTTTTAATGATGTGTCTGGGAAATTAGGGGCTGTATATGATGTTGTAGAGTACAAGGACAATATTTATATTGGGACAAATACTGGCCTTTTTAGATTAGATAAAGATGAGAAGCTAAAGTTTATAGAAGGCTCTCAAGGTCAGGTGTGGGATTTAGATATTATTGAAGGTCAACTTTTTTGTGGTCATAATGAAGGTACATTTATCGTCGACAAAGATGAGTTTACTAGTATTTCTACACATAACGGTGGTTGGACTATTAAAAAAGTACCAGAACAAAACCATACGTATATTCAGGGTACATATTCTGGTTTGGTGAAATTTGAAAAGATTTCAGGTGATTGGCATGTAAAACACCTTGGTAAAACTACAGTTCCTTCACGTTTTTTAGTATTTGAGGATCCGCATACGGCTTGGGTGGCTCATGCTACAAAAGGCGTATATAGAGTTCATTTTAATGAGAATTATGAGGCAATTACTGAAGTAGAGAGTTATCTAGATAAAGGAATTAGTTCTAATTATAATGTTCGCATCTATAATATTAGAAATAATATTAGTTTTAAATCTAACGATGGTTGGCAGAAATATGAGCCTATTCTAGATTCTATAGTGCCTTATGATTTGCTTAATGAGTTGTTAGGGAAGGATAGTTATATTATTTCTGAAGATAATACCGACCTTTTTGCACTTAAGTATAAAAATAGTTTTATAAAATTTAAATCATTTGATGATACTCAAGAAGCCTTTTTTTTAAATGATTTATTTTTGAAAAACAGGTATATCGTTGGTTATGAAAACGTTTCTAAAATTAAAGATTCCATCTACGCTTTAAATCTTGATAATGGGTTTATGATGCTAAATTATACGTCTATTCCAGGAGTTAGTCTGCAAAAACCAAAAATTGAGACGATGTCAATAAATGATATTCCGATGCGTATTTCTGCAATAGACGATGAATCTTTGGGGTTTAAGTTTAATGAAAGTATAGCCTTAGAATTGTCTTCACCTAAATCTCTAAACCATTTTTTTGAGTATAGTATTTCAG
The DNA here is from genome assembly GCF_020179375.1 of Winogradskyella sp. SM1960. NCBI lineage: Bacteria > Pseudomonadati > Bacteroidota > Flavobacteriia > Flavobacteriales > Flavobacteriaceae > Winogradskyella > Winogradskyella sp. SM1960. The sequence continues at coordinate 941,241 of NZ_JAICBG010000001.1, read as the reverse complement.
AAGGAGAGGCAGATAAAGCACATGATACGTGGTATAAAGTTGAAGGGAATAAAGTTGAATTTTCAAACCTAATTTATGGCGATTATACTGTTGCTTTTAGAAGTAGTGATAATGCTGGAAATGTATCGCCGGTTCAATCTCTAAGTCTAAATGTTTATCCACCTTGGTATAAAGATACATTTGGTTATATATTGTATTTGTTTTTAGCAGTTTTAACTACAGTTCTATTTTATACCCTTCACAATAGAAAAATAGCAAAGGAACAGCGCATAATAAAAGTTAAGTATCAAAAAGAACAGCAAAAATTATTGCGTGAAAAAACGTTAGAAAACGAAAAACGCATAGTTCAGCTTAAAAACGAATCCTTACAGAACGAAATCAAATTAAAAAGTAAGCAATTAGCTAATAATGCAATGGCTTTAGTTAAAAAGAATGAAACGCTTCAGGATATCAAAAAGGACCTGATGATTAACAAAGATGGTTTCAGTAATTATTACACATACAAAAAGATTGTAAAAAAATTAGATAATTCAATTGTTTTAAAAGATGAATGGGAAGTTTTTGAGAATAATTTTAGTCAAGTTCACGAGGAATTTTTTGAGGCTTTAAAGCTTAAACATTCTAAACTTACTCCAAAGGATTTAAAGATTTGTGCTTACATCAAAATGAATTTATCTTCAAAAGAGATTGCTCCACTTATGAATATCTCAGTAAGAGGTGTCGAAACCCATAGATATCGATTAAAAAAGAAATTAAATTTAGAAAATGATATTTCTTTGGTGGATTATTTATTGAATTTCAAAAATTGAAGGCATTTTCTTACTTAACTCCTAATTTGTAATACGTCATTTCTACGTCACTTTGTTAATTTTACCTCTACTACAACGTTTTTTTTATAGCTTTATATTACGTCAAAGTGAGTTTTATTTAAAGTTTTTAGCCGTTCTACGTTAAGAGTGGTGTATTTAAAATGTAAATATATTTTAAGTACTTTGAGTAATACGTTATAACTTCGGCATTGAATTAACTAATCTCTATTATTTAAATTAAACAATCTATAAATGAAAACAAAAACTAGTTTATTGTTGATGTTGTTTTTTTCAATCTGTTCTTTTGCGCAACAGTTAGAAATTAATGGAATCGTAACAAGTGAAAGTGATGGAATGCCCTTGCCAGGGGTTAATGTCATTGTGCAAGGTACAAGTAGAGGAACTACAACAGACTTTGATGGTAACTATACTATTAGCGTTGAGCGTGGTGTTCAACTTGAATTCAGTTATGTGGGCTTTATTACCCAGACCGTGACGATAGAAAATCAGACCGTTTTAAATATAACTTTAGAGGATGATGTTGCTTCGTTAAGCGAGGTTGTTGTCGTTGGTTATGGTACGCAGAAAAAAGCAGATTTAACAGGTGCTATAACCACCGTTAAATCTGAGGATATTGAAAAAACACCCAACAGTAATGTGATGCAATCACTTCAGGGTAAGGTAGCAGGTGTGCAAGTAGTCAGTAGTGGTTCGCCTGGTGGTTCGCCAACAGTTCGAATTAGAGGGGTGAATTCACAAGAAGGAGGTAATAATCCTTTATATGTAGTTGATGGCATGTTTTATAATACCATCGATTTTTTAGATAGCAGCCAAATTGAAACCATTTCGGTATTGAAAGATGCCTCCTCGATTTCTATTTTTGGACAAAGAGGGGTTAATGGAGTTATCATCATTGAGACTAAAAATGGAAGGCAAGAACAAAAACCTGTATTTACTTACAATGGTTATTCAGGGTATCAAAATGCCCAGAATGTGGTTAAAATGGCTAATGCAGAACAATTTGTAACAATGGCCTATGAATCGCAATCTCAGGCAGATATAGAATTTGTGGAAAATGCGATTCAACGTTTTGGTAGAAGTAGGGTTAATCCTAATATTCCAAACGTCAATACGGATTGGTACAAAGAAATTTTAAGAGTTGCTCCAATTTCTAGTCATAGTTTTGGTGTCGCTGGTGGTTCAGAGAAAACGACTTATGGCGTCAATACGAGTTATTTTTCACAAGACGGGATTTTAGATATGAAAAACGAATACGAGCGTTTCAATATTCAATCTAACATTGAAATAGAATTGTCAGATCGCTTAACCGTTGGGACAAATGCAATATTTAGTAATTCTACACAATATAATCCGGAAAATGGGGCTTGGTTTCAAGCGTATTTTGCGGTACCAATTTTACCTGTTTTTGATGAATTAAATACAGAAGCGGCTCCAATTCCTTACTCAGATGCTAGTTTGTTAGGTTATCGTGGTGCACAAAACCCATTCCCTGTAATGACTTATAACAATAACCAACTTAAAGTTAGAAAGGTATTAGCAAGTATGTTTGTGGAATACGATTTAATTCCAGATAAATTAAAATTTAAAACCTTATATAGCCACGATTATTCTACAATTTCTGCTCGTAATGTTAGATTTCCTTATTTTACTTCTGGGGTATCGCAAAGAGAAACTTCGAATATTAAGCGTGAAGAAAATAAATTTTCAAATCAAAATTGGGATAATACATTAACTTATAACGATACTTTTGGGGATCATAATCTTACTGTGTTGGCGGGTACAGCATATAGAGATGAACAAATAAATGAATTTGAAGCTACAGGTTTCGATATTCAAGGTATAGGTCTAGAAAGTTCTTGGTACTTGGATTTTGCAGACCCTACTACATTTAGTAACCAAGTAAGTGAATTAGGAGATCGCCAATATTCCTTTGCTGTTTTTGGCAGGTTAGAATATAGTTTTAAGAATAAGTATTTGCTTAACGCTACATTAAGACATGAAGGAGACGGCAGGTTTCCTAGAGAAATATGGGTTACTACTCCAGCTGTTGGTTTAGGTTGGGTCTTATCTGAAGAAAATTTCATGAATGACAGTAACCTTTTTAACTTTTTAAAATTACGGGCTAGTTGGGGGCAATTAGCTAACGGATCGCTAGGTGGTAGTAGCGGGACCAATACAATATCTACTGAGGTAACAAGTATTGGAGATATACCTACTAACGGTATTTTGGCTACAAGTACTTTTCAAAATATAAAAAGAGAGATTTTAGAAGAAACGAATCTTGGTATCAGTGCACGAGCTTTTGACAACAAATTAAGTTTAGAGGTCGATTATTATGTAAGAGATACTAAAGATTTGGTATTACCACGACAAGTTCCTATTATTTCGCAAACGGTTCTAGATAATGTTGGAGAAATGAGAAATCAAGGTTTAGAAGTAGCTGCAAATTGGAACCAAATTATCAATGATAACTGGAGTTTTTCAGTAGGGGGAAATATAGCAACACTTAAAAACGAAGTAACCCAAATAAATACTGAACAAGGGTATTTAGACACGGGAAGTGCTGCTTTTCGTCAAAGACTAATAGTTGGAGAGCCTGTGAATGCGTTTTTTGGGTGGGAAGTTGATGGTGTATATCAAAATGAATCGCAAGTTGCAGCAGATCCTACTGCACAAAATGAGTTATCGGTGAACCAGAATCAGCTTGTTCCTGGAGATTTTATTTATAAAGACCAAAATAACGATGGTGTTATAGATGCTGATGACAGAGTAGTACTAGGATCTTATTTACCGTCATTTTCTTATGGGGGAAATATAAATGTGAATTATAAACAATTCGACCTATCTGTTTCTTTTTCAGGGCAAACTGGTAACAAAATACTCAACCGTAAAAGAGGAGAGGTTATTTTTACAAATGACACTAATATTGATGCCGATTTCGCAATAAATAGATGGCATGGTGAGGGCACAACCAATACTTATCCTTCATCTGAAGGCAGACGAAAAGCATGGAACCAAAGAATGAGTAGCTTTTTTGTAGAGGATGGATCGTATTTCCGCGTACAAAATATCCAATTGGCTTATACCATTCCGCGAAATGCACTCGGAGGAAAGAATATGCCTGAAGTGAGGTTGTATTGTACTGCAGAGCGTCCAATTACCATCTTTAATTATAATGGGTTTAATCCGGAGGTTAACGATGGTGTGGATCGTGAAACGTATCCTGTTCCTGCGGTTTATACTTTTGGAATAAATATTAAAATTTAAAAAAAAATGCTAAACATGAAAAATATTAAACAAATAACAAAACAGCTCGCTTTATTGTTAGCGTTCTGTATGGTCGTTTTTGCCTGTAACGATAAATTGGAAGAAAACGATGGTCAACTCGCAGCAGATGATTTAGATTATACTGCATCGGATGATATGGTTTTGCCATTAATCGGAGCTTATTCTGCCGTGTACTCAAGAGGTTGGGAAGATCCTATTCTAATCGGAGTAAGAGGAGATGATGTAAACGCAGGAGGTCTCGGTGATCAACAGCCATTAGCAGATACAGACCTTTTTATTTATGATAATAACTATTGGATGTATAATCAAATTTGGGAGAATTTTTATGGTGATATTGTAAGAATTTTAAGTTCTCGTGAAACCATTCAACTTTATCAAAATTTTGCAACAGAAGATGAGTATTTGGATAGAGCAGACCAATATATGGCAGAATGTAAAGTTTTAAGCGGATTTACACATTTCCAAATGTCTAGGATGTGGGGAGATATTTTTATTATCGGGTCTACAGATATTGCTTTAGAATTAGAGAATGGTGTTAAAACCAAAGGCGAAGTAATGCAATATATTTCAGACTTAATGGATGAAGCGATGCCGTTTCTTCCAGATCAAAGACCTAATGAACGTCAAGATGTATTCGGCGGCGTTACCAAATACACCGCTTTGGCAATTAAAGCCTTGGCGAATCTAGAACTTGAAAACTATCAAGGTGTTGCAGATGCAACAGGAGCGATCATTGGTTCTAATAAATTTTCGCTGTATCCAGATTTTTATGAACTATTCAAAAAACCTGGTGAACTAAGTGATGAGAGCATCTTTGAGCTACAGTTTTCTGATTATAATACAGAGGATGGTGATGCAAATAATCATTTGTTTGCACCATTTGGACCTTCAAATTGGACGCCAGTTGTAGAAAGTGCAGCAGCAGGTTGGGGTTTTTATGAACCTAGTCTAAAGTATATCAAATTCATGATTGATAGAGGTGATCAAACACGATTAATAACTAGTGTAAATTTTACGCCAAGAGGAATGGATGAATTAATGACAGATCCTGAATATGCATCGTTACCCAATTATATATCTAATACAACACCAGATGGTGATATTTTTAATGATTATCCGAGAGCTATGTTTGCGAGTGGAAAGCATTATTTACCATCGAATCAATTAACTGAAGGTAGAACCGAATATGGATCAAGTAAAAATTTGATTGTTATCCGATATGCTGAAATATTATTAATGCATGCTGAAGCGTTAACACAAGGAGCAAGTAGTTCTGCCATGACCGCTGATGCAGCCGTAAATATGGTGAGGAGTAGAGTCGGTATGCCTACGCTTTCAGGCGTTACTAACGACCAAGTTATGGACGAGAAATTTGCTGAATTAGCAATGGAATGGGGCGTGCGTTATTTCGATATGATACGATTAGACAAATATGACGAATTAAGTTACGATGGCAGAACGTTTACAGCAGATAAGGAGTTTCTACCCTATCCGCAAGCGCAATTGGATTTATTACCACTTGAATAATAATTAAAACTTAAAAAAATGAAAACAATTAATAAATATATAATAGCAATTGCAGCCATGTTAATGATGGTGTCTTGCTATGATGGTATTGATCCAATCACAGAAGTAGATCCAGGGTCAGATTTAGAAGATCCAACGGCTCAAATTGTGAGTCCAAATGGCGATGTTTTAATTCCTTTTACTGATACAGAACTTAATTTAGATATTGAAGTTTTAGTTGAAGATGATATAGAAATTAACAATGTCACCGTAATATTAGATGGTAATACAATTCAAACATTCGATAGTTTTTTAGATTACCGAATCTTTATGGAAGCATTTCAATATGAAAACTTACAGTTAGGTTCTCATACTATAGTTGTTGAAGCAACAGATACAAGTGGTAAAACAGCAACAGACAGTTTAACCTTTAGTTTAGATAATACGTATTTACCAACCATAGAAGGAGAGATTTTTTACATGCCTTTCTTCGAAGGTTTATATACAGAGTTAATCAGTGAATCTGATCCTACGGTTGTTGGGAGTCCAAGTATCGTTTCTGGTGGTTATTCTGGCAGTGCTTATGAAGGCGCGACGGATTCTTACCTAACCTTTCCTTTAGATGATTTGTTTGAAGCAAATACGTTTAGCGCTACATTTTGGTACAAAGTGAATAGTGCGCCTGATCGTGCCGGAATATTAGTTGTAGGAAATGATGTTCCTGAAAATAGAAATCAAGGTTTTAGATTGTTTAGAGAAGGTAGTGATGCCGAACAAACCATTAAAGCAAATATAGGTGTTGGAGATGGTGAAAGCTGGAATGATGGTGGAGCTATAGATGCCACTGCAGGAGATTGGGTACATGTCGCTTTAACAGTTTCTGCTACCGAAAGTAAAATCTACTTAAATGGTGTTTTGCAAAACACTACTGAACTAAGTTCTAGTATTGATTGGACAGGATGTACGGACTTAACTATTGGTTCTGGTGGAGAAACATTTAGTTATTGGGGACACGAATCAGATTCAAGCCTAATAGATGAATTAAAGCTATTCAATACCGCTTTATCTCAAGCAGATATTGACGCGATGCAACCTGAAGATGAAGATGAATAATAATTAAATAAGTTTAGTCTAATATATATAATACCCTTAGTTTTTAGCGGCATTTTTAATTTTTTAAATGCCGCTTATTCTTACCTTATTTTTAGTCTAAAGAAATGATTTATAGAAGATAAAATGAATAACATAAGCGTTTTTAAAATAGTAATAGTCACGTTGTGGTGTTTTAGTTGTGGTTCAGATAATGGGCCTGGCTACCAAGAGCCTTATGATCCAAGTGACGATAATCCTGTTGTTGAAACGTTAACCGATATTGAGTTAATGGATGTAATCCAAGAAGAAACCTTTAAGTATTTCTGGGATTTTGCAGAGTCTAATTCGGGTGCGGCAAGAGAACGCTATCATATAGACGACCCATCAAATAGTGAAAATGTAGTAACTACAGGGGGGAGTGGATTTGGATTAATGGCCATTCTTGTAGGTATAGAACGTGGATACATTTCAAGAACAGAAGGGTTTAATCGTTTGAGTCAGATTTTAGACTTCTTTGAAACTGCAGATCGTTTTCACGGGGCTTGGCCACATTGGATCAATGGCGAAAACGGTAGTGTTATTCCATTTAGCGATCAAGATAATGGTGGCGATTTAGTTGAAACAGCCTTTTTTGCACAAGGTTTAATTTGTGTGAAAGAATATTTTAAATCAGGTACAACAGAAGAAGCTTTGTTGGCGACTAAAGCCGATGCTTTATGGAAAGGTGTGGAATGGGATTGGTACACGCAAAACGAAAATGCCTTATACTGGCATTGGAGCCCTAATAATGGCTTCTCTATGAATCTTGAACTGAAAGGTTATAACGAAACCTTAATTGCTTTTGTTTTAGGCGCAGCCTCACCAGATTTTCCAATTTCAGAAGAAGTGTATCACCAAGGTTGGGCAGATAATGGCAATATTGTGACATCTGCTAGTCAGTATAATATGCCTTTAATTTTAGATCATGCTGGCTCTGGCACAGGACCTTTATTTTGGGCGCACTATTCATTCTTAGGATTAAATCCTACAAATCTTTCAGATCAGTATGCTAATTATTGGGATTTAAATGTAAACCATACCAATATCAATTACCAACATTGTGTTAGTAACCCAAATAATTATGCCGATTACGGTGAAAATTGTTGGGGTTTAACGGCCAGTTATAGTAGAGATTCAGATGGGTCTACCGGTTATTCTGCACACGATCCACAAAATGATTTAGGGATTATTTCTCCTACAGCAGCAATAAGTTCAATTCCATATACACCAGAAAAATCATTAGCAGCAATGCGTTATTTCTATGGTAAAAAGGACATTTTATTAGGACCTGCTGGTTTTTATGATGCGTTTAGTCCTCAGTATAATGATTGGGTAACTGAGCAATATTTGGCTATTGACCAAGGGCCAGAAATAATTATGATCGAAAATTATAGAACGGGTTTATTTTGGAATCTTTTTATGCAAAATGAAGATGTTCAAAATGGTTTAAACACGTTAGGATTTACATATTAATATAAACAATTAAACATGAAACATCAGATTTTAATTTTAATCTTTAGTATTATCATTGCTAGTTCATGTGCCGTAAATGCGCAACAGAAAGGCGAGCCTTCAAAAGAATTATTTTCATTTGAAAATCATATTTTAAATGGAGATACACTTAATTACAGAATGCTGTTGCCTAAGAATTTTGATGAATCTAAAAAATATCCGCTTGTACTAATGCTTCATGGAGCGGGTGAACGTGGGAATGATAATAAAAAACAACTGGCTCATGGGAGTCAATTGTTTTTAAACGAAAAAAATAGAGACTCATTACCAGCAATAGTGATTTTTCCACAATGTCCTAAGAATGATTATTGGTCTAAGTTAGAGGCAGACCGCTCAACAAAACCAATCACTTTTAAGTACAAATACAATGAAGCACCAACTGCAGCAATGGCATTGGTGATAGATTTAATGGATGAGATGGTGGCTAAACCGTATGTAGAGACAGACCAAGTTTATGCCATGGGTTTATCTATGGGAGGCATGGGAACGTTTGAGATTATTTATCGTAAACCCGAACTATTTGCTGCTGCTATTCCAATCTGTGGTGGAGGTGATCCAGCATCAGTGGGCACCTATGCTAAAACTATTCCTTTATGGATATTACACGGAGCAAAAGATGATGTGGTTGATCCTAAATTATCTTTAAATATGGCCTCTGCAATCATTAGTGCAGGTGGATTTCCTAAATTAACATTATACGACTTTGCAAACCATAATAGCTGGGATCCAGCCTTTGCAGAACCAGAACTTTTAAATTGGCTTTTTTCAAAAACAAAATAATACAATGACAAAACGATTTTACTTTAAACTAATAGCATTTTTTTTAATCACTTTCACTATTTCAAGTTGTAATTCAAACTCGAATTCAACAAAGAGAACTTCTGAAAATAACAATCCTTTTGAAGCTCAGGTAGATTCTATTTTGGGTCTAATGACTTTAGACGAAAAAATAGGACAGCTTAATCTTCCTGTTTCTGGAGATATTACCACAGGTCTAGGCAAGAGCTCAGATGTAGGTAAAAAAATCCAAGACGGTTTAGTAGGTGGTATGTTTAATATCAAATCTGTTGAAAAAATTAGAGCAGTCCAAAAGATTGCGGTTGAAGAAAGCCGCTTAAAAATTCCATTACTTTTTGGAATGGATGTTATTCATGGTTACGAAACAACCTTTCCAATTCCATTAGGTTTATCATCGACTTGGGACATGGAACTTATTGAAAAAACGGCACGTATGGCTGCAAATGAAGCTAGTGCAGATGGTATTAACTGGACCTTTTCACCAATGGTAGATATTTCGCGCGATCCGCGTTGGGGACGTGTTTCTGAAGGAAATGGTGAAGATCCTTATTTAGGAAGTAGAATTGCTGAAGCCATGGTAAAAGGATATCAACAAGATGACTTGAGTGAAAATAATACATTAATGGCATGTGTTAAGCACTTTGCATTATATGGTGCGTCTGAAGCTGGTCGTGACTACAACACAGTCGATATGAGTAAAATCAGAATGTATAACGAATACCTAGAGCCGTATAAAGCAGCTGTAGATGCAGGCGTTGGTTCTGTGATGGCTTCATTTAACGAAATAGATGGCATACCTGCAACCGGAAATAAATGGTTGCTTACAGATTTATTACGAGATGATTGGGGTTTTAATGGTTTTGTAGTTACTGATTATACTGGGATTTACGAAATGATGGCGCATGGTGTTGGTAACGAGGAAGAGGTTGTTGCGCAATCTTTAAATGCAGGAATCGATATGGATATGGCAGGTGATTCTCCTTCGGCTTCTGCAGCATTTGTAAAATCTTTAAAAGGTGCTGTGGATAAAGGCATGGTGAAAATTGAAGATATAGACATTGCTGTAAAACGTATGCTGACAGCTAAATATCAGCTAGGTTTGTTTGATGATCCTTATAGATATCTAGATAGTGATAGAGCAAAAAATGAAGTTTTTACAGATGAGAACAGAGCCTTTGCAAGAAAAGTTGGAGCAGAATCTACAGTGTTGCTTAAAAATGAAGATAATCTGTTACCATTGAAAAAAGAAGGGACAATTGCCTTAATTGGACCTCTAGCAAATAATGCTGTAAATATGGCTGGTACTTGGAGTGTGGCAACACAACAAGATAAATCTAATCCTTTTTTAGCAGGTTTAAAAACTGTTGTAGGTGACAAGGCAAATGTGTTATATGCCAAAGGAAGTAATCTCGATTACGACTTAGAATTGGAGCAAAGAGCAACTATGTTTGGTAAAGATATTCCTAGAGATGGAAGAACAGACAAGCAGTTATTAGACGAAGCATTAAGCATTGCGAATAAAGCAGACGTCATTGTTGCCGCTATTGGTGAATCCGCAGAATTTAGTGGTGAAAGTAGCAGTAGAACAGAAATAGGAATTCCTCAAGTTCAAAAGGATTTATTAAATGCTTTGCTTAAAACAGGTAAGCCAGTAGTGTTAGTTTTATTTACAGGAAGACCTTTAGATTTGGTTGAAGAACATAAAAATGTTCCAGCCATACTTAATGTGTGGTTCCCTGGTAGTGAAGCAGGTTTAGCTATTTCAGATGTGTTATTTGGTGATGTAAATCCTTCAGGAAAGTTAACAGCAACGTTCCCAAGAAGTGTAGGTCAAATTCCAATTTTCTATAATCATAAAAATACCGGAAGACCTTTAATGAATGAAGAAGGAAACTTTGAAAAATTCAGAAGTAACTATATCGATGAACGTAATGAACCTTTATATCCTTTTGGATACGGTTTAAGCTATACCAACTTTGATTATTCAAATTTAAAACTGAATACAACCACCATAGGAATGGATGGTACGGTTGAGGTCACTGTAGATGTAACGAATTCTGGTGACTATGATGGTAAGGAAGTGGTGCAATTGTACACAAGAGACGTGGTAGGTTCAGTGACCAGACCTGTTAAAGAATTAAAAGGCTTTCAGAAGGTTGAAATTGAAAAAGGAGCGACTAAAACAGTCACTTTTAAACTAACAGTTGAAGACTTAAAATTCTATAATTCAGATTTAGATTTTGTAGCAGAGCCTGGAGAATTCCAAGTATTTGTTGGTACAGACTCTACAACCAAGATGATGGCTGAATTTGAATTGACAAAATAAAAGCATGATGAAGTTAAGATTTCTATACATAATTCTATTTGGTGCTCTTAGTACTGGTTTTTCTCAAAATTATGAAGCTAAAGTCGATTCGTTAATGAATCTAATGACGCTTCAAGAAAAAATAGGGCAAACTGTAATGTATAGTGGTCATTGGGATCAAACCGGACCTGTGGTTGGGTCAGATAATGGAAAATACATTCGCGAAGGCAACATGGGAGCTATGCTCAATGCCATGTCTGTAAAAGGCACGCGAGATTTACAGACCATTGCTGTCGAAGAATCTCGTTTAGGCATTCCATTATTATTTGGATACGATGTTATTCATGGACATCGCACTATTTTCCCAATAAATTTAGGCTTATCAGCTAGTTGGGACTTAAAAATGGTTGAAGAAAGTTCGCGTATTGCAGCTGAAGAAGCGTCTGCAGAAGGTATTCATTGGACATTTGCACCAATGATAGATGTGTCTAGAGAGCCACGTTGGGGACGAATTTCTGAAGGTGCTGGTGAAGATGTGTATCTGAATAACGAAATGGGTAAAGCTTACATTCATGGATTTCAAGGAGACGATTTATCGCAACCAAATACCATTTTAGCATGCGCTAAACATTATGTGGCTTATGGAGCGGCACAAGCCGGACGTGATTATCACACTACTAATATGGGAGAAGGTGAATTACGAAACGTGTATTTGCCACCTTTTAAAGCAGCAGTTGAAGCAGGAGTAGAAACTTTTATGTCAGCGTTTAATGAACTAAACGGAGTACCAACTTCTGGTAATAAATTCACCTTAAGAGACATTCTTAGAGAGGAATGGAAATTTGACGGCTTCGTTGTTTCAGATTATACCTCTATTAATGAAATGATTCAGCATGGCTTTGCTAAAGATAGTATTGATGCTGCTAGAATAGGAATGAATGCTGGTGTAGATATGGATATGGTAGGTCATGTGTATCGTTTACATCTTAAAAAATTAGTTGAAGAAGGCAAGGTGCCTGAAGCTTATATTAATGAGGCTTGTAAACGAATTTTACTAGCTAAATTTAAATTAGGATTGTTTGATGATCCTTACCGTTATATCGATGAAGACCGTGAAGCCAATACGGCATATAAACCAGAGTTTTTAGCGAAAGCTAGGGAGATTGCTGCGGCTTCTTCAGTGTTATTGCAAAACAATAATGACGTATTACCGCTTTCTAAAAACACTAAAAAGATTGCCTTTATTGGCCCTTTGGTAAAAGATGAAGCCGATATTATTGGTAATTGGGCTGCAAAAGGAGAGCGTGATGGAAAAGCGGTTAGTGTATTTGAAGGTATTTCAGAATATCTAAAATCGAATCAAATTTTATATGCTAAAGGCTGTGAGATTTTAAAGGATGACGAATCTGGTTTTGAAGACGCGATTTCAGTATCAAAACAAGCGGATGAAATTGTTTTAGTAATGGGTGAAGATCATCATATGAGTGGTGAAGCAGCGTCGAGAACTGATTTAAAAATTCCCGGAATTCAACCAAAATTAATTCAAAAAATAAGAGAAGCTAATCCTAATAAAAATATCACTTTAGTCTTAATGAATGGTCGTCCGCTAAACCTATCGGATGAAATTCATTTAGTAGATGCTATTTTAGAAGTGTGGTTTCCTGGTACCATGGGGGGAGCTGCAACTGCAGATTTACTATTTGGAAAGGTAAACCCTTCAGGAAAACTAACGGTTACTTTTCCTAGAAATGTAGGTCAGGTGCCTATTTATTACAATATGAAAAACACAGGGCGTCCAATTCCTGAAAGTAATCCTAAAGAAGATTATAAAAGTAATTATATCGATGTGGCCAACACGCCTTTATTCGCTTTTGGACATGGATTAAGTTATACAAAGTTTGAGTACTCAGATTTAAAATTGTCTTCGGATGAGTTAACATTTAATAATACTATTGAAGCCAGCGTTACGATTTCAAACATAGGAGATGCTGATGGACATGAAATCGCACAACTCTATATTCATGATAAAGTAGGAAGCGTGACAAGACCTGTTAAAGAATTGAAAGGCTTTCAAAAAATATTCCTTAAAAAAGGAGAATCTAAAACGGTCACGTTTACCATTTCGGTTGATGATCTAAAGTTTTATAACAGTGAAATGATTTATGGAGTGGAGACAGGTGAATTTGATATTGCTATTGCACCAAGTTCAGATGTTAAGTTTCAACATGTATTTAATCTAACTCAGTAATAATTTAAGTATGCCACATATAGCTACAAAGACTACATCCCTATACGTTTTGTTATGTGTGGTATTTTTACTGAGGGGTTTCTCGCAATCTAAAACCATCAATTCTGGGTGGCAATTCTCAGAAGATAAAACGACATGGCAAACGGTAAATATTCCACATACTTGGAATCAAGATGATGCGTTCGATGATGAGCCAGGATACAGAAGAGGTTTAGGCTATTATCAAAAACAGGTTTATATATCTTCAGAGGCAAAAGAAAAGGTGTTTTATTTAAAGTTTAATGCCGTAAACCAAGAAGGAACAATCTTTATTAATGGACAAGAAATAGGAAACCATAAAGGAGGTTATACAGCTTTCAATTTCAATATTTCTGAATTTATAAATTATGATGCTTACAATGTAATTGAAGTCACCGTTGATAATTCGCATAATGAAGATATTCCACCGTTAGATGCCGACTTTACATTTTATGGAGGTATTTATCGTGATGTGGAATTGATTGCATTACCAAAGCAACATTTTAGTTTAGATGATTTTGCTTCAGATGGGTTTTATATCAACTATCCAAAAGTTTCAGTAGATGAAGCACGAATAGAAGTCACAGCACTTTTAAACAATACAGCTTCAAGCAAACAAAAAACAGAATTAAAATTTATCCTTACTGATGCGCAAGGTCAGCTTGTAAAAACATTCACTGAAAAACTAACACTTCCATCTCATTCATCGGAAGCATTCAAAATTGAATTACCAAAGGTTCAAAACCCAAAATTATGGTCGCCAGAAAACCCCTATTTATATCAACTTAAACTCGTACTTCAAGATAAGAATGGTGAAATTTTAGATTCAAAAACGACGAATATCGGATTTCGTTGGGTGTCTGTAGATGCTGATAACGGGTTTTATTTAAACGGAAAACCGATTAAACTAATTGGTGTAAACCGTCATCAAGATTATGAAGGTTATGGAAATGCTGTACCCATGGCACTTCAGAAAAAAGATATTGAACTGATAAAAGACATGGGATCAAACGTTATTCGTTTTGCACATTATCCGCATGCGCGCGAGTTATATGATTTATGTGATCAACTTGGTATTTTGGTGTGGACAGAAATACCAATCGTTAATAAGGTTACAAATACTGAGGCATTTTTTGAGACCTCTATAAGCATGCAAAAAGAGCATCTTAAACAGTATTATAATTTTCCTTCTGTTGTGATGTTTGGTTATATGAATGAGATTTTTATTCGATTGGTTTTTAATAATAAACTAACTGATCAAGAACGTCAAGATTTAAAAAAATCATCTGTAAAACTAGCGACACAACTCGAAGATGTAACTCGAGAATTAGCACCAAATCATATCACAGTAATGGCAGGTCATCTTAATGATGTATATAATGAAACTGGGATTGCAGATTTACCAATGATTTTTGGGTGGAACTTATACTTTGGTTGGTATGATAAGGATATTTCAGATTTGGGAATTTTTCTAGATGAGCAACACAAGCGCTATCCAAAGCGTTCTATGTTATTGTCCGAATATGGCCCTGGAGCAGACGTTAGAATATTTACAAGAACACCAAAAAAGTTTGATTTTTCAACCGACTACCAAGCTAAATTACATCAGTCGTATTATAAACAAATTACCGAACGTCCTTACATGACCGGAATGACGGCATGGAATTACGCGGATTTTGGTTCGGAATTTAGAGGAGATGCCATTCCGCATGTTAATCAAAAAGGTTTGGTGCAATACAACAGAACACCAAAGGATATTTATTATTGGTACAAATCAGTTTTAGATACAGATAAACCACTTGTTCATATTGCCACCGATTTTTTAAAAGGGTTAACCTTGTTTAAAGATGAATCGTATGCTATTCAAGTATTCTCGAATCAGGAAAAAGGAATTGTTTATTTGAATGGCAAAAAGCAAGAAAATGTACAGTTTAGAAATGGAGTCGCTACTATCCAAATGCCTTTTAACAATGGTAGAAACCAAATTAAGGTTGTCTCAGAGCATATTTCAGAAGAAAAAACAGTCGAAGTTTTAAAAATAGACACCTTAGATTTTAAAAATTTTAATCGTTTCGGAATTAATATTGGTGCTCATTTTTATTTTAATGATGAAGAAAGAGATGTCACATTTGTACCTGATCAAGCGTATGAAAATGGCTGGTTTGGTTATTTAGATGGCACACCGTATGGCATGACCAAAGATAAAAATCAAGGTTTGCCACATGATATTAAAAACGCGACTTCAGAGCCTTTGTTTCAAACCTTATTAGAGGGGTGTTCGTCCTATAAAGTGGACATTCCTGATGGAAATTATAATGTGGACTTGTTTTTTGTTGAACCCCAAATTAAATCAATAGAGAACATTTATAACCTATCAAAGGTTAAAGACGATTCAACCCGAAAACAACGCGTTTTCGATGTGTTTCTGAATACTAATTTAATAGAAAAGCAATTCAATTTAGCATTAGAATATCCTCAAAAATATGGTGTAACTCTAACATCGGAAGTTCAAATAAATAACGATGAAGGCTTAACTATTTCGTTAAAATCTATTGAAGGGCAACCTGTTATTAGCGGAATTTTAATTGAAAAAATTTAACTAAATGAAAAAAATAACAATTTTACTGGTTTTATTTATCACAGTTGGGCTTTCTGCTCAAAACATGGAAACTTATATCTATTCTATTAAGGGTCAAGACACCTTGCGATTAGATGTGTTTACTCCAGAAAACATTAAAAAATCCGATTCGCTTCCGGTATTACTTTGGATGCATGGTGGTGGATTTTCAGGAAGTCATCGTGCCTATCCAGATGATCAGAATTTGGTAAAGTATGCTGCTAAGGAACAAAATTATATAGGTGTTTCAATTAGCTATCGTTTACTGCGAAAAAATACAGCGACAGGCTTTGGTTGTGATTGCACTAAAGACGAGAAAATGGAAACTTTTAAACAGGCTGCAATCGATTATTTAGATGCCGCAAAATTTTTAGTTGATCGTGCTAAAACGCTTCAAATTGATCCCACTAAAATTATAGCTGGAGGAAGTAGTGCAGGAGCAGAGGGCATACTAAATGCTGTATTTATGAAGGATTATTTTGTAACCGATAAAGATGCTTATAATAATGTAAAATTTGCAGGTCTATTTTCTTGTGCTGGTGCTATGGTTGATGCGCGATATATTACTGAGGAAAATGCAATTCCTGCCGTTTTGTATCACGGAACAGAGGATCAATTAGTGCCTTTTGGTAGTGCATCACATCATTTATGTGATCCAAAGAGAGATGGGTATTTTATATTGGATGGATCGGGAATTATTGCCGAAAAACTAGAGGGTTTTGATACCTCATATTACTTTAATATCGTAAAAGGTGGCCGTCATGAAATTGCTCGAATTCCAATTGAGGAAATGGATACAATCTTTAACTTTTTTGAAAGAGCCGTTATTAATGATGAGGTTATTCAAACTAAAATTATAAAAACTACAGAATAATGAGGCATTTAGTAGTATTTATGTTTAGTCTTTTATTGTTTCAATCTTGTAAAGACGTTTCTAAAAAACCTGAGGAGTTAAAGCCATCAAAGCGACCGAATATCGTTTATATTATGGCAGATGACCATGCGGAACAAGCTATCAGTGCTTATGGTCATCCAATTAGTCAATTAGCACCAACTCCAAATATTGATCGTATTGCAACTGAAGGTGCGCTTTTTAAAAATAACTTCTGTACCAATTCTATTTGTGGACCAAGTCGTGCTGTAGTTCTTACGGGTAAATTCAGCCATATTAATGGTTTTAGAATGAATGGGAATAAGTTTGATGGCAGTCAGCAAACATTTCCTAAATTACTTCAAAAAGCAG
Organism: Winogradskyella sp. SM1960; assembly: GCF_020179375.1. Taxonomy (NCBI): domain Bacteria; kingdom Pseudomonadati; phylum Bacteroidota; class Flavobacteriia; order Flavobacteriales; family Flavobacteriaceae; genus Winogradskyella; species Winogradskyella sp. SM1960. The sequence goes on along the minus strand of NZ_JAICBG010000001.1, from coordinate 923,745 downwards.
GTTATAACACGGCTGTGATTGGGAAATGGCATTTAGATGGCTTGCCAGAAGGGTTTGATTATTGGAAGATCTTAACCGATCAAGGCAATTATTACAATCCAGATTTTATTGCTCTAAATGAAACTTCTAAAGTTGTAGATACAACACGAGTACAAGGCTATGCCACAGATATAATTACGCAAGATGGTATTGCCTATCTCAATTCGGTTAAGGATAGCGACAAACCTTTTATGTTAATGTTGCAGCATAAAGCACCACATAGAAATTGGATGCCAGCATTACGACATGCCAATAAATTTGACGATGTAGAATTCCCGTTGCCAGACACTTATTTCTCGGCTCATGAAGGCTCTTTAGCTTCTCAAAAACAGCTTCAAACGATTTATAAAGATATGTATGAAGGTCACGATTTAAAATTGACAAAATCTAAGGGTGATCCTGAATTCGCATGGAATCCATGGAAGTCTGATTTTGAGCGTATGACTACAGAACAACGCAAAGCTTGGGATAGTGCTTACCAACAAAAAAATGATGCCTTTCATGATGCAAACTTATCTGGAAAAAATTTAGCTAAATACAAAGGACAACGGTATTTGCAAGATTATTTAGCCACCATAGCCTCAATGGATGAAGGCATTGGTGAAGTTTTAGATTATTTAGAAGAAAATGGATTGGCAGACAACACGATTGTAGTGTATACAACGGATCAAGGTTTCTATTTAGGAGAAAAAGGCTGGTTTGATAAACGTTATATGTACGAAGAATCGCTTGCGATGCCATTAGTTATTAAATATCCTGGTGTTATAAAACCCGGAACTGTTATTGAAGACTTAACACAAAATCTCGATTTTGCAGAAACCTTTCTAGATTATGCAAATGCAGAAATACCAGACGATATGCAAGGTAAATCCCTTCGTCCGTTATTAGAAAACACCTTTGATGGTGATGATTTTAGAGATGCGGTATATTATCATTACTATGATTATCCAGCGTTTCATATGGTGAAAAAACACTACGGAATTCGTACGAAGCGCTATAAGTTAATCCATTTTTATGATGATATTGATACTTGGGAATTATACGATTTAGAAGAAGATCCTAAGGAAATTGCAAATCAAATTAAGAATCCGGATTATGACAATATTGAAGCTGTATTAAGAACACGACTTGCAGCACTTCAGGAAGAATACGAAGTTAAAGCAAAAGAATTTGAACAGGCGCCAAAAGAAAATGTAGAACGTTCTTTCAAACAGTTTGAAAGATTACGAGGAAAAACGGGAACATCTTACAACCCACAAACAGATAAAGACACTAAATTATAAATCATGAAAAAATTACTTTTTCTCTTCACTATAGCATTTCTTTTTTCTTGTAACACAGATAAGAATCAGAAATTAGAACATCTTTCGAATGCAAAGGACAAAGCAGAAATTAAAAAAGGATATGACACCTATATTAATCCATTAGATATAGATTATACCTATATGGTTTACAATTCTAGTCAAAATAAATCCTACCGTTCTGGTGCAGATCCTGCGGTTATAGAATTTAAAGGCGAATATTATATGTTTGTGACGCGTTCGTTTGGTTATTGGCATTCTACTGATTTAGTTAACTGGAATTTTATAAAGCCGCAACAATGGTTTTTTGAAGGTAGTAACGCGCCTACAGCATTCAATTACAAGGATTCATTGGTGTACTTTGCGGGAGATCCGGCTGGTTATGGAAGTATTCTTTATACTGATGACCCTAAAAGCGGTAAATGGACACCAAGCGCATCGATATCTACTAACATTCAGGATTCAGAATTATTTATAGATGATGATGGTGAGACCTATTTGTATTGGGGAAGTTCTAATGTGCATCCACTTCGTGTTAAAATGTTAAATAAAGATGATCGCTTTTTAGAAACAGGAGTTAAGAAAGAACTCTTTAATCTTGATGAAGACAAACATGGCTGGGAGCGCTTTGGAGAAAATAACTTTCACCCTACTTTAAAGGAAGGGTATATGGAAGGTGCTTCCATGACCAAACACAACGGAAAATACTATTTGCAATACGCAGCACCAGGCACACAATTTAATGTGTATGCGGATGGAGTTTATATTGGTGACACACCACTTGGTCCTTTTACATATATGAAAAACAATCCTATGAGTTTTAAACCTGGTGGATTTACAAATGGCGCAGGTCATGGGATAACGGTAAAACAAACGAATGGACAATATTGGCATTTCGCCACCATGGCATTGGCCTCTAATGCACAGTGGGAGCGTCGCTTATGTATGTTTCCTACTTATTTTGATGACGACGGTTTAATGTATTCCAATACCGCTTATGGAGATTACCCACGTTATGGAGCAAATCATCCCACCAAAGCAGGATTACACAACGGTTGGATGTTGTTATCTTATAAAGGAAATGTTACCGTGTCTTCGTCGTTAATGCAGGTGATGAAATTTACGTCTAATGATGATGCTGTAGAAGTTACAGAATTACCTACTGAAAAAGATGCTGATGGTAACTTTATATCTATGGTACTTACAGACGAAAACCCTAAAACATTTTGGGTAGCAGAAGCTAATGACGATCAGCAGTGGATAACTATTGAAATGAAAAATGCAGGAACTATTCATGCATTGCAACTCAATTATCACGATCATGAATCAGGAATTTATACGCGTGTTGAAGGTTTAAGACATCAATTTACCATTGAAACTTCAGAAGATGGTAGTACCTGGCAAACGGTTGCGGATAGAAGTGCAAGCACTATTGATGCACCAAATGCATACATCGTTTTAGATGAGCCGGTAAAAGCAAAATATGTGCGTTATAACAATATAGAGGTTCCAGGTGACAACTTCGCCATGTCAGAAATAAGAGTATTTGGTTTAGGGTTCGAAGAAAAGCCTAAAAAAGTTACAGGATTCCATATCGAACGACAAACAGATCGTAGGGATGCCTCATTTACTTGGAATGCTGTAGAGGGAGCTCAAGGTTATAATATTCGTTGGGGAATTGCAGAAGATAAGCTTTATCAGTCGTGGCAAATGTATGATACTAATGAACATGTTATGCGAAATCTAGATCGTGATACGCCTTATTATTTTACGATAGAAGCGTTTAATGAAAATGGAATTTCTGAAACGAGTGACATTATTTATGTCGAATAAATTTTTAAATATGAAGTATTCATTTCTATTGTGTTGTGCTTTTTCTAGTCTTGCATTTGCTCAAGATTTTTTAGTGATGAGCTATAATATTAAGTTAGATCATCCTAAGGAAGGAGAATCAGCTGGACGAACAGACAACCATTTTTTATTGACCAGATCAAGCTTTACGAACCTCATGTTTTAGGTGTTCAAGAAGCTATGCCTTATCAAATGAAAGCGATGGATAGTCTTTTGGTAGAGTATAGTTATGTTGGAGATGGACGTGATGACCAAAAAAATCTCGAGACTATTCAGCACTATTTAATAAAAACAGAATTAAATGATTCAAAAAACATAGCAAAACTTACTTTTGGCCTAGAAGGTACATTTAATGGTTATCATATTGATAAGCCTGTAACAAGGCGAATCTATTTTTGTTAGTAAAACTATAGACGTTAATAAATATGCGTTGTTAAGTGATAAACGGAATTTACATTATCCCTCGGACCATTTACCAATTTTAATTACATTGCAATTTTAAACAATTAAATAAACTAAGACTCTAACTATAATTAAATAAATAAAAAATGAAAAAAGGTGTTTTCTTATTATTAATAGCAGCCGTTTCCGCCTTAGGAGGTTTGCTTTTTGGGTATGATACAGGCGTTATTAATGGCGCACAATTTTACCTTACAGAATATTTTGATTTAAGTGATGCCTTAAAAGGTTGGGTAGTTGGAAGTGCGCTTTTAGGTTGTTTTGTTGGTGCAATAATTGCTGGTCCACTGAGTATTAAAATTGGAAGGAAATGGTCCTTGATCATTTCGGCAATTTTCTTTACAGTATCAGCTTACGGATCGGGCTTACCAGAATTGTTTCCACAAACGGTTAGTATGTTGGTTGTTTTTAGAATTATTGGTGGTTTAGGTATTGGTGTAGCATCCATGAATGCGCCTATGTATATTGCTGAGATTGCTCCTTCAAACATTAGAGGACGAATGGTTACCTATTATCAATTGGCTATTGTAATTGGTTTTTTTGTCGTATTCCTAGCCACTTATTTTATTGGAAATGACCTAAGCGTAGCAGAGAATATAGAATTTGGTTGGCGTCGTATGTTTTGGTCAGAATTAATACCAAGTCTGTTGTTTTTAATTCTGTTATTTATTGTTCCAAAAAGTCCAAGATGGTTGGCTCTAAAAGGAAAAGAAGATGATGCTTTAGCTGTTTTAAAGCGCATAAATGGTGATGAGGCTGCAAAAAAAGAAATGCATCAGATTCAGGAATCTTTAAATGAAACTAACGATGGCGTTAAAGTAAGTTACTTTTCTAAAGCCATATTGGTCATCATTGGAATTGGAACGGTGCTTTCAGTTTTACAACAATTTACAGGCATCAATGCTGTATTATATTATGGTGCAGATATTTTTGAAAAAGCACTTGGTTTTGGTAAAGAAGATGTCCTTGCTCAACAAATTTTATTAGCATTTGTCAATTTAGTGTTTACGTTTGTAGCGATGTTTACGGTAGATAAATTTGGTAGAAAGCCATTGCTTTATATTGGTTCTGTAGGGATGATTGTAGGTTTTTTACTGTTAAGCATTACGTTGCAACAAAATAGTGTCGGTGTATTATCTTTAATAGGAGTATTATTATTTATAGCCTCCTTTGCTTTGTCTATGGGACCAGTGGTGTGGGTTTTATTATCAGAAATGTTTCCAAATAAAATACGCAGTGTTGCGATGTCTGTTGCTGTTGCCGCACAATGGGCCGCCAATTATGTAGTGTCTCAGTCATTCCCTATGGTAATGGGAAGTGAGATGAACAATAGTGAACCTTGGAATGGCTCATTACCGTATTATATATTTATTGTATTTATTTTAATCATCGTATTTATTACCTATAAGTTTATACCCGAAACAAAAGGTAAATCTCTTGAAGAAATTGAAGGGTTTTGGAAATAAATTACTTGACATAGAAATCATAAATAAAACCGATTCACACGAATCGGTTTTATTTATTTTAAGAAAATGAAACAAAATAGTCCCGCTATTACAATCTACTGAAATTCTGGAATTACTAAAAATGGAATTATAGTATGAAATCCGATCTTCTTAATTACAGGTTCATTTAGAAAATTTTCAATAAAACTGTGCTTATAGTTAATCATTGCAAGCATATTAATATCAAACTCTTTAATAAAGTCTAAGATCGTTTGTTCTTTACTTTCAAAATTAGGCCTCCAATCTATAGAACTAGTGTAATCTTCAAGATTGGCTTTTAACATGGCTAAATTATAATTTTGGTTTTCAGTTAAATTGTCTTTTTGGTTAATATGTAGAACTCTTATTTTAGAATTATATAACTTAGTTAGTTGTAGTAATGGCTGTAACTCATCACCATAAAATCGATTAAAATCAGTAGGAAATGCAATTTGTTTTGGTTCTACATATTCATAGGATTCTGGTACAACCAAAATTGCACTGTTTTTTATTTTGTTAATGATATCTACTGTGTTACTGCCAAAAATATATTCTTTGGCTCCAGTGGCCCCTTTAGTGCCCATAACAACAAGGTTTATGTTAAGCTCGTCAATCGCATTCTCAATCGTATTTAACAAGGGTGCTGTGGTATAAACAGTTTCAAATTTATGCTCAGGGTTTGTGTTTTTAGCCTCTATTTCATTTTTTAAGTCAATAAGCTTAATTCTTGCTTCCTCTTTTTTTGTTTCTATAAAGGTTGAAGTGATATATGTTCTAGATGTTTGGTTTGTAAAAGCCCATGTATGTAAAAAGTAAAATGTACAAGGCTCGTTAGCATACAGTTTTAACGTGTATTCAATGGCAGCAAGTGCATTATCTGAAAAATCTGTAGGTAGTAATATGTGTTGTCTCATGCTATATATGTGGTAAATTTTATCTGTGTATTTTTTTAATTTAAATTAGTTGTGTGGTAATACTAAAAAAGGAATGGTTGGATGAAACCCTATTCTTTTAATTATCGGTTCTTTTATGATGTCTTCTATAAAACCGTGTTTATATTTAATCATCACTAAAATATTAATATCAAGTTCTATTGTAAAATCTTGAATGGCTTTTGCTACTCTATCATAGTTTGTCATCCAATGAAAACTGTGGTCGAAATTTTTTAAAGCTATTTTTAGTAATGCTAAATTATGTTTTTGAGCTTCTGAAATTTCATCTTCACCATTAATGTGAACAACTCTAACGGAAGCGTTAGTAACCTTTATTAATTGTTTTAGTGGCAATAATTCGTCTCCATAAGCACGATTAAAACCTGTAGGAAATGCAATTTGTTCTGGCTTAACATATTCATACGAATTTGGAATTACCATAACAGGACATTGATTTACATGTTTAATAACATTTACGGTGTTACTTCCAAAAAGCATTTCTTTAGCATTAGACTCCCCTTTTGTACCTATAATAATTAGGTCTATTTTTGTTTTTTCTAATAAGACTTCAATTGAAGCTTGTAAGTCGTTAGTAGTTAAAATAACTTCGAACGAATGGTTTTTATTAGCATAGTCGGTTTCGATTTTCTCTTTTAATTTAGCTAAATCCTGTCTTGCTTTTTCAGCCATTACATGTGTTAACTTATTAGACATGTTAGACATTCTAGAAGCTTTTAATCTCGAAGCATGTAAAAAGTGAAATGTGCAAGGCTCTTTTTCGTATAACGTCACAGCGTAAATAGCAGCACGCAATGCATTCTCTGAAAAATCTGTTGGTAAAAGAATATTTTTTGACATGGTTACTTTTTATAATTTAGTTTCTAAGTGTGTTCTGAAACGCTAATAACGGAATATCTAAGCCAATACTAACCTTGTCTATCGTAGAAGGAAACAACATGTCTTCTAAAAAGGAATGTTGCGTATTTATCATCGTAATCATTTCTATTGAATTCTTTTTGATGTAGTTGGTTATGGCATCTGCTATCTTTTTATTGTCTTCAATAATAAAATTCACCTTGTTTGGAGATAATGTATCCTTTATAAATGATTGATTATCTTCTTGTCTAATAGATAATTTTGGACTTGTACTAATGTAAACCACATCAATTTCACTTCGGTAAGATTTTGCTAAAACAGACAGCAATTTTAATTCGCGTCGTTTATAAGGAATGAGATAATTAGTTGGAAACAAAATTTTCTGTGGTTGCGTATTGTTATAGTTCTCTGGAATAGCCAAAACAGGACATTTAACATACTTTAAAACTTGAAACGTCTGACTTCCAAACACAATGTTTCTCGCATTAGATTTTCCTTTTGTACCCATGACTATTAAATCTATGTTATGTGCATCTGCAATTGTATTTGCCTCTTCAACAAGCGTATTATAAGCAGAAATGCTATGGTACGTATATCTAGGGTTTGGTGCAATTTGCTTTAAATCAGCTACTAATTTATCGAGATTGTCTTGAGATTCTGTTTTTACTTTATTCAATACACTTTCAAAAACCTCGCGAGATACTAATTCATCATGGTCATAAAATTCATTTCTGTAGGCATGCATAACATAAAAATTAACCTTTTGATATTTAAAAAATTCTAAGGCATACTTTATTGCATTTTTTGAATTTTCTGAAAAATCGGTTGGTAATAGTATGGATAACATGGCTTTAGGTTTTGTTTTGAAGTGTAAAATTATAGATTATATATATATTAAACTATGATATAAATCAGTCGAAGTCTCAACGGTAGTTAAAAAACGAGTCAGATAAATGCATCAATACACTAGTGTAATAATTAAATTTTGAAGCTTTTCTAGAAACTGTTCATCGTCATAGTTGCTAAGAATTAAATAAAAAGTACGTTAAAAAAGTACAGAAAATCACATAATCTATACTAAATTACCATTTTAGTGAACTATTTTACCAATCACAAGCTAAGATTTCTTAATTTACTAATTATCTAATAAATTTAAAAGGCTATATAAAACTCACAAAATGCGTTTGTTAAAAACAAAACTTATAATTCCATTTTTCATATTAATATCAATAGGATGTTATGCCAATGAAATAAAAGAATTAGATCGACTCACGGTAAAAGGCAATAGTTTTGTGAATAGCGAAAATGAAACCTTCGTATTCAGAGGGTTAAATGCAAGTGATCCTAATCATTTAGAAAATTTAGGGCATTGGAATAAATCTTATTTCGAAGAAATTAAAAAATGGGGAGCCAATATTGTTAGACTACCTGTTCATCCTGCAGATTGGAACGAAAGAGGAAAAGAAGCCTATTTAAAACTTTTAAATGATGGCATACAATGGGCAACAACATTAGGGCTTTATGTTATAATCGATTGGCATAGTATCGGCAATTTGCAAACCGAAATGTTTCAATCCGATAGGTATGACACCACATTGAAGGAGACCTATGATTTTTGGAGAACCATAGCTTCAGAGTATGGTAACAATACAACTGTCGCTTTTTATGAAATTTTTAATGAGCCAACAACTTATGGTGGCACACTGGGAAGTGCAAATTGGGACACATGGAAAACTATAAATGAAGAAGTTATTGGAATTATAAGAGCTAATGGTGGCGAAGGCATTCCACTGGTTGCTGGTTTTAATTGGGCTTACGATTTAACACCTGTGTTAAATGAGCCATTAGATGTAGAAGGGATTGGTTATGTAAGTCATCCTTATCCTCAAAAAAGAAAGCAGCCTTGGGATGCGCAATGGACAAAAGATTGGGGTTTTGTAAAAGATAAATATCCCTTAATCCTTACGGAAGTTGGTTTTTGTGGTCCAGATGACCTTGGAGCACATTTACCAGTAATCAGTGACGAATCTTATGGAGAGGCCATAACAAAATACTGTGATGACAACGAAATTTCTTATGTAGTTTGGGTGTTCGATGCGCAATGGGCACCACGATTATTTGAAGATTGGGACAGTTATAAACCGTCTCGTCAAGGTGAATATTTTAAGAAAAAACTGCAAAGTTATAATTATGATTAATTTAAAATAGAGCTGCGATGAGTGAAAATATTAATCGAGAAATCACACAATTAAAATCAGATGATGTGTTTTTAATTATTGATAGAGTGAAACAAAAGTTTGACTTTCCTATTCATTTTCACCCAGAATATGAACTAAATTTTATTCTAAACGGAAAAGGTATACGGCGTGTTGTGGGAACCTCTATGGAAGAAATTGATGATATAGAATTGGTTTTAGTCGGACCCAATTTAGAGCATGGTTGGGAAACGCACAAATGTGAAAGTAAAAGTATTTATGAAATAACCATTCAGTTTCACGAAGATTTGTTTAATAGCAAATTACTCTCTTTAAAAAACTTTAAGCCTATTCAAGATTTATTTACGAAGTCTAAACACGGTGTTCTTTTTGATGGAGATACAGCCATGAAGCTAATGCCTAAAATAAAAGAATTAACTGCAACTGATGGTGTTACAGATTTTATTAAACTTTTAAAATTGCTTGAAGAACTTGCGGATTCTAAAAGCCAAAGATTGTTATCATCAAATGTTGTTAGAGATAGCGAATACGATAACAGCGATAGAATTAAAAAAGTTCAAGAATTTATAAAACAGAACTATTCACGTAAAATTTCATTAAAGGAAATTTCGTCATTAGTAAACATGAGTCAAAGCTCATTTAATAGATTTATTAAAAAGCGAACAGGAAAAACATTCATAGAATACATGAATGATAAAAGAATAGGTCATGCTATAAAATTGCTGATCGAAACTGATATGTCTGTAGGTGAAATTGCTTATAAATGCGGGTTTAATAGTATCGCAAATTTTAATAGATTCTTCAAAAAATCAAAAAATGTTACACCGAGTAAGTTTAAATCAGAATTTAAATCCGTTCAAAGGTTTAACAGAATCTCATAATTTTAGTTAGCAGTTTTAAATAGTAAATAGTATTAAGATTTGAAAAATTACGCTTAGAAAAAAAAAGATGTTTGCACTAACTTTACATGTGTTAACAATTTTGTTTTAATGCTGAAATTGAAATTACTATTTGTTTTTACTTTGATGCTTTTTACATGCGAAGAAGCAAAACAAAAGCTGTCTAATTTTCAGTCTTCTAATGAGTTGTATCATTATCATGGAAGGAGTGTTGTTTTAGAAAATGAAGCTGTAGCACTTATAGGCTCAGCTGCTTCAGTTGAATTTAATGTAAAAGGCGACGCGGTAAATTTATACCTTCAAACGGAATCCCTTAATCGAAATTACTATGTGATTTCGGTAAATGATAAATATAAAAAGCGTTATAAAATTGAAGGGGATTCCATTCAAAAAATCGCATTAAAATTACCGAATTCACAACAGAATAAAATAGGAATTTATAAAGCCACAGAAGCCTATAATGATAGACTAGTTTTTTATGGAGTAGATGCAGAAGCGTTGTTGCCTATGGAACCTAAACCTTTAGAGATTGAATTTATTGGAGATTCAATAACCTGTGGTGCGCTGTCTGATAATTCCGATTTGCCTTGTAATGAAGGCGATTACCAAGATCAACATAATGCTTATTTAGCTTATGGACCACAATTAGCAAATCGCTTACAAGCAGATTTTGTGGTTAGTGCTGTTTCAGGAATAGGCATGTATCGCAATTGGAATACTGAAAATGAAAATGATGCCACAATGCCAGAGGTCTATGATCGTTTGTATTTAAGCGCAGATAATTCCACGCCTTTTCAATCAACTTCAAAACCAGATATTGTGAGTGTTTGTTTAGGAACTAATGACTTGTCTGATGGTGATGGTGTAAAAGAGCGCTTACCATTTAGTAAGGAAAAATTCACCACAAACTATATTCAATTTGTTCAAGGTATTTATAAACGATATCCAGAGACTAAAATAGTTTTATTAAATAGTCCAATGTTATCAGGTGAAAAACAGTACACATTAGTGTCTTGTTTAAAACAGGTTCAGGAGTATTTTAAAACCGAACAAAATAAAGACATAGCGTTATTTGAATTTAAAAACAAATATTTAAGCGGTTGTAATTCTCATCCAAGTACTGAAGACCATAACACAATAGTTACTGTTTTAGAGCCCTATTTTAAAACGCTTTTAAATATTGAAAAATAGTTGCATCGAGCTTTGCAACTAAAAAAAGTATAACAATGAACACTACAAAAAACACTATAATTTTTGCTTTATCTCTAATTGTATTTACAAATTGTAAAGCCCAAAACACTACAATAATGAATAAAAATATAACCATAGACCAAAAAGTAGATTCTCTTCTAGCCCTAATGACGATTGAAGAAAAAGTAGGACAAATGAATCAATATAATGGCTTTTGGGATGTTACAGGTCCAGCTCCAGAAGGCGGTAGTGCCGAACAGAAATATGAACATTTACGTAAAGGTTTAGTTGGGTCTATGCTATCTGTAAGAGGAGTAAAAGAAGTTAGAGCAGTTCAGAAGATTGCCGTAGAAGAAACACGATTGGGAATTCCTTTAATCATAGGTTTCGATGTTATTCATGGATATAAAACGCTTAGCCCTATTCCTCTAGCGGAAGCTGCGAGTTGGGATTTAGAAGCCATAAAAACATCAGCAAGTGTTGCTGCAGCAGAAGCTTCGGCATCTGGAATTAATTGGACGTTTGCTCCAATGGTAGATATCGGTAGAGATCCACGTTGGGGACGCGTTATGGAAGGAGCAGGAGAAGACCCGTTTTTGGGAAGTAAAATTGCGGTGGCTAGAGTGCAAGGGTTTCAAGGTGATGATTTAGCAGCTCCAAATACAATTGCTGCTTGTGCAAAGCACTTTGCAGCGTACGGATTTGCAGAAGCTGGTAAGGAATATAACACGGTTGATATTGGAACATCAACATTGCATAATATCGTTTTACCTCCTTTTAAAGCTGCTGTAGATACAGGAGTGCGTACCTTAATGAATTCGTTTAATGAATTAAATGGAGTGCCAGTGACAGGAAGTTCATACTTACAACGCGATATTTTAAAAGGCAAATGGAATTTTGAAGGTTTTGTATTATCAGATTGGGCTTCAATTTTTGAAATGATAAGTTGGGGACACGCAAAAGACAAAAGAGAAGCTGCTAAACTTGCAGCAACTGCGGGTTCAGATATGGATATGGAAGGTAATGTGTATGTTCAGGAATTAGCTCAGCTTGTTAAAGATGGAGTCGTTGAGGAAGCTATAATAGATGACGCTGTTAAACGCATATTACGCGTAAAATTTGAATTAGGTTTATTTGAAGATCCTTTTAGATATTGTGATGAGGAAAGAGAAAAAGAAACTATTGGGAATCCTGCACATCATGAAGCCGTTTTAGATATGGCAAAAAAATCTATTGTATTGTTAAAGAACGAAAATCAACTTTTACCATTAAAAAAAGAAGGGCAAAAAATTGCTTTAATGGGTGATTTAGCTGATGATAAATCGAGTCCTTTAGGAAGTTGGAGAATCGCTTCAGACGACGAAACAGGTGTATCTGTATTAGAAGGCATGCAAGCATATAAAGGTAACACCTTAACGTATGTTAGAGGTGCTGAGGTCGCTACAGAACAAACAACATTTCTTAAAGAAGTTCCCTTAAATACAACAGATACTAGTGGTTTTGCTGAAGCTGTACGAGTGGCAAAAACAGTTGATGTAGTGGTGATGGTTTTAGGTGAATTTGGATTTCAAAGTGGTGAAGGGAGAAGTAGAACCGATTTACAATTGCCAGGTGTTCAGCAAGAATTATTAGAAGCGGTTTATAAAGCCAATCCAAATATCGTTTTAGTGTTAAATAATGGTCGTCCATTGGCGATTACTTGGGCAGACGAAAATATTCCTTCAATTGTTGAAGCGTGGCAACTAGGAACACAAACCGGAAACGCAGTAGCACAAGTTTTGTATGGTGATTATAATCCTAGTGGAAAATTGCCAATGACTTTTCCTCGAAATGTTGGTCAAGTGCCAATTTATTACAACTATAAAAATACAGGGCGTCCAATAGATAAGGATGATAATGTATTTTGGTCACATTATTCTGATGTAGAAAACACACCTTTATATCCATTCGGACATGGTTTAAGTTATACCAACTTTAGCTATTCAGATTTAGAACTAAACGGCAATACATTTGCTTTAGAAGATGACGTAAACGTTAGTGTTAATGTTACGAATACGGGAACTATAGATGGGAAAGAAGTCGTACAATTATACATTAGAGATTTGGTTGGCAGTATTACGCGGCCTGTAAAAGAACTCAAAGGATTTGAACTGGTAGAAATAAGAGCAGGAGAAACAAAAACAATAAACTTCACCTTAAATAAAGAAACGCTAGGGTTTTACAATAATAATGGTGATTTTATAATTGAGCCAGGTGACTTTAAAGTCTTTGTTGGCGGAAGCTCAATAACGGCATTAGAAACCGATTTTGTACTAGAATAAATAAAGTAATTCTTTATAAAGTTTTTTAGGTATTGATAAATTATTCGGTTAATAATAAATTAAACCGCTTAATTAACTCTAATGTAGAAACATCTGAGGCAAAAACAGAATTTAACCCTTGTGGCTCTTGTGGTGGATCTGCTGTGAAATCATCACCATGTTTCCATTTTCCATTGTTAGGATTTGTTTTCGCATAGCCAGCAAATCCCCAAAAATTTAAACCAGCAACAGCATTTTGATCAGTTTTACTTTTTTGGATGGTTTCAAAAATAGCCTTGTAAAATGTATTTCTGTTTTCTATAGATGCGTCGAGTGATAGGCTTTCTTTTTCTCTTGGAAAACCAAATTCAGACATCACAATAGGTTTGTTCAATTTTTTAGCAATTTTTTCATGTTCATTCATGTAGTTTGTTGCATTTAAAATGGAAACTTGGGTAGATTCTTTTTCGTTATCAATATCATACCAACCCCAATTTTTTGGCCACATATGCATGGTTAAATAATCGATATTTTGGTTGCTATGTAGTCTTTTATACATCTTTATATCTTGTAAAAAACCATGTTTTCCTTCAGTACCCGTTGAGATTAATTGATGAGGTGCGAGTTCTTTTATAATGCTTACAGTTTTATTTAACCATTCGGCAAAAGCATCTTCATGATCAGGTGTCATTAACACGCGAGGTTCATTTGCCACCTGCCAAGACATAATGGTAGGATCGTCTGTATATTTAATTTTAGTGTAAAAATTTGTGCGACCAATAATGTATTTTATATGTGTGTAGAAAGCATTTTTACAAGGCTCGCAACTGTGAAATTGTTTGGTGTAGTTCATGTAATCATCCCAAGAGTACGTTTCTAAAAACGGATTAGGAACGTCACCATAGCCATTCCATTTTAAATATTCAGACATACCTCCAGACCAAATCCAATTGTTATTAAGATATAAAACAGCATACATGTCTCGCTGTCGCATTTCGGCTAATAAAAAATCTAAACCATCCAATAAATCGTCATTATAGACACCTTGTTCGGGTTGTAAAGCTGGATGAACTCTAGAGTCTCCTCCATCACCTTCGGCACCGACTAAAATGCGTAAATTATCTATACCAACAGATTTCATTAGGTCGAGTTCTTTGATAAGACGTTCGCGATCGCCACTTTTTTTAGCTCCTAGTAATGGACCATACCAATAATTGGCTCCAATAAAATAATAGGGTTCATCTCCTTTTTGAAATTGCATACCATTAACCGTTATAAAATCAGATGGCGATGGTGTTTCATTAAATACGTACTTTTTACTTTTACAAGAAAATAATACAGTAATGCAAAGACTTGTTACTATGAGTTTGAAGTTTTTCATTATAAGGGTTATTGAGGTAATGTGTACATCGTAGGTAATTCGTTTTGTAAGATTGATCTCGGTTTGTCTACAAATTCTAAAAAGTCTGCTGTACTTGGTTGTCCTGGTGGTGGTGTGCAGTACGTGTTTGTAGTATTTGACCAAAACATCATATAACCTATTTCTACATTGTTATCCGATAAGGCGTTGTACATATGATTAGCATAAAACCCTGAAATTGGATTGTTTTCACCTGGCGTAACGATATAAGCAGATTCTGTTAATGCCGCAATTTTAACGCGGTCTTTGGCGAGCTCTGTAATAATTTGAAGTTTCTCGTTGGCACTTTCTAAAGCTGCTTGTCCTTGGTTATTAAAATCTGTGTAATTATCCATGCCAAGAATATCAACATAAGCATCGCCTGGATATCTGTTGAGATATTCGGCAGCTGAGAAAAAACTGCTATCTGGAGAAAAGGCAAACAAGATATTATTAACCTGTAATGTGTCTCTTAAATACGTGACTGTAAATTGCCATAATTCCTTGAATTGTTGTGGTGAACAATACGCTTTTCCCCACCAAAACCAGTCACCATCAAACTCATGAAAAGGTCTAAAAATAAAAGGCACTAAATTGCCATCATTACCAACCATGCTATTGGCGACTTCGGCTATTTTTTGAAGTTTTTGTTTGTAGTATTCATGATTTGCTCCATCTGGTAAAATGCTAACGAGTGCATTGTTTCTTTGGAATTCTGTCATTTCACTAGCGTAAAAATAATCACCTTCATAAGGTTCTCTCATATGCCAACAAAAGGTGTTAATCATGCCTTTATTGTAAGCTTCTATTGCATTAGATGTTATAATTTGTTCTTGTTGATGGTACCAGTTGGTTGTAGTGCCATCATTATTGTCGTCGGTGATAAACATAAAATCAGAACCTAGTAACCCTGGATCGCTTCCTGTTGTTTTCATCATATCAGATTCACCGTCAATATCGTTATAAAAACTATGAAAAGCATCGTGCTGGCCCACTATAAAATTGGTCTTAGAAAGCGCTTTTAAATTATAAAACAGCGCAATTGTTTCTGGTGTTGCATTCGGGTTTACCATATATAAATACGCGTCTTCTGGTGATAATATAAATTCTTCAGGTAGTTCAGAAATAGTAACAGTAGCAGAATTTGAGCTGTCTATAGTTGTATTCGGATTACTGGTTGTGTTTAAAGTTATAATTACTGTTTCGTCACCTTCTTGAATGGTGTCATCGATTACGGTTATAGCTATAGTGTTACTAATGCTATTTGCAGGAATGGTAATAGTGTTTGTTATAGTTTGATAATCTACTCCATTAGTTGCGGTTCCGCTAACAGTATAATCAATTGTGGTGTCTGTACGAGGTGGTTCGGATAACGAAATGGTGAATTCGCCATGATTATCTGGTTCCGAAGCAAAACCAATACTTGCAGAAATACTAACAATTATATCAGTTTCAAATTCAGGATCATCTTTGGAACACCCAAAAATGAAGACCCCTATAAAAGCGCTGATTAGTAGTCGTTTTTTCATTTTTAATCTTCATTTAAAATGATAAATGCGCGTGTCGTATGATAAGGTGCTTTCCACATACTTACTTTATCTTCTTTAGTGTATGGTTTTCCATTTTTATCAACTCTAAAATGCCATTCTCCATGGTTATGGTCGATAATATGTTTTTTTGTAAACTCCCATATTTTTATAGCGTTATCATTGTATTTTTCGTCTTCATTAATGCTGTAAGCATACTTTAAGCCAACTAAGGCTTCAACTTGTGGCCACCAATGTCTATCAGTATCTGTATGATTTGTACTGAGGTTTTTTTCGTTTATAACTCCACCCTCAGCATCAATTGCTTCATTTAAAAATGTATTAGCAACTTTAAGAGCAGTGGTTTTTACTTCGTTTAACAACTCATCATTATTAAGTGCTTTTGTTGCTTCTATAACTAACCAAGCGGTTTCAATATCATGACCGTAAGAAATGGTATTGCTTAGTAAGTTCCAGTTTTTATCGAAAAATAAATCGTAATGATTATTGCTGTTTAGAAACTTGTTTTGAAAGATGTTTACTAATGATTTTAAGGATGCCTTCAAATTTTCATTGTCATATATTTTGAGTAAGGATGTATACGCTTCCATTATGTGAAGATGCGTATTCATTGTTTTTTCAGCATTCATATCCTTTTCACTTAGTCGCATATCTTCAATTGGTGTCCAATCGTCATTAAAAGCATCTAAGTAGCCTGTTTGTTCACATTTGGCATGTTTTTCTATGAGGTCGAAGAGTTCAATAGCCCAATTTTTTGCGGCTTCATCTTTAGAAAACGTATAGTATTCTGATAAGGCATAAATAGCAAAAGCTTGTGCATAAACCTGTTTGCGTTTGTTGATAGGATTACCTAAATAATCTAATTCCCAATACACACCTTTTGATGTAAGGTCGTTAAAAAATGCTTTGAGATAATGGTAAGCTCTATCGCAAATAGCTTTGTAGACTTGTGTGTTAAAATGATTTGATGCTGCCGAAAAACTCCAAAGAATTCGTGTGTTTAAAATAATCCCTTTGTTTGCTTTTGGAACCGGTACATTAAAATGATTAATCTGACCTAAAAATCCACCATGATCAGCGTCTACTGTGTTTTTGGACCAATAGTTTACGATGTCGATTAATTCATTTTGACATTCTGTTTTAAGTTGTAGATAGTTTTCAGACATTAATAGAATCCTTGATTGTTATCAATTAATTTAATGATTGTATTTACAGAACTTGCTGATGTATAGCCGTCTTTTGGTGAGTTTGTAACATAATCTATCAATTTTTCTTTTGTTGATACTGCGACATGCATTCTGGTATCTGAAGACGCATAGTAGATATAAATGGTACCGTCGTTATCTTCAATCCATCCATTTGTGAATAAAACATTTGAGACATCACCAACGCGTTCTTTGTGTTGTGGTGCCATAAAATGACCTGCTGGTTGGTACGTAACTTTTGAAATGTCGTTAAGATCGGTCATAAACATGTACAAAGTATAGCGCAAACCTGCGGCTGTGTTTCTCACTCCATGCGCTAAGTGTAGCCACCCTTGTTCTGTTTTTATTGGTGCTGGGCCAAGTCCGTTTTTGAGTTCAAAGACGGTATGATACACTTTGTTGTTGATTATTTTTTCATTTTGAACTTCAGGATTCATCATGTTATCAATGAAGCCTAAACCAATTCCGCCACCATTACCTACACTAATAAATCCATCTTGTGGACGTGTGTAAATAGCATATTTTCCATCAACAAATTCAGGATGTAATACCACATTGCGTTGTTGCCCTGTTGTTGAAATTAAATCAGGAAGGCGTTCCCAGTTTATAAGGTCTTTAGATCTTACAATGCCTGCATTAGCAATAGCAGAACTAGTGTCTTCGGCAGCAGCATTCGGATCTTTGCGCTCTGTGCAAAAGATGCCGTAAATCCAACCGTCTTCATGTTGTGTTAACCTCATATCATACACATTGGTGTCTGGTTCTTCAGTTTGTGGAATAACACATGGTTTGTCCCAAAATTCAAATCCATCAATGCCATTAGTACTTTCAGCAATGGCAAAAAATGATTTTCGGTCGTTACCTTCTACACGAACGCAAATTATGTATTTGCCCTTCCATTTTAAAGCACCTGCATTAAATGTGGCGTTAAACCCAATACGTTCTAAGGCATTAGGATTGGTTTCAAGGTTTAAGTCATACCGCCAATGCACTGGTATGTGGCTTGCTGTAATGATTGGGTGTTTATATCTCGTATAAATTCCATTAGAAAGTGATAGCGGTTTGTTTTTTCTATTCACTGTTTTTGTATAATGCTTTTTTGCTTTATCTATAGTATTGCTACTCATAATTATATTTTGAATATTATCAGGTTAGTCTAGTTTTTGGTTCAAATTATTCCACCAGAATTTCTTCAACAGAATACTGCATATAACTAAAACGACTAACGAAATGTAGATTGGTGTTTCTTGTCTAAAAATAAGGTACATTGGTAAAATTACTAATGCGGTTTGGGAGATGATTCCTATGGCAACATTAAACATGTCTCTTCCGAAATCTGTATTCTTTTTGAAATTTGGGTTTTCAGCTGCAAGTTGATCGTGTATCGGTTTCCAAAATCCCCAAGGCCGTACGTTTTTATAAAAATCTTTCAATACTTTAGCTTCGGTTGGTGGTGCAGAATACGTTCCGATAACACTTCCAATTAATGAAACAATAAGCAATACTGGAAATAAGTATAAAGCATTCACATCTGGAAATAAATGTGGTACAATAGCTGCTGCCACTAGTCCTGCGACCATGCCCCAGAAAAACCCTTCACCATTAAATCTCCACCAATGCCATTTTAAAATGTTGGCGCCAACATAGCTTCCGTATAGAACTGAAACGATTATATTTAATATCGCATTTACGTTTTCGGCAAAAAAGCCAAGTATAATACTGATAACGACCACAGTAATTCCTGTGATATAATTCATGTTTTTAACTTGATTTTGAGACGCATTTGGTTTGGTGTATTTTAAATAAATATCGTTAACCAAATATGCTTGCGCAGCGTTTAATGTGCCAGCAAATGTGGACATAAAAGCGGCAATTAATCCGGCTAGTAATAAGCCTAATAAACCTACCGGAACAAATTCTTTAATTGCTGTTGGTAGAATGAGTTCAAAATCTATATGACCTGCAGCATTTAATAAATCTAATTGGTCATAATAAATTAATGCTAATGCAGCAAAACCAGCAATCATTAAATAGCGAATTGGCATTAAAATCACAGAAACAAATCCACTCATTTTTGAAGCTTCTGCAGGGGTTTTGGTGGATAGGATTTTCTGCATATCGTATGTTGGTGCAGGTCCTGCCACACTAACGAGAACCCCTTTAAAAAGCATCATAAATAGGAAGTAGGTGAATACGCCATAACCATCGCTTTTAATTTTATCAGTGACTTCTGGTATGATGTTGCTCCAGTCTAAATTTAATCCACCTGTAAATGGATTCATCCAATCTTTAGGAACGTTAACTCCAAATTCACCAACGGCTTGCCAGCCTAAATAGCCTATAACTATGGCAGAAATGGTCATAATTGCAAACTGTACAACATCTGCCCAAACAATACCAGACATACCACCTAATAAGGAATAGAATACGGCAAACAATGTGAAAATGGTACCATAAAAATGCGGTACATATTCTGGAGGAATAGCAAAAGGAATGTAGTTACTGGCAAATTCCCATGGGATAAAAATTTCTACGAACTTTCCTAAGCCAATAAAACCATAGGCTAAATAACCTAAACATACCACTAATGCAAAAACAACAACAATGATGTGAGATAATTTGGCTCCATTACCAAAACCGAAACGTGTACCAATCCATTCGGCACCAGTTGTAGCATTAGATCGTCGTAACCATTTGGATAAATAAACCATTAAAAATATCTGGTTGAAAACAGGCCATAACCAAGGTACCCAAGCACTTTTTATACCGTAAACAAACATGAGTGTAACGAGCCAAATAGTACCAGAAATATCAAACATACCAGAAGCATTAGAAAGGCCTAATAAATACCAAGGAATTCTTTTTCCACCCAATAAATAATCATCTTTACTTTGTTGTGCTTTTTTTCGAAGCACTAAACCTATAACAATGATTGTGACTAAGTATAAAGCGATTATTAAAATATCGACTGTATGTAGTAGCTCCATGTAAATTAAGGATTAATCTGGTTAATGTCTTTTAAGAACAATGTTTGTGGTAGTGCTTTAAAGTCCTTGAAATCAGGCTCGTTAACATGTCCTTTAAAGGGCATATAATGGTGTGTTTCGTCATGGTTTCTCCAGAATAAAATCCAACTAATTCCCGAATCTTTTATATTAGGGTAAAGCACCTCAGTAAACCAGTTTTTAGTCGGAATTTTCTCTAATCCAGTTTCTGTAAAGGCAAATAGCTTGTCTTTTTTTGTAGCAATAGATTTTACAATAGCTAAATCGTTTACAACCGAAGTAATATATTCTTCAGCATCGTTGAAATCGTAAATGTCAGACCCTAAAATATCTACATAATCGTCACCAGGGTAATACGTCATATAATTATCATCAGGATTTAATTTATTTGGTGAGTAGGTGTATAATAAGTTGTTGACCTTATGTTTGTCTCGCAGTAGATGAACGGTCTGATGCCACAACTTTTTATAATCTGTAACATTACAATTATCTTTTCCCCACCAAAACCAAGAGCCATTCATTTCATGAAAAGGTCTAAATATTACAGGAATCTGTGTGTTGTTGTGCTCTAATGATTTAAAAAAACTTGCAACCCTTCCGACCCATAGCTCGTATTTTTCTCTGTGCGAACCACCTTCTAAAATATTAGCAACAGAAGGTGTTGTATCCCAAGAGTCGCCTCCAGATGTTGGGTTGTCCAGATGCCAACTAACCGTAATGATTCCGCCTTTTTTATGAGCTTCTATTATAAGATTTCGCATTAAATCAAAAGGAACACCATCGAGATTTACATCAGAGCCATGTTCTATCCAACCAATATCAAAACCGTAAACCGAAGGCTGGTCTTCAATCATATCAAAAACATCGCTTTTTTCAACATCAATATAATCCGATTTGTTCCAACCCATGCCATAAGACGTACAATCTTGATGACCAATTGCAAAGCCTTCTTGTGAAATAAGGAATAACTTTTTCCTCAGTAATTTAGAACTTTTTGATATGTTTTTGTCAACTAAATCCGGTTTTTTATAGTCACTTGTATAAATTGATTTACAAGAAAACATTGTAAACACTAGTAGTACAGGTATAATCCGCTTGAGCATAAAATTTGTGTATTTGAAGTATTCTTAAAAAAGAATATCTGTATTTTAAATTAATTAATATTTTTACGTCTTCAATTATCAAATCTTTAAGATTTGTGTTTTAATTTTAGATATTTCAAATTTAAGGAACACAATTTTACATAGTTGATATTATTTTATCAATTTATTACACTATTATAAATCATTATTATGGATATTCTTAAAAACACACATAGAGAAATCACTCCGTTGTCTCCAGAGGATAGTTTTTTAGTCTTTGATAGGGTGAAAGAAGATTTTGATTTTCCGATTCATTTTCACCCTGAATTTGAATTAAATTTTATTCATAATGGAAAAGGTGTAAAACGAATAGTTGGTGATAATATGGAAGAGATTGATGACATTGAATTGGTTTTGGTTGGTCCAAATTTGCATCATGGTTGGATAACTCATAACTGTAAAAGCAAATCAATTCATGAAATCACCATTCAATTTGATGAAAATTTATTTACGCAAGATTTTTTAAGAAGACGAATCATGAAACCTATAAGAGATATGTTTAAAAGATCTGTTCATGGTATTTTGTTTTCTAAAAAAACCGCTTCAATGTTATATGATAGAATTGCACAAGTATCTCGTTTGGATGGCATGGATTATTTTTTAGAATTAATTTCCATCCTTCATGATTTGGCTAATTCAAGAAATCAACGTTTACTTTCAACATACACAGTTAATAGAGAGAACTTTGAAAATAGCGATAATATAAAAACAGTTTATGAGTATGTGCAGCGTAACTTCAGTGAAAAAATAACACTATCCGAAGTTTCTGAAATTGTGAATATGAGCAACGTGTCGTTTAATAGGTTTATGAAAAAAAGAACCGGTAAAACTTTTGTAGACTACGTTAATGATGTTAGGATTGGTTATGCGTCTATGTGGTTGTTAGAAAAAGACAATACTATTTCTGAAATTGCATTTAATTGTGGGTTTAATAATATTGCAAATTTCAATAGAGTGTTTAAAAAGCTAAAAAAGTGCACACCAACGCAATACAAAAATGAATTTTCAGGTATAAAACGTATCTTATAAACATCACTTCTTAGGTGTTTAAAATAGAGTTGTTATTTTCTAAGTAGGTCACTGAGATTTTATTTAAAAGTTTGAGTGGGTTGTAGTTGTTATCTATACAATTTTATAAAAATCATGTATTATTTTGTCTAGTCGAATATATTTTATTAGTAAATGACAAAATAATATTAACAGTAAGTTAACAATTCCTTTAATTTTGAAATCGTCAATAAATGTCCTATAAAATTATTTATATAATAATTGTAGGGTGAAATAATTAAGAATTAACAATCAACTTCTACTAACATCTCTTAATATGCAAAAATTCGATTTTAAAAATATTTGTTGCAGCACTAAATATTGTTATTCATTCTTACTCCTTTTTTTAGTAGGACAATTTGCTGTTGCGCAAAACCAAGTAAAAGGAACCGTGTCTGACTCTAATGGAGTAACGCTACTTGGAGTTTCTGTAATAGAAAAAGGAACTACAAATGGAGTTGTATCTGACTTTGATGGTAATTATGTTATTAATGTGAGTGAGAGTGCAACGCTGGTGTTTAGTTATGTAGGATTTGCAACTAAAGAAATTGAGGTAAACAATAAAGAACTCAT
The DNA here is from genome assembly GCF_020179375.1 of Winogradskyella sp. SM1960. NCBI lineage: Bacteria > Pseudomonadati > Bacteroidota > Flavobacteriia > Flavobacteriales > Flavobacteriaceae > Winogradskyella > Winogradskyella sp. SM1960. The sequence continues at coordinate 900,279 of NZ_JAICBG010000001.1, read as the reverse complement.
TAATGTAACCTTAGTAGAAAGTGTTGAAGGTTTGAGTGAGGTTGTTGTTATTGGTTATGGCTCACAAAGAAAAGAGCAGCTAAGTGGATCGGTTTCTAGTGTAGATACCGAAGCCTTAGAAACAATACCTCAGGTTGGAATTGATCAAATGATGCAAGGTAGAGCAGCAGGTGTGAGTATTACTCAGAATTCTGGTCAGCCAGGTAGTGCTGTTTCTGTAAGAATTAGAGGTGTAAATACTATTACAGGATCTAGTGAACCTTTATATATTATAGATGGTGTGCCAGTGTCTGGAGATTCTAATAATACTGGTACTAGTGGAAGATCTATTGCAGATAACGGATTAGGTGAGAGCTCTGGGTCAACAGGTGTTAGTCCATTGTCAGCGCTAAACCCTAACGATGTTGAGTCTATTGATATCTTAAAAGATGCTTCTGCGACCGCAATATATGGATCAAGAGGGTCAAATGGTGTTGTGATTATCACAACCAAAAAAGGTAAAAATACTAAAGGAACACTCGCTTATAATACGTTTTTGGCCGTTCAGCGACCTACAAATTTAATTGAAGTTTTAGATTTACCTGGTTATGCAAGATTACAGAACGAAATAGGTGAAATATATGGTTTAAATCCTCGTATATCGTTTTTAAATCCCAGTTTATTAGGGCCAGGAACTAATTGGCAAAAAGAAATTTTTAGTGATGCTATTATGCAAAACCATCAAGTGTCTTTTTCTGGTGGTAACGATGGAATAAATTATTTCTTATCCTCAGGATATGTGGACCAGGAAGGAACAGTGATTGGTTCTTCTTTTGATAGAATTTCCTTAAGAGCTAATGTGAATGCTAAATTAAATAAGTCCATTAATGTTGGGGCCAGTTTTACAATGAGTAGAACAAATGAAAGCCTAACCTTAAATAACTCAACAAATGGTCTTATTGGGCTTTCACTGCGTAATAATCCTGCAACTGCTGTTTATAATCCAGACGGTTCGTTTGCTGGTCCTGTTACCAATGACGAAATTGCTTTTGGTATAAGAAACCCTATTGCTGAAGCATTAAGTATTAGAAACAATTTAACAAGAAACAGGGTTTTAGGAAATATTTTTAGTGAGTTTAAATTATCAGAAAACTTTACATATAGATTAGAAGTAGGTGGTGATTTTGGAAATAATATTAGCAATAGATTTCAGCCGACATTTAGTTATGGTGCTATTGAAAGAGGAACTAATAGTTTAAACATTAGAAATGAAAATACCGATTTTTGGATCGTAAAGAACTTATTAACCTTTAATAAATCCTTTAACGATATCCACAACTTTACGGTATTGTTAGGGCACGAGGTGCAAGAGTCCAGTTGGGAAGGTACAATCGCTCAAGATGGTGATTTTGTAAGTAATGATGTGCCAATTTTAGGTACAGGTGACGCTAATGATTTTACAGATCAATATAAAGGTAGTGCAGCCTTAGAGTCGTACTTTGGTAGATTAATTTACTCATTAGATAATAAGTATAACGTTACAGCTTCCCTTAGGGCAGATGGCTCTTCAAAATTTGCAGAAGGCAATAAATGGGGTTATTTTCCTTCTGTTTCGGCAGCATGGAGATTGTCTAATGAGAGTTTTATGGAAGGCTTCACTGCTATAGAAAATATAAAACTGTACGGAGGTTATGGTGAAGTAGGAAATCAAAACATTCCCAACTTTGCGTATGGAGCACGATTAAATACTATTTCAACAGGAAATGGAACAGGATTCGAATATGCAAATTTTGCAAACGAAGACTTAACTTGGGAATCATCTACACAAACCAATTTAGGGCTAAACTTCACATTATTTAATTCAAGATTAAATACAACCGTTGAGGTTTACAAAAAAGTTTCAAAAGACTTCTTATACCAGCTGGCAGTAACTGATTTTATTACGGGTGGAAATTCTCCAGGTGCAATTACTCCTCCTTGGGTTAACTTAGGAGAAATGCAAAATACAGGTATAGATGTCACGTTAAGCTATAAAACAGATGCAAAAGATTTTAATTGGAGTTCTTCTTTAACGGTTTCGCATTACAAAAACAAAGTAAATGCGCTTTTAGGAGATTTAACAATAAATGGAGATCTTACTTTAGATAATTCTAATCAGAATATAACACTAACACAAGTTGGGCAACCAATAGGATTGTTTTATGGCTATCAAGTTGAAGGGCTTTTTAGAACCTTAGATGATATTAATGGAGCTCCAATACAATTTGGAAGACCGTTTGAAGATGCGCTTTTTGGTTCAACATGGTTGGGAGATGTAAAATATAAAGATGTAAGTGGTCCTAATGGCGTGCCAGATGGTGTTATTGATGGAGATGATAGAACGGTAATAGGAGATCCGCATCCAGATTTCACCTTTGGTTTTCAAAATTCATTCTCTTACAAGAGTTTTGACTTGTCTGTGTTTATGCAAGGATCTTACGGAAATGATATTTTCAATGCCATTGGTCGTTCTTTAACCGCTGGAAATAGAACTTACACCAACCAATTGCCTTCAGTGTTAGATTATTGGTCTATTGACAATCCTAACGCAGGTTCTCCTAGGCTTGCTAGGAATGATACACCAAATATTAATATATCAGATAGGTATATAGAAGATGGTTCTTATTTAAGAATACAAAATGTAACTTTAGGTTATACGTTACCTAGTCGGTTTTCAAATGATATTGGCTTGAGTAAGCTAAAAGTATATGGTAGTATTCAAAACCTACACACATTTACCAACTACTCAGGTTATGATCCAGAAGTAGGTGCTTATAACCAAAATGCACTTTTATTAGGTGTGGATAATGGACGTTACCCATCACCGAGAACATTTACGTTAGGAATCAATGTTGAATTTTAAAAACCAAGATAAAATGAATAATTTATTACGAACTAAGTTTTTACTGACTTTGGCAGTGTTGTTTCTCCTGCCATCATGTACTGCAGAATTTTTGGATAGACCACCAGAAGATTCGTATAACGTAGTAGACTTTTATCAAACGGAAGAACAGGTTAATTCAGGAACAAATCACTTATATTCTAAACCTTGGTTTAATTTCATCTCTAATGTGTCTTGGTGTATTGGTGAGTTAAGTTCTGGTAATGGACGTACTTGGGACCCTAGAAATGCTGATTTTACAAATTTTGCTATTACCGGAGAACACGGAACATTAACACAGGCTTGGGAATCTTTATATGCTGTAGTGGCGCAAGCAAACTCAGTTATTAATACGTTGCCAGAATTTGTGAGTCCAGATGTTTCACAAGATGTCGTTAATAATGCCATTGGAGAAGCGCGTTTTATTCGTGGAACAGCCTATTTTTATCTTGTACGTATTTTTGGCTCTATTCCTATTATTGCAGATAATGACGAATATATATTAGAACCGGTTGTCCCTAGAAACCCAGAATCTGATGTCTATGAATTTATCAAAAGAGATTATCAATTCGCAATAGATCACTGTTATCAAAAAATTAGAGGTGGTAGTTACGATTTAAATGCAAAAGTGTCTAGTGGTTCGGCAAAGGCAATGTTAGCTAAGATTCATTTGTATGAACAAAATTATACAGAAGCATTTCAATTATCTCAAGAAGTAATTAATTCAGGGGAGTTTAAACTGTATGGAGGCGATGCAGGAGATGGTGATCCTTCAGGTAGTTATTACGATTTGTTTTTAACTGCTAATGATAATAATCCAGAATCAATTTTTGCTCTGCAATGGTCAACATCTGGTCAATATGCAGAAGGTAATGGTATACAATCTCTTTTTGCACCAGCTGGTGTTACTGGGTTTTCAGACGGATGGTCTGCTGTAGGACCGTCGTTAGATTTGCAAGATGCTTATGAAGATACAGAGCAAGACGTTCGGTATTATGCCACAATAATGGATCCTGGTTCGTATTACGGAGACTTAAACGGAGGTTATGCGGTTTCTGAGAACATAAATCATCAAGGCACAAATGCTGGAATAAAAAAATATGTAGTTGGTAATGCAGCGACTAATGGTGGTGGAGCTCAACAGAGCTATCCAAATAACACGTATATTCTTAGGTATGGTGAATTGTTATTAATAAATGCAGAAGCAGCACTTATGGGTGGAGGCTCAAGTTCTTTTGGAGCAGAATCTCTTAATAAAGTTCGAAGACGTGCCGGTTTAGAAAATATTGATAATCCTACTGTTGATGACGTTTTTCAAGAAAGACGAATTGAGTTGGCTTTTGAATTTGAATTTTGGTACGATGTTGTAAGACGAGGACCTTCTTTTGCTATGAGCTATTTAAGCACTACAGAACGAGGAACGTTTAACAATGATACAACTCCTCCTACTGTGAACTCTGAGATGTATAGTCCTACAATGGATGATATGCTTTTCCCATATCCTACAAACGAAATTCAAAATAACCCAGCACTTCAACAACCACCAGTGCCTTATAATTTTGGAGAATAAAAATAAAAAAGAAGATTATGAAAAAAAATAGTGTCACATTGAACAACATATCTGCTTTCTTTTTAATGCTGTTAGCCTTAATTCAGTTAACGTCTTGCGAAAATGAATTCCACAAGGATTCAATTCCAGAAGCAACAGCACCGCCAGTTATTCATAGTGTAAGTGAGGCGAGGGAAGATGTGCCTGTAACACAGGGAGTATTGGAAGGAACTTACATTATAAGAGGTGAGAATTTAGCGTCATTAATATCAATTGACTTTAATGGTTTTCCTGCAGGCTTTAATCCGGCACTTTTAACGGATAATATAGCGTTTGTGGAAGTGCCAGAAGATGCGCCATATATCGATCAAGAAAATATTCTGCGATTAGAAAATTTGAAAGGTGCAACCGAGTATGATTTTTCATTACTATCAATTGATGGATTTACTGAAGAAACGGTAGATGGAGTAAAAACAGTTACTCTTCAAGGAGGTGATTTTACAGATACAGCTTCGGTTACTTTCGTTTCAGGATCTGAAGAAAACGGTAATCTAGTAGAGGCACCTGCAACAATTTTATCTATTTCTCAAACAGAAGTTGTTGTAGAAGTACCATCAGGAGTAGAACAAGCGTTTATTTATTTAGCGACGAGCAGAGGTGCTGTGGCACAATCGGATTCTTATGGATTTAGTTATTCTATTTTTATTGATGCTTTACATGCTGATTGGTCAACCAGTGAATGGGGTGGAACTCATGATTTGGCTTCTACCGAAGTTGCATTAGGTGAATTTTCAATAAAAAGTGTCAGAGAAGCATGGTCTGGCCTTACGTTCTTAGCACCAAATATTCCTTTTGATGAATATGATGCCTTAACGGTTTCTGTTTATGGAACAGGTTCAGCGGGAGATAAAGTACAAATTGCTTTAAATGATTTTGATGGAGCCCAAACAGTACAACCTATAGATCTAATACCAGGAGAATGGAATAAAGTGGTTATTCCGTTGTCAGATTTTTACCCTAATGGTGGTGCGCCAGATACAATATTTAGAATGGATTTTCAAGAATCTTCGAATACGGGATTAGCACAATACATTTTCTATATAGATGATTTTGGTTTCCTATAATAGAAGTCGACCAGAAGAAATTTTAAACTAATTATCTAAAATATTTATAATGAAAGTATCTAAAATTTTATATATCACTTTGCTTTTTGGATTTACATGCTTTTTTTCGTGTAAGGATGATGATGATATGTTTCAATCATCAAGCAGCCCAAAAAACATAACCGAAATTATATCGGAGAGTCCTAATTTATCTATACTTTCTGATGCTTTGGCAGATGTGCGCTTAGACTCTACGTTAAGCAGTACAACAACCTATACGGTTTTTGCGCCAAATAATTCGGCATTTGGTAATTCAGACATAAGCTCATTAACAGGAGAGGCATTAGAAAATGTTTTATTAAACCATGTATTAAGTACGGTTACTGCTGATTTTACAGGAGCGATGGAAACAGGTTATTTAAAGACTTTGGCAACTGGTCCAGATGGGAATAATATTAGTTTTTATACAAATACGGAAGATGAAATAGTATTTAATGGTATGGCTTCATTGGTCGATAATTCTTTTGATATAGGAGCAACAAATGGCATTCTTCATACCGTAGATGCTGTTTTAACGCCCCCAACTGTATTAGACCATGTTGTCGCAAATCCGGATTACTCTAGTTTTGCCAGTGCAATTGAGTTAGCTGGATTAGGGGAGATGTTATCTATATCAAACACAGCAAACGAAAATTATCCATATACGTTGTTTGCTCCAAACAATGCTGCATTTGAAGCGTTAATGGCTCAGGTAAATGGAGCGTTTGGTTGGACAAGCTTATCTGATGTTCCGGAGGAGGTTTTACAACAAATCTTACAGTATCATGTGGTAACAGGAGCAAATATACTTGCAGCTGATGCTGATGGCTCAACACAAACATCAATGCAAGGCGATTCATTTGCTATTAGTGGAACTGTTATAGATGATACGTCTTATAATAATGCAAATATTGTTTTAACGGATATTCAGGGGATTAATGGTGTTGTGCATGGTGTAGATAAAGTATTACTACCAGAAGACGTTTTTCAAAGTATTTTAAGTGCAACCCTTAACATTGTTGAAAGATGTAATGATAGAGGTTTTACAACATTTTTAGACGCTGTAGAAAAGGTGAGTTTAACAAATAGCTTATCAACGGATGAGTTAACTGCTTTTGTGCCAAACAACGACGCATTTATTGGGCTTTTTGCAGCTATAAATAATTTTGAAACTTTAGATGATTTTGATACACCTGAAGAATTAGCTGTATTAACCGATTTAATAAATTATCACCTTCATACAGGAAGTTTAATGGCTAGCCAGTTAACAGATGGAGGTGCGATCTCAACACTATATGGTGACGATATTACTGCAGACTTATCAGGAGACGATGCGCGATTATTACCTTCTTTTGGTGACGCCATACCATCTACTATTACCACTGGAAACATTGGTGCCAATAACGGAGTTATTCATGAAATTAACCGCGTTTTAATCCCAGAAGGATTATTAAGTGCTCTTGGAATTGAAACAGGCGCTGGAGGATTATGTCCTGTAGGAGATCCTTCAATGGTATTCTTCGATTGGGATGCCAATGGGCCTTGGTGGGGAAATGTTACCGCAGAAAATACGGCAGCCTTAAGTATTGATGGTAGTTCATATGGTAGAGCAAATTTCCAAACTGGAGGTGTAGGTTGGCAAGATTTATTTTGGAGAAATGATGCGGGAACGTTTAATGGTGCTTCAGCTGTGGGTAGTAACTTGAGTAATTTCTCATTAAAATTCGATATAAATGTCATTGAACCATTAACTGATGGTGCTTTTAGAATTAGATTCAATGATGCAGATGGAGTAGATGCGTTTTACGATTGGGCACCTTGGAATGATACCGGAGAGCCTTTTACGACTGATGGATGGGAAACTGTTGAAATTCCGTTATCTGTTTTAGGAGTTCCAGATTTTAGTTTAGTTGATGCGGAGTTCGGAATGGCATTCGAAGGAGCAGATGTGCTCTTAAACTTTGCAATAGATAATGTACGATTTGATACATCAGGATGTGGAGGGCCAGATCCTATAGATGATACTTCATTAGTGTTCTTTGATTGGGATGCGAACGGACCATGGTGGGGAAATGCTGTGGCGGAAAACGATGTTTCACTAAGTTTAGATGGTAGTGCTTATGGTAGAGCAAACTTCCAAACAGGAGGTGAAGGATGGCAAGATTTATTCTGGAGAAATGATGCCAGTACTTTTCATGGAGCATCTACGGTTGGGTCAAATTTATCTGGTTATGTATTAAAATTTGATATTAATACCATAGAACCACTAACGGCAGGCATGTTTAGAATTAGATTTAATGATTCAGATGGTGTCGATGCTTTTTATGATTGGGCACCATGGAACGATACAGGTGAAGCCTTTGATTCTGAAGGCTGGACCACCGTATCTATACCGTGTTCCGTATTAGGAGTTCCAGATTTTAGTCTCGTGGACGCAGAATTTGGGATGGCATTTGAAGGAGCAGATGTATTATTAAATTTTGCAATAGATAATGTGCGTTTTGAAGCTTTATAACAATTGATTTGTAGCGAGTCGAAATCCCTGTAATTATATTTTTTACAGGGATTTCCCTTTTCTATCAACTTCAAAATAATTAAAATTGATTATAATCTTCTATATTTTTCCTAAACGTTGATGTGAAAAAAAGTAAATTCGTTGAAGGATGTGTAATTACACATGATGTTAGAATATGCTGTGAATGCTAGTGAACTAGCGTTAATTAACGCCGTAAATAAAAAGCTGTAAATTAAAAAACCCTCGAAAACATAGAGTTAACGAGGGTTTTAAGGTGGTGCCTCCAGCACCAACTTAAACCTTTCTTAAACATTGTAAATCTTATTAAAACCTTTTGAAACACCTATTAAATAAGGGTTTTTATGTGTTTTGTATTCTGTATTTATTAAGTAGGTCTTAAACAAATAAACCTTAAAAAGCACACAAAATAGCACACAATTTTGTATCTTTAAGTCAAACAAATCAACGTTATGACTGCTATTTCACGTTCTAAAGGTACAGCTCGTTTCGCATTTAGGGAATCGAATTCAAAATTACAAAATTCAAAACAAAAGCAGAGTTTAATTATTTTAAACTTTGCTTATGGTACTACTCGTTTTAGATACTCAACCGGATATAAAAGTTGTTATGACGATTGGGATTTTAAAAAACAAAGGGTTAAAAACAAAGCATCTATCTCAAACAAAGACGAAGTAAACGACTATTTAAGCGGTTTAGAAAAGTTTATCAACAAAAAGTATTCAGAGCTAACTAAAGAGCAAGGAGAAGTCTCTAAAGATGTCTTAAAGTATCATTTAGACGTGTTTACTAAAAAGATAACCCCTAACATTGAATTTAATAAAAACCTAACATTCTTCGAGGTTATTCAGCAATTTATTGATTTAAAAGATGGTCAAATTTCAAATATTACGCTACGCTCATATAAGCAGACACAAAAACGACTACAAGAGTATGAGAAGCATTATAATACAAGGTTGATATTTCAAGCTATTGATATGAACTTTTATAACAAGTTTGTTAAGTTTATGGAAGCTAATAACTACTCGTTAAATACTATCGGAAAGCATATAAAAACTTTAAAAACGTTTTTAAATTATGCAGTTTCTGAAGGTTATTCTGCCAATCAAAAATTTAAGAGTAATGATTTTAAAGTTAAGAAAGAAATTACAACCGAAATCTACTTAACTGATGATGAAATACAACAAATGTTTGAAAAGGAATTATCGAAATATCCAGAGTTAGAACATGCGAGAGATGTCTTTTTGATGGGATGCTATACAGGTCAGCGTATAAGTGACTATAACGGATTAAAAGAAGAAGATATTATTACAATTGATGGCGTGCAATTCTTTGAAATCAAACAAAAGAAAAACCGTAAATACGGTAGAGTTGTGCATTGTCCTATTACCAAAGAAATGAAATCTATAATGAATGCGAGGTATAACGGAAAACCACCTAAAAAAATACACGAGCAAGATTTAAACGAAAACATCAAACAAGTTGGTCAAATGTTAGAATGGGATGAGTTAATCAAGTGTGAGTACACCAAAGGCGGTAAGCTTAATATAGAAATGATTCCAAAATACGACTTAATCAAATCGCATACGGCAAGAAGAAGTTTCTGCACCAACAAATATAAAGCAGGAATGAGTGTGTTTGATATAATGCTATTTTCAGGCCATACAACTGAAAAAGAATTTTATAAGTATATTAGAATCAAAAATCAAGAAAGAGCATCACATATTGTCAAAGGAGGTTTTTTTAACGTTTAATCATATTTAAAAATTAGTATAAATGGAAGATACTTATTCTTTTGATAAATTTTGTGAGTTACTAAGCGATGAAGATATTTTAAGAACCTCTACAGCTTTTGGTGTTGCTAAAAAATTTCAAACTTTAATATTAGATATAAAGTCTCAGGTCTTAAAAGAATTAATGAACAGAACTGAAAATCAAGATGTTTATTTAGATTTTCTAGTGAATGAAATTGAGAAGCAGGACTATGTAAAAGATGCTGGTATTAATTACATAAATAGTTGGCTTAAAGAATATAGTATTTCCATAGATGCGATTTTAGAAGATGAAGACCATAAAGAACCAATTTTTGCAGTATTGGATAGGCATTATAACGATATGGAACCTTTTTCAGCAGAAAAAGATAAAGCTTTACTCTTACAAACAGACTTCTTAAATTATTTCTGTTGTAAATATGCAAATCAGCTCATAGAATTTTTAAAGTCTAAAATGCCAAAAGCCAAGCCTCAAGAACCTGCACAAATACCAATTGTAAATAACAAACCCTTCAAAGATGAATATTTAACAGTCTTTTGCAAAGAAATAAGTGATGAAAGAGCTGTTAGGGAAACATCATTTATGCAATTATATGATTGTGGGCTTACACATTACACACCTTATTTAGAATCTGAAATTACAGAAAACCTATTAATTCTAGATAAGGATAAAAAGGAGGATTACTTAAGTTATGTATTAGATAAAGTGACTAAAACGCCTTTCGCTAGCATTTCAAACGATTTTATAGATAAATATATTCAAGAGTATGATGTTGATATAAATGATTTTCCAAACTTTAAAAATAAAGAACTAAATGATGCATTAGAAACCTATTATCAAGGAATGCATTATACAACGCATCAAGAACAACATAAACTGCTATGTATACAAATCGATTTCTATTGTTACGCCAGTATGTTAGAGGTTAAAAAAATAATAGAGTTTGTTGAAACCAAGTCAGGAAAACAAAAAGAAGCAAATCTTAAATTGAAAAAGGAAAATTTAAAACAATTAACTGTAAATCAAATTGTATTATTACTTCAGGAAACAGGTTTTTTTAATCATCCAATAATTGAAAACGCATCCAAAGTAAAGCAATCAGAATTAATAAGTATTATCACAGGTTTAAATGACAAGAACATTAAAACAGCAATTCAGAAATTAGACAAAAAACCAAGCGAACTAGGCGAAAATTACCAAAAGGATATTGATAAAATAGAGCGAGAATTAGACAATCTTTCATAGTGTTGGAGTACTTGTTGGAGTTACACCAATAGTAAGAAACAGTTAAGTGCTATATACTTTTATCCCATCAAACAATAAAACCCATAACGATGGAACAAAGTAAAGTAACACATGTATTTGGTATCTCACCAAACGAACTAAAAGAGAACATCCTAAACGATGTCAGAACAGAATTAAAAGCTTTAGTAGAGCATTTTCAACCTGTAAAACCAGCTGAATATATCACCAGAAAAGAAGCTGCCAAAATTTTAAAAGTTTCATTAGTAACCTTATCAGATTGGAATAAAAAAGGAATTCTAAAACCCTATAGATTAGGAAACTTAATCAGGTATAAACGTACCGAATTAGACCAGGCATTAATTAGTATTAACTCTAACAATAACTAATTATGGCAGAATTCAAACACCCAATAAACGACAGTCTTAAAAAGATAAATGAACGTTTAGAGTATTTAATTAAACAACAAAAAATTAATAATATACAGTCACCAGAATATACAATTTTAGATAATGCAGATATATTGCAATTATTTAAGATTACTACTAAAACTGCAAGTACATGGCGTAATGAAGGTATCCTGCCATACTTAAAAATAAAAAATAAAGTATTTTATAAGTTATCTGATATGCACGAAGTAATAGATGCTAATTACAATCCGAGTAAAAAAAAATAGTAAATATTTCAAAAGTTAATATTCCATTACAAATGTGTAATTGGGTAGTGCAAAATAATTCAGAAAACCCTTTTAGGTTGTATGTTTATTTAAAATTAAGCTACCCTTCAGGAAAGATTCATTGGGATAATTACAACATTGATTGTGCAAGTTTAACGCTATGTAAAACAACCAAAACGGTAAAGTCTAATTTCAGTAGGCTTGAAAAGTTAGAGTGGTTACATTACGATGAAGATTATCAGTTCTATAGATTGATGTCTTTAGAAAAAATAAGGCAAAAATACAATTGGGTATCACGTAGAGCATATCCTTTTACGTATAAGGATGTAACACATATTAGGGCAACATTAGGTGCAATTATATACACACAGCCATACAAAACATATTGCAGGAAACATTTTAAACGTAGTAGCAACGTGCTAAAAAGTAGGAGCGCCGATGAGACTATTACGTTTTCCTGTGATACAAAAAAATATGCAGAAGTATCTGTGTTAAGTATCAAGGAATTTTTCGGAATCACAATTAATAAAGCGGTCAGGCTAAAACAAGCAGCTGAAAGATGGGGTTTAATTGAAGTGAAAAAACAATATCTAAAACTTCAAAAAAATCAAGTATATGCAGCTAAAAAAGGAAACGAATATAGAGATGAAAGTCAAAATATAGTGTTTTTAAATGGAAGCTACTATATTCAGCAAATTGATAAGATTTACACCGAATTATACTTTAAAAGAAGGAAAAAAATAGAAACATTATAAGTAGGTATATAATACAACAATAGCATTACTATATCAATAAGAAATATAAAACAAACAACGATAGCGACATGCCTATAGTGTTTTAAATAAAAGATAATTGGGTAATGAGAGTTTCCTCAATGTTAAACCAATTTATATTTATATTTTTAACGATTAGAATATAATTACCATAAAATTTAAATCAAGTTCCATACATTGGAACAAAACAATATAAAATCAATAAATGACAAGCATAGACCAAAGAACACAATTACAAAATCAAATATGGAAAATAGCTAACGAAGTACGTGGCTCTGTTGATGGTTGGGACTTTAAACACTTCGTATTAGGGACATTATTCTATCGTTTTATAAGTGAAAATTTTACGGATTACATTGAAGCAGGTGACGATAGTATTGACTATGCAAGTTTACCAGATACAGTAATAACACCTGAAATAAAAGAAGATGCCATTAAAACCAAAGGCTATTTTATTTATCCAAGTCAGTTATTTGTAAACATAGTTAAAAATGCAGATGATAACGATAATCTAAATACAGATTTAGCTGCAATATTTACAGCAATAGAAAGTTCTGCAAATGGTTATCCATCAGAAGAGGATATAAAAGGCTTATTTGCTGATTTTGATACTACAAGCAACCGATTAGGTAATACCGTTACAAATAAAAACAGCCGATTAGCAGACGTGTTAAAAGGTGTTGCAGGATTAAATTTGGGTAATTTTCAAGACAATAAAATTGATTTATTTGGCGATGCTTACGAGTTTCTCATTCACAAATATGCAGCCAATGCAGGTAAGTCTGGAGGTGAATTTTTTACACCAACAAACGTATCGCAACTCATTGCACAATTGGCAATGCATAAGCAAGATAAAATCAACAAAATATACGACCCTGCTGTGGGTTCTGGTTCATTGCTCTTACAAGCTAAAAAACATTTCGACAATCATATAATAGAAGAAGGTTTCTTTGGTCAAGAAATAAACCATACTACCTACAACTTGGCACGTATGAACATGTTTTTACATAACGTAAATTACGACAAGTTTCATATCGTGTTGGGTAACACCTTAATGAATCCACAATTAGGAGACGACAAACCATTTGATGCCATTGTATCTAATCCGCCATATTCTATAAAATGGAAGGGTAGTGACGACCCTACGCTTATTAACGACGACCGTTTTGCACCTGCAGGAGTATTAGCACCAAAATCGAAGGCAGATTTTGCGTTTGTACTACATTCATTAAGCTATTTATCAAGTAAAGGTAGAGCTGCATTGGTATGTTTCCCTGGTATTTTTTACCGTGGTGGTGCAGAACAAAAAATAAGAAAGTACTTGGTAGATAACAACTATGTAGAAACTGTTATTGCACTAGCACCTAATTTATTTTACGGTACTACCATAGCGGTAAATATTTTAGTGCTTTCTAAAAGTAAGACAGATACAAAAACACAGTTTATAGATGCTACCGGTGAAAATTTCTTTAAAAAAGAAACCAACAATAATGTGTTATATGACAACCATATTGAAAAAATTATGCAACTGTTTGATAGCAAAGCAGAAGTTGCACATGTTACTACAACTATAGACAATACTAAAATAGCCGAAAAGAATTACAATCTTTCTGTAAATTCTTATGTTAAACCAAAGAAAACGGAAAAAGACATTGATATTAATGAGCTGAATGAAAAGGTTTCAGATACTGTGAAAAATATAAATAGGCTTCGTGAAAATATTGAGATATTAGTTAAAGATATTGATTCCAATAATAGTGAGAATTTTATAGAAAAATTAGTTGATGGTGTTGATTTTGAATGGATGCCACTTGGAGATGTTACGAATTACGAGCAACCTGGTAATTATAGAGTTAGTTCAACTGATTATAGTGATAAATATAAGACCCCAGTTTTAACAGCAGGTAAAACTTTTATTCTTGGGTACACAGATGAAACTAATGGTATTTACAAAGGTTCAAAAAATCCAGTAATTATATTTGATGACTTTACTACTGCTAATAAATGGGTTGATTTTGATTTTAAAGTGAAATCATCGGCAATGAAAATGATAACTTCTAAAGATGATACGAAAACCTCTTTAAGGTATATTTACTTTTGGCTCAACACGCTACCAAGTGGTTTAGTAGAAGGTGACCATAAAAGACAGTGGATTAGTAAATATTGCGAAAAAAAAATACCAATACCTTGCCCAAATAAATCAGAAAACTCATTAAATATTCAAAATGAAATAGTTGACGCCTTAAATAAATTTACAGAGCTTTCAGCAGAGCTTTCAGCAGAGCTTTCAGCACGACAAATACAATATAAATATTATAGAAAAAAACTGCTGACTTTCCCTAAAGACACTGTAGAAGAATAAGCATATGAGTCAGTTATTAACAGAAATAGCACAAGCACTTAAAGATAGCCAAAAAAAAGTGCAGTTAATCTACGCCTTTAATGGTGTAGGGAAAACACGCTTATCACGTAAATTTAGGTTGTTAGTAGACCCAAAAGTTTCTGTCGAAGAACAGGAAGAAAAGCAAGAAGCATCAGGTATCAAAGTAATGTATTACAATGCATTTACAGAAGATTTATTTTATTGGGATAATGATTTAGATGCTGATACCAATCGTAAGTTGTTAATTAGACCCAACAATTTTACAGATTTAGCGTTAGGTTTTTTAAAAGACCAAGGTTTAGATGATAATATCGTAAAAAACTTTCAACACTTTACAACAGATTCTATAACACCGCTATTCAATGAAGAATATACAACACAAGATAAAGATGGTAAAAATATTGTTGTAAAAGCATATTCTGAAGTAACATTTTCTGTTACAAGTGGTGACGACCGAAGTGAGAATAATATTAAAATATCAAAAGGAGAAGAAAGTAATTTTATATGGTGTGTATATTATAGTTTAATACAACAGATTGTTGAGCTTTTAAATATACCAGAACCCGAAGATAGGGCAGACAATAAATTTGATGATTTAGAATACATTTTCATTGACGACCCAATAAGTTCTTTAGATGAAAATCACTTAATAGAGCTTGCTGTTAATTTAGCTGAATTGATTAGAAAATCAAATGGTATCAAATTTATAATTTCTACACACAATCCACTTTTTTATAATGTGCTTTATAATGAGCTTGGTTTAGCTAGAAAAAAGGGAGCTTTTATGTTGAGCAAAAATGAAGATGGTACGTTTAATTTAGACCCTAAACATGGTGATTCTAACAAAAGCTTTTCATATCATCTGTATTTAAGAGACGTAATAAAAAATGCAATAGACAATAATGAAGTTTCAAAATTTCATTTTGTGTTGTTGCGTAATTTGTATGAAAAAACAGCTAACTTTCTAGGTTATAGTAAATGGTCTGAATTATTACCAAATGATAATAGAGAAGGATATATAAGTCGTATTATGAATTTTTATAGCCATAGTACGTTATCAAGTGAAGAAGTGAGAGAGCCAACACCACCTGAAAAAGAAATGGTTAATTATTTATTTAAATATTTGTTAGATAATTCCAAATTTTTACAAGAAGAAATAGCAATAGAAGAAGCTTAAAAAATAGTAGTAATCAAATGAGTCAATACAAAACCATAGCAGAATCAAACAATTTCATTGTTTTAGATAACTACAAAAAGTTTTCAGAAGTAAATGAAACACCTTCTGGGTATCAAACAGAAGCAGATTTAGAAAAAGAATTGGTAAAAGATTTAATAAATCAAGGCTATGAGTATGTAAAACACCTAACCACACCAACAGCTATGTTGGCTAATGTACGTGTACAATTGCAAAATCTAAATGATATGCAATTTACAGATAAAGAATGGGCACGTTTTGTAGAAGAATATTTAGACAAACCAAGTGATAACCTAGTTGATAAAACACGTAAACTACACGATAACTATATTTACGATTTTGTGTTTGATGATGGGCATATTCAAAACATCTATTTAGTAGATAAGAAAAAAATTTCACGTAATAAGGTTCAAGTTATTTCACAGTTCGAGCAAAAAGGTACAAATGCCAATCGTTATGATGTTACCATATTAGTAAACGGTTTACCTTTAGTACAAATAGAATTAAAAAAACGTGGTGTAGCTATTCGTGAAGCATTTAATCAGGTGCATCGCTATACGAAAGAAAGTTTTAATACTTCAAACTCACTTTTTAAATACTTGCAAATATTTGTAATATCTAATGGTACAGATAGTCGTTATTTTGCCAATACTGTAAAGCGTAATAAAAATAGCTTCGATTTTACCATGAATTGGGCAGATGTAAAAAACAAGTCAATCAAAGACTTAAAAGATTTTACAGTGACATTTTTTCAAAAACAAACACTTTTAAACGTGTTATTAACGTATTCTGTTTTTGATAGTAATAATACGTTATTAGTAATGCGTCCGTATCAAATTGCAGCAACAGAGCGAATTATATGGAAAATTGAAAGTTCATATAATGCTAAAAAATGGGCGACCACAGAAGGAGGTGGTTATATATGGCATACTACAGGTTCTGGTAAAACATTAACCAGTTTTAAAGCAGCACGTTTAGCAGCGACAAAATTAGAGTTTATAGACAAAGTGTTTTTTGTAGTAGACCGTAAAGATTTGGATTTTCAAACCATGAAAGAATACCAACGCTTTTCGCCAGATAGTGTAAACGGTTCAGACAGTACTGCAGGTTTAAAAAGAAATATAGATAAAATCGATAATAAAATTATTGTAACCACTATTCAAAAGTTAAATAACTTAATGAAGGGTGAAAATGATTTAGCGATTTATAAAAAGCAAGTGGTCTTTATTTTTGATGAAGCACATCGCTCACAATTTGGGGAGGCTCAAAAAAACCTAAAAAAGAAGTTTAAAAAATACTATCAGTTTGGTTTTACAGGAACACCTATTTTTCCTGAAAATGCTTTAGGTTCAGAAACTACTCAAAGCGTATTTGGTACCGAATTACATTCTTATGTAATAACAGATGCTATTAGAGATGAAAAAGTATTAAAATTTAAAGTAGATTATAATGATGTTCGTCCAAAATTTAAAGGGATTGAGTCGGAACAAGATTTAAAAAAACTATCGGCAGCAGAAAATAAAAAAGCCCTATTACATCCTGTTCGTATCAAAGAAATTTCAGAATATATTTTAAACCATTACAGGCAAAAAACACACCGTACAAAAGGTAGTAATAGCGGCTTTAACGCCATGTTTGCAGTAAGTAGTGTAGATGCAGCAAAATGTTATTATGAAGAATTAAACAAGCTTCAAAAAGACAGCGATAAACCTTTAAGGGTAGCAACTATTTTTTCTTTTGCAGCAAATGAAGCACAAGGAGCAATTGGAGAAATTCAAGACGAAACCTTTGAGCCTACAGCTATGAATGTAAGTGCTAAAGAGTTTTTAACTAAAGCTATTGATGATTATAATGCGGCATTTAAAATGAATTATAGTATCGATAGTAAAGGCTTTCAAGACTATTACAGGGATCTTGCCAAACGTGTAAAAAACAAAGAAGTAGATTTATTAATTGTAGTAGGGATGTTCTTAACAGGTTTTGATGCACCTACTTTAAATACCTTATTTGTAGACAAAAATTTACGCTATCATGGTTTAATGCAAGCCTTTTCACGTACCAACCGTATTTACGATGCTACAAAAACCTTTGGTAATATTGTTACGTTTAGAGATTTAGAGCAAGCAACAATAGATGCAATTACTTTATTTGGTGATAGCAGTACTAAAAATGTAGTATTAGAAAAAAGCTATAAAGAATATTTAGAAGGCTTCACAGATATTGCAACAGGTAACGCACGAAGAGGTTATGTTGAAGTGGTAGCAGAATTAAAAGAAAAATTCCCCAATCCTGATGAGATAGAAACAGAAAAGGACAAAAAAGAATTTTCTAAACTCTTTGGTGAATATTTACGCGTAGAAAACATATTGCAAAATTATGATGAGTTTAATCATCTGAAAGAACTACAAAGTATTGTCCATACAGATGAAGAGGCTATAGAAGCATTTAAAGAAGAAAACTTCTTAACAGATGAAGATATTGTAAGTATGCAAGCTATTGAAGTACCTGCAGAAAGAACCATACAAGATTACCGCTCTACCTATAATGACATTCGTGATTGGTTAAGAAGAGAAAAACAAGGTAATGAAGCAGAAGAATCAGATATTGATTGGGATGATGTGGTTTTTGAAGTCGATTTATTAAAATCTCAAGAAATAAACTTAGACTACATTTTAGAATTAATTTTTGATAGTAACAAGAAAACCAAGAATAAAGCAGATTTAGTAGAAGAAATAAGACGTGTAATTCGTGCAAGTGTCGGTAATAGAGCAAAAGAGAGTTTAGTTGTAGATTTTATCAACGAAACAGATTTAGATAATATAAAAGAAAAAGCCAATATTATAGATGCTTTCTTTGGATATGCACAAGCCAAACAGAAAAAAGAAGCCTCAGAATTAATTACCGAAGAAAGTTTGAATGAAGAAGAAGCAAAGCGTTACATCATAGCATCATTAAAACGTGAATATGCTAGTGAGAACGGTACAGAACTTAATTCAATTTTACCTAAAATGAGTCCTTTAAACCCTCAGTACTTAACTAAAAAACAAAGTGTTTTTCAGAAAATTTCCTCTTTTGTAGAGAAGTTTAAGGGTGTTGGTGGGCGTTTATAATAGAAATAAATTTTATGCACTTATATAATTTAAAATCGAAAGAGTCTATTACTATCTTAAAGGAGAAACCTTTTAAGTTAGAAAAGGAAATACAATCACTTTTTGAAAACAATTTAGATGCTTTGATGAATTTACAATTAGTAAAATCAGAGTTTTCTATTAAAAACAAACGTATAGATACTTTAGCTTACGATACACAATCAAATGCATTCATTATTATCGAATATAAGAGAAGTAAAAATATAAGTGTAGTAGATCAAGGCTTTACATATTTAAGTTTAATGCTTGAAAATAAAGCAGATTTTATAGTTGAATATAACGAAACATTAAAACAAAATTTAAAACGCACAGATGTAGATTGGAGTCAAACAAGAGTTGTTTTTGTTTCAACAGGTTTTACAGAAAATCAAAAGACAGCCACAAACTTTAAAGATATTGCTATTGAGTTATGGGAAATAAAACGTTATGAGAACAATTTAATTAGTGTAAATCAAATAAAGAAAAGTAAATCGGCAGAAAGTATTAAACCAATTACATCAAGTAATACGCAGTTGGATAATATCACCAAAGAAATTAAAGTTTATTCAGAAGAAGACCATACATTAAATAAGTCTGATAGTGCAGTAGAATTGTATGAAACTTTTAGAGATTCTATATTAAATTTCAAAGAAGACATAGAAATAATACCTCGTAAGAAAAGAATTGCTTTTAAAGGCAACCGTATCATCTGTGATATTTTAATTCAAAAAAGTGGTATAAAGCTATGGGTAAACTTAAAAAGTGGTGAACTTGACGACCCTAAAAATTTAATGCGTGATGTTTCTAATATTGGTCATTGGGGAAATGGAGATTATGAGTTAGTTATTAAAAACACCGATGATTTAGAATACATTATGAGCTTAATTAAACAAGCGGTATTCTAGCAAATATCTATTTATTTTCTTCGTACAATTCACTAAAAATATAGTCTAAATATTCTTTTGCTTTAAGTGCTTCTGAAGCTTGTAGTTTAAAGGTTTCATATCTTGAGTTTCGTGATCTATCATCTAACCACTTATATCTAGCACCTATCTTAGGTCCTAAATTGTCAAAAACGAGTCTTTCTCTGGCTTCGTGCCGTCCTCTCATGCTATATGCTTTTTTTACTTGAGCAATACAATTGCAATCTTTAGTTCCAATTTTTGTTGGAAGTATATGGTCTTCAACATAATGTATAGTTGAGTAGAAAGCTGTAGTCACAACCCAATCATAATAGATTTTATCACTAAGTAATTGATTACTTAAAGTCTTGTTTCTGTCACCAAATTCCTTCTTTTTAGCCATAAATTAAACAACCTCAGAGTATTCAAATCCATCTTGATCTAGTAATTCAATATCAAGATTTTCGGTTCCTGCAAGACTTATATCTAAAGTGTTATCAAAAATTGAAGTAAAAGTATTTTTCGCTTCAAATATTTTAGAGTAAGCAAATTCTACAAAATCATCATCTAGTAAGTATTTATTATCAACAGCAATGATAACTTTAGGATTGTTATGAAAGATATTTATATAAAAAGAATTTACATCATATCCCTTACTTATTATATAGGATAAAGTGTTTTTTGTCAGTATGTATACTTGGTTGGCTTTTTCTGCAAATTTTTCAGCGGTTGATTTCATAATTTTATCAATGAAATCTTGCTTACCAATATTTTGTCCGTCTTTTAGTCCTTGTCCATAAGCATCAGCAACAACATTAACGTGGTAATATAAATCACTTACTTTAGTCTGTTTTGAGAACTCTTGATGTTTAGACAAATAGCTATTGAACAAATTGATGCCAGTTTGCTTTTCAGTACCTTTAATTTCTGCTGTCATAAGTAGTAAACTAGATTATTTAGCTTATTATTTCACTCAAAAAATATTTTATTGTTACAAACGTATTGTGAACACATAATATTATTAATAAAGAAATTTTGATATAATCTATGAAAGTTTAAATATAAGCAAATATATGAATATATTTGATTATTTTATAATGTTTTAACTATTTGCTTGTTAGTTGCTTATGAGGGTTTTTATGTGTGTGATGTAATTTTAATTGTCAATCAAGTGTAAAAAAAATACAGTTATAGCATACTTGTAGTTATTTGTGAATAGGTATTTATAATAGCCGTTCAGGTTGTATTTTCTATTGCAATGTGATTTCATCCCCACAACCCAAAACCCAGTTTTTTGCGAAAAGGCAAAAATCCTCTGTCTTTTGCGTTGTTCCGCGCGCCACCACATAGTTAGTTTTATGTCATAATAGTTGTAGCCAACGCTATAATAGCACATTGCTTGTTTTATTTAAAAGTATCTATTTTAATAAATAAGTACAACAAAAAAGCAAAGAGCTATTGCCAACGCTTAAAACAACTATTCCGCCACAAAACCAACCCAAAGCTAAGTTACATAATGCGTAGTTATAGGAGCAAAAATCCTTTCAATGGATGCCTACGGCGTTTTATTATATTTTCGTACCTATAACTGTCATTATGTAAAATATCCGCACAGCCAACGCTCACTTCCGAACATATAACCACATTTTGAACAAACATTAAACAAACGAACAATTAAAGGATTAAGATAATTGAAAATAATATTCGTTATCTCATTCAACTGCTCAAAACCATCATTAAGTCCAAGTATTCCTTAACTCAAGTCTTTGTTTGTTTCATTTCACTAACAAATATTAAAGACCACTTTTCCCCACCACCCAAGAAATAGGATATAAAAAAATAGGTTTAAGAAAATTAGTACTACGCCATAGCATATTGCTTTTTCTCGTTCCTCAAAAAAACAAAAAGCTATCGTCTAAAAGTCCTGTATAAGTATTAATTTAAATGCTGTTTTATCAAACAACTATTTAACCCAATACCCATACAAGCGCTTCATCCAACGCTCAAAAACGAACTATAACCTATTTTTTTAAGTGTTATTTCCCCAGAAAAGTTGAATTTATTGTTCCATGTAATATATATAATTAAGTCCAATCCATACATAATTTTTTACTAATAAAACATACATTTTTTAAAATATATTAAAAAATATAAACCAAACAAATTGACATTTTTTTTATAAAAAAGTTTGTTATATTGTTGTAATAACCACCTCAAAAACAATTAATTAGTCATGAAAATAAATAAGCCACCGAAAGTATTTTTAGGTCATTTATATTTAGAATATACAGGTAATAATCTAGTATACATAAATACCAATGACGTAAGTGCTTTTCAAGATATTCATTTTTTGGAGTTTTTTCTAGTTAATTCAGAAATACGTGTTGTTTGCTGTTTTAAAATTGATTTGTTAGGTGTAAAGTGCCTCATTGATTTTGCTACACTATCTATATATAAATATGATAATGCTACAAAAGAGTATAAATATGATGACTACTCGCTCATATCGGAATATTTCCCTCATACAAATAGAGACATCACTATGATAGCAGGTAAATTACAACTATACAATCCTATTAGCGCAACAGATGGTAGAAACGAAACCTTTAATTTTAATCTAGTTTTCGATAAAAAAGAAGAAATAATTAACCTCTTTAAATATTAACTTATGGACTTAAAAATCATTGAAAAAGAAATAAATAAAATTTGGTCTTCGCTAGAAGTGGCCTTAAATCAAAGTGTAATTACGATTTCATCAGAAAAAACGTTAGTCTTTAAATTTGCATGGTCATTAGCTTCTAATCGTGTTTTAAACGTAACAAATATTGATTTTGAGAAAGACCTTTTTAAAGCCAATTTTAAAGATGGTAAGTTTCTTGATTTGTACTTTGAGATTGTCGATAAAAATAAAGTATATCGTATAGGTATTGAGTTTAAATTCCCACACAAAAAGGAAAGTAATTCTGGAGGTAAACAAATAAGAATGAAAATTATAAATGATTTAAAGAAAATAGATAATCTTATACAAAGTAATTCAGTTGATTTAGGTGTTTTTTTATGTGCAACAAATGAAGATTACTATCTGAATTTAGACAAAAAAGTCAGAACAGAAAATGAATTTGCTACTTGTCATGGTAAAACTTATAATACTGAATCTTATTATCCTACAACTGCTGGTTATTCACATATAATTAGACCGAGTAATAATATTGTTTTTAATTGGCGTAATATCCATTTAATATCGCCGACATATTTTTCATTTTTAAATCCTATCTTTATTAAAACACCATAAAATAGATAGTTATTAAAAAAAAAAGGAAGCAAATATATGTGGCTATCTCAGCCAGCCGCACAAGGCTATAAAGTTCAAGCCCTAAAGGGTTTTGAATAAAACTTTTTTCAAGCAATTTTATTTTTCATTTAAACATTATAACTCAAAAAACTTTTATCCAAAAAACTTGACAGCCTTACCCACGCCACAACAACTGTAGCTATCTTTTTTTTCTTTTCAAAAAAATAATGTAGCGAAGCGTAGCGAGCAATTTTAAATTGGATAGCTATGTCAACTTTTGAACTAAAAACACACCGTACAGGAAAAACTTACTCAAACCCTCATTTTTTCATCCTAAATAAAGGTCTAAACAGCGGAAAACCCCTCTCAAATCCTTGTCCTAATTGTTTTGTAGTGCAAACTTCAACCGAAAAAGAAAAAAACACGCTGTTTCATTTATCTATGATGCTACAAATAGGCGGTTTTTACGCTTATTATTTAAAAGGAAGTGTTATTCCGTTTATCTCAATAGATGATTGTAGAAACACGCTTAAAAAAGGTGTTAAATTCAATAAGAGTAGTGGTTTTGAGTTTCAAAAGAGCATTAAAGTTGTGGCTAGTATTAGTAAAAAACAACAAGAACTTAAAGAAACAATAATTAAGCTCGAAAATCTAAAATTATCATTTGCAAACTCTTTAATTCAGCTAGGTTTTAAGTAGTCGATAGTAATTTAGTGTAGATGGTAGTAATCTATTGTATATCGGTATTTTAACTCGTTGTATTTTATTATATGACCGTATATTAGTTAGAGTTTTAAAGTCTATATCATGTCCGTACCAAATCCGAATGTATGTTAATTTTAAATATTTTATAAGTATGGGGAAGATAGCCCAAGGTATTTTAGGAGGTTTCTCTGGTAAAGTAGGAACCGTAGTAGGTGGAAGATGGAAAAACATTGATTACATCAGAGCAAAACCAGTAAGTGTAGCCAATCCACGAACAGAAGGACAGGTAAATCAACGTAATAAGTTTTCAGCTACGTTGGAATACCTTCAGCCAAATTTAAGTTTTATTCGAAAAGGATATAAATCTTATGCTGTAGGTAAAACAGAATTCAATGCAGCGATGTCTTATGTGTTGAATAATGCAATTTCGGGTACTGCACCCAACTTTACGGTTGATTATTCTTTAGCTCTATTAAGTAGGGGTAATTTAGCAGGTGTGGTTAATGGTACAACAGATTTAACTGTAGCAGGACAAGTTGCTTTTGGTTGGGATGATAACTCAACAGGAGGAAATGCTAATGCAACAGATAAAGCGATGTTGTTAGTTTACAATCCAAGTAAAAAAGAATCAATTTCAATACTTGATGGTGCAGATAGAACGGTAGGAACAGAAGTTGTAACTATTCCAAATGCTTATGCAGGTGATACAGTAGAGCTTTTTATGGCGTTTATTACTGATGATGGAGGTCAAGTTTCTAACAGTGTATATTTAGGCTCTGGTACGGCTTCATAGATTTGTTTTTTAAATATACATTGTTTAAAACCGTTACATAAATTGTAGCGGTTTTTTTTATTAGCACACAAATCAGCACACAAAATTCAAAAACCCTTACAAACACACGGTTTATAAGGGTTTTTTGGTGGTGCCTCCAGGAATCGAACCAGGGACACAAGGATTTTCAGTCCTTTGCTCTACCAACTGAGCTAAGGCACCAGTTGCTTAATTAAGCGGGTGCAAATATAGAAGCATTTTTATTATTCACAAAAAGAATTTGCTAAAATTTGATTTTATAAATTTGTAACTTATAATTTACTTATGAATCTTATTGTAGATGTGGGAAATACGTATGTTAAGTTTGCTGTTTTTAATAAGGCAGATTTAATTTATAAATTGAGTTTTAAGCTAAACGAGTTTAAAATTCAATATAAAACTTTGAAAAAAAGCTTTCCAAAGTTAAAAAAAGCCATTATTTCTTCGGTTGGTCACTTATCTGATGAGCACGTAGAATTAATAAAAAATGATTTAATTGTTATTCAATTAACTTCAAACGTAAACTTCCCGTTTAAAAATGATTATCAAACACCAAAAACATTAGGTGTAGATCGTATAGCTTTGGTTTGTGCTTCAGTAAACCAGTTTCCTAATAATAATGTCTTAATTATAGATGCTGGTACTTGTATAACTTACGATTTTGTGACACATGAGAATCACTATTTGGGAGGTGCTATTTCGCCTGGAATACGATTGCGATATATAACATTGAATAATTTAACCGCAAATCTTCCGTTATTAGAGACAAAACAGCCTAATAATATTGTTGGAGACTCTACGGAGGCCTCTATTCATTCGGGTGTAGTTTATGGTGCAATTAAGGAAATAGATGGAGTAATTGACCAATATCGAGAAGATTATTCAGATTTAACAGTTATTTTAACAGGTGGAGATAGCAATTTTTTGTCAAACCAATTAAAAAATACCATATTTGCGAAATCAAATTTTCTTTTGGACGGTTTGAATTTCATTCTAGAATATAATTCAAAATAATGATAAAACGATTCATTGTAATATGTATTACAATTATAGGTTCTGCAGCTTTTGCACAACAAGGTACTAGTTCTCCATATTCTTTTTATGGTATTGGAAGTCTTAAGTTTAAAGGTACTGTAGAGAACCAGAGTATGGGAGGAATTGGTGTGTACTTAGATAGTATACATTTTAATTTAAAAAACCCAGCATCTTACGCAGGAAACCCATTAAAAGGGCCCTATTTTAATGGAGAAAGTAGACCTGTAAAGTTTACGGTTGCCGGTACAATGACCAATACAACATTAAAAAGTAACTCTGGAGATGCAAAAACTAATAATGCTATTTTCGATTATTTGGCTGTATCTGTGCCAATGGGAAAATTTGGAGTTGGCTTTGGTTTACTGCCTTTTACATCAGTAGGATATAAGCTCGACCTTATTAATGACGACAATGTCTTAGAAAATCGTTTCAACGGTGAAGGAGGTTTAAATAGAGTGTTTGCTGGTGTTGGTTATCAGATTACAGAAAAACTGAGCGTTGGTATGGATATTAATTATAACTTCGGAAACATTCAAAATAATGCACTAGAAGTAGAGTATTCTAATGGTCAAGTAGTGCAATACCAAACGGTTGAATTTAATAGGTCTGATTTGAGTGGTTTAAATTTAAACTTTGGTCTAAGCTACAAAACCATGATTACTGATAAGCTAGAGTTGTCAACTACAGCCACATTTGCTCCAGGAAGCAAACTTAATTCAGATAACGTTAGATCGTTTTCTACAGTTACTTTAGATGCGACTACTCTCGAAACATCATCGACATCAAATACTATTGATGTA
The DNA here is from genome assembly GCF_020179375.1 of Winogradskyella sp. SM1960. Classification (NCBI taxonomy): domain Bacteria; kingdom Pseudomonadati; phylum Bacteroidota; class Flavobacteriia; order Flavobacteriales; family Flavobacteriaceae; genus Winogradskyella; species Winogradskyella sp. SM1960. Next base: position 873,441 of record NZ_JAICBG010000001.1, on the reverse strand, counting down.
GATCTTGAGGCTCAAAATCTTAAAAACACAAAATTAACCTTGCCATCAACGTTATCCTTAGGAGTAGGTGTTGGTGATCCAAAATCTTGGTTTGTTGGTACAGAGTATACCTATCAGACCGCAAGTGATTTTTCTAATCCGGTATTTCCAAACTTGCCTTCTAACTATGAAAATTCTTCAAAAATAGCGGTTGGTGGTTTTTATATTCCAGATTATAATGCTTTCTCAGGATACTTTAAAAGAGCGGTTTATAGAGCAGGATTTAATTTTTCAAATACAGGTTTAGTTATAAAAGATGAGTCAATAAAAGAGTTTGGCATGTCTTTTGGACTAGGTTTACCAGTTGGAAACCGAAACTTATTCTCTAATGCCAATTTAGGCTTAGAATTCGGAAAACGAGGAACAACTAATAAAAACTTAATTCAAGAGAATTTTATAAGCTTTAATGTGAGTTTATCATTGAACTCTAGATGGTTTGAACAAAGAAAGTATAACTAACAAATATTAATTATTAATTAAAGATGAAGACGAGAATTACTATTTTATTTTTTGCACTCCTTATGAGTGTTAACTTAGGATTTGCTCAAGAGGACAATCAAGAACTTTGTATGAACAACCTATCAATGTTTGATAGTTATGTAAAGAGTAAAAAATATGATGACGCTTATGGCCCGTGGAAAATTGTAAGAGAAAAGTGTCCTAAATTCAATAGAGCTATTTATGTTCATGGTGAGAAAATCTTAAAACATAAGATAGAAACGTCTACTGGTGCAGAGCAAGTAGCACATATCGAAGACTTAATGTTGTTGCACGATCAGAGTAGAGAGCATTTTGAATCTAGATATTCGCTTGGTGAAGTATTAGTTGATAAAGCTAATTTAGCATACAAATATAGAAAAGTGCTAAATAAATCTGACCAAGAGATTTATAACATGTTTGATGAAGCCTATAAAAAAGATCCTAAAAATTTTAAAAGTGCAGTTGGTCTTTATACTTACTTTTCTTTAGCAGTAGATTTATATGATGCAGGTGCGCAAACTTCAGATGATGCTCAAAAAATGTTTAATAAGTATGATGATGTAAACGAAATTATTGAAAAGCGAATTGCTTCAATGACTACGGAATTGATTAAATATGCTGAAAAAGAAGAAGCTGGTGGAACACTTACTAAAACGGAAGGACGTTATAAGTCAAGTTATGAGTCTAATATAGAGGCTTTTGAAAATCAGATTTTAGGAAGTATGGACAAAAAGCTTGGTGATAGAGCTAACTGTGACGTTTTAGTTCCGCTTTATGAAAGAGATTTTGAAGAAAACAAAACAAATAGCGAGTGGTTACAGCGTGCAATGAATAGAATGTATGCTAAAGAGTGTAAAGAAGATCCGTTATTCTTAAAGTTAGTTCAACAAAAGAATACTATCGAGCCAAGTGCAGACACTGCATATTACCTTTACATACTTACAGGTGAGCAAAAATACATAGACCAAACAATAGAGTTGTCAACAGACCCTTTAAAAAAGGCGAAGTTATACAAAGGTTTAGCTAATGAGCTTAAGTCTAAAAGAAGCTACGGAAAAGCAAGACAATATTATATGGAAGCTTTAAAACTTAATCCTGCAGATGGTTCACCACATTTAGCAATTGCAAATATGTATGCGGCTAGTGCAAACAGTTGTGGAGACACTAACTTTAACAAAAGAGCAGTATTTTGGTTAGCTGCAATTGAGGCAGAAAAGGCAGGTAGAGTTGATGGTCGTTTAAAAAAGACAGCAGCGCAAACAGCCGCTAGTTATAGAGCTAAAGCGCCTAACAAAACAGAAATATTTAACTGTACTTGTGCAGGAGAAGTAATTAAAATTGGTTGCTGGATAGGACGTTCTGTAACTGTACCTAAAGGTTAATTGAAAACAAAAAATTCACATATCATTAAAAACCTAGTCACAGCAATTGTTGTGACTTTGTTTTTTTCATGTAACAATGACTTTAACGAGGTTCAAAAAGTGGGTGTGTTGCAGAATCAACCTATTGGTGAAGCTGAACATATAGACTTAAAATATACCGAGTTAAAAGAAGATACAGTGAGGTTAGTTGCCAATCTGTTAAGTCCAAAAATGTTAGATTATTCTAATCGGAATTTTCCCTTTAATGAGTTTCCGATAGGTATAGAGCTTAAAATATATGACGAAAACAATAATAAGACGACGATAACGTCTAACTACGCTATTGTTTATAAAGAAACTGATATTATTGATTTACGAGACGATGTTAGAATTATTTCATCCGAAAACGATACGTTATTTACCGAGCAATTGTATTACAATCAAAAACTAGAATGGTTGTTTACAAATGAATCCTTTTTGTTTAAGCGTTCTATTGGACCTTTACATGGTGTTTTATTAGATTCGGATAAAGAATTTAAAAACTTTCAGATGTTAGAAATGGGAGGTGATTTCCAAATTGATAATTAACTATCTTTACCAAAATATATTTTACATAACATATAAGACAAGCCTGTTAAGATTATATTGCTCAGCTGAGTGATTACATAGTAAACGGCATGTCATAGTTGAAAAAAATTACACACATGAAATTAACGAGGATCTTTCAATACGCTTACCTTGTTTTTGCAGCTTTATTCTTGTACGATGTTGTGATGACATGGATAGATGAACAAGTCGTTGCTTACATATCTTTAGGGCTTGCTGCATTAGCAATTTTTATGTTTTTCTTTAAAAAACGATTTAATAATAAACTTGAAGACCGAAATAATAAGTAATTTATGACGGCTGACATAGTCATTATTATAAGTACACTTATACTTTCAGCTTTTTTCTCTGGTATGGAAATCGCTTATGTCTCTTCGAATAAAATTCATATCGAATTAGAGAAGAAACAAGGAGATTTTTTAGGAAAGATTTTAGGAAAGCTTACCGCAAAACCATCAAAATATATTGCCACAATGCTTATTGGAAACAATATTGCATTGGTGATCTATGGTTTTAAAATGGGTGAGGTTTTGGTGCGTTGGTTTCAAACCATGTTACCTTCAGACAGTACGGCTTTAACCTATTTGTTTTTAGATTTGCAACTGTTAACACAGACGGTAATTTCAACCTTGGTTATTTTAATTACTGCAGAATTTTTACCTAAAGTATTCTTTCAAATTTATGCCAACACTTTATTAAAGGTATTAGCATTTCCAACCTATATATTCTATGTGTTGTTTTCGTGGGTTTCAGATTTTATTATTTGGATTTCAGATGCCGTTTTAAAATACATTTTTAGAGCTGATGGTGAAGATGTCGTTTTAGCAATGACCAAAGTAGAATTAGGTAATTACATTACGGAACAAATGGAATCCGTGGAAAATCATGATGATGTAGACAGTGAGATTCAAATTTTTCAAAATGCCTTAGAGTTTTCAGAAGTGAAAGCACGTGAGGTTATGGTACCACGAACTGAGATAACTGGTATAGAGATTTCAGATTCTATCGAAAATTTAAGACAGCTTTTTATAGAAACAGGTCGAACTAAAATCATCGTTTACAAAGACAGTATCGATGATATTTTGGGTTATGTGCATTCTTTTGAATTGTTTAAAAAACCAGAAACGATTAAGTCCATTATAATTCGTGTGGCTTTCGTGCCAGAAACAATACTTATTAAAGATGTGTTGAGTATTTTGACTAAAAAGCGTCGAAGTATGGCTGTTGTAATTGACGAATATGGTGGAACTTCTGGAATTATGACGGTTGAAGATATTGTTGAAGAATTATTTGGTGAAATTGAAGATGAACACGATATCATTGAGATGATAGAGGAGCAAATTAATGACAATACCTATAAGTTTTCAGCACGTTTAGAAGTGGATTATATTAACGAAACTTATAAGTTAAATCTTCCTAAGAGCGAAAATTATGAAACCTTAGGTGGATTAATAGTGCATGCTACAGAAGGAATTCCTCAAGAAAACGACGATGTACACATCGAAAATTTCAAATTTACAATTACAGAAGTGTCTTCTACAAAAATTGATGAGGTTTTAGTAAAGGTGCTTGATGTAGATTAGCAATTTTTTAGGGCATCAAAACGTAACATTTGGTCCATATTTCTGCACATTAAAGAGAAGAATTTTATGCGCCTTTCACATAAATTTTGAATAAAGCTTCTATCACTTATAAAAACTACACTTCTCCTTTTATTATTTACAATAAAATACTATTTTCGCAGACTTATTTACACCAAATTAAAGATATTACAAAAAGACTATGGCAGTTTTAAATAAAATTAGACAACGCTCACTGGTATTAATATTAGTAATTGCATTAGCATTATTTTCATTCGTAATTGGAGATTTATTCAAAAATTCTGATGCTCTAACAGGAGGATCTCAAGATGTAATAGCGACCATTAATGGTACAGACATCAACAGACTAGAGTTTCAGCAAAAGGTAAAAAATTACCAAGATAGAGCAGGTGGAGCACAAACGTCTACACAATCTATGAATGCGATTTACAATCAAGAGGTTCGTAAAATCGTATTACAATCAGAAATTGATGAATTAGGATTGTCTGTTGAAAAAGATGAAATGAGAGATTTGTTGAAGACTAGTTTTTCGTCATATCCAGAATTTCAAGATGCAAACGGAAACTTTGATGTTAATCGTTTAAATGCATTTATAGCGAATTTAAAAGATTTAAACGGTGAAACGGCTCCATTAGGAAACTTCCTTGTTAACTATGAAAGCTGGACAAATAACGAACAAACTATTGCAGCAAACGCAATTCAGCAAACCTATTACAACCTCGTTAAAGCAGGTATAGGAACAACTATTGCTGAAGCAGAAGAAGATTATTTAGGAGATTCTAAAACGGTAGATATAAGTTACGTTCAAGTACCATACACAACTATTGCAGATAGTTTAGTTGCGGTTTCTAAAAGTGAAATAACTGCTTATATGAAAGACCATGAGGATACCTATAAAACGGATGCTACTAGAGAAGTTGTATATGTAGAATTTAAGGAAGAGCCTTCTAAAGCAGATGAAGATGAAATAAAAGCAGAGCTGTTAGCATTAAAGTCAGATAGAACAGAATATAACGACAATAGTAAGAATACAGATACAATTTCTGGATTTGATTCTGCTACAGACATTGAAGAGTTTGTAAATACATATTCTGCTATAAAATACAACGATGCTTTCTTAAGAGCCGGACAATTACCAGCTGTAGCTAAAGATACTTTAATGAAATTAGGTGTTGGTAGTTATTACGGACCTTATAAAGATGGTGAATTCTATAAATTATCTAAAGTTGTTGCAACAAAACAATTACCAGACTCAGTAAAAGTGCGTCATATACTAGTGCCTTTTGTAGGTGGACAAAGAGCAGATGCGTCTGTAACAAAAACTCCAGAGCAAGCAAAGGCAACTGCAGATAGTATTTTTGCAAAAATTCAAGGCGGTACTAAATTTATGGATTTATTAGAATTATCTTCTGATAAAGTAAGTAATGAGCAAGATGGTGAAATTGAATTTGACTATTTAGCAGGAATGGCACCAGAATTTAAAGCCTATGCTTTTGATAATAACGAAGGTGATATTGATGTTGTACGTACGTCTTTCGGATACCATATTATTGAAATATTAGAACAAAAGAGTTTTAATAAAGCAGTAAAAGTTGCGACAGTTGCTAATAAACTTGAACCATCTGATAAAACACTTCAAGATGTATTTAATGTAATGTCTAAGTTTGAAATTGCTATAAAAGATGGTGATTTTAATGAAATTGCAAAAGAGCGTAATTTAACTGTAAAGCCAATTACATTTAATGCTTTAGACGAAAACATTCCAGGTCTTGGAAGTCAGAGAGAAGTTGTAAGATGGAGTTTTGATGAAGATACAGAAGCAGGCGATTACAAGAACTTTGCCATATCTAATTTCGGATTTATAGTTGCTAAAGTTGTTGAGGTTAGAGAAGAAGGGTTAATGAGTACTGAAGACGCTTCAATCACAGCTTTACCAGAAATTAGAAAAGAAAAGAAAGCGAAGTTAATTCGTGAAAAAATTACAGGAACTACGGTTGCAGAAATCGCTAAGAATCAAGGTCAGAACGCTAGAACAGCAGCAGCTGTTACCATTAAAAACACGACCTTATCTGGTGCAGGTGTTGAACCTAAAGTTGTTGGAGCAGCATTTGGTTTGGCAGAAGGAGAAACGTCTCAGCCAATTGATGGCGAAAAAGGTGTTTACGTTGTAAATGTTACTAAAGTAAACGAGGCTACTAAGTTAGATAACTACGGAGCTATTGTGAATAGATTAAATGCTGAACGTAGAAATGCTGTACAGACTAAAGTGTATTCAGCTTTAGAAGAGTCTGCAGAAATAGAAGATAATAGAGCTAAAACGGTGTACTAACCAACAAGCAATAAAATTATTTTGAAATGGCTTTACAGAAATGTGAAGCCATTTTTTTATCCTGTAAGGTTTCAAAAACCATGTAGCTATTTAAAGGTAGATAAAGTCAAAGTTTAGTCTTTATATTAAAACCATATCCTCATAAAGTATAACAGTCTCAAAACCCTTGCTATTAAAATACGTTGAAGGATTTTTTTCACTTGCCACTAAAATAAAATCGCCTCCCCAAGCACCTAAACTTTTTATGGCACCATTAAAATCTGAGAATAATCGTGATTGAATAGGGACTTGTTGAATGAGATTGGAGATAATGTTTTCATGGGCTTCAATCAAATTTTGAAATTCTATAAGCGACTTACAAACAAGCATTGCTTCAGTAATAGAATTGATGTCATCAATACTATTAGAATTTATATTTCCAAGCGCTTTATAAGCTGAAATCCCATCACGACTGTTTTGTTTCTCATTGAGATAAACAAAATACAGTTGGTGTTTAAACTCAGGTTGAAACGTTACAGGTTTTACATTTGGATTTTTTTGATGCTTTTGAAGTTGAAATGATATGGCGTAATCATTTTTAGCACAAGCAATATCATAGCCGCTTCCACCAAATGTTTTTTCGAGTAATTTGTAGGCATCAACATGTGCCCATTCTGCAATATTATTTATTAAAGTCGAAGAAGTGCCCAAACCCCAAAGCCGATTAAAATCTTGATGTGTTGTAATATCAAATCCTTGATTAGACTTTAAGAATTCAGGATTCAAGTTTTTGGCCACATTTAAAATTTGGATTAAGCGTTCTTTTACGTCTTGGCCTTTAATCTTTTTTTGAGGGTTTGCTGTTTCATTGAGCGCAGTAGATGTGTCATCATAAGAAATTGTGCACTCAAACCAAACCTCATTCAGCTCATTATAGCTCTTCCAATTAATAACATTAAAATCATTAGACTTAATAACCAAACTCTGTCCATATTTTGTGGGAATAGCCAAAGCTTTCGCACCATCTAAGACAGCATATTCTGCCGTTAGTAATAGTTTTCCGTTGCTTCGGTATGTTGTTGCTTTGTCGTTCAAAAATGATCGAAATTAAGGTGTTGAGTTATTATGGCTTTGCGTCTCTGGGTCGTTGCGCGATACTATTCATCCGAGTGTGCTTTCGAATTTTGTTTTTACAATTTATCTACTCACGTATGTTTTTTAAAGCTTCCACAACAGCACTATGCGTTACCACATTCGTTTTAAAATGTTCAACAAGTGTTACTTTTTCTTTATCTGTAGCTTCAAACTGATTCAAGATGTTCATTAAGTGCATTTTCATGTGTCCTTCTTGAATTCCTGTTGTTGTTAAGGATTTTACAGCTCCAAAATTTTGCGCTAATCCGGCAACAGCAACAATTTTCATTAAGTCTTTCGCTGTTGGTTTTTGTAACATTTCTAAGGATAACTTTACTAAAGGATGTAAGTTGGTTAAACCACCAACAGTTCCTAAGGCTAATGGGATTTCAATCCAAAATTTAAAGATACCATCATCCACCGAACAATGTGTTAAACTAGTGTAGCTACCATCTTTTGCGGCATAAGCATGTACACCAGCTTCAACGGCTCTAAAATCATTTCCTGTCGCCAAAACAACAGCGTCAATACCATTCATTATGCCTTTGTTATGTGTTACCGCTCTGTAAGGTTCTATTTCTGCAATGGTAACGGCTTGTTTAAATTTTTGTGCAAAGTTTTCCGGATTTGGAATGTCTTTACTTTTTAAATCTTCAACTTTACATGAGACTTCAGCTCGCACCAAACATTGTGGTACGTAGTTAGAAAGAATACTCATAATTATATCTAGGTTTCCTTCTAACGATTTTTCAGCTTCACTTTTCAGAGTTTGTGCAAATTGTTCTAAACACGAGTTTATGAAGTTGGCTCCCATTGCATCGAGCGTTTCAAACGTAGCATGCAATTGATAATAGTTTTCAAGCTCTTTTGTTTTGTCTTTTAATTCAATATTTAAAATGCCACCACCGCGATTTTGCATGCTTTTCGTGATTGATTGAGTGTCCTCAAAGAACTTTTGCTTAATCACAGTATCTATATAAAGCTTTAAATCCTCGTTATCTCCATCATAAGTAAAATGAACTTGCCCGATTTTTTCAGTCGAGATGACTTCAGCTTTAAAACCACCACGTTCTAACCAAAACTTAGCCGCTTTACTCGCCGCTGCAATGACTGAACTTTCCTCAATGGCCATTGGAATAGTATAAAACGTATCGTTAATTCGAAAATTTGGTGCAACACCTAATGGTAAATAATAATTTGTTATGGTATTTTCAATAAACTCATCGTGTAACTTTTGAAGTTTTTTATCAGTATTCCAATAGTTTTGAATAAGTTGTCTTGCGTTGTCTTTGTCGGTAAAATAGGTGTCTAAAAGCCACTCAATCTTTTCGGATTTAGATAGCTTAGAAAAGCCAGAAATCGTATTTGGCATCGTAGTATTGATTTTTTGTTTTTGGTCGGAAATACAGCAAAATAAAAAACAGTTTCTATTCGCGATATTTCTCTTTATTTTTTAATCGTCTGATGCTAAGGCTTCACCTCAGAGAAATAAAAATAAATCACATCAAAAATAATTTATTTTGTAAAATTCGTCTATTGCCGACCAAAAACTTTTTAGTAAAAACAAAGATACTAGGATTGGAATAAAATGTTGGTATAATCGGTTGTAAATGCCTATTTAGTGTTAATAATAGTGATTTTTTGCATAATTTTTAGTAAACTTGGCATTGCTTTGTTGAAACATAAAATTTATGAGCTTGAGACACGTTGCGGCTGTATTCGCCTTTTTAATGACTTCCTTAGTTTTTTGTCAGGAAAAACAACTTACACTTCAAGAAATCTGGAGTGGTGAATTTAGAACAGAAGGTATGCAAGCCTTACATTCCATGGCGAATGGGAACCAGTATTCGGTGTTAAATTTTGATAGGCAAAGCCGAACTTCAACCATAGATATTTACGATTATAAGACATTAAAAAAAGTGAAGACCTTAGTCTCTTCTGCAGATATTTCTGAGATTAGAGGTTTCTATGATTATTCATTTAGTGCCGATGAGTCTAAACTAATCTTAACTACAAAATCGGAACCTGTATTTAGACGTTCGACTTTAGGTGAGTATTATATTTATGATATCGCATCAAAAACAGTAACCAAAGTATCTGATAATTTGGTGCAAGAACCAACATTATCACCAGATGGTACTAAAGTAGCGTATGGATTTGAAAATAATTTATATGTAAAAAACTTAACGTCAGGAAAGGTTGATCAAATCACAACAGATGGTGAAAAAAATAAAATAATCAACGGTATTACAGACTGGGTTTACGAAGAAGAGTTCGCTTTTGTAAGAGCTTTTGATTGGAATGCAGATAGCAACCAAATTGCCTATATTAAGTTTGATGAGTCTGAAGTGCCAGAATTTTCAATGGATGTGTATGGTTCAGAATTGTATCAAACGCAGCACGTGTTCAAATACCCAAAAGCAGGTGAAGCAAACTCTAAAGTGTCTTTGCAATTGTATAATGTAGATGACAAAAGCACCATAGAATTAAGCGAAGGTAAACCAGGTGATTTTTATATTCCTAGATTACAGTGGACAAATGACCCTAATATTTTAAGCGTTCAATTTATGAACCGTCATCAAAATGAGTTAGATCTTATACTTTTTGATACTAAAGAAAAGACAATGATTAATGTACTAGCTGAGATAGATAAAGCGTATATAGATGTAACTTTTAATCTTACATTTTTAAAAGATAATAGTTTTATTTGGACGAGTGAAAAAGATGGTTTTAACCATATTTATCATTATTCAAAAGAAGGGAATTTAATTAATCAAGTAACCAAAGGAAATTGGGAAGTCACCAACTACTATGGTTTTAATGAGAAAGCCAACACCATTTATTACCAATCTACAGAGAATGGTTCTATAAATAGAGATGTCTATTCAATTCAGCTAAACGGAAAAAACAAAAAACGTCTGACTCAGAAGAATGGAACAAATAGTGCTTCATTCAGTGCTGATTTTACGTATTTCATAAATACATTTTCAAGCGCAACAACTCCACAAGAATATACATTATACGATTCTAAATCTGGTAAAATAGTAAAGCAGATTAAAGATAATAATGCACTAACTACAAAGTTGGAAGATTATGTGATGTCTGAAAAAGAATTCAGCACTATAACAGTAAATGGCAATGACTTAAACATGTGGACGATAAAGCCTAAGGATTTTGATGCGAACAAAACATATCCATTATTTATGTATCAATATTCTGGTCCAGGATCGCAGCAAGTGGCAAATCGTTGGAATAGTACTAACGATTATTGGTATCAAATGTTAGCACAAGAAGGTTATATCGTTGTTTGTATTGATGGACGAGGAACTGGTTATAAAGGATCTGACTTTAAAAAAGTAACTCAAAACGAACTTGGTAAATACGAAGTTGAAGACCAAATTGAAGCCGCAAAGCAACTCGGAAAATTAGACCACATTGACGAATCGCGAATAGGAATTTGGGGTTGGAGTTATGGTGGTTTTATGAGTAGTAATGCACTTCTTAAAGGAAATGATGTCTTTAAAATGGCGATTGCAGTAGCACCTGTTACAAGTTGGAGATTCTATGATACAATTTATACAGAGCGTTACATGACCACACCTCAAGAAAATCCAAGTGGTTATGATGAAAATTCGCCGATCAATCACGTTGATAAACTTAAAGGTGATTATTTATTAATTCATGGAACAGGTGATGATAATGTGCATGTGCAAAACACCATGTTAATGGTTGAAGCTTTAATACAAGCCGATAAGCAATTTGAATGGATGATTTATCCAGATAAAAACCACGGTATTTATGGTGGCAACACGAGACTGCACTTATATAAAAAGATGACAAATTTTATCCATAAAACATTGGGTGATAAATTGAATTAATATAATTTTTCATTTAAAAACTAAACAGACTAACTAAAAATATAATAAACCTAAAAACTAAATTTATGAGCCAAGAAAATGATCCAGCTTTAAATAAGCATCTCGCAAAACAAGGTGTTGATGACACAATGGTAATGGGACATCCAGCAGGATTGTTCGTGTTATTTTTCACTGAAATGTGGGAGCGTTTCAGTTATTATGGAATGCGTGCATTATTAACAGTATTTTTAATAACAGAGATTGGTAAAGGTGGCTGGGAATGGACTAATGCAGATGCCATGCAACTATATGCTTGGTACACAGGTTTGGTTTATTTAACACCATTATTAGGTGGATTGTTAGCTGATAAATTCACAGGATTTAGAAAAGCGATATTATTAGGTGCTTTAATAATGACATTAGGACATGCTTCAATGGCTTTTGAGGGGATTAGTCCTGGTTTTTTCTATGCAGGACTTGTAATGATGATTTTAGGTAACGGTTTATTTAAGCCGAATATTTCATCAATGGTAGGAAATTTATATCCAGATTCAAGTTCTAAAAAAGATGCTGGTTATACCATTTTTTATATGGGTATTAATGCTGGTGCTTTCTTAGGAATGTTACTTTGTGGATATATTGGAGAAAAAGTAGGATGGCACTATGGATTTGGATTAGCTGGTGTATTTATGCTTTTCGGAATGTTACAATTCTATTTTGGACGTAATATTTTTGGAGTTATAGGTGAAACGCCTAAGAAGCAACTTGAGAAAGATTTAGAGAAAATAGAAGATGAAGATGATGAAATTGAAACTCCTGCAAACATAGTAAGAGATAGATTAGTTGTTGTTGGTGTATTAATGGTAGCGAGTATCTTTTTCTTCTTTGCCTTTGAGCAAGCTGGAGGATCTATGACCGTATTTGCCAAAGATTATACACAGCGTGTTTTAGAAGGGAATTCTGGTGTTATCTTTAAATGGATAGATGCTATTTTAACTATTTTTCCTATTATAATAGTGTCTTGGGTACTTTATGGATTAGGTAAGAGAATATATAAAACGTATCCGTTAACAATTATTTTTACAGCCATTTCGTTTATCATTATTTGGTTCTTAGGAGGTTGGAAAGTATATAGAGAGTTTAGTCTTGAGCAGACAGAAGTAACAGTGTCTTGGTTTCAAATATTAAACTCCTTTTTCATTATTACTTTAGCATCTTCATTTAGTAAAATGTGGGAAAAAGTATGGAATCCTTCTGGTCCAGTGAAATTTGCAATGGGCTTAGCTTTAGTAGGAATTGGGTTCGTAGTTTTATCTATCGGCTCTAACAGTATTCCTCAGGGGGCAGCGACAGCATCTGTTAGCATGATATGGTTAATAATGGCTTACTTCTTCCATACAATGGGAGAATTATGTTTATCACCAGTAGGATTGTCGTATGTTTCCAAACTATCGCCTAAACGTTTAGCCGGTTTGTTATTTGGACTTTGGTTTACCGCTTCGGCAATTGCCAACTTTATAGCAGGAATGACAGGATCATATATCGATCAGATTTCACAGGCTTATTCAATGTCAACGTTTTTCTTAATTATTGCAGCGATTCCAATTTTTGCAGCAGTTATTTTGTTGATTTTAAATCCGAAACTGAAGAAAATGATGCATGGCATTAATTAATTTGATTGTGCATCTATTAGGCTTTACTTCTTACTGCATCAATATTGAGTAAATCCAGAGTAGAACGAGTAATTTATTTAAGAAGTTCTTAAAAACGATATAGGTTTAAACCGGAAATTAAAAACAGTATTAAATTATGGCAACAGCTGATAGAACACAGCATGATGAGCTTTTTAAAAGTCAAGTATTAGGACATCCAGCAGGCTTATTTGTGCTTTTCTTTACTGAAATGTGGGAGCGCTTTTCATTCTACGGAATGCGAGTTTTACTAATTAACTTTTTAACAATGGCCGTCATTGGTAGTAATCCTGGATGGGAATGGACTGCTGAAAATGCTGGTGCTCTTTTTGGAACCTATGCAGGTTTATTGTATTTGACACCAATTTTAGGAGGTGTTATTGCTGACAAATTCACAGGTTACCGTTGGGCTGTTTTGATTGGTTGTGTTATTATGACGCTTGGACATGCATCTATGGCTTTAGAAACAGAGTTTTCTTTATATATGGGGTTAGCGTTATTGGTTATTGGAACTGGTTTTTTTAAGCCTAATATTACATCTATCATTTCAGAAATGTACACCTATCTTCCAGAGAAGAAAGATGGAGCATACACTATATTTTATATGGGAGTAAATGCAGGAGCTTTCTTTGGTATGATGCTTTGTGGTTATTTGGCTGAGCGTGTTGGATGGTCTTGGGGATTTGGGTTAGCTGGTATTTTTATGCTATTTGGTACACTTCAATTTTTGTTAGCTAAACCACTTTTTGGGAAAATTGGTGCTCCTCCTAAGCGTCAAACTAAGGAAGAGAAAGCTGCGGTTGTAAAAGATTATAAGGAGAATAAATTTACAACTTTAGATAAAATTCTAATTGTTGTAACTGCTATTATAGGTTTACTTTACCTTATTAACGATCCAGTTTCCAAAATTGGAGGACTCCACTTGTTGCCAGAAGAGTTTCTTTTAGCTAAGGACACATTATCTGGTCCTCTAGTAATTACTTTAATAGGTATGGCTCTGTTTCTTTTTCTTGTAATTGGACGTATTGTACGCTATGAGAAAATTATAAGAGACCGAATGATTGCTGTTATAATTTTTGCGTTTTTTACAGTGTTATTCTTTATTCCGTTTGAGCAAGCAGCTACGTCTATGGTAATTTTTGCAAGAGATTACACCGATAGAGTTTTAACAGGTAATTCTGCATTGATTTTCAATATTGTAAATACGCTGTTAACAGTAATTCCGTTATTAATTATTACTTGGGTTCTTTATTTATTGAAAAAAAGATCGTTCGCCAAAATACCTGGAAGTAATGTTGTGTTAGCAATTTGTTTTGCTTTGGTTTGGGGAGTTGTTATTTGGATGCTTATTCAAGATTATTCAACAAAGTCTTATGACGTTCAATACGAAGCCGTTGCTGTAGAAAACATTGTTAATGGTAAAAAGAGTATTACCTACGAACCCATTACAGAAGCACGTCCTTTAAAAGCAAATGAAACCAGTGAAAAACAAATTTTAAGTATTTCATCTAATAACGAATTAGAAGTTGGACAGACGGTTGGTGCGCATTTAGAACTGGGTAAATACCGTTATTTGGATGATGTTAAACAAGAACAATTGGCATTAGATTATGCTGATAAAGGACTACAATCCTTAATTGTAACTGGTGAGATAGTGGAAGTAAAAGAGAATGAAGTTGAAATAACAGTGTCTTGGTTTAGTATTCTGAATTCATTTTTTATAATTGCTTTTGCCTCTTTATTTTCTAAATGGTGGGAAAGTAAATATAACCCTTCAGCTGCTCAAAAGTATGGATTAGGACTTGTAATTATGGGTATTGGTTTTGCAGTTTTGGCCTACGGTTCCAGTTATATACCTGCAGGAGCGGAAGCTGGAGTAGTACGTGTAAGTATGATTTGGCTAATACTAGCGTATCTGTTCCATACGATAGGTGAACTTTGTTTATCTCCCGTTGGACTATCTTATGTGAGTAAACTTGTGCCTCCAAGAATGATTGCGCTTATGTTTGGTATGTGGTATTTAGCTATTGCTATTGGAAACAAAATAGCCGCTTCAATGGGTGGAATGGTAGATGAAATTCAGGAAGAACACAGTTTGTCGTTTTTCTTCTTAATTTTTGCAATTATTCCTATTGCAGCCGGATTATTAGTAACTGCTCTTAATCCACTACTCAAAAAATTAATGCATGGAGTTAAATAAGCTAATTCCGTTAAATATATCTAAAATGCTCCTGTTTAGGAGCATTTTTTGTAAGTTCGGAGCATTATTTGCTACAAATCGAATATGATGAAAAAAATAACTTTAGGATTAATTGCTGTTTTTGCTTTTTCAATAGTGGGAATCGCACAAGAGATTAACTGGGTCACTATGGACGAAGCATTGGAGCTTCAGAAAAAAGAACCTAAAAAGATTTTTATGGATGTGTATACCAATTGGTGTGGGCCTTGTAAAATGTTAGATAAAAATACGTTTGGTAATGCAGATGTTGCAGCTTTTGTCAATGAACATTATTATGCTGTAAAGTTTAATGCCGAAGGGAATGAAGAGGTCACATACAAAGACAATACATTTAAGAATCCAAATTACGACGCAACAAAAGCTAACAGACGAAATAGCGCACATGAATTTTCGAGATACTTACAAGTTAGGGCTTATCCAACAATGGTATTTTTTGATGAAGAAGGTGGTGTGATTTCTCCAGTGCAAGGGTATTTAAAACCACAGCAGTTAGAACTGTATTTAAAGATTTTTCAAAGTGATAAGTATAAAGAAATGACCTCCCAAAAGCAGTTCAATGAATACTACAAATCATTTAAACCTACGTTTAAAGAATAAGTTGATGTTGGGTTGAGCCCTTAGACTACGCTCAGGATAAACTAAAGTTGAAACCGATTTATGTCTTCAACTATATTATTTAATAATAAAAGCTCCCTTTTCATTAGTTTGATGGAAAGGGGTTTTTTTATGCTCACAAGTTTCCTTCCAGCGTTTTAAGTACGATTTATAATTACTTGCATCAGCAATAATAAGTTCAGGTTTTAAACTGTCTATAACGCGATTGAGATTCAATCTTGGTGAGTTTCGTAATAAAATATAATGCGGCCGAAACGTAACTTCCTTGTAAACGGCTAAACTATCAATTTCTAAAATAACCTTATTCTTAAACACGTAAACCGATTGTAAACTATCTAAAGTGATCGTGTCTATTGCTTCACCAACCTTGTAATTCGTAATGGTATAATCTGATTTTAGTTTTTCAAAATCGTAGTTGTGATAGAGCATTAATTTTTCATTTTGCTTTTTACCAATGATAGAATAACGACTCTTATTAAAAATTATAAATGCGTCATTTTGAGTCTGATGTTTGTTGTAAAAGTAAACTCCTTGAAGTCCAATAATCGCGATTAAACTAATCGCAATCCATTTAAAGTTTCGGAATTTATAAGCTTGTATTAAAGCCATTATAATTGCATAAGTAGTCACAACCTGAAGTATCGTAAAAGGAATATCTCTGAACAGAAAGTTTTCAAATTGCGCCCCCCAAGCTATAAATCCATTTAAGCAATCAATGATAAAACTATAAGTTATAACTAGGAAATTTGGTATTACATTTAGTAAAGCCAAAACAATAACCAGTATGCCCAAACCTAGTATGAGTCCTAAAAACGGAATGACAACAAGGTTAGAAATAAAAAACAATCCTGGAAATTGATGAAAATAAAATAGGCTAATGGGAACAACTCCAATTTGCGCTGCTAAAGTCACAGTGAAGATTTGCCAAGGTTTATCTATAATCCAATATTTGGGTTTCCAAAGTTTATAAAAAATAGGTTGAATACTAACAATACCTAATACGGCCAAATAACTCATTTGAAATCCGACAGCAAATAAAAACGCAGGTTTAAATAGCAAAATAAGGAATGCAGAAATAATTAAGGTATTATAAATGTTAGTTCTTCGTTTAAGATGCATTGCGATACTAATAACACTAAACATGGTTACGGCTCGTGTTACAGAAGGACGTAATCCGGCTATAACAGCAAAACTCCATAATAAGGCGACTAAAATGATTGGTCTAATAAAATGACCATATTTAAGACGGAGTAATGGTTTAAAAATGACATTTAGAATTATTAAAATAATACCAACATGAAGGCCTGAAACCGCCAAAATATGAATGGTTCCAGAGTTGACATAATTATCATATACGGTTTTATCAATGGTTTGTCGTTGGCCCAATAAAAGCGCATTCATTATACTTAGTGCATCGCCTGTAAAACCAGCTTCTACAAGTTTTAAGTTAATTTTAGTTCTTAAAGCATCAGCATAACCGTAAATGGTTCTTTTTGAATCTGAAAGTAGTAATATGTTTGTGGAATTGAGGTAAAGTTGATGATATACCTGTTGCATTTCTAGATACTTACCATAATCAAACTGATGCGGATTTAGTGGTTTTTGAATCACTTTTAATTCAGATGACGTAAAGAATATATCATCTACATATATAGGCTTCGAAATACTATCACGTTTAATATTAATCAATAAACGACCTATCGCTTCCTTATCGTTAAAGGATGTAATAGCAACTATATATTTGTCATTATAAGCGTCTGGTTTTAGTCGTTCTTCAATTTGAAAAACGATGGAATTATAATTTTCGCTAGCATTGAGATGTGTATAATGGTGAGGTCGCAGTTTTTCGTCTTGTATATTGTAAGACGTCATACCAACACCTATCATACAGCAGCAAGCTAAAATGCCAAAATAGGGTGCACGATTAATTTTTGATCTTAAAATTAACCAATACACTCCTAGAGCAAATACCAGAGCAATAGTTACGCATAAAACGACATGAAAATCTAGCTTTAGGTAATGCGCCAAAAGAATGCCAAGAACCAAACAAATGGTTAGTTTTATTATGGTGAAATTTAGTAACTTCATGATTGTGAGTTACTAAGATAAAGAAAATGTAAATTACAAGACGCGTCTTGCTTGCACAAAAGAGAAATACCAATACTTTTCAGCCAAGGAAGAAATCATAACACCTCTACTACTAGAGGCATGGAGAAACTCAACATTGCCTGGTCGCACACTGGTTACAATACCAACATGGTTCACGTTTCGGCTGTTCTTTTTAGTTGCAAAAAACACCAAATCACCAACGTTAACTTCTTTTAAGTCTATCCAATCACCTGTACTTTTAAGTGTAGATGTAGTTCTAGGTAAATTGACATCATATTTTTTATAACTCGTATGTATCAGGCCAGAACAATCCATGCCTTTTTTAGTGGTACCTCCATATTTGTAACGTGTGCCACTAAAAGTTTTTGCATATTTTACAATGGATTCTGCTTCAGCCGTAGGTTTGGCAGTCGTATTTACTTTTACAGCATGTGTCTGTCTATTTTTACTAGAAGCTGTTTTTTTAGATTTACAGCTCACTATAAATAAGGTCAAAAATAAGAATGGAAGTAAACGTTTCATTTAAGTGTTTAGTAGGAGTAGTTACTTTGAAGTCGAAATTAATAAAAAAAGATGATGAATTTTTATAAATTTATAGAATCATGAAAATTATAACATTTTATTCTGAAGTAGAGTATTTTTATATTGAGGGCATTCCTCTAAATAAACTTATTAATTTTTAATCGCGTTATAAATTAAATTTGCGGTTTTTTCACTAGCTCCACGACCTCCTAATTTCTTCTCTAGTTCATAATATTCCAAAAAGAGTTCTTCTCGTTTTTTGGTGTCTAAAATGGCTGTTAATTCTTTTTTAAGTCGCTTTTTGTTTAGATCGCCTTGGATGAGTTCCGTAACCACTTCACGATCCATAATTAAATTCACTAACGAAATATATTTTAAAGTAATAATTCGTTTAGCTATCTGATAAGAAATGGCATTGGCTTTATAGCAAACCACTTGTGGGACTTTAAACAAAGCTGTTTCTAACGTGGCAGTACCAGAAGTCACTAATGCAGCCGTTGAAATACTCAGTAAATCATACGTTTTATTAGATATAAATTTAATGTTTTTCTTCTTTATAAAACTTTTGTAAAAGTCAAAATCCTGACTTGGTGCTCCAGCAATAACAAACTGATAGTCCTTAAAATCATCAACTAAACTGAGCATTACGCCAAGCATTTTTGTGATTTCTTGCTTTCTGCTTCCAGGCAATAAAGCGATGATAGGTTGGTCGCTAAGCTTGTGTTCTTCTCTAAAAACTTGGTCATTAACTTGTGGTCTGTTTGCAATAGCATCAATCAGTGGATGACCAACAAAATTAACATCGTAGTCATATTTTTTATAAAATGCTTTTTCAAATGGAAGGATGCAGTACATAGCATCAACATCTTGTTTTATTTTTTCAACTCTGCTTGCTCTAGATGCCCAAACTTGAGGTGAAATATAATAATGGGTTTTATAATTGAGTGCTTTTGCCCATTTGGCAATTCTTAAGTTGAAACCAGAATTATCAATAAAAATTATTACATCTGGTTGAAATTTTTCGATATCAGATTTACAGAACTTTATTTGACCTAAAACTTTTCTGAGGTTAAGTATAACTTCAGCAAAACCCATAAATTGACGGTCCTTATAATGCATTACTAATTCGCCACCAACACGCTGCATAAGGTCGCCTCCCCAAAATCTTATGTCGGCTTCCTCGTCTTGTTTAAACAACGCCTTCATGAGGTTAGAACCATGCAAATCGCCTGAAGCTTCACCAGCAATGATATAGTATTTCATGTGTGTTTTATTGCTTTTTATACGTCAAAGGAACAATTTAAATAATCAGTTAAAAAATTTAATAACCATTGTTATAATTAGTATTACCACTGTAGAAATTAAAACTCCTTTTGCTCTGTGGTCTTTATTCTTCTTCAAGAAAATGAAAAATGCTCCTAAGTTGAGTAGGGCACCAATACTCATTAGTTTTGTGAAAAACCCTTCGGTAATGGCTTGTTCAATTACAGTTCCCCAATCATCAGAGTGTCCAAAAATCTGAATAGCAAAAATAAATCCAAAAATTGTAGCGATAACGCCAACTGCAAATCCTATTAAAATCTCTTTTTTCATATGCTATTTGGTCTAAACGCTGTAGTGTTTAGTTGTTTAATTTCCAGGTGTTTAAGTTTTGAATCGTGTGATGTGCGGTTAAATCAAAATGAACAGGTACAACAGAGACATAACCATGTTCTAAAGCCCATTCGTCGGTATCTTGCCCATTGTCCATATTTACAAATTTACCACTGAGCCAGTAATATTCACGACCCATTGGGTTGGTGCGTTTGTCAAACTCTTCTTTCCAATTGGCACGCGCTTGTCGGCAAACCTTAATGCCTTTTATAGCTTTTTTTTCAAGGTTTGGTATATTTACATTTAGAACAACACCGTCTGGTAATCCATGTTCTAAAACTCGTCTTGTAATGGTTTCTACAAAAGATTTACAATGTTCAAAATTTGCATTCCAGTTGTAATCTAATAACGAAAACCCAATGGCAGGAATACTCTCAATACCAGCTTCTAAAGCCGCGCTCATTGTACCCGAATAAATAACGTTTATTGATGAATTAGATCCGTGGTTTATTCCCGAAACACAAATGTCTGGTCGTCTACCTAAAATTTCATTAACAGCGAGTTTTACACAATCTGCAGGAGTGCCAGAACAACTATATTCAGGTTGCTTACCATCTATAGTTACTTTTTCCATATGTAATGTAGAATTGATGGTAATAGCATGTCCCATTGCGCTTTGAGGACTGTCTGGTGCAACCACCACAACATCTCCAATGTCGTTCATTACAGAAATTAAAGTTCTTAATCCTGGAGCAGTGATGCCATCATCATTGGTAACTAAAATTAAAGGGCGTGCTGACATTTCGTACAAAAGTTTAATGAGTTGTAAAAATACTAAAAAAGGTAGCGATTTATGAGTAATCTTAGCTTTAACAAAAAAATAGGCTATCTATTTTTTATGGCACGGTTTTTTCTACTATTTTAGTGAAAAATTGAGAACCTACTTAATTATAATCATTTAAGGAATTAATGGACTAAAACAAAGTATCAGCTTCAATTGAAGAGTTTTGATGATTGTTTAAGTTGTTTTTACCGAATTAATACAATAAAAAAGAATTATGAAAGGGAAATATAAATTTTTGCTACTCGCTTTATTGATAGCATTCGCCTCATGCAGTTTTACAAGTAAGAAATTTGAAGATCCAGATAAGGATAAATTACTGATGCAGCTTATTACGTATCTTTTAGATCAAGGTCATTTTGAGCCAAAGGACATTAATGATGATTTTTCATTTGAAGTATTTGAAGATTATTTGAATAACGTCGATCAATTTAAGCGATTTTTTTACGCATCAGATATCAAAGAATTTAAAGCTTATCAAGATAAAATAGATGATCAAATTAAGGCGTATGATGTGTCATTTTTCAACCTTACACATAAACGCCTATTACAACGTATTGCAGAAGCAAAAACAATCTATACTGAAATTTTAGAAAAACCATTCGATTTTTCTAAAGATGAAGACTATGTTGCAGATTATGAGGACTTAACTTACGCGACAAATAAGCGTGAACTGAAAGAGCGTTGGAGACAACAACTTAAATTTTCAACCATTGCTAATTATGATGAAATAATTTCACAGCAAGAAGCAGATTCAGAAACATCAGAGACTAATGAGAAGAAGTCATTGAAGGAAATTGAAGCTGAAGCACGATTAGCAACAAAAGAATCAATCGATGTATTGTACGATTATATTGAAGACAGAACACGTAACGATTGGTTTTCTGTTTATATCAATGCAATTGTAGAAGGCTTTGATCCGCATACATTTTATTTTGCACCGGAAGATAAGGAGCGTTTTGATAGAGATATTTCTGGAAAGTTTGAAGGAATAGGTGCTCGTTTACAAAAGAAAGTAGATGGTATTCTGGTTGACGAAGTTATTAGTGGTGGACCAGCATGGAGAGGAAACGAATTAGAAGTTGGCGATCAAATTCTTAAAGTAAAACAAGAAGATGAAAACGAGTCAATCAATGTGGTTGGTATGCGCTTAGCTGACGCAATTAAATATATAAAAGGCCCAAAAGGAACAGTTGTTACATTAACCTTGAAAAAAGTAGATGGAACTATTCAAGACATTTCTATAACAAGAGATGTGGTTGAATTAGAAGAAACCTATGCAAAATCTTCGATAGTAGAAAAAGAAGGAAAGACCTTTGGTGTCATTAATTTACCTAAGTTCTATATCAGTTTTGAAGATTATAACGAACGAAATGCGGCTTCAGATATTAAAAAAGAAATTTTAAGGTTAAAAGAAGAAGGTGTTGAAGGCTTGGTTATGGACCTAAGAAATAATGGTGGAGGTTCGTTACAAACCGTTGTAGATATAGCAGGCTTGTTTATAGAAGAAGGGCCAATTGTGCAAGTAAAAACAACAGGTTCTGCAAAAGAGGTACTTGCGGATAAAGATAAGTCTATTGTTTGGGATGGGCCATTAGTGATATTAGTAAATGAATTGTCTGCTTCTGCATCTGAGATTTTAGCGGCTGCGATGCAAGATTATAAGCGAGGTATCGTCATTGGTAGTAAGCAAACCTACGGTAAAGGAACTGTACAAACGGTTATGGATCTCAATCGAATGGTTAAGAATAACACTAAGGGAGATATGGGAGCCTTAAAGTTTACCACTCAAAAGTTTTATAGAATTAATGGAGGGTCAACACAATTAGAAGGTGTAAAGAGTGATGTAATTGTCCCAGACCGTTACAGTTATATTGATATAGGAGAAAAAAATCAAGATAACCCTTTAGCTTGGGATAAAATTGATGCTGCTGATTATGAAGTTTGGGGTAATTATTTCGATTACGATACTACAATTAGTAAGAGTAAAGCCAGAATGGCAGCTAATGAACAGTTGAAACTTATTGATGCAAATGCACAATGGGTAAAGAAAATTAGAGATCGTGAGTCGTATTCTTTAAACTATGAGACGTACAAAAAGGAAATGGATATTAACGAAGAAGAAGCAAAACGTTTTGCTAAGCTATCCGAATACCAAACAGACTTAACTTTTACATCGTTGCCTTATGAAGTTAAACTAATGGATAAGGATTCTGTATTGTTAGAAAAGCGTAATCGCTGGCATGAAGCTTTAGCTAAAGATGTGTATGTTGAGGAAGCTATTAATGTACTTCACGATTTAAAAATGACGTATGCTATAAAAAATAAAGTTGCAGAATCTGTGAAGAATTAAGCGACTAAATCTTTAATGGTTCAATACCTTTGTTTCTGTCCTAAATGTTTTAATTATATGGATTGTCCTCTTGAGGAGACTTTAGGGGTGTTTCACTTACTTAAACATTTAACAATGGTACAATTCTAAAGCTCAATATGTCTAACGAAAATAATTCATTAACAAGCTTAGCGCTTCAAAAGTTTAAAAAAAACTTTTGGGGCGTTTTTAGTTTGGCTATCATTACGTGTATTGGGTTAATTTCTGTCTTTGCTTATGTGTTTGCGCCAGACGCTTCAAAAAATGCGAATCAAATGCATTTGTCTATTCATTCAAAATCACCCGGTTTTGAAGTGCAAATGCTAACCATTCCATCAGGTATTGAATCTGAACAAAACTTTTTTTCAAAATTATTTTTTGGAAAAAATGATACAGATACCGAAATCCCAATTCAGTCTTATGAGGTGAAAAATGATGTTTTACATTATATAGAATACGCTTCAGATGGTTTGCAAGGTCAGGAAAAGCAAATCGCTGTGTCACGATTTCCAAATTCAAATTATGAATCTTATATAGAAAACAGAGGATTTGTTTTTGGTACTGATAAATACGGACGCGATTATTTAAGCCGTATTCTAATTGGTTCACGGATTTCATTCTTCATTGGTTTTGTTGCTGTTTTTATTTCCTTAATCGTTGGACTATTAATGGGAAGTTTAGCAGGCTATTATGGTGGTAAAATAGATGCCTTTATTATGTGGATCATAAATATCACGTGGTCCATTCCTACGTTGTTATTAGTTATTGCTATTACACTGGCCTTAGGAAAAGGCTTTTGGCAAGTTTTTATTGCTGTGGGTTTAACGATGTGGGTGGAAGTGGCAAGAGTGGTGAGAGGGCAAATAATTAGTGCTAAGGAAATGCAATATGTTACAGCGGCAAGAGCTTTAGGGTATAATGATTATAGAATTATCACAAAACACATATTGCCCAATATTTTTGGGCCATTGATCGTCATTTCTGCAGCTAATTTTGCAGCAGCTATTTTAATAGAAAGCGGTTTAAGTTTCTTAGGTATTGGAGCGCAACCACCAATGGCAAGTTGGGGAGCGATGATAAAGGATCATTACAATTATATTATTTTAGGGAAACCGTATTTAGCCTTAATACCAGGACTCTGTATTATGCTTTTGGTAATGGCGTTTATGTTAGTTGGTAATGCTTTACGAGATGCTTTGGATGTGAAGACTTAATTAGATTTTAATTCTTCAATCTCTTCATTTGTAGCGCCAATAAACCCTAAAACTTCGTCTTGTCCAATGCTTTTTGAAGAAGACGTTACAAAATAAGGTGGTAATTCTTCCCAAGTTTTCAGTAGTACTTCGCAATACGCTTCGACGTGTTTTTCAATGGCTTTTGGCTTTAGTTTATCGGCTTTGGTGAAGATGATTCCAAAAGGAATGCCGCTTTCACCCAAGTACTGCATAAATTCTAAATCGATCGGTTGAGGTTTATGTCTAATATCAACAAGGACAAATGCAGAAAGTAATTGTTGTCGTTGTTCAAAATAATTGGTAATAAATTTCTGAAACTTCTTCTTAGATGATTTTGAAACACGCGCATAACCATAACCTGGTAAATCTACTAAATACCAATTTTTATTAATCAAAAAGTGATTGATTAACTGTGTTTTTCCTGGTCGACCAGACGTTTTTGCTAGGCTTTTGCGATCCGTTAGCATGTTAATTAAAGATGATTTGCCCACGTTACTTCGTCCAATAAAAGCATATTCGGGTAAATTATCTTTGGGGCATTTTGCCACTTCAGAATTACTAACTACAAATTCAGCTGATTTTATTTTCATCTTTAGTTCCCATGACAATGGGAATCTTATTTTAATTAAACTTTAAGGTAATTTATTCTTTACAATTAAGAGGCTTTGTGTGAGTTTAAGCTATTTAGAATCCTCTTTTTTTCAACCAAGCACTCAATATGTCATTAAATTCTTCAGGGTGTTCCATCATGGCCGCATGGCCGCATTTATCAATCCAATACAACTCAGAATCTGGTAATAACTCATGAAACTCTTCAGCAACTTCAGGTGGAGTTACAGTGTCATTCTTTCCCCAAATAATACAGATAGGTGTATTCATATTTGGTAAATCCTTTGCCATATTATGTCTAATGGCACTTTTTGCTATGGCCAAGGTTTTTATAAGCTTATTGCGGTCATTAACCGTTTCATAGACTTCGTCCACGATGTCTTTGGTTGCTACAGCAGGATCGTAAAACACCTCTTGTGCTTTCTTTTTCATTACTTCGTAATCGCTTCGTTTGGTGTAACCACCTCCCATGGCGCTTTCGTAAAGTCCAGAGCTTCCTGTGATTATAAGCGCTTTTATTTTTTCAGGATATAATTTTGTATGGTATAAACCTATGTGTCCACCTAAAGAGTTACCTAATAAAATAACATCGTCTAAACCTTTAAATTCGATAAAATCCTTTAGGTAATTAGCAAAGTTTTTAACATTGGTTTTTATTAGAGACATAGTGTAAATAGGGAGTTCAGGTATAATAACCTTGTAACCTATAGAACTAAAATGTTTAGTGACTCCGTCAAAGTTACTGAGTCCACCCATTAAGCCATGCAACACAATAATTGGTGTGCCTTCGCCTACTTCAATATATCTAAAATCCTTTTCTTTCTTTAAAAGGTGTGCCATTTGCAAGTTCGTGCTTATGTGTTAAAAACAAATATAACCAAATCCTTTAGAATATAAATAATATGGAAAAAATATCGAAATTTTTTATCGGAAGAATATGACGTTAGAGGTTGTTAATAATTCCCACTTAAAAATAGTTGCTGAAAAGTTGAATTCATTGGTGTTAATATAAGTTGAAGTGGTTTTAAACCAAAACTTATCAACAAATGTGGTAAAATGTGGTAAAAAGTGGTTAAATTTTCAATATCTTTGATTCTTAATCGTTAGAATAGAAAGAAAAACGGATTGAATTCATTTATAGGAACATACGAATGTAAAGCTGATGCCAAAGGGAGGTTAATGATACCTGCTGTCCTAAAAAAACAGTTGTCAGCGGCTTTGCAAGATGGTTTTGTGTTAAAGCGCGCTGTGTTTCAGCCGTGTTTGGAGTTGTATCCTATGTCTGAATGGAACAAAATGATGGAGAAAATAAATAAGCTCAATCGTTTTAAGAAAAAGAATAATGATTTTATAAGACGATTTACGGCTGGTGTTAAAATTGTTGAAGTAGATAGTACTGGTCGCTTATTAATTCCGAAAAATTTAATCAGTTTTTCAGGTATTACAAAAGAAGTCGTGTTGGCTTCTGCTGTTAATATTCTTGAAATCTGGGATAAAGATAAATACGAACAAGCTATTGATGATGCGGCTTCAGATTTTGCAGATTTGGCCGAAGAAGTCATGGGGCAAGACGATGAAGACAATGGATTATCATAATGCAGTTTTACTAAAAGAAACCGTCGATGGTTTGGCAATTAAGCCAGACGGTGTATACGTCGATGTCACTTTTGGAGGTGGAGGTCATAGTCGTGAAATCTTATCGCGCTTAGGTCCAAACGGAAAATTATTCGCTTTTGATCAAGATAAAGATGCGTTGGTAAATACAATTGATGATGATCGATTTGTGTTAATCAATGAGAATTTCAGATTTATAAAACGTTTTTTAAGGTTTTATGGAGCTAAAGAGGTTGATGGAGTGTTGGCTGACTTCGGAGTGTCATCGCATCAATTTGATGTCGCAGAACGTGGTTTTTCTACACGCTTTGAAGCTGACTTGGATATGCGAATGAATCAAGATAGTAAGCTGTCGGCATTTGAAGTTATTAATAATTATGACGAAGAGCAATTAAGAGCTGTTCTGTTTCAATATGGTGAATTAAGACAAGCGCCTGCAATGGCAAGAGTAATTGTTGGGGCGCGTAAGGATGAAGAAATACAAACAAGCGAACAGTTAAAAGCGGTTTTAAAACAGTTTTTAAATCATCAAAAGGAAAATAAAGTTTTGGCGCAAATCTATCAAGCTATTCGTATTGAAGTGAATCAAGAAATTGAAGTGCTAAAAGAATTATTGCTTCAAACACCAGAGGTTTTAAAAAAGAAAGGTCGCTTGAGTTTTATCTCATACCATTCTTTAGAAGATAGGTTGGTGAAACGCTTTATAAGAAATGGCTTGTTTGAAGGTGAGCCAGAACGCGATGTGTTTGGCAATTTTGAAGTGCCATTAAAAAAGGTTGGGAAATTGATAGTTCCAACAAAGGAAGAAATAAAACAAAACAATAGAGCTAGAAGTGCGAAACTGAGGATTGCCGAAAAAATATGAAAAAAAACATATACAGCATATTAAGAGGTAAGTTTCTAATCAGTGATGATTCGTTTAAAAATTGGCGTATCATCATTTTTATTTCATTTCTAGCAATCATAATGATTGCGAGTTCGCATAGTGCTGATCAGAAAGTTTATGAAATCGCAAAACTAACAAATGAAGTAAAAGAATTGCGTTCGGCATTTGTAGATAAAAGAGGAAAGCTAATGCAGCTTAAAAAGGAATCTTTTGTAGAAGCTGAAATGAAAAAAAAAGGAATTGGGATTTCCTTAAACCCACCAACAAAAATAATAGTTAAATCACAACAGCAACAAGACTAAGCTTTGGCAATAACAGAAAAAAACATATTACACAGATTGTACTTCGTAGCAGGCTGCATGTTTGTATTCGCTTTGGCTGTGGTGTTCAAGTTGGTGAGTATTCAGTTTGTGCATGGTGATAAATATAGAGCGCTTGCGGAAAAAACTACAACTAGGGATTTTCCTATACCTGCAAATCGTGGTAATGTGTATTCTGCAGATGGAAGTTTGCTAGCAACTTCTGTTCCTAAATATGATATTAGAATTGATGCCATCCAGGCAAAAGACGCCACTTTTGAAAAATATATCGGAGCCTTAGCAGATTCACTTCACGTTTATAAAGGGAAACCTAAGTCGTACTACAGAAATATAATTCGCAAAGCCCGAAAAAACAAAAACAGATATTTCCTATTAGCGCGAAATATTAGTTATTCCGATTATATCAGAATGCGCAATTTCCCATTGTTAAATCTCGGCGCGATTAAAGGAGGTTTAATTGTTGAGCAAACCACTAGGCGTGAACATCCAATGGGTGGAATTGCAGAACGAACCATAGGGTATGAGCGTCAAGATGAAGATGGGAACTTTACAAGGCCAGGTATAGATGGTGCTTTTGGTGTTAAATATTTACAGGGCAAAAACGGTAAACGTTTAAAACAAAAAATTGGTAATGGACAATGGAAACCTATTGCAGATTTTGACCAAATAGAACCGCAAGATGGATATGATGTGTATACCACTATTGATGTAAACATTCAAGATATTGCACATCACTCACTATTAAGACAGTTAGAGATCTACGAAGCAGATCATGGTTGTGTTGTGGTTATGGATGTGAAAACTGGTGAAATTAAAGCGATTTCTAATCTAGGGCGAAACAAAAATGGAAACTATTACGAACGTCTAAATTATGCGGTTGGCGAAAGTCATGAGCCTGGTTCTACATTTAAAGTTATGGCTTTGATGGCGGCTTTAGAAGATAAGGTTATAGATACATCAACCGTTGTAGATACTAAGAAAGGAAGAAAATCACTTTATGGTCGTGTGATTACGGATTCTGGTCCTGGTTATGGTGAGATTTCTGCTGCAAGAGCTTTAGAAGTGTCTTCTAATATTGGTTTGGCAACTATTATTGACGAGCATTATTCACAAGAACCAGAAAAGTTTTTGAATAGATTAAGATCGTGGAGGTTAGATAAAACTTTAGGTGTTGCTATTATTGGAGAAGGTGAGCCAGATATTCCAAAGCCTGGAGCTGCTAACTGGAGTAGAAATGCTTTGCCATCTATGGCTTATGGCTATAACTTAGAAATGACTCCGCTTCAAATATTAGCGTTTTATAATGCTATTGCAAATGATGGTGAATTGATTAAGCCTCGTTTTTTAAAATCGGTAAAGTCGTTTGATAAAAACATTGAAGTGTTTAAAAAAGAAGTGCTTGTAGAAAAAATATGCTCTAATAAGACATTGAATGAAATGCAAGACATATTAAAGAATGTTGTGATTCGTGGCACAGGTAGACGAATGTATTCTGAAACATTTTCTATGGCAGGTAAAACAGGTACAGCCAGAACGGATTATGCAAATACCGAAGAGTGGAATAAAGACCGTAAATATATTTCATCATTTGCTGGTTATTTTCCGGCAGATAACCCAAAATATTCATGCATTGTAGTTATTCATAAACCGAGTACAAAAGTAGGTATTTATGGGTCTGATGTTGCTGGTCCAGTTTTTAAAAGAGTTGCTCAAAAGATCTATACGGATACGCCTATTATAGATGAGGTTGAAACCTTAAACTTTGAACACAAGGTGGTTGAGGAAGATTTTGAGAGCTATTATGAAAACGCTCGAAAATATAGAGAATTAATGCCAAGTGTAATAGGAATGCCAGCAATGGATGCTATTGCATTGTTAGAAAATTTGCAAGTAGATGTACGAGTGAAGTTGAATGGGAATGGTATTATAAAAAAGCAGTCCGTTGAAAGACATCAGAAATTACAAACCAATCAAACCGTTGTTTTAGAAGCATCATGATGGTATTAAAAGACATATTATATAAGGTTACAATTAATGCTGTTGTTGGTAGTACCAATATTACAGTGGGTAAAATTGAATTCGATTCACGTCAAATTGAAACCAATGATGTTTTTGTGGCAATTTCTGGAACAGTTACTAATGGTCATCTTTATATTGAAAAAGCAATCAAAGATGGTGCTACAGCGATAGTTTGTGAGCAGCTTCCCGAGACATTAGAAGATGGAATTACTTATATAGAAGTTGTTAATTCTAATCAGGCTATGGCTTATATGGCAGCCAATTTCTATGGTCATCCTTCAGAGAATTTAAAACTTGTTGGTGTTACTGGGACTAATGGAAAAACAACAGTTTCAAGTTTGTTGTATCAGTTGTTTAAAAAGGCAGGCTATAAAGTTGGTTTGTTGTCTACTGTAAAGGTTATGGTAGATAATACAACGTATAAGGCAACGCATACCACGCCAGATTCCTTAACAATTAATAGGTATTTGCAGTTAATGAATGATAAGGGTGTAGAGTTTTGCTTCATGGAAGTGAGTTCGCATGGTATTCATCAAAGTAGAACAGAAGGCTTAAAGTTTGAAGGTGGTATATATACCAACTTATCGCATGATCATTTAGATTATCACGACACCTTTGCAGAATATAGAGATGTTAAGAAGCGGTTTTTTGATCAATTACCAAATGATGCTTTTGCCTTAACCAATATAGATGATAAAAATGGTTTGGTGATGTTTCAAAATACATCAGCCAAAAAATATACATACGCTTTAAAAAATTATGCCGATTACAGAGCGAAAATTTTAGAGAATGAATTTAGTGGATTACTATTAAAGTTGAATGACAGTGAGCTGTGGACGCGATTAATAGGAAGTTTTAATGCTTACAATATTCTTGCTATTTACGGAACAGCTGAATTATTAGGTTTAGATAAAGTTGAAATATTACGCTTAATAAGTGAGCTTGAAAATGTAGCTGGACGCTTTCAGTATTTTATTTCAGAAGAAAAAATTACTGCCATTGTAGATTATGCACACACACCAGATGCGTTGAAAAATGTTTTACAAACCATTAATGATATCAGAACTAAAAATGAAGAACTGATTACAGTCGTTGGATGTGGTGGTAATAGAGATAAAACGAAACGGCCAAAAATGGCGCATATCGCTTCAACCTTAAGTACTAAAGTGATTTTAACTAGCGATAACCCAAGACATGAAGTCCCTGAAACCATAATTGAAGACATGGAAAAAGGTGTTGAGCCTCAGGATTTCAAAAAAACCTTGTCCATTACAGATAGAAAGCAAGCGATTAAAACAGCTTGTCAGATGGCAGGACCAAACGATATTATTTTAATTGCAGGAAAAGGCCATGAGACGTATCAAGAGATAAAAGGAGAACGGTCTGATTTTGATGATTATAAAATCGTTAAAAACTATTTAGAACAATTACAGAAATAAATACTCCTGCAAGGTTTCTAAAACCTTGTAGGTGTTTGGAAGAACGAAGTAAAAAAGAAAATAAATAATTAACAAAATACGATGCTGTATTACTTATTCGAATATCTAGAACAACAGTTCCAATTACCTGGAGCTTCACTTTTTGGGTTTATAACCTTTAGAGCGGCTGTGGCAATTATATTGTCATTGTTAATTTCTACGATTTTTGGTAAGCGGATCATCCGATTTTTACAAAAACAGCAAGTGGGAGAAACCATTCGTGATTTGGGATTAGAAGGTCAGGTTGAAAAAGCTGGAACGCCAACCATGGGTGGAATCATTATTATTTTAGCCACACTTATTCCAGTACTGTTATTAGCAAAACTTGAAAACATTTATATAATTCTTCTAATCGTAACCACACTTTGGATGGGAACCATTGGGTTTATTGATGATTATATAAAGAAGTTCAAAAATGATAAAGAAGGTTTAAAAGGAAAGTTTAAAGTGCTTGGTCAAGTTGGTTTAGGAATTATAGTTGGTGCAACTCTATTTTTTCATCAAGATGTAACCATTAAAGAAAAATTACCAATTGCACAACAGAATGAATTACGTACATCAAATCCAGATGTACAAGCTACAAAACTATTTAAAGAAGAAACAAAATCAACAAAGACCACCATTCCTTTCGCAAAAGACAATGAGTTTAATTATTCAGATTTAATTACTTGGATAAGTCCTGAACTAGAAAAGTATGCGTGGATCGTTTTTATTCTAGTTAGCATTTTCATAATTACAGCAGTGTCTAATGGTGCAAATCTCACAGATGGAATAGATGGTCTCGCAGCAGGAACTTCTGCTATAATTGTATTAACACTTGGGATTTTTGCATGGGTTTCTAGTAACATCGTTTTTTCAGGATACTTAGATATTATGTATATCCCAAGAGCAGAAGAAATAACAATTTACATCGCTGCATTTGTAGGGGCATTAGTTGGTTTCTTGTGGTATAATACGTATCCAGCTCAAGTTTTTATGGGAGATACAGGAAGTTTAACCATTGGAGGTATTATAGCTGTTATTGCGATTGCTGTTAGGAAAGAATGGTTAATTCCAATACTATGTGGAATTTTCTTAGCAGAAAACTTATCGGTTGTTTTGCAGGTTAGCTATTTCAAATACACTAGAAAAAAGTTTGGTGAAGGACGACGCATTTTCAAAATGTCTCCATTACACCATCACTATCAAAAATCAGGTTATCACGAAAGTAAGATTGTAACGCGTTTTTGGATTGTTGGAATCCTGCTTGCCATTATAACTATTGTAACTCTTAAAATTAGATAAACGATTTGTTATTCCTGCAAAAGCAGGGATCCACAATAAAAGTAGAATATAAGTAGGTTCCTGCTTTTGCAGGAATGACATAAAGAAAATAATGAACGAAGCAATTAATAACCAGCAAAGTGAGAAGTCCTTTTCTTTTGGGGAAGGAATTAGGGGTCAGCTTCGGTTAGTAATTCTTGGAGGTGGTGAAAGTGGAGTAGGAACAGCATTGCTCGGAAAAGCAAAAGGATACAAGGTTTTTGTATCTGATAAAGGAAAAGTTAAAGAAAAATATAAAGACGTTCTTTTAAATAATGAGATTGAATTTGAAGATGAGCAGCACACAGAATCAAAAATTCTAAATGCAGACATCATCATGAAAAGTCCAGGTATTCCAGATAAGGTGGCTTTGGTGAAACAAATTCGTGAAGCTAAAATAACAGTGGTGTCTGAAATTGAGTTTGCATCAAAATTTACAGATGCAACTTTGGTGGCTATAACTGGTAGTAACGGTAAAACGACAACAGCAACACTAACACACCATCTCTTAAAACAAGAAATAAATGTTGGTTTAGCAGGAAATATAGGTGATAGTTTCGCGAAACAAATTTTAGATAAAGATCATGATAATTATGTGCTGGAGGTTAGCAGTTTTCAGTTAGATGATATTATAGATTTTAAACCAAAAATTGCTGTGTTAACTAATTTGTCACCAGACCATTTAGATCGCTACGATTATAAGTTTGAAAATTATATCGCTTCAAAATTTAGAGTAATAGAGAATCAAACAGAAGACGATTATTTTATATATGATGGCGATGATGAGGTCATCTTAGATTATATGAAATCACATAAAATTCAATCCAAAAAATTGCCTTTTTCATTAACGAAAGTTGTTGAACAAGGCGCATATTTAGACAACGATAAGATAATAATAACAATAGATAATAATAAAATCATTATGCCAACAAATAACTTAGCATTAGAAGGAAAACACAACGTGAAAAACGCAATGGCAGCTTCTACTGTTGCGCATTTATTAAAAATTAGAAAGCAAACCATTCGCGAAAGTTTAGAGAACTTTCAAGGTGTGGAGCATCGCTTAGAGCACGTGTTAAAAATCAATAAAGTACGCTATATCAATGATTCAAAAGCAACCAATGTTAATGCAACGTATTTTGCTTTAGAAAGTATGGATGCGCCTACAGTATGGATTGTTGGAGGTGTTGATAAAGGTAATGAGTATCGAGAATTATTTCCGTTTGTAAACGAAAAAGTCAAAGCAATTATCTGTTTAGGTGTAGACAATGCGAAGCTTATGGAGTCTTTTGGTAACATGGTAGATGTAGTCGTTGAGACGCAATATATGAGCGAAGCTGTAAAGATTGCTTACAGGTTAGCAGAAGCTGGCGATAATGTATTGTTGTCACCTGCTTGTGCAAGTTTCGATTTATTTGAGAGTTACGAAGACAGAGGACGACAGTTTAAAAATGCTGTGAGAAATTTATAAAACAGTGTCATAAATTATAAGGTTCCTACGGGAAATTATCTCAAACGATAGTACAAGGTTAGTAAGGACAAAACAAAACATGCAAAAGTTATTTAAACAAATAAAAGGGGATAAAGCTATTTGGGCAATAGTCGCGCTACTGGCTATATTTTCGTTTATGCCTGTTTATAGTGCTGCCAGTAATTTAGCAAATAGTGGAAACACCAACACGTTTTCATTCTTTGTAAAGCATTTTATGCATTTGTTTTTGGGTATTGTTATTATGTTTGGCGTTCATAAAGTTCCTTACAAGTATTTCCGTGGCTTATCAATGGTAATGATTCCTATTGTGTTTGTGTTGTTGTTGGTTACAATGCTGCAAGGAACAACTATTGCAGGTGCAAACGCAAGCCGCTGGATTCAGATTCCGATTGTTAATATGTCGTTTCAAACTTCGACCTTAGCATCAGTGGTGTTAATGGTTTATGTGGCGAGGTATTTGTCAAAAATAAAAGATAAAGAGGTTAAGTTTACAGAAACAATTTTACCGCTTTGGACACCTGTTTTTGTGATTTTAATGCTCATTCTTCCAGCTAATTTTTCAACAACAGCTATCATTTTTACAATGATTATGATGTTGGCATTTATAGGTGGTTATCCTCTAAAGTATTTGGTTTTAATGATGTTGAGTGGTTTTGCAGCCTTGGCAATTTTCGTTTTGGTAGCTAAAGCATTTCCTGAGGCGATGCCAAATAGAGTAGATACTTGGATGAGCAGAATTGAGAATTTTGCAAATGGAGAAGATACAGAAGCGGACTATCAGATAGAAAAAGCAAAAATTGCAATTGCGACAGGACTTACGCCTTTAGGACCAGGAAAAAGTGTGCAAAAGAATTTTTTGCCACAGTCGTCATCCGATTTTATTTTTGCCATTATAATTGAAGAATACGGCTTGTTTGGTGGTGTGCTTTTACTGGTGTTATATATGTGGCTATTATTCAGGATAGTAGTTGTAAGTCATAAATCAGATACCATTTTTGGTAAATTACTGGTTTTAGGTGTTGGTTTGCCAATAGTATTTCAGGCCTTAATTAATATGGCAGTAGCGGTTGAGTTATTTCCGGTTACTGGCCAAACGTTACCATTAATAAGTAGTGGTGGAACATCTATTTGGATGACCTGTTTGGCTATAGGGATTATACTAAGCGTAAGTGCAAGACGACAAGAAATAAAGGACAATAAAGATGAGGCGGATAACGATAATCCATTATCAATTTTAAGCGAAACAATTTAATGAGTAATTACAAATTCATATTATCTGGAGGAGGAACAGGAGGACATATTTATCCTGCAGTTGCGATTGCCGACGAATTAAAGTCGCGCTATCCTGATGCCGAATTCTTATTTGTTGGAGCTTCTGACCGTATGGAAATGGATAAAGTGCCGCAAGCTGGTTATAAGATTGAAGGGTTATGGATTTCTGGAATTCAAAGAAAGCTGACTTTGAAAAATTTAGCATTTCCATTTAAGTTAATTAGTAGTTTGTTACGGTCACGAAAAATTGTAAATGCGTTTAAACCAGATGCTGTAATTGGTACAGGTGGTTTTGCAAGTGGACCTTTATTGCAGGTAGCTTCTTCAAAAGGAGTTCCGAGTTTAATTCAAGAACAGAATTCTTTTCCAGGCATAACTAATAAGTTATTGGCTAAAAAAGTGAACACTATTTGTGTGGCTTATGAAGGGTTGGAGAAATTCTTCCCACAAGAAAAAATCAAACTAACAGGCAACCCAATCCGTAAAGATTTATTAGAAGTAAAAAACAAACATTTTGAAGGTAAAGATGCCTTCAATCTAAAACACAATAAACAAACGCTATTGGTGTTAGGTGGTAGTTTGGGAGCAAGACGAATTAATCAATTAATTGAGGATAATATTCCGTTTTTTGAAGCGCAAGATATTCAAGTGGTTTGGCAGTGTGGCAAATTGTACCACGCGCAATACAAAAAGCATAATCAATTAAAAAATATTCAAGTCCATGCCTTTTTAAATCAGATGGATTTGGCTTATGCAGCAGCAGATGCAATAATTTCTCGAGCAGGAGCGATTTCGGTTTCAGAACTATGTATTGTTGGGAAACCAGTGATATTTATCCCGTCACCAAATGTAGCAGAAGATCACCAAACAAAAAATGCAAAAGCGGTTGCAGATAAAAATGCTGCGATTTTAATAAAAGAGCAAGATTTGGACACTGAATTTCAAATGGAATTTTCAGAATTAATGTCCAATGAAACTAAGAAAGAAGAATTAAGTAAAAATATTGAAGCTTTAGCTTTAGTAAATGCCACAAATGATATAGTGGATGAAGTTGAAAAATTATTAAAAAGAAAGTGAATTTTAGTACAGTAAATAACGTCTATTTTATTGGTATCGGTGGCATCGGAATGAGTGCTATTGCGCGCTATTTTGAGGCCAACGGTAAACAAGTCGCTGGTTATGACAGAACATCAACTGACATCACAAATGCATTGGGAGGGTTAGGAATTGATATTCACTTTGAAGATGATGTCAATAAAATTCCTAGCACATTTTTAAATTCTGAAGATACGCTTGTGGTATATACGCCAGCCATTCCTAAAAACCATTCAGAATTCGATTATTTTAAGGATAATAATTTTAATGTTTTAAAGCGTTCTGCCGTATTAGGAGAAATAACAAAACAAACCGTTTGTTTGGCAGTTGCAGGTACGCATGGTAAAACAACGACGACCAGTATTTTAGGGCATTTGTTGAATGCGTGCAATGTGCCAGTAACCGCATTTTTAGGCGGAATAAGTGAAAATTACAATTCTAATTTAATTATAAATGGAACTGAAGTAACCGTTGTAGAGGCAGATGAATTCGATCGTTCATTTTTAACCTTGTCGCCAGATTTGGCATGTATTACGTCTATGGATGCAGACCATCTAGATATTTATGGTAATGCTGAAGCGTTGGTAGAAACATTCAAAGATTTTTCAGAGTGTATAAAACCAAATGGAAAGCTATTTGTAAAGAATGGATTACCGCTAAAAGGGATAACTTACGGTATTGATGATGACTCAGATTATTGTGCGCAAAATATCTCCATAGAAAATGGTTCTTATGTTTTTGATATAAAAACACCAAGCGGAACGTATTGCGATTTCAAATTTGGTTTACCAGGCAGGCATAATCTTTCTAACGCCATTATTGCGATAGCTATGGCTGCAGAATATGGTTGTGAATACAATGAATTGTCGAAAGCTCTTGAAACCTATAAAGGTGTCAAACGACGATTTACCTATCATATTAGAACAGACGATTTTGTGTTTATTGATGATTACGCACATCATCCTGAAGAAATAAATGCTGTACATCAGGCTGTTAGGGAAATGTATCCCGATAAAAAAGTGTTGGCAATTTTTCAACCACATTTATATAGTAGAACAAGAGATTTTGTGGATGGATTTGCTGAAAGTCTTTCAAATTTCGACGAATTATTACTCTTAGATATCTATCCAGCAAGAGAAATACCAATTGATGGAGTGACGTCTAAATGGCTTTTAGATAAGGTTAAAAATCCTAATAAAAAATTAATTGAAAAATCACATTTAATTGATGAAATAGAAAAAACTAATGCTCAAATTGTATTAACTATTGGAGCAGGAGATATTGGAATTGAAGTTAAACACATAAAAGCAGCGTTCCATGTTAAAAAATAATTATAACAATATAAAAATCACAGGGTTAGTGGTTTTGGTGGGCTTTTTATTTGCGTTTTCTAATCAAAGAAATAAAACTAGAAAAGTCAGTGAGCCAAACATCACGTTTTTAGGCGAAAACAAATTGTTTATAACAGATGCGAATGTTAGTAAATTGTTAATAGTAAATCAAGAACCTGTTTCGGAGCAACCCAAAGAAATTATAGATTTGAACAAATTAGAATCTGCCCTGAAATCTAATCCGATGATAAAGCAAGCAGAAGTGTTCATGTCAGTAAACGGTGCACTTTCAGCTGAAATTGAACAAAAAAAACCTATTGCAAGAGTGCACACAACTGCATCGTATTATATCGATGACGAAGGAGGAGTTATGCCTTTGTCTCATAATTATGCTGCAAGAGTACCATTAATTACAGGAAATATTAATAAAAATAAGCTCGAAACAGTTTTTAAATTTGCAAAAACGGTGGATGAAGATGAGTTTTTAAAAAAACATGTCATTGAAATTCGTCAGAATGATGATAACACCATTGATTTCAAAGTTAGAAAAAGTGATTTTATAGTTCATGTTGGAACTTTAAAACAGCTCGATAAAAAGATAAACAATTTTAAGGCGTTTTATCAAAAGGCTTTAAAAGACCAGGTTTTAGAGAACTACAATTTAGTGAATCTGAAATTTGATAAACAAGTTATTTGCACCAAAAAGTAAGCTATGGACAAACAAAATATTTCAGTAGGTCTAGATATAGGAACCACAAAAATTGTGGCCATGATTGGTCGCAAAAATGAATACGATAAAGTTGAAATTTTAGGCTTAGGAAGAGCCAAGAGTTTGGGTGTACATCGTGGTGTGGTTAATAATATAACACAAACCATTCAGTCTATTCAACAGGCAGTTCAAGAAGCAGAAGCTGCTGCATCAGAAAAAATTGAAGATGTAACCGTTGGTATTGCTGGTCAGCATATTCGTAGTTTACAACATAGCGATTACATAACGCGTCCTAATTCAGATATGGTTATTGATGAAGAGGATATTGATCGTTTAATCAATCAAGTTCATAAACTCGTTATGCTTCCTGGTGAAGAAATAATTCATGTGTTACCACAAGAATTTAAAATTGATGGTCAGGCTGAAATTACAGAACCAATTGGGATGTATGGTGGACGTTTGGAAGCCAATTTTCATGTTGTAGTTGGCCAGGTGTCATCGATTAGAAATGTTGGACGTTGTATAAAAAGTGCAGGCTTAAATTTAGAAGGCATCACATTAGAGCCCTTAGCGTCTGCCAATGCGGTTTTAAGTAGAGAAGAGAAAGAAGCTGGTGTGGCTTTGATAGATATAGGAGGTGGAACAACTGATTTAGCAGTTTTTAAAGACGGCATAATTCGTCATACAGCGGTCATTCCATTCGGTGGAGGTGTAATTACCGAAGACATAAAAGAAGGCTGTTCAATAATTGAAAAGCAAGCTGAACTTTTAAAAGTGAAGTTTGGTTCGGCATGGCCAGGAGAAAATAAGGATAACGAAATTGTATCTATTCCAGGATTAAGAGGAAGAGAGCCAAAAGAAATTACCTTAAAGAATTTGTCTAAAATTATCCATGCAAGAGTTGTAGAAATTATAGAACAAGTTTATGTTGAGATAAAAAATTACGGTCACGAAGAACAAAAAAAGAAACTAATTGGAGGTATTGTGTTAACTGGAGGTGGTGCACAATTAAAACATTTAAAGCAGTTAGTAGAATATATCACAGGTATGGATACCAGAATTGGATATCCAAATGAGCATTTAGCAGGTGATAGCGATGAGGATATTGCAAGTCCTTTGTTTGCCACAGCAGTTGGTTTAGTAATGGACGGCTTAAAACGTCAAGAACGTAAAAAGAAAGAAGCCATTGAAGAAGAACTTGTTGTTGAAAATGAAGCCGAAGAAATGCCAGAACAAGAAGCCATAGCGCCAGAACCCATAAAAGAACGCCGTTCGTTTTTAGATAAATTAACAGAACGTGTAAAAGATTTTTTGGATAATGCAGAATAAAGCATGTATGGACAATGCGTGAATTGTCCATATGAATGCAGAATTCAGTATAAATTATCCGATTATAAATAAAATAATAAAGTAGAATAATAGTTAATCCATAATATATGAGTAATAGCAACGAATTTGGAAACATTTCATTTGATTTGCCAAAACATCAATCAAACGTCATCAAAGTAATTGGTGTTGGTGGTGGAGGTAGCAATGCCATAAATCACATGTTTCAACAAGGTATAAAAGGTGTCGATTTTGTAATCTGTAATACAGATTCTCAAGCCCTTCAAAATAGTGGTGTTCCAAACAAAATACAGTTAGGAGTAAATTTAACGGAAGGATTAGGAGCAGGAGCCAATCCAGATATCGGAGAAGAAGCTGCCGTAGAAAGTTTAGAGGACATTCGTAGAATGTTAGACACCAATACTAAAATGGTGTTTATCACTGCAGGAATGGGTGGAGGAACAGGAACAGGAGCTGCACCAATTATTGCTAAGTTGGCAAAAGAACTCGATATCCTTACCGTTGGTATTGTAACCATGCCTTTTCAGTTTGAAGG
The DNA here is from genome assembly GCF_020179375.1 of Winogradskyella sp. SM1960. Classification (NCBI taxonomy): domain Bacteria; kingdom Pseudomonadati; phylum Bacteroidota; class Flavobacteriia; order Flavobacteriales; family Flavobacteriaceae; genus Winogradskyella; species Winogradskyella sp. SM1960. The sequence continues at coordinate 832,830 of NZ_JAICBG010000001.1, read as the reverse complement.
TAAAATGCGTAATGCACAAGCACAACGCGGTATCGATAAATTACGTTCTCATGTAGATTCATTGGTTGTAATTAATAATAATAAACTTCGTGAAGTTTACGGAAACCTTGGATTTAAAGCTGGTTTCTCTAAAGCAGACGAAGTATTATCTACAGCATCTCGTGGTATTGCAGAAGTTATAACACATCACTATACACAGAATATTGATTTACGCGATGCAAAAACCGTGTTGAGCAATAGTGGAACAGCAATTATGGGATCTGCTACAGCTTCTGGTCAAACCAGAGCACAAGAAGCGATAATGAGCGCTTTAGATTCACCGTTACTTAACGATAATAAAATCACAGGAGCTAAAAACGTATTGTTGCTAATCGTTTCAGGTTCTCAAGAAATTACTATTGATGAAATCGGAGAAATCAATGATCATATTCAAACTGAAGCCGGATTTGGAGCTAATATTATTATGGGTGTTGGTGAAGATGAAGAGTTACAAGAATCAATTTCAGTAACTATTATTGCTACAGGGTTTGACATCGATCAGCAAAATGAAATTTCTAATACGGAAACTAAAAAAGTAATTCATGCTTTAGGTGATACTAATGACGCTAGTACTAAAGAAAAGGAGCCAGCGATTATTACGCCAGATATTGTTTTAGAAAAAGAAAAGGAAGCACCAATAGTTCGTCATACGTTACTTGAAGAAGAGGAAGAGGTTAAAAATGAACCTAAAGTCAAAGACAATGACGATACCGATTTAATTGCAACGTCAGATTTCTTAAAAAACATGAATGTGGTTTATGATGAAGTTTTAGACACAAAACCTGAAGCAACTATTGAGCCAGAAGAATTTGTAATTACACCAATTGAAAATAAAGCTGAAACACGTGAAGAGGTTCATGAAGAACAAATAACATTTTCTTTCGACCTTCCAATTTCTAACAAAGAATCTGAAAAGGAGGATGAAGAGCCAAAAGCTAAAGAAGAAAAGATGCTCTTTAGTTTAGATGAAGAAGTCAATGAGATAGATGTTAATGAACCTGTTGAAATTATCGCAGTTCCTGAGGAAAATGAAAAAGGTGAAAAGCGATATACTTTAGATGATTTTGAAACCTATCCTTCTTCTATAAACACGAAAAAGGAAAAAGCAGAAGTTAAGGAAGATGTTGTTTTTGAAAAGAAAACAATTTCTGTGGATGACACTAAAGGGCAACCAGAAGAGGAAATAGACCCAATGAATAGTCCAATCTCTGAATTGCTCGTTTCTCGTGCAGATGAGCGCAGAAGAAAAATGAAGGATTTCAATTATAAGTTTAATGATGCTAAAATGAATGAAATCGAAAACGTACCAGCGTACAAAAGACGCGGTATTGATTTAGATGAAGCACAGCATTCTTCAGAGACAAAAGCATCTAGACTATCTGTTGGAACAGATGAAAACGACGATATCCAATTACGAAGTAATAATTCATTTTTACACGATAACGTCGATTAGTTATATGTTTAATTTATAGTGTAAAATACACTAAACTCAAGCCCAAAAAGGTCCTCAAACTTTTTGGGCTTTTTGTTTACTAAAAATTTTAATAGGTATCTGTTATTCTTCTGTTAGCTTAGAGGAACTTTTTGTTATCTTCGCAGTCTTAATAAAGTATTAAAACTATGAGTTTACAAGTAGACATAATGACTGCTATGAAAGCAGCAATGAAAGAAAAAGACCAAGTGGCTTTAGCTGCTTTACGAGCTGTAAAATCAGAAATACTATTAGCGCAAACCGCTACAGGTTCTAAAGAAGAGATTTCAGAAGATGTAGAAATAAAAATATTATCTAAAATGGTGAAACAGCGCAAAGATAGTGCTGCAATATTTTTAGAACAAAATCGTAAAGATTTAGCTGAGCCAGAAATAGCACAAGCAGAAATAATTGGTCAGTTTTTGCCAGCACAACTTTCGGAAGAAGAAATAACTGTTGAAGTAATGAAAGCGATTTCTGCAACAGGTGCTGCAGGAATGAAAGATATGGGACGCGTTATGGGAATTGTAAGTGGAAAATTAGCAGGAAAAGCTGATGGTAAAACAATTTCGAAAATTGTTAAGGCTAAATTGTCTTAAATTAAGTATATAAGTATGGTACCTTGAGCATAGTCGAAAGGTCTCATAGTGTATTGGCCTCGTAGTTCAACTGGATAGAATATCAGATTTCGGCTCTGAGGGTTGGAGGTTCGAATCCTCTCGAGGTCACGAATAAAACAAAAAGTTGCACGTCAAATCAAGCTCGCTTGAATTTGTAAGTGCAACTTTTTGTTTTTCAAAACGGAACATTAGAGGATGCGCAGCAATCCTATAAAGCTTCGTTTTGTTTTAATAAATAAGAATAATCAAGCTCGCTTGAATTTGTAAGTGCAACTTTTTGTTTTTCAAAGCGGAGCATTAGAGGATGCGCAGCAATCCTATAAAGCTTCGTTTTGTTTTAATAAATAAGAATAATCCAACTCTCTTGAATTTGTAAGTGCAACTTTTTGTTTTTCAAAGCGGAGCATTAGAGGATGCGCAGCAATCCTATAAAGCTTCGTTTTGTTTTAATAAATAAGAATAATCCAACTCTCTTGAATTTGTAAGTGCAACTTTTTGTTTTTCAAAGCGGAGCATTAGAGGATGCGCAGCAATCCTATAAAGCTTCGTTTTGTTTTAATAAATAAGAATAATCAAGCTCGCTTGAATTTGTAAGTGCAACTTTTTGTTTTTCAAAGCGGAGCTTTAGAGGATGCGCAGCAATCCTGTAAAGCTTCGTTTTGTTTTAATAAATAAGAATAATCCAACTCGCTTGAATTTGTAAGTGCAACTTTTTAAATATTCAAAACTTTAATTTGATTATAGGCATCTAGCTGATATGAAAAATGTAATTCTTAACATTTTAACATTCATTTTGTAGTAGGTTACCATTTTATAAGCTTACTTTGTACTATAATTTGAACTCAAACATGTTTAAAACGCTTTTTAATATAATTATAATTGCTATTGGCTTTGCGACTTCTGCACATGCCAATACCTTTGAGTTATTAAAAAGTACTGTTGAACAGTCTGTTGTAGAATCTTCAAGCCAGGTTAGTGCGTTTGCATCAAATCATCATCCTTATATTGATGTGCAAACAGAGCAATCTAGCGTTGTTACTATTGTTAATGTTGAGCCTTCACCATCAGAAGAAATTTCTGTAAACTATGAAGGTCTTTCTAATCGCAGTAGTCAGCTTTTCGCATTACAGCATGCTCTATTTGTAAGAGCAGAGCGCGATAGTGTAATTCACATTCATTTAAGGGCCATCCTTTTTCCATTTCATTCGTTTTGGTAAAACACGTGTAAATCATTTTTTTATTTCATCAATTTCTATTAAGAAATGGTAAAAAAACATCATAAAAAATGATGTCAACTATGGCAGAAAATGCCGTATCAAATGCTTACACTTTAATTATTATCAAAAAAAACAAAATATCATGGGAACTGGATTATTCATTATCGATGCGATTATTATTGCAATCGTTATATTACCGTTTGTATTATTTATAAATGGACGTAAAAAAAGACAAAAAAAATTACAGAAGGCTCTTCAATCTGAAGCCTCTTTACACAATTGTAAATTAAGTAAAGTCGAAACACATAGCAATTTTGCAATAGGTATAGATTCTACAGAGGAAAAACTATTCTTTTATAAAGAAACAGAGGAAGCAGCTTATGCGCAAACTGTGGATTTAAAATCTATTAACGCTTGTAAATCAATAAAAGAATATAAGCAGGCTAAAGGGAATGCGAAACCGAACAATGTTATAGACAAAATACAATTGTCTTTTATACACCGTAATCAAAAGGACGCTACACACTTAGTGTTATATAACAATAATGATGAAATGACTCTAAATAATGAACTTGTTGTTGCACAAAAATGGCAAGATTATATTACTGAGTTTCTAGAATCAAAAGTTGAGGTGCAGACGTCTGAAACTAGTAAACACGTTGCTACAGCTTAAACGGATTATTTCGTAAAAAAGCCTTCTTTCTAAATTCAATTTAGAAAGAAGGCTTTTTCGTTTAAAAATCACTGTAGAAACTATTCTTCTTTAAATTTAGCGGTTAATTTCAACATTTTTTCACTCAAGCTATATAGCCAATATAATTGCTCCCAAATTAAATGTGCTTCTTTATGTGAACGCACACTATCGGTTCGCGAAATGGCATCATTAGTCATACGATTAATAGGAAAATTGAACGGTTCAGGTGTAAAAGTGGTGTCGTTATGTGTTGATGTTTCAAAATTGATACGTTTTAATTGTTCACAAACTTTATCTAAATTGCTATTAATCTTTTCAGAAATTGCTATAAAATCTTCAGATGCTTCTGAGGTTTCATGGTTTTGAATATAAGTACTTAACGATGCTAAAGACGATAAAAAACTATGGTTGATACCTACAAGTTCATAAATGTCGTCTATATGATTCTGTTTAGATGCTGGCTCTTGTGCCATACGTTGAAATGCCGAACTTAAATTCGACGTCTGTAAAAACGCTTCTTTTCGATTTACTTTTAAGCTTGTTGGTACTTGGCCTTTTTTCTGGTAATACGCACTAATGGATTTAAAAAATGCTGTATTTGCTTTTAAACAATCTGTTATGTTATCGCCAATTTCCATAAACGACCACGCAGGCCATAGCCAACGCATGGCCATATACGAGATTGTAGCTCCAATTAGTGTATCAATAACTCTAAATTGAATCACTGTTAAAACATCGGGTTGTAAAATGGCATAAATAAATATAACACTCAGTGTAATAAAGGTTGCGGATGCTTTATAATTTTTCTGTATCATAGAAAAGGCAACCACTAAAGACAATACACCTAAAGCACCATAAATATAAGGATCGTTAATTGAAAAAACGAGACTACTTGCTATGGCTGCACCAATGAGTGTCCCAATAATTCGGTCTTTAGAACGTGTTTTTGTAAGTCCGTAACTCGGTCGCATAATCACAATAACAGTAAGAATAATCCAATAAGGGTTCTGAAAATCGAAAGTTAAACCAACACCGTAACCCAACATTACCGCAACTGCTAACCGTAACGAATGTTTAAATATGGTAGATCTAAAGCTGAAATTTCTAAGAATTAATTTAGGGTTATAATCTTGCGAATCTATAAAACGTTTTAGCTTATCATTTTTAATATAATCGTCTGAGGCTAATTTAGGACGACCTAAAAGCCATTTTATTTTTTTAATTTTTTCGAATTGTTTTTTCTGGTAATCTAACAGGTTCTGAAGCATTAAGTAACGTTCGTAATCTTCAGTATGATCTTCTTTTTTGAATATTAAGATGTCATTTTCAAGTTCTTTAAAGGCGTCTGAAAGGACTTTATTAGGAGGAAATAATTTTGATTTATTAATGTTTTCTGCAATAGCTCGAAGTTGCTTAGAGAATTCAGAAATTAACTTCTGAAAATCGGTTTTAAACTCAGGATGTTTTTCAAAAAGCTCATCCATTTTATCATAATTTACAGGGTTTGCAACGGCAGTTTCTAGTATTTCTATCAGCAGGATAAATACTAATAGACGTCTGCTTTGGTAATTAGATTTTCCTGAGCTTTTTCGAGATAAAATTAATATCTCTCGTAAGGTTCCATGGTGTTCAGTAAGCTCACTTTGCAAAGTCATTAATTGTGTTTGCAAACTGTCTCTGTCTGGTTGCTCGCCTATAAGTTGTCTTCTTGTATCTAAAAAATCAGCCGTAAGTAAAAAGATTTTGTTCAGTTCTTCTTCGGTTTGCGCTTTTGGATTGAGTTTAAACCACAATGTAGAGAGCAACAAATACCATAAGCCACCAATCCCGATTAATAGTGCGTATTGATAGACTTCTAAGTTTTCGGAGGTGTGTGCAAAACTTAAAATCAATGCTAATAATCCCGAAAAGCTAATTAACGAAGCTCTAAAACCGTAAATGGAAATAAAGGCAATACCAAAGGTTAAAATTCCTAAAATAGGGAAGAGGACATAATTTGAAATATTGAGGTAACCTCCAATGAAACTAATAATAACAACCAATATAGCCGAAAAGAGTATTCCAACTTGTTTATGCATCAATTTGCCGCTAACATCACTTGGGGAGCACCAAAATGCTCCAAAGCAAAGTGCAAGACCTATTTCAAAATGATGCGTTGCAATACCTAAAACTATAGGTATAGTCACTGCAACACCAATTAAAACGGCTTTAGAAAAGCTGGTGCTCTTAAAGAATTCTAATAATTCCTTAGTGTGTTTTGAGATTAAAGTTAAAATGAGATCAGTACTTTTATTATTTAAAACAAAGATACAATTTGAATTGCGAAGCGTATTTTTTTATCCCAACAATCGCAAGTAAATCAAAGACATAATAAAAGCTGTTAACCTTTCATTAAAAATGAAAAATTAACAGCTCAAAAAAATAGTTGTGTATTTCTATTACTTCATGATTCGAGTTAATTGATAGAATTTCTTGTACTCTTCTGGTATGGTATCAATGTTTAACAAACAGCCTTCTTCAATTGGAGGATAAATATCATGATAGGTTTTGACGCTGTATAGTCCAACGCGTTTACTAATATGATCTCGAGTTAATTCCGACGGATTATTAAGTCCTGCAGCAGCAACAAGTTCTAGGAAACTATGAATAGTAGCTTCGTGGTAGCGTTGCGCTCGTGGAGCCTTATCTTCTACAACTAATCCTTTTACTAAAGAAGGGTTTTGGGTTGCAACTCCAACAGGACATGTGTTTGTATTACATTGTAGAGCTTGGATACAACCAATTGATAGCATCATAGCACGAGCGCTATTACAGCCATCTGCACCTAAAGCCAATGCTCTTGCCATGTGGAAACCAGTAATAATTTTTCCTGCAACGATGACTTTAATGTCTTTTCTTAAGTTAAAGCCGACTAAAGTATCGTGTACAAAGATTAACCCTTCACGTAAAGGCATTCCCATTGAATTTGAAAATTCAACAGGTGCGGCACCAGTTCCTCCTTCACCACCATCTACAGAAATAAAGTCTGGTAATATACCTGTGTAAACCATGGCCTCACAAAAATCCATAAATTCTTGTTTTCTCCCTAGACATAATTTAAAACCAATAGGTTTTCCATCAGAAAGCTCTCTAAGTTTTTTTATAAAATGCATAAACTGAATAGGGTCAGCAAACGCAGAGTGCGATGGCGGAGAGTGGACAGCAATTCCAGGTTTTACATGCCTAATACGTGCAATTTCTTCTGTATTTTTTGACGCAGGAAGAATTCCTCCATGCCCAGGTTTTGCACCTTGAGATAATTTAATTTCAATCATCTTAACTTCAGGTCTCAACGCGTTTTCTCTAAATGTATCACTATTAAATGTACCATCGTCATTTCTACATCCAAAATATCCAGTTCCTATTTGCCAAATTAAATCGCCACCATATTTTAAATGGTGATCACTAATAGCACCTTCTCCTGTATTATGTGCAAAATTCCCCATTTTAGCACCTTTATTTAAAGCTAAAACAGCATTGTTACTAAGCGAACCAAAACTCATGGCTGATATATTCAGTAAACTTGATGAGTAAGGTTGTTTACAATCTTTTCCACCAATGATTAAACGTGGGAATTCCCCAATGTTTTTTGGATTCGTTTTAGCATACATCGAATGTTCAAGCCACTCGTAGCCAGAATGATAAATGTCCATCTGAGTCCCAAACGGTTCGGTGTCATTTAGTCCTTTTGCTCTTCTATAAATTAAAGATCGTAGAATACGGTTAAGAGGTCTTCCTTCAGTATCAGTCTCAACAAAATATTGCATTATTTCCGGTCTAATAGATTCTAAAACGTATCTAAAACGACCTAATAAAGGAAAGTTTCTTCGTATTGTATGTGATTTTTGAAATATATCAAAAAGACCCATTAGTACAAGTGGTCCAACAAGCAGAAAAAGCCATAAAATAGGTTGCCATAAAAAAGCTATACCAACGATAGCTAAAACTACAACTGTAGAAATTATAATAAAATACTCACGAACTTTCATAGTGATAACTTTAAAATGAATTGGCAAAGATAGGATTACCTATTCAAATAATAAATTAATATTATAGAGTTTGTTGTTTATTGTATAAAAATTTTAGAAATCAATAAATTTACCGCCCTATATTTTGAATCTGTTAAATATTTCGAATATTAAAACCTTGTTGCATGGTGTTTTACACTCTAGCATTTATAGCAGTTTCTTAATTCCTAATTTTTTAATTTTTTGTGATTAAAAATGTGTTATTTTAAGCTGATTGTTAATGTTTTGTAATATGAATTGGATTTTAATAGGACAAATAGTTTATAGCCTCATCGTTATACTCGTTATTTTTAGAGTGATATATGATACGCGCAGTGGTACAAAATCTTTAGCCTACATTTTGTTTATTGTGTTTGTTCCTTTTGTTGGAATGATATTTTACTTTTCATTCGGAATTAATTATAGAAAACGAAAACTCTACAGTAAGAAAATGGGGTTAGATGAACCATTAAGAGATCGTATTAGAAACAAGTTGAATTCTTATTCTGATGCTATTTGGAATTCAGGTTTAACAAGAGATAATTATAAAAACCTAATACAGTATATACGGCGCTCAGGAAGTAGTCCTCTAACTGCAAACAACGATGTAAAATTATTTATTAACGGAGAGGAAAAATTCCCTGCCCTTCTAGAAGCATTAGAGAAAGCACAGTCTCACATTCATATTGAATACTATATTTATGAAAATGATATTACCGGAAACCAAATTGCCGATCTTTTAATTAATAAAGCTAAAGAAGGCATAGAAGTTCGGTTTATGTATGATGATTTTGGAAGTCGTGGTTTAGGTAAAAAATTTATAAAAAAACTTAACGATGCAGGTGTTCATACAGCTCCTTTTTATAAAATAAAATGGTATGCTTTTGCCAACCGCCTCAATTATAGGAATCACAGAAAAATTGTGATTATAGATGGAACTGTAGGTTTTGTTGGAGGTGTTAATATAAGTGATAAGTATCGCAACGATTTAAAAGGCGAGAACGATTTGTATTGGCGAGATACACATTTAATGATTACTGGTCAGGCCACAGCATACCTTCAGTATTTGTTTTTGTGCGATTGGAATTTTTGCAGCGCTATTAATTTTGAATATTCAGATGTTTATTTTCCAGATAATACAAAACATGCTTCAATTGAAAAGGAGGTGGTTCAGATCGCAGCTTCGGGGCCAGATAGTGTACAACCTGTAATTTTCTATTCGTTGTTAGAAGCTATAAATTCAGCAAAACAAAGAATTTATATTACAAGCCCTTATTTTATTCCAGGCGAAAGTTTAATGGACGCTTTAATTATTGCGATACAAAGTGGTTTGGAGGTGAAAATTATTGTTCCAGGAGTTTCGGATTCCAAAATGGTAAATGCAGCAGCTAGTGCGTACTATACGGAATTGCTTCAGTATGGTGCTAAAATTTATAAGTATAATAAAGGTTTTGTACATGCTAAAACCATGGTTATTGATGATGATTTAGCGGTTGTTGGTTCAGCAAATATGGACTATAGAAGTTTTGAACTTAATTTTGAAGTTAATGCTATGGTTTATAGTAAAGATATCGCAAAACAACTTACAGTTGCTTTTGAAAATGACTTAAAAGTAGCTGCCCAAATAGATGCGCAAATATGGCTCAATAGACCAAAATATATTCAGTTATGGGAAAAAATGGTACGTTTATTATCTCCCTTCCTATAGTTTCACAATCGTGTAAAAAGGTTGTTAAAGTTTAAAATCGGATTTAAGTTAATATTACAAAAATTCTGTTTACTTTGTAAGTATTAAAAACGAAGTAATACATGAGAGCAAATAGTATAACCAACAGCACTTTTACCGATATTGGATTATTAATTTTAAGAGTGTTTCTTGGATTAGGAATGTGTTTAGGTCATGGTCTAGGAAAGTGGACTAAGCTTTTTAGTGGTGAGGAAATTCATTTTGCAGATCCGTTTGGGCTTGGAGCATTCACTTCGTTAGCGGTGGCTGTCTTTGCGGAAGTTGTTTGCAGTATTCTTTTAACTTTAGGGCTGTTAACACGCTGGTCATTAGTACCATTATTAATGACGATGCTAGTCGCTGTATTTGTGGTTCATATTTCAGATGGTTTTGGAGGTATGGAAAAAGCGTTGCTTTACGGTATAGGCTACATCACTATTTTATTTACAGGACCCGGTAAATTTTCCCTTGATGCTTTTTTGAAACGTAAAAGCAAATAATATTGTAAGTAGAGTCTTAAAACTTTATTTCAATATAACGATTAGTGCTTGCTAATTATGTAGTAATTCAGAATTGACGTAAGCAATAGGTTTGCGTTATGGGATAACTATCATTTATTTCTGGTGTAAAAAAGGACATAATCAATGTGGTGTTATGAACTTTAATGTTATAGAATTCAAAAAGGTGAAAGCGTGAATATGAAACTGTTCTGAGGTTATTTTTAAGTTAAATATGGTTTAAATTTAAAATAAATAGTGAGCTTTCTTATCTTTGGGAATCATTTTTTTACAAAAACGACTTATATGATTAAAAAAGTATTTCTCTCACCATTCCAGAAATTTACAAGCTTACAAGGCTCAAGTGGTATTTTACTATTACTAATGACTATCATTGCTCTTATATGGGCAAACTCACCTTATGGGCAAAGTTATTTAGAACTATGGCAATATGATATTGGTATTGTGACAGAAACTTTTGAATTTAAAAAACCTTTAATCCTCTGGATTAACGACGGATTAATGGCCATTTTCTTTTTTCTGATTGGCTTAGAAATAAAACGTGAATTGTTAATAGGAGAGCTTAATTCTCCAATGAAAATAGCATTTCCCTTAGTTGGAGCGCTTGGAGGTATGTTGGTGCCAGTAGTATTATTTCTAGTACTCAATCAAAACCCAGAAACAACAAAAGGTTGGGGAATCCCAATGGCGACTGATATAGCTTTTTCACTTGCGATTTTAAATGCATTGGGTAATCGCGTGCCATTGAGTCTTAAGGTGTTTTTAACCGCTTTTGCTATTGTTGATGATATCGGAGCTGTCTTAGTAATCGCAATTTTTTATAGTGGTACTATTAATTTAACCTTATTGTTAATAGCGGGTCTATTATTAGCCTTTTTATTCTACCTCTCTTATAAAGGCTATTTTTCTAAATTTATATTGTTTACATTAGGTGTAGCTATTTGGTTCTTGTTTTTAAAAGCAGGTATTCACCCAACAGTAGCAGGGATTTTACTCGCTTTTACAGTACCTATAAGACAAAAAATTGATACTTCAACTTTTCTAGATCAATTAAATAAAGTATATAAGGATATTAAGAATTCTACGGAATTACAAAAGCCAATTCTTTCAAATGAACAACTACATCTTATAGGTGATTTAGATGACTGGTCTTCTCGATTTCAATCGCCATTGCAGCACTTAGAGCATAACCTGCATGGTTGGGTTGGGTACTTTATCATTCCAATATTTGCACTTGCTAATGCAGGAGTGGTCATTGGAGATGTTGCCAGTATGGATGTCGCCTTAGTTGTTAATATAATTGTGTGCTTAGTATTAGGAAAAGGTTTTGGAGTTAGTTTAATAGTGCTTCTTGCCAGAAAGATTAAATTAATAGAAGTGCCAAAGGATATAAGTTTTAGACATATTCTAGGTGTTTCTTTTATAGCAGGTATTGGTTTTACAATGGCTATCTTTATTGCAGGTTTAGCATTCGCTACGCATCCTGAATATATAGATTCCGCTAAAATTGGAATTTTAATTGGGTCATTATTATCGGCAATTATTGGTTTTGTAATTTTGCGAACAGCATCGTATCATCCAAAACCAGAACTTCCACAAAGTTAGTATAGATAATGAGTTTACATAGATCATAAAAAATTGATATTAGTTAATTCTCAATAAAAGCCCTTTTTATTATTGAAAGTGTTATTTTTGCAGCATAATTATATGTAATTCTAAAAAAGTAATACTCATATATGGGAAATTCAAAAGAAAACGTAAAGACAAAAAATAAAAAAGCTCCCTTAAAAGGTATGATGGATAATGTGATGGAGCAGTTTAATAGTGCTGCCAATCACATAAACCTTCACCCTAATATTAGGAAGATCTTAAGTATCACTAACAATGAGATTTTAGTGAACTTTCCGGTAAAAATGGATAATGGAGATGTTGAAGTTTTTACAGGTTACCGTGTACAACATAATGGCGCATTAGGTCCTTATAAGGGTGGGTTACGTTATCACCCAACAGTAGATTTAGATGCCGCAAGAGCATTAGCGATGTGGATGACATGGAAATCGTCTTTAGCTGGCTTACCTTATGGAGGAGCCAAGGGCGGAATTAAAATTAATCCAGAACTATATTCGGAGTCTGAAATAGAACGTATTACAAGGCGATTTACGTATGCTTTAGCAGACAATATTGGACCTGAACACGATATTCCTGCTCCAGACGTTAATACCAACAGTCAGACGATGGCTTGGATTGCTGATACTTATATGAGTACGAGGCCTCCAGCGCAACGTACCGCAAATCAACATGTCGTTACCGGAAAACCAGATGGAAGTGGTGGACTAGAAGGTAGAGATAGAGCGACAGGGTTTGGTGTTTATTTAACTATTAAATTCTGGGCAGATAAGAATGATATCGATTTAAACGGTAAGAAATTTATCGTTCAAGGGTTTGGAAATGTTGGTTATTGGGCGTCACATTTTTTAGAAAATGATGGTGCTAAATTAGTTGGTGTTCAAGATGCTCATGGTAACATTATGAACCAGGACGGTATAGATGTTGAAGCACTTCATACATATAATTTAGAGAACAATGGCACCGTTGTTAACTATCCTAATGCCCAACCAATTGATAAGAGTGAGTTCTTCTCTATAGATTGTGATATTTGTATTCCTGCAGCGTTAGGAAACCAAATAACAAAAGAAAATGCACCAAAAATTAAGGCAAAAATAATAGCAGAAGGTGCTAATGGTCCAACAAACGTTGAAGGAGAAAAAATACTGATCGAAAGAGGTATCGTTATTATACCAGATATTTTATGTAATTCTGGTGGTGTAATTGGTAGTTATTATGAATGGTTACAGAACAGAAGTGGTGAAATTTGGCATTTAGAAGAAGTTATGGATAAGTTGACTAAAAAGCTCAAAGTGTCTTTTGATAAAGTGTATAGCTATTCGGAGAATGAGAAAGTAGACATGAGAACCGCAGCCTTTTGCATTGCAATAGCGCGCATAGAAAAAGCCTACGTACAACGAGGTATTTTCCCATAGGCCTTAAAATTAGAACTATAATATTAGAAAAGTAAGTATGTGTCTATTTTCACATGCTTACTTTTTTTTATTGATTAAAAATGGATATCATATATTGTAACCTTCTAATACGTGCTTGTATTGAAACGAAACTTTAAATTCATATTATAAGACTATTCTAATGATGATATCAAAAACGGAACAAGAGCTTTTTGAGTTGGAGGTAATTTCTAACTATATAATACCTATTGGTGTTGTATTAATTGTGCTTTTTATTCTGTATAGACTGATGCGAATTTTTCAGTTATTTTACGCTTCTACATATAATAAACCCTTGTTTGTTTATCGTTTTTTTAAGCTTAGTAACTTACCAACTAAGCAAAAAGAAATATTAGAAAATGAGCATTCCTTTTTTGGTAAGTTGTCTAATAATCACCAACGTCAATTTGAGCATAGAGTTTCTCAATTTATTCAATCGAATACATTTATTGGTAAGCAAGAATTAGAAGTTACGGATCAGATGAAAGTTAAGATTGCGGCTACTGCTTCTATGTTATGCTTCGGATTTAAAAAGCACCAATTAGATATTATCGAAAGAGTTATTATTTATCCGAATGCCTACTACTCTCAAACGAATAAAACCTTTCATAAAGGGGAAGTCAATCCTAAACTAAAAACTATTGTGTTTTCCTGGAAAGATTTTCAATATGGTTATGAAGTAGGAGATGATAACCTTAATCTTGGTATTCATGAATTTGGGCATGCTATTCATTTAAATGCCTCTATGAACAATGATGTTAGTAGCATAATTTTTAATCAAGGATATAATAGATTAGTGACGTATTTACAAGAGCACGAAACGCTAAGGCAACAACTAATTGCCTCAAAGTATTTTAGGGCTTATGCTTATACTAACCAATATGAGTTTTTTGCTGTTTTACTCGAGAACTTTATAGAAACACCGTCAGAATTTAAGTTACAGTTTCCAGAACTTTATAAATGTCTGAAAGAGATGCTCAATTTTAAGTTTGCAGGGTATTAATCACTATTAAATAAAAATATATGTTAATTTTAACCCATAAATAGAATTAATACATGAAAAGAATTTTGGTTACTGGCGGAGCTGGTTTTGTGGGCTCTCACTTATGTGAACGTCTGTTAAATGAAGGCAATGAAATTATTTGTTTAGACAATTACTTTACAGGTTCTAAGCGAAATATTGAACATTTAATGGATCATCACTATTTTGAATTGGTGCGCCATGATATCACAAATCCTTATATGGCTGAAGTCGATGAAATATATAACTTGGCTTGTCCGGCATCACCTGTTCATTACCAACATAACCCTATAAAAACAGTAAAAACGTCTGTGATGGGAGCTATTAACATGCTAGGATTGGCAAAGCGTGTAGGAGCAAAAATATTACAAGCGTCTACAAGTGAAGTGTATGGTGACCCATCTGTACATCCACAACCAGAAAGTTATTGGGGAAATGTCAACCCAATAGGTCTGCGGTCTTGCTACGATGAAGGGAAACGTTGTGCCGAGACTTTATTCATGGATTATCACAACCAGAATGAAGTCGATGTTAAAATCATTCGTATTTTCAATACGTATGGGCCTAAAATGCATCCACGAGATGGTCGTGTTGTTTCAAACTTTATAGTTCAAGCTTTAAAGGGTGACGATATTACCATTTTTGGTGATGGAACACAAACAAGAAGTTTCCAGTATGTGGATGATCTAGTTGAAGGTATGCATAGAATGATGAATAGTAGAGATGGTTTTGTTGGTCCAGTAAACATAGGAAACCCTGTTGAATTTACAATGTTAGAATTAGCCAAGGAAGTTATTGATTTAACGGATTCTAAGTCTAAAATCACGTTCTTACCATTACCACAAGATGATCCTTTACAACGTCAGCCAAATATCAATTTAGCCAAGAAAGAATTAAATGGTTGGGAACCAAAAGTACAATTAAAAGAAGGATTAAATCACACTATTAAATATTTTGATAAATTATTAAAAGAGCGTTAGAGTATTTCTTATAACCTTCAAAAAAAATGCCATCTTATAGATGGCTTTTTTTAATTAATCAATTAAAAAAGGCTCACATTCAATGCGAGCCTTTTTTAGATGTTTATATGATTAGTTACAATAGTTTAAACACGGCTTGTAAGTGATATTGCCAATGGTTGTTATCGAAACCACTCTCAGAATGGTTAAGTGCAAATTTCGCTGTAGTTTGAGCTCTTAAACCAAAGGTTCTATTAGTGTTTAGCCAAAATAAAAAACCACCACCAAGATTGGCAGAAACATTAGTTTCTTCGATATTAAAGAAACCAATTCCAGCATTGGCATGTATTTCGAGCCAGTTAGCATTTGGGAAAATGAGTTGCCCAAAATAATATTTTACATGGGTGTCAAAAGATAGGTAATTGTAATCTTTAGTTAACACAGCACCATCAATGACGTCACCTTCGTTAAAGCCATTAAAGGTTATAGATTGCTCAATAGCAAATTGTTCACTCCAGTTATACTCTGCTGCTGCAGAAATAGGAAACTTAAACATCCAATCCTCTGGATGATAAATTGGAGATTGAGAACCTAAACTGTTTATAGCGTTAACACCAATACTTAGATACCAATCGTTACTAGCTCTGCTATTTCGTTGTGCAAATGCGGATAGACTAAATGCTACTAACAACGCTACTAAAAATAATTTTTTCATTCTAAAATAATTTTGATCAAAGGTAAACTATATCAATTATAAAACAAATAATACATACAAAGTTATCATAATTAAAATAAATTTAATTCTTGCGTAAAATAGACATAAAATGGGTGAATATGCGATTTTTATCAAGAATAATGGCTTTACGATACGCTTTATTCGAAATAAATAACCACGATCTATGTAATAGAATTGGAATGATAGCACCTAATCGCAATAATTTATTCCAAATTCTATAAAACTTAATATGTTTTAACTTAAAGAGATAAAAATAGGAAAAAATGTCGGGTTTTACGTTTTTTGTCTTTCTTATTTCGTTAAAAAACAGACTGGTATATTTAAAATACTTTTTAAAAACCTTTTGATTAGACCAGGTGTTAGGTTCAGTATAGTCCTGCAATAATAATATGGTATCATATGCAGATCTAAAAGTTATGCTATTGTATAAGGCACCTTCATCATTTATTTGATGATTAAGAATGGTGTGCATTAAGAGATGTTTTTGTGATGGTATGTAAATGGATGCTATCTGCCTGGTTTCCTCAAAAATAGACTGTGGCTGTAAGGCGTCATAGTGATAAGAAACAAATAGTTTTCTGTGAACTTCAACTGCGGCAATACGAGTTGCAGTTAGCTTAGTTTCTAATCTTGGTAAATGTTTATGTTCAAAAAAATGATGACCTAAAGTCATAGCTTTAGGTTGGTAGCCATCATCACGTAATAATTCAAAAGCGGTGGTTAACTGCTCTGGGTGCACTAAAATATCAATATCTCCTAGCATTCGTTCCGCAATATCTTTATATGTTCCAGAAGCTAAAAGAGCAGCTCCTTTTAAGAATGTGTGCTCTATGTTATGGGAATTAAGGAGATCCGTGAGCTCATTTATTTGTGCGAGTATGATAGTGTTTCTTTGTCTATTTTCATCAGTAATATAGTCGAGATAACTAATTAAATCTTTTGGTAATACATGTAAAAGTTGTCTCGACCTTAATCGGCAATAAATAGCAGGTATAACATAATGAAGGCTACCTTCTTTTACAATCGCTTCCCAGTTAAATGTAGGATCACTCAGCGTGTGCTCTAGTTTTGAATTTGAACTTTCAAAACTCAATATATCTGCTATATGTTGATATGTAATCGCTAAATTATTCATAGGGTTTTAAACATATCACTAATATACTGTTATTATAAAGTCTTAGGTGCTTGTTTAAAAAGCGTTGAAATTTCTGTAACCACACTTGCTGTGGAACTATAGGTTAATTGATATAAAGTTACCCCATTTAGCCAATTTAAAAATTGATTGGCATGCTTTGGATTTGGTGATAACCATGAATCTTCAATTAGGGTTTCTAGTATGTGTTTAATTGAAACGGTCTCTAGTTTTGTTTCGGAGTCAGGTTGATAATTTACGAGAATAATTGAATGACAAGGGTAGTGTTGCTTTCCAGGTAAACGGCATGGCATATATTTTAACCGTCCTTTAGTTGTATTGAACTCCACGATCGGTAAGGTTTCAAAATTGGTTACTATAGGTTGTAATAGGTTAAAAGCACCTTCTTTTAGTGAGATGGCTAAAGGGTTGTAATATATATGTTGATTTTTGGATAACAAAGGGGAGACGTCATCTGCTAACAAATCAAAACCATTTGCCGCTAATAATGCACATAAAGTACTTTTTCCTTTTCCAGATTTTCCAACAAAAAGCATTGAAGAATTACCATCTGTAATAGTTGACCCGTGAAGTGTTCCTATCCAATCTTGTTCTACTTTATTATGAAGTACACAAAGCAATTGCATTATAAATTTACCTTGAATAAGGTGATAATCGCTTTTAGGAACACAAGAAATTAAGTGTTTGTCCTTAAAGAGGTGTAAGTCATCATTTTGTAAATATATATCGAAAGTTACATCAGCTTTGTGGGTTGATGAATTACAATAGTGTGCTATCGACGGATGAATGGTTTTTAAAACGAGTTCTGAACTGTAGTAAATTTGAACGTTCTTTGTGTCAAAAATGTATTGTTTTGAAATTTTTCGATGCGAACTGTCTAGTTGAGCGAGGTTTGTTGTTGCTGGAGTATAGGGGTTGTTACAACTTTCTAAGTAATTATGTAGCGTATCAGAAATTTGTGCTTTATCTGAATCATTGAGTACATTTGAAATTGTAGAAGAAAATGCTGTTGTTGTTTCTGATGCCAAATAAGTATCTAGTAGTAACTTAAAATCTGAATTAATTATACTATAACTATTAGAGGCGGCATACCACAACACCCAATAATCACCAAATTCTTTTTTATAAGTTGGTGCTAAACTTGTAATCAAAATAAAAACTAAAAATTAATCCCCTTAAAGAAACGGATCTCCTGATGGATCTGGTGGTGATGATGATTGTGCTTTAAGCGGGTTTAAAATCACAAATGTCCCGACTGCAGTTAATGCAGCATATTTACCCATTTTTGAAATGGCTTCCTTACGGGTGATTTTATCTGAGTTGTTGTCTTTTTTCATGGCTTTTGCCCTAAATTTGTGTTCAAAAATAGTAAAATATTTTATTTATTAGAGTAAAATACGAAAAGGTTTATATAATATTCGAATTTACTCTACAAAACAATAAAGTTCTCGGTTAAATTACAATTAGGATATGTTCTTTTTTCGTGTTTCACCTTAAGTATTATATAAGGTTATTGCGTTATAAAATAGGTGTTACAGAGAGATTTTTAACGGAATAACCATTGTGTTTAATTGATAATTATTTTTTGAGTTTTAAGTTGTGTTCCATTATCTAATTGTACCACATACACTCCGGCATTTAAGTTACTCACATCAATACTTTGCATGCTACCCCTTGTGTTATCCAAAATGATATGACTTACGGTTCGGCCTTGCATATCAAAGAGTTTCATAGTTGTAGGTGCTAATAGCTGGCCAGCAATAACAATGGTTTTATCAGCTTTATTAGAGTATATATTTAAGTGGTCAAAATGGTTATCTATTGTAGATAATGTCGTCTCTGTAGTTCTAAGATAAAATCTTCCTGTACCAGATAAATCTGAATTAGGTGTTAAAACGTAATCTTCACTATTTAACAAGGTTGACGTGTTAGCTTCGGTGTCGTCCAAATACACATTAACATTATTTTCTAATGTAGATTCTGCAATACTAAATGTTAATTGCTCTCCTTGGTTGGCATGAACTCCTAAAGGAATTGATACCTCACTTAAATCTGTAGTGTTTAAAGATTGTAAGGCTATTGGCAATCCTGTGTTGTCTTCAACTAAATGTGAGTATAGGGCGAATGAAGGAGCTGTTCCTCCCCATATTTTAGCATCGTAGCCTAAATCTAAACCTGAGCTAGAATTCGTGTTGAAATAAAAATCAGTGTTATAACTTTGATTAGCCGTACTTGCTTTAAGTTTTAAATAGGTCAATTCATTAGTAGCATTACGACCCGAAATAAAATCATCTGAGCTACCCGTAGTTCTCATTTCTGTTGTAAAATACAAGTCCGCGCTAGCTGCATCAGAGGCTACAAAGAAGCCTTGACCTGGTGCAATTAATATTCCAGAGGCATTCGCAAGTGTATAGGTTGTCCAGCCATTGCTAGTACCATCGTAACCGTAAATACCAGAACCAGATTCCATAAGGTCAATGTTTCTTTGCTCAGGAGCAGTTGCATACTCTAAAAAGGCTTCCATATCTAAATAGGACGGATAAGGATTCCCAATAAGATTCCATGATGCATAACTCGAACCTGAATTCTCAATAGCTATAGTGACGTCAGTGTCAGCCGCTGAACCAGTAAACGTTAAGTTAGCTCCAGAATCAGTTGCAACTCTATAGCCTAGACCACTATTTAAAGTAGCAGTTGTTGCATCGGTATAATTAACATAAGCACTAGCTGATTTATCAAAAGGAGCAAAAGCGTAAGTAGTAGGAGCTGTTGCTCCGTTGTCCAATAAATCCGTACTATTAGAGCCTGTGGTTAAAAAGTTTGGCCAAGTTTGCCCTGAAAGTGGAGGTGCTATAAGGTCGTTGCCTCCGCCTGCACCATTGTTATAGGCATTAGCATAACGCTCATAGGTGATAGTGCCAGATATATCACCATCTAAAATTAAACTAGAGAAACTTGAAGACGTTGATTCTAAAACTAAACCATTGCTAACAGTAAGTGTCGCAATGTCATCTACTGTGATTGCGGCTCCTGGGTTAACCGTTACGGAATTTGCAGTGGTATTTGTTGAAATGATAGCATCTCCTGAGGCTATTGTAATGTCATCATTAGCAGTTGCGGTACCGTTAGGATCGCTTGGAGACCATGTGCCGTTGTAGGTGTAGTCGGTTGAATTTGAGATCACTTCTCCTTCAAGTTTGAAATTGTCAAAACCAGAATAGCCGTCAGAACCATTATTTCTAATTTCGATTTCTAAGGATATATTATTTACGGTATCAGGAATTGAAATTGTAACTGTTCCTTCACCATTTTCGTCCGAGTTGTTTCCATCTAAAAGATAAACTGTACCTTGACCAACACCATCAAAGAATACTTCATATCGAGCATCATCATTGTTGGCATTATAACCCACAACATCCCAATCGAAAGTTAATTCTACATTGTTATAAGTTGAAATGTCAATTGTAGCTAATGTAGTAGTAGCAAATCCTGATGTTCCATAATCATCTTCATCATCTAAATCATTTTCCCCTAATATGTTCCCTTGCATATTTTCGTAATCAATTGGTGAAGCGGAAGCAATATTAATTATGCCATAATAGCCATCACCTCCCCACGTATTATCGAAAAAGCTAACCTCATTCGTATAAGTCCATTCAGGTGTGGTGTTATCGAAGTCTTGAATAGCAATAACAACAGGGCCAACAGGTATGGCTTCAATATCAAAAGGCGTACTATTTATAGTAGGGTACAAGCCGTCATCAGCAGTTAATACTAATGCGGTGCCTAATGCAGTATGAGTTACACCTACAAATGTGGCAACACCATTAACCGAAGTTGCTACTAGAGGACTTCCTGACAATGTACCAGTAGAAGTGATTTCTATATCTAAATCGTAATTAACGTCAATGTTTCCATTTGTATCAATAGCAGTTACGATAACGTCTGGTGTCATCATTTCATTTACGAAAGTATTGGAAGGTTGTTCAGAGAAAGCAATTTCAATTGCTTCTACATCGATCGTGATATTTTCACCAATAACAGAGCCCGAAAAAGGATCAGCAAAACCGGAACCGTTATTATTAGCTGCAAAACCATTGGAAGCAGCATCTATTTGAAATTGAATAATACTTTCATCGACAATGTTGGTGGTGTTTAAGTAAAACCCTAAAACAAATTCTAAAGATGTACCATTTGCTATTGTTATAGGCGTATCAAAATCTAATATAATATCTGTATCGGTAATTGTAGCGGAAGGTGTGTAATCCACTAAATTCTCATCATAAAGTGTAATACCTTGTATGTGACCTGACCAGTCTGCAGTGTTATTCGGACCTGGTACAAAACGCATGGTTGTAACATTTGTTGGTAAAATATCTGTAGTGCCTAGGTCTTCAACAATAAAGCTAAATGCCTCCGCAGATGTAGCAACTGTAGTGACGTTTGAAGCAATAATAGTGTTAGCTTCAATTGAACTGTTAGGGTTTTTAACGTGGCTGTCAGTGTCTTTGAGGCTTCCTAACTTGAATTTGCCGACATGGAAATCATAATCTTCTGAGTTGTCAATTGTTCCATCAGAAGCCCAAATTGCAAATTGTACATTACCTGAGTAAGATGATAGATCTTCAATATATTCTGTTCCTGTAACCTCAGGTTCGTTTGCTGCGTTCCAAGTCGTCAAATTACTCCATGTTATGCCGCCATCGGTAGTTATTAATAACTGTACTTCATCATCAGAGCCCATTGAATCATCGGTTGTGGTGGTTCCTGAAAATGAATAATTGGTAACAGCTACATTTATTTCTAATTGAAATGGTCCACCTGAAGTTAAATCGAAAGTTGGGGATAATAACCATTCTCTATCATTATTTTGATATAAATTTATTGCATTAGAAGGTCCAAAAGCATATGATCTGTTACTGCGCCAGTCTGAATTACCAATATCTCCGGGACCAGCACTAATTTCTCCGCTTCCTGCCTCTTTCCAACATGTGTCGGGTACATTTATTTCCATATTAGCAGAATAGGGTGGTGTAATAGCTCCACAAGGAGTAGTGAAGTTTACTGGTCCAGCCCAAGTACTGAAGCCATCCGAAATACAATTAGCTCTTACATAAACTTCGTAAGCTGTATTTTGTGTTAATCCTGTAGCTAAATAAGGACTGTTTGTTGTTGTGGCAGTTTCAGACCCAGAAGGCGTTTCAGTTCCAGCGTCTTGAATCACCACTTCCCAATCTGTTTCGGTATCACCAGCAGTCCAGCTTATGTTTGCTGTGGTGTCTGTAAAGCTATCAATTGATAGTCCTGTAATTGTTGGACAAGCAATCTCTGTTGTAAAACTACCAGTTAAAGCAGGTGTTAAATAGCAGGTGTCAGTAGTATTATATTCATAAATAGCAACATGATAAGTAGTTGCTTCAGATAAACCAGTAATGCTTACTGTTTCTGTGGTAGAACCAGAATATACCGCATAATTGCCAGTTCCTATTGGGTCTCCAGAAGTAAAAGTTGTATTACCTGTGTAAGTAGTTCCAACCTCAGGATCTGTATCAACAGCTGAGCCTTCTTTTACTACAACCAATACTTCTTCACCATCTCCATGCGTCCAGTTTAAGGTTGCAGATGTCGTACCTAAAGCTGTTGTGTTATAAGTAGATGCTTGTGATGTAGGAGCTATGCAAGTTGGTCCCGAAAAATCAGTAATTTCAAAATCATCTATTATAAGTCTTTCACCATTAGTTCTTCTAACACGAATTTTTATGTCATCAGAAGAATCATCCAATGTATGAGTCCATTCGGCATAACTAGTACTACTAGTAGCAATAGAAGAACCTATTTGATTATAAAGGCCATTGTTAATACTTGATTCTACAACATATTCTGCTGTAGGAGAACTATCCCATGATCTATA
Organism: Winogradskyella sp. SM1960; assembly: GCF_020179375.1. Lineage (NCBI taxonomy): Bacteria > Pseudomonadati > Bacteroidota > Flavobacteriia > Flavobacteriales > Flavobacteriaceae > Winogradskyella > Winogradskyella sp. SM1960. The sequence continues at coordinate 809,660 of NZ_JAICBG010000001.1, read as the reverse complement.
CCAAAATGTAATGGTACCAACACCACCATCTTTTCCGTTTCCATCAGAGCCAACATATTCTAAATTCGCATTCGATTGGTTTTTTAGACGAACAGCTTTTCCGCTTCTAGAATTACTAGATTCGCTAAGACCATTGTTAATGTCAAAATTGTTGTAATTATAATTGCCGTAACCTCCAGAAGTGAATGAATCAAAATTTTCGGATACTTGAGCAAACCCCAAACTTCCAATAAAAAGGGTAATAAATAATAAGTAAATGTGTTTCATGTGTTAATTTGTTTCTGATTTTTAGGGTGAAATGCAAGTTGTAAAGCGAAATTTTTAAGAAAAAACTTACAAATTATAACTGTACAGCTATATAAAACGTAATTAAAGGTTGAAATACCAAAACAAGCCATAAGTACTGTAGATGTGGGGGTTGCAAATATAAGTAAAGATTTTTTTAACGCCGCAAGTTTAAGTATTACGAAACGATTAACCTTACATTAAGGGTTGGGGGTATTTACTTTAAATATTAGTGAATGAGCTACTTATTTGGTTTTGCGTCGGGTTAGCCTTTTTTATCATTAAGTTGACGTGGTTATTGTGAAGATAATTGTTTAAGCGCTTATATGTAAGTTGTTTAAATGTTTGGAAGGGTGGTTGTTTAGAGGTTTGTTTTTAGGTTACACCTTTTTAAAAGCATCTTAAATTTTGATGGTAGTACTGATATTAAAAAAATATAAATTGAGATAGAGAAGTCTTTGGACTAAAACGAGGATAAAATGTTGAGTATATTGAATCTGACATAATTTTGGTGCGATTATAATTTAATTTTTTTTATTCTCATTTCCATTGACATAGTCTTAGATTTTATTTTAGATTTGCAAATTAAAATCATATACTCTATAAAGTCAGTAGAGTAATCGGTTTCAAGGACTGTCTATAAATTAATTGCAATCCAGACTAATGAAATTTAGTAAACGACATGTAGCCAAAACCATTACTTGGCGTATTTTAGGTACCTTAGATACCTTTTTGTTATCATGGTTAATCTCTAATGATATGTCGGTTGGTCTTAAAATGGGAGCGTTTGAGTTGGTCACCAAAATGGTTTTATATTATGTTCACGAAAGAGTTTGGTTTCGGTCCACAATAAAATCATCCAACAAGCGTCATATTTTAAAAACGTTTTCATGGCGTGGTGTTGGTACTTTAGATACTATTATTTTGGGCTGGATAATTACAGGAAGCCCGTTTGTGGGGCTGAAAATTGGAGGTGCTGAAGTCGTAACAAAAATGTTGTTGTACTTTGGTCACGAAAAACTTTGGTACCGCATTGATTATGGCTTAGATAGAAGACGAAAAAGAAAGCAATTAGAAAAATTAAATAATTCTAGAAAATCATGAGTCTAAACACTGTTAGGCACGACTATAAAATCACAAAAGCTAATCGTGAAGAACTCCGTGGTCACAAATCCTTGTTACTGTGGTTTACAGGCTTGTCGGGATCTGGCAAATCTACATTGGCTAATTTGGTGGAAACGGCGCTTTATAAAGAGGGCATTTCAACATTTAGCTTAGATGGAGATAATATTAGACAAGGCATCAATAAAGACCTTAGTTTTTCTCCAGACGACCGTACCGAAAATATAAGACGTATTGCCGAGATCGCTAATTTAATGATGGACGCTGGCGTTGTTACTTTAGCAGCTTTTGTATCCCCTTATATTAAGGATAGAGAGGATATAAAAACAATTGTTGGCGCTGATAATTTTATCGAAATCTATGTCAATACATCACTAGAGGAATGCGAACGAAGAGATGTAAAAGGCTTGTATAAAAAGGCAAGAGCCGGAGAAATTAAAAATATGACAGGCATTTCAGCACCATATGAAGCGCCAATTAATCCTGATTTAGAAATTAAAACAGATGACCAGTCAATCGAAGCATCTGTTCAAACTATTTTAGACTTTATTATTCAAAAATTAAAATAAAAAATATGAGTAATTACGTAATTAATCATTTAAAAGAATTAGAATCGGAAGCGATTTTTGTCATACGAGAAATAGCAGCGCAATTCGAAAACCCTGTGTTGCTATTTTCAGGAGGTAAGGACTCTATATTGTTGACACATTTAGCAAAAAAAGCATTCTTTCCAGCAAAAATACCGTTTCCACTAATCCATATTGATACAGGGCACAATTTTCCGGAAACCATAGCTTTTAGAGATGCCTTGGTTGAAAAACTAGGTGTAAAGCTTATCGTAGGTTCCGTACAAGAGGCGATTGATAAAGGACGTGCTAAAGAAGAAACCGGTGCTGATGCGTCGCGTAATTCACTTCAAATTGTATCGTTATTAGATACTTTAGAAGACCATAAGGTTGATGCTGCTATGGGTGGGGCAAGACGCGACGAAGAAAAAGCAAGAGCTAAGGAACGTTTTTTCTCACACCGAGATGAATTTGGACAATGGGATCCTAAAAATCAAAGACCAGAACTTTGGAATTTATTTAATGGTCGTAAAAATTATGGCGAGCACTTTAGAGTTTTTCCTATTTCTAACTGGACGGAAATGGATGTATGGGAATATATTAAATTAGAAAATATTGATTTACCATCGCTGTACTTTTCTCATAAGAGAGATTGTGTGGTGAGAGATGGGGTGATTTTGGCGAATTCAGAATTCATCAAACTAAAAGAAGGAGAAGAAGTGGTGAATATGACCATTCGATACCGTACTTGTGGTGATATGCCAATTACTGGAGCCGTAGAATCTGAAGCAGATAATTTAGATAAGATTATTGAGGAAATTGCAACAACTAGAACGACAGAGCGTGGTGGGCGTGCAGATGATAAACGAGCAGAGACAGCCATGGAAGATCGAAAAAAACAAGGGTACTTTTAATAGAAAATAGGTTTTAGTTGTGGGTATTGTCCCCTTGAGGATTACTGAGAAACAAAATGTGTTTTTGTTTTGAAAGTAGCGAGCCTAGCTCTTAGGGGTGTTTTAAAAAAGAAAAAACGGACTATAAATATTCACAGCCAGCAGAAAATAATAAAGAGAACAAAAACATGGATTATCAAAATATAGAATTATTACGTTTTACAACAGCAGGAAGTGTAGATGACGGAAAAAGTACACTCATTGGGCGTTTATTGTACGATAGTAAATCAATTTTTCAAGATCAATTAGATGCTGTAGAAGAGTCAAGCAAATCAAAAGGATTTGATTATGTAGATTTGTCTTTACTTACAGATGGCTTAAAATCAGAACGCGAGCAAGGGATTACCATTGATGTGGCGTATCGTTATTTTGCCACTCCAAAACGTAAGTTTATCATTGCAGATACCCCTGGCCATATCCAATACACACGTAATATGGTAACAGGCGCATCTACTGCTAACTTAGCCATTATACTTATAGATGCCAGAAAAGGGATGCTAGAGCAAACGCATCGTCATGCTTTTATTGCGTCGTTGTTACGTATTCCACATGCCATTGTTTGTGTAAATAAAATGGATTTAGTCGATTACAGTGAAGAGGTTTATAACACTATTGTTTCAGATTTTAAAGCATTTTCATCTAAGTTGGGGATTAAGGATATTCAATTTATTCCTATTTCCGCTTTAAACGGAGATAATGTGGTTAACCGATCTGAAAATATGGCTTGGTATCAAGGCAGTACTTTAATGTATCATCTAGAAACAGTGCATATTTCTAGTGATCATAATTTGGTAGATTGTCGTTTTCCTATTCAATCTGTAATTCGTCCACATACCCTAGAAAATCAAGATTACAGAGGTTTTGCAGGGCGTATTGATGGAGGTGTGTTTAAACCAGGAGATAAAGTGAAATCGTTACCATCAGGATTTGTCTCAACTATTAAAACCATTGAATTAAATGGTGAGCAAATAGAAGAGGCTTTTGCACCGATGTCTGTAACCATGACCTTAGAAGACGAAATAGATAACAGTCGTGGAGATATGATTGTGCGCGAAAACAATGTACCTGAAATCAGTCAAGATTTAGAGGTGTTGGTGACATGGATGAGCACAAAACCAATTCAGGCGCGTACCAAAGTGGTGATTAAACACACCACTAATGAATCTATTGGTATGGTTAAGGAATTAAAATATAAAATAGATATTAATACATTACATAGAATAGAAGGTATTGATAAGGTTGAGATGAATGATATAGCAAGGATGTCTATTAGAACCGCTAAGCCTATATTTTATGATGCCTATAAAAGAAATCGTCAAACAGGAAGCGTTATTATTATAGATGAACAAACCAATGAAACTATTGGTGCTGGGATGATTATATAGTGATGATGTGGTGATTAGGTGATGCAGTGATGTCGTGATGTGGTGAAACGATGATGCAGTGGAACGATGATGTGGTGAGTTTTTAGAATAGGAGTTTTAAAATTATAATCACATGACTCATAAAGATTTAGAAGTTTATAAATTAAGTTTAAATCTGGTAGAGGATATTTATAAACTTACGAAGGATTTTCCAGCATCTGAAAACTTTGGATTGACATCTCAACTTAGAAGAGCAGCTGTTTCTGTGCCTTCAAATATAGCAGAGGGTTCAAGTAGAGGTTCAACAAAAGACTTTATTCGATTTTTAAATATGTCATCAGGATCATTATCAGAAATAGAAACACAATTAGTAATAGCAGAACGAATAGGGTATATAACGTTCAATAACAAATTACAAAACAACATTAGTACAATACGAAAAATGTTATACCGTTTAAAACAAGCTTTAAGTAAAAAACTAAGTAAGTAAAATGAATAATAAAAGCCTCACTACCATACCGCCTCACCGCCTCACTGAATTACTGCATCAAAGCATCAAAGCAGCCCTAGAAGCCGGAAAAGCAATTCTAGACATCTACCATTCTGATGATTTTCAAGTAGAGCTTAAAGGAGATGATTCTCCATTAACCAAAGCAGATATCGCTTCCCACAATGTGATTATGTCGCATCTTAGCGCTACAGATATTCCTGTGTTATCCGAAGAGGGTAAATCTATACCTTATGAGGAGCGAAAGGACTGGAGTCAACTTTGGATTGTAGATCCTATAGATGGTACTAAGGAATTTATTAAGCGTAATGGAGAGTTTACAGTTAACATAGCATTAGTTGAAAACCAGAAAACCGTACTGGGTGTTATATATGTTCCTGTTTTAAATGATTTATATTTTTCAACTTCAGAAACGGGAGCTTTTAAAGTCAAAGTAAACCTTAAAGATTATAACGTAGAGACACTACTAGAACAAGGGCGTAAATTACCCTTGGAGCGAGAAGATAAAACCTTCACCATTGTAGCGAGTCGTTCGCATAGGTCTCTAGAAACAGAAGCTTATGTAAGTGATTTGCGTAAAGAGCACGGAGACGTTAATCTAATTTCTAAAGGGAGCTCATTAAAATTGTGTATGGTCGCCGAAGGACAGGCCGATTGCTATCCAAGATTTGCACCTACGATGGAGTGGGACACTGCTGCAGGTCAGGCTATTTGTGAGCATGCTGGTTTTGAGGTAATAGATTGGAGTACGAAAGAACGGATGTTGTATAATAGAGCGGAATTGTTGAATGGATGGTTTTTGGTGAGAAAATAGAAACTAGTGCATCAGATTCCAAGGGACTCTACATTGAAATAATGTTATCTTAATAATAAGTTTATTGATAAATCATTGTACTAGAACTAGATTGTAGTTAGTTTTGCACCCGAATTATAATAGTTAGATTGAAAGATACAAACAACACAATCCAAGCCTTTTGGGTGATTATTGGTAGTTTATCTGCATTTGCATTTACAATAGTTAGTTCAATGATACTGAGTAGGTATTTTGATAAAACTGACTATGGTACGTATAAACAAATAATGTACACATATAATACCTTATTAACTGTGTTTACCTTAGGTTTACCTAGAGCTTATTCATATTTCTTGCCAAGGGTTTCTAACTCTGAAGCCAAAGATATTATTAGTAAAATTAATTATATTTTAATTGGTTCTGGTGTGATAATGAGTCTCACTATTTTTTTAGGGGCCGATTTGATTGCTGTATTTTTAAAGAACGAAGAGCTTGGTTCACCTTTAAGGTGGTTTTCTTTAGTGCCCTTATTCATGTTGCCTACAATGGGGTTAGAAGGTATTCTGGCTACTTATAAGAAAACTAAAATATTGGCTTTTTATAATATTTCAACAAAAGTTTTAATGCTCTTATGCGTTGTAGTACCTATAATTATATTTAATGGTAATGTAAAGGATGCGGTTATTGGGTTTACAATAGCTAGCTTTATAAGCTTTGTGATTGCATTGTATTTAAAAAACTTACCTGTACGAAATGAGGTTAAAAGCAAATCAAGCTATACGTTTAAGGATATATTTAAATATTCTACTCCAATAATGATGGCAGGAATATGGGGTGTGTTAATATTATCATCAGATCAATTTTTTATTAGTAGGTATTTTGGGACAGAAGTGTTTGCCGATTTTGCTAATGGCTCTCTTCAATTACCTTTTGTAGGAATGATTGTCTCTGCGACATCGATAGTACTTGCACCACTGTATTCTAAATTAGCCTTTAATAATACGGCTGAATCAAAAGAGGATATTATAAGAATATGGAAATCGGTCTTTGAGAAAACAATTAAAATGATTTATCCTTTAGTTGTTTTCTTTTTTTGTTTTGCCGATATAATTATGGTTGTTTTATATGGGGGAAAATATGAGAATTCAGGTGATTATTTTAAAATAAAATTAATAGTTAACTTTTTCACGCTTATATCTTATGGCCCATTAGTTTTATCAATTGGTGGACATAAATATTATTATAAAGTTCATATGTATGGAGCTTTCATCTTAATAAGTTTAGAGTTTCTTGCTGTAAAATATATTGATTCGCCATTAGCGATTGTATGGATCTCCGTAATTTGCCAAATTGGACGAATATTTGCAATGCTCTATTTTATTGCTAATTTCTTAGGACTTAAGCTTATTAAGCTGTTTCCATTCAAATTAATTGTTAATTTATTGTTTCCAGCTTTCTTAATATTATATGGGGTTAGATTTGTTCTAATTCAATTACTTAATTTAAATGATGTTTTACTTCTGATATCCTCATCAGTTTTTTATGCAATATTTTTTGGAGCTTGGGTTTACTATAAAAAAATAAGTTACTATTCTATTTTTAAACCGTTAATTAGTAAAATTTCGAAAAAATGAAAACTATTAAGTCGTTCTTATTGTATCTTCTTCCATACAATAGAAAATATAGAGATTTTAGAAAAGCAAAACAACAAGTTGATTATTTAATGTTTTTAAAATATAAGTTAGGTCTTTTAAAGAGTTATTGGCCTATTAATAAGTCTTGCACTGTGGCTAACATAAATAATATTTATATTGGCATTAATTGTTTGATAGGAAGACCTGGAGCATATTTGCAAGGAGCCGGTCAATTATATATCGGTGACTATGTGCAATTGGGGCCCAATGTAGGGTTATTGACATCAAATCATGATTTATATGACCAACGTAAATATAATAACCAAAAAGTGATAATAGGAGGTTATTCCTGGATAGGAATGAATAGTGTGGTTTTACCAGGGGTCAAATTAGGAACACGAACTATTGTAGCGGCTGGCAGTGTTGTAACAAAAAGCTTTCCAGAAGGTTATTGTGTTATTGGTGGCACACCTGCTAAAGTTATAAAAATATTAGATAAAACTAAATTTAAACCTTGGAAGCATGAAGCTGAATATTATGGATTCGTTCCAAGAGAAGAGTTTGAGAAGAAGCACCCAGATATTGTTGAAAAACTTAATACAAACTTAGTTAAAGAGATATAATGAATTCAAAAAAAATCTTAATAGTTACCAGGTTTTTCCATCCAGACATAACACCTAGAGCGTTTAGAGCTTTTGAGCTGGCAAAAGAACTTTCTCGCCAAGGACACAATGTCACAGTCTTAACCACAAAAAGAGACTTTGATTACACAGAAATTGAAAATAAACATAAATTAACAATTAAAGCAACTGTAAAAAATGAGCCTAAGGAGTTGTTAGGAGGTGGTATAAAAAGAGCCATAAGATTTAGCTTAAAACACTTTTTTCTGTTTCCATTTATTTTTCTTTCTAGACATTTTAAAAATAGCTTAAAAAAAGAATCTGATTATGATTTGTTGATTTCAATTGCACATCCATATCCAGTGCATTTCGGTGTGGTATTAGCATTAAATAAAAACAAATTATTGACTAAAACTTGGATAGCAGATTGTGGTGATCCATTTGCGAGTGAACAAGAGGGAAGGTTAAAAAACCCATTTTATTATAAAATAATTGAAAAATGGTTTTGTGAAAAAACCAATTTTATTACGATCCCAATTGCTGAAGCGAAAGTAGCTTATCCAAGTATGTGCCAACATAAACTAAAAGTTATCCCTCAAGGATTTAATTTTAAGGATATAACACCTAATTATGATTTAAGTAAAAACAAAGTACCTACCTTTGCCTACGCAGGAAATTTAAGTCCAGGAATAAGAGACCCAAGAAAATTTCTAGATTTTTTAATTGAAACTGGCAAAGATTTTAAATTAATACTATATACAAGAAATAAAGGATTTCTATTGTCTTATGCAGAGGTGTTGGGACAAAAATTAGAGTTTAGAGAATATGTTCCACGAGATGTGCTGTTAAAAGAATTAGGACAAATGGATTTTTTATTAAATTTAGAGAATAAGAACACTGTACAAAGTCCTAGTAAATTAATTGACTATACCTTACTAGAACGACCAATTTTATCAATAAAACCATTCGATATTAACAAGCAAACTATAATGGAGTTTTTGAACGGGGATTTTACGAATGCTTTAGTGTTAAAAAATGTAGAAGACTATAATATCAAAAATGTTGCTGTTCAGTTCTTAGCATTAAATAAAAAAGAATTATAGTGAAATTATTCAAAGTATTCACCTTAACAAAATATATATTATTTGGCTTTGTTCTGTTGACATTATTTCATTTTGAATCTTTAAGTATTGGTCCCGTGAAAGTATCGCATTTATGGAAAGGTTCTTTGCTAATGTTTTTGGTATTTAGTTTGTTACGTGGTAACGCTAAAACCGTGTTCATATACAAACCTCTTTTTATAATTTCTTTTTTACAAATAATAAATTTAGAATTTATAAATAATACGTTAAATGCAATGATTTCCTTTGGGACGTTATTAATAATTCCCTTAATAGGTGTGTATGTTCTTAAGTACTCTATACCTGAGTTAAAAAACGCACTTTTGTTTTTTGTCTCATTTTTTATTCTAGCTTTTGTACCTTATGAATTAGGTTTGTTAGATAGTATTGAGACTGGTTATAATTTAGAACAGTATGGATCGGATATATCTGGTGCAATCGGGCCTTTTCAAACAGTGCACTCAGCTTCCATGGCTTTAGGAGGTTCATTTTTAGTTGTACTCTATTTTATTTTAGATAAAGCGTTTAATCGTTTGTATTTATCAATGCTTTTAATTTTATGCTTTTATTTTTTGTTTAGTACTTATGTGCGTACAGGAATGGCAATGGCAACGGTTGGGTCAATGCCTATTGTTTATTATTTTGGTAAAAAAGAGTTGTCGACAAGAATTAGACTTATTTTTATTGGAGGATTAGTTACTTTTATGGTTAGTACTTGGGTATTATCAAATGAAATACTGCTAAATAGGATAACTGGTAAAACGCAACGAGGTGAAGAGTTAGATTCTGTTGAAACTATGGGTAGTGGAAGAGGTTCTTTGTGGCAATATGCAATTGAGGTATATTTGGAATCTAACGTCGTAGAACAACTAATAGGTCTTGGGCCGTCTGAAACATTAATTAGGATGTCAGGAAAGGCACATCATAAAGTATTTCCACATAACGGGTTTTTGCAAATTTTATTAGGTAATGGTTTAATAGGTTTAATTAGTTTGGTATATTATATGAGAAAAATATACGGAATAAGAAGAAAAACTCTAAAAGAACATTTTGTGTTAATTAATGGCATGTTATTCGCCTATTTTACAATGACACTCTTTCAAAACCATGAACTATTATATTTTCATATTCTTATGATGATATCAATAGCTATGTTTGTACAGAAATCTTTTATTATTAAAAAATAGACATATTAAAAATGAAGTTTTTAACACAAAAAACACTTAACAGATTTATTTATAGGCCTTTATTAAAACGAAAGTTAAATAAAGTAGGTCGTAATTTTAAATTAGGTTATTTTTCGGAAATAAATAATCCGCAATTTTTTTCATTTGGTGATTATTTTTATTCAGGTCCGTTCGCTAGTTTCAGCACAAATAAAAATAATTTAATTGAAATTGGAGATTGCGTTATTTTTGGTCCAAAGTGTTCCATTTATGGTGGTAATCACGATTTTTCTTTTGAAGGTTTTATTTTTCATAATGTGAATATTGAGCATATGAAAGGGATTATCAAGATTGAGAACGGTGTTTGGGTTGGAGCTAATACCACAATGTTAAGTGGAACTGAAATTGGGGAAGGTAGTGTAATTGGGGCTATGTCACTTGTTAATAAAAAAATACCACCTTTTGTTGTGGCAGGTGGAGTTCCCGTTAAAATTATTAAACCTAGATTTTCTACTGCAGACCAGATTAGTAATACTTTAAAAGTAACAAATAGTAAATATACACTAAAAGAAATATTAGAAATACACAAAAAACATGGTATTGAGTATTCTTAAAATTATAATCATATGTCAATGTTAATTCTTTTACTTGGAAATCCACTTAACCATGAAGGAGGTATGGTAGAATTCAATAAGGGTCTCATTTCAACGCTAAACTCTAAGGCAAAGAATTATAAGTTGCAACATTTTAGTATTGGTTCTAGGATGTCTTTGTTTTATTATCCTATCTTAAAAAGAATAGTTTATCCGTTATTATTGTTTATTGATCTTTTTCGATTGTCTTTTAAACTTTTTAATCGGGATATAAAAGTTTTACAGTTAAACCCTTCACTTATTCCTGTCCCATTAATTAGAGATGGAGTTGTGCAAATTTTGAATCGATGCTTGTTTAAGAAAAAAACTATTGTAGTTCTGCATGGTTGGAAACAGCATGTTTTCGAGAAAATAATGAACAATAAACTGTACTACGTACTTACTAAGCAGTTTTTTAAATCGGCAGATATTATTTTTGTCCTTTCTGAAGAATTCAAAACTAAGTTGATAAGTGTAGGCGTAGAGGGTTCACGAATAAAAGTGACAACAACATTTTTTTATAAAGACGCAATACATGAGTTATCATTAAATAAATCAAATGATAGTAAAGTGAATTTTATATATTTAGGTAGGGTGTCTAAATTAAAAGGAGTTTATGAGCTTATTAAAGCTTTTGAAATCGTTGCATGTAAATATAATAATTTTGTCTGCCAGATTGTAGGTCATGGTGATAAACCAAACACATTAGTTCATTACAGAAGTCTAATTGAAGATCTTCAATTACAAGGAAAAATATTAATTTTAGGTAGAAAAACAGGGATTGAGAAATACAAATTGTTGAGCTTATCAGATGTTTATATTTTACCTTCATACATGGAAGGTTGTCCAACTACTGCCATTGAAGCAATGGCCTCTGGTTTATTCACTATCTCAACCGATGTTGGTGCTTTAGATGATATAATTAATGATTTTAATGGTATTAAAGTTAAACCGAAGCAAATTATTGAATTAGCTGAAGGTATAATGAAAAGTATAGATGAAATTGAAACCTTACGAGCTAGGAAAAAACAAATTGCGCAAAATGCCTTAAATAATTATGAAGTTAATCAGATCGCTAGTCAATTTCATGAAGTTTATAGTTCACTAATTTCATAAATAATGAATATGAGAGTTTTTATTGTAAGCCCTACGGAGTCAGTTATAACTCAAAGAGGAAAAAGACATCCTAATTTAGCAAATTATTTGATTGAGAAAGGATATGAAGTTCACTATATCACGTCTACTATAAATCACGCTTCTAAAGAGTTGTTTACTGCGACAGACCTAAAAAATGGGCAGGAACAAGTGAGTTACCCTATTCATTTTATTGATGTAGGTTTGTATAAGACGAATATTAGTCCTAAACGTTTTTTTTGGAATATTAAATTTGCTTATAAGGTTTATAAGTACCTTAAAAAAATTGTCAGAAAGGAAGATATTGTACTTTTTCCTTCTCGTCCGCCTGAATTACCGTTTGTTGGTAAGCTTTTGAAGAAAAAATACAGTATAAAATTAGTTTTAGATATTGAAGATATTTGGCCAGATGCCTTTTTAATTAATAACAGAATTATTAAGTCAACTTTTTATTCGTATTGTAATGCCTTAAATTCTAGATCTGTACCTGCTTTTGATTCCGTGGTACATGTCTCACCAAGTTTTACAAAATGGTTTCAAAGATATGCGCCAGAGAGAACTTCAATATTTACGCCTTTAGGAATTACATGTCTTGAAGATAATACTGAAGGTAAAAAATTTTATGCTTCCGAACCAAAACAATTTAAGCTGTTTTACGGTGGTACTTTAACGTTACAGTTTGATATTATGCCAGTTCTAAAAGCGATGCAGAAGTCTAAGCTGAATTTTTCAATTACCTTAGCTGGTGATAATGGGAGTGGAGAAAGAGCAAAAATGGTTAAGGAGTTTATAGAATTAAACAATATTGACCACAGGAATCTAGGACTTTTAAATAAAAAGGACTTTATCAAACAATTAGGAAATTCTGATATTGCCATTCTACCGATGATTTCTGGAGGTTTGCCAAAAAAATTCTTTGATGCTTTAGGTAGCTATAAACCTATATTGTGTTTAGGAGAAGGAGGAGCATACCAAGAGGTGAAGAAATATGACTTAGGTTGGACAACAAGTTTTAAAGATGAAGATGTTTTAAATGTTCTAAATATGATAAATATTGATGTTCTCAATTATAAAATTAATAATATTGCAAACCATAGACATAAATATTTAGAGCAGCACTCATTGAAAATAATACGCGATGAGATTTTAAAACTATACAAATGCAACAACTCACACAAAAGCTAGGTTCTGGCGATATGATTATTCAAGAGGTGCCTTATCCACAATTAGGAAAAGGGATGGTGATCGTTAAAAATCACTATTCTATTATTAGTGCTGGTACAGAGGGGTCTACAGTCGTAGCAGCTCGTAAAAGTTTACTTGGTAAGGCCAAAGAGCGTCCGCAACAAGTAAAGCAAGTTATTGATACCTTAAAGAAACAAGGTCCAATTCAGACGTACAGAGCTGTGATGAAAAAACTAGACGCGTATTCTCCATTAGGGTATAGTTGTGCCGGTGAAGTCATTGAGGTTGGTGAAGGCGTTACCGAATTTGAAGTCGGTGATAAAGTGGCTTGCGCAGGCGTGGGTTATGCTAATCATGCAGAGATTGTTTCAGTACCAATTAATCTTTGTGTAAAATTGGAAAACGAAGCTAACCTAAAAGACGCCGCATACAATACCTTAGGTGCTATATCAATGCAAGGCGTGCGTCAGGCAGATATGCGTTTAGGAGAATCTTGTGTGGTTATTGGTTTAGGTTTATTAGGTCAATTAGCCGCTTTAATATTAAAAGCTTCTGGTGTTACAGTGATCGGAATCGATGTCTCTGAAGCAGCAGTAAAAAAAGCAGTAAATAATAATGTGGTCGATTTAGGGTTAACCAGAAATGCAGCTGGAGTAGAAGAACAAATTCAAAACGCCACCAATGGTTATGGCGCAGATGCCGTAATTATTGCAGCAGCTACACCGAGTCTCGATCCAATCAATTTTGCAGGAGCTATTGCACGTAAAAAAGGAAAAGTGATTGTTTTAGGTGCTGTACCAACTGGTTTTGAGCGTGATCCATTTTGGTATCGTAAGGAGTTGGAACTAAAAATGGCCTGTTCTTATGGTCCTGGGCGTTACGATTTAAATTACGAAGAAAAAGGAATCGACTATCCTTTGCCTTATGTACGTTGGACAGAAAAACGAAACATGGAAGCGTTTCAAAATTTAATCGCGACCAAAAAAATAGATATCGATTACTTAACAACGCACGAGTTTGCCTTTGATAATGCGAAGGATGCCTTCGATTTAGTAGTGTCTAAAGCAGAACCATTTACAGGTATCGCCTTAAAATACAATACTGAAAAAACAGCCAATAAAACTAAAATTCCTACTGGTGAAACAGAACAATTAGGAAAAATAAACATCTCATTTATTGGTGCCGGTAGTTACGCACAAGGAAATTTACTACCAAATATTCCAGAAACCAATGATGTGGCTAGAGTAGGCGTTTTGACTAATACAGGAACAACCTCGAAACGTGTGGCTGAAAAATTTAAGTTTCAATTCTGTGCAACAGAAGAAGCAGATGTGTTAGACGATAAAACCAATACGGTTTTTGTAGCGACACGTCACGATTCTCATGGTCCTTACGTTTTAAAAAGTCTAAAGGCAAACAAAAATGTGTTTGTTGAAAAACCAATATGCTTATTAGAGTCCGAATTACAAGACATCATAGAAGCCCAATCAGAATCTAAAAATGCGGTGATGATTGGTTTTAATAGACGTTTTTCGCCTTTAACACAAAAACTTAAAAAGGCGATTGGTAATAACCCTATGACCATGTTATATAGAATTAATGCGGGTGCCATTCCTGGTGACACATGGATTCAAGATTTAGAAATTGGAGGTGGGCGTGTATTAGGTGAAGTATGTCACTTTATTGATTATTTAACCTATCTTAATGGAAGTTTGCCAACTAAAGTATCAGCATCAGCCTTACCAGATGCCAATAAATTGAATGATACTTTAAATATTTTAATTCAATTTGAAAACGGATCTTCTGGAGTTGTAGCCTATTATGCTAACGGATCTAAATCCATGACTAAAGAATATGTTGAGGTGTTTTCTGCCGGGCTTTCAGCAACCTTAAATGACTTTAAAGAACTAAAGATTTACAGTAAAGGCAAACCTAAAAAAGATAAGATTTTCAATCAAAATAAAGGTCAGAAAGAAATGGTTGAAGCTTTTGTTAATGGATTATTAACCGATGGCAAAGCACCAATTCCTTTTGAAGAAATCGTAGCGGTGACCAAAGCATCATTTAAAGTTTTAGAATCTGTAAAACGTGGAGGTGAGCAAGTTGAAATCTAATATCACATCAAGTTTTAAAAAGCTAAAGAGCTATTGTGAAGCTGAAAACTTTAAAGGTTGGGATCCTTACGATGGGATGAACTCAAAGGTGTTTCAAGCCTTACCATTAAAGCATTGGGATTTAGCACGATTAGCTTGGATTCAAGGATTTAAGCGTAGTCCTATTAATTTCAGGAAGCTGCTTTTAGTGCCTAAAGAACATAATACGAAAGGCTTAGCATTATTTCTTTTAGGCTATTGTCGCTTGTATAAGTTAGCAGAAACTGGTAACCAAGATTTCGGAACTAAAGACCAAATTTTAACGCGTATAAATGAACTTTCGGACTTATTGTTAAGTCTTAGGTCTAAAGGCTATTCGGGGTCAGCTTGGGGGTATAATTTCGATTGGCAAGCCAGACGATTGTTTTTGTTTAAAAAATATACACCAACCGTTGTAGCGACTTGTTTTTGTGTAGAAGCGTTGTTAGAAGCTTATGAAATTACTAAAAATGAAACCGTTTTAAAAGAAACGTTAACAGCTGCAGATTTTGTGGTTAACGATTTATCGAGAACAAAACACGGTAACGGAATTATTTTTTCTTACAGTGTACGCGATGGTAATAATACCGTGATTAACGCGTCCTTATTAGGGGCTAAGATTTTAAGCTATTCGTACAAATACACAAAAAATCAAGAACATGCAGGTTTAGCTAAGAAAGCAGTTATTGCGGCTTGCGAATTACAAAGTGAAGATGGTTCCTGGATTTATGGCTTATTGCCTGTACAATCTTGGATCGATTCTTTTCACACAGGATTCAATTTAGATGCTATTAAAACCTATCAGCAAAATACTGGAGATAAAAGTTTCCAATCCAATTTGGATAAAGGTTTAAAATACTATTTAGAAAATTTCTTTGGAGACAATGGGATGCCAAAATATTACCACGATAAAACATTTCCAATAGATATCCATTGTCCAGCGCAAGTCATTGTCACCTTATCTAAGATGAAAGCGTTTCAACCTAATAAAGCTTTACTTTCTAAAGTGTTACATTGGACGATTGATAATATGCAACATAAAAAAGGCTACTTTTATTATCAATATAGGCAAGGCATGAGTTCTAAAATATCCTATATGCGGTGGTCTAATGCCTTTATGTTTAATGCTATGGCGCATTATTTACTAGAAACAAAACCTAAATAATATGGAGGCTAAGTCCTTAAACGGAGTCGTAACGTTTGCTCCAACATCCAGAAAAGAATTAATGCAATATGCCTTTGATAACCATAAAATTATGGTGGCTGTTAATGCTGAGAAAATTTTGCATGCTACAGACGAAAGTAGAGCACTAATCAATAGAAATATGGGCTATCCAGATGGTATTGGTGCAGTTTGGGCTTTACAGAAAAAAGGGGCAGGAAAAGTAGTCAAAATTCCAGGTTGTGAATTGTGGCTAGATGTTGTTCAGAATTATTACAAAACAAAATCGTTCTACTTAGTGGGTGGAAAACAAGCGGTTATTGAAGAGACGGTTTCTAAACTGAAATCCGAATATGAAGACATCAATATTTGCAATTATAGAAATGGCTATATTAAAACCGAAGCTGAGGAATTAGCCTTAATCGAAGATATTAAAAAGCACAATCCAGATGTGATCTTCGTGGCTATGGGTTCGCCAAAGCAAGAGTTATTAATGGAGCGCATCCAAAAAGAACATCAAGCCGTATATCAAGGCCTCGGTGGTAGTTTTGATGTGTTTACAGGCAATGTAAAACGCGCGCCAAAATGGTGGGTGAAAAACAATATGGAATGGACGTACAGATTAATTAGTCAACCATCAAGAATAAAAAGACAGATTCATTTGGTTCGTTTTTTTGTTAATTTGCATTTAAATCGTTATTAAAACAATGCATTTTGGTATATAAAATTCATAATATATATAATCGTCTAAAAAATAAAATTTTAATTGATTAAATTGTCCCCTTGAGGATTGGTGAGAAACGAAATATACTTTGTTTAGAAGCTACTGAGCGAAGCGCATTAGGGGTGTTTTTGGTTTCTTGATTGAAAGAGTCTTTTAAGGGGGAGTTTTGAGAAGTGAGTGATGGACAGTTAACAGTAATCACCTTTGCACCTTAGCATCTTTGCGTGAAAAAAAAGAGAAGTGGTATAAGTGATTAGTTTTTAGAGAGGAGTCATAAAAGCCAAGCCGATAAATAATAACACCTATATAAGAAAACCTATAATGTTAGTTTTAATGTTAGCTTTGTGCTTAGCTAAGAAAAATAAATAAAAGACCTAAAATACGAGGCTATAGATACTCCGTGCTAACTCCGTACTAACTCCGTAGTTACTCCGTAGGTAGTGTAGAGTTCATAAATCAATTTAAAATAAGAGCTTTTAATTGAAGTTAAGTCGAGATTCTAGACTCTAAAAGCAGATCAATCTAGCATTAAAATAAAAAAATAAAAACATAAAAACATGTACAACATCACAATAATAGCCGGTGCCAGACCAAATTTCATGAAGATTGCTCCAATCATTCATGCCATTCAAAAAGCAAAACAAGACCATGGAGATATGGATTATCGTTTAGTGCATACCGGTCAGCATTATGATAAAAATATGTCGGGCAGCTTTTTCGAGCAATTAGAAATTCCTGAGCCACATGTTAATCTAGAGTGCAGTGGTGGTACACAAGCAGAACAAACGGCGGCAATTATGGTTAATTTTGAAAAGGAATTAATGGCAAACCCTGCTGATTTGGTTTTGGTGGTTGGTGATGTAACCTCTACTATGGCGTGTGCGTTAGTCGCTCAAAAATTACACACTAAAGTGGCGCATGTCGAAGGAGGGATTCGTTCAGATGATTGGTCTATGCCTGAAGAAATAAACAGGCTAGTAACCGATAGCATTACGAACTACTTTTTTACAACTTCAGAAACAGCGAATACCAATTTAAAGCAAAGTGGAGTAAAAGACGATCAGATATTTTTCGTAGGAAACACCATGATTGATACCTTGTTAAAACAGCGCCCTAATTTTACACAACCTAAAGTTTGGAATGAATTAGGATTAGACGAAGGGAATTATATCGTAATGACACTTCATAGGCCAGCTAATGTAGATGAGGAATCGCAGTTGAAAGATATGATTGATGAAATTATTGCGAATACCCAAGATTTGCCATTAGTTTTTCCTGTACATCCACGAACTGCTAAAATTTTAGAACGTCTTCATATTAGCCATTCAAGATTACATACGGTTGAGCCTTTAAGCTATTTAGAATTTAATTATTTAGTTGAAAGAGCCAAGGCAGTGATTACAGATTCAGGAGGTATTACAGAGGAAGCTTCCGTAATGCGCGTACCATGTTTAACCTTGCGAGATAACACGGAACGCCCAGAAACCATAACTCTAGGAACTAATGAATTAGTAGGTACAAATCCTGATAATTTAAAACCTTATTTAAACCGATTATTCTCGGGTGATTGGAAAAAAGGACAAGATATCCCGCTTTGGGATGGTAAAACTGCCGAGCGTATCATAGCTGTTCTAAATCAAATAAATCTTTAATGTTAACTTATAACCATTTTTTGTTTGCGCAAGCTGATATAATTATTTGCTCTTGATTATAAATTGTATCTTGCACCCACTTTAATCGATATAAATAGCTTTATATCTATAACCTATGATAAAAACATTAGTAGATAGTTTTAGTCCTGAAGATAATATTGTTCTGTGGTTAATAGCGGCCCTTGTATTGGCTTTTATTATTGCTTATAGGACATTTCCTACAATCTTATATGTTTCAAACGAAAAGCATCTTATGGATGAGCCCGATAGTAGAAGTCTGCACGCTAACAGAACTCCGACCTTGGGAGGTATCGGTATTTTTTTAGGGGTTATCGTTGTGATGACAATTGTCGGTGCCTTTTTAAATACTAAAGTGTTGCTTTTGGTTATGGGCGGCTTAACGGTTCTGTTTTTCTTAGGCTTAAAAGATGATCTTACTGTTTTGTCACCAGGCAAAAAATTAATAGGCCAATTATTTGTAGCAACCTTACTTATCGTGTTTACGGATACACGTATTATTGGTTTTTCAAGTATTTTAGATGTATACACACTTCCGTACTGGGTGTCTGCAGCGTTTACTCTATTTGTGTATATATTAATTATTAATGCTTATAATCTTATCGATGGTGTGGATGGATTAGCCGGAACTATTGCATTAACCGTTAGTGCTATTTTTGTATATCTTTTTGTCAATGGACAAAATTTGAGCTTAGCGACCATTGCTATTGCGCTTTGCGGCTCGTTGTTGGCATTTCTACGGTTCAATTTTTCGAGAAGTAAGAAAATATTTATGGGAGATACAGGGTCTATGATAATCGGCTTTTTATTAGCGTTCTTTACAATTAGTTTTATCAATATGGCACAAATAGATGAAACATCAGAGTACTATAGAGCTTCTCCGGCATTAGCTTTTGCCTTATTGTTTTATCCATTTATAGATACCTTACGTATTTTCTTTATTAGAATAGTAATACATAAAACAAGCCCTTTTAAGGCCGATAAGAATCATATCCATCATTGGTTTATTAGAATTGGCTATAGTCATTTAATGACCACTATCATAATATCTAGCTTTAATTTTATCATTGTATGTATCGCTTTTAATTTGGTACATTTAAACTTAAACACACAGATTATTTGTCTCTTATTCTATGGGATAGTCCTCTATCTTATGCCTTTTGGATTACATAAAATTAAGAATAGCACTAAGAATATTGAAGATGGTGCGGGTTAATTAGACTCAAGGTTTTGTTGGTACCTTAAATGCAGTTATATTTGCCGACTACTAAAATATATTTCAATGAAATTTAAAACATTAGGCCTATTATGTCTTTTCATATTAGCATCTTGTGCGTCTAAAAAAGAAGTTCTTTATTTACAAGATATAGACACGAAAGGTGTAGGTGAGGTTGCGTATCAATCACCAAATATTCAGCCCAATGATATTTTAAAAATAACAATTCAGAGTTTAGAACCAGAAGCAGCATTACCTTATAATAAAAGTGTTGTTCAAGGAGTACAGGCTCAGAACTTAGATATAATGAAGTTAGACGGTTATGTCGTTAATTTAGACCGTACGATTGTATTGCCTGTCTTAGGGCAAATATCGACTCAAAATAAGACTACTCAAGAGCTAGCAGCTTTTATTAGCAGCAAATTAATAACAGAAGGCCATTTATCGGATGCTAGAGTTAATGTGCGTTTGATTAATGCTAAAGTTACAATATTAGGTGAAGTAAATCAACCTGGAACAATTAATTATACCGAGCCCAATATGACACTGTTACAGGCTTTGGGTTATGCAGGTGACTTAACTATTAATGGAAAACGAGATGATATATTGATAACTAGAGAGGTCGATGGAGTGCGTAAAATATCACATGTCGATTTAACATCTGCTGAGTTTATGAATAGTGAATTCTATTTTATTAAACCCAATGACCACATTATTGTTAATCCTAATAATCCTAAAGTGAAAAGTGCGGGTTTTGTAAAAGATATAGGAACGGTATTAACCATTGCCTCTTTAGCATTGAGTATAACTATTTTATTGACGAGATAACTGTATGGATAATTCTTTTAACACTATGAATGCGTTTGATACAGAAGATAGTATAGACTTAAAACAAGAGCTTAGACGCTATTTGCGTTATTGGCCATGGTTTGTATTTACTGTAATGTTGCTATTAATAGGGGCTTATTTATACTTAAGATATGCTCCACGTATTTTTGAAACCTATGCAAAAGTAAAAATATTAGATGAATCGGAAGGTTTAGAGCTGCCAACATCAGCCTTTATATTTAAAAGAAGTAATATAAATTTAGAGAATGAAAAAGAGATTTTAACGTCTTATCTCATCATGAATCGTGTAGTTAGGGAGCTTAATTTAAACACGAGTTTTTATGAGGAAGGAACAATACAAACCTCACAAATTGAAACTTTACCATTTACGTTTAAGCAAATAATAGAGCCTGATAGTATTACAAAAACTATATCTTATAAAATAAATGTTAAAGCTAACGGACTTGAAATTATAGATGTTGATACAGAAGAAGTCTTTTCTTTTTCGGAACACTCTACACTAAATAGTGATACCAATTTACCTTTTGAAATAAGTTTACGTTCCGAGGCTTCGGAAAAGGATATTATTGGAAAAACATTTCTTATAAATTTTAAATCCATTAAAAATGTGGCTCTAGGCTTAAAAGCTAAAATTGGGGTTGAAGCTATTGGAGAGCAGAGTGATTTACTTAAATTAGTCATTACAGGTGAGAGTAAGGAGTTGTCTGAAAAAATATTAAACACCCTAATGGATGAGTTTAATAGAGACGGCATTTATGACAGACAGTTAGTCTCTAAACGCACCTTAGATTTTATAGATGAACGGTTTGTGTTTCTAGAACAAGAATTAGATTCTATTGAAGTGAATCGTCAAGACTTTAAGCAAAGCAATAATATTGTTGATATCATTGCTGATGCGGAACTTGGACTTGAACAACGGGCGCAATCTGATGAGGAATTGTTCCGTATTGAACACCAGTTAACATTGTCTGACCTCTTAGAAAATGCATTAAAAAATAATACTGAATCCGATTTATTACCGGCAAATATTGGTATTGAGAATTCTAGTATTAATGTGCTAATAACGGATTACAATAGTGCCGTAATTAACAGAGATAGATATTTAAGTAGTGGTGGGGCAAATAACCCTATAGTGCAGAAAGCCGTAACCCAAGTAGAGAATTTAAAAGCTAATCTCAATAGATCCTTAGAAACCTATTCCAATCAGCTTGAAGCGTCACGACAACAATTGAGCTCAAGAAACCGAAGATTTAGTGGTACGGTATCGCAAATCCCTGAAAAGGAGAAACTGTTAAGAGCCATTAACAGGCAACAAAAAATTAAAGAAAGTCTCTATCTTTTATTATTACAGAAAAGAGAAGAGGCCGCTATCAATTTGGCAATTACGGAGCCTTCTATAAAAGTTGTAGAATATGCTTTGACAGGGGGGAATCCTATTTCACCAAAATCCAATATCATTTACGCAGGAGCACTTTTAGGAGGACTATTGATCCCTTTTGGAATTCTATATCTTATGTTTATGTTAGATACGAAATTACATGGCAAAGATGATATCACGAAGGTCAGTTCTAAGATCCCTGTAATTGGTGAAATTCCATTTAAGAAAAATAAAGAAGATGTCGTGTTTGATGATCCTGATTCGCGTTCGGCATTAGCAGAGTCCTTTAGAATATTAAGTTCTAATGTAGATTATATTTTACCAGTGAAGGATGATCATAAGGCGAAAGTTATATATTGTACATCAACAATAAAAGGGGAAGGCAAAACCTATGTAAGTATTAATTTGTCTTTAGCTTTATCTAGTATCAATAAAAAAGTGCTTTTAATTGGTGCCGATTTAAGAAACCCACAAATTCATACACATATTAAGCAAGATAAACACAATCCTGGTTTGTCTAATTACCTCCATGATGGCAACTTTAATTGGAGAGACGGTTTAAGAAAAGGTTTCGATAAACATCCGAACCATGACATACTGTTGTCTGGCGACATTCCGCCTAATCCAGCACATTTATTAACGAATGGTCGTTTTACAAAACTCATAGAGGAGGCTAAAGATGAATACGACTATATAATTGTGGATACAGCACCTACAATACTTGTTACTGACACTTTATTGATCTCTCAATTAGCGGATGCAACCATTTACCTAGTTCGTGCTGATTACACGGAAAAAAACCTGTTGAAATATTCGGTAGACTTGTCTGAAACCGGCAAGTTGAAAAATGTGGCTTATGTGGTTAACAGTGTGGGAGCAAGTAAATCTTACGGCTATGGGTATAACTATGGTTATAATTATGGCTACGGCAATAACGTTTAATGCCAAATTAGGTTTTGTTCGTTATGTGATATTTATCATGTTCTTTTTGAGCTTTATAAAGTACTTTTAATAGTGAATTATAAAACATAGAAGTCATGAGAAATACTGAACCAGTTTCTACAATAATGTCAACCAATATCATCGCTCTCAATAGAACAGATGAGCTTGAGACCGCAGAACTTTTATTTAAAAGACATAATATTAGACATATTCCGGTAGTTAAGGAAGGTGTTGTTATCGGTATGTTAAGCTATACGGATTTACTAAGAATTAGCTTTGCAGATGCGGTAGACGAAACCGAAACCGAAATTGAAGCCTTGGTCTACAATATGTTTACCATCGATCAGGTGATGGCTAAAAATGTAGTCACCGTGAACTCTAATGCAACCATAAAAGAGGTAGCTCAAATATTAGCTCAAAAGGAATTTCACGCGTTACCAGTAGTGGATAATGGTAGTATTGTGGGAATTGTAACAACAACAGATTTAATTAACTACTTATTAAAACAATTGTAAAATAAAGTTGTTAAAACCGTCCATTTGAGCGCAGTCTTATCAGTAGTCTATAGATTTTGGTATAGTCTCACGTAATAGATAAGTTTCCTTACTACTGAGTGGTTGCGGTTATTTCTGCTCTTAAGAATTAGCTAAATCCTTTAATGTTTTAATGGTTGTAGTTGGGTTGTTACTCTTAAAAATGTGGCTACCAGCAACAAAAGTATCAGCTCCAGCATCAACTAATGCTTTGATATTTTTATCTGTAACACCACCGTCAATTTCGATACGTGTATCTAGACCTTGTTCGTTTATCATTTTGCGAAGATTTTTCACACGTTTATAAGTGATGTCTTCAAACTGTTGTCCACCAAACCCAGGATTTATAGACATTAATAATATCATATAACACTCCGGAAGAATGTCTTCTAAAACCGTAAGAGGAGTAGTAATATTAAGAACAATACCAGCTTTACAACCGGCATCTTTTATTTGTCTTAATGTTCTATGTAAATGAACCGTAGATTCGTAATGAACCGTAATAATATCTGCACCAACTTTAGCAAATTCTTCAATATACCGTTCAGGTTTTTCAATCATGAGGTGAACGTCTAATGGTTTCGTTGCATGCTTTTTTATCGCTGCAATAACTGGCATTCCATAAGATATATTAGGCACAAAATGTCCGTCCATTACATCAATATGAAACCAATCTGCATCACTGTTATTAACCATTTCGGTATCGCGTTGAAGATTGCCAAAATCGGCAGCTAACATGGAAGGAGCAATTAATTTTGTAGCCATTGTATAAGGTTTATTTAAGGTTTGTGCAAAGGTAATTAAAATGTGAGGTTATTTTGTCATTGAAGTAAAAAACAAAAGGAGATTGTGCTCTTAAGCCCAATTAGTTTAGCTGTTTGGTTTTTAACAAAACCAAAGTTGTACTAAAAAGTGAACCCACGGTAATCAGCCGTGGGTTCTTTCATCAATCAAAAAACGAACAGTTATGTTTGTAACTGTTGTTACTATTATTAGGTTGGTCGTTAAAGATACGTTTTCCTAACCTAAATATGTTTTTAATATTTTACTTCTAGACGTATGTTTTAATCGTCTAATTGCTTTTTCTTTTATTTGTCTTACACGCTCACGTGTTAAATCGAATGTTTCTCCAATTTCTTCAAGAGTCATTGGGTGTTGGCTTGCTAAACCAAAATACAAACGAATAACATCAGCTTCACGAGGTGTTAATGTTTCTAATGCACGTTCAATCTCAGTTCGTAAAGATTCGTGTAATAAATCTTTATCCGGATTTGGTGATTCACCACTTCGTAAGACGTCATATAAGTTAGAATCTTCACCTTCTACTAAAGGTGCATCCATACTAACGTGACGGCCAGAATTTTTCATAGACTCTTTAACATCGTTAATAGTCATGTCTAATTCTTTTGCGATTTCTTCCGCTGATGGCGGGCGCTCATGGCTTTGCTCTAAAAAAGCAAAAGTCTTGTTGATTTTATTAATAGAACCAATTTTGTTTAATGGTAAACGTACAATACGAGACTGTTCAGCTAAGGCTTGAAGTATCGATTGACGAATCCACCAAACAGCATAAGATATAAATTTAAAACCACGTGTTTCATCAAAACGTTGTGCGGCCTTTATTAAACCTAAATTACCTTCATTAATTAAATCTGGTAATGTTAATCCTTGATTTTGATACTGTTTTGCAACAGATACCACAAAACGTAGGTTAGCTTTCGTTAACTTTTCTAAAGCAATTTGATCGCCAGCTTTTATACGTTGAGCTAATTCTACCTCTTCGTCTGCTGTAATAAGATCTACCTTACCAATTTCTTGTAAGTATTTGTCTAACGATGCAGTTTCCCTATTGGTAACCTGCTTGGTAATTTTAAGCTGTCTCATTTATTTTTAAGATTTGTGCAATGTCACAACACCATGTTGCTTTTATTATACGTAATAAAGCATCGAAATGTTACACAATACTAATAAAAAAAATTAAATCTTTAAGAGTTTAACGGTATCTAGGTTTATTGCGTCTACAGTTTCATTGGTAAACTTATAATGGCCTCGCATGGTTATTAACCTAAAGCGGTACGATTTAATTTGGCTTAAGGTGTTTAAAAATAACCATTTGGATTTTAATAGTCTCGGTTTTTCAGATTTCAAGCTTAAATCAAATATGTGCTTGCGGCCTTCCTTTTCTGCAACTATATCTGGAGTAACGTCAATGTCACTCCCTTTTTTACGATATGATTTAGGGGACTCGTAGCCATCAAAATCGGCTTTAATATTAGAGTATCCTAATTTTTCAAGGTAAGATATTGAGTTGCTTAATTCTTCCGCGTATTTAATTTTGTCTTGTGTGATCATAACCTTTATTATAAGGAATTTTCATCTAAAATCCTAATTTATTGATCTGAATTTTAGAATTCACAAGCATCTTGGTCATTTAGATGTCTAAACTCTAATCTGACCGTCACCGTAAACATAATATTTATTGGTTACCAATTGGTTTAAGCCTAAAGGCCCACGATGATGCAATTTGTCTGTACTAATAGCTAACTCTGCGCCAACTCCCATTTGACCTCCATCAGTGAATCTAGTAGATGCATTATGATACACGGCTGCGCTATCTACATTATGCATAAAGGTCATTGCCTCAGATTTATCTTCTGTTATAATTGAAGCCGAATGTTTACCTGAGTGTGTATTGATCATATCAATGGCTTCGTCTAAATTCGCTACTTCTCCTATAAGCACTTTTAATGCTAAAAATTCTTCATCCCAAATCTCTTGATTAGAAATGACTTCTTTTTGAGATAAAATTTTAGAGACCTTATGGTCCACTACAATTTCAACCTTGTGTTGTTCTAATTTTTCTTGAAGCATTTTTAGTTTGGTATCGTACTGTGGTAAATTCTTATTGATAAGAACTTTGTCTAAAGCATTACAACCCGAAATTTTATCTGTTTTAGCATTAATTATCACATTTACTGCTTTGCTCCAATCCGCATGTTCAGATACATATAAAAAGTTGTTTCCACGACCACTAATTAAGACAGCACATGTGGCATGAGTTTTTACAAAGTTAATTAAACGCTCACCGCCACGTGGTACAATTAAGTCTAAGGGTTCCGTAGGATTTCTAAGAAATTCTTGGGTTTCTTCGCGTTTTAAGTGTAGAAGTCTAATCCAATCTTTAGTTAATCCGTTTTCTTCTAAGGCTTCGTGCCAACATTGTTCTAAAATAAGATTACTATTTAAAGCTTCTTTTCCTCCTTTTAATAAAATCTTATTATTGGCTTTAAAGGCTAAAACGGCCGCTTCAATTGTAACATCTGGTCGCGATTCGTATATGATTAAAATAGTACCAAACGGCGCTGTGGTATTAACGATGTTTAATTTATTCTTTAAAGTTTTGTTGGTTATTTCACGTCCAACAGGGTCCTCTTGAAGCATTACATCGTTTACAGCAGCTATCATCTCATCAATCTTTTTGTCATTCACAATAAGGCGATCGTATAAGGCTTGATCTTCTTTTTGAAAGGCATTTAAATCCTTTTTGTTCGCTTCAATAATAGTCTGTCGTTCGCGATCTAAAATCTGAAGCATTGATTTTAAGACTTTATTTTTTATTTCTGTATTTAAAAGTTTCATGTTTTTTATTTTAATTAGAAGTTACTTAGGCACTAATAAATTTAGTTCCTACTTCTTTATTATTTAGAATATCTACAATGACATTTTCTCGTTTACCATTGGCGATATACGTTGGAATATCTTTATTAGCTGTTCCTTTCGCTATTTTTAATTTTGAAGCCATTCCTCCTCGGCCTTCGCCTTCTTTTTTATCTGACTTTTGAACGTATTTCTCTACATTTTCATTCGTCTTAACTTCATTTAATCGAACGGAATTGTCGTCGTCTGGATGACCTGTATAAAGACCATCGGTATCTGATAGGATAATAAGTCTATCTGCATCAATTAATTCGGCAATTAAACTTGCTAACTCATCATTATCTGAAAACATAGACATAGTAAGTGAAACAGCATCATCTTCATTTGCGATTGGAGTTACACCTTCAGCAAGTAAACCTTCATAACAATTAATCATGTTTTCGCGGTGTTTTCCTATGTCAAAATCTCGCTTTGTCGCCAGTACTTGTGCACATCTCATACCATAATCGTGAAATATACTGTAGTAATGTCTCATCATTCTAGGCTGGCCTACAGAAGAATAAACCTGTCGTCTTATAGACTTGTCTTTAATGTTTGTTTCTCCTAAGACTTCCATTCCTGCCATTGCAGAGCCAGATGATACTAGGATAACCATAATATCTTCTTCATACAGAACGGCAATTTGCCTTACCAATTCACGAAGAACTGGACCTAAAATTCTATTATCTTTATTTGTTAATACGTTGGTTCCTACTTTTACGACCACACGTTTTATTTCGTCACTCATAATTATTTGTCTTTACCCAATTCTACAGCACGATCAAAAGCAGCATAAGCGGCATCTTGAATAAGCTGTTTTACATTATTATCTTCCATAGAATCAATGGCGGCTTGGGTTGTGCCTCCTTTTGATGCTACTTTATCTATCCATGATTTTGGTGAAATATTATTTTGGTTGAATAGCTCAATTGCACCTTCAAAAGTGCTACTCACTAATACTTTGGAATCGTAATCTGAAAATCCCATTTCTTGTGCAGCTTCTAGCATAGACTGCATAAAATAGAATACGTACGCTGGACCACTACCAGAAATTCCGGTGGAAGCATCAATAAACTTTTCTGTGTTTACATGTATTGATGTACCTGTGGTATCTAAGAGGTTTCTAATCATTAGAAGCTCTACTCTAGAGACTGCTTTAGATTCTGTATAAGAGGTAACACCTTTACCTACTTGTGCAGGTAAGTTGGGCATCGTCCTAATGACTTTGTTGGCGTCTAATTTTTGTTTTATTGTGTCTATTGTTACACCTGCCATTAAAGATACAAAAACTTGATTGGTGTTTAGCATTGGTTTCATTTCTTCAAATAAACCATCGCTATGATATGGTTTTACCGCAATAAATACGATATCTGCCTTTGGTAGACAATCGTTTAAATCATCATAAACAATAAAGCGAGCATCTTTGCTCAGGCTTTCTATTTTTTTTGGATCGGTATCATAGATTTTTAATTTATGTTTGCTAAGTAGTGGCGATTCTGCCATACCTTCAGCATAAGTTAAGCCCATATTTCCGGCTCCAATTACTAATACTTTCATAATTTTATTTAGTTAATAAGTTAACTGTCAGTTGCCTTTATTACCACAACATCTATGCGACAGTGCCAAAAAGAAATTATGATTTAGAGAATTTTGATATCCTAAAGATTTTGTTATTAAAGTTGAGATATTAGAATTTTATTGCGGAATTAAGTTGAAATATGATAATTTCATAAAATGCGATCTTGCCTAATTGTGACAGTTTGTCGGTGACAAAATGGTAAATATGTAAGAAAAAGCCTATAAAAATAGAATTTTATAGGCTTATAAGTTTTTGTCTGAAGTTGTTATGCGGTTTCAACCAACTCACGAGTCAACCATCCTCTTCTACTTGCCGTTGCAATCGCATAAGGTGTAATCCAAAATAAAGCGAATGTAAACAAGATACTATACGAGTAGGCCCAAAATCCTTGAGTGTTCTTATATTGACTAGTGAAAAATATCACCGAAAAAGTTGAAGCGATCAAAATACTAACCAATGTAGAGCCTAAAAATAATAATGGATGTACTAAGACAAAGAACAACATTGAAATTAATAAAGGGTAACTCATCAATATTTTTAAGAACTGGCTTATAAATAAGATTCTAGTTCCAGATTTGCCTTTGGCTCTAAAATTAGTGAATACATATTTTGCCATTTCTAAATTCTCTCTCACATTGCTTCTTCCCCAACGAATAAACATTTTGTATAATCCCATATATTGTTCGGGTACATTGGTAAAAGCCACAGCATTCTTTTGAAATAATACGTGCTTACCTTGTTTTAAGATCATGTTCGTCATGGCTCTGTCTTCCCCTATATCGGAAGGTTTCCCCATAAAGGTTTGATTAATCCATTCTGGTAAACAATTATGAACAGCCGTACTTCTATAGGCCGCTAATGCTCCAGGTGTACACAATACAGAGTTTAGATTACTTTCGGCAGATCGCACAAACTCAAAACTCAACACAAAGCTTACATCGAGCATTTTAGGAAGCATTTCCTTTTTGTTGTTTAAAACTCTAATGTTTCCGGCAACAGCACCACAATCTTCGTCTTTAATAAATGGACTTACTAAGTTTCTAAGGGTATCTTCAGTGACGATAGAATCACTATCTACTGTAACATAAATATCTCCTGTTCCTAAATTAAACCCACGGTAAAGGGCATGACGTTTTCCTTGGTTTTCTGGCTGTTGATAGATTTCTAATCGATCGCCAAGTATCTTTTTGGCGTCAAGCATCCATTCCCAAGTATCATCCTTACTACCATCATCTATAGATATAATTTGTAATTTTTGTTTTGGATAGTTGCTATTGTCTAAACTTACTAAGGTATCATAAACTTGCTTGCCCTCGTTATAAGCAGGAACAATAACTGTAACTGTTGGTAATTCTTTATCTGAAACAGAAGCTATTGACTTATATTTAAAATAATTGTAAGCTTTATAAAAAAAGAATAACACCTTAAAAGCAAAAAGGGTTGTTGCTAAAACTATAAAGGCATATCCAATAGACGAGCTCGTTTTATAGGCGTTGAATTGTTCAAAATCACCATAAAAAACATACAGGAAATAAATACCCATGCTAAGAAGTAAAAATGTACTTAATAGTACAATTTTATTGTTTGGGTTTTCTGTTTTAGATTTACTATTGAGAAATAAATTGAAGGAGTTTGATAGTTTTTTTGTTTTAGAAATAAGTGTCTTTGATTGTGTTTTTTTTGAGGCCATAGAAGTTGTTTGTGGTTTTTTGTGGTTTAATTAAGTTTAATATATCTACGTGCGATTTTTCTGTTTAGACTGTTTTTAGATTTTATTTAACATTAAGTGACAGGTTTTAGGCTTGATTAAATTTTTGAAATCATATGTAAATTACAGAATGCATATAGATAGATTTCTAGTTTTATAGGAGTTCTATTGCACTATTGGTAATGCTAATCCCCTGAAATTATGGGTGAAATAAAAACGTTAATAAGTTTTGTAAGTCCTAGTATTGTTGAGTTTAATACAATGTTAAAATTGCCGTATCTATAAGAAAGAAAATGTAACTCTTAAAGTTGCAATGCAATAAGGAAAGCATGTGAAACAAACAACTATCTTGGTGAGATATTAAGATCTAAAAAATAATTTTTGATAGTAGTCAATACTATAGTGTTATTTCTGCAATAGACAAAAGGGGTAAGTAGGAGTGGATTTAAATACTATGAAATCTGTACGTCTTCATAATAAAACGTTGTCTATTATATAGGGCTCAGGAATTGGACTTGAAAGTGTTGTAGCTACAGTTGTGACCTATAAGGGTAATTGCTGTTGCTTTTGATATAAGGTTGTGATACAGAAGAAGCCCATCAATTTTGATGGGCTTCTTAATATATTGAGGTGTAAGGATGACTTAATTATCCTTTTTACCTTCTCTAGGTTTACGATCATCACGTCTGTTATCACGTCCGCGATTATCTCTTCCTCTGTTGTTATCACGTCCACCACGACTATTGTTGTCTCTTGGTGGTCTTTCCTTAAAACCTTCTGGTTTTGGTAATAACGCTTTACGAGATACTTTCTCTTTTCGTGTTCTAGAATCAATTCCGAAATATTTTACATCAAAAACATCTCCCATGTTTACCACATCAGATACATTTTCTGTACGTTCCCAAGCTAATTCAGATACGTGTAATAACACTTCGTTTCCTGGTGCATCCATATACTCAACAACAGCACCAAAATCTAACATTTTGATTACTTTTACTTCGTAAACGCTACCAACTTCTGGCTTAAATAAAATAGCATCAATTTTTGCCAATACAGCATTGATTCCTGTTTTACCAACACCCATAATTTCAACAATACCTTCTTCAGTCACTGGATCTTCGTTAATAACGATAGTGGTCTCAGTTTCTTTTTGCATTTCTTGAATCACTTTTCCACCAGGTCCAATTAAGGCTCCGATGAATTCGTTTGGTACACGTCTTGTTACCATTGTAGGCGCATGATCTTTAACATCTACATTTGGCTCAGCAATAGTAGACGTTAATTTTTCTAAGATATGTAAACGACCAGCACGTGCTTGTTGTAAAGCATTCACAAGGATTTCGTATGATAATCCTTTTACTTTAATATCCATCTGGCAAGCGGTGATACCATCTGCAGTACCTGTAACTTTAAAATCCATATCACCTAAGTGATCTTCATCACCTAAAATATCAGATAATACAGCGTATTTTCCAGAATCTGCATCAGAAATTAATCCCATTGCAATACCAGAAACTGGTTTTTTCATTTGAACACCAGCATCCATAAGCGCCATTGTACCAGAACAAACTGTTGCCATAGAAGACGAACCGTTAGATTCTAATACTTCAGATACAACTCTTACGGTGTAAGGACAATCTTCCGGAATCATACCTTTTAAAGCACGTTGTGCTAAGTTACCATGACCAACTTCTCTACGAGATGTTCCACGGATTGGTCTTGCTTCACCTGTACAAAACGGTGGGAAGTTATAGTGTAAATAGAAACGCTCTTCTCCTTCTTGAGATGGCATATCTATTTGGTTAGCATCTCTAGATGTTCCTAAAGTTACTGTTGCTAAAGCTTGCGTTTCTCCACGTGTAAAGATTGAAGAGCCATGTGTTGATGGTAAGTAATCTACTTCACACCAGATTGGTCTAATTTCGTCAGTCTTACGACCATCTAAACGTAAGCCTTCATCTAAGGTTAAATCTCTAATCGCAGCTTTTTCAGCTTTACGGTAATAGTCAGAAACTAAACCTCCGTAATCTGCTAATTCTTCTTCAGAAAACGTCGCTTTAATATCTTCTTTTATTTGTTGAAAAGCAGCACTTCTTTCATGCTTAGAAGATCCAGCTTTTGCAATAGCATACACTTTATCGTAAGCCATGTCATGTACTTTCTTCTCTAAGTCTTCGTCTTTTCTTTCTGGTTGGTATTCACGAGTCGGTTTTTTACCAAATGCTTCTGCTAATCTAAGTTGCGCAGCACATTGTATTTTAATATGCTCGTGAGCAAACTTGATAGCTTCTGCCAT
Source organism: Winogradskyella sp. SM1960 (assembly GCF_020179375.1). Taxonomy (NCBI): domain Bacteria; kingdom Pseudomonadati; phylum Bacteroidota; class Flavobacteriia; order Flavobacteriales; family Flavobacteriaceae; genus Winogradskyella; species Winogradskyella sp. SM1960. The sequence goes on along the minus strand of NZ_JAICBG010000001.1, from coordinate 776,692 downwards.
TTCTTCTTCAGAAATCTCATCCATTTCACCTTCTACCATCATCACAGAATCCGCAGAAGCACCAATCATCATATCAATGTCAGACGTTTCTAATTGCGCTAATGTTGGGTTGATAATGAATTCACCATTAACACGTCCAACTCTAGCTTCAGAAATTGCACATTCAAAAGGGAAATCTGATAATTGAATCGCTGCTGAAGCAGCTAATCCTGCCATTGCATCTGGCATAACTTCTGGGTCATGAGACATTAACTGAATCATTACCTGAGTTTCAGAATGGTAATCTTTTGGGAATAGTGGACGTAAAACACGGTCTACTAAACGCATTGTTAATACTTCACCATCACTTGGTCTTGCTTCTCTTTTGAAGAAACCACCTGGATAACGACCTGCAGCTGCAAATTTTTCTCTGTAGTCTACAGTTAGTGGAAGGAAGTCCACATCTTTTTGTTCGTAGTTAGAAACAACGGTACATAATAACATACATTTTCCTGACTGAACAACAACAGAACCATGAGCCTGTTTTGCTAATTTTCCGGTTTCGATAGAAATTTCTCTACCATCACCTAGGTCTATGACCTCTTTGAAAGTTTTTGGAATCATAAATTTTTAATTCTAGTAATGCTGAACATTAAGCTTTCCTGTGCTGAGCGCAGTAAAAGCATAGAAATGTGCAGCATAAATGTTAAACAATGGTCTCCGCCTAAACTGGACGGACAGAGTTGTGTTGTTGTGTGTAGTTGTTATGTGACCAATGAAAAACCGCGAATCCTAATATCACTTTAGGATTTTTATGCTATTTTTTTTACGATTGTTTTACTCTTACGTTTGAGCTATATAAAAACAAAAAGCCACGCTAAATGCGTGGCCTTAATATTGAGATTATTTTCTTAATCCTAATTCTTTAACTATCGCACGATATCTTAAGATATCTTTCTTAGTTAAGTAATCTAGTAAAGCACGACGCTTACCTACTAATTTCACTAATGAACGCTCAGTGTTAAAATCTTTACGATTGTTTTTTAAGTGTTCTGTTAAGTGATTAATTCTTACTGTAAATAATGCAATCTGTCCTTCTGCAGAACCAGTGTCTTTTGCGTCTTTACCGTGTTTTTTGAAAAGTTCTTCTTTTCCTTTTTGATCTAAATACATGCTAATATTATTGTAAATGATTTTTATGTACACGAAAGCCTATCTTTCGAGCGGCAAATATACTACTTTTTTGTGATTTGGGATTTTTTTCGTAACTTTTTGATATCCTAAAGAGTATAATTATGTCCTAACTAAGATTTTCCCTAATAGTAAAGTAGCTTTCAGTTGATTAATCCTTATTAAACGATATGTATGAAAGTTTCAAATCATTTGCGGAATTTCTCTAACGCATACGATGTTTTAGAGCGCACATTTAACAATACCTATAATGGTATTGCTATTGTAAATTTAGATGGAAATTGGTTAAAAGTTAACGAGAGTGTCTGCGATATTTTTGGATATACCAGATGGGAACTTTTTAACATGGACATAAATAACATTGTTTATGCTCAAGATCTTGGTATTCACGAAGAAAAATTTGAAAATCTTATTAATGGTAATATTGATAAATACCGTGTAAAGCAGCGTTATTTTCATAAAAATGGTTCCATTATTTGGGTGTTAGTTTCTGTATCATTAGTTTATTTTAAAGGGGGAAGGCCTCATATGATTTGGCAGTTTACAGATGTTACCAACCGTAAGAAAAGTGAAGACAAATTAAAAACGATGCTTAGAGTTGCTAAGGAGCAAAATGAAAGACTAACATCGTTTGCTAATATTGTGACGCATAACTTAAGATCACACTCTGGTAATTTATCATCTTTAACTGGTTTTTTAGAGGAAGATTATACTTATTTGACAGCAAATGAGAATTATCAATTACTAAAAAAAGCAATTGATAACCTTCAAGAAACCGTATCGCATTTAACTGAGGTCGCAAAAATTAGAGAGATTGAAGACTCTAAAATGGAAGCCCTTAATTTATATGATTATTCTCAAAAAGCCACATATAATATTATTGCTTTAGCGCAAAATGCTGAAGCTATAATCTATAATCACATAGATGAAGACGTTTGTGTAAAAGGAATACCAGCCTATTTAGATAGTATAATATTGAATTTTATTACCAATGCCATTAAATATAAATCCCCAAAAAGAAAGCCTATTATTGAATTGAGTTCGCGAGTAGACGACGATTATGTGATACTTAAAATTAAGGATAATGGATTGGGAATTGATTTAGAAAAGTTTGGAGATCAACTATTTCAGATGTACAATACCTTTCATTGTAATGAAGATGCCATTGGTATTGGGTTATTTATCACTAAAAATCACATTGAATCGTTAGGTGGAAAAGTAGAGGTGATTAGTAAAGTGGATGAAGGTTCTGAATTTTCAGTGTTTTTTAAGAAAGCAGAACTATAAGGTATTGTAATTTTTTAGGTTGAAGCAAAAAAAAAGAGGCTTTTTAAACCTCTTTTGTTCTGTTATTATGCTCGTACGGGTTGATTTTTAATTAAATCGATATACAAGTTAACTTTTGATTTTAAGTCTTTACGGTGTGTAATAAAATCTAAGAAGCCGTGCTCTAATAAAAACTCTGAAGTTTGAAAACCTTCAGGCAGTTCTTTACCAGTCGTGTCTCTAACAATTCTAGGACCTGCAAAACCGATTAATGCGCCTGGTTCTGCGATATTAATATCTCCAAGCATTGCAAAAGATGCCGTTGTACCTCCGGTTGTAGGATCGGTACATAAAGAAATATACGGAATACCAGCATCTGCCATTTGCGCTAACTTAACAGAAGTTTTAGCTAATTGCATTAATGATAATGCCGCTTCCATCATTCGTGCACCACCAGATTTACTAATTATCATTAATGGTGTTTTCTTTTTAATGGCATAATCTGCTGCTCGTGCTATTTTTTCACCTACAACAGATCCCATTGAGCCTCCAATAAAACTGAAATCCATACAGGCAATAACCAAATCTTGACCGTTAGATTTGCCAACTGCAGTACGAACTGCATCTTTGAGTTTTGTTTTTGCTTGTGCCGCTTTTAAACGGTCTGGGTATTTTTTAGTGTCTTCAAATTTAAGAGGGTCTTTAGACGTTAAATTAGGGTCTAATTCGGTATATTTATTATCATCAAATAGAATTTGAAAATACTCGTTACTTCCTATTCTTACGTGGTAACCATCTTCTGGACTGACATAAAAATTTTGTTCAAGTTCTTTAGTATCTATAATCTTACCTGTTGGAGATTTGTACCAAAGTCCTTTAGGTGTGTCTTTTTTTTCTTCTGTTGAGGTATGAATACCTTTCTCTTTTCTTTTAAACCAAGCCATGTCGATATACGATTTTATGATTTGCGATTTTGGGTTTTTACAGACCTCAAAACCGTTTTTTTAGTTAGTTGTAGTTTGTAGTTATACTGGGTACAAACTTACTGTTTTATTAAATATAACTCAAAAATAGAGAAAAGTATCTCAATAATTGCGTTTTATTAATCAAATAAAAACCCATTAAAACTCTGATATTTAGTTCTAATGGGTTCAAAAATATTTAAAGAAATAAACTTATAATGTATCTACATTGTTTAAATCTTCGAATGCTTTTTTAAGTCTTTCTACAAATGCATCTTCACCTTTACGCAACCAAACACGAGGATCGTAGTATTTTTTGTTAGGTACATCATCTCCTTCTGGATTACCTATTTGAGTTTGTAGGTAATCTTTATTGTCTTGTACATAATCTCTAACACCACTTAAAAATGCATACTGCATATCTGTATCGATGTTCATTTTAATAACTCCGTAGCTAATGCCTTCTCTGATTTCTTCAACAGTTGAACCAGATCCACCATGGAAAACAAAATCGATATGATTGTGTTCAACACCGTATTTCTCTGAAATATGATCTTGAGAGTTTTTCAAGATTTTTGGGGTTAACTTTACGTTTCCTGGTCTGTAAACACCATGAACATTACCAAATGCCGCAGCAATTGTGAATTGATCACTTACTTTGCTTAACTCTTCATAAGCGTAAGCAACTTCTTCTGGTTGTGTGTATAATTTAGAATCATCGACATCTGTATTGTCTACACCATCTTCTTCACCACCAGTAATACCTAATTCAATCTCTAATGTCATACCAATTTTGCTCATACGCTCAAGGTAGTTTTTACAGATTTCAATATTTTCTTCTATTGGTTCTTCAGATAAATCAATCATGTGAGAACTGTAAAGTGATTTTCCAGTTTCTTTATAATGTTGCTCACTCGCATCTAATAAACCATCGATCCAAGGCAATAATTTTTTTGCACAGTGGTCTGTATGTAAAATTACAGGTACACCATAGGCTTCTGCCATTAAGTGAACATGTTTAGCGCCTGCAATTGAACCTGCTATGGCTGCTTTCTGATTCTCATTACTTAAGCCTTTACCTGCATTAAATTGTGCGCCACCATTAGAAAATTGAATAATAACTGGTGCATTTAATGATTTTGCGGTTTCTAAAACAGCATTAATAGAGTTAGAGCCAATGACATTTACTGCTGGTAATGCATAGCCTTTTTCTTTAGCATGTTTAAAAATATTCTGAACTTCTTTTCCTGTGGCAACGCCAGGTTTAATATTATGACTCATATTTTTTTAGATTGAAAATTTAGTTATCAAAAATACGTAATTTTTGAGTATTTATAACCTCTAATCTGTTATAAAATGCCGAAAACGTTGTAGTTTTTGAAGTGAAATAATATGAACAACTGCAGTTTAGAAGCGTACCAATCGAAAATTTAAAATGGATAGTTGATTCCTATATTATAAACGGCATTTCTAAAATTGTAATCTCTAAACCATCTGTTATTTTCATTCTGCGACGGATCGTAGGTCTTAAATCCAATGTCGAAACGCAGTACAAAGAAATCAAAATCATAACGCAGTCCAAAGCCAGAACCGACAGCAATATCCTTTAAAGAATTAAAGCTGGTTAGTGTTGCTGCGTCTTCGGTGACGTTATCTAGGACATTCCAAATATTACCAGCGTCGACAAATACAGCGCCTTGAAGAGCTCCAAACAAACTAAAACGTTGTTCTGCACTTAAGTGAATTTTAAAGTTAGCTTCATTAAATTCGTTGGTTGTTTTAGAGCTGCCTGGTCCAAGGTTAAACGCAGTCCAAGCTCTATTGTCGTTAGGTCCACCTGCAAAGAAACTTTCTGCAAAAGGAATACTGTTAGAGTTGCCGTACGGAATTGCGATACCAGCATAGCTACGAAAGGCAAATACGTTTTTTCTACCTAGATCAACATATTTTACATAATCAATTTCAGTTTTAAAATATTGCGAGAAAGTCACACCAAAAACGTCATAGTTGCCTGCGTCATTTTTAGGAACACCTGCAATGCTAGAGATACTTGTAAGTAAATTTCCGGCTAGTTCAATTCTCCACTTAAAAACAGAGAAGTCATTGTCAAATATGTTTTTTCTTTTATCCTTTTTGTAATCAAAGCTTGTTGAAAATATAAGGTTATTTTCGGTTAGTCGTTCTTTTCGTTCTTCAATAGTATTAACGGTTGAAAAATCGTTGTCACTAGACGTTAAAGGTGTGTTGCCGGCTAAAACGTCATTGATAAAAACATCGGCAGGAGCATAGGCGTTTGATAAGCTAGAATCAAATAAACTCTCATCATTCCCTATATAACTTATATCTCTTGCAATAGAATTTAAGCTAGAAAAAGAGTTGGTATAAACACCAAAGTAGTTGCTAGTGTTTAAGTTTTTTACAAAATTAATATTAAACAACTCTAAGGTGTTGGTCACTGTATTTGACGGGTACCAATTGTAACTATAGACACCAGAGATAGCTTGTTTGTCTAGCCCTATATTTTGTTGGCTAGTTGCAGACAAGTTCATTATTGTACTAGGTGACATGTATTTGGGAATAATTTTATCGGTATTAAAAGGACTAAATAACCGAGGAATAGTTAAGCGAATATTACCTCCAAACTCGTTGATGTCGAAAAAAGCAGCATCAGGATCATTGCGGTTTTCAGAGGCACCAATAGCTGCAATTCCAGATATTTCTAAAGTTTCTGCACCTCTAAATACATTTCTTATTTTAAGTCCTGTACCAAATGAAAACCCAATAGTTTGTATATTACTTGTGTTAATTTCAGGATCAAAACTTAAGCTGTATTTCTTTTTGGGCTCTAAGAATATATTCGCCGTAAGCGTGGTGTCTTCTTCATTTTCAACAAAGTCGATATTTGGATAACGAAACATTTGTAAATCATTAAGATAGCGCGATGTTCTGCTTCGTGCTAAGTCGCTATAATTATCACCTTTAGCAATAAACACGGCATCTGTAAGTGCTTTTGGTCTATACTTTAGCTTTTCTTTACTGTAAAGATTAATATCCTTATAAGTGGCAGTGTCGGTAATAGCCTTAAATCGATTTTCAAAATTATCGTCCGTATAAATATTAACGTCCTTAATTTTATAGATTTTAAAAGGTGTTGTTGTCGTAGAATCGTCACCTCTAATAGTTCTATTGGCAATAATTAAATCTGTATGTACTTTGTAATTTGTGTCAATTGTATCCATTTCAAAACGGATATAATCTTGTCCAAAATGATAAAAACCAGTATTCCTTAGATAGGTGTTAATGCGCTCGCGTTCGTTTTCATAATTCTGTTCATCAAACTGTTCTCCTTTTTTAAGTAAGGTAGTGCTGATAAATTTCGGATAAAGAGTATCTATAGCTTTACTGCTAATTATAGGTCTTAAGGAGTCTAGAGTATAAGGTTTCTTTTTGGTGACATGGTAGGTTACTTTAGCAAGTTTACTGCTATCTTTTTCTACATGGTATGAGACTTCATTGTTAAACCAACCTTTGCTATAGTAATACTTTCTAAGGTTTTTTGCTGTCTTTATAGATTGGTCTTCATCGAAAATTACAGGTGCTTCTCCAGTACGTTTTAACCATGCGTTAAAATTCCGTCGCGATTCTATTTGCCTATCAAATTGCTTTTTAGATAGTAATGCTATACGTCGTTTTACTTTGGTAGAGTCGCTTAAAACATTAGCATATATAATTGAATCTATATTTGGTCTGGCAAGATTATATATATGGAGTTTTAAAGGTGTGCTAAAATACCTTCGGATACCAGAATTCACCTTTTGCGAGATTATATTATTGATACGCTCATCTGATACATGTACGCTATCTGCAATAATTGAGTTGCTAATTATAAGGTGGTCGCCATTTTTAACACGTTTTGCTACATTACAAGAACCTAACATCACCATGCAAAAGAGAAGCAATATATAGCGATACAAAAGCTTGTAATTAATAAAAGATGTTAAAGTGGTCTGTTGCAAAGTTAAATTTGGTAAATTATTTTATTACGATTAAGAAACAAAAATAATACCATTTCTCCTATAGAAATAGTATAGTCACTTTAATTTCGAAACGTTATTAAATGAAAAAAGGTTTACTTTGTGTCCTTAAGGGTTTCGTCAAACAAATGTAAAGACATTTTAATGTTATCAAAGAATCAAATAAAGTTAATTAAAAGTTTAAGTCAAAAAAAAGCACGGCAACAAAATGGCTGGTTTATAGTTGAAGGTATAAAAGGGATTTCAGAATTTCTTAAGTCAGACTATATCTTAAAAAACCTCTATACCACAAAACCTATATTTGATGCTCCTCAAGATTTAATTTCAGAAATTTCGGAAGTAGAATTAAAAAAAATATCAGGATTAAAAAACCCAAATACAGCATTAGCAATTTTTGAAATTCCGCAGAAAACAGCAGCTCAAAACACAGGTTTAATTGTCGCTTTAGATGATGTAAGAGATCCTGGGAATTTAGGAACTATTATTAGACTTTGCGATTGGTATGGTATTAAAAGCTTAGTCTGCAGTTTAAATACAGTAGATTGCTACAACCCTAAAGTAGTACAAGCAACAATGGGGTCTTTAACACGTGTCAATATTCAATATGTAGATTTAAAACACTATTTAGAGTCTTGTAATACCGAAACATTTGGCACATTGTTAGAAGGCGAAAATATCTATACAGCAACGTTGCCAGAGCAAGGTATTATAATTCTTGGGAATGAAGCAAATGGGATTTCAGACGCCATCGAAGAAATGGTGAATAGAAAAATAACAATTCCTCAATTTGGTACAATTAAAGCAACAGAAAGCTTGAATGTTGCAAATGCAACAGCCATTCTTTTAAGTGAATTTAGCCGTAGAACTATTGAAACGTAAAGTTAATAAAGACACCTCTAGTTTGCATCTTTGAGATGTTACCTGTCCATGGACTATTAGGATCAACATCTTTTATGATTTCGTCACCCATAGCAAAGACGCCACGAATCGATGGTGTAAATTTAAAGTATAGCAAATAGAGATCTATTCCAAAACCAATCTCATAGAAATACGTGTTTTTGGTCATTCTAAACTCACCAGAGCTATTATCATCTGGATTATCTTGATTACTCGATAGGTTTAAAGCGGTAGAAACACCTCCAATAATAAATGGTTTAAAATTATTAATTCGCTTCGTTGAAATTTTTAGTAAAAGCGGAATATGTACATAGGTAGATTTTACCTCTCTAAGCAAGTCGGAATCATTGTGCTCAATGCCTTGAAAATAGCTTTCGTCATATTGAAGATTTCTTGTGGTAAAGAATACGCCAGGCTCAAGTCTTAAATTCATGTAATCATTAATACGCATATCTCCTATAAGACCTAAATGAAACCCAGCCGTTTTATCAACAAGGATATCTTCTAAGTTTTCGTTGTAATCAAAATTAAAGTCATATTGATTAAAACCCAGAAAATAACCCCAAGTCAAAAACTTTTGATCAATATTATCTACAGAGTTGGCTACTCTTTCTTTCGTAAAAAGTTGCGCAGACGAACTTTGAAATGCTATTAAAAATACGAAAAGGATAAAAAATTGCTTCATATTATGCTTTAGATGCTGTATAAATCGTTGCCACTCCCATGGTTTGTGGTAGGTCTTTGACATTAATAAACCCAATTTTTCTTAAAATATTGTTTAAAGCTTCTCCAAAAGGAAAAACCGAAGCTGATTCACTTAAATAACTATAAGCTACTTTATCTTTAGAAAAAAGCTTTCCAATGGTAGGCATAATTAATTTACAATGCACATTGTACCCTGCTTTATAAAACGGATTGGTAGGAACAGAAGTTTCAAGAATAACAAAAATACCGTTTGGTTTAAGTACTCTTAAAATTTCAGCAAGTCCTTTTTCTAAATGTTCAAAATTACGAACACCAAAAGCCACTGTTATAGCATCAAAGGTATTGTCTTCAAAAGGTAAATCTTCAGAATCTCCAATAACCATAGAGATCGTAGAATCTAAATTTTTTGCTTTAATTTTTTGACGTCCAACCTCTAGCATACCATCACTGATATCTAAACCAACGATTTCTTTAGCATTTGTAGACGCTAAATTAATGGCCAAGTCTCCTGTGCCTGTTGCAATGTCTAGGATGTTGTTAGGATGACTTTCAGAAACAAGTTTTACAACCTTTCGTCTCCATTTAACATCTATTCCAAAGGAAATTACCCGGTTTAATCCATCATATTCTTTAGAAATAGTATCGAACATTTTAGTAACCTGATCCTTTTTAGATTGGTCACTATCCTTATATGGGTTTACTTTTTCGGCCATAACAATTTTTAGCAAATATATGGATAAGTTATAAGTACTTAAAGTTCAAAATAGAAATTCACGGTTTTATAAGAAATAAAATAGATGACTCTTAGTGCAAAGCATCTTAAGGCTTTATTTTTCTTAAAAGAACTTTAATGTGATACGCGCTTAATTACTTGTAACTAATAAGTATATTTGTATTTGTATTTCAAAGAATAATAATGAAAATAATTATCGCAGGTGCAGGTGAAGTAGGATTTCATTTGGCGAAACTTTTATCTTACGAATCACAAGAAATCACTTTAATAGATACTAAAAAAGATAGTTTAGGATATGCTGGTGAACACTTGGATATTAGAACTATAAAAGGGGATGCAACCTCAATTTCTATTTTAAGAGATGCGCGCATAGAAACAGCTGCGTTATTTATTGCGGTAACTTCATCTGAAACTACCAATATTACGGCATGTGTTTTAGCAAAACAATTAGGTGCAAAACGTACTATTGCACGTATCTCAAATACCGAATTTATTGATAATAAGGAAACCGTTGGGTTTTCAAAATTTGGGATTGACGAACTGATTTCACCAGAATCTTTAGCGGCTTCTGAAATTGGATTGCTTTTAAATCAGTACGGTTTTAATGATACCTATGAGTTTGAAGGTGGAGCTTTAACCATGTTAGGCTTGCGTTTGTCTAGAACAGCAACCTTTGTAGATAAGACGGTAAAGGAAGCAGCAGAGATATATCCTGAATTAAATTTTATCCCAATTGCAATTCAACGATTAGGAACCCAATATACTATTATTCCTAGGGGTGATACTATTTTTAAAGAAGGAGATAAGGTTGTTTTTATGACTTCTAAACATGGTGATGAAGAATTATTTAAATTATCAGGAAAGGTCAAGGTTGCGATTAAGAATGTAATGGTTCTTGGTGGAAGTCAAATAGGTTTTCAAACGGCTAAAGAGTTGTGTTCAAGTAAATTTAATGTAAAACTTGTAGAAAGTAAAAGAGGTAAAGCTGAAGAATTAGCAGAAGATATTCCAAATGCATTAGTTATTTGTGGAGATGGTAGAAATGTGGATATTTTAGACGAAGAAAATATATCTGATATGGATGCTTTTATTGCCGTAACAGGTAATTCTGAAACCAATATTATGTCTTGTCTTTTGGCGAAATCTAAAGGAGTAAAGAAAACCATAGCCTTGGTTGAAAATATGGATTATTATCAACTGTCACAATCGATTGGAATTGATACGTTAATCAATAAAAAATTATTAGCAGCAAACAATATTTTTAGATACATCAGAAAAGGTGAGGTGGTTGCTATGACCAAATTAACCAATATGAATGCTGAGCTGTTAGAGTTTGTGGTAAAACCAAATTCTAAAATAACGAATAAATTCATCAAGGATTTAAAATTTCCAAAATCTGCTATAATTGGTGGTGCTATAAGAGACGGAAACGGATCTATTCCACTTGGTAGTTTTAAAATTGAAGCTGGAGATCGTGTTGTGGTTTGTTGTTTGCCACGATCTATTTCTGAAGTAGAACGGTTTTTTGCTTAATAATTATGTCTCGAATAAAACTTAATTATAAAATCATCTTCCATTTTTTGGGATTGCTATTATTGTTTAATAGTGGTTTTATGCTCATAGCGACCTTAATCAGTTTTATTTATAAGGATGGTGTAACGCTTGAATTGTTTTTAGCAGGATTAGTAACCTTATTAATAGGAGCTATAGCAATGCTTAGAACAAGAAACCATCGCAAGGAGATGAATAAGCGCGAAGGTTATATTGTAGTTGCTTTTGGTTGGATTGTTATGTCATTAACAGGAACATTGCCTTATATTGCTACAGAAGCTATTCCATCGTTTACCAATGCATTTTTCGAAACCATTTCTGGTTATACAACAACAGGTGCTAGTATTTTAAATGATATTGAAGTGATTCCTGAAGGAGTGTTGTTCTGGAGAAGTACAACACATTGGATTGGTGGTATGGGAATAATAGTTTTGGCTATTGCTATTTTACCCTTATTAGGTGTAGGTGGCATGCAGCTATTTGCTGCTGAAGCTCCAGGACCCAGCGGTGATAAATTGCATCCTAGAATTACAGATACAGCAAAGCGTTTATGGCTAATTTATGTGGGTTATACAGTTGCTGAAACTATTTTGTTACAGGCGGCAGGTATGTCTTTTTTCGATGCCATAAACCACGCATTAAGCACGGTATCTACTGGTGGATTTTCTACAAAAAATGCGAGTGTTGCAGAATGGAATGATAATCCTGCAATACAATACATCATTATATTTTTTATGTTTATGGCTGGTACTAATTTTGTACTTAGTTACTATTTGTTCAAGGGAAAGGTGTCTAAAATATTAAAAGACGAAGAGTTTAAATTGTACTCTAAATTTATCATCACTTTTACATTAATAGCTGCTGTTTTAATCTATTTCAGGGCAGATATATCTCAATCTTCTATTGCGCATCCTATGGTTTTAGGTGAAGCCGAAAGTGCACTAAGACACGGTTTGTTTCAGGTCATTTCGGTAATCACAACAACTGGTTTTATTACTGCAGATTATACTATGTGGACTCCATTTTTAACGGTTTTCTTTTTCGGATTAATGTTTTTAGGTGGTTCTGCAGGTAGTACTTCTGGAGGTGTAAAAGTAATGCGTCAATTGATTTTAATAAAAAATAGCTTTTTAGAATTTAAACGTGCATTGCATCCTAATGCTATTATTCCTGTCCGTTATAATGGGAAATCAGTTTCTAAGGATATTGTATTTAATGTTTTAGGATTCTTTATTCTTTATATGTTATCGTTTATTGTTGGTGCATTAGTGTTTTCTATGTTTCAAATGGATTTTACGTCTGCCATTGGTTTGTCAGCATCTAGCTTAGGGAATGTTGGACCTGCTTTAGGTGATTTTGGACCTGTTAATAATTATGCAGCATTACCACCTTTAGGAAAATGGTGGGCTTCTTTTTTAATGCTTATTGGTCGATTGGAATTGTTTACGGTTCTGATATTATTGACTCCTTTCTTTTGGAGGAATAGATAAAAATTCAACTTTTTTAAAGAATTTTTAAAATTTAGCTAGCCTATATTCTCATTAGTAATTCCTGTAATTTTGAAGGTTTATTTTTGTTATGCCTTGATAATCATGTTGTAACATTTCTAATAATTGTACGTCATATCTATGTAGCCAATAGTATTATTAATAATCTAATTTGTCTATTGTCGAAGGCTTCAAATCAAAGTCAATATCTCTGAACTTTCAACTGACACCCTAATTGTGTCTTTTATAGCTAAAATCACATATTACTAATTGTAAAGATGTGATTTAATTCAACCTAAAACCATATAAATTATGCCTTCTAACTCCATGAATGTAATTAACTTTAATAGAAATCAGCTTTCAAAGCGCGATAGGTTAAAGCATGTGTTAGGTGGTTATAATCCAAATCGTAAAACGGAATACAATTTGCCTAAGGCAACGACTAAGCAGTTAAAGACCATTGCTAAACGCTTAAAAGAAGAGCGGAAGTACAGGATGCTAAAAGTTATATTAGTTACTATTATTTTATCTCTAATACTTGTGGCTGTGTTGTTATATTCACTAGACGGAATAGTTGGGCTAGTATCATTGTAATTAATGTTATAGAGGACAGTAGTTAAGTAAACTATATAAAACATGAATATTAGAGTGTTAAATAGGTTGATGTTGTCCGTTCGAACGCAGACGAGAGCTATGCATTTACTATACGTATGTTTCGACTGCGCTTAACCGGACATTTGGGTTAAAATTAAGAATAGAAAACCCAACACATCCGTTGCGAGTAATTGAGTTACCTGTGGTCGATATAGGTGGCTTGCTTTGGTTGCTATTCTACTTATTTTAGGCAGTAATAAGATGGCGCTTGAGCGGTAATAATTAAACTTTTAACGTTAAAATCAGAAGTTTTATCTTATTTATTTACTTTTTAACTGAATATGTTGTATTTTAAGTAAGTACTAATAGTGTTAACATGAAAAGTAAAATAACTGAGAAAATAGCGGCTAAGGCTAAACGTGTGAATAAGAAGGTTCATTTTACAACACGTGGCTTATTGAATTCAGCCTATAAACGAACGGTAAAACGTAATTTTAAAAAGAGAAGTAAGAAGACTTTATTTGGAATAAGGCAACGTGTAAGATCACCTAAACTGAGTAAAGCGAGCCTTACGGTTTCTATGGTTTTAAAATTATTAGTATTTGCGAGTATTGCGGTTGTAGCTTGTATTTAATGTAAATCGATTCCGTACGTAACAACTACAATCACATATAAAAAAAAGAGGCTATCTATAACATATTAGATAGCCTCTTTTTTTAATATACGACCTTGGTATTTAACTTAATGCCGTCTTAATTCGTTTTATGGCTTCCTTAATCTCGTTTTGAGAAGCTGCGTAAGAAATTCTTATACAATCTTTATTTCCAAAAGCCTCACCAGTTACTGTAGCAACTAGCGCTTCTTCAAGTAAAAACAGAGAAAAATCTGAAGCATTATTTATAGTTTTTCCTTTTATCGTTTTGCCGAAGTATGACGATATATTTGGAAATACATAAAAAGCTCCTTCTGGCTCATTGGTTTTAAAGCCGTCAATGTCTCCTAGTAAATTTAAGATGAGTTGACGTCTTTCTTTAAATTCGTCAACCATATATTTTATACTCGAAGGATCTGCTTCTAAAGCCGTAATTACCGCACGTTGTGCAATACAATTGGCGCCACTTGTAATTTGACCTTGCATTTTGTTACAAGCTCTAGCAATCCAATCAGGTGCTCCTATATAACCAATTCTCCAACCTGTCATAGCAAACGCTTTAGATACACCGTTTACTGTAATAGTTCTATCGTACATATCTTCAAATTCTGCCATACTAAAGTGACCACCTTTAAAGTTAATATGTTCGTAAATTTCATCTGAAACAACATAAATATTTGGATGCTTCTTAAGCACATCAGCCAAAGCTCTTAATTCTGCTTTGCTATACACAGATCCACTTGGGTTACAAGGAGAACTATACCAAATCATTTTTGTTTTAGGAGTAATGGCAGCTTCAAGTTGTTCGGCTGTCATTTTAAAATCGTTATCAATAGAGGTTTGAACTTCAACAGGAACTCCATCACTCAATTTTACAATATCACTGTAACTTACCCAATACGGACAAGGTAAAATAACTTCGTCTCCAGTATTAAGCATAACAGACGCTATATTAGCTAAAGCTTGTTTTGCACCTGTAGAAACTACAATTTGTGGAAGTGCATAGTTGAGGTTGTTATCGCGTTTGAATTTATGAATAATTGCGTTTTTCAATTCTACATAACCATCTACTGGAGTATAACTATTGTAGTTTTGATTAATGGCTTCAATTGCAGCGTCTTTAATAAAATCTGGAGTGTTAAAATCTGGCTCTCCCAAACTTAGTCCGATAATGTCTTTTCCTTCTGCTCTTAGTTCTCTCGCTTTTGCTGCCATAGCAAGCGTAGCTGATGTGGCTAGGTTATTAATTCTATCCGAAAGTTGATTCATTTGATATAAAAATATAGAGTTAGGCTTGCAATGCTGGTCGTGCTCCCATTTGTTTTAAAAATTTGAAATGAGCGATGATTGCTTTTCTAGTAGTTTTGTATTCTTTGTATGGTAAATTAAATTCTTTTGCAGTAGCTTTTACAATTTCTGCAATTCTATCATAATGAATATGAGAGATATGTGGAAATATATGGTGCTCTACTTGGTGGTTTAAACCTCCTGTGTACCAGTTTATAATCCTACTTTTAGCTCCAAAATTAACAGTAGTTTTTAATTGGTGAATAGCCCATGTGTTTTTCATAGTACCATCTTTTTCTGGCAACGGCATTTCTGCTTCATCCATAACATGCGCTAATTGAAATACCACACTTAAAATTAAACCAGCGACGTAATGCATTATTAAAAATCCGATTAATATTTTGTACCAAGCGATGTCTGTAAGTAGAAGCGGTAACAAAATCCACATAGAAATATAAATCAGTTTAGAGATTACTAATTTACTCCAGTTTACTACTGGATTTGGGAATTTTCCATAAGATAACTTACGCTTCATATAGCGACTCATTTGTTGGAAATCTGTCGTAATTGCCCAGTTAATGGTTAATAAGCCATACAATAAAATGGAATAATAATGCTGAAACCTATGGTGTTTACGCCATTTTGTATGTTCTGAAAAACGTAAAATTCGTCCTGCTTCTAAATCTTCATCATGACCGTGAATATTAGTGTAGGTATGATGTAAAACATTGTGTTGCACTTTCCAGTTATAAACATTTCCGGCTAAGATATAAATACTACTTCCCATGAGCCTATTTACCCATTCTTTATTAGAGAATGCACCATGATTACCATCGTGCATCACATTCATACCAACGCCAGCCATGCCAATTCCCATAACTATGGTTAATAATAATTGTGCCCAAGTTGGGATGTTTAATGTAAGTAAGAGAAAGTACGGAGTTAAAAACAGTGTGAACATCACTATGGTTTTTACCCATATTTGCCAGTTTCCTGTACGTTTTATATCGTTTTCTTTGAAATAATTATTTACACGTTTGTTGAGGGTTCTAAAGAACTTGGCTGAGTCTGTTCTCGAGAAAGATAAGGTTTGTTGTGCCATGTATACTATTAATTTTATATTATAACGCTAGGGATTTAAAATCATTATAACAATGCAAAGATAGTTAATAAATAAAAGCGAGCTTAATCGATTAAGGTTAATTTATGAAGATTAAATTTAAGTATTTTTGTAAAAATTTAAAAAATGGAACTCATTCTAAAATATTTCCCGGATTTAACTGAAACTCAAATCCAACAATTTAAAGCCTTAGAAACGTTATATAAAGATTGGAACAGTAAAATTAATGTCATTTCTCGAAAGGATATTGATGAGTTGTATTTAAGACATGTCTTACATTCTTTGGGTATTGCAAAAGTGATCAACTTTGCACCAGAATCTTCTATTTTAGATGTTGGTACAGGAGGTGGATTTCCTGGTGTGCCTTTGGCTATTTTATTTCCAGAATGTCAATTTCATTTGGTAGACAGTATTAATAAAAAGTTGAAAGTAATTAATGCTGTTTGTGAAGCCATAGAACTTCCTAATGTGAAAACTACACATAGTAGAGTAGAAGCTATTGACGATACCTACGATTTTATTGTGAGTAGAGCTGTAACGACGATGCCAGAATTTACCACTTGGGTGAAAGGGAAGATTGCTAAAACTCAAAAAAACGAACTCAAAAACGGTATCCTCTATTTAAAAGGTGGTGATTTAACCGAAGAATTGAAACAGTATAAAACAGTTAAAGCATTCTTACTTTCTGATTATTTTGAAGAATCATTTTTTGAAACTAAAAAAGTCATTCATTTACCATTGAAATTCAAAGTTTAACCTGTGGTTAGATTTCAGTTAGTTTAAAACATTTTCTCAATAGAAAAAATGATGCAATGTTTAGTCTGAGACATCGCATTAGAAATAGTTTAATGTTTTATGACGTTAATCAGGCAAACATTTCTATTCTACACTATTTTAAATACACTTTAGTAATGATATTATTAAATTCTACGAAAACTATTCTACTTTTATTTATAGTAAGTACGGTCTTTATACCTTTAACTTTGGAAGCGCAACAAGACACCATTTATTATGATATATCTTGGAATGGCACCACAAAAGATAATGCTGCTTTTTATAGACCACCAGTTAAAAAAGAGGGTGATTTTTACAGAATTGAAGATTATTACATTTCTGGTCAAAAACAGATGAGTGGTTTGTCTAAGTATGAAGATAAAGATTACTGGGTAGAAAAAGTAAGTTGGTATAATGAAGATGGTCAGCTCTATCAACAAGGTAATTACACAAAAAATAGAATAGACGGTGCATTTATTACCTTTTTAGACGGTAAGAAATTAACTGCTATTTATAAAAAGGGTTTTATTAAATCTGGGGCTCAGAATACCATCCAATCGTCTAATCGTATTTACACAGAAGTTAAAAATGATACCGTAAAAGAGGTGGTATATGATTCTGATATAAACGGCATTCGTTACGAAAGTTTAAGAACGCTTAAGAAAGGTCATTTTCGTACCAAATATTATGATAAAAAAGGTGATAGTATTGGTGAAATTATCACCTTGAAAAATGGATTTCGTAAAGGGATTGAAGTGTTTTATTATTTCTCTCCTATGCGAGTGAAGCAAATTAACTATTATCCGTTTACAGGGTTGTTGGGGCATGAGGATTATTACCCTAATGGTCAGGTTCGGACAAAATTTCAAACTGAACCAGAGTATAAAAACACCTATTTCACTGAGGATGGGACCGAAATAGGGAGTGTAACTTACAAGCTTGAGAATGATTATTTAAAACCTGTAAAAGGTACAAGAATTGTGTTTTCGTACAGTTATAAGGAAGACGTCATGGGGCGAATTTTGTCCTCTAGAACCTACAATTATGGTCTACTTGAAAAAGAAGAGCTATACTATGATAGTGGTAAGATAAAATCACTAACAACATATACAGACAATATTAAAGAGCTTCAAGTTAGTTATGATGAAACAGGCAACGAGCTGTCTAGAATGGTTTATAAAAACTATTATCCATATACTGGTGTAGAAATTAGTGGAAACAAAAGATCAACTTACAAAGAAGGAGAACTTATAGAGGAATTAAAATATTATTCAGATACCAATGTTCTTTTTAGTAAAAAGAATAAAGAAGAAGAGGTTTATTATAGTAAAGACGGAGATGTCTTGGGAATCTTAAAAGTACAGTATAAAAATAGATATGCGAAACCTTTAAATGGTACACGTTACGAAATTGGTTACGATTCTGAAATTTCAAATATTGAAACTTACAAAGATGGTAACGTTATTGAACGGACTAAATTTATAACGAAATTAGTAGGTAAGGATAATTTGGTCGATTTTAAGGTCACCGAATATTATAATGCTAATCAATATAGTAAAAGTAGAGAGGTTAATTATTACAGTAATGGCTCTAAACAAAGCGATATTACATATACGGATTATGATAAAACATTAGGGAAGTTTTACAATGACAAAAATGAGTTAATAGGCACTTACGATTACGATAAAAAACATGGTAAATTATATGAGTTTTTCGATCTCTCAGATGAAATAAAGCTCATTAAAGAGGAAGAAAATGGTGATTTAATAGCGTTAAAACGGTTTGATTATGGTGTGGGGAGGGGTTACGGAGTTATTGATCCTGTATTAATTGAAGACGTTGATGTTAACTGCTGTGCTACGTTTTATGATACGTATGGTGAAGTCTTAGCTGAAATTAACTTTAAAAATAAATTACCTTGGGATGGTGAAATGTACGATAAAACCACAAGAGTTAAGTACACCATAAAAGATGGAAAACGTAACGGAACTTATAAGAAGTTTAATTATAATTTTGAAGTTGTTTTAGAAGAAGGCCATTATGTGAATGATAAAAAGGAAGGGATCTTTAATAGTTACAATCAGTCTGGTGTATTACAATTAACGAGTACGTTTAAGAATGATGTTTTAGAGGGGAAATCCATTAATTATAACGAAGACGGAAAAGAAGTCTCTAGCATCATTTATAGAGACGGAAAACCTTTTGAAGGCACTAAAGTTCTAACAGTAGGTTACAACAGTAAGTCGACTCAAGAAATTTACAAAAATGGTCTCATTACGAAACGCATTTCTTATGATCTTCATGGTAAAAATGTGTCAACCTTTAAAAATGGTGAGGTTGTTGAAACGGTAGCATATCATATAGATTCTAATCATAAGCGATTGCAATACTCCTTAAATAAAAATTATATTGATGGGGAAGTCATTCGTTATGATAAAAACGGAAAAGAACAACATCGTGGCGTAGTAAAAAACCATAAGTTAGAATCGGGTGTTATTTATTTATCTGCCCATGGTTTATATGATAATAGGATGGCCTATATTATCCTAAAACGAAATGCGGATATTGTACAATTGACTTTAGTGGGCGAAAATGAGGAAACGCTCTTTTACGCCGAAGAAAAAGTGGAAGAAGGTTACGGCATGAAATACATTGATAAGTTAAATATTCACCTCGATTATTTACATCCGGAATCATTATACTAAAACTAAAAACAATAATTTGTAATTAAAAAAAGACCGTGTAAATAAGTTTAAACGGTCTTTTTTTTTAAAAAAGGCTATGTAAGCTTTATTTTCGAACTATAAATCGGGTTGTAAATGTGCTAAGGTCATTAGTTATATGTAATAGGTATAGTCCATTGGTTAGGTTTATAGAGATAACGTCTCTGCCTGTTAATTCTTGAGTTGATTGTAGAACAATTTTTCCAGTTAAGTCACTGATTAAAATAGTGGCTCTACTATTTAAATCAGATCGCAATATTAATTCGTTTTTAACAGGGTTCTGCTCTAGTTTTACGGTCTGTAATTCTGTTTCTGAAATGCTTAGTGTCGTATTTAATATTTCATCTAAAGCAAATGCGACATTAGCTTCCGTAAGTTGAACGTGAGGCTCGTTAGCATCAGGACTATGGATGTTTGCAAATGGTGAGACGCTTGTGAAGTCACCATTATAATGCCAATTAATTTCATTTCCTGTAGCAGGTTCAGTAATATCTAATGCAAGTGCACTTACTGTTGGGATATAGCTAAATTTGTCAATTTCTAAAGCGTCAAAAAAAGTGTCGCCGATACCACCCTCGGTTCCGAAAGACTCTGTTAATTCTGAGAGGTCAAATAATCCACCTGGTGCTGCGTCTACACCATCAAAATTTACAGTGCCTGAATTAGCTGTGCTTTCTATATTTGGTATAAATGGCGGGAGAAGTGGGGCGAAAAATCGACTTACTTCTTGCGATGAACCGGCTGCTGGTGTCATATTTATGTCAATTTCAACATCAATTATTCCTAGTGGAGAATCTATTGGTAGTATAGCTTCTACAATCGTAAACCCATTAGTTACAGGTGTAACTCCATCGGCTGCTAAATATGGGCTTCCGTTACCACTTCCGTTGACAATAGCGACGTTACGAACGTCCTCAGGGAATCCACTTGCTGTTAAACTATTTAGATCTGCTTCAAACGTTGTTCTAAATGGATGTGGTTCAGGTAATGTAAGGTTATCATCAAAAGTAAATAGATCCTCACCAGATAAATGCGATTCAAAATGATCTATTAACAATTGCCTTCCTGCGGGAGATTTTAATAAACTATCAATAAAGGGTTGTAATTCTGTAACTGGACTCAAGGGATTATTAGCTAAATAATTTAATTGGTGCTGTAAACCTATAGGCACATTGGCGCCAAGATGAGGAGCATCAAAAGAGATAAAGAGTCTTGTGTCCGCGTCCATGGAGTTGGCCTCCATGTAATTCAGGGCATAACGAGAAATTAAACCTCCCATACTTGGGCCAATAATGACATTTTGATCAGGGCTATTCAATGCTTTATCAGTATTAATAATTGTAATTAATTCTACCAGAAGCATGGCGTTACGTTCAATAAAATCAGTGCCACCATCTATAGTTTCAGAATCTGCAGCACGTGTATACACAGGGAAATTAAGAATAATAACATCAAAATCTAGCGCTCGTAATTGATCGGCTAAATTTTCAGTCCCAGAACTGTCAGCAAAGTCTAAAAGGCTATAAATTCCAATAATGTCCCTTAAGTCGCCGGTATCAAAACCGTCAACAACAATTATGGGCTTGTCTAAAATTCCATCGGGACTTAAAAATATTTGATATTCTCCTTCACCAGGATAGTTTGTAGTTTCTCCATAAGCAGATAGATCTGGAGTAACTCCAGAAGTTATCCAAGTTTGAGCAAAACTTAGAAAAGGTAAGCATAGTAAAATAGTAAAGTAATATTTTTTCATAAGTGCAGAATTTGAATTATTATCTCGAAAAGATACAAAGTTTACCAAAGTAATTGCTCAATTTTAATGTCATTTCTATTAAAAGCAAAAAAAAATCCTTAAAAGTATATAACTTCTAAGGATTTAAATTTCAATTTGTTATCGGTTTTATCCTAAAAAAGGATATCTATAATCTGTAGGAGTTACAAACGTTTCCTTGATTAGTCTTGGAGATACCCAACGCATTAAGTTTTGAGCACTACCAGCTTTATCATTTGTTCCAGAAGCTCTTGCGCCACCAAAAGGTTGTTGACCTACAACAGCACCTGTTGGTTTGTCGTTTATATAGAAATTTCCAGCAGCATTCTGAAGCACTTTTGTAGCTTCTTCAACAGCATATCTGTCTCTAGAAAGAATAGCTCCAGTTAATGCGTATTCGCTTGTTTCGTCTACGAGTTTTAAAGTTTCAGAGTAGGCTTCATCGTCATACACGTATATTGTAATTACAGGGCCAAATAACTCTGTACACATTGTTGTGTATTTAGGATCTGTAGTTACGATGACTGTAGGCTCAATAAAATAACCTTTAGATTTGTCATAGTTACCACCAGCAATGATTTCTGCGTCGCTATCTGCTTTAGCAGCATCTATATATTTAGCTAATTTATCAAAAGAACCTTCATGGATGACTGCAGTAATAAAGTTGTTCATATCTTCTGGAGACCCCATTTTGAAAGATTCCATATCTTCAATTAAATGCGCCTTTACATCGGCCCAAATACCTTTAGGAATATAAGCTCTAGATGCCGCGCTACATTTCTGACCCTGAAATTCAAAAGCGCCACGTGCAATAGCTGTTGCAACTTGTTTTGCATCTGCCGTTTTATGTGCGACGATAAAATCTTTTCCACCTGTTTCTCCAACAATTCTTGGGTACGTTTTATAGTTATGAATGTTGTTTCCAATCTGCTTCCATAACTCTTTAAATACGTGTGTTGACCCTGTAAAGTGTAGTCCAGAAAAATCAGGACTCGCTAATACTGTATTTGTAATCATTACAGGATCTCCGAAGACCACATTGATAACACCATCAGGGACACCAGCTTCTTTAAAAATATCCATAATTACTTTTGCAGAATAGACTTGGCTATCACTTGGTTTCCAAACGACAACATTACCCATTAAAGCCATACATGCAGGTAAATTACCGGCTATTGCTGTAAAGTTAAATGGAGTTACAGCGTATGTAAAACCTTCAAGAGGTCTATATTCTACTCGGTTCCATGCGGCACTTGTGCTTTCTGGTTGTTCCATGTAAATGTCTGACATAAACTGAACATTAAAGCGTAAGAAATCTATAAGTTCACAAGCCGCGTCAATTTCAGCTTGATATATATTCTTCGATTGCGCTATCATCGTGGCTGCGTTGATTTTTGCTCTGTATGGACCCGCAATTAATTCTGCAGCTTTTAAGAAAATACCTGCGCGTTGTTCCCATGGCATTTGTGACCAAGACTTACGTGCTTCTAATGCCGTAGAAATTGCCTCTTCTACATGTTCTTTTTCTGCTAAATGATATTCGCCTACTATATGTTTATGATCGTGTGGAGGAGACATTGTTCTGGTATTTCCAGTTTTTACGTCCTTTCCATTTATGTACATAGGAACTTCAACCTTTGAATTAAATAATGATTTGTACGCTTCTAAAACAGCTTTTCGTTCTGCGGAACCAGGTGCGTAAGACATAACAGGTTCGTTAACTGCGATAGGTACATTAAAGAATCCTTTTCCCATAATATATTTGTTTTTTTAGAGTGAGTTTTTAAAGTGTAAATGTACAATTTTTTAAAAGTAAATATGGATTTCAAACGTTATAGTTGTGTGAAGATTGTAAATACTGTTTTATAGATTATTCTTAGAAATTTTGCTATTGTTTTTGTAAAAATATTCTTAGCATATAATGCTTCTTATAGGTTGTAAGCTAAGTAAATAACGATGTGTTAAACAAGTTTAGTTTGTTGACAATTGTTTTTGAAAAACAATGAATTACGTAAGAGAAATAGAAGGCTTAATTAAGTGCAAAAGGCGCACTTAATTTAAACGATGGAATGTAAACTTTAAATTGATTAGTTTTAGATAGGTTAACCATATTATAATGACCGCGCATAGCCCCAAAAGGTGAGGATAAAAGACATCCTGAATTGTATGTGTGCGATTCGCCAGGTTTTAAAACTGGTTTTTTGCCAATAACACCTTCTCCTTCAATAATCTCTTCATTATTTAATGCGTCAAGTATTTTCCAGTGTCTAGAATTTAGTTGAACTGAATCTTTACTTTGGTTTTCGATAGTTACTTTATAACCAAAAGCAAAATGTACTTTATAGTTTTTATAAAATGTACCTTCAAAATTAGTTTCTACAGTAATTTTTATGCCGCTTGTAACTTGTTGAACCATTGTAATAATATAATTAATCTATGCTAAAATAACATAATTTTTGAATGAAGCGCTATAATTCGGTTAAGAGGTTAGGTTTTTTAACAAAAACATTATAAAATTAGTAATGTGAGAGGTGGGTGTTATTTTTTAGTGTCTTTTTTTATTAATATGGAAATATGTATTTAGATTTTCTAGTTGGTAATATTCTCTGAAGTGGCTTCACCAAAACCAATAAGTCTATCGTAACGCGCCCCTAAATCCTTATAATAAACTAAGACTTTATAGTTGTTTTCCGTTTCCCAGAAATTTCCACTGATGGCTCCTTCGTCTAGCTCTCCGGTTTCTCTATCTACCGTTACATATTTGTAGTTATAAAACCCTTGTTTAAGCAGCATGGTAATTTCGTAACGGTTGCTTTCAGGATTATAAATCATTTGCGTTAACGGTTCAATCGTAAAATAATTGAAATTGCCATATACATGAATATCCTTAGTTTTTAATTCGTCTTGTAATAATGAAAAATGAACCATTACATAATCTGCTTCAATATCTGGATTATCTCTATCGATTATAGTCACTAAAAAATTCCCATTAATATCTGGATTATACGTGTACGGTCTATCTTTTCGGTTAATGTTAGTGTATAAATAGTTGTGGTAAAGATCTCCTAATTCAATATATTGAACACCTACATTCGCGGCTCTAACATCTTTATTTTCAAAATATAAATATTCGTTTCCTCCCCAAAACGCAGATTCCGTATCATAGCGATAGATGAGCTCATTACCTAATGTGTATTGTGGTTTTAAACCGGTAATTGCAGTGTTTAAGTTGTTATTCTGAATAATAACTGTTTTTATGGTTTCTAATGGGTTGTTTAGATTGGTACCATTCGTGGTAATCACCAAATCTACGGATTGTTTTTCTGCAATAACTTTTACGTCTCTAGAACGTTTTACGCTTACACCAACGTTAGCAATGTCTTCATAGACCATAAATTTTCTACTAAACATAAGTTCGTCATAGTCATCATAAATAGAAATCATGTAATTTCCACTTTTTAGGAAACCATGCGTTTGTTGGTTTGGGATTCTTAAATTGTAATGCGAATAAATTTGATAGGTGTTAAATGAATTTTCATAATCTAAAATACGTTGGTTGTCTAAGCCTTTAAGATATTCAGACTTCACTAAGTTGGATGGGGTCCAATCATAATTAAAATGTTCAATAACGTAGTAAAAGTCTTCTTCGTTTCCTGTTAAAGCATCAAACTCTAACATTAAAGGTTCGCCAAGTTTAAGAACGGGTAATTGTCCTTGTGTGGTATTGCTCTTAAACGTAACGGTTTTTATAAAATCTGGTGGATTTAGTTCGTAGGCGACTTGAGAAAATGATGATATTGAAAATAGAAAAAGTGTTAAAAAGTTGAAAAAGGTCTTATTCATTGTTTAAAATATGTGTTGCGTAAAGATAATCAAAATCTATGCCTTAAAACAAGTAGCTTATTTATAATGAATACAAATAAAAAAGTTGCTGTAAATTGAGATATAATTAAGCATTAATTTGTAGATTTGCACCGATTTTTAGATAACTAATCTTTAAAAGATATGTCAAAAGACATCAAAATTAAAAAGGGCTTAGATATAAAGTTGATCGGTGAAGCCGAACAAACTTTAGAGAATGCTGTCATTAGTAATTTCTATTCTATTAGACCCGAAGACTTCCATAGTATTATTCCAAAACTTATAGCAAAAGAAGGGGCACGTGTTAAAGCAGGTGAGACTTTGTTTTACAATAAGGATAATGAAGCAATGAAGTTTGTTTCGCCAGTTTCTGGTGAGGTAACCGAAGTGCAACGTGGACCAAGACGTCGTATAGACGCTATTAAAATAACAGCAGACAAGGAACAAACCTATGTAGATCATGGTAAGTTTGACTTAAATGCAGATGCAGAAAAAACTAGAGCACACTTGTTAGCTTCAGGTTGTTGGGCTTTTATAAAACAACGTCCTTATGATGTTGTTGCAAAAGCAGACAGTACGCCAAAAGCTATTTTTGTGTCTGGTTATGCAAGTGCACCTTTAGCCGCAGATTTAGATTATACGCTAGCTGGTAAAGAAGCAGAGTTACAAGCTGCTGTAGATGCGCTATCTAAATTTACGGATGGTGGTTTCCATATATCAGTAGGCAAAAATTCTAATTCGCCTTTAGCTGGTTTGCAAAATGCAACAATTCATAAGGTTTCTGGGCCACATCCTTCAGGGAATGTTGGAACTTTAATTAGTCAAGTAGATCCTATCAATAAAGGTGAAACGGTTTGGACCATAAATGCTCAAGATCTTGTAATAATAGGTGAGTTGCTTTTAACAGGAAGATTTAATGCAGAGCGCGTTATAGCTTTAGCGGGATCTTCAGTTAAAAAGCCACGTTATTTCAAAACTAAAATTGGTTCTGAAATCGCAACTATGGTTTACGATAACGGAGTTGAAAGAGATGGGAACGATCGTTTTATTTCAGGTAACGTATTGTCTGGAAAACGCGTGCAACCAGATGGATATTTAGATTATTATAGTAATATTATTTCGGTAATTCCAGAAGGTAATGATTACGAATTATTTGGATGGAATAAACCAGTATTTGATAAAGTCTCTAACACAAGAGCTTTAACGTTTTCATGGTTAACACCGAATAAGAAATACGATTTAAGTTCTAATATGAATGGTGAGCATAGAAATTTTGTGCTTACAGGTAATTACGAACAAGTGTTTCCATTAGATATATATCCAATGCAAATTCTAAAATCTTGCTTATATAAAGATCTAGATGAAATGGAAGCTTTAGGTATGTATGAAGTAGCACCAGAAGATTTTGCCTTAACAGAATTTGTATGTGTGTCAAAACAGCCGCATCAGCAAATTATTAGAGCAGGCTTAGATTTAATGTTAGAAGAAATCGGTTAAAAAATAGATAATGGGTTTAAAACAAAACTTACATAACATAAGAGAAAAATATAAAGGAACAAAGATGGCACCTGCCTTCAACGCCTTACATACGTTTCTTTATACGCCTAATGATACTGCACATGGTGGTACACACATTAAGGCGGCAGACGATTTAAAGCGTACCATGAACACGGTTATAATGGCATTAGTTCCGTGTTTAATTTTTGGTATGTTCAATGCAGGTTATCAGCATTACTTAGCTGTAGGAGAAATTGAAGCTGTAACTAGCGGTTTCTTTAGTAGCGAATTTTGGACCTTACAAAACTTTAGTTTAGGGTTTTGGAAGATACTTCCTATACTACTTATTTCTTATGGTGTTGGACTAGGAATTGAATTCCTATTCGCTGTAATTAAAGGCCACGAAGTAGAAGAAGGTTATTTAGTAACAGGGATGTTAGTGCCGTTAATTGTACCAATCGATATTCCATTATGGATGTTAGTGGTGGCTGTTGCTTTCGGTGTTGTTATCGGAAAAGAAGTCTTTGGAGGAACTGGGATGAATATTCTAAACCCTGCCTTAACCATTAGAGCATTCTTATTCTTTGCTTATCCTACTTGGATGAGTGGTGATAAAGTTTGGGTTGAAGGTGCTACAGAACGCGCTAAAGAAATAATTGCAGGATCTAATGCAGATGCCATTTCGGGAGAAACCATACTAGGTGGATTAGCACAATCACATCCTATTGACTATTCAGTAGCGGATATGTTTTTTGGGTTTATTCCTGGGTCAATTGGTGAAACATCGACACTATTAATATTATTAGGTGGTTTATTCCTAATCTTTACTAAGATAGGTAGCTGGAGAATCATGTTGAGTTCTGTAATAGGTGCATTAGTTATGGGGTATATTTTTAACCTTGTAGTTGCAGCAGGATGGATTACAGAAACAAGTAATTTTTACGGCTTAATGAATACGGAATTCTGGCATCATTTATTAATTGGAGGTATGGCATTTGGTATTGTTTATATGGCTACAGATCCAGTAACAGCATCACAAACAAATAAAGGGAAATGGATTTATGGTTTCTTAATCGGGTTTATATCGATTATGATTCGTGTATTTAATCCAGCCTACCCAGAAGGTGTGATGTTAGCAATATTGTTAATGAATGTGTTTGCACCTACTATTGATCATTATGTGGTTCAAGGTAATGTGAAAAGAAGATTAAAAAGAGGAAAATTAAAAACAGCTTAAGTTATGGCAATCGATACAGATAAAAATAGTTACACCGTTATTTTTTCTATCGTGATGGTAGTGGTTGTAGGCTCGATACTTGCAGGACTTGCTTCAGGATTAAAACCTTTAGTGGATGCTAATAAACGTTTTGAAAAACAACAAAATATATTGTACGCCATGGGTATTAATGCCAATGAAGGTACAAGTGATGTTGCTTTTATTTCTACCGATGAAGTAGAAGATAAATTTGAGAGTACTATTACAAAGCAATATGTAATTGAAGGTACAGAAGCTTCAGAAAACTCAGAAGCCTATTTAATAGATATTAAAAAAGAAGAGGCTAAAGCTAAAGACCCTAACTACAAACGAAAATTACCATTGTTTGAAGGTGAAAAAGACGGAGAACCTATCTATGTTATTCCAATTAGAGGAAAAGGATTATGGGATGCCATTTGGGGATTTGTTGCAGTAGATAAATCTATGACTGTTCAAGGCGTGTTTTTTGATCATGCAGGTGAAACACCTGGTTTGGGAGCAGAAATTAAACAACGTTATTTTATGGACGATTTTGAAGGAGAAAGCTTATTTGATGAGTCGGGTGCTTTTAAAGGTATTACTGTAGCTAAAGGTAATGCTGATCCTAAAAACGAAAGAAAAACGGATAATGCCGTTGATGCAATTGCTGGTGCAACGATTACTGGTGATGGTATAACCGCGATGATTAAGAAAGATTTAAAAATGTACGTGCCTTATTTCAAGACATTAAAATAAAAATGTATGGGACTTTTATCAAAAAAAGATAGTAAACTTATAATGGACCCCTTAGCGGACAACAACCCTATTACCATTCAGGTATTAGGTATCTGTTCTGCTTTAGCTATTACAGCGCAGTTAAAGCCATCAATAGTAATGGCCATTTCTGTAATGTTTGTTATGGGCGTTGGAAACGTGGTTATTTCGTTAATGCGAAATATCATTCCTTCAAAGATTAGAATTATTGTACAACTTGTTGTTGTTGCAACTTTAGTTATTATAGTGGATCAAGTGCTCAAAGCTTATGCGTATAGCTTAAGTAAAGAACTATCGGTGTTTATTGGCTTAATTATTACCAACTGTATCATCATGGGACGTTTTGAAGCTTTTGCTTTAGCTAACGGTACATGGAGATCCTTTTTAGATGGTATTGGTAACGCTTTAGGTTATGGTGTTATTCTTATTATAGTTGGGTTCTTTAGAGAGTTATTAGGATCAGGAACATTGTTCGGTTTCAAAGTCCTTGGAGATTCAGTTGAGAAAACAGGATTATACGCTATAGGCTACGAAAACAATGGATTTATGGTATTACCTCCAATGGCATTAATAGTGGTAGGTATTATTATTTGGGTACAACGTAGTAGAAATAAAGAATTAATAGAAGACTAAACGAGTTGGCAGTAAAACAGTAATCAGTAGGCGGTTTATGCTTGTACTGAAAACTGCGCACTGAGAACTGAAGACTTATAGAAAATGGAACATATAGAATTATTTTTTAAATCGATATTTGTAGATAACATGGTATTTGCATACTTCTTAGGTATGTGTTCATACTTAGCAGTATCTAAAAAAGTATCTACGGCTGTAGGATTAGGAGCCGCTGTTATATTTGTACTCGCAATAACAGTACCTTTAAACTGGTTGTTAGATCAGTATTTATTACAAGAAGGTGCCTTAACTTGGTTAGGTCCAGAATTTGCCGATTACGATTTAAGTTTCTTGTCTTTTATTATGTTTATTGCAACCATTGCTACGATGGTACAATTAGTAGAAATTATTGTTGAGAAATTTTCACCATCATTATACAATTCATTAGGTATATTTTTACCGTTAATTGCTGTGAACTGTGCGATTTTAGGGGGCTCATTATTTATGCAGTCAAGAGAGATTGAAACTTTAGGTTTAGCACTAAATTATGGTATAGGATCAGGAATTGGATGGTTTTTAGCGATTGTAGCTATCGCAGCAATTAGAGAGAAAATTAGATATAGCAATGTGCCACCAGCTTTAAGAGGTTTAGGAATTACCTTTATCATAACAGGTTTAATGGCTATTGGTTTTATGAGTTTTGGAGGTATGCTTACTGGAGGCGAAGAAGAAGCTACAGAGGAAACTGAAGAAAACACTGTTGGCATGGTGACTGCTATTGCTGATGAAAAAGACGAGGCATCTAGTCTTGTTATTAAAACAATTAACGATACGGATAAAAATTAATAAGGAATATGGTATTAGCAGCAAGCACAATAGGAACGGTCATCGCTACAGTTGTCGCGTTTTTAGTAGTTACTTTATTATTGGTATCGCTTTTACTTGTAGTGAAGCAAAAATTGTCTCCATCAGGACCAGTTAAAATCACTATTAATGGTGAACGTGAAATAGAAGTTGGATCTGGAGGAACGTTATTAAATACCTTAGGAGCTGAAAAAATATTCTTACCATCTGCATGTGGTGGTGGTGGTACATGTATTCAGTGTGAGTGTCATGTATTAGAAGGTGGAGGTGAAGCTTTACCAACAGAAACACCACATTTTAGTAGAAAAGAATTAGCTGAAGGTGCACGTTTATCTTGCCAAGTAAAAGTAAAGCAGGATATGGAAATTACCATTCCTGAAGAAGTTTTCGGAATTAAGAAATGGGAAGCAACGGTTGTACGTAACTATAATGTAGCGTCATTTATTAAGGAATTTGTAGTTGAAATTCCTGAAGATATGGGCTATAAAGCTGGTGGTTACATTCAGATAGAAATTCCAGAATGTGAAGTGAAGTTTGAAGACATGGATATTACAGCACATCCTGAAGAGCACGAAACACCAGATAAGTTTCAAGCTGAATGGGACAAGTTTAATCTGTGGCCATTAGTAATGAAAAATACAGAAACTGTAGAAAGAGCTTACTCTATGGCATCTTACCCTGCAGAAGGACGTGAGATTATGTTAAATGTACGTATTGCGACGCCACCATGGGATCGTAATAAAAATGGATGGATGGATGTTAATCCTGGTATTGCATCGTCTTATATATTTAACCAAAAACCAGGTGATAAAGTAATTATTTCTGGCCCTTATGGTGAATTCTTTATCAACGAGTCAGAATCTGAAATGCTTTACGTTGGTGGTGGTGCAGGTATGGCACCAATGCGTTCGCACTTATATCACTTATTCAAAACCTTGAAAACGGGTCGTAAAGTAACGTATTGGTATGGTGGTCGTTCTAAACGTGAGTTGTTCTATTTAGAGCATTTTGAAGCGTTAGAAAGAGATTTCCCTAACTTTAAATTTTACTTAGCATTATCTGAACCAATGGAAGAAGATAACTGGAAAGTAAAAGAAAATATCGATGCACCAGGAGATGGTTTCGTAGGATTTATTCACAACTGTGTTATAGATAACTATTTAAATCATCATGAAGCACCAGAAGATATTGAATTGTATTTCTGTGGACCACCATTAATGAACCAAGCGGTTCAGAAAATGGGTGAAGATTTCGGAATCCCAGATGAGCATATTAGATTTGATGACTTTGGAGGATAATATCCGATAAGTCTAGAATTAATTCATATTAAAAAAGCCAATACTTTATTAGAGTATTGGCTTTTTTTATTAGAGTAAAGGCGTTTAGAAATACGATGTAGTAAACACTATGAATTAGAACAGTACTTGTGGGACGCTAATGATGTCATGCTTAATTCTTATTTCAATCTTCATGATTAATTGAATGCTTATAAAAAGTATTTAAGTAAGTTAGAAGATATCTGTTTTAAACTATTAGTAGTTAGCAGCTGATTTTTTAAAAGTAAGAAATGAATTATAACACTAAGATTATCATTAGTACTGCAGGCGACATCAATCTGAGATGTGTTTTTTTAAATGGATATAAAATGTAGTGCCTTCATTAACTTGACTTTTTACTTCAATTTTTCCACCAATAGCTTCAATTTGATTTTTTGTTATAAACAATCCTATACCGCGTGCATCTTTGTGCTTATGAAAAGTTTTATACATGCCAAAAAGACTCTCACCATATTTATTTAAATCGATACCTTGGCCATAATCTTTTATTTTTAGAATAACAAAATCATTCTCCATGTCGAAGTTGATGTCAATCTTCGCTGGTTCGTTTGGCTTTTTATATTTAATAGCATTCGTTAAAAAGTTTAAAACAATACTATCTACATATGCCGGAACACCTTCTATATAAAGTTGTGGATCTATATGAATACTTATTTTGGTTTTAGATTGTAGAATAAGTGCGGATATATTTGAGAGCGCTTTATTTAAACTATCTAATACATTAATCGGTTCTGTTTTTAAATCCTTTTGAATGTTAATGGTTGCGACTTCATTTAAATGACCTACAGTTTCGCCTAGTTGGTCTACAGCAAGTTCTATGAGTGGGAAAATTTCATTCTCAGTAGTTTCAGGCAAATCCATTTTTACGATATCTAGTAACATATCTAAGTTACCATAATGTGACCTTAAATTATGTGATACGATATGCGCAAAATTTAACAAGCGTTTATTTTGGTTTTCAGTTGTAGCTAATAATTTAGATACCTTTTTGCTCTTTTTCTCAATTTCAGATAAGTCACTAATTTGAGCTACAAAATGAGACGGTTTCTCATTTCTATGTTTTATAATTGTCGTCGATAAAAGCGCTGGAATAACCTTGCCCTTTTTGTGAATATAGCTTTTTTCGGTCTGAAAATTATCGATGTCTCCGTTAAGCAATTCTTTCATAGCCTGACGTCCTTGTTCCACATCTTTGGGATGGGTAATATCTTGAAATGTTAATTGTTTTAGTTCTTTTTTACTATAACCAAGCATATCACAAAGACTTTGATTAACGTCTATCCAGGTGCCATTTAAATCTAAAATAGCCATACCCACTAATGCTGTTTCAAACGTTTTACGGAGAAGTTGTTCTTTATAAGCTAATGCTCTAGCAGTCCTTGTCTTTTCATCAATATCTTGAAAAAGCCCTTGTACTTTTATGCACTCATTATTTTCAACTATAGGTGTTCCAATAACTCTAACCCATTTATCTTTTCCTGTTGCGGTAACAATTTGGACTTCGACATCATACGCTTTGTGCTTTTCAATACAATCAGTAAATGCTTTAGAAATTAGATTTAAACTATCTCCAGTTTTGTAAAAATTAAGTCCCTGTTCAACAGTGGGTTCATAATCTTGAGAAACTCCATGAAGTTTTTTTGTTTGAGAACTCCAATTAACCGTATGTAGATTTGGGTCATATTCCCACGTGCCTATAGAAGCATGTTCTTGAATGAAATCGAACAGGTAAGATTCCTTTTTATTATGCGATATGTTAGTTTTATTAGTATTCAAAACATTTAGTTGTATTGATTACGGCTTAATAAATATAAGATTTAATCTTTAAATTATAGGTGATTTATATCAGGTAATGCGCTAAAGTTGATTGTACTCAGTAATTTTTTTCACTATTTATACTCCATAATCAAATATACGCTTGTAGTCTTGCCAATATTTAATACGTCATGTGAAGTTACGGAATCTTTGCTAAAAACATAACCCGTTGGCACATCTACATCGCGCGTACCTGCCTGATCTGTAATTCTAAATTTACCTCCAACTAAGGTATAGCCCACATGTGGATTGTGGTAGTGTTTCTCATGGCCAACACCAGGCTCAAAAGTGCATTTAAGAACACGTAGTTCGTCGTTGTCTTCTAAAACCTCGCAGACTGCATCACCTTTCCAACCCGCTTCTAATGGGTCTGGTAAAGGCTTGTTTTTTTTGCAACCAATAAGCAATATGATGATTCCTAAACATAGATTGAAATGAGCGAGTTTTAGTTTCATATTTGATATAAATTTATAAAGTTAATTTTGTTGTATAACAAATCTAATAAGTATAACGTTCTATGTAGTATGAAAAAGGTTTTACTTATCGGTTTAATATTAGTATCGGTGGGAGTGCTGGCATTTCAATTTCAGCCTATAAAAAAAGCAGTTACTATTGTTACATCTAGTATTGAAACACCAAGTCTTGTTAATAAAGATAGCTTATCTATTTTAACTCGAGTGAATGTTCCTGAAGGTTATAAACGTGTGGTTTATCCTGAAGGAAGCTTTCAAGAGTATCTTAGACATTATAAATTAAAACCTTATGGAAGCAAAGTCATTAATTACGATGATTCAGAATATTTCTGGCAAGGAGGCCATATTGGTGTTTTAGAAATACCTGTACCTAAAAATGGTTTGCAACAATGTGCAGATGCATTGATTAGAGTTCGAAGTGAATACCTCTGGGATAACAACAGAAAAGATGAAATAGGTTTTAACTTTACTTCAGGTCACTACTGCTCTTGGACCAAATACGCCGAAGGTTTTAGACCAAAAATTAATGGTAATAAAGTAACGTTTCATAAAACGGCAAGCGCAAATACTTCAAAAGAAAATTTCTATAACTACTTGAATTTAATCTACATGTATTCGGGAACTTTATCACTTTATAATGAACTTGAATCTGTAAAAGCCAAAGATTTGAAATTGGGTGATATGTTGATTAAAGGAGGAAGTCCAGGACATATTGTTATGATTTGTGATGAAATCATAAACGAAAATGGAGATAAGTTATACCTCTTATTTCAAGGTAATACACCTGCGCAATCAGTTCATTTAGTGAAGAATCTTGAAGATGCTACTATTTCTCCTTGGTATCAACTTAAAGATGATGCTGTAATTTCGGTGTCTAATTATACGTTTAGTAGTGCAAAGTTTGTTCGGTTTAAGTAACAAGTTTGTATTTTTGTAGTATGAGTAAGCCATTAACACCACAAGAAGTACATAATCTCGCCATGAACCATGTTGGTAAAGACCTTGAAGCTCGTGGTTTTGAGTTCGTAGCTATCAATTCTAAGCTAAAACGTCATCCTCAATTTGTGTGTATTGATAAAAATAGTCAGTATTATTTTGTTGTAGTAAGAGCTGTAATTTTACCAGATAATCCTAATAATTATGATGTGGTTTGGATGGAAACCTTCAAAAAACACGCTTTTGAAAAAGATGCTAAAGTCCTTTATGCTGGTGTTGGATTAGGAAATCCAGATGGTGAAGATTTGCCCATTTATTTAAACGAAGAATACCTTATTGAATATAACGGCATTCAAGTCATAGAAATGAATTTGAATTAACCAATTCCTGCAAAAGCAGGACTCTTATTAATAAAACACCAAGATTTTAGTTTTTAATATGAATAAAATTTTACTTTCATTTAGCCTTTTATTACTGGTTTTTTCTTGTCAACAAGAACCAAAAAACATCAAATTATCAGGTCCAGTTTTTGGAACCTCGTATAGCGCTCAGTACCATTCTGAAGATGACATAAACTATAAAGAACAATTTGATAGTCTTTTTAATGTCGTTAACGAATCCATGTCAACTTATATGCCTGAGTCAACGATTTCAAGACTAAATAAAGGAGAAGAGGTGATGGTGGACAAGCATTTTACACGTGTTTTTGAAAATGCAAAACTCATTTATAGAATGACCGAAGGTGCTTTTGATCCCACAATAGGAGCTGTCGTTAACGCTTGGGATTTTGGACCAGAAGGCAAAATAACTAACGTTGATAGTACAGCCATTGATAGTTTAATGAAGTCTGTTGGTTTTAATAGAATGGGGCTTAAAAATGGTAAGCTTATAAAGAGCAGTCCTTCGTTTTTAGATTTTAATGCCATAGCCAAAGGCTATGGTGTAGATGTCCTTGGTGAGTTTCTTGAAGCAAAAGGTGTTACCGATTATTTAGTTGAAATAGGAGGAGAGATTCGTGCTAGAGGAATTAATCTTGAAAAACAATCGCCTTGGAAAGTGGGCATCGATGATCCCAATTTTGAAGGCGAACAATCCTATTCTAAAGTGATTCCGCTTCAAGATGAAGCGATGGCAACCTCTGGAACCTATCGTAAATTTAAAGTTGATGAAAAAGGGAATCGTTATGCGCATATCATAGATACAAAAACAGGTTACCCTAGTAAAACCAATATACTAAGTGTTTCTGTTCTCGCAGAAGATTGTATGACGGCAGATGCGTATGCCACGGCGTTTCAAGCTATGGGAATTGAAAACGTAACAGAATTTTTATACAGACATTCAGAATTAAAAGCGTTTATCATTTTTGAGAATGATAAGAATGCGCTTGAAACGGTGTCGTTAAATGACTTTCCGGACTAGAAAAACCGCCATTCAGCAGTTAAAAACCCACTTTTAAAAGCTAATAGGCTTTCAGTTTGTATTTTATTGTAGTTTTATCTGCAATATTATGATGCTGAAGAAAATTCTCTTTTTTATATTATTTCAATTGTGCTTAGGTTATACGCAAGCACAAGAGCCCGTGTCTGTGCAGCTCACTGAAAAAGATGGCTTACCAGACAAAGAGTTCTATAATATTATCGAAGACCGTAATGGGTTTATTTGGTTAGCTGCAGATAAAGGACTTTTTAGATATGATGGAAAAGTATTTAAAAACTACAGCAATCGAGAAAAAAGAGGCTTATCTGTTTTTGAACCTGTAGAAGACCAATTAGGGCGTATTTGGTGTAATAATATTTCCGGACAATTCTTCTATGTAGAGAATGACCAACTTATTACGTTTATTGATCTCGGAAAAGAACTTAATGGAGAGCTTTCAAATTTTGTAGTTACAGCAGAAAATCTAATAGTTTTTACCAAATATAGGATTTATTATGTCAATTTATTGAGTAAGAAAGTCACCACAGCATATGAAACGGATTTCGTTTTTGGTATGCCTTTCGAGTATAATAATGACATTCTTTTTGGGGCGTTTGATAATTTATGTAAACTAAGCAAAGGTTATAAAAAAGAAAATCTTTTTAAGATCGAATTACCAAAGCCTAAAAAGAACGGCAACTTTAATGTTAGTGAAAAATCAAAGCTTTTTAAGTTAGGGGCTACGTTATTTTTGAGAAGGGAACATAACGAAAAAAATCGTTTTTTTAAGCTCGATTTAAATAAGAATCAATACACTGAAATCCATGATTTCGAGGTGCTTTCCGATCAGCGGTATCTCTCGTGTTTTGAAAATAATGGACAGTTATGGGTCGCTACAACTAATGGTGTTTTAGTGTATTCGTATAAAAATGACATATTCAAATTAGAAAAGCAATTTTTAGAACCTTATCACATTACCAAAATTATAAAAGATAAAGATGATAATTTTTGGTTTACGACGCTGAATAATGGTGTGTTTGTTATTCCTAATATTCATATTGAACGATTAAATATTTCGGAAAGTAATCGTAATATAAGTGGTCTAGAAAAGATAGATGATAACACCTTGTTTTTTGGTACTAAGAGTGGCGATGTTGGTTTCTATGATATAATAAATCATACAGAAGATATTATAGATTTGCCATCAACAGCGCGAGTTTCAGCCATAAAATACCATGCAAAAGAACAGTGGACTTTTATTAGCAAAGATGATGGTGGTTTTTTGTTAGATAACAACACAAAACAAGTTGCTGCCTTTAGTAATTTTCGAGCAGCAAAGAGTTTGTCTATTATAAATAATGAAAACCTATTATTTGTAAACTATGCCAATGTACGTTTATTAGATAGTGAGAATTTTAATAAAGAAGGTGAGGATATTTCTTCAAATAAAAGGACGTTTACCTCATTTTATGATCCAGAATACCAAAGTACTTATATTGGTTTTGTAGACGATTTAGTAATTTATGATAGTGATTGGATACCAAATCATATTAGGAATAATGATCAATCTATTTTTGCTACAACGCTAACCAAAACGACTAATGGAATGATTTGGGCTGCCACATTTAAAGATGGAATTTATGGTATAGCGCATGATAAAGTGGTGTCTCATTTTTCAACTGATAATGGTTTAGTATCTAACCGTATCGAAAACATTAAAGCGGATGACCATACATTATGGATAGCTACAGATAAAGGGATTCAATTATTAGATGTAGAAACCAAAAAAATAAAAACCTTAACGAAAAGAGATGGTATCGTGTCGTATGATATTTCTGGTATAGAAATTTTAGATAATACGGTTGTGTTTTCTTCTAATTTAGGATTGTTTAGAATTGATAAAAAGCTAGTATTTAAAGCACCAATACAACATAACGTCTATTTTAGTCAATTAGAAATTAATGAAGAACCTACAGACTTAAAGTCAAATTATGATCTGGATTACGATCAAAATACAATTAACATTGAATTTAATGTGAATGGGTTTCAATTTAATCAGAAGGGAACATATACCTATCGCTTATTAGGATTAAATACCGATTGGGTTTCAACAGAAACAGGAATTAATTCCGTTAAATACAATAGCTTGCCTGCCGGAAATTATACCTTTCAGGTAAAACCTGTACTTGATTTTGAAAGTAGTGATAACACGATAAAAGCACTTAAATTTTCAATTAAAAGACCATTTTGGAAAACATGGTGGTTTATTTCAGGCTTGTCAATTTTGGTATTGGGTTCAACAGTTGTGTTTTACCGAAGAAAAATAAAACAGAAGGAACAACAACGACAAATTGAAATAAAGCAACTGTCCTTAGACAATGAGTTGATTAATTTAAAATTGGAAAATTTACGGTCTCAAATGAATCCGCATTTTATATTTAATGCGCTTAATTCTATTCAAGAATATATTGTGTTGAATCAAAAAA
This sequence comes from Winogradskyella sp. SM1960, assembly GCF_020179375.1. Classification (NCBI taxonomy): domain Bacteria; kingdom Pseudomonadati; phylum Bacteroidota; class Flavobacteriia; order Flavobacteriales; family Flavobacteriaceae; genus Winogradskyella; species Winogradskyella sp. SM1960. The sequence continues at coordinate 737,661 of NZ_JAICBG010000001.1, read as the reverse complement.
TATTAGCAAGTATATACTTGGGTAAATTTGCAGATTTAATAAGAACATACCTAAACCATAGCACCAAAGGACGCATTACCCTTCAAGAAGAAATTGATTGTTTAGAAATGTATTTAGAATTAGAGAAATTACGTTTCGAAGATAAATTAGAGTATGCTATTAATAGTTCTGGTAGTTTAACCAATGGAGAGGTTTATATTCCAACAATGCTCATTCAGCCTTATGTAGAAAATGCACTAAAGCATGGTTTATTACATCGTAAAACAGACCGTATTTTGAAGATTGATTTTATTATTAATGACAAAACAAAAACAGTTAAATGCGTCATTATAGATAATGGTGTTGGAAGAGATAAGGCAGAAGCGTTTAAAGCCCGAAAAAACAAAAAGCATAAATCCTTCGCTACAAAAGCCACACAAGACCGATTGGCATTATTTAATTATGGTAAACAAAAGCAAGTCGGTGTTACCATTACAGATTTGTTTGAAGATGACCAACCATCTGGAACACAAGTAGAAATTAATATTCCATTTACAACCTAAACCTAGAATTATGAACGTAGTAATTATAGACGATGAGCCAAAGGCTAGAAAATTACTTGAAATTTTAATAAGAGAAAACTGTTCTAAAATTACATCTATTTTTACGGCTGAAGATTTAATAAGTGGTGTAGACATTATAAAGCGAGAAAAACCACAAATCGTATTTTTAGATATTGAAATGCCTGAGCATTCGGGTTTAGAAATCTTTGATTTTATTGATAGCGCAAGCTCTAATTTTGAAATCATTTTCACAACGGCTTATAGCGAGTATGCCATTAAAGCCTTTGAGTTATCTGCTGTAGATTATTTATTAAAACCATTGCGAGTAGATAAATTAGTCGACGCTATTGAAAAAGCGATAGCTAATATTGGGAAATCTCATATTAATTTAAAGTTAGAAGAACTTCAGAAAAGCCTTAAATCTTCAAACTTCAAAAAAATAGCACTTCCAATAGAAGGAGGTATAAAGTTTGTCAATTTTGAAGATGTTATTCTCTTTAAGGCAGATGGTATGTATACAAGTGTACATATTCAAAATGCATCAGAATTATTAATCAGCAAACCACTGAAACATTTTGAAGAATTATTGGAAGCTATTCCTACATTTTACAGACCACATCGTTCTTACTTAATTAATCTTAAATACATCCACGAATACTCTAAAAGAGATGGTGGTTACATTGTTATGGACAATGGAGAAACTGTTTCTGTATCAAAAGATAAAAAAGAGGAGTTTTTAACTATTGTTCAGCATATTGGGTAGCATACTTAAACTATTGGTTTTGAGTAAGTGTTTTAGAAGTTGAAAACGGCATTTCAGAAGTTGACACCGTTTCATTACCCTCTCATAGTAGATATTTGTTTTCTAAATCTTAAAATAAATCTATTATGAAAAAAATTACATTTTTTCACGAACACATAATCTATAAATGTCCCGTGAGTAAAACAAAATTACTTATACTACTGCTTGCAGTATTTACAATGAGTGTAAATGCCCAGACCTTTGATTGGGAGACAGGTACATTACTAAGTTTTGGTTCATCTAATCAAAACATTATTGCAAAGCAAATTGTTGATGGTTACGAAGTTAACTTTTCGGCCAGTAGTAGTGGTACACCTATTCTGCTTGGTACTTTTAATCAAGGTACTACAGGCAAGGCTGTTATGAATCAGCAACCTCAACAAGTGGTTCGATTAGCTTTTTTTCCTGCAGTAGATATTCAAAGCCTCAAAGCTTTTTCTGCTAATGCTAGTACTGTTAACTGGACTTTTACACCAGTTAATAGCCCAGGTAATGTCGTTGTAACTGCCAATGTTGCTCAAAATGCTGTTACAGTGAACTTAAATTGGACTAATGTTAGTATAATAGATATAACAGCAACTAATGGAAGCTCACATAGTTTTGGAGTTGATGATATCGTATTTACACCTTATGCACCACCTTGCATAGTAAACATACCAGATGCCAACTTTAAAGCTGCCCTTGTTGCAAATACAGCAATAAATACCAATGGAGATACGGAAATACAATGTAGTGAAGCAATTGCTTATACAGGAACAATTAGTCTTTATAATCATTCTATTTCAGATTTAACAGGAATTGAATCTTTTGTTAACCTGACAAATTTAGCTTGTCAAAATAATTTATTAACTAGTGTAGACTTATCTCAAAATACCGCATTAACGGTTTTAAATCTTGCAGACAATTTATTAACAAGTTTAGACCTTTCTCAAAATACGGCATTAACAGGTTTTACTTGTGCTAATAACTCAATAACAAATTTAGATCTTTCTAGCAATATAGCTTTAAATACAATTACTGTACATAGTAATGCATTAGTATATTTAAATGTTGCAAATGGTAATAATTCATCTATTCCAGCAGGATTTGATTTTTACGCACTAAATAACCCAGATTTAACATGTATTCAAGTGGATGATGTTTCTTATAGCACAGCAAATTGGACTAATATAGATCCGCAAACTAGTTTTAGCACAAATTGCCCACCTTGCACAGTAAGCATACCAGACGCCAACTTTAAAGCAGCACTTGTTGCGAATACAGCAATAAACACGGATAACGATACAGAAATTAGTTGCGTAGAAGCAACAGCTTTTACTGGAACAATTAGTGTAAGTGGTCAAGGTATTTCTGATTTGACAGGTCTTGAAAGTTTTGTTAATCTGACTGAATTAATCGCTAACGATAATCAACTTACAACTATAGATGTTTCTAATAATATAGTTTTAGAAACTCTGTATGTTAGTTTAAATAATTTAACCTCTATAGATGTTTCTTCCAACACAGCTTTAGAACAGTTAAGTCTTTTTTCTAATAGTTTAACGAGTATTGATATTAGTGATAATGCGTTATTAACTTTCTTAGGTGTCGCTCAAAATAATTTAACCAGTTTAAATACTGCAAATGGTAATAACAGTAACTTTACGTATTTTGAAGCAACAGGAAACTCAAACTTAACCTGCATTCAAATAGACGCAGGTTTTACACCACCAGCAGCTTGGCAAAAAGACGCAGCAACAAGCTATAGTGATGATTGCGCAGCACTAAGCGTCAATGATTTTAATCTAAATTCAGTTTCTATAAGTCCAAACCCAGCAAATTCAATGTTAAACATAGAAATGAATCAAGCGTATAAGCAAGCCACTATCTTTACCGTTTTAGGAAAAGAAGTTTTAAAAACTCAAGATAAAACTATAAATGTGTCTGGCTTATCTAAAGGTTTATTTTTAATTAAGATTGAAAACGAATCAGGTAACGTTTTAATCAGGCGTTTTATTAAAGAGTAACAATTAATAGTAATTGTGTTTTTAATCTCGTAAGTGTAATGCTTACGAGATTTTTTTGCTTTAGAAGTTGAAAACGGCATTTCAGAAACTCACCCCATTTTAATGAAGCTTCATAGTAGATATTTGTTTTCTAAATCTTAAAATATAACCCATTATGAAAACAAAATTATTTTTTTTATTACTTATAACATCATTTTTTAGTTTTGCTCAAATACCAACAACAAATTTAGTTGCAAAGTATGATTTTGATAACGGAGCATTAACCGATGCTATTAATAATGTTAGTCTTACTAAAACAGGAACAGCATCAACGACCATAACAGATAGAAATGGAATTGCCAATGCTGCTATATCTTTAAATGGAGATGATTTATCAAGACCAGATATAGAGTTTGATATCAATAATGGTACTAATCCTTATTTACCCAAAACAATTAGTTTTTGGTTAAAAACAACAACCAATGATTCTAGCCAAAGAATTATTTATCATGATAATGACCAATCAAGCCTTACAGATTCAGATTATTTAGGAGTAAAAATCTATTTAGAGAACGGTCAGGTCAATGCTGTAAATAGAGCAGGATCTAACGGGAATGTTTTTACACACCCAGCAAATATTGCAGATAATCAATGGCACCATGTGGTAGTTCAAGCATTTTCAACTTATACAACGCCAATTGATTCGTATGCGGCTACTAGATTTATAACATATATTTATGTAGACAATGTTAAGATTGGATCTAGTGGGTATAATAGAAATGGTCCTAATGTTGCCGTTTTAAATAAACATGTTGGAGATATTGTTTTTTCGCGTTTAAGAGATACTTCTATTGCTTCTAATGATAAGTATGAAGATGGCATAGATGAGGTGTTAATTTATACGCATCTATTAACAGATTCAGAAGTGTCTCTATTAGGTGGATTTACTGGTACTTTATATGTTGATGCCAATGCTACAGGAACCAATACTGGCGCTTCTTGGGCAAATGCATTTACAAATTTACAAGATGCTCTAAACTCAAGTTCAGAGGGAAATATTTGGGTAGCCAAAGGTGTTTACAAACCAAGCGCCACAGATACAGATGCTAGTTTTATGGTTGACACCAGCATATATGGTGGTTTTGCTGGAAATGAAGTCTACTTTTTAGATAGAGATATGAGTCTTATACATACGACTAATGCAACCATACTAAGTGGAGATTTATCGGGTAATGATCCTACAACTTCTGTAGGTTATAATGACGCTACAAGAAGTGATAATAGTAAACATGTGGTTGAAGTATCGAGTAATGATATAGAAATTAATGGTTTTACGATCCAAGATGGGCATGCAGATGCGATAACTGGAGATGATAGATTTGGTGCAGGAATTTTTAAACCACTTTCAGTAACCAGTTTATCCATAAAGAATTGTACCATAAAAAATAATGTAGCGCTTTCAGGGGCGGGTTTATCGCTCAGTTGTAATGATACATCTAATATGATAATAGATGCTTGTGTTTTTGAAGGCAACTTAGCAAACACAGGTGCTGGGTTAGATTATCATATGTCTTCAACCAATAAAGATATGACCATTAGCATAACCAATTCAGTATTTAATAATAATAGAACAGATGATGATGCTGTAAAAAACAGAAAAGGTCAAGGAGCGTCAGCAGCAAGATTAAGAGCTTATTTTTCAGGAGTAACCTTAAATGCTACTATCGCCAATAATACATTTGTTAACAATAGTAGTTTGGGCGATTCGGGTAGCAGTATAGCAGGGAATTTCCCGGTTGTAGGTATTTCTTATTATGGTGGTGGTTTTGGAAATATTACTGTAGCAAATAATATATTTTGGGATAATATTACACATTCAAATCAAGTTGCTATAGCTATTGGTAGAATGCATAATGCATATACAGCATTACAATCAACTAATAGCCAAAGATTAGTTGAAAATAATACAGATGAAGATGGGTTTTCTACTTTTACAGGAACAACTAATACAAGTTCTTCAAATCCTAATTTGAATTCTAACTTTCAATTATCTACAGGCTCATCAGCTATCGACACAGGAAATAATACCTATGTCAATACAGCAACAGACTTATTAGGCAATCAACGTATTTTTAATACTACAGTAGATCGTGGAGCTTATGAGTACGATCCGTCTTTAGGGATTAATGATTTAATAGTTAATGAAAACGAAATCAAATTATACCCTAACCCAACCACGTCAATTTTAAATATTAAAATGACTCAAAACTTGAAACAAGTATCAATTTATTCTGTTTTAGGATCTGAGGTATTAAGAACTCAAAATGAAACTATTGATGTTTCAGGATTATCTAATGAAATATTCTTAATTAAAATCGAAGATGAAAACGGAAACGTTTCAACTAAACGATTTGTGAAGAAATAAAAGTGCTATTAATCAATTGAAGAAAGTTGGGCTAAATAATTTTAGTTCAACTTTTCTTTTTGTATGAAGTATTTAAAACAAAACAAACTAGAACTATTTCTTGTGATATTCTATTTCGTTATCGGGATTATAGTCATGTGGATTTTCTGAATCTATAACGCATTAATCAATACCAAGAGCCAACCCGTAACTAACAGCAAGCCACCAATCGGTGTAATAGGACCTAAAAACCGAAGTTTCTTTCCTTTAGCATCAGATAAAACCAAACCGTAAATACTAAACGAAAATAGTATAATCCCAATTGTAAAACACCAATAGGTTGCTGAGGTCGAGTTAGTTGCACTTAGACCCAGTGCTAATAATACGATAGCGTGATACATTTGATATTTCACACCAACTTCAAAACTATGCAATTGATCCGTAGATAAAATTTTCTTTAAAGCATGTGCACCAAAAGCACCAAAGATTACAGCTAACATACCGAATATAGCACCTGTAGCAATTATAATGTGTTGTGTCATTTTAATAAATTATTTTATTTATAAACTCTAAGGCCTGCGTTGTCATTTCGACAGAGCGAGGAACGCGTGACGAGAAATCTCATAATAATGCAATTCCTCTTCGTTAGGTGCGTTAAATATATACTTTTAATCTACAGTAGATTATTTAAAAACTACAGGAATAATTTCACCTTTAGCCAAACAGTATTTCGTTATCTCGTCTTCTGAAAGTTGAGACGTATAGTCTACTTCTTCAACCCTAAAACCAATAGAACGTAGCTTGTCAAAATAATCACGACCATACACACGAACGTGATCATATTGTCCAAAGATTTTAGCGCGTTCATCTCTGTCTGTTATAGAATCATCTTCAAAAGTCACCTCACGATTTAAATCTTGTGGAATCTGAAAAATACCATAACCACCAGGCTTCATCACTCTGTATAATTCTTGCATCGCTTTAGTGTCATCAGGAATATGTTCTAACACATGATTACATAAAATAACATCATAACTGTTATCCTCAAAAGGCAAATCGCAAATATCGGCTTTCACGTCTGCAATTGGTGATAATAAATCTGTAGTGGTATAATTGATATTTTTAAGATCTCTAAACCGTTTTAAAAAACATTGTTCTGGTGCAAAGTGGAGGACGCTTAATGCTGAACTTGATTCAGTATCTCGTGAAAAGAAATCCGTTTCATTATTAAGATACAACCATAATAAGCGGTGACGTTCTAAGCTTAATGTTGAAGGAGATAACACATTGTTTCTTTGGTTGCCATAACCATAAGGTAAAAAGGTTTTGAAACTTTTACCATCAATTGGGTCTGTGTAGGTGTTTCCCTTTAAGAAAAATGCTAAAATTGGGCGTGCTATGTAACTTAACCTTATGAGTAAAGGTCTTGGAATGGTGTTTAATATTATTTTGAAGAGTTTTTTCATTGTTACGCAGAGATTCACGGAGAGACAGAGAGGTTCACGGAGTGCTTACTCAGATGTGTTTATGAATCGTTTTATACCGTTTTTTAAAAGTTTAGTATTGAAATTGAATAATAGTCCAATAGGATAATCTCCTAATTTCTTGTAAGTCAGTATTTGAGTAGTATGTACATCTGTGAATTTTTCAACTGTTTTGAGCTCAATAACTATTTTGTTTTCTACTAATATATCAATTCTGTAACCGTGATCTAAAGTGATATCTTTATAAATAATAGGTCTTGAAACTTCTTTTTGAACTGAATAGCCTAGTGCTTTTAATTCATAAAATAAACAGTCCTGATAAGCGGATTCTAAAAGGCCTGGGCCAAGTTCTTTATGCACTTCTATAGCTGCTCCTATAATATTTTCCGTAATTTTATCGTATACCATAATATCAAAATTATACTCAAAACGCTCCGTGAATCTCCGTGAAAACTCTAAGTATCTCTGAGAAATAACTATTTGGTGATAGTAAGAAACAATACCGTTACTTAATTCAGAAAATAAAAATAATATTTACGCTTCTATCTGACTAGAAATTAAATTATAAATACCATCCCAAAGTGCAATTCTATGTTGTAAAGCCGCTTTAGCAACCTCTAAAACGTCATTCCATTTTTGTTTATCAGTACCACATAACTCTTCAATCATTTGTAATGATAAAGGTCCATGTTCATCACCATCTAATTCAATATGACGTTTTAAATAGTAAGTTAATTTGCTATAAGTGTTGTCACTTGTTTTAGATTGATTGATAATTTGAAAAAACATATCAGGAATAACATCTTCACGACCAAAAGTAAATGCCGAAGCTATTTTATGAGGTTCGTCTGTTGCAATCACTTGGAACGTATAGTCAATGAAATTTGAAGTTTCTGTATTTAATTCAACTTTATTAACGGTGTTTTTTATAGAAAAACCATTTTGAATATGACATACAAAATTCTCGATTTGTGTGGTGCTTGCATTAATTTGGTGCATCGCTTCTAGATACATTTCATAATGACTTTTAGGTTCACCTAATTCGTTGATATCGCTTTCTTCTCCAAGTACTATTTCATTTATAAAACGTGCAGTCGATGGATTTTGAACAGGGCTCCAAGGTACCGATGTGTTTGTTAGATGATTTTGAAGCGCTTTTAGTAAAGACATAAAATCCCAAACGGCAAACACGTGTTGCTCCATAAATGTTTTTACATCTTCAATAGAAGTTAAAGTACTATACAGTTTATGATTATTGAGATCTGCTCTTAAGCCGATTAATTCTTTTTCTATGTGTTCAATGCTCATAAAAATTATTGTTTAAAGCTCTAATGCCTTCTGTCTAAAAGCATCCTCTTCATCAGAAACAATCCCTAAAGCCTCATGTACATACTTAAAAGTCGATAAAATCTCAGGTTTTCCATCTACAATAGCCACATCATGCTCAAAATGAACACTTGGTTTTCCGTCTTGCGTCACAATCGTCCAACCGTCTTTTAATTGCTTTACTTTATGCGTTCCTAAGTTTATCATAGGTTCGATAGCAACCACCATACCTTCAATAAACTTTTTACCACGACCACGTCTTCCGTAGTTTGGCATTTCAGGATCTTCGTGCATTTTTCTACCTAGACCATGACCTACCAATTCTCTTACAACACCATAACCTTGCGCTTCCGTATATTGCTGTATGGCATAACCAACATCTCCAACACGATTGCCTACTTTTAACTGCTCAATACCTTTGTAAAGCGATTCTTTGGTAATCTTTATTAATTTTTTGGTCTCTTCGGCAACGTTACCAATTTCAAATGTATAGGCATGATCTCCATAAAACCCATTCATAAATGAACCACAGTCAATAGAAACAATATCTCCATCTTTTAATGGAACATCTGTTGGTAAACCATGAACAACAGCTTCATTAACACTACAAAGTAAGGAAGAAGGGCAGTCGTAAAGCCCTTTGAAACCAGGTAAAGCACCATGATCTCTAATAAATTCTTCGGCTATTTTGTCTAAGTGATTTGTGGTAACACCTTCTTTTGTTTCTTTCGCCAACATACCTAAAGTTTTAGATACGATAAGCGCACTTTGACGCATTAATTCAATTTCCTCTGCTGTTTTTACTATAATCATGTTTCAAAATATTGAGCGGCAAAGATAGGCAATCCCATTTCCTGATTAAAATTACTGCTAAAGAAAATGAGGAATATTTAGTTGATATTATATTGAATAGTCATGTGTAATGCTGTTATAATAAAACCGAAAGACCTATGTGGTGGTGTATGATCATTTCAAAACATGATAAATAACAGTTTTTAAATGACGACTTTACTATAAGTTTGCAGTCCAAAAATGTGTAGACCATGTATAAAACTGTTACCGCAGAAGAAGCTTTAAAAGTAGTAAAGTCTAATGATCGTGTATATATTCAAGCAGCAGCGGCAGCGCCTCAACTACTTGTAAATGCACTATCTGCAAGACATGAAGAATTACGAAATGTGGAAGTGTGTCATTTACATACCGAAGGAGAAGCTCCATATGCAAATCCTGAGTTAAGAGATAGTTTTCATGTGAATTCTTTCTTTATAGGGAAAAATGTAAGACATACACTAAAAGCAGGTAACGGCTCTTATACTCCTGTTTTTTTAAGTGAATTACCACGTTTGTTTCAACAACGCATATTAGATTTAGATGTGGTTTTAATTCATGTATCTGTTCCAGATCGTCATGGCTATTGTTCGTTAGGTGTGTCTGTAGAAGCAACATTAGCAGCGATTGATAATGCAAAAACAGTAATCGCTCAAGTCAATCCACAAATGCCAAGAACGCATGGTGCAGGTATTATACACTTGTCTGAAATTGATTATTTTGTAGAAGCCAACGAAGCGTTGCCTCAGCATCATATGGCAGAACCTAATGCTATAGAAAGTAAAATAGGAAATTTTGTCGCTGACTTGATTGAGGATAGAAGCACTTTACAAATGGGTATTGGATCTATCCCTAATGCCGTCTTAACGCGTTTAACAAATCATAAAGATCTAGGTTTACACACCGAAATGTTCTCAGATGGTGTTATAGATTTAATTTTGAATAACGTTATTACCGGTAATTATAAAAAAATTAATAGAGGTCGTGCACTGTCAACATTTTTAATAGGTTCAAAACGTTTATACGATTATGTAGATGACAATCCATTTGTAGAAATGCGCGCTTCAAATTATACAAATAATGCGGCTTACATTAAGCAAAACCCTAAGATGGTGGCTATCAACTCTGCTATTGAAGTTGATTTAACAGGGCAGGTTTGCGCAGATTCTATCGGTTCTGATATGTATTCGGGTGTCGGTGGACAAATGGATTTTATTAGAGGAGCGTCATTAAGTGATGGAGGTAAAGCAATTATTGCCTTACCATCTGTAACTAAAAAGGGCATTAGTAGAATTGTTCCTAGTTTAAAACAAGGAGCAGGAGTTGTTACCACGAGAGCACATGTTCAATATGTGGTAACAGAATATGGTATTGCTAACTTGTATGGTAAAACGATTAAAAATAGGGTGAAAGCCTTGGTAGATATAGCGCATCCAGACCACAGGGAATCTATTGATAGAACGTATTTTGATTTAATAAAATAATAAAAGGCTTAAAACTGCCACCACTTTTTTGGTGCTGGAGGAAGTTTTGGTTCCTCGTTGGTGATGATTTGATAAACTTCTCCCCAACCAAGAATACCACCTATATTTCTATCGTCTATAAATAAGTCTGCATGAATTTTTCTACTGCGACTATAATCGTATTTTTCCTCTGGAAAACTAGCATTTACGGCATAAAATTCTATACCATTTTCTTTACAGAAATCAACAGCTTCTTGTAATTTGGCACCACATCTATAGGTCCAAAGAATTAATCGGTGACCATCCTCTTGAAGCCGTTTTAAAGTTTCAAAAGCGAAGATGCGTGTTTTACCGATCTTCGGATAAGCATCATCTACTATGGTGCCATCAAAATCTACAGCTATTATTAATCTATTTTGAAAATTCATGCTATTTAAAGTATCTGGGTCTGGCGTAAAGTTACAACAATAAGAAAACTAAACAAGGCTTTCTCTAGTCATTGCCTTTGGTTGCGGTATGCCAATTAACTTTAAAATAGTAGGTGCAATATCCCCTAAAATACCATCTTTAATAGTTTTTAAATCGTTGTCTATTAAAATAACAGGAACAGGGTTTGTGGTATGGGCTGTATTTGGTGTACCATCTGGATTTATCATCGTTTCACAGTTACCATGATCTGCAATTAAAATGGTGGTGTAATCATTTTCTAAAGCTGTAGTCACAACTTCTTTGACACATTTATCTACATGTTCGCAGGCTTCAATAGCGGCTTGCATTACACCTGTATGGCCAACCATATCACCATTGGCAAAATTTAAACACACAAAATCAACGTCTCCTTTTTTAAGTTCAGGAACTAATGCATCTGTTAGTTCGTAAACACTCATTTCTGGTTTTAAATCGTAGGTGGCTACCTTTGGAGAGTTTCTTAGAATTCTAGTTTCTCCTTCAAATGGTTTTTCTTGTCCACCTGAAAAGAAAAACGTAACATGAGGATATTTCTCAGTTTCAGCAATACGAATTTGTTTTTTATCATGACTTTCTAAAACTTCACCTAAAGTTTCAGTAAGATTATCTTTATTAAAAACAACGTTTATACCTTCAAAAGTACTATCGTAATTGGTGATAGTCACATAATTAAGATTCATTTTGTGCATATTGTACTCATGAAAATCTTTTTGTGTTAATGCTTCTGTCAGTTGTCTTCCACGATCGGTTCTAAAATTGAAAAAGATAACAACATCATCCTCTTTAATGGTGGTTACAGGTTGGTTATCACTATCTGTAACAATTAACGGTTTAATAAATTCGTCAGTGATGTCGTTTTCGTAATTAGTCTCTATGGATTTTAAAACATTTTGAGTTTTTTCACCTTCACCATTGACTAATGCATCATAAACAGTTTTTACGCGTTCCCAACGTTTATCTCTATCCATAGCATAATAACGTCCTGAGACTGAGGCTAGTTTGCCAGAAGTCTTTTTGAGGTGATCTTCTAAATTAGAAATAAAACCAGCTCCAGATTTTGGGTCTACATCTCTTCCATCTGTAAAGGCATGAACATAGACATTTTCTAAACCATAATCATGTGTAGCATTGAGCAAGCCATAAAGGTGATTGATGTGCGAATGCACGCCACCATCACTAACCAACCCTAATAGGTGAACATTTTTATTGTTGGCTTTAGCATATTCAAAAGCTGTTTTTAAAACAGGTTCTTCACGGAGTGTATTGTTTTCAACAGCGAGGTTAATCTTAACTAAATCTTGATAAACAATACGACCAGCTCCTAAATTCATGTGACCAACTTCACTGTTTCCCATTTGTCCTTCTGGTAATCCTACATGGAGTCCATCAGTTCTTAGGCTGGCATTAGGGTATTTAGTGTACAGAGAATCTATAAATGGAGTTTGTGCATTGTCTATAGCTGAAACTTTAGGATCGGGTGATTTTCCCCAACCATCTAAAATCATTAAAATAACCTTTTTGTTCATGTGAAATTGTTTTGGGTATCAAAGATAATACATACATCACTACAACAAATCTGTAAGTTGAAAAAATTTAAAATGTTAACGCTAATTTAAGGTTTACTAAATGAATTGGAATGTATTGTTTATAAATAGACATGGTGTTAACAGAGTTGCTTTCAGAGTGTTAAATAAATGTTATAAAATATTTATTGTGTAACACTTCTGGTTATCGGTCGTCTATTTAGTATAATCAAAAAACAATCAATTAAATTTAAAATCTTTCATCATGAAAAAAACAGTAATCGTATTAGCCTTAGCATTAGGCTTTTCAATGTCCAATGTTAATGCATCTAATGACCTTTTAACTTCAGATTTGAATGAAGTCATTGTAAAAACTATTGAAGTAAGTCCTTTATGTAAGGCTGTTGCAACCGGTAATTTAGAAGAAGTGAATAAGCTTATAAAAGCGGGTGCAAATGTCAATGCCAAATCTAATGGTATGATGCCCATTCACTATGCCGCAAAATATAATCGTGTAGAAATTATTAAAGTATTAATCACGGCTGGTTCTAAAATTCACCAATCGTGTGATAAAGGCTATACAGTAGTAAGACACGCACAAAAATCAAATGCTAAAGATGCAGAAATGTTTCTTAAGCGTTTTAAAAACAAAGATGTCTAGGAGTAGACAATTATTTGAGTTAGTTAGTTGAAAAAAGCGTCCTAAGGGCGCTTTTTTGTTTGTGTAAATGAACTACTTTTATATTTTAATTATTCAATTTGACATACGAATTTAAAATAATTCCTAATAGTAATCTCGATCAAATTATCCCTTTAGTTTATGAACTAAACGAAGAGAAAGTAGATAAAGAATTACTAAAGTCGCGTTTTGATGATATGAAGCAGCAAAACTATAAGTGTGCAGGTGTATTTAAAGCAAATAAACTGGTTGGTATTTCTGGATTATGGTTTTCTACACGACATTATATTGGGAAATCCATAGAGTTAGATCATGTATACCTATTACCAGAACATAGAGGGAACGGTTTAGGAAAACAGTTTATGGCTTGGATATACAATTATGCTAAGGAGCATGGTTGTAGTTCAGTAGAATTAAATACCTATGTTCAAAATCATCCGTCCCATAAATTTTATTTTAAAGAGGGCTTTAAAATTTTAGGCTATCACTTTTTAAAAAAGCTATAGTTTATTTTAAAAATTCCAAATCAGAATTAGTTTCAATTTCATACGGAGCTTTATTGTATTCAAAAATTCGAGCTTGCAAAGTTCCTTTTAAAGTACGTTTGTTTCCAGTAACTGTAATCCAACTGCCTTCACGCAAACCAATTACGGGTTGATTATTGTATGCATGAAATTCCTTAATCCGTGTTTCTCTGGTTTCGCCCATATGCGTACTGCCTTCTATTGGATCTAGGTAATGCGGATTAATATTAAATGGCACCAGTCCTAAAGTTTTAAAACTTGGAGGATACATAATTGGCATATCGTTAGTGGTATTCATAGTTAAGCCACAGATGTTGCTGCCTGCACTTGTCCCTAAATAAGGCGTGCCATTAGTAACTGCCGTTTTTATAGGTGACAGTACGTTGTTTTTATACAGTTGAGACACTAAAACAAAGGTGTTGCCACCACCAACAAAAATGCCTTGAGCGTTTTCTATAGCATCTTCAGGACTACTACATTCGTGAATACCCTTTATTGTTTTGCCAATTTTAGCAAATGCTTTAGCTGCAGTTTTTGTATAGTCGTCATGCGAAATACCACCTGGTCTAGCATAGGGAATAAATAAAATTTCTTTAGCAGATTTAAAATGAACAGCGAGTTCGTCCAATAAATACTCTAAATAACCACTACCATGTATTGTAGAGGTACTTGCAATAATAATTGATTTCAAAATTTAATGTTTTAATTGTATATTTTACAAAGTAAGATAATCTTTCTTTAAAGTACTATTTTCTCATTTAACAAACATTTACCAGTATTTTCCTATGAGAACTGAAGAATAAATCCGAAATTTAGTACAAGAATTTAAATTCTCAAACAGCATGTTTAAATTATTTTCAATTTAGAGCCTAATAAATAACGAACAGCATGTGATAAGTCAACACCCTAAATACAACCACATGAAAAAAGTATTACTCTTATTATTCGCCATATCAACGTTAACCGCCTTTAGTCAAGATGTTGATAGAATAACCGTAAACGGAAGAATTGTGGTGGCTTCTGATGACAAAGAAGGTGTCGCTGTTTTTAACTCATCATCTAATCAAGGAACTTATACAGATAAGGAAGGTGATTTTGAAATCAAAGTTGCACTAAATGATGTGGTAGAGTTTGGTGCACTTCAGTTTAAAGATTTTAATGTTACCATTTCAGAAAAGGTATTAGCGTCTAAACGATTAACGGTTATCCTTGTAGAAGAAGTTAACAAGTTAGATGAAGTTGTTTTACTGCCATTTGACCTCACTGGAAACTTAGAAGCAGATTTAGAGAATGTAAGAACCTACAACGTAAGTTTAGATGATGTCTATTTTGGATTAGATAATATTGAAGATTTTGAGTTTTCTACAGATTACAAAACCGAAACCGATAATTTGGCTTTTAAGGAGTATAATCCTGGAATGGAGCATATGATTGACTTAGTGAATGTGGCAGGGTTTTTAATTAAACAAGTGGTTAATACAGATAAAGAAAGCGCTAAAAATAACAGAGCCTTACAATTAGAAAAAACACCCTTTAAGAAAGCACTAGATACTTACAGTGTTAATTATATTCATAATAATTTTGAAATTCCATTAGATAAAGTCGATGCATTTATTGATTACGTTGAGCAAGAAGGAATAGAAGCAAGCTTGTTTGAAGACAATAATGAGATGCAACTTTTAGAACGTATTTCTCAGTTAAGTAAAGCATTTTTAAAAGGAACTCGTGAAAAAGAGTAAAATTCTTTGTGTTTTTACGGCCTTATTATGCGTGTTTTATGCAAACGCACAGCGAAGTGAGTTAAATGGAAAATTAATTGCTAATGATGAGGTAGAAGGACTTCATATTCAAAATAAAACAGCAGCAAAATATACGATTTCTAATGAAGACGGTAGTTTCGTAATTCCGGCTAAGGCACAAGATACTTTAGTTATTTCGGGAGTTAAATATCAAACCCAAGACGTTATTATTTCAAAATCCATGGTCGATGCTGAAGCAGTATTTGTTCAGTTAATTGAGAATATTAGTGAGTTAAATGAAGTCATTGTTGGTAAGATTTTAACAGGAAGTTTAGAATCTGATATTGAAAATTCTGATGCAAAACCCGAAATTAATTTTTACGATTTAGGAATTCCTGGATATAAAGGAAAACCACTCACTCAAAACGAACGAAAATTGCATGATGCAGAATCAGGAGGTCCAATTTATACCGGATTAGGTGTCAATGTTCATAAATTACTCAATAGAATTAGTGGTAGAACAAAAAAGCTAAAAGCTACTGTTGAATTAGACAGTAGAAGTGCTTGCATTCAACATTTAAAAAACAATTTTGAATCCTATATTTTTGAAAACGATTCTTTAGCAGAAAACCTACGGACAGAGTATTTTTTGTTTTGTCAAGAAGACGACGAATTTTTAAAACTATGTCAACAAAATAACGATATTGCACTATTAGAATTTTTGCAAGCAAAGCTTAAAGTTTATCAAGAAAATAGAAAATCAAAAACTATAGATTAACTTTGGAATGCGTTTTGTAAATCTATAATTCACCCTTAAAATTCAACATGAAGTTAGTACCTATCCTAATCGTTTTTTTATGTCTTCCATTTTTAATTTCTAATAGCGATACTCACGAGTATTATGTTAGTGTAACAGAAATAGAATACGTAAAAGAGCAACAATCTCTTCAAATAATAAGTCAAATATTTATCGATGATTTTGAAACTTTATTGCGTAAGCGATACGATGAACAAATAACGCTCGCCATTAAAGATGAAGCAGAAATGGTAGATACCTATATGAATCGGTATTTGTCTGATAAATTAAAAGTTACTGTAAATGGTGAGGCTTTAAATTTCAAATTTATAGGAAAAGAATATAAAGACGATATTACATATTGTTATTTAGAAATAGAAAACGTTTCTAATATTGAATCTATTGCTCTAACCAATCAAATCTTATTCGATGTATTTTTGGACCAACAAAATATAGTGCGGTTAAAAATTCAAGATAGAAATAAGAGCTTTTTACTAGTTCCAGAGAATGATTCTTGCGTGTTAAATTTAAATTAAAAAACTGTTAAAGCCATCTTAAATTCATATTTTAGTCACCATTATAATAACAAAAACTTTTATGAAAATTTTTAAATTCTTTTTATGCGCTTTGTTGTTTGCGTCGTATAGTGCTTATGCTCAGGATGATGTAAAAACAGAACGTCAGCAAGGGCACACCAATGAAAACAAATTCAAACAACTATACGATGAGTTTTCTACTCCAAACGTATATAGAACAGGTTCTGGAGCGCCTGGGCCAGGTTATTATCAGCAGCAAGCAGATTATAAAATGGATATTGAAATTGATGACGAAAATGCAAAGTTATATGGAGATGAAATTATTACATATACCAATAATTCTCCAGACGAATTAAAGTATTTATGGGTGCAATTAGATCAGAATATGCGTGCAGAAGATTCTAAGACACCTCTGATTAGTGGTTCTGGAATTCAACCAGCAACAACATCTTCAAGAGCTGTAAGTTCTTATTTAAAAGCACCACTTGATAGAGGTTTTAATATTGAGCACGTAAAAGATGTTAATGGTAAAGATTTACCACACATGATTAACAGAACAATGATGCGTGTTGAGTTACCTAAAGTAATGAAAACAGGAGATAAGTTTTCTTTCAACATAAAATGGAATTACAATATTAATAATCACGTTACTGAAGGAGGTCGCTCAGGATACGAGTATTTTGAAGAAAACGATAACCGAATTTATGTTATTGCTCAGTTTTATCCACGTATGGCAGTTTATAATGATGTCGAAGGATGGCAGAATTCTCAATTTTGGGGACGTGATGAGTTTGCGTTACCATTCGGTGATTTTGATGTGAATATTACAGTGCCAGCAGATCATATTTTAGATGGAACAGGTCATTTAGTAAATCGTGAAGAAGTATTTACTAAAGAGATGATGAAGCGTTACAAAAAAGCTAAAAAATCTTATGATGAACCTGTGATGATTGTAACACAGGAAGAAGCAGAAAAAACTGAAAAATCTAAAAGTAAAGACAAAAAGACTTGGAAGCTTTCTGCACAAATGGTTCGTGATTTTGGTTTTGCAACCTCACGTAAATTCTTATGGGATATGATGGCTGTTAAATTAGAAACTAAGGAGGTTATGGCAGTGTCTTTGTATTCTAAAGAAGGAAACCCTCTATGGGGTAAATGGTCTACTAAAACGGTTGCCAGTACTTTTAAATCATTTTCTCGTATGACTTTTGATTATCCTTATCACAAATCAATTTCGGTACATGCACCAATGGGAATGGAGTATCCTATGATCTCTTTTAATTTTGGACGCCCAGATGAGGAAGGCAACTATTCAGACAGAACAAAATACGGAATGATTAGTGTAATTATTCATGAAGTAGGTCATAACTGGTTCCCTATGATTGTTAATAGTGATGAGCGTCAATGGACATGGATGGACGAAGGTTTAAACACATTTACCCAATACGTGGCAGAGCAAGACTTTGCGGAATGGTATCCGGAAGCATTGTCACCAGGCGATAAAACTTATCCTTCTAGACGTGGACCTGCTAAAAATATTGTGAGATATATGGGAGGTAATCAAGACTATATTGCACCAATTATGACTAAAGGTTTAAATACCTACCAATTTGGAAATAATGCCTATGGTAAACCAGCTACAGCATTAAATATTTTAAGAGAAACGGTAATGGGACGTGAACTTTTTGATTATGCCTTTAAAGAGTATGCTAACCGATGGAAGTTTAAACACCCAACACCAGAAGATTTTTTCCGTACCATGGAAGATGCCTCTGCATTTGATTTAGATTGGTTTTGGAGAGGTTGGTTTTATACAACAGATTATACTGATATTGGTATAAAAGAAGTTAAGAAATTTGCGGTAACTACAACGCCTAATGACAATGGGAAAAGACTAGCAGAACGCTACAATAGAGATCCTAATAGTTTAGTATATTTTATTGAAGAAGGAGCAGAAGGTTTTGATGATGCGATGAAAGCAAACACATCTATTAACGATTTACCGACAGTAAAAGAATACATAATGGATAACTTTACTCCAGAAGAGCAGAAGACAATGAAAACGGCTCCAAAGTACTTTTATCAAATTACATTCGATAAACCTGGTGGATTAGTTATGCCATTAATTGTAGAATTTACTTATGCTGATGGCACTACAACTAGAGAAACTTATCCTGCTCAAATATGGAGACTGAATGATAAGGAAGTACAGAAAGCTATTGCTAGCGACAAAGAAATTGTAGCTATCCAAGTAGATCCAGATTTAGAAACTGCAGATGTTGATACTACTAATAATTCTTGGCCTAGAGAAGTAGGAGAAAGCGATTTTGATAAGTTTAAAAATCAGGTAAGAGATTAATAATACAAGAGATTTAAATTTAAGTCAACCTTTTTTAGGTTGGCTTTTTTTTTATTTTTAATTTCAAGTGGGTTAATTCACAAACTCATTCTATATTTGCAACGTGATACATCAACAAACAATATTATTCATTGGAGGTGCCGAAATAATGGTAATACTATTAATAGTGGTATTAGTATTTGGTGCAGATAAACTTCCGGAGATAGCACGAGGCTTGGGTAAAGGTATGCGTCAAATAAGAGATGCGTCTAATGATATTAAGCAAGAAGTGACTAAAAGTGCAAAGGAGAATAACATCATAGATAAGGATGTTACAAAGAATGTGAAGGAAGAGATCGATAAAATTAAGGATGATCTTGAAGACTTTACAGGTTCCTTAAAACGAAACAAATAATTGTATATTTCATAAAATAGTATTCTAATTTTTGTTATTAGTACAATTTAACCTATCAATTAGTGTGATTTATTTAATATATTTAGAGAAATGATTAAATCTCTAAATTTTATTATATGAAAAAAATGTACACATTGGTAGTGCTTGTAATGGCAATTACCATAGCGTCTTGTTCTAAAGATGCTATTATTGAATCTGAAACTGAAGCAGTTCAATTCTCAAAAGACCCTTTAACCGTTGAGCAAATAAACCAACGTATTAGCGAAAGCATTAGAACCACAGGTGATTTTGATTGGAATAAAGAAGATGCTCATTTTTTATGGAGCGCATTAACTTATGGCCAAAATGTACTTACTGTTGGTTATGGAGAAGAAGGTCAGAGTTTTAGTGAAGAAGGAGATACTGATCTTGAAAGTAAAAAAAACAGTTTAATCGCTACGATTCTTAATGAAGAACAAGTTGCTAAAGAAGATTTTAAACTGAAGGAAGATGATATTCTAACCGTGTTTGATGCAGAAGTTACAAAGCTCGAAACCATTATTGCTTTAAGAGAAAGTGAGTATGTTAGGTATTTAGAGCCAAATGGCTATAATCAATATACTGATGTGCAACAAAAATCGAGTTCTGGCTGTGATACAAGTGGAGATTCAATTAATTCAGCACACTATTCTACCATTGCACCTAATAATGCTCAAGTATCATGGCATTTTGATGAGCATAACATTCGTGATGCATGGAATATTTCAACAGGTTCTGGTGTTACCATTGGATTAATTGATACTGGTGTTTCAAAGTCACAAACACTATTAAATTCAGTAGGGATTAATGATGGCTATTCATCAGGACGATTTGTTCAAAAATATGGCACCTTTATAGATTCCAATTGGTGGTGGTCTAGTAATTACGACGGTCCACATGATAAATGTGGTCATGGAACAGCAATGGGTTCTACTATGGCAGCACCTAGAAATGATAACGGAATGCCAGTAGGTGTAGCTTATAATTCCAACTTAGTGGCTTATAGAGCTACGGAAGATGTACTTTTAAATGATTATCATGAGCGAAAAGGTGTTTCTCAAGCCTTGAAAGATTTAGGTAATAGAAGTGATGTAAAAATAATTTCTATGTCAATAGGATATGTGTGGTCTATTGGTAATGTTAAAGATGCCGTGAGATACGCTTACAGTAAAGGTAAATTAATTTTTGCCGCAGGAGGAACTTCTACAAGTTTCACCAATGGTTATGGTGTTATTTTTCCAGCTACGATGAGTGAAACTGTAGCAGTCACTGGTGTTAATGATGGAAGTAATTATGAGCGTTGTGATACGTGTCATAGCGGAAGTAAAATAGATTTTACAATTATCATGGAAGGAGATAATAACACAAGTAAAGCTCCACCAGTATTGGGCTTTTATGATGGACAGCGTCGCTACACAGGCGGATCTTCAGTAGCAACAGCAACAACAGCAGGTATAGCCGCTTTAATATGGTCTAAATATCCAAGTTGGAGTAGAACACAAGTGCTTAATAGACTAAAGCAGTCTTCTGAGTTTTATCCTAACAAAAATAGCAGCTTCGGTTATGGAAATATTGATGCTTTAGAAGCTGTACAGTAATAGTTGTTAAATTTATTTAAACAAAAAACCTCTTCAATTTGAAGAGGTTTTTTTGTTAGGATACCGAAGATTTAAATATGTTAAGGTAGTAATTTACAATAGGTTGTTCTATAAGTTCTTTTTATTCATATTCATAATGGAATATTATGGCTTCTGCATTGGCGATGTCTTTTTCGGTAATTAATGCTTTACAACATTGAGCTAAATCAAGATCACTTTTAAAAACAGATCCTATTCTTAGTCTAAAAATATTTAAAGGTGTCTTGTCA
The DNA here is from genome assembly GCF_020179375.1 of Winogradskyella sp. SM1960. Classification (NCBI taxonomy): domain Bacteria; kingdom Pseudomonadati; phylum Bacteroidota; class Flavobacteriia; order Flavobacteriales; family Flavobacteriaceae; genus Winogradskyella; species Winogradskyella sp. SM1960. Next base: position 715,924 of record NZ_JAICBG010000001.1, on the reverse strand, counting down.
CCTAATAAATAGCAATTAATACAGTCGGTTCTATTTCCAATGAATGACAATTTTCTAAAAAACTCCTTTCAATAGCATTTATTTGTATTCTATTTTTAAAGTAGTGTTGAAGGATGAATCGTTTTTCTAACGTAATCATTGAGTTAGTGAAAAAATCTTCGTTGTCTTATATTGACAAAGCGAAATCCAATGGTTAAGGTTAGTATTAATTATTAGATCTGTGGTTCTTAAAGCGGTTTTAAACCTGCGAGTTTATATTTTTCTGCTAATTGTTAAGCCATCTCTTATCGGAAGAAGAACGGTTTCAATACGCTCATCATTTTTAAGAAGCGTATTATAATCTAAAACAGCTTTGGTCGATTTATCCTTCTTATCTAAAGGTTCTACAACTTTTCCATGCCATAAAACATTATCAGAAAGAATAACACCACCTGTATTTAGTTTATCTATTATTAGATGATAATAATTTGAATAGTTAGGTTTATCAGCGTCAATGAATATTAAATCAAAAGTTTCGTCTAATTGTGGAATAATATCTAGTGCACTGCCTGTGTGCTGAATTATCTGATGTCCATAGTCAGATTTATCAAAATAGTTTCTCTGAAAATCAACCAATTCTTCATTAATATCTATGGTGTGAAGCGTTCCGTTTTCTTGAAGCCCTTCAGCTAAACATAATGTAGCGTAACCCGTAAATGTGCCTAATTCTAAAATGGTTTTTGGTCTAATTAGCTTAGAAATCATACTCAAAATACGACCTTGATATGGACCACTAAGCATAATAGGTTGTAACACTTTCTGGTAGGTTTCTCTTGTGAGTTGTTGTAGTAGTTTGGGTTCTTGTTCAGAATGATCAACTACATATTTATCTAAGTTTTCGGGTAAGAAATGCATAGCGTATAAATTAAAAGTATAAGACTAAAGAAAGCGTTAAGATAAAATTCTATCTACTAATTTCTTTTTAGCAGCGTCATCATCTCCACATAACCATTGTATAACATTATCTTCCCAAATAGCATCACTTTCTGTTTCAGTTATAATTTTTCTATCTATCGCTAAATCTAAAATTTTTCCAGGATATGAGGACTGCTTTTCACTTTCCATTTCACCTAATGGATAAGGATCATCTAATCCCATTAAGACTTGTTTAGAGCCTTGGTTTCTAATTAAGAGTTCTAAGCCACCAGTATCATGTACTAAAGTATCAAAGAATATATTTTTATGACCAACGGCTTTTCTTGGGTGACTCTTACCTTCAAATAAATCTGGTCGTCCATCAAAGCCTTGGATGCGTCTTCCTAAATTAATTTGTGCCAATTGTCCACCATGAGCAAAACAAGTTCTCATATTTGGATATTTATCTTGGTAACCATTTAAAGTTAAAAAGTGATACGCATCTCCACATTGTGCTAACATCCAAATTAAGTGAAAACGCCAAGACGTGTTTTCTAATTTTATAAACTTCTCGCCATCATAAGGATGGATTTCTACAGCCAAATTATATTTGTTCGCCATCTCAAAAATGGGTTCATTTTCTTCATCAAAAATGCAACGCCAAGTACCTATGGAATCCATGTAATGCGTTGGTAAACACAATAATTGCATGCCTAAAACTTCTACGCAACGCTCAATTTCCCAACAAGCACTTCTTACAAATCCTGGATGAACTACAAAACCACAGGTAAATTTACTCGGATGATTATGTTGCACTTTGGCATTAAAATCATTCTGAAAGCGCAAGGCTTGCTTCATTTCTTCAACCCTTAAACCATTGCCATAAAGTTGAGATAAATTTAGAACAACAGCATGGTCTAGCTTGTTGCGTTCCATCCATTCTAACTTTTCATCTAAGAAAAAACTAGAATCTGTAATAGGACGATTCCAATCCTTTTGAAGCATGAATTTTCGGTCTTTATCTACCCAAAAAATACCTTTATCTTGCATAAACTGAGGTATTTCTTCAGGATAGGGAAGAAGGTGTGAGTGACCGTTGATTCTTAATTTACGTTTTGTCATATTTTATATGTCAAGCTGAGCGCAGTCAAAGCATCTCAGAATTTTTATTCATTTAACTTATTTACAAAGATAAAGTGTCTTCTTATTAATTCAGAATTGTATTATTCTTCCAATTGCACCTTCTTAGGTGGCTCCATTACAGTGCCACAATTAGGACATTCTCGTTTGGCTTTATCTCCATAATATTTATCGAATATTACAGGCATATCAGTTTCAATGTTTTCTACTGTAAAGTCTTCTTCGTAAAGTTTTGTGGTACAATTTTCACAAAACCAAAGTAACGCATCTTGTACACCTTTGTCTCTAGGGTATTCAATAACTAAGCCGACAGTATTAGCTCCACGCTGTGGTGAATGCGGCACTTTTGGAGGTAATAGAAAAATTTCACCTTCTTTAATTTGAATATCTTTAGGTTCACCATTGTCTATGATTTTAAGTACCATATCACCTTCAATTTGATGAAAAAACTCTGGTGTTTCGTTATAGTGATAATCTTTTCTATTGTTTGGGCCACCGACGACCATTACAATAAAATCACCATCTTTCCATACCACTTTATTACCAACAGGTGGTTTTAGTAAATGACGATTGTCTTCGATCCAGGCTTTAAAATTTATGGGAGGATATATTTTGCTCATGGTTATATTATTGCTTTTTGTCATAAAGTTACAAAGATTTTGTCCGTCCGCCATCTACAGGCAAATTAATACCATTAATATAAGCAGCGCGCTCACTTGCCAAAAAGGTTATAGCGTCTGCTAATTCTTCTGGCTTCGCAAAGCGTTTTGCAGGAACAGTACTTTTCATAGCATCCGCAGATTCTTCCTCTGTTTTACCTGATTTAGCCGATTTGTTTTTTATGATTTCAGACAGTCGGTCTGTTCCTGTAGCTCCAGGTAAAACGTTGTTTACCGTAATACCAAATTGACCAAGCTCATTAGCCAAAGTTTTACTCCAATTGGCAACGGCTCCTCTAATGGTGTTACTCACACCAAGACCATCTAAAGGTTGCTTTACAGACGTTGAAATCACATTCACAAGTCGTCCATAACCTTCTTCCTTCATAAAAGGAACAACCGTTTGTGCTAATACATGATTGCATTTTAAATGTTGTGTAAAAGCCGATTCAAATTCTTCAACTTCAGCTGAAAAAATAGGGCCACCTTTTGGACCACCTGTATTATTCACTAAGATGTGAAAACCATGATGTTTAGAAATATAGTCTGAAACCTTTGACTTCAATTCCATTGGATTCGAAAAATCAGCCACAATATAATCATGTGGTCGTTGCTGAGGTAATTCTGAAAGTGTCGCTTTTAGCTTGTCTTCGTTTCTTGCAATTAGTGTGATTTGTACACCTTCTGCAGCTAATGCCATTGCAGTTGCTTTTCCTATGCCTGCTGTGCTTCCACAGACTAGTGCGTATTTGTTGTTTAATTCTAGATTCATAATATTTGTTTTGTCTGGTCGAGCGCAGTCGAGACCTACTTAGTTTTCAGGATTATAATTTGAATGTGTTGCATTTCTACATTCTGATAAAATTTGTAACAAATCAAATTCTCCATTGGCTAAGGCATATTTCTTTTTTGCACTCCACTTTTTTATCTTCTTTTCAAAGTATATTGCTTGTTCAATATCGTTAAATTCTTGGTGAAATATTAGTTTTAAAGGTCTTCTTTTAAAAGTGAAACAATTTTTATTTAGACCTTTTTGATGCTCTTCAAATCGTCTAGAAATATTATTTGTAACACCTGTATAAGTTAAATTGTCTGAACACTGAAGTATATAAACATAATAGAGTTTCATAATAAAATTTGAATTTCATAAATAGGTCTCGACTGCGCTCGACCAGACAATATTCAACTATTTATCTGTCAGTATTTTATACAAACATTCTTAGCCTCCGTAAAAAATCGTAAGGCTTCAAATCCACCTTCTCTACCAACACCTGACGCTTTTACACCTCCAAAAGGGGTTCGTAAATCGCGCATCATCCACGTATTTACCCAAATAATGCCTGCTTGTAATTGGTTGCTTAACTTCATGGTGCGTTTTAAATTGTTGGTCCATAAGGTAGCTGATAAACCGTATTTCACTTTGTTTGCCATTTCTAAAACCTCGTCTTCTGTGTTGAACGGCATAATCGTAACCACAGGTCCAAAAATTTCTTCTTGGTTGACTCTACAGTCGTCAGACTCTACTTCGATAACCGTTGGTTCTAAATAATAACCGTTTTCAAATCCTGCAACAGTAACATCATTGCCTCCACATAGTACAATTCCATTTTCTGCTTTTGCAATGTTGATATAATTTTTTACTTTTTCAAGATGTGGTTTTGAAACTAAAGCTCCAATATTAGTATCAGCTTCAGATGGATGACCAACTTTTAAAGCTTGTACTTTTTGAACAAAGTCTTTTTTGAATTTTTCATAAATAGAAGCTTCCACAAAAATTCGACTTCCACATAAACAAATCTGTCCTTGATTGGCAAACGATGAACGAACCGTTGTAGTTAACATATCATCATAATCGCAATCGGCGAAAATGATGTTTGGGTTTTTTCCACCTAATTCTAGTGATAATTTTTTAAATAGTGGCGCAGCGACTTTGGCAATGTGTGCTCCTGTTGCTGTGCCTCCTGTAAAAGAAATGGCTTTAATATCTGGATGTTCAATAATCGCTTGACCTGTTGAGGTTCCAAGTCCATGAACAATATTAAGTACTCCTTTTGGTAAACCGGCTTCATTACAAATTTCGCCTAATAAATAAGCTGTCATTGGTGTGACTTCACTTGGTTTTGCAACCACACAATTTCCTGCGGCTAAAGCTGGAGCTATTTTCCATGTGAATAAATAAAGCGGCAAGTTCCAAGGACTGATACAGCCAACAACACCAATGGGTTGACGTAAGGTATAATTAATGGCTTGTTGTCCAACAGAATCATGACTTTCACTTGCAAATTGGGTAATCGCATTTCCGAAAAAACGGAAGTTACTTGCGGCTCTAGGAATATCAACAGCTTTTGCTAATGAAATAGGTTTGCCGTTGTCTTTACTTTCGGCTTTTGCAAAACGGTCTAAATTAGCTTCTAGTAATTCTGAAATTTTAATTAGAATCCTACTACGTTCTTCGAGCGTTGTTTTGCTCCATGTTGGAAATGCAGTTTTTGCAGCATTGTATGCATTTTCAACATCTTCTTTTGATGAGTTTGGAATTTGTCCGTAGATTTCTCCGTCTGAAGGGTTGTAGTTATCTATCCAATTGTCTTGAATTGGGTTATGGGAGTTTCCGTTTATGTAGTTTTGAATGTTCATTTATAATGCATCACAATGAGAAATCAATAAAATACTATCATTAGTAAGTTCCTCTCTTTTTTTCTTCAGAAAGTTGTTGAGCTCATCTTGGTTTTTGATTAGATCGATACTTAAGTCTCCTATTTTTTTTGAAATTTCGGTTTTATATTTTTCGAGATTAGAATCTGAATTCCAACTTAATAAAATCAAACTACAATTTTCTGCATATCGCTCATTATAAATAGAAACAGAATTCGGCTGTTTAATTTTTAATAAATTATATTCTTCATTAGAAAGTTCAAATATTCGTTCTGTAGCACCAAAATCTAAATAATCATTTATTCTTATTCGAGAATAATTAGTGAGATTTATCGTTTTTTTAAATTCGGTTTTAGTGAAGTCAAGAGAAAGTCCATCAATTAATACAGTAGAAATTGAAGAATATAAAGTTACTGTGTCCTTTTCTATAAATTCCTTAAACTTTGTATCACTGAGGTAGGTTTGTTCAATATTATTATATGTGTAATGATAAAGGTATCCATAAATTGTATCTCCAGAATTTGAGACCAAAGTTAGATTAAAGCGATATGCATTTCCAGCATCAGCAAAAGAAACTAATGATATTAATAAGAAAATAGACAACGCAATCTGTTTCATTTTACGATTTTTTATAAGCCATAACCTTTATCTCAACAACCAAATCTGGATGCGGTAATTGATGCACAGCAACGGTTGTTCGGGTTGGACCTGTTTCTTTTTCAAAGAATTCTGCGTAAGCTTTGTTGTAATCTGCAAAGTCATTCATGTTCACTAAAAAAGAGGTGACATCAACGACATCTTTTAAGGTAGCTCCAACTTTGGCTAAATTCTTTTCTATGTTTTTTAAGACTTCTTGCGTTTGGGTATATGCGTTTAAACGTTTTGTTCCCATCTCATCAATGATATCTACACCTGCAATTGTGTTGTCTGCGCGTCGAGAACTTGTTCCTGAAACGAAGATAAAATCTCCGACTTGTTTTACGTGTGGATATGCGCCTCTTGGTGTTACTCCTGTTCCTTTGGAAGTGGGTTTTGTATTGTTACTCATAATTTTGTGTTATCCGTCATTGTGAATCACGTTTTTTTTTTTTTTTTTCGTGATGTGGCAATCTGCTTATTTTCTTATTTTGTTCATTTGCCTTGATGCAAACGAACCAAAAATCACGATCAATCTGAGGAAATTCCTTCGGAACATTCGCTTTCGGAATTCCGTGCTTGAAGCTTCGCTTCGCATCTACATTCCTTCGCTCTTTATTTCTGCAGATTGATGTTCAATTCTTTGAATTGATTTGGGACATTAACTTTTATTAAATTTTGTTTTCTTCCCTAGTTGTTTTTAATTTTTCAGCTAACAGCTAACAGCTAACAGCTAACAGCTAACAGCTAACAGCTAACAGCTAACAGCTAACAGCTAACAGCTAAAGTCCCGCAATCCTATCATCTTCTAAAATCGCCTCAGTTTCTCTGATTACTTTTTCTAAAATCTCTTTTAAATCATCTTTGGATGAGATTATTTTATCGGTCAGCATGTTTAAAATAGCTTTGTCTTGTGCTCTACCCTTTAACATGGCATGTCTGTAGCCTATGTTTTCATTAAAGGTAACTAAACTATATTTTGAGGAATAGTTATCTGGGAATTCTTTTTCTAAAGCCATTTCAATTTTTCGTTTTTCTTGAAAAATCGGATTCGCCACATGACCTTTCATTTCATGGAAATTATCAATTGCTAAATCGGCAATAGCATCTGTATCTTTTTTCCTGTTTTTCTCGTAGGCTTTAAATGTTTCTTCCCAACTGTTCAGATTTTGGTCAAGAACCTTATCAAATTCTACAACATCTTCAAAAGAGGCATTCATACCTTGACCATAAAACGGTACAATGGCGTGTGCAGAATCTCCCATTAATAAGGTGTTTCCTTTGTAATGCCATGGCGAACACTTTACGGTTCCTAAGGCAGCGGTTGGGTTAGCGAAAAAGTCATCCACTAAATTGGGCATAATTGCTAAAGCATCTGGGAATTCTTTTTGGAAAAATTCAGTTACCACTTCAGGTGTGGTTAAATTATTGAAATTGTATTCTCCTTTATCATAACTTAAAAATAAAGTGACTGTAAAACTACCATCTAAATTTGGTAAGGCAATCAACATAAAACTACTTCTTGGCCAAATATGCAAAGCATTCTTGTAGGTTTTGTAATCGCCAGTTTCAGTGGGTAAAAAGGACAATTCCTTATAACCATGACTTAAATAATCTTGTGAAAAACTGAATAGGAATTTTTGACCTAAATAATAACTCTTTCGTAACGCTGAACCTGCTCCATCAGTTGCGATAATGACGTCTGCATCCTCTACAAATTCAGCTTTTGTGTTGTAATCTTTGAATAGAGCTGTGGTTTTTTCAAAATCAACGGATTGACATTTTTTGTTGAAATGAATGGTAACATTGTCGTGTTTTTCAGCTTCGTTTAATAGTAAACTGTTGAGTTCGCCTCTCGATATAGAATTGATGTATTCGTAATCTCTTCCGCTGTAATTAGATAGAATGGTGTTGCCTTCTTTGTCATGCAACATCCTACCATTCATTGGAATGCAGAGTGCCTTTACTTTGTCTTCTATGCCAACGAGTTTCATGGCTTTGTTGCCGCGATCTGAAAAGGCTAAATTTATAGATCGACCAGCTGATATGTCTGTGGTTCTTAAATCTGGACGCATTTCGTAAACGGTTACGTTGTAGCCTCTTTGTCCTAGTCGTAGTGCTAAAAGGCTTCCGCAAAGTCCTGCTCCTATGATTAGTATGTTTTGTTGTTTATTACTCATTCTATTTTTCTTGCTGTCACATTGAGCGCAGTCGAAGTGCTCTCAACGTTATGTTTTATGTTTGTTCATTTTGCCTTGATGCAAAACGAACCAAAAGATCACAATCAATCTGAGGAAATTCCTTCGGAACATTCACTTTCAAAGCTACATGCTTGAAGCTTCGCTTCGCAGTTACGCTTTTCGCTCATTATTTCTGCAGATTGATGTTCAATTCTATGAATTGATTTGGGATTTGAATGTTGAATTCCTTTTTTCTTCAATCCTAAATTAATTCTTTTTTTACAAATTTATTAGACTTTTATAATCTTGGTGATTGGTTTTTGTTTTCATTTTTGTCTGGTCGAGCGCAGTCGAGATTGAATTAAAACCTCTCGACTGTGCACGGAATGATATTTAGTTTTTATTCAAAATAGTTTTCATCTTTTCAACCATCATATACACATCTTCAAATGAATTATACAAAGGAACTGGTGCGCATCTAATGACATCTGGTTCTCGCCAATCGCTAATGACTCCGGCTTCGGTTAATTTATCATGTAAGGATTTGTCAGCATTCAAAACTTGAATTGATAGCTGACAACCACGTTCATCAGGACTTTCTGGTGTGATGATTCTAATGGTACCTTCTCCTAACTGTTTTAATAAAAATTCGAAATAACCAGTAAGCTTTTTTGATTTGTTAGTTAGCTTTTCAATACCTACTTCATTGAACATATCTAATGAGGCTTTAATTGCAGCCATGGATAAAATTGGTGGGTTACTGAGTTGCCAGCCTTCGGCACCAGGTAACACATCAAATTCATGCCGCATATTAAAACGTGTAGATTTATTATGACTCCACCAACCTGTAAATCGGTTGAGGTTTTTATCGTAAGCATGTCTTTCGTGAACAAAACAACCGGATAAACTTCCTGGTCCTGAATTCATATACTTATACGTACACCAAACTGCAAAATCGGCTCCCGAATTGTGTAAATCTAAATTCACGTTTCCTGCTCCATGTGCACAATCAAACCCTACTTTACAACCATAATTATGACCTAAATCAGTAATGCGTTTAAAATCGAAAAACTGGCCAGTATAGTAATTCACGCCTCCAACCATTATAAGCGCAATCTCATTTCCGTGTGCTTCTAGGATTTTTTCTAAATCTTCGTAACGTAATAACTCTTCGTCTTCTCTAGGTTTCCAAAGGATTAAACCTTCTTTATCATCATAACCGTGATGTCTTAATTGCGATTCTACAGCATACTTATCAGAAGGAAAGGCATCACTTTCAATTAAAATTTTATAACGTTCCTTGGTCGGTTTATAAAACGAGGCCATCATAAAATGAAGATTGGCCGTTAAGGAATTCATTGTTACAACTTCAATCGGTTTTGCACCAACTAATTTCGCGGTTGCTTCTGTAAGAAATTCATGATAAGGCAACCAAGGATTTTTGGCATCCGTATGACCTTCAACACCAAGTTTTGCCCAATCTTCTAATTCTTGATTGATGTATGCTTTGGTTGATTTTGGTTGCAATCCAAGTGAATTTCCACAGAGGTAAATAAGGTCGTTTCCATCGGTGTCTTTTGGAATGTGAAACTGATTTCTGTACTGAGATAATTCGTCTATTTCGTCTTGTTGTTTTGCGTAATCAAGACCATGTTTGTAGTTGGACAAAGTAAGATGTTTTTCGGATTGTAACAAAAATAGCATAATTAAATGATATTTTAATTATGTATCTAAGCTGTCATTTTAATATAATTAATTCAGAAGAAATAATTGGTATAATTGATTTTTTCTGAGTAGATTTATTGTAATCAATCAACCGAACAAATTATATATGCTGAAGAACCTTTGGTATTCATATCATCACTGGTATATTAAATACAGTCACTTCTCTAAAGAAGAAGGACAAGATGAATTATCATATTTCAGAAATAAACTATTTGTTTCTATATTGATCATCTTGTTGCCGATAGGTGTTTTTTCCTATATTTCTACTGCGATAACTGTTATAATTTTAGAAAAATGGTTTGTGTTTTATTTAGATACAGTTGCTATCGCTGTAATTTGTTTTCTGTTTTTTAATAATAAACTCAGTATTAACACTAAGAAAACCCTGTTTTCTATAAACTTATTTATACTAGCATTTGCATTAACTGCTTCTATTGGATTAAAAAGTAGTAGTGGACTCCTGTTATTTATGGTTTGTGTTTTAGTTACGCTGTACAGTGGTAAGAAAGCGGGTATGTTTACGGTGTTGGTTTCGAGTATTTGCTATGCGTTAATTCTTGTCTTCCATTATTTTAAAATTTTTGAATTTCCCATATTTAAAGATGAACTATTTAATGTATTATTAATTGTATTTATAAATAATATCCTATTTATTTTAGGGACTGTTTTTTCGGTTTCATTTTTAATAGACCATTTGCATAACGCACTTTTAAAAGAACACCAATTACAGGAAGAACTTTTGGAAAAGCATAAAAATGTAGTTCTTGCTAAAGAGCGAGCAGAGGAATCCGATCAATTAAAATCTGCTTTTTTAACCAATATGAGCCATGAAATTAGAACACCAATGTATGGTATTTTGGGTAGTGCGGAACTTTTAAAAGAATATCATAAACAAGATGAGGAATACCAAGAGTATGTTAAAGTAATTGAAGGTAGTGGTAATGAGTTACTCGATGTTATTACAGACATTTTAAACATATCTAAAATTGAAACGGGTCTAATGACCGTTAAAAACACCGTGTTTAATGTTAATGATATTATTGAAGGTTTGTATAAAGTGTTTTTACATGAAGCAGAATTAAAGAACGTTCAATTTAATTTGAATAATCAAATTCCGAAAAAAGAACAACTCATAAAGTCAGATAGAGAAAAACTTACTGCTGTACTTAAGCATTTAATAGAAAATGCCATAAAATATACTTCAAAAGGCGATAGTATTTTACTTTACTGCAATGTAAATTCTAATACGTCTCAAATAGAGTTTTTAATAAAAGACACGGGTGTAGGAATTCCGGAAGATAAAAAAGAAACTATTTTTAATCCTTTTTATCAAGTAGATGTTGGTAACAGAGAAGCACTTCATGGATCTGGTATTGGATTGTCTATTTCAAAAGCGTATGTTGAAATGTTAGGTGGACGTTTAGTTTTAGAAAGTGAAATAGGTGTTGGGACCTCTTTTAGGTTTTACATTTCAAATACCTCTGAAAATAATTAAACTAAAAAAACACTTTAACAGAATAGCTAAAGTGTTTTGTATATATAGACGCCCTAAGGCGGAAAATGTAAGCTATACGTATCAAAGTGAAACTCTGTACGTGAATCTTACATTATAGGTTACGAAAATACGGTCTTATTTCTGGTCGTCCAAAGTAATCTTAACATCTGTAAAATTTAGATTCCAATTACCACCTTCCATTTTATGGTTTGTAGCTATTTTAATACCGTTGTAATCGTTGTAGTTTTCAAACGTTGTGCTTAGTGATGGTTCTTCAGAGTTTCCTTTTCTATAAGCCCATTCTCGGATTATATAATCGTCGTCGTAATATATGTCATAAGCATCGCCAGGAGTATAACCTCCTTTCTGAGGATATGTTAACGTTATTAATTTTAGGGTTTTATTATAAATTGGGGATGTTACAAATTTTGGTTCTGATATCGTTGCTGTTGAATCCCATACCAGTTGAAAGGGTACAAGTAGCCAGAATTTATCATTAATAAATGCCTTATCAGTACTGATGTAACTGCTGTCTATTTTATGTCTAACATATGCAATGGGTGTTTCACTAGTTGACATTTTTACTTTATTTTCTTTAGGATTCCATGTCCATGAACGACCTTTTCCTTGAACAGAATCTCTATTTACTTGAAAGGTGAATTTTACTTCAGAGACATTTTGCCATTGTTCAAAACCATGTGCGTTGGCAATTTTTTCTGCGATAGATAATTCTTTAAACTCTTCTTTATGGTTTTCTTTTGACGTTTTTTGTTGGTCAGATTTACAATTTGAAACAAGAAGTAAACAAATGAGACTAAGATATATTGATTTCATATTAAAAAAGTTATAGTAATTTGCAGGCTAAATTAACCAACCATGAAAGACAAGCCTAACTATTTTGAAGTTAATAGAGCTACTTGGAACAAAAAAGTAGCCATACATGCACAAAGTGATATGTATAATTTAGAGGCTTTTAAAAAGGGAGAAACATCATTGATGCCTTATGAATTGAAGGCTTTAGGTGATGTAAAAGGTAAATCGTTACTGCATTTACAATGTCATTTTGGTCAAGATACACTGAGTTGGAGTAGAATGGGAGCAAAGTGTGTAGGTGTAGATTTAAGTGATGAAGGTGTAAAATTAGCCCAACAATTAAATAAAGAATTACAGCTTGATGCTGAGTTTGTGTGTTGTAATGTTTTAGATACTTCAGAACATATTAAGGAAACGTTCGATATTGTATTTACAAGTTACGGAACCATTGGTTGGTTACCTGATTTAAAACCTTGGGCAAAAATGATTGCTGAACGTTTAAAAGTTGGTGGGATGTTTTATATTGTAGAATTTCACCCTATCGCTTGGATGTTTGATTATACAAATGGCAAAGCCGAAATGAAATATCATTACAGTCAAGATGAGGTGATTTATGAGGAATATGAAGGGACTTATGCTAATCAAACTTCAAAAATGGTGAGTAAGGAATACGGTTGGAATCATGGATTAAGCGACGTTGTTAATGCTCTAATTGAAGCCGGATTACAAATCGATTACCTCAATGAATATGATGAAAGTCCATATGATGTGTTTCCAGATTTAATAAGAACGGAAGCAGGAATGTATACCATGAAGAATCAATTGTTTCCAATGATTTTTGAGTTGAAGGCAATAAAATTATAAAAACAAACCTGTCAAGTTTTAAAAACCTGATAGGGCTATTACGGTTATATTAATGCTTCTCATCATCCTTTAACAATTCAGGAAATTTAGCTTTAAATCGGTTTAGCCTTGGAATAGATACATTTCTAATGTAACCATTATTGGGGTTTCTACGCTCATAATTTTGATGGTAATCTTCACCAACCCAAAACTTTTGAAATGGATATACTTCAGCAGCAATAGTTGCATCTAAACTTTTAGATAGTGCTGCTTTTTTTTCTTCAATGATTTTCTTTTGTTCCTCGTTTTGATAAAAGATAATAGAACGATATTGTGAGCCATGATCTGGACCTTGACCGTTAACTTGAGTTGGGTTTTGAGATCCAAAATACACATCGACTAAGGTCGAAAAACTAACCACTTCAGGGTCGTAAATAATTTCGACAGCTTCGGCATGCCCTGTTCGTCCTGTGTTGCTTTGTTCGTAGGTTGGGTTTTCTGTAAATCCACCTGCATATCCTGAAATAGATTCTTCAACACCTTTCACGCTTTCGTAAATGGCTTCAACACACCAAAAACAACCACTTGCAAAATATGCTCTGGCTTTGCCATCTTTTAATGGAACTACAACAGGTTCTGCATCAATAACAGCTTGTTGTTTAGGATTTGTTTGTGCTTGGTTATGGCAATTGAATAATACAGTAAGTGCAATTATGCTGAGCAATTTTTTCATTTATGTTGAGTTTGTTTCAGGATCTTATTCATTACAACCCTGAGTTGATTTTTCTTTTTTTTAATAGTCGTAATAAGATACAAATCCTTAAAGCCAACTATTCTAAAATTAACATAAATAAAAAAAGCCCTTGCAAATGCAAAGGCTTAGATATATTATGTATTGAATGCTTATTTACTAAGTTTAGTAAATAATTTATTCATTTTTACTTTTTCTTCTTCTGCTAAATCAGCATCTACAAGAATACGACCACTATGTTCGTCAGTAATTACTTTTTTACGAGAAGCAATTTCTACTTGTATTTGAGGTGGAATCGTAAAGAAAGAACCACCAGAAGCACCACGCTCAATAGCAACAACAGCTAAACCATTTTTAACGTTGTTTCTAATTCTGAGGTATGCTTTAACTAAACGGTCATCAATTTTCTTTTGATACTTTTCAGATTCGTTGTTAAGAGCTTCTTCTTCTTTTTCAGTTTCCTTTAAGATTTCGTTAAGCTCACCTTTTTTGTGCTTTAAGTGTGCAGTACGATCTTTTAAACGCTCTTTAGTTTCAGAAATAACTTCTTTTTTCTGCTCTATCTGAACTTTAAATTCTTTAATGTGCTTTTCTGCCAATTGAATTTCTAACTCTTGAAATTCAACTTCTTTAGTTAGTGAGTTGTATTCTCTGTTATTTCTAACATTTTTCTGCTGCTCACTATATTTTTTGATTAAAGTCTTAGCTTCTTCGATTAAGTTTTTCTTAGCCTTAATCTCTTCATCAATAATAGTTAGGCTATCATTTAGCTTATCCATTCTTAAGTTAAGCCCTTCAACTTCGTCTTCTAAATCTCTAACTTCTAATGGAAGTTCTCCTCTGACATTTCTTATTTCGTCTACTCTAGAGTCAATTAATTGTAAATCATATAGTGTTCTTAATCGCTCTTCAACAGAAACTTCAGCTTTTTTTGCCATAATTATAAATACTTTATCGGATTTGTATTTGTCTTTGATAAAATGATTGCAAAATTAGTGATTTTTTTTGAGAGATAGTCTACTAAAAACGATTTTGTGAACTGTTCGCTTTCATAATGTCCAATATCTGCCAAAATAAGGTCGTTTTCGGCTCTAAAAAAATCATGATATTTTAAGTCGGCTGTGACTAAAATATCAGCATTGGCCGCTTTTGCAGCCGAAATAGCAAAACTACCTGAGCCACCTAAAACCGCAATGCGTTTAATCGGTTTATTTAATGATTTTGAATACCTAATACAATCTGTATTCATTTTGTTTTTTATAAAATTAAGACAATCCTCTGTATTCATAGCGTCATTTAGCTCGCCAATCATACCTATACCGATATGTTGATTGGTGTTTTCTAAGGTCGAAATTTCATAAGCAACTTCTTCATATGGATGTGCTTCAAAAAGCGCTTGTAATAGGTTTGGTTCTAAATGTTTTTTGAAAGTTACAGAAATGGCGACTTCTTTTTCAGTATGTAACTCACCTTTTTTACCAATAACAGGATTAGAATTTTCATTTCCTAAGTAAGTACCTTCTCCTTCAACATTAAAACTACACGATTCGTAATTGCCAATATTTCCTGCTCCAGCATTAAACAAGGCCGTTCTTAAGGCTTCTGCATTTACTTTTGGAACATAGGTTTGTAATTTTTTAATGGTACCAGATTGTGGTATGAGAATCTTTTTATTCGTTAATCCTAATTGATCACATATAATAGAATTAACCCCTTGAAACGCATTGTCTAAAGCCGTATGAATAGAAAATATAGCAATATTATGTTGAATCGCTTTTATAACCACACGCTCTACATATGTTTTTCCGGTTAATTTTTTTAAGCCTGAAAAGATAATAGGGTGGAAGCTTACAATAAGATTGCAATTAGTCTCAATAGCTTCATCAACAACAGCTTCGAGTGTATCTAATGTCACAAGAATACCTGAGACCTCTTGATTTTTATCTCCAACTAAAAGTCCGACATTGTCAAAATCTTCAGCATAAGCTAAAGGTGCTAAGTTGTGCAAGTGATTAATTACGTCTTGTATAATCATAAGTGTATATTTGTTTCAAAAATAATATAATTTAGTAACCGTGAAGATTATCCGCATCATATTGTTTCCTATTGTGCCAATTTATTACCTAATCACTAGGTTACGTAATTGGTTGTACGATGTTGGAGTAAAACCGTCTCAGTCTTATGATTTTCCTGTGATTTGCGTTGGAAACCTTAGTACAGGTGGAACGGGAAAAACACCAATGATAGAGTATTTAATTCGCTTGTTAAAAGACGAGAAATCACTGGCCACATTAAGCAGAGGTTATAAGCGTAAAACGAATGGTTTTATTTTAGCAGACGACAAGGCAAATGCAGATACTATTGGCGACGAACCTTTTCAGTTTCATAGAAAATTTAATGACCTTACTGTTGCTGTTGATGCAGATAGGCAAAATGGTATTGCAGAACTTATGACCTTAGATGATCAGCCCGATGTTATTTTATTGGATGATGCTTTTCAACACAGAAAAGTAAAGGCAGGATTCAATATTCTGTTAACCGCATATAACAACCTTTATTATAAAGATATTGTGTTGCCATCGGGTAATTTAAGAGAGCCAAGGTCTGGTGCAAACCGCGCAGATTTAATTGTGGTCACAAAGTGTCATAAAGATATTTCGGATGCAGAAAAGTTAAAAATTGCTTCAAAGTTAAGCCTTAAAGATAATCAGGAAGTATTTTTTAGTTATGTTGATTATGCGAAAAATGTAGTATCAGAATCAGCTGCTTTAGAGCTAAGTACACTACCAAAATTTACTTTAGTTACAGGAATAGCTAATGCACAACCATTGGTTCGTTTTTTAGTAGAAAAAGGCTTAAAGTTTGATCATTTGGAATTTGGTGATCATTATAATTTTAGAGCGTCTGATATTGAAAAATTGAATTCAAAATCATTGATAATTACAACTGAAAAAGATTATGTAAGATTAAGCAGTTATGGAAGTTTAAAAGATAAGTTGTTCTTTTTACCTATTGAATTAAAAATAGATAATGCGGCACAATTTAATGCAGCCGTTAAAGCGTTTGTTAACTAAAGAAACTAGAGACTATCTTTTCTCCAGAAAGTGCTGCGTGCAATTTGTCTTCAAAATCTTCTTGCTTGAATGGTTTAGAAATAATATCGTCAAAACCAGCGTCACCAAACTCATGCATTTTATCTTCTAACGTTACAGCTGTTAGGGCAAATATGGTGAGTTCTTTATCGAAAGTTCTAATGATTTTTGTGGCTTCTAATCCACTTATACCTGGCATATGAATATCCATTAAAACGACATCGTATGTTGTGTTCTGCACTTGTTCAACTGCAGCTTCACCATTGTCTACAACGTCACAATAAAGATCCATTTTATTCAGAATCTTCTTAGTAATCATTTGATTGATTTTGTTGTCTTCTACAATGAGAATCTTAACCTTGCTTAAATCCAATCCTTCCATCTTATTTGCTTTATTAACTTCTTCTACTTCGGTTTTGTCGACCACTTCATCATACTCTAAAGGAATTTCAAAATAGAATGTTGTGCCTTTACCAAGCTCACTCTTTAAATGAATTGTTCCTTTAAGGATTTGAATTAGTCCTTTTACAATAGATAAACCTAAACCAGTACCTCCATACTTTCTGTTAATCTGTACAGAACCTTGAGAGAAACTCTCAAACATGTGGTCTTGTTTTTCTTTTGTAATACCTATGCCATTATCTTCAATTTCGAAGCGTAGCTTGTACATGTTGTCTTTTAGATCAACTTTACAAGCTCTCACCCAGATGTCTCCATCTTTTGTGAATTTAATAGCATTTCCAAGTAGGTTAATTAAGATTTGGGAAATTTTTAATTGGTCACCAACAAATGTTTCTGGTAACCCTTTTTCATATTCTAAATGAATATTAGTATTCTGATCCTTAGCAGAATTGCTAAGTGCCGAGATAACATTTTCTAATTTGTTTTTAAGATTAAAATGTTCTGGATCAATTTCAACTTTATTGGCTTCAATTTTATTAATTTGAAGAATATCGTTGATAAAGGTTAATAGGTAATCTCCAGAAAACTTTAAGGATTTTAAGTGTGGCACTTGATGTTCTTTTGGATCTTCATCCAATAACATATTAGTAAGTCCTGTTACAGCATACAACGGTGTACGCAACTCATGTGTAACGGTAGATAAGAAGTTAGCTTTTGTTTTAGAGGCTAATTCTGCTTTTTCTTTTGCAACAATAAGTTCATCATTTTTTTTGTGAAGCATAGTGTTGGTGTTCAACCTAATATTATTGTTTTTATACAGCGATAAGGTTAACAACGATAAAATTGTTATTAATGCAATACTTAATATTGTAGTTATTCTGGTAAATGCACTTTCTGCACTTACTTCGTCTATTTGTGCTTTTAATTGCGCATTTTCGGCATCCTTGTAATTGCTGATAGATTCACCAGATATACTTGTTGTTATATTTTCTCGTTTTACATTTAGTATAGAGTCTGATAAATGAATATGCTTTTTAATGTACTCATGAGCACTTTTATAGCTTCCATTTTGTTCGTGAATATCACTTAAGGTTACAAAGGCTTCATTTATATTTTCTATTAACTTTTGTGACTGTGCAATAGTTAAACCTTCTTCGGTTTGTGCTAAAGCTATTTTTGTATTATGAAGTGCACTATATACTTTTCCGCTTTGAATCAAAGCACTACTCAGACGACGCTTTTGGTCGTACTTCTTAGCTATGATTATGGTTCTTTCGAGCTTTGATTTAGCATCTTCATAATTTTTTTGTGCAATAAGAGCTTTAGCTTCGTTCAGTGTAACTTCTGAGACATATTCTTCTAAATCTACTTGCTCAAAAAGGTTTCTTGCCGATTTGAAATACACTAAAGCTTTGTCGTATTCTTGTTTTGTACTTAAAATGACGCCTTTTATATTATAGGTAATGGCGAGATTGCCATAATCATCAATTTCGCGTTGAATTTTTATTGCTTTACTAAGAGAAATCGTAGCTTGATCTTCCTCTCCAACTAAAAACTGAACTTTGGCGATTTTGGTATGCGTTTTACCTTGGCTAGATTTATCGTCAATTGTTACTGCAATATCTAATGCTTTTACAAGGTTGTCTTTAGCACTATAATACTTGCCTCGATCACTGTCTAATTTTGCTTGATTTATATGTTCATTAAGCCTCAAAGACAGAATGTCCTCATCTTCTACACTGGCTTCTTGTGCAAAAATAAGACTACAAAAACATGCTAAAAAAACAAATATGTAATATTTGATCTGGGACATTCAGCTCACTTTAGGTTTGAACAAATATAATTATTTATTCGATAAAAGTGATTGTTTGTTCGATAAATCGCAAATTAAATCTAAAATTCTTGAACTATAACCAGTTTCATTATCGTACCAACCGACTATTTTTACCATGTTTCCTATAACAGAAGTCATTTGCGCATCAAAGATACATGAGCTTGGGTTTCCAACAATATCTATAGATACAATTGGGTCTTCGGTATATTCAATAATTCCTTTTAGGCCATTATTGGCTGCATTTTTAAATATTTCGTTAACTTTTTTAATCGTTGTTGGTTGTTCAACATTTATTGTAATGTCTGTTAATGAGCCGTTTGCAACAGGAACTCTAATACCACAACCACCTATAACATCAGATAAATCAGGAAATATTTTTGTCAATGCTTTTGCTGCTCCTGTTGTAGTTGGCACAATAGATTGTCCTGCAGCTCTTGCACGTCTTAAATCTTTATGAGGTTGATCGTGCAGACTTTGATCTGTTGTGTAAGAATGAATAGTTGTTATGTAGGCTTGTTTAATGCCAAGATGTTCTTTTATTAATGCAATCATTGGTGCTGCATTATTAGTTGTACAAGAAGCGTTTGACAATATGGTTTCTGTACCATCTATAGTTTGATCGTTAACGCCTAATACAATAGTTTTAATATCGTCTTCTAACGCTGGAACTGATAAAATAACGCGTTTGACTCCATTTGTAATATGGTGTTGAAGTTCTGCTTTGGTTTTGAACTTTCCTGTGGATTCTATTACAAAATCGGGTTGTACTTGCGACCAATTAATATTTTTGGGATGTGATTCTCCATATAGAGGAATGGGGTCTCCATTAACAATTAAATGATGTTCGTCGAAAGAAATGGTGTCTGTTAAAACGCCATGAATACTATCATATTTTAATAAATGACTTAAAGTTCTGGTATCAGCCAAATCATTTATTCCAACGACACGAATTTGTGGATGCTTTAAAGCTAGTCTAAATACACGTCGGCCAATTCTGCCAAATCCGTTTATGGCTATAGTTATCATTAGTTAATATGTTTTTGTGCTTTGTACGAAGATCTAACTAATGCACTACTTTCTACATGTCTAAAGCCTAGTTCTAAACCAATAGCTTTATATTCATCAAACTGATCAGGGTTTATAAATTGCTTTACAGGTAAGTGCTTTTTACTCGGTTGTAAATACTGACCAATCGTAACAACGTCGACATCATGAGCTCTTAAATCGTGAAGGGTTTGAATGACCTCTTCGCGCTCTTCTCCCAAACCCAACATAATGCCAGATTTAGTTCTGCGTTGCCCTTGTGCTTTTAAGTATTTTAAAACGCCTAGACTACGATCGTACTTTGCTTGTATTCTCACCTCTCGGGTTAATCTTCTTACGGTTTCAATATTATGAGATACTACTTCTGGCGCCACATCAATAATACGGTCAATGTGTTTTTCAACACCTTGAAAATCTGGAATAAGTGTTTCAAGCGTGGTTTCAGGATTCATCCGTCTTACAGCTTTTACGGTTTCTGCCCACATAATGCTTCCCATGTCTTTTAAGTCATCTCTATCAACACTGGTTAAAACAGCATGTTTAATTTGCATTAGTTTTATGGACCGAGCCACTTTTTCTGGTTCATCCCAATCAACTGTTTCTGGTCGACCTGTTTTTACACCACAAAATCCACAAGAACGTGTACATACATTTCCTAAAATCATAAACGTAGCTGTACCTTCTCCCCAGCATTCTCCCATATTAGGACAACTTCCCGACGTACAAATTGTATTTAATTTATACTTGTCTACTAAGGTTCTAAGTTCTGTATATTTTTTGCCTGTAGGTAATTTTACTCTTAACCATTTTGGCTTTCTTTCTGGTAAAATATTTGAAGCAACTTTCGTTTCCATGCAATTATCAATTTCAAGTCACAAAGATACAAAGTAAATAATAAAGATAGGGTATTGAATTGAGAGATGCCAGATGCTAAAGCCACTGATAAAAATGATTTTTAGCCTGGATAGAATATGAAGTTTTAAATGAGGTCTCTAGCTTTTTGGGGTGTATTTACTAGAAATTAATGTATAGTTGATTATGGCAAAAAAGGTGTTGTAGAAATAAATCGATAGTCGCAATGTTAATTAATAAACCCATTTACGGAGCAAATGCCAAATAGAATATATGGTACGGATTGTTAAAATTAAAATCTGCTCTAACTCTTGTAAATTCTACTAAGTACGAAACACCAATTACAACAGCGGCAAATAATAAACGGAGACCTAGTTTTTGAAAGTTGAAGACATTAGCTTTTAACTATAATTTCGGCTAATAATTTCTTGGCTCTCAAAAGTTTTACTTTCACGTTGTTAATGGGCTCGTTAAGCTCAATAGATATTTCTTTGTAACTCAATTCTTGAAAATACCGTAAATTAATAATTTCCTGATAATGTGGTTTTAATTTTTTGATGTCACGTAAAAGATTTGCAAGGTTTTGCTCAGTGATAATCTTATCTTCAGGTGTAGGTGAATTGTCAACAATATCTAAATAACGGTATTCGTTGTCCTTAGAGGTGTTGTTAATTGTGTTTTTCTGTTTTCTAACTAGATCAATATGAATATTTTTTGAAATAGTAATCAGCCATGTTTTAAACTTATAAGCGTCATTATAGGTGTCAATCTTATCGAATGCTTTAGAAAATGTCTGTATGGTAATGTCTTCAGCATCATTTTCATTCATGGTACGTTTAAGTTGAAACGCATAAACATCACTCCAATATGTGTCTAGCAAAAAATTGAATGCTATTTGATTATTGTTTTTCGCTTTATTTATGGCTTCTTTTACTTCCAATGCTTTGGCTTAGATATCAGATTAGCTATAAAGATACTTAATTGTGTAGTAATGAGAAATAATTCTAAAATTGGCATAAATAGAATGAGGTCTGATTCTTTAAACTTTTTTGCGGTAAACCCAAAGCATAACCATTGAATTATAAAGCGTAAACTAATTAATGCAACAATCCAAGGCCATGAAAACCCTATAATTAGTAAAGAACTACCTAAAATCCAAAATAGTAAATTGGTAATATAAAATAGCCCTAATAAATATTGATGCTTTAATTTGTAAAATTTAGCGGTACTAATATGTCTTCGTTTTTGAAGAATCCATGCTTTAAAAGATGTTTTCGGCTCTGAAATTGTAAAACTGTCATTTGTAAAACAAATTGATGTGTTAGACGCATTTGCGACTTCATTTATAAATAAATCATCATCACCAGATTTGATAGACATATGGTTGTTAAAACCATTATTATTGAAAAACAACTCTTTTCTATAAGCCATATTACGACCAACTCCCATATATGGTATTCCCATTTTGGTATAGGAGAAATACTGTAAGGCTGTCATTACAGTTTCAAATCTTATAAGCTTATTTAAGATTGAAAACTTCTTTTTAGAATAAGCTCCATAACCTAAAACAATAGAATTTTCATTTGAAAAATGACTGCTTATTTGTGCCAACCATTGATCAGAATTCGGTGAACAATCGGCATCTGTAAATACTAAAAAATCATGTTTAGAAGCTTTTATGCCTAAAGTAAGTGCGTATTTTTTATTTCCCCAAAAAGCTTCATTAGATTTTACATCAACAAGTTTAATGTTGGTGTTTTCCGCATCAAAAGATTTCATTGTTTCTAATGTATCGTCGTACGAACTATCGTTGACTAAAACAATTTCGAAATTTGAATAAGCTTGGCTTAATATGGACGGAATATTTTTCTTTAGATTCTCAGATTCATTTTTAGCACAGATAATTATAGATATTGGGATGTGCTTTTTTAGTCGTGTTTCGGCACGTTTAATACTAAAAGAAAATAGAAAACTAAGGTAATATGTTATTTGAATACTAACAACTGCAATAAATGCATAAAATAGTATTGAGGGAAATACCATTAATGCTTATGAATGTTGAGGTTCGCTACAGTCTTTATATTCTTCTGGTGATTTTCCGCAAAACCCACAAGCTTCACCTTCTTTATTAAGCATAGGGTTTTGGCTTGCACAAGTACCTGCAAATTTACCGTCTTTTTTTGCCCATATTTTAATGGCGATTCCGGCCACTGCAAGAGCTAATAATCCTAATGTAAGTAGTAGTAATTTCATCTGTTTTTGTCTGTTATTTTTTAATTGCCAGATGGAACATCTATAACAATTCCTTTAGTAAACAAGTATTGGATGTTAAGATGTTTCATCTTAAATGGAATGCAAAGATAGTGCTTTTACATTTATTTTCTTACTCATTTCGATGTGACTTAACTTGTTGATTATGTGTCATACTGCTAATACATATTTTTACTAACTAATTAATTTAAGAATTATGAAAAAATTATTCGCAGAGTTCTTCGGAACGTTTTGGCTTGTATTTGGAGGTTGTGGTAGTGCAATTTTTGCTGCAGGATTTCCTGAATTAGGAATTGGATTTCTAGGAGTTGCTTTGGCATTTGGTCTTACTGTATTAACAATGGCTTTTGCTGTAGGTCACATTTCAGGTGGTCATTTTAATCCGGCTGTATCTATTGGGCTTTGGGCTGGAGGAAAGTTTGAAGCTAAAGATTTATTGGGATATATTATTGCTCAAGTTATTGGAGCTGTTGCAGCTGCAGGTGTGCTGTATCTTATAGTTTCTGGTAAAGCAGATTTTAATGGAGTAGGAGGATTTGCTGCTAATGGCTATGATGATTTGTCGCCAGGAGGATTTAGTATGATGTCTGCATTAGTCGCTGAAGTGGTTTTAACGGCATTCTTTTTAATTGTTATTTTAGGTAGTACAAACGTTAGAGCTCCTAAAGGTTTCGCTCCTATTGCTATTGGATTAGCCTTAACCTTAATTCACTTAATTAGTATTCCTATTACAAATACATCTGTAAATCCGGCAAGATCATTAAGTCAGGCTATATTTGCAGAAGGAGCGTATATGTCTCAAGTATGGTTGTTTTGGGTAGCTCCTATAGTGGGTGCTGTTATTGGAGGTATTATCCATAAATCATTTTTTGAAAAAGAGTAAACTTTTTTAAATTTCAAGTAAAAAAAAGAGGCACAATTAAAACTGTGCCTCTTTTTTTTTAGGTAATTACCTTACTGCTTATCTTTTAATGAAATTTCAGCAACTTCTGTGTCATTTTCTTTGGCATTGTCTTTTTTGCCAATTTTAATACTAAGTGCTAATGCATCTTCCATATAAGGGATCTGCTTTAACTTACGGTCAGATTCATCTAAAATACCTAGATTAACCATTCTATCTTGCAACTCAGCCCAAATTTGGTACTCCTGCTCTTTTGGTAACTGAGGTAAAGTAATTACATCAATCATAGAGGTTTTTTCAATAGGGTTAATGTAGGCTACCGTTTTAAGATTCTTAGCACGATCGTTACCGTTAATAACATACTTCTTAGAATCTGGATTGTTGAGTTTTAGCAACTCTCTAGATAATTCATCTAATTTTGAATTGTTATTTTCAATATCGCTGCGTAAGTCATAAATCTCATCAACTACTACATTGTTTTCGCTATTCAATTCAATGTTTTTTTGATAGAGCATAAACGAAGTCGCTGCAAATAAAATAGCTGCTGCACTTGCTGCAATACTGTACCAAGGTGTTTTTCTGTCTTGTACTAACTGAATTACTTTAGTGTCATTTGTTTCTTCTAAGGCATCTAAAATGTCTTCTAAACTATTCTTTGGTACATCTACAGCACCTGCTTTTGCAATAATCTCTAAATTATCTTGAAGCTTTTCATAAGCCTGAGCTGCTTCTGGATACTTAGAAATGAAGTGTTCTACTTCTTTGGATTCTTCCAAAGAAATGTCTCCAACCAAATACTTATTAAGTAGGTCAGAATTTAAAAAGTGTTGTAATTTTTTTTCCATGATCAAATAATTTATGGATTGTAAACCTTTTTCAGTTCTCTTAATCCTATTTTTAATCTAGACTTAACTGTGCCAAGTGGAATATCTAATTCGTCGCTGGCTTCTTGTTGCGTCATCCCTTGAAAAAACAAGGCATCTAACACAATTTGATATTTTTCTTCTAGTCTCCCAACATGTTCTTTGATGTCCATGACATCTTGGTTAAAGTTTGTTGTTGGTAATATATATACGTTAGAAGTGTCAATTTGGACTTCTTTATGGTATCGGTTATTAAAACTACGCAGTTTATCAATGGCTGTATTTCTAGCAATACGAAATAACCAAGTAAAGAGTTTAGCTTTGGAAGCATCGTACTTTGAAGCGTTTTTCCACACTTTTACAAAGGTTTCTTGTAACGCGTCTTGTGCAACTTCTTCATTCACTGTTATTTTTAAAATAACACCATAAAGACTATTGGAATAATTGTCATAAAGCAAATTCAAAGCGCGTTTATCTCCTTGTTGGAGATATTCAATGATTTTTTTTTCTGTAGGTGTTATACTCAAAGTGTTAAAGTATTGTTTTTTGTAGGTTAAATAGTCTAAATCAGGTTTCTGAACGTAAATATACTTAAATACACCATATAGGTGCTTAATATATACTATTAGAATGATTTTTTCTTCATAAGAGGTTGATTAATAGCATTTTCAAAAGAATTATTCTAAATTCAAAAGTCACAATTCAAAATTGTGACTTTTGCTTTATATAATATTTACTTCAGTTTCTATTCTAATATTAAATATTCGTTTTACTGTTTTTTGAATTAATTGTGCTAAGTCAAAAATTTCCTTCCCACTGGCATTGCCGTAATTAACTAAAACTAAGGCTTGTTTATTGTGGACACCATAATCATTAAATCGCTTTCCTTTAAATCCAGCTTTTTCAATAAGCCATCCTGCAGGTACTTTTATAGCTTCATCTGATATTTTATAAGAAGGCACATCTGGAAAATTGCATTCTAATTCACTAAATTCTTCAGCCGAAATAATAGGGTTTTTAAAAAAACTACCACTATTACCAATCTCATTTGGGTCTGGCAGTTTACTTTGTCTAATAGCAATTACAGCATTTGAAACGTCTTGAATCGTTGGTGCTTTTATACCGTTAACATCTAATTCGTTTCTTATAACACCATAATCTGTGTGTAATTGATGTTTGGTCTTGGTAAGTTTAAGGTTAACACTTGTAATGATGTATTGATTTTTTAAGCCTTGTTTAAAAATAGACTCTCTATAGCCAAAGTTGCAATCAGAATTTGTAAATGTTCTTACGGACTGATCATCGATTTTTATGGCTTCACAACTCACAAAAACATCTTTAAGCTCAACTCCATATGCCCCAATATTTTGAATAGGAGCTGTACCTATATTACCAGGAATTAAAGATAAATTTTCAATACCTCCATAGTTGTGTTCCAAACACCAAAGGACAAAATTATGCCAGTTTTCACCAGCCATTGCTTTAATAATAACTGAGTTTTCAGTGTTACTAACGATTTCTATGCCTTTTAGGTTAATATGAAGCACCAAGGCTTCAATATCTTTAGTTAATAACATATTGCTTCCTCCACCTAAAACAAATAATGGCGTTTTGTAATGCTTTTTTAAAACATTATAAAGCGTGTCAAGGTCTTTAATATCACAATAAGACTGCGCCTTAGCATTGATACCAAAAGTGTTAAACGACTTTAGAGAAGCATTATTAATAATAGTCATTAGTCTTTATATGCCTTTAATGCTTTTTCTAGAATATTTACGGCAATTGTTAAACTCTCATTATTTAACACATAAGCGATTCGTATTTGGTTGAGTCCAACACCAGGAGTAGAATAAAACCCAGCAGCAGGAGCTACCATTACGGTATTGCCGTTATCATCAAAGGATTCTAATAGCCACTTTGCAAAATTATCAGAGTTTTTAACCGGTAATTCTGCAATACAGTAAAACGCTCCATTAGGTTTAGCCACTTTTACACCTTCAATTTTTTCTAAGGCCGAAATTACTGTGTTTCTACGTTTTACATATTCCTCTTTTACATCATCAAAATAACTTTGAGGTGTGTCTAAAGCTGCTTCGCTTGCAATTTGTGCTAAAGTCGGTGGACTCAATCTTGCTTGTGCAAATTTTAAAGCTGTTTTTATGAAGTCTTTATTTTTCGATACTAAATAACCAATACGTGCACCACACATACTATAACGTTTAGATACGGAATCAATAACTATAGCGTGTTCTTCTAATCCTGGTTCTTGGAGAACAGAATAATGTTCAATGCCATCGTAAACAAACTCTCTATAAACTTCGTCAGCTATTAAAAATAAATCGTGCTTTTTAACTATAGCAGCAAGTTGTTTTATTTCTTCTTTAGAATATAAATAACCAGTTGGATTACCTGGATTACAAATTAAAATAGCCTTTGTTTTTGGCGTGATTAATTTTTCAAACTCATCAATTGGAGGCAGTGCAAAATTATCTTCAATTTTAGAAATTACAGGCACAACATTCACACCAGAAGCTGTTGAAAACCCATTGTAATTAGCATAAAATGGCTCAGGAATTATAACTTCGTCACCGACGTCCATAATGCTTCCAAAAGCAAATAAAAGTGCTTCACTTCCTCCTGTGGTTACAATAATGTCGTCATGCGAAACCGAAATAGAATTGCGTTTGTAATAATCTGCAATTTTTATTCTGTAGCTTTCAGAACCTTCAGATCTACTATATGCTAATGTTTCTATAGTTGCATTTTTAATAGCATCGAGAGCTACTTGCGGAGTTTTTATATCTGGTTGACCTATGTTTAGGTAGTAAATGTTTTTTCCTTTTTTTTGAGCTTCTTCTGCGTAAGGAACCAATTTTCTAATTGGTGATTCTGGCATCTGGATGCCTTTGTTTGATATTGTTGGCATGTGGTATTAGTTTTAAATTGCTAAGTTCTGAAAATTCTTAAGGTTAATAGAAAAAATACATAAAAAAATGAGCTCTCAAATTGAAAGCTCATCTTTTATCTATTATTAATATACTAGATTATTGCTCAAGCATACTTTTACTTTTCTTTTCTAAAACACTAGTCTTATTAGGGTCAACTACTAATCCTTTTATTTTCAATGCTACTGTTGGTGTTTCAGCATTGGAAAAAACAGTAATTGTCTTTCTAATAGGGTTGACTCTTTTTGTGTCGTATTTTACTTCGATTTCCCCTGTTTCACCTGGCATAATTGGTCCTTTAGGTTTTTTAGGTACTGTACAACCGCAAGTCGATTTCACATTAGAGATAACCAAAGGAGCATCACCTGTATTGGTAAACTCAAATGTTCTTACTCCATCAGCACCTTTTTCTATGGTACCGTAGTCTATAACATCTGTCTTAAACTCTATTTTTGCAACTTTCTCTTGTGCAAAAGCACCAACGCTCATTAGTCCTACAAATAATACTGCTATTAAATTTTTCATCATTTTATTTTTAAAATTGATAATTCAAAACTACTTACTTTTTCCTTTCAATCAAAATTTATTAGATGTAATACACTCCATTTAACAGAAATTTTGGCTTATTACCCCATATTCTTACACTAATAATTTTTCGAAAAAGGAATTATAAGTACTTTTGCTCGTTATAATCTAAGTATTACAAAAACAATACCAAAATATGGAAATTCCATCTAAATATAATGCATCTTCAGTTGAAAATAAATGGTACAACTACTGGATGCAGCACAATTATTTTCACTCTACACCAGATGAAAGAGAACCATACACCATTGTAATTCCTCCACCAAATGTAACTGGAGTGTTACACATGGGACATATGTTGAATAACACGATTCAAGATGTTTTAATTCGTCGTGCACGTTTATTGGGTAAAAATGCGTGTTGGGTTCCTGGTACGGATCATGCTTCAATTGCCACAGAAGCTAAGGTTGTTGCCAAGTTGAAGGAACAAGGTATTGATAAAAATGATTTGTCGCGTGCAGAATTTTTAGAGCATGCCTGGGAATGGACTGATGAATATGGAGGAGTCATCTTAGAGCAACTTAAAAAATTAGGCTGTTCTTGTGATTGGGATCGTACGAAGTTTACAATGGATGACGATATGTCTGAAGCGGTAATAAAGGTATTTGTAGATTTATATAACAAAGGCCTTATTTATAGAGGTTACCGAATGGTTAACTGGGATCCTGAAGCTAAAACGACCTTATCAGACGAGGAAGTCATCCATGTAGAAAAACAAGGCTTATTATATTATTTAGAATATAAAGTTGAAGGAAGCGATGAAAAATTAACCATAGCAACTACACGACCAGAAACCATTTTTGGTGATACAGCGATTTGTATTAACCCAAATGATGAACGATTCACGCATTTAAAAGGTAAAAAAGCGATTGTGCCTATTTGTGGACGCGTTATTCCTATTATTGAAGATGAGTATGTCGATATTGAATTTGGAACAGGTTGTCTTAAAGTAACTCCTGCTCACGATGAAAATGATAAAGTTTTAGGGGATAGACACCAACTAGAAGTGGTTGATATTTTTAATGCTGATGCGAGTTTGAATAGTTTCGGAATGCATTACGAAGGTCAAGATCGTTTTGTCGTAAGAAAAGGAATCGTTAAAGAATTAGAAGAAGCTGGTATTTTGGTTAAAACTGAGAGCCACGTTAATAAAGTCGGAACTTCTGAACGTACAAAAGCAGTAATCGAACCGAGATTAAGCGACCAATGGTTTTTAAAAATGGAAGATTTAGCCAAACCAGCTATTGATGCCGTTTTAAAAACAGGTGATGTCAAATTGTTTCCTAAGAAATTTGAAAATACGTACAGACATTGGATGGAGAATATTCGCGATTGGAATATCTCACGTCAGTTACTTTGGGGACAACAAATTCCTGCGTATTTCTATGGCGATGGGAAAGAAGATTTTGTGGTTGCAGAAAGTATTGAGGAAGCGATTAAGCTTGCAAGAGTAAAAACTTCTAACTCCGAGCTTCAAGCTTCAGACTTAACTCAAGACACAGACGCACTAGATACTTGGTTTAGTTCATGGCTATGGCCAATGAGCGTGTTCGATGGTATTAGAAACCCTGAAAATGAAGAAATAAAATATTATTATCCAACAAACGATTTAGTAACTGGACCAGATATTTTATTTTTCTGGGTAGCGCGAATGATTATTGCTGGTTATGAATATAAAGACGAAAGGCCTTTTGAAAATGTGTATTTAACAGGGTTAGTTAGAGATAAGCAAAGACGAAAAATGTCTAAATCTCTTGGTAATTCACCCGATGCTTTAAAACTTATTGAAGAATATACAGCGGATGGAGTACGAGTAGGGTTACTATTAAGTTCTGCTGCCGGAAACGATTTAATGTTTGATGAAGCCTTATGTCAACAAGGTAAAGGTTTTGGTCATAAAATATGGAATGCTTTTCAGTTAACGAATCTTTGGGAGGTAGCAGATATTGAACAACCAAACTCTAGTAAGATTGCTTTAGAATGGTACGAAGCTAAATTTCAGTCTGTACTGGTCGAAATAGAAGATCATTTTAGTAAATACAGACTAAGTGATGCACTAATGTCAATTTACAAGTTGATTTACGATGATTTTTGTGGTTGGATGTTAGAAATGGTAAAACCGGCTTATCAACAACCTATAGATAGAACAACCTATGAGAAAGTGATGTCTATTTTTGAAGATAACTTAAAAATAGTTCACCCTTTTATGCCCTTCTTAACGGAAGATATATGGCAATATATTAAAGAGCGTTCTCCAGAAGATGCCTTAATTGTTGCAAAGTGGCCAGAAGCAAAACCGATTAATACCACATTAATATCAGAGTTTGATTTTGCATCAGAGGTTATTTCAGGAATTAGAAACATTAGAAAACAAAAGAACATAGCGTTTAAGGATGCCATTGGATTTTCGGTGGTAAATAACGAAAATGCTTCCACAACGTTTGATGCTGTAATTGCTAAACTAGGCAACTTAGAAAGCTTTGACTATGTGAAAGAACCTGTAGAAGGAGCTCTAACCTTTAGAGTAAAATCGAATGAGTATTTTATTCCGATGGAAGGTAGTATAGATGTTGAGGCTGAGATTACAAAACTAACGGAAGAATTAAAATATACAGAAGGGTTCTTAAAATCAGTACAAAAGAAATTGTCTAACGAGCGTTTCGTAGCAGGAGCACCGGAGCAAGTTGTAGCTGCTGAAAAGAAAAAAGAAGCAGATGCCTTAGCTAAGATTGAAACAATTCAAGCGAGTTTAACAAGTTTGAAGTAGAATATTTAATTCCAAACCTACTAGGTTTAAAAACCTAGTAGGTTTTAGTTTGTTGGTATAATAATTTCTTCATCTAGCAAAATAATACTAAAGTCTGGCTTTGCTTCAGAAATATTGACTTTAAAATATTTATTTAAATAATTTTTAGAATTATTACCAAGTGCTTTTGTGTCTTCGTATGTTCTACCTTCAAAAGTGTATTCATATCTAATATGTCTCGTTGATTTGCTGTTTCGATATTGGTCTATCACTTTACCAATGACTTCTATTTTATGTTTTTTTATTTCTGTCTTTTCAAAATAAGCATTTAGTTGAAAAATAAGAGAACCCAAAACAATTAAACCAAAGAGTACAAAGAAGAATGGTTTTGTAATTGGTTCATCAAGTTTCATACATCTACCACTCGTTAATCTTATTACTATCTAGCTTCACAAATATAAACAGCAAAATAGTAAAGCCC
This sequence comes from Winogradskyella sp. SM1960, assembly GCF_020179375.1. NCBI lineage: Bacteria > Pseudomonadati > Bacteroidota > Flavobacteriia > Flavobacteriales > Flavobacteriaceae > Winogradskyella > Winogradskyella sp. SM1960. The sequence goes on along the minus strand of NZ_JAICBG010000001.1, from coordinate 684,117 downwards.
CAAAGTCCGGAGCCGCCATAACTAAAGAAGGGTAGTGGGATACCAACTGTTGGGATTAAGCCCATTACCATTCCAATATTTATCGTAAAATGCACAAATAGAATAGACGCAACTCCATAACCATACACACGACTAAACTGTGACTTTTGACCTTCAGCTAAGTATAAAACCCTAAGAATAAGGAGTACAAAAATGATAACCACAAAACTGGTTCCTAAAAATCCCCATTCCTCACCTACAGTACTAAATATATAATCGGTATGTTGTTCGGGTACAAACTTACCTGTGGTCCTCGTGCCTTGTAAAAAGCCTTTTCCAGAAAAACCACCAGAACTAATAGCTTGTTCAGATTGAATAAGGTTATAAGCTTCTGCTTTTTTCATACGTTCTAGTTTGGCTGGATCTTTTTCTAATCGCAACCAAAGACTAATTCTATTCTGCTGATGTGCTTTTAAGCCATGTTCATAAAACAACTTTACACCGTAAGAGAATGCTAAAGAGACTAGAAGTATAACAATATACTGTATGATGGAACCTCTTTTTTTCTTTCTAATAAAATAGAGACTCATAAGAATTATAGTAGCCACAATGGCTGTTATAACTATGCCAAATTTTAATGCTAAAACGGCTAATACAATTAGGGATAAAGCGATAATTAAGTATACTTGTTGTAAGCCTTCACGATAAAAAACAAAGAAAAATGCTAAATAAACAATGGTACTTCCGGCGTCATTTTGAAGTAAAATAAGTATGGCAGGAATAAGAATAATAGCGGCAACCTTAAGCTGATCTTTAATGGTTGTCATGTTAGTTTGTAAGTCACTAATATATCTAGCTACCGCTAATGCAGTGGCAAACTTAGCAAATTCACTAGGTTGTATGGTCATGCTACCAATACCATACCATGAGCGTGCTCCATTAACATCCTTTCCAAAGATAAATAAGCCAATTAAGGACAACATAGCGATGATGTAAATTATACTGGCAAACTGTTCGTAAAACTTAGCTTCTAAGGAAAGAATTATCACAATAAGTAAGAAGGTTAGACCAATAAATATGAGGTGCTTACCGTAGAGTTGACTCGTATCAAAATAACTGGTAATTTCTCCAACATGAGAAGCCGATAAAATATTAAGATACCCAAAAGCAAGTAATAGTAAAAATAGAATGATGGTAATCCAATCAAACTTAAAATGTCTTTGGTTTTCTCTTAACATGAAAAATTATAATTTAACGTCACTTTCGTTTTGGGTTGCTACCGGATAATTTTCTTCCGTAGCGTAATTTTCAATTACCTGAAGTGTTGTTTCACCGTTAATTTTAAAGGGTTCTCCAGAATACGGTTTTTTGTATTCATTTTCTAAACTATGCGTTAAAATCCACCGTTCTAAATCCGTTCTTGTAATATGGCCCTTAATGTGTTTTTCAATCATTAAACTTGCCATTCGGCCAGCAAAACGACTGCCCCAATATCCATTTTCAACAAAAACGGCAAGGGCTATTTTTGGGTTGTCTTTTGGTGCAAAAGCGACAAATATGGAGTGGTCGGTAAGTTGCGTTTTAACGCTGTCTATTCTTGTAAAGTTTTCTGCCGTACCTGTTTTTCCACAGATTTCAATATCTGGAACTTGAAGATATCGGGCTGTTCCATTGTTATAAACATCAAACATACCCTGTACTACTGGTTCAAAATGACGTTTGTCTATTGTGGTGTATTTAGGTGTTTTGTACTTTTTAGGAATAGTATCACCTTCAATATTTTTAATAATATGAGGCGTGTAATAATACCCTCGATTCCCAATAGCTGCCACCATATTGGCTAGTTGAATTGGCGTTGCTTCAACTTCTCCTTGGCCAATAGCATTAGACACAATATAGGTGGATCCCCAACGATTGTCTCCGTATGCTCTATCGTAGTAATCACCATCAGGAATTCTACCTGGTTGTCCCACAGATAAATCGTTATTCAAGTAATTACCTAAGCCAAAACTTTTTGCGTGCTCTGCCCAAATATTCATTCCTTCTCCTACATCATCATATTTATCAACAACACGGCGATAAACATTTATAAAATAAGCATTACACGATTGAGCGATACCATCATTCATAGCAATTGGGCTTCTGTGGTAGTGACAACCTGTAAGTTTTCTACTACCATAATAATATCCCATTCTGCATGGAAATGTTTCGTTAACTGTAACAACTTCTTCTTGTAATCCAATAAGTGCATTGATGACTTTAAATGGTGATCCAGGTGGATATTGAGCTTGTAAACCTCTATCGAACGTTGGTTTGTTTACTTTGTCTAGGAATAAGCTTGAAAAGTTTTTATTACGCTCTCTTCCCACTAATAAGTTAGGATTGTAACTTGGACCTGTGACCATGGCGAGAATTTCACCACTACTTGGGTCAATGGCAACGATACCACCACGTTTATGCTTCATTAACAATTCTCCGTAGGCTTGTAACTCTGAATCGATAGTAATTGTGATGTCTTTTCCTGGTTGAGGCAAGGTATCTAGTGTCCCTTCTTTAAAAGGCCCAATGTTTTTATTAAATCGATTTTTTTGAATGAATTTTATACCTTTAACTCCTCTTAAGGTGTTTTCGTAGGTTTTCTCAATGCCTTGTTTTCCAATAAGGTCTCCTAGCGAATAATAAGGGTCGTTTACAATAGTTTTACGATTAACCTCTCCAAGGTCACCAAGTACGTTAGCACCAATATTTGTTTGGTATGATCTCAGTGAACGTTTCTGAATATAAAAACCTTCAAATTTTCTCATTTTTTCTTGAAGAACAGCATAATCTCTTTTTGAAAGTTGTGGTACAAACGGAGAAGGAAGTCTAGGAGAGTAATGCGTGGCTTTTTCTAATTTACTATCGTAATCCTCTCGTGTAATTTTTAGAAGATTACAAAATTCTTGAATTTCCAAAGAATCTAATGGAGCCACTTCTCTAGGAATTACCATAACATCGTAAGACGGCTGGTTGGCAACTAATAATTTTCCATTTCGATCGTAGACGTAACCACGTTTAGGGTAATGGTATTCCTTTCTAATGGCATTGTCTTCAAAAACATTGTAGGCGTCATTATCATAGACCTGAAGATAAAACAAACGCGCAATAAAAACAAGACCAACAAAGATCACAGTTGTTAATAAAAGCAGTTTTCTCATTTTCGGTTTCGGCTAAATAAAATTATTATCAATACACTTAGAAGTGTCGTGAAGATACTAGAAAATAACGTCTTTTTTAAGGTTATTAGTATGTTGGAAATGTTAAATATTTCTAGAGAAAATAAAATTAAATGATGAATAACAGTCCCTAATGAAATATAAGTAATTAAGCTACCTATATCTGTCGTGCTAAACTTTATACTGTGGTGCTCGTATAACATTCCAAATGAGCTTTTTAAAAGTATAGGTCTAATATAAGCCAAACTTACTGCGGCTGCAGCATGTACTCCTCCAGAATCTGAGAATAAATCCACAAGTAAGCCTAGTAAAAAGCTAACAATTAAAAGCGCTAATCGTTCTTCTCTAATCGGAAATAGAAAGATGAAAATGATATAGATATAAGGATTTATATACCCTAAAAAATCGATATGATTACATATGACCACTTGTACTAATAGTAGTAGAATAAATCGTGTGATATTGATACCAGCAATACTATTCATTACTTTTATTTTCTAAGGATTGAATTTCGGTACGGTCTAAGTTTTCTAAAATATAAACGGTTCCGATGTTAGTCATGTCATTAAACAATTTTACTTGTATAGTGTAGGTATCTCCACTAATATCGGTTTCAAAACTAGTAATTGTACCAATGCCAATGCCTTTTGGGAAAATTGATGATTCACCTCCCGTTTCAATAGTGTCTCCAACTTTTACAGGTGCAAATTGCGATACATCTTCTAGCTGAACATAAACAGGAGATTTGCCATCCCAAGTTAAAGAGCCAATATGATTCGTGGTTTTAATTTTAGCATTAATCTGGCTTTTTACATTTAAAATAGATAATACTGTAGAATAGTTGTTAGACGTATTGTCGATAATACCAATTATGCCATTGGACGTCATTACACCAAAATCTTGCTTAATACTATCGTTTTTACCTTTGTTTAAAGTAAGAATATTATGAGATAAAGAGTAACTGTTTTTATAAAGTTCTGCAATTGTAACTCGGTATAGCCCTTTTGAATACGAACTGTCTATATATGTTGAGTCCTCAATACCAGCAGTATTAAAAAGCTGTTCTCTTAGAAGTCTATTTTCTTCAGACAGAATATCATTGGTTGTTTTTAAATCGAAATACTGATCTACAGAATTCATTGTTCTATACACTCCACCAGTTAAAAAATTGGCAGAATTAATGAATTTACTTCTGTGATAAGAATGCGATTGAATGGTTAGAGCTAAAGCAATACTAAAAAGCAATAAAAACAACAGAAATGTTTTGTTTCTTATAACAAAATTAATAATTTGTTGCATTATTTATGGCTTATTTAATCAATATGCTTTTGTATTTAGGTAAGTTTTTAAGCACAATACCAGTACCTCTAACTACAGCTCTTAACGGATCTTCAGCAATGTACACTGGTAAGTCTGTTTTTTGAGATAAACGCTTATCTAATCCTCTTAACATTGAGCCTCCACCTGCTAAATATATACCTGTGTTATAAATATCAGCAGCTAATTCTGGAGGTGTTTGAGATAACGTTTCCATTACAGAATCTTCAATACGTAAAATAGATTTATCTAAAGCTTTTGCAATTTCACGAAACGATATCTGAACTTGTTTAGGTTTTCCTGTTAATAAATCACGACCTTGAACACTCATATCCTCTGGCGGTAATTCTAAATCTTCAGTAGCGGCACCAATCTGTATTTTTATTTTTTCAGCCGTTCTATCCCCAACATATAAATTGTGTTGCGTACGCATGTAATAGATAATATCATTTGTAAAAACATCTCCTGCAACTTTTACAGATTTGTCACAAACAATACCTCCAAGAGCAATTACTGCGATTTCGGTAGTTCCACCACCTATATCTACAATCATATTTCCTTTCGGCTGCATAATATCTACACCAATACCAATTGCTGCTGCCATTGGTTCGTGAATTAAATAGACTTCTTTTCCGTTTACACGCTCACAAGATTCTTTTACTGCTCGCATTTCAACTTCGGTAATACCAGAAGGAATACAAACCACCATACGTAAAGCCGGATTGAAAAATTTCTTCTTCAACGCAGGTATGTTTTTTATAAACATACTAATCATTTGCTCAGAAGCATCAAAATCAGCAATTACACCATCTTTTAATGGACGAATTGTTTTAATGTTTTCGTGTGTTTTTCCTTGCATCATGTTGGCTTCTTTACCAACGGCTATGATTTTTCCGCTAATGCGGTCTCTTGCTACTATCGATGGATTGTCAACAACAACTTTGTCATTGTGTATTATCAGTGTATTTGCGGTTCCTAAATCTATGGCTATCTCTTCCGTTAGGAAATCAAAAAATCCCATGCGCTATTCTTAATTATTTGGGTTGTTCGTGTGTAATTCTTAAGACTATCTGTAAAAGTAGTAAAATATACGTTATTTATATGTTTAAAGATGTTTATTGCTGAATTTTTTTTATTTTTTCTTACTCATTATTAATAAAATAAATGAGATGAGGACTTTGGCAAAAAAAAAGAACCCAAAATTAAGATGATTTACATCTCTATTTTGGGTTCTGAAATGATGGTTCTAATGTTTAAAATGACGTGTTCCTGTCATTACCATAGCCACATTATTGTCGTTACAATAATCAATACTTAGTTGGTCTTTTATTGAGCCTCCTGGTTGAATTACAGCTGTAATTCCTGCATTATCCGCAATTTCTACACAATCTGGAAATGGAAAAAAGGCATCACTTGCCATAACGGCTCCGTTTAAATCAAATTTAAAGGACTGGGCTTTGTGAATCGCTTGGTTTAAAGCATCAACACGACTTGTTTGTCCTGTGCCACTTGCACATAATTGTTTGCCTTTAACAAGAACAATGGTATTAGATTTTGTGTGCTTACAGATTTTTGAAGCAAATATTAAATCGTCTAGCTCTTCAGTAGTTGCCGTTTTATTTGTTACCGGTTTTAAACCTTCAAGTGTGTCTGTTATGTTATTTCTATCTTGAACTAAAACACCATTTAAGCAACTTCTAACGTTGGTTTGTGGCATTTCAATATCATTCAAAATTAAAAGGATTCTATTTTTCTTTCCTTTTAAAATGTCTAAGGCTTCGGCAGAAAAAGAAGGTGCAATAACAACTTCACAGAATAGTTTATGAATTTCTTCAGCAGTGGCTACATCAATTTCCGAATTACTGATTAACACTCCGCCAAAAGCAGAAACAGGATCACCTGCTAAAGCATCTACATAAGCTTGATGTAACGTATCGCGTTGTGCTAATCCACAAGCGTTGTTGTGTTTTAAAACGGCAAATGTTGGTGCGTCGTTTTTAAATTCTAACATTAAATTAACGGCTGCATCAACGTCTAAAAGATTATTGTAGCTTAATTCTTTACCATGTAGTTTTGTGAAAATTTCATCAAAATCACCGAAGAAAAAGCCTTTTTGATGTGGGTTTTCACCATAACGCAATACCTTTCCGTTGTTTTCTGAGATTTTTAAAGATGGAATTTCTTGGTTTTTGTTGAAGTAATTAAAGATTGCAGAATCATAATGTGACGATACATTAAATGCTTTCGCTGCAAATTGCTTTCTGTCTTCTTCAGACGTCTCCCCGTTTTTAGTTTCTAATAGCTCTAAAAATTCAGCATAATCATCAACGGAAGATACACATGTAACGTCTGCATAATTTTTAGCTGCAGCTCTAATCAAAGAAATACCACCAATATCAATTTTTTCAATAATATCTTGGTTGCTTGCTCCAGAAGCAACTGTTTTTTCAAACGGATATAAATCAACAATAACCACATCGATTTGCGGAATGTCAAATTCTTTTAGCTCAGCAACATCACCATCGTGGTTTTGACGATTTAAGATACCGCCAAAAACTTTTGGGTGTAACGTTTTTACACGTCCACCAAGAATTGAAGGATAAGACGTTACGTCTTCTACAGGTACGACATCGATACCTAAGTCTTTAATAAATTTTTCTGTTCCTCCTGTGGAATATATCGTAACGTTGAGGTCGTTTAATTTTTTTACGATAGGTGCTAATCCATCTTTACTAAATACCGAAATTAGTGCCGATGAAATGGTTTTGTTGCTCATAATGTTGTGTTGTGTTTTTGATGCTGCAAAAGTACGCATATTCAAAAAGAAAAACTTAATCTAAAAATGAGTTTCTTTAAGTTTTTTGTAACAATATATTGTTGAAAACGTCCTATCTTTAAAATGTTATAAAACAAACCTTGCATGCTGGTCTATTTACGTTTATTAAAAGAGAGTTTTTCATTTGCGATAAATGCGCTTCGCACCAATAAACTAAGGACCTTCTTGTCACTTTTAGGAGTTACAGTTGGGATATTTTCTATTATAGCTGTTTTAGCTGCGGTTGATTCATTAGACAAAACGATACAAGGTCAACTGAGTTCTTTAGACAGTAATACCATGTATTTAGCGAATATGTCTTTTGGTCCAACAGACGTGCCGCGTTGGCAAAGAGAAACTTTTGATGAGGTCTCTTTTAATGAATATAGAAGTATAAAATCGTCTGTTGCAGAAGCGGAGCATGTAGCATTACAGTTGTTTGTAAAACGCGAAAATATTAGGTACGAATCTGAATTGGTAAGCAGTGTAAATACGGTTGTAGTTTCACATGAGTTTATTGATATACAAGTTATGGAATTTGAAAAGGGGCGTTTTTACAACGAGTCTGAATCTAATTCTGGTCGACCTGTTGTCGTTATAGGATCAGAAATTGCAAAATCTCTTTTTGGTGAGTTAGAACCCATCGGTAAAAAAGTACGCTTGTATGGTCAGAAGTTTACCGTTATCGGAGTCGTTAAAAAAGAGGGATCTGGTTTGTTTGGAGATAGTAATGATGTTTCAATATTTCTTCCAGCTAATTATGTGAGAAATCGATATGGTGATAATAACCCTTTTATGAAATATATTGTAATCATTAAACCTGAAAAAGGTGCAGATGTTGAAGGGGTAAAAGCCGAAATCACACAAGTAATGCGAACTAAACGAGGTTTGAAACCTGATGAAATTGACACATTTTTTATCAGTGTTTTGTCCGGATTTCAGGATGTTATTGATACTATAATAGGTAGTTTAAATCTAATAGGTTGGGTTATTAGTGGTTTTTCACTTTTAGTAGGTGGTTTCGGAATTGCCAATATTATGTTTGTAAGCGTTAAAGAACGAACGAATCTGATAGGAATACAGAAATCATTAGGTGCTAAGAATAAGTTTATATTGTTTCAGTTTTTATTTGAAGCTGTTATTCTTGCTGTAGTTGGCGGCTTAGTAGGTTTGGTTTTAGTATGGATAGGAACTATAATAGGAAGTAGTGCTGTAGAGGAATTTGAATTTGTACTATCGCCTCAAAATATGGCTCTTGGATTTTTTATATCTTCAATAATAGGCTTAATATCAGGTGTTATTCCTGCATTATCGGCTTCACGCTTAGATCCTGTAGAAGCGATACGTACAGGAATGTAGTTTTTCCTTTTAACAAAAGTAATCTGAGTACTTTTAGTTGAGTATACTTGCTACTTTTTTGCACACAAATTCTAAAAATCGTTCATCTGCTTCAGTAAATGGGTCCGGAGTGTTAGAGTCTATATCAATTTGACCTATATTTTCATCATTCACAAAGATAGGAATTACAATTTCTGCCTTAACGGTAATACTACACGCAATATAATTATCTTGTGCAGCCACATCTGGCACTACAAAGTTTTTGTTACTAATGGCAACTTGTCCGCAAATACCTTTACCAAACGGTATTATAGTATGATCTGTTGGCTCACCAACGTAAGGGCCTAATTTTAATTCGTTTTTGTCTCCGTTTTTAAAGTAAAACCCAACCCAATTATAATAACTTATATTAGCTTCTAGAGTTTCACAAATTTTTAATAAACGTTGATCTACAGAAAGGTTACTCTGTTCAATAATAGATTTTATTTCGGGCTTTAACTCTTGTAAATTCATAGGTGTAAAAAACTTTTTGCAAAAGTATCTAAAATACACTGTTTTAAAATACTGTTTTTATAAATTTAACACCAAACTAACATTAGAAACTTTTGAAGGCACTTTTAGTAAAATATAAATCTGTAATTCGTTTTATAGTCACTTTTTTGATTGTTTATGGTGTTTTAACTATAGGTTATAATCTCTATTTAAATGTGTCAGATGGTTCTCAGTTTTATCCGGATTACTTAACCCATTTAGTGGCAGAACAAACCAATGTTTTATTAAATGGTTTGGGTTATGAGTCTCGTATTATGCCACATCCCAATGAACCGTCAATGAAACTGATTATTAACGGAAAGTACTTGGCACGAGTTATTGAAGGCTGTAATGCCATAAGCGTCATTATTTTGTTTTTGTCTTTTATAATTGCTTTTGCAGGTAAAATTAAAACTACCGTATTATATGGCTTAGCAGGTAGTATAATTATTTATGCATTCAATTTAATTAGGATTGTAATTTTATCCATAGGACTTTATCATTATCCATGGAGAAGAGAAATTCTACATTCTGTAATTTTCCCATTGATAATTTATGGTACTGTTTTTCTGCTTTGGATGGTTTGGGTGAATCGATTTTCTAAAAAGTTGAATCAAAATGAGTAAAATAGTCACCTATATAATAGTTGGAATTCTGATCTTGCTTTTAATTTTAATAAGAGCTTTTGAAAACATTCTATTTTACGACCCATATTTGTCGTTCTTTGAAAATGACTATTTATATATGGATAGCCCAAGACGAGAAATTGCTAAACTTGTGTTGTATACAACATTGCGATTTGTTTTAAATACTGTGATTTCTTTAGGTATTTTATACATCATCTTTAAAGATAAAAGCATTGTTAAGTTTTCGGTTTTAATATTTTCCATAGCGTATGTTTTATTACTCATTCCTTTTTTATATTTTGTAATAAATCCTAAGCAAGAAGATTACTACTTGTTTTTTAATATTAGACGATTTTTAATTCAGCCAATTGGGTTAATTTTGCTTTTGCCAGCTTTTTATTACCATAAGCTAAATCGTTAAATGTTATTAAATCGTATGCTGAGAATTTAATAATTTTGTAGCTTTGCATCGTGAAATTTTCATACACATATAAAACATTTTCTGTAGTCCTATCGTTATTGGTGTTGTTATCAACCTTATCATTAACCATAGAAAAACACTTTTGTGGTGATGTTTTAATTGATGTTGCTATATTTTCAGAATCTGAAAAGTGCGAAGATGATATTGCTATCAATGATGATTTGAATGAATCAAAGACCATTATAAACGATTGTTGTAAAGATGAAATTGATGTTATTGAAGGACTTTCTGAAATAATCATTACATCGTTTGAAGACTTTGAGGTTATTCAACAACACGTTTTAATAGCTTATAGCTATTCTTACCTTAATCTTTTTGAAGACGTATCAAATCAAGTCATTCCTCACAAAGATTATGTTTCACCGCTACTCATTAAGGATATACAAGTCCTAGATGAAACTTACCTAATTTGATTTAAATATAACTTTTTGAAACATTAAAATAGTGCAGTTTATGCACGATTAAGTTATACTTATAAATCAAACAAATGAAAAGATATTTAGTTATTAAATTCTTGTTCTTGTCGCTTATGTTATCAGCACAAGACCAATTAAAAGGCGTTGTTTTAGAAACTAGCAGCGGAAAAGAAATGCCATTACCTGGTGCAAATGTTTACTGGTTAGATTCCTCAATCGGAGCAATTACAGCTGAAGACGGCACATTTACATTACCATATAAGTTTTCATATAACGAGTTAGTTATTAGTTATGTAGGCTTTAAAACAGATACGTTAATAGTTAATAAAAACAAGCACATAAAACATGTGCTTCAAGCTAGCGACGAGTTAGATGCTGTAGAAATCACATCGCGAAATCAAGCAACCCAAAAATCCTACTTAAAAGCCGCCAATACATTTACAGTTACTAGTGATGAGCTGCTAAAAGCGGCTTGCTGTAACTTGGCAGAAAGCTTTGAAACCAACCCATCTATTGATGTTAATTTTGCTGATGCGGTTACAGGAACACGACAAATAAAGATGTTGGGTTTAACCTCTCCGTATATTTTGATTGCAACGGAGAATATTCCTGCTATTAGAGGCGCATCTCAGGCTTATGGTTTAAGTTTTATTCCTGGTACTTGGGTAGAAAGTATTCAGATTACCAAAGGAACAGGAAGTGTGGTTAATGGTTTTGAGAGTATTGCTGGTCAAATAAATGCCGAACTTGTTAAACCTTCAACCGATGATAAACTTTTTGTAAATCTTTATGGAGCTTCTAGCGAGCGGTTAGAGCTAAACACGCATTTTAATACTAAAGTGTCTGAGAAGTGGAGTACAGGTTTGTACTTGCATGGTAATACGCATCAAGAAAAGCACGATGTTAATGACGACGGGTTTTTAGATATGCCACTTTACAATCAGATTAATGTTATGAACCGTTGGCAATATACCAACCCCGAAAAAGGCATTGTTACCTTCATTAATTTGAAATACCTAAATGATGAAAAACAGGCAGGTGAAGTCGATTTTGATCCAGATACGGATAGTGGAACAACTAATGCTTGGGGAAGCGAAATAAATTCTGAACGTTTTGAATTGACAACAAAATTAGGTTATGTTAATCCGGAAATTCCATATCAAAGCCTTGGAGCTCAAATGGCGTTTAGTCATCATGAACAAGATTCGTATTTTGGTTTGAACCAATATGATATTCAGCATAATAGTTTTTATTCTAATGTAATTTATAGTTCTATTATTTCAGATTCGCGTCATAAAGTCAAGACAGGTTTGAGTTTTACTTACGATCATTTTGATGAATTGGTGAATACAACGGATTATGAACGTACGGAAAATTCCGTAGGTGGATTTTTTGAGTATGCTTTCGATAACTTAGATAATTTAACAATGACAGCTGGCATACGAGCCGATCAGCACAATAGATTAGGCTTTTTTGTAACACCTCGTTTCCATTTGCGTTATACACCTTGGGAGAAATCAGCGTTAAGATTCTCAATAGGAAGAGGAAAACGAAGTGCTAATATTTTTGCTGAAAACCAAAATATGTTTGCGAGCTCTAGACAAATCAACATATTAAATTCAGGCGGAAAAGTTTATGGGTTAGATCCTGAAATTGCATGGAATTATGGAATAAGCTATTTACAAGGCTTTAACCTCTTTGATAGAAAAGCAGATGTTACTTTCGATTTTTATAGGACTGATTTTCAGAATCAAGTGGTGGTCGATTGGGAAAACCCCTTTGAAGTTAACTTTTATAATTTAGAAGGAGATAGCTATGCTAATAGTTTTCAGTTTGAATTTAATTATAACGCTTTTGAGCATTTTGATTTACGAATGGCATATAAGTATTATGACATACAAACTGATTATGAATCTGGTCAATTAGAAAAACCACTAGTGCCAAAGCATCGCTTATTTACTAATGCATCTTATGAAACGGAAATAAAGAATAATTCGCAGTGGAAATTTGATGCGACCTATAATTGGTTAAGTGCGCAACGTTTTCCGAGTACAGATTTAAGTGCGCCGCAATATCAATTGCCAGACGAAACACCAACGGTAGGAACGTTGAATTTACAAGTCACTAAAGTATTTTCTCCAAAATTTGAAGTATATTTAGGAGGAGAAAATGTGACTAATGTGCGTCAAGACAATCCTGTAATAGGCGCAGATAATCCATTTGGCTCAAATTTTGATAGTAATTTTGTGTACGGTCCAATTTTTGGCAGTATGTATTATGCAGGATTGCGTTTTAGGATAAAGTAACCAATTCTTACCAGCGCAGTCATTTAATAAACAGAAAAATTTAATTGTAAACAAATAGGTTTCTGCTTTGGCAGGAATGATAAAAATCAAATAATATGAAAAACGTAATTTTAATCTTTACATTATTAGTAACTACACTAGCATTTGCACAAGACAAAAACAAAAAAGCGACAATAGAAGTTGATGGTGTTTGTGGTATGTGTAAAGAGCGCATTGAAAAAGCAGCGATTAGAACCAAAGGTGTAAAATCTGCTGTGTGGACAATCAGCACACATGAGTTGAAACTTATTTTTGATGAGCGTAAAACGAATTTAAAAACCATTTCTAAAAAGGTAGCTTCTGTTGGTCATGACACCAAAGAAATTAAAGCTACAGAAGAACAATACAATTCAATACACGCTTGTTGTAAGTATCGCGATGAACAAGTTAGAAAAGACCATGACGTCGAGGAGAAAGAAGACGGTCAATAAAATTATTTTAGATAGGTTATAAAATAATTAAGAAAGCCCGAATGACAATTCGGGCTTTTTTTTATGTGGTGTTGTATGCTTTATAACTTCTAATTAAAACAAAAGCCTTTGATGAAAATCAAAGGCTTTTTTAACTTTATAGTGTTATACACACTGATGTTATTTGTACCAGTATATAATTTATGTGTTTGTTCTATACAAACTACATCATTCCTGGCATTCCGCCTCCACCCATTGGTGGCATAGCAGCAGGTGCATCTTCTTTAATATCTACTAAAGCACACTCCGTTGTTAAGATCATACCAGCTACAGATGCGGCGTTTTCTAATGCAATACGTGTTACTTTCTTAGGATCGATGATTCCAGCTTTAAGCATATCTACATAAGTTTCAGTTTTAGCATCGTAACCGAAGTCTTTTTTGCCTTCTAAAACTTTATTGATAACTACAGAACCTTCTCCACCAGCATTTTCTACGATAGTACGTAATGGAGATTCAATTGCTCTATTCACAATTTGTACTCCTGTAGTTTCATCTAAATTGTCAGTAGTTATTTTTTCTAACGTTTCCTTAGATCTCACTAATGCAACTCCACCACCAGCAACAATGCCTTCTTCAACTGCAGCTCGTGTAGCATGTAAAGCATCGTCAACGCGATCTTTCTTTTCTTTCATTTCTACTTCAGAAGCAGCGCCAACATAAAGTACAGCAACTCCGCCAGCTAATTTAGCTAAACGTTCTTGAAGTTTTTCTTTATCGTAATCAGAAGTTGTTGTTTCTATCTGCGCTTTAATTTGATTTACTCTAGCTTTAATATCAGCCGCTTTTCCTTCACCATTAACAATGGTAGTATTGTCTTTGTCAATCGTTACAGTTTCAGCCGTACCTAACATTGATAAGTCTGCATTTTCTAAAGAGAAACCTCTTTCTTCAGAAATAACAACACCACCAGTAAGGATAGCGATATCTTCTAACATTGCTTTACGTCTGTCTCCAAAACCTGGTGCTTTTACTGCAGCGATTTTAAGACCACCACGTAATTTGTTTACAACTAAAGTGGCTAAGGCTTGTCCTTCAACATCTTCTGCGATGATTAACAATGGACGTCCAGATTGTGCAACTGGTTCTAAAATTGGAAGAATTTCCTGTAAGTTTGAAATCTTCTTATCAAATAATAAAATGTATGGATTTTCTAAATCAGCAATCATTTTATCAGAATCGGTAACGAAGTATGGTGATAAATATCCTCTGTCAAACTGCATACCTTCAACCACGTCAACGTAAGTTTCCATGCCTTTAGCTTCTTCTACAGTAATTACACCTTCTTTACCAACTTTTCCGAATGCCTTAGCGATTAAATCACCAATAGTATCGTCGTTGTTAGCAGAAATAGCTGCTACTTGCTTAATCTTGTCAGAATCGCTACCTACTTTTTTAGATTGCTTGTCAAGGTCTTTTACAATGGCTTCAACAGCTTTGTCAATACCACGTTTTAAATCCATTGGATTTGCGCCAGCAGCAACGTTTTTTAGACCTTCTTTTACGATAGCTTGCGCTAAAACAGTTGCGGTAGTTGTACCATCACCTGCTAAGTCGTTAGTTTTAGAAGCGACTTCTTTTACCATTTGCGCTCCCATGTTTTCAAGCTCATGCTCAAGTTCAATTTCTTTTGCTACAGAAACACCATCTTTAGTGACTTGTGGTGCACCAAATGATTTACCAATAATCACATTACGACCTTTTGGGCCTAATGTTACTTTTACTGCGTTTGCTAAAGCATCAACACCACGTTTTAATCCGTCGCGTGCTTCAATATCGAATTTTATATCTTTTGCCATTTTTAATGTTTTTGTCATTCCTGCGAAGGCAGGAATCTATTTATTTAATTTTAGATTTTGGATTCCGCATCAAGTGCGGAATGACAGAATTTAAGTTTGTTATGGTTAAATAATTGCAAGAATATCGCTCTCACGCATCATTAAATAATCTTTGCCTTCTAACTTAAGCTCAGTGCCTCCGTATTTTCCATAGAGAACAGTGTCACCAACCTTTACCGTTAAAGGTTCGTCTTTTTTACCATTACCAATGGCAATTACAGTTCCTTTTTGTGGTTTTTCTTTTGCATTATCTGGAATAATAATACCTGAAGCTGTTTTAGTTTCGGCCTCCTTTGGTTCTACAAGAACACGATCTGCTAATGGTTTAATGTTTAAGCCCATTTGTTATATGTTTTTAGTTGTTTAATTATTAATGCTACTGTCCTTTGACAGGCAGGTTGGTTTAGTTCGAAAATTATGCCAAGGCAGAAAGTCTGACAAAGTTTCAGACCCTAATTGTCGAACGTTATAGAATAAAAAAAGCCAACTTAAAAAAGTTGGCTTCATGTATTTATGGAAATAACCTTGTTATTGTCCTGATGTATCTTCTGAGGTTCCTGCATCGTTAGTTGTAGGTGCTGGAGTCGACATTGGCATTTCTGTTGTTTCGTCTGCATCGTAAGCCTTAGATTCGATGTTTCCACCAGAATTAATGGTTAAATTAGATGCTAAGATTAAAACGATTAATGCTGTTGCTAAAAACCATGTACTCTTATCTAAAAAGTCACCAGTTTTTTGAACTCCACCCATTTGCTGTGTGCCACCACCACCAAAAGATGATGATAAACCTCCGCCTTTAGGGTTTTGTACCATAATTACTATAACAAGTAAGAAGGCAACGATTACGATTAGTATTAGAAAAATTGAAAATGCACTCATTTTATTTTGTATTATTATCTTTTAACTCTTGTACCAATTTTATTTGGTGTGCAAAGAAACTACTTTTTTCTGGATATTTCAAACTTAAAATTTTGTAAGATTGAATTGCCTTATCATAGTTTTTTTGTTCTAAATATATTCGTGCCAAAGTTTCAGTCATTAAACTGTCTGAAATAGCGTTGTCATTGTTAACTAGCTTAGGCTTTGGTGTGTTGTCAGAGATGGGTTTAATCTTTGGGTTTTCGGTTATAAACTTATCTATAAGAGCTAGTTTTTTGTCAAGTGGAGATTCGGTTTCGGGTTTTGAAACGTCATTTTCTGCCTCAATTTCTGTTTCAGATTCTAGTTCTGAATCAACTTTAGCTTCATTTTTATCTCTGTTTATAGGTTTAAAACTCGTAATTTTTAGCCATTCTGTAAATGAATGATTTTCAGTTTTATCAAATTCTAAAGGTTTCCCAATTTCGAGTTCTTTTTCTGGTGTTATGTTTTTAACATCAACAGCAATAATTGAATCTTCAATTTTTGGTTCTAATCGAGGTTTTGGTAATGGTTTTACCTCAAATAGTCCTGGATCTAAAACACCTTCTGTTGCCTTAATGTGTTCTTTTAAAGCATCATCTATAGTAACGCTTTTATTAACAGAAATATCATCTACTTCATTAACTTCTATAGCTTTTATATATTCTGTATTCTGTTTTATTTGTTCAGATATTTCATTTTGATTGAAAACAGCCGACGTAATATATTCGAAAAGCACACTGCGATCTGTAGTATGAGCAGCTGTGATTTTTAAAGCATTATTGTATTTATAACTTTCCTTCTGTTTTAAGCCTTTAAGGTATAAAGCTCTTAAAGGTTGAAAATAAGGATACTCTTTAATTGCCGAAGAAAGCGTTTCGGTCTGAGATGCTGTAATGGCTTCTGGGTGTTGTAATAAATATGTAAGGTCTTGAAGCTGCATAGTTTTACCAATCTGCTAATGTAGCGTTGAGAATGTCTTGTGTGAGTCGTTCTAAAATTTCATCGAAAGCAGTGTCTTTTATACTTCCTGAAAGCTGTGCTGCTGCAGGATAATCATAAAAAAAGGAAAAACGTTGCTCCAAATCTTTTTCTTCATCTTTAGTGTTAATATAACGTACATTGACACTTATAGTTAATCTGTTTTGAGCAGCTGTATTCTCAGCTGTAGCGGTCATTGGTGAAATACGGTATTCTACAATTTCACCTTCATAAATAACTTCTCCTCCTGAGAGTACGAGTTGAGCACTAGTTTGATTTAAAATACGGACTTGAAGTGCATCTGTAAAGTCTCTATCCAAACCAGGTTCTACCAAATCGGCATTATTCTGAAAGAAATTAACCTGAAACGTTTCTGGTGTTTCTGTAATTCCTGTAAAAGAATAGTTCACCTTACAACCAAAGGATAAAAGGCAAATGGCAATTATAAAAAGATATTTGAATGCGTTCATTTAATAGATGTTTGGTTTCTTTAGAGTTATCAACTTCAAAAAGATTAGTATCTTATTGTTGCTGTCATAAACTTTTCTTAAAGATCAAATTGTTTAATTTTTCTGTAGAGTGTTCGTTCACTAATGCCTAATTCTGCGGCAGCTAATTTACGTTTTCCGCTATGGCGTTCTAATGATTTTTTAATTAACTCTAATTCTTTATCGTGTAAAGATAAGGTTTCCTCTTCTTCAATTTCTTCAGCAAAATGATATTTGTCTTCCGTTTCGGGCTCAATTTCTTCTATAGTTTCTTTGTGTTCTGGAATTGATAATATTTCTAAATCTTCAACTGCAGCTTCAAACGCTTCATCCTTATCTTCGCCATATATTTTCTGAATTAAATGCTCGTTGTCTTTTTGAACATCGGAATTACTTCCTTTTTTCATAAGTTCCATGGTGAGTTTTTTAAGATCGCTGAGATCTCCTTTCATGTCAAATAAAACTTTGTATAAAATTTCACGTTCACTACTAAAATCACTTTCAGATTTAGACGTATTCACTATGGCTGGTAAATTACTGCCAGTGTTAGGTAAATAATTCTGAATTGTATTACCGTTTATAGTACGATCTTGCTCTAAAACAGAAACTTGTTCTGCCACATTTCGTAATTGTCTAATATTTCCATTCCACCTATATTTTACTAGTAAGCTAATGGCGTCATCAGTTAATTTAACCGTTGGCATCTTATATTTTAATGCAAAATCACTGGCAAATTTTCTGAATAACAAATGAATATCGTCTTTACGATCTCTTAAAGGTGGTAAGTTAATTTCAACAGTACTTAGTCTGTAATATAAATCTTCCCTGAATTTTTCTTTTTTAATAGCTTCAAACATATTAATATTTGTCGCTGCCACAATTCTAACATTGGTTTTTTGAACCTTACTAGAACCTACTTTAATAAATTCTCCATTTTCTAAGACACGTAATAAACGCACTTGGGTTGTTAATGGTAATTCACCCACTTCATCTAAAAAAATGGTGCCTTCATCTGCAACTTCAAAATACCCAGAACGCGTTGATGTAGCTCCTGTAAAGGCTCCTTTTTCGTGTCCAAATAGCTCACTATCAATGGTGCCTTCGGGAATAGCACCACAGTTCACTGCAATATATTTACCGTGTTTTCTGTGTGATAATTGGTGTATTATTTTTGGGATACTCTCTTTTCCTACACCACTTTCTCCTGTTACTAAAACCGAAATATCAGTAGGTGCAACTTGAATCGCTTTCTCAATAGAACGATTAAGTTTAGGGTCGTTTCCTATAATACCGAAACGTTGTTTTATGGCTTGTATAGATTCCATCTTTAATTAATATATGAAAATACTTCGTTGAACTCAAAAGATAATTCAGGGCCGAAATTATAAGCGATATCTCTACTTTTTATTCTGCCAGCAGTATTGTATTCTAAATCAAAATTAAACGCTGTACCATTGAATGAAGCTCCATTCCAATTGTTTGTAGAAAGAAATTGTGCAATTTGACCTCCAATTTCATCTGAATAATCATCCTTCAAAAAGGTTAAAATGTAATTGTCTTCATAAATGACTTGTAATGGGTTTGATTTATCGTCAAACTGATACGTTGTATTGCTTTGTGTTTCACCAGTAGTTGTGCTACTAGTAATATTACCTGCGGCATTGTAAGCAACTGTTTCAGTCTGAATAGAAAATTCTCCATCAAACGATTCTTTTTTAATAACACGATCTTGTCCGTCTACTGTAAATTGCGTAGAAATAGTAGAGCCAGGTTCTGTTCTTGTAATTATGTTTCCGTCGTATGTGAAGTTGTAGTTGTAATCGTCTTCGTCGTTATCATAATAATCATATGTTATATTAGAAACAACTCCATTGGTGTAGGTTATAACAGTTTCGTTTGTAGTAACTCCTGCTGAATTTACAGATTTATCGTTAATAATTTGTCCTGAACTATTTCGGGTTATAATGACATCTTCGTTTTCAAATGGGCTTCCATTAGCAGATAATGCGTTGGTTCCAGATGCAATTTTATTATTAGAAATATGTAATTCTGAATTGGTAATCGTTTCAATAGGAGCTCCAAAAAACACCACATTAATCTTTGTATCTAATTCATAAACCGACATGGATAAGTCAGCGCTCTCGCTACCTCCTCCTTGGTTACCACCTCCTTCTTGGTTGTAAGCCGAGTCTAAAGGCTCAATATTACAAGAGGTAATTAAAGTTAACGTGAATAATACTAAGGCTAATTTTTTCATTGATGTTTTATTTTTTTTACTTCTCATAGCTATAAGAATTTAGTTGTTGGTAATCTCTTTTTTATTTCGAATAACCTATCAATTAAATAGTTTTCTAAATTATTCAGTTATGCCTTGAAGCTAGTAATACGAATAGGTTATTGTGTTTGTAACTTCGCCTGTAACTGTATTCGTAATTGTTGCAGAAACAGGATAATTATCATTGTTGTATATATAAGTATACACGTCTGTGACCCCTTGAGCATCGGTTTTACTTAACACATTATTTGGTGACATGTCTACAATGTTATAGTCATCCATAAAGTAAAGTGCTAATTTGTAATTGTCCATAGTTTCAGCAATCGGATTTTTTTTGTCGTCATAGGTAAAAGTATTACTGTAATCAGCTTGAGAACCAAAATTTATGGTGGTATGACTTTCAATCATGTTGAAATTGGCATCATATTCATAATCTGTTATATTCCATACCGAGTTATCATTGTTTATCAAGGTGGACTTCTTTTGTGTTAAATACTTTAAATTATCTAAACTAAATGTCCATTGAATATTTAAATCATCTTCTTCTATACCTGATTCTAATAGGTCATTATAATTAATGGTGTTATTATCTATGATAATGTTAGCATCCGTTTGATAACCAAATGTGACATAGTGATAATTAGAAATATCAGTACTAGTATAGGTTAGGTCTGCAAATGACTCTTCAGTCCCATAGGTGTGATATGAACTTATTAATTTATCGTCGTTTGAATATTCAAATTTAGACAGAATATAATTATACGCAGAAAGCGCACTAGTATCTGTTATAGAATCTAACCTTCCGTTTATATCGAAATAAAAATTACGCTCATTATTGTCTCCAATATCTTTGATGTGTTTTATAATTAGCGTGTTTGGAGTTTCATTTTCAGAATCTTGAATGTCATCAGTGTTACATGAAAATAAAACTGCAAATAATACGATATAAAACGTGAATTTCATGTTAATTGTTTTTTGAATAACCTACGGCTTTTCCAATAAGCGTAGCACTTGTGCAATCTGTAATTAACACATTAACAAAATCTCCAACTTTATAATGTTCCTTAGGGAAAACAGCAACCGTATTGTCTGAGGTTCTTCCAGACCATTCTAAATCCGATTTTTTTGAGGCCTTTTCAATTAAGACTTCTACCGTTTTATTAAGGTGAGATCTAGTATTCATCGCGCTATACTTACGTTCTAATTGAATAATTTCGCTTAGTCGACGTTTTTTAATTTTTTCTGGGACATCATCTTCCATTTTACGACCAGCTAATGTTCCTGGACGTTCAGAATAGGTAAACATATAACCAAAATTATACTTTACATATTCCATTAAAGATAAGGTGTCTTGATGATCTTCTTCTGTTTCTGTTGGAAAACCAGCGATTAAATCTACACTGATTGAGCATTCAGGAATTAATCGTTTTATATTATCGATAATTTCAAAATATTCCTCACGCGTGTGCAAACGATTCATTTCTTTTAAAATACGATCGCTTCCGCTTTGTACAGGTAAATGAATGTGTTTACATATATTATCGTACTTCGCCATGGTTTCAATAACATCCATGGTAAAATCTTGTGGATTAGACGTAGAAAATCGGATTCGCATTTTTGGCTGAGCCTTAGCACATAACTCTAAAAGTTTAGCAAAATTTACAGCTGTAGCTTTTTGAAGATCAGAAGCGTTATTAAAATCTTTTTTCAAGCCTCCTCCATACCAAAGATAACTATCTACGTTTTGTCCTAGAAGGGTGATTTCTCTAAACCCTTTAGACCATAAATCATTAACTTCTTCAATAATACTTTGTGGATCTCTACTACGTTCTCTTCCACGTGTAAATGGAACAACACAGAACGTACACATATTATCACAACCACGAGTTATTGAAACAAATGCCGTTATGCCATTGGTGTTAAGCCTTACGGGTGAAATATCTCCATAAGTTTCTTCTTTAGAAAGAATAACGTTAATGGCGTCTCTTCCTTCTTCAACTTCGGCAAGCAAATTAGGTAAATCCTTGTAAGCATCTGGTCCTACAACCAAATCCACGATTTTCTCTTCATCTAAAAATTTCGTTTTTAGACGTTCTGCCATACAGCCCAAAACACCAACTTTCATTTTTGGGTTAATACGCTTTACAGCATTATATTCTTGCAATCGCTTTCTAACGGTTTGCTCTGCTTTATCTCTAATAGAGCAGGTGTTAACTAAAACAAGATCTGCTTCTTCAAGGGTTTGTGTTGTGTTGAAACCTTGTTCAGAAAGAATGGAAGCTACAATTTCGCTGTCACTAAAATTCATTGCACAGCCGTAACTCTCAATGAATAGTTTGCGTTGGTTGCCTTCTTTTTTGTCTATGACTAGGGTTTCTCCTTGTTTATTTTCGTCTATTATTTTTTCCATCAGTTATAGTGAATACTTCTAAATCTCAATAAGCATGCAAAGGTAATACTATTTTATTGATTGTGACAAAGTGGCAGTTATAATGTTTTATTAAACCTTAAAAGTCGTAAGGCTAAAGTTTTTTTGAATATGTAAAGAAAATAGATTTCTTTTGGCGAACTAACCAAATAAATAAAAATGAATAGTACAGAAATTAAAGGTCGAATTGACGATGCGAATGCTTTAGACTTTGGGCTTATATTTAATCAATCTATAGCGTTGTTTAAAAAAGTTTGGGTACAAGGCTTGGTGATTTTACTATTAAATATGGTGTTGGCCATACCAGTAATAATGATTGTTTATATACCGCTATTGTTCTTTGGTTTTGTTAGTGCTTTTACTTTTGATAGTAATTATGATTCTTATGGTCACGCAGGTATGAGTGTTGTTATGGTTATTGTGGTTGTGTTAGTTTATGCTTTTATGATAGTAGCCATGAGTGCCATTGGGCTTGGATTAAAAGCAGCATTTTATCGTATATGTCAACTTAAAGACTTAGAACAACTAGGTAAAGAAGATTATTTTTATTTCTTCAAAAAACCGTATTTAGTTAAAACGATTAAGTTGGGAGTTGCGTATTCAGGCATTTCGCTTTTAGCGGCTATGTTATGTTTTCTACCCATTCTATACGTCATAGTGCCACTATCTTTTGTCGTTATTGTCTATGCTTTTAATCCAGATTTATCCATATCGGAAATCATTAAATTGGGGTTTGATCTCGGTAATAAAAAATGGTTGCTTGCTTTCGGTCTTATGTTTATCTCTGGGTTTTTAGCAATAGTAATTGGTTTTTTAATGTGTGGTTTTGGTGTCTACGTCACAACTTCGTTTGTTCAGTTGCCATCTTATTTTATTTATAAGGACGTGGTTGGATTTGATAATGACAATGATCAAATGAGGCGAATTGAGCAATTATCTACCTTTTAACGCAACCCTTTATCAAATTATGCATCTATAAAGAAACAGTTTTATGAGTTTGAAAAAAATCACAGTATTTTCTTTGTTTTGTTTATTGTTGCTGAATTTTCAATGTGATGAAGATGATTTGTCAACGAAATCATGTGGATTAGTGGTCGTAAGTAATAATGAAACATATGACAATGCAGAATCGGATCATTATGATGTATTAGATGTTAACTTATATGGTCATTGTTTAGTGTTTAATATCAGTTCAAGTGGCTGCGATGGTAGTTCTTGGGATTTATCGTTAATAGATTCAGAAAATATTGCTGAGTCGATGCCTCCACAACGTTATTTAAAACTGACACTTACTAATAATGAAGACTGCTTAACAGTTATAGAAAAAACGGAGCCATTTAATTTAACACAGTTACAGGTAGATGGCTCAAATGAAGTTTTGTTAAACATTGAAGGTTTATCAGAACCTATTTTATATGTCTATTAAATAAGATTAAATATTTTTTTTAATCCTAAAAGCCTTGCAAATCGTAAGGCTTTTTCTGTGTTTTACATTCATTTAATTGCGTTAAAATGTATGGTATTTACGACCAAATTAGGTTTGTATCTTAATTTTCACATACATTTGTAAACGCAAAATTTTAAGAATGTCAAAAAATCTCGTTATTGTTGAGTCACCTGCAAAGGCTAAAACTATTGAAAAATTTTTAGGTAAAGATTTTAAAGTGGAGTCCAGTTTTGGACACATTGCAGATTTACCATCCAAAGAATTAGGGGTAGATGTCGAAGGAGACTTTATGCCTAATTATCAGGTGTCTAAGGACAAAAAGGATGTCGTTAAAAAACTAAAAGAATTAGCAAAAAAAGCGGATATTGTATGGTTAGCGAGTGATGAGGATCGGGAAGGAGAGGCTATTGCTTGGCATTTGGCAGAAACTTTAAAATTAGATAAAGATAAAACGAAGCGAATTGTATTTCATGAGATTACTAAAAGCGCGATTAATAAAGCCATTGAAAATCCAAGGAGTATAGATTATAACTTAGTAGATGCACAACAAGCAAGACGTGTTTTAGACCGTATTGTAGGTTATGAATTATCTCCGGTTTTATGGAGAAAAGTGAAAGGTGGCTTATCTGCTGGTCGTGTACAGTCGGTTTCTGTACGTTTAATTGTAGAACGTGAACGCGCTGTACAAGCTTTTGAAGCAAAAGCATCGTATAGAGTGGATGCAGAGTTTACAAATGAAAACGGCAATTCATTCAAAGCAAAATTACCTAAGAATTTTAGTTCAGAAAAAGAAGCCTTAAAATTTTTAAATGATAATATAGGAGCATCTTACGAAGTTTCAGATTTACAAAAGAAACCAGCAAAAAAATCACCTGCTGCGCCATTTACAACGTCAACACTTCAGCAAGAAGCGTCACGTAAATTAGGATTTTCTGTGAGTAGAACGATGCAAAATGCACAACGTTTGTACGAAGCTGGTCTTATTACTTATATGAGAACAGATAGTGTTAATTTATCTGATGAAGCTAAAAAAGGAGCGGAGAACGAAATTATTTCGGCCTATGGTTCTAAGTTTAGTAACCCAAAAAATTATAAAGGAAAATCTAAAGGAGCACAAGAAGCACACGAAGCAATTAGACCAACAGATTTTTCAAATCATACTGTTAATGCAGAGCGCGATCAGGCAAGATTGTACGATTTAATCTGGAAACGAGCTATTGCATCTCAAATGAGTGATGCAAAATTGGAACGTACCAACCTTAAAATTCAGATTAATGCAGAAAATAAGATTAGTGAGCAATTCACTGCAAATGGTGAAATCATAACATTTGAAGGATTCCTTAAAGTCTATTTAGAAGGAACCGATGATGAAGATACTGAGCAAGAAGGTATTTTGCCAGATTTAAAAGTAGGTGAGGCACTTCAAAATAAATATATTACAGCAACCGAACGTTTTACAAGACCTCCGGCAAGATTTACTGAAGCCTCATTAGTAAAGCAATTAGAAGAATTAGGTATTGGTCGTCCGTCAACGTATGCACCAACAATTTCTACCATTCAGAATAGAAACTATATTGAAAAAGGAACGCATGAAGGTGACCAGAGAACTTACAAGCAATTAGTTTTTGAAGATCAAAAGATAAAAGACAATACACTATCAGAACAAACAGGTTCTAATAAAGGTAAATTGGTGCCAACAGATATTGGTATGATTGTTACTGATTTCTTAGTGAATCATTTTGAAAGCATATTAGATTACAACTTTACTGCTAAAGTAGAAGATAAGTTTGATGATATTGCGGAAGGAAAAGAAGATTGGCGAGAAATGATGAAAGATTTCTATAAAGGCTTTCATCCACAAGTTGAAGATGTGCAAGAAAATGCTGAACGCGAGTCTGGAGAACGTATTTTAGGTACAGATCCAAAAACAGGTAGACAAGTTAGTGTGCGTTTAGGGAAGTTTGGGCCTATGGTTCAGCTTGGTGTTCAAGACGAGGAGGAAAAACCAAAGTTTGCGTCATTATCGCCAGACCAACAATTAAATTCCATTACGTATGAAGAGGCTATGGATTTATTTAAGCTTCCAAAAGCACTTGGTCATTATAAGGAGGAAGAAGTAGAAGTTAACAACGGTCGTTTTGGACCTTATGTTCGTTTTGGGAAAAAGTTTGTATCGCTTCCAAAAGGAGTAGATCCGTTGAGTGTTGATATGGATGAAGCAATGATATATATTAAGGAGAAAGAATTAGCAGATGCTCCTATATATATGTATAAAGATTTAGAGGTTACCAAAGGTAAAGGACGTTTTGGGCCATTTATAAAATGGAACAATATGTTTATAAATGTGAATAAAAAGTACGATTGGGATAATTTATCTGAAGAAGACATTGTAACTTTGATCGAAGAAAAGATACAAAAAGAAATTGATAAGGTTATTCATAACTGGGAAGATGAAGGTGTAAGAGTAGAGAAAGCACGTTGGGGAAGACATAACATTATTAAGGGTAAACAAAAAGTAGAGTTAGCCAAAACGGTAGATGTGAGTAAAATGACGCTAGAGAAAGCATTAGGCATTCTCGAAAAAAATGCGCCAAAAAAGAAAACTACCAAAAAGAAAGCAACAAAGAAGAAGACGGCTACAAAGAAAAAAACGACCACAAAAAAGAAGTAATTGAGTATGAATTTTAATTTCCTTACGCCTGTTTCAGATGCGATTTTAGCTCATAACGAACTAACAGCGCAACAAGCGCTAGGAAAAAAAATCAAGGTTCATTCGCGTCAAAACGGAATTCCAGATTTGGAAGACGTTCAAATGGCGATTATCGGAGTTCAAGAAAATAGAAATGATGTTAATTATATAGGTGCTCCTATTAATTTCGATACGATTCGAAAAACACTTTACACGCTATTTCCTGGAAATTGGCATACTACAATAGCAGACCTTGGTGATATTGAACCAGGCGAAACAGTTGAAGATACTTATTTTGCAATTCGCACTGCAATTACTGTTTTGGTAGAAAAAGGCATTATACCTATTGTGTTGGGAGGAAGTCAAGATTTAACGTATGCCAATTACCGTGCGTACGATTCTATTCTACCAATGGTTAACGTTGTAAGTGTAGATACAAATTTTGATTTAGGTGATGCCAACCTTCCTATAAAGAATAATAGTTATGTAGGTAAAGTCATTGTAGAAGAGCCCTATAATTTGTTTAATTACACAACAATAGGATATCAAACATACTTTAACTCCCAAGAAGAAATAGATCTCATAGAAAAGCTGTACTTTGAGGCCTACCGATTAGGAGAGATTTCTGGAGACATAAGTAGAGTAGAACCGTTAATGCGAGATGCGCATATTGTTTCAGTAGATTTAAAATCAGTTAGAGCTGCTGAGGTAAGTGAAAATCAGAAATATTCACCAAATGGTTTTTCAGGAAAAGAAATATGTGCTATTAGTAGGTATGCTGGTATAAGTAATAAGGTCACCTCTTTTGGTATTTATGAATATAACGTATCTAAGAATGATAGTGCAACCGCAATGTTGGTAGCACAAATGATATGGTACTTTATAGAAGGAGTTAATTGTAGAGTGAAAGATGACGATTTTAAAAATGAAAACCATTACCAAAAGTATAATGTATTAGTTGATAATGATGAATTAATATTTTATAAGAGTTTAAAAACAGGTCGTTGGTGGATAGAGATTCCGTTTTTGCCAAACGTTAATAATAAATTAAAAAAGCATACGTTATTACCATGCATGCATTCCGATTATGTGCATGCAACTCAAGGTGAAATACCAGAACGCTGGTATAAAGCTTACAGGAAAAATAGCTTTTGAAATGCGCATTTTATCGGATTTTAACATAAGTTTAATCGACGAAATGCTTATTTTAAGGGTGAAGTGTAAAAAAAAGAGAAAAAAAGTTGTTTATTCGGAAATATATAAATATGTTTACGACCTCAAAAATAATAAGGACTAATTTAACCTAGAGTTACTATGAATATTAAGAAGTTTATTTTACTAACCACAGTACTAGTTATGGTAGCCAGTTGTAATTCTGGTGATCGTGGACAATTGGTTGGTGTACAAGGTAAAAAATGGCACCCGGAAAAGCCCTATGGAATGACCTTGGTACCTGGAGGTGCTTTTATTATGGGTAAATCAGATGATGATTTAGCTGGAGTACAAGATGCCCCAACAAGAACAGCAACAGTTCGTGCATTTTACATGGATGAAACTGAGATTACAAATAGCGAGTATCGTCAATTTGTAGAGTGGGTAAGAGATTCTACTCTAAGATTAAAATTAGCTGAGATGGCTGACTTAGAAGGTAAAACACCAGGAAATGGAGATATTGGTGAATTTGCATATGTAGACGCAGATCCAGAAAATCTTAACGCTTACGAAAGCTACATGGTGAATACCTATGGTAATCAGCAAAGAAAAATTAATAGAGACGTAGATTTACACTTTAGCACGGATGACTATCCAGATGAATTGTATGCTGAGGTAATGGATGGTATGTACTTACCATTAGAAGAGTCATATAATGGTCAACGTACTTGGGATGTAAAGCAATTTAAGTTCCAGTATACCTATATGGATATTCAAAAAGCCGCTAAAAATAGAGGGTTAAAGCGATCTGAGGTTGTAGTTCAGCAAGAAGTTGAAGTATATCCAGATACAACAGCTTGGATTAGAGATTTTGCATATTCTTATAATGAACCAATGCATAACGATTATTTTTGGCATGATGCTTATGGAGATTATCCGGTTGTAGGTGTATCTTGGAAGCAAGCGCAAGCGTTCTGTCAGTGGAGAACGTTATATCACAATGCCGATAGAAAGAAGAGAGGTAGACAACCAGTAAACTCATACAGATTACCATCAGAAGCAGAGTGGGAATATGCTGCACGTGGAGGTTTACAAGGAGCATCGTATCCTTGGGGTGGACCATATACTAAAAACGACAGAGGTTGTTTTATGGCAAACTTTAAACCATTACGTGGAGATTATGCTGCAGATCAGGCATTATATACTGTAGAAGCAGATGCTTACGATCCTAATGATTTCAACTTGTATAATATGGCAGGTAATGTTTCAGAATGGGTAAATGGTTCTTACGATCCTGCATCATATGAATATGCTTCATCAATTAATCCTAATGTAAACGATCCTGATAATGCTCGTAAAGTAGTAAGAGGTGGATCTTGGAAAGATGTTGCTTATTTCTTACAAGTAAGCTCTAGAGATTATGAATATGCAGATTCTGCAAGAAGCTATATCGGATTTAGAACAGTTCAAGATTATATGGGAACTGAAGTCACTAAAAACGCAGCAACAAATTAACCTAAACTTAACTTAAAACTAAATATTAATCCTAAATGAGTATTAATTAACCAAGCTCATTTGAAAACAAAAACTTAAAAATCATGGCACAAAAGAAATTATCAACAATGAATATGGTCTACGGACTTGGAGCTGCAATTGTAATCCTTGGAGCGTTATTTAAAATTCAGCACTGGCCTTATGCATCCCTTATTTTAACTATAGGTATGATTGTTGAAGCTTTAGTATTTACAATTTCAGCATTTGAAAAGCAAGGAGACGACTTAGATTGGTCACTTGTATATCCAGAATTAGCTGGTGGACAAACCTTAGGAGCAAAAAAGAAAGCTGTTGAGGCACCAAAAGATGCTGAAGGAATGTTATCTAAAAAATTAGACAACTTATTAAAAGATGCTAAAATTGATGGTGCGCTTATGGCAAGCTTAGGAGATAGCATTAAAAACTTTGAAGGAGCAGCAAAAGGAATCTCTCCAACTGTTGATTCAATGGCAGCACAAAAGAAATACAGTGAAGAAATGTCTTTAGCGGCAGCTCAAATGGAGTCTTTAAATAGCCTTTATAAAGTACAAATGGACAGTGCAAACCGTCAAGCTGCAATTAATGAAGAAGCTGTAGAAAATGCTACTAAATTAAAAGAGCAAATGCAATCTTTAGCTTCTAACTTATCATCTTTAAATGGTGTGTATGGTGGTATGCTATCTGCAATGAACAAAAACTAATTGGTTTTTATAATCAAAATTAATTATTAACAATTAAAAACTAATTAGAAATGGCAGGAGGAAAACTATCCGCAAGGCAAAAAATGATTAACTTAATGTACTTAGTATTTATTGCTATGATGGCAATGAATATGTCTAAAGAAGTATTATCTGCATTTGGGTTAATGGAAGCAAAATTTGCTGATGCGAATGAATCTACGGCAGAACGAAATGATATGTTGTTGGCCGAACTAGAAAGAAAAGGAGAAGAAAACCCTGAAGCATTTAAGGCTTCAGCGGCAAGAGCACAACAGGTGAAAATAGCATCTGATAAGTTCTTTACTTATCTTGAGTCCCTTAAAAGAGATATTATCGAAACTGGTGAATATGAATTAGATGAGAACGGTAAATTACCTTTCGAAGCTATGGATAAAACCGATATTCTTGATGAAGCTTGGTTTACAGGAGATCGTCTTACTAAAAAAGGCGAAGAAGTAATGGCGAATTTAAACCAGTACAAAAGTGCAATCAATGATATCTTAGCTAAAGATGAGAGCTATAGAGGTAGAGCTGAAGCTTTTGAAAAAACATTTAGTACAGCACAAGAAGAGAATAAAGATGGTAAAAAAATCGATTGGTTAAACTATAACTTTCAAGGTTACCCAGCGATTGCATCTTATACTAAGTTAACAGCATTACAGAATGATGTTAGAGTTACAGAGTCTGATATGTTTAGTTTATTTCTAGGTAATATCGTTTCTGAAGCAACAACACTTAATAACTATCAAGCCATTGTATTAGCTGATAAGTCTGCATTTTTTGCAGGAGAGCAGTTTCAAGGTAGAGTTGTAATTGGTAAGTATGCTAATGTACCGCCAACAGCATTAACGGTTCAAGGACAAGAGGTTAACCTAAGTGAAGCAATTGATTCTACAGGTGCTGCAACATTAGGTTTTAATGTTGGTAATGTTGGTGAACATGAAATTAATGGTGAGTTTACTTTTATTGAAAACAATGAAGAGTTAAAAATTCCAATTAAAGCAAACTATGTGGTTGTACCAAGACCAAATTCTGCAACAATTTCTGCAGATAAGATGAACGTTGTTTATCGTGGTGTTGCTAACCCAATGACTATTTCTTTTGCTGGTGTACCAGACAATAAAGTAAGAGCTTCAGGTGCTGGACTATCACCTGCAGGTAGTGGTGGAAAATATGTTATGAATCCAGGTACTGGTAGAGAAGTAACAATTAATGTAACTGCTACTTTAGACGATGGTTCACCTGCTAGTGATCAAAAAACCTTTAGAATTAAAGATATTCCAAAGCCAACTGGTACTATTTCAGGACAAGATGGTATGGTAAGATTACCAAAAAGAAATATAGAAATTGGTACTGTTGGTGCTAAGTTAGACGACTTTGTATTTGATTTACCAATTAATGTAACATCATTCCAAGTTAAAGTTCCGGGTCAGCCTACAGTAAATGTTGCTGGTACTAAAATGAACAGTCAAGCTAAAGCAGCAATTGGTAGAGCACGTACTGGTGATGTAGTTACAATTTTTAATATTAAAGCGAAGATAACTGGAAATTCTAGTTATAATCTAAAGGGTGTATCTCCTGTAACAATTGAGGTATCTAACTAAGATAATTAATCGCAGTTAAAAAGAAAATCCCAAATTATAATAAACGACAAGATGAATTTAAAAAGCTTTTTATGTATAGGAATAGGTGTTTTAGCCGCAAACAGTATGTTTGCTCAGGCTAATATCCTAAATGCAAAAATACCAGAAGAAATTGGTATGAAAACTGAAGCGCAGTTACTTCTAGATAACGATAAGCCTTTAGAATATGGATATGTCGGAGACAGAGATATTTTGTTTTCTAAAATGACTTGGGAAAAAATTGTTCTAGATGAGCGTGCTAACTTTCCGTTATACTTTCCTATTGAAGATAACTTAGGCGATGATAGAAAATCATTGTATATGGTATTAAAGGAAAATATCGAGAATGGCACTATTCCAAAGGTATATGCAGATGCCTATTTTACTGAAGAACGTACCATGGAGGATTTGGCACCTGCTTTAGTAATGGAAAGAGTTCTTGATGTAGGAATTGATTGGATGAATGCAGAAGGTGTTACTGATACAGCTCTTGTACCAGAAGAATACAAAGTTCGTAGAGAGATTGGACCAGCAGACATTAAATCGTATTTAGTAAAAGGACTTTGGTACTTTGATAAACGTCAAGGAGAATTAAAATATCGTATTCTTGGTATTGCACCTGCAGCACCAGATGTGAATTTTATTGACTCTGATGATGAAATGAATAAAGAACCAATTGGTTTGTATTGGGTGTTTTTTCCAGAAATAAGAGATATTCTTCATGAGGCTAAAGCTTTCAATAATAAGAATAGCGCAGTGCCTTTATCTTTCGATCATTTATTAAATAGCAGACGCTTTAGTGGTATTATCTACAAAGAAGAAAATGTTTATGGTGATAGAGAAGTAAAAGAGTATGTGGCTGAAAATGCATTAATGCAACT
This sequence comes from Winogradskyella sp. SM1960, assembly GCF_020179375.1. Taxonomy (NCBI): domain Bacteria; kingdom Pseudomonadati; phylum Bacteroidota; class Flavobacteriia; order Flavobacteriales; family Flavobacteriaceae; genus Winogradskyella; species Winogradskyella sp. SM1960. Next base: position 651,632 of record NZ_JAICBG010000001.1, on the reverse strand, counting down.
TTTAGAATCAGAACGAATCAAAGATAAAATCAGAAACTTTGAACAAGATATGTGGAGTTACTAATTAGCTTCAACATAAAACAATATAAACGCTCACTTTTTAAGTGGGCGTTTTTTTTATATCGAAATGTTTGGGATATTATGATTGCACCAAACATAATTTGCGCCTTGCGACGTTAGGAATATAGATTTATTTACTTTTGTGCTAATGTTAAAAAAATGAAGGAAGTAGATTATATCATAGTAGGTTGTGGGTTAGCTAGTATAGCATTTTGTGAAGAATTGCGTGTACACAATAAAACATTTGTTGTGTTTGATGATAGCTCACAAAAATCATCTATAGTAGCAGCCGGATTATATAATCCTGTTATACTTAAGCGATTTTCAAAGGTTTGGAAAGCAAAAGAACAGTTAGCCTTAGCGCGTCCTTTATATTCTAAAATTGAAAACGAATTAAAGATTAAAATAGATTATGAACTCTCCATCTTAAGACGTTTCATATCAATAGAAGAACAAAATAAATGGTTTACAGCCTCAGATAAGCCGTCATTAGAGCCTTTTCTATCTACAAATTTGATTAAAAATTCGTCTGAATATATTGATGCGAATTTTGGGTTTGGTGAAGTGTTACACGCAGGCCGAATTGATACCGAAACATTAATCCTAAATTATAAAGCGTTTTTAAAATCCAATAACAGTCTGTTTGAAACATCATTTGTTTATAACAACATACAGTTTGAAAATGATGACATTCATTATGAAAATTTAAAAACGAATCAAATTGTTTTTGCGGAAGGCTTTGGTGTGAAACAGAACCCATATTTTAATCACCTTCCTCTTACAGGTTCAAAAGGTGAAATTTTAACGATAAAAGCACCAGATTTAAAAATTGATTACGCCATTAAATCTTCAGTTTTTGTTATTCCACTTGGAAATGATTTGTATAATGTAGGTGCAACTTATGATAATAACGATAAGTCTAATGTGCCTACAGAAAAAGCAAAAGAAGAGTTGCTATTGAAACTGGGAAAATTTTTAACATGTAATTTCGAAGTCGTAGATCATATTGCAGGAGTAAGACCAACCGTTAAAGATAGAAGACCTTTAGTGGGAAGACATTTTAAGCATAACAACTTATATGTGTTAAATGGGTTAGGAACACGAGGGGTTATGATAGCACCTTATGTGTCTAAGCAACTTTTCAAGTTAATTGAAACCAATGAATCTTTAGATTCTGAAATTGATATCAACAGATTTAATGAAAAATAGAACTAAATAGAAGAGCGATTTTTAGTCACGTGGTTCATTCAATTTTAGGATTTTGCCTTTGTACTTTTCTCAGCTAATTCTTTATCATAACTCATAAAGATATTAATCCAAATATTTCGAGATAGACGCATTATTACAGGGAAAAGCCCAATTAAGGTAGCCATAATAGCAACAAATGCAGTAATAAGCGAAGATCCTAAAATGTTATAACTAATTATAAACGCGGCTACGGCAAAAGCAATACCAACAGCATAACTCACATACATAGACCCATAGAAAAAGGAAGGCTCAATCTGATATTTTGTTTTACAGTGGGAGCAGGTCTTGTTCATTTTTATGACTTCAGTAATCGCATAAGGGTTTTTGTTTTGATACATAGATTCTTGGTGACATTTAGGACATACACCAAAAAGTATACTATAAAGTTTCATTCCTTTTCTAATCATAACTAAAACCTTTATTTTTGCGAATTATAACCATGCAAAGATAAAATTTTATTAGTTAAGCATTGTAACAATTGTAACGCAAAGTACAGTTGAAATTTTAAACTATTTATGTTAAATATTCATAACCTTTCTATATCATTCCAAGGAGAATACCTCTTTGAAGAAATTACTTTTAAGCTAGGTCTTGGCGATCGTATTGGTTTAATAGGTAAAAATGGAGCAGGCAAATCGACCATGCTTCGTATTTTGTCTAAAGAACAAGAAGCCGATTCTGGTCAGATTGCTGCAGACAAGGATATGAAAATTGGATTCTTAAAACAAGATATTGATTTCGATCTAGGAAAAACCGTATTAGAGGAATCCTATCAAGCATTTAAAGACATAAAAAAATGCGAAGCCCAACTCGAAGAAATTAACACACAACTGGCCGAACGTACAGATTATGAGAGTGATTCTTATCATCAGTTAATGGTTGATTTGAATGATGTACAACATCAATACGAAATATTAGGAGGTTATAACTACCAAGGTGAAACTGAGAAAATTCTTCAAGGTTTAGGATTTAAGCGTGAAGACTTTGATAAGCTAACAGATACCTTTTCTGGTGGTTGGAGAATGCGAATAGAGTTAGCAAAGCTTTTACTTCAAAACAACGATTTATTATTGTTAGATGAGCCAACCAACCACTTAGATATAGAATCTATTATTTGGTTAGAAAATTTCTTAAAAAGTTATAGTGGAGCAGTAGTAATCGTATCGCACGATAAAATGTTTTTAGATAACGTTACAAATCGTACCATCGAAATCTCTTTAGGTCGTATTTACGATTACAATAAACCATACACCAAATTTTTAGAGCTGAGAAAAGAAATGAAGGTGCAGCAATTGGCAGCTCAAAAAAACCAAGAGAAAAAGATTGAGCAAACCGAAAAACTCATTGAAAAGTTTAGAGCAAAAGCTTCAAAAGCTACAATGGCACAATCGCTAATAAAAAAATTAGATAAGATTGATCGTATTGAAGTAGATGAAGATGATAATAGTGTAATGGCTTTAAATTTTCCGGTGTCAATTACACCTGGAAAAGTGGTTGTTGAGATAGAAAATGTCTCAAAATCGTATGGAGATTTACAAGTGCTACACAATGTAAATTTAGCAGTTCCTAGAGATATTAAAACAGCTTTTGTTGGTCAAAACGGACAAGGAAAATCAACATTGGCTAAAATTATAGTTGGAGAAATTGAGCACGAAGGCCACTTAAATTTGGGTCATAATGTGCAAATAGGCTATTTCGCGCAAAATCAGGCAGAATATTTAGACGGTAATAAAACGGTTTTAGATACTATGATCGATGCTGCCAATGAAACCAATAGAAGTAAGGTTCGAGATATTTTAGGGTCGTTCTTATTTAGAGGAGAGGAAGCTGAGAAATATGTTAAGGTGCTTTCTGGTGGTGAACGAAATCGTTTGGCTCTGGCGAAACTATTATTACAGCCTTTGAACGTCCTTATTATGGATGAGCCAACCAACCACTTAGATATTAAATCTAAGAATGTTTTAAAAGAAGCTTTAACGAAATTTGAAGGGACTTTGATATTAGTGTCTCACGATAGGGATTTTCTTCAGGGTTTAACAGATACGGTTTATGAATTTAAAGATCAAAACATCAAAGAGTATTTAGGTGATATAGATTTTTACTTAGAACAACGTAATCTCGAAAATCTAAGAGAAGCCGAAAAAAGAACGGTCGTTGCCAACAAACCCAAAGAAAGCAATAAACAGAGTTACGAAGATCAAAAGAAATTAAAGTCTTTAAATAATAAGTTGAGTAATATTGAGTCTAAAATTAGTCAACTAGAAAAAGACATTAAAAATGACGATATTAAACTCGCTACAAATTATGATGAAACTGCTGCTAATCCAGCATTTTTTGATACGTATCAAAGTAAGAAGAAATCCTTAGGTAAGCTAATGGAAGACTGGGAGTCCATTCAGTTTCAACTCGATGAAATATCGTAGTCTACACTGCGTTTTTAAGTTTTTTTTAACGACTTGGCGTCAACAATTGAATATTTTTGTCTTCTATTCATTTAGTTTTAAAATTGCGAATAGAAACTAATTCATTAAAAACGAAACAATGAGAAAAATTCTTCTATTTGTAATTGGCGTCATTATAATTTTAGCAGCTAGTGTTGGTGCTTATTTTATTATAGAAAGTAATACAAAAGAAAAGCCAGAAGTTTCAAAAGTCGTAAAAACGGTTTTTGTAGATACGATAAAAAATAGCACTGTACCTGTTATAATTCCTGCAAATGGAAATCTTCTAGCTAAGAATAGGTTAGAGCTTTATTCTGAGGTGCAAGGTGTGTTTGAAAATAGTGCTAGTGACTTTAAAGCTGGTGAGACTTACAGAAAAGGACAATTACTTATTCGTATTAACTCTAATGAATACTACGCTTCAGTTCAATCTGCTAAAAGTGAGTTATACAATCTTATAACCTCTTTAATGCCAGATTTAAGATTAGATTATCCAAATGCTTTTCCTGTTTGGAATACGTATCTTCAAAATTTTGATATGAATAAAAGTGTGGCTGCTTTGCCAGAGTCTTCTGATGAAAAAGTTAATTATTTTATCACAGGTCGTGGAGTGCAATCAGCATATTATAATGTAAAAAATCTTGAGCAACGTTTATCTAAGTATAGGATCTACGCACCATACAATGGTATTTTAACCGAAAGTTTAGTTAACAAAGGAACGTTGGTTAGACCTGGTCAAAAACTTGGAGAATTTATTGATACTTCCGTTTATGAATTAGAATTAGCCATAGGTAGCACCTACAGTGATTTGTTGTCAATAGGTGAAAAAGTGAAACTTAATACGTTAAATAAACAATCTAATTATACTGGTGTCGTTTCTAGAATAAATGGTCGTATTGATCAAGCCACACAAACCGTTACAGTTTTTGTAGAGGTTGAAGGCGACAATTTAAAAGAAGGTATGTATCTAGAAGCTCAACTTGAAGCTGAAGAAATTCCGAACGCCATAAAAATTTCAAGAACACTCTTGGTAGATCAATCTAAAGTTTTTGTCTTAAGAGACAGTGTTCTAGATATAATTGATGTCAAACCTATATATTTTTCATCTAAGGATGTTATTATAAAAGGTGTGCCAGATGATGCCGTAATACTTTCAAGATCTATTCCTGGTGCTTATGCTGGTATGTTAGTGAAAGTAAATGAAGAATCTGTAAATACGACTCAATCAAACGAAACTGCACAATAGAATGAGAAAAATAATCACTTATTTTATAAAATACGATGTTGCAGTAAACGTCATCATTATAGCCATTGTCATTTTTGGTATTTTAGGAATGTCTCACCTAAAATCGTCGTACTTTCCACTACAAGACGCGGAGATTGTTTCAATAAATATTGCATATCCTGGTGCTGCGCCTCAAGAGATTGAAGAAGGTATTGTGCTAAAAATTGAAGATAATCTTAAAGGGCTTATTGGTATTGAGCGTGTGACATCGACGTCTCGAGAAAGTGGAGGTAGTATTACCGTTGAAATTGAAACCGACGAGGATATTAATAATATGCTTGCCGAAATTAAGAATGCGGTAGATCGTGTGCCCAACTTTCCTTCAGGTATGGAACCTTTGGTAGTTGCCAAACAAGAACGTGTAAGGCAAACCATAGATTTTGCAATTAGTGGAGACAACATTGAGCTTGCTACTTTAAAACAAATAGGACGAGACATAGAGAATGACCTTCGTGCTATGGAAGGTATATCGCAAATTGAAATAACGGGTTATCCCGAGGAAGAAATAGAGATTGCAGTTAGAGAAAATGACCTTTTAGCTTATAATATTACGTTTGGTGAAGTTGCGCGAGCTGTTTCACAATCTAATATCCTAACCACAGGTGGTAATATAAAAACAGATAGTGAAGATTATTTAATAAGAGCTAATAACCGATCTTATTATGGAGACGAACTGAATATTCTTCCTGTTAGAGCACGTGAGGATGGTACTGTTGTTAGACTACAAGATGTTGCAACCGTTAGAGATCGTTTTTCAGAAACACCAAATGCTTCCTTTTTTAATGGCAATGTTGCTGTAAATATTGAAATTACAAATACCAATAGTGAAGACTTAATTTCAACAGCCGGTAAGGTTAATACGTATATCGATGAGTTTAATCAGAAATATACTGGAGTTCAAATTGACGTCGTTAGTGATTCGTCTATTCGTTTAAATCAAAGAACAAAATTACTTTTAGAAAATGGTGTTATGGGAGTTATTTTGGTGCTCTTATTTTTATCAATATTTCTAAATACAAGAATGGCTTTTTGGGTGGCTTTTGGCTTACCTATTTCATTTTTAGGAATGTTTATGTTTGCTGCTCAGTTTAACGTTACTATTAATGTCTTGTCTCTATTTGGGATGATTATTGTCATCGGTATTTTGGTGGATGATGCCATTGTTATTGCCGAAAATATTTATCAGCATTATGAAGAAGGTAAACCTAGAGTCCAAGCTGCCGTTGATGGCACAATGGAAGTGTTACCTGCAGTACTTTCAGCAATTACAACAACGATTTTAGCATTTTCAACGTTCTTATTCTTAGAAGGTCGAATGGGTGAATTCTTCAGTGAAGTTTCTGTTATTGTTATACTTATATTAATCATTTCGTTGATTGAAGCATTAATTATTTTACCTGCGCATATAGCGCATTCTAAAGCTTTATTGAAAATATCAGCAGCAGACAGAAAAGAAAAAACAGGTATTGCCAAAGTATTTGTAAAACTGCGAAACCTCAATGAGTATGGTGATCAATTTATGGTGTATTGTCGCGATAAGATTTATAGTCCAACTCTAAAGTTTGTACTTAAACAACGCTTTATTACGTTTGCTATACTTATCGCTTTAATGATTTTAACCATTGCAGCAAATCAAGGAGGTGTTATAAAAACGTCTTTCTTCCCAAGTATTGCGAGTGATCGTGTAAGTATTAATTTATTAATGCCAGAGGGTACAAACCCTAAAATAACCGACTCCATTATCACTTTGGTTGAAGGTGCAGCATGGCGCGTTAATGAGGATTTTAGTAAAAACCAATCAGGAAACAAGCAAGTAGTAGAAAACATTACAAAACGTGTTGGTCCAGGAAACAACAAAGCAAGTATAAATGTTAACCTTTTACCAGGTGAGGAACGGGATTTTGGTTCGCCAGAAATTACAAATGCCATACGAGAAGAAGTAGGAGAAGTTTATGGTGTAGAGAGTTTAACCTTTGGTTCTGGTGGTAACTTTGGTGGTTCGCCTATTTCAATTTCGTTATTAGGAAATAATACCGAAGAACTTAAAAACGCTAAAACAGAATTGCGTAGGGTGTTACAAGAGAACGCATTGTTAGCTGATATTTCAGATACCGATCCAGAAGGAATTAAAGAAATAAATGTTGAACTTAACGAAACGGCATATGCACTTGGCCTAAACCTTCAGGAGGTAATGAGTCAGGTAAGAGCAGGTTTCTTTGGTTTACAAGCACAACGTTTCCAAAGAGGTCAAGATGAAATTCGTGTTTGGGTAAGATATGATAGAACCGATAGAGCGTCAATAAACAACTTGGACGAAATGCGTATTGTGTCACCATTGGGACAACGAGTACCGTTTGGAGAAATTGCAACCTATACTATAATGAGAGGTGACGAAAGTATAAAACACCTCAATGGGCAACGAGAAATACAAGTTAATGCTGATTTAAAAGATCCTAACGGAAGTTCTGCAGAAATTCTTCTTGAAATACAGAATACGGTTATGCCAGATATACTTTCAAAATACCCAACAGTTGGTGTGTCTTACGAAGGTCAAAATAGAGAAGCAGGAAAACTAACACGATCAGCAAAAACTGCTGTCCCAGTCATCATATTTTTAATCTATGTGGTTATCGCATTTACGTTTAGAAGTTATAGCCAGCCATTATTATTAATTTTTATGATTCCATTCAGTTTTATAGCAGTGGCTTGGGGACATTGGATTCACGATTTTCCTGTTAACATTCTTTCAGCGTTAGGTATTATAGCACTTATTGGTATTATGGTAAATGATGGATTGGTATTGATAAGTAAGTTTAATTCATTTTTAAAAATGGGATTAACATTCGATAACGCATTGTTTGAAGCTGGTAAAGCACGATTCAGAGCTATATTTTTAACATCAGTAACCACTATTGCTGGTATTGCACCATTACTGTTAGAAAAAAGTAGACAAGCACAGTTTTTAAAACCTATGGCAATTTCTATTGCTTACGGTATTGCTATAGCAACCGTTTTAACTTTAGTTATTTTACCACTTTTATTGTCTGCAACTAACAGTTTTAAAACGAATAAAAAATGGTTGATTACAGGCGATAAAATTTCAAAAGAAGAAGTAGAACGCGCCATAATAGAACAAAAAAATGATGATGAACATTAAAACCTATATTGTATTTAGTTTTGTTTTCTTCGGATTCATTGCAACCGCACAGGATGTGTTGACTACTGACGAAGCCATGAAACTTGCTTTAGAGCACAATTACGGTATCAAAATAGCCACAAATACTGTTGAAGTGGCAGACAATAATCAAGGCATTTTAAATTCTGGTTATTTACCAACACTTACTGGTAATGCTGGTGCTTCAATTGATGTACAAAACTCAGATGGTGAGTTGGCCAATGGAGAAACACGTGTAGCAGATGGAGCAGAGACGAGGCGTTATAATGCGTCAATTAATTTAAATTACACCTTGTTTGATGGTATGGGTCGTTTGTACAACTACAAGCGTCTAAAGGAAGAATATTTATTGTCTGAGTTAGAAGCGCGTCAAACCATTGAAACAACTATGGTGCAATTGTTTTCTATCTATTATACCATTGCACAGCTCTCTGAAAATTCAGATGTACTTGAAGAAACGCTTATTATTTCTAAAGATCGCTTAAGACGGTCTGGTTATCAGTTTGATTATGGACAAAATACCAAACTAGATGTTTTAAATGCTGAAGTAGATATAAATAACGACAGTATTAGTGTAATAAATATAAAACAACAATTAAAAAATACGAAGCGCGATCTCAATGTTGTTTTAGGCAATAAAAAATCCGAAGAATTCCGAGTTGAGACCGAACTTAATTTTCTACTTGAACTTAACAAGGAGACACTTTTAGAAAAAATGAAAGCTAATAATGTGTCGTTATTACAAGCTGAAAGTAATATAAATATTAGTGAATACGATATTAAAACAAGTAAAGCACAATTTTTACCAACGGTTGGTTTAGTGGGTTCTTACGGATGGAACGAGTCCACCAACAACAGTCCATTAGCCTTTACTTTGCAAAACACAAATACAGGAGTATCTGCAGGTTTAAATTTAACTTGGAATTTGTTTGATGGAGGTGGAACCATCACTCGTGTAAAGAATACTAAACTATTTCTTGAAAATCAGAAACTACAAAAAGAGCAATTAATTATAGATATTGAACGAAACTTTAATAATGCTTGGGACAATTACCAAAATAAATTATTGATTTTTCAAGTACAGGAAGACAATATTAAAACCGCACAAAATAATTTTGACCGTACTGAAGAAAAATTCAAATTAGGTCAAGTGACTTCTATCGAATTTAGACAAGCCCAACTCAATCTATTAAATGCAGAATTAAGCCGAAATCAAGCAAAATATGATGCAAAATTAGCTGAGTTAGATGTGCTTCAAATTAGTGGAGAATTGTTAAATGTTCAATTTTAATCTAAACTGGACTTATGGAAGAACACTTTTTTCAATGTCCATATTGTTGGGAGCAGATTTCTATGCTTGTAGATGTTTCTCTAAGGCATCAAAAATATATTGAAGATTGTGAGATTTGTTGCAATCCTATTCAAATTTCTATATCCGTAGAAAGCCAGGAAATCGTAAGCTTTCAGGTCGACGATATAGGTCAATAATTGTGTTTGTTTTACTTGTTTGTTATAGGTGCAAATTTTGAAATAGTGCATTTCGTCGAAAAAATTTGCAGTTTAAAGGATATATACTTAGGTTTGTATTGTTATTGTGTCCCTCCACAAAATCTTATCAACTATGAAGACACTTAAAATAACATTAGTATTCTGCTTAATTTCATTATTCTCATTTGCAGAAGTTTCACAAGAACAAAAAGCAGCACTTGTAGATTTATACAAGGCAACTAACGGTGATTCTTGGAGTCATTCTTGGAACTTGGAAGAATCTGTTTCAACATGGCATGGCATAACTATTGAAGATCAAAATGTTGTTGGAATCAACTTAAGTTTCAATGGTTTAAAAGGGGAACTTCCAGAGTCTATTTCAAAACTAAAACATTTAAAAATACTTAACTTATCATTCAATAAATTAAGTGGTGAATTACCCAGTTCTTTGGTATGCTTGAAAAAGTTAGAAGAGTTAAAATTATTCTCAAATATATTTAGTGGAACTATTCCTTCAGATATCGGAAAATTATCAAATTTAAAATCATTAGAATTGTTTAATAATGATTTTTCTGGGGAAATTCCGTTGTCTATAGGAAGCTTAACACGTTTAGAAAGCCTAATATTAAGTAGTAATAAATTGAGAGGTACGCTTCCTTCAAGTTTATCGCGATTAAAATCTTTAAAAGTATTAAGCGTTTTTGATAACCAATTATTAGGAAAGATTCCTTCATCTATTGGAGGGCTTGTAGAACTAGAAGAATTAGTATTATCTAATAATGCTTTTTATGGCGAACTTCCAACTGAGTTAGCACAGTTAACAAATCTAAAAACATTACTGTTGAGTGAAAATCAATTTAAAGGTAATTTTGCAGCGTTAAAAGATAAGCTTCCAAATATTGTTGATTTCGATTTAGACGATGTTAATAGTAAAGGAGCGTTAGCTACATTAGATACAGAGGATGACGACGACTAATTTTTGCCATATTATAAATTTATGATCATAGCGCTCAAATAAAAATTGAGCGTTATTTTTTGGTTTAGATTTTGGTATTCGAAAAAAAGTATTATCTTTGCAGTCCTAAAATGATATAGTCGGCATTATGAACCGAAAGTTAAGAGCTAAGTTTATCAATTTTTGAATTACATCGCGGGATAGAGCAGTAGGTAGCTCGTCGGGCTCATAACCCGAAGGTCACTGGTTCGAGTCCAGTTCCCGCTACTAGAAAAATCAAGCCTTCACAGAAATGTGGAGGCTTTTTTGTGTCTTAGACTCAACCATAGAGTAGGTTAATCAGAAGCATTAACAATCAAATGTTTTGAACTAAGTAAGGTTAGTTGTTATCCATAATTTTATCTCAAGAAAGTTAGAAGCAATTAGTTGCTGTTATAGGCTTTCTAAAAACAAAATGTTTAACCAAAAAAATAAAATTATGAAAATTAGAAATTTAATAGTAACGATAGCATTTATGTTCGTAACTGTATTCGCTTTTTCTCAAAATAAAGATGATATGCGTGTTATGAAAGATGCAGATAAGGCAATTTCAACTTTAAAAAGTTCAGATAAAGGATTAAATAAATTTTTTAGTAACGCTTCTGGCTATGTTGTCTTTCCTAATGTTGGTGAAGCCGCATTAATTGTTGGAGGTGCTTCGGGTAATGGTGTGGTATATGACAATGGTGTAGCCATAGGAATGTCTGATGTAAAAAAAATAGATGTTGGGCTGCAAGCCGGAGGTGAGGCTTATACACAAGTCATCTTTTTTGAAACAGATGATGCACTTAATGAGTTTAAACAAGGTAACTTTGAGTTTTCGGCTGAAGCAAAGGTTGTCATTGTAGAAGAAGGAGCTAGCAAAGCTGCTAATTACGATGATGGTGTTGTCGTTTTTATTCATCCTAAAGCAGGTGCAATGGCAGATGTTTCTATAGGTGGTCAGAAATTTAGCTACTCAGAATTTTAAATTAAACCAAAAAATTTAATATTAAAAAAAGCCGATTTTTATAGTCGGCTTTTTTGTATTTTTAATTCTTGTAATATCTCAAAACATTTTAGGGAGGAGATATGATATTGATGTGATGCTATTTTAATTAGAATAGACATTAATTATGTAATACATACCACGATGAAATTATTTTTAAAGTTTGATTACACTACGGTTTGTAATAGAGTTATTGAAGAACAGCTCAAAATGTTTAATTTTAAGTATCAGCAGACCGCTTTTGGAGAAATAGAACTGTTAGAAAAAGTAACGAGCAAGCAACTTCAAGAATTTAATAGTAGTATTGAAAATTACGGTATTTCTCTTATTGAAGATTCTAAAAAAATAATGGTCCAAAAAATTAAAGATGTTATAAGAGATATGGTCCTTAATAAAGAAAATGATGTCATTGTGAAAACGTCAGTATTTCTTTCCGAAAAATTGAATCACAACTATAGTTATTTATCCAATCTGTTTTCTGAAGTGACTTATACGTCTATAGAAAATTACGTGATTTTGCAAAAAATAGAATATACAAAAACATTACTGGTGAAGCAAGATTTATCGCTTACCGAAATAGCCTATAAACTCAATTACTCTAGTGTGGCGCATTTAAGTAAGCAGTTTAAAAATACAACAGGAATAACACCATCTGCTTTTCAGCGTATAGTAGCAAAGCGAAAAGAAAGCCATTTACAATAATTTATTAGGTTTTATAATTATGATAAAAGAATATATGAAAATAGCCTTAGCGGACGATGATGAAGATGACAGATTCTTTTTCACAGAAGCCTTCGATGAGTTAAAGGTAAAAAGTAAAGTCTCTACTTTTAAAGATGGCATTGAACTAATGCATTATTTAGAACAAGCCGAAAATGAACTTCCAGATTTGTTGTTTTTAGATTTAAATATGCCTAAAAAATCAGGGATTTCTTGCTTACAAGACATCAAAGCTAATAGTAGATTAAAAGATTTAGTTATTGCTATTTATTCCACATCTTCTTCTGAAGAAGATGTAGAACACACCTTTGTTCTTGGAGCTAATATTTATATAAAGAAACCTAATGATTTTGAAAAATTAAAGAAAGTACTTTCTGAAGTGGTCACTACAAATTGGCAATACATAACAAGTGGCTTAAATAAAGATAATTTTTTATTACGCTTATAAATGATAAGAATAACTCCTAGTAAACTTTTAAAAATTGTATTTGGTGTAGGCCTTTTTGTGATATTATGCATTGGTGGTTTTACATATAAACATATTCAAGAACTTTCAGAGTCTACTGAGGAGGTTAACGATACCCAAACTTTACGAACTGAGTTAGAACATATGGTATATAACCTTAAAGAAGCCGAAGTAGGTCATAGAGGTTTTTTGCTAACTCACGATTCTTTATTTCTAAAACCTTATCACGAAAGTCGATTAAAAATAGATCAAAACCTTAAAAGGTTAGATACGTTAATTGTTAAGGATAAAGCTCAGCGAGAAAATCTAAACCAACTAGAACAAGATATAGTTAAACGATTTATAATATTTAATAAATCTTTAAACATTGCCACAGACGATGAAATATTGACAAAAGACATCTTATTGTTGCTGCATGAAGGAAAAATAAAAATGTCGCGTATACGTAACGATATATCTGTAATGTTAGAATTAGAAAACAAATTACTACATGAACAACAGAAAAAAAATGAAGAAGCAATTGGTATTACACCTTTGTTTTTATACAGCATATTAATTCTTACCTTATTGCTTTTATTGTTGGCTTATGCTAAAATTAACAAAGATCTTATGGTTCTAAAAAAAACGAATAAGGATCTTAAAATATTTAAAACATTAACAGAACAGGCCGAAATAGTTAGTAAAAGCGGTACATGGATGTGGAAAATAAAAGACAATACATATCACTTTTCAGATAATTTGTATAAACTATTAGGTACAGAGCCGCAATCTTTTGAACCAAACTTAGAAAGTATTTTTAAATATGTACACGAAGATGATGCTGAAGATTTGAGGCAAGAAATAAGCAATATGATAAAAAACGAAGACTTACCTTTTGTAACCTTTCGTATTGTGCAACCAAACGGGGCAACTAAACATCTTAAAGCACATGCAAAGCTTATTGATATTGGGTTTGAAGAAAAACAATTATTAGGAGTTGCTGTAGATGTCACGGATGAGTTTGATAGTTTTAATCTTATTCAAGAACGCAACCAAGAATTAGAACGTAATAATAAAGAACTGTCTGATTTTAATTATGTAGCCAGTCATGATTTACAGGAGCCACTAAGAAAAATACAAACTTTTATTTCACGATTAGAAACTAATGATGGCGAACAAATTTCAGAAAAAGGACAATTTTACATATCTAAAATAAAGTCATCTTCAGCAAGAATGCGAATGTTAATCGAAGATTTACTACAGTATTCACGCACTAATAATGCCGACAAAGATTATGTGAATACCAACATAAATATGCTATTAGAACACGCTAAACACGAACTCTCTGATAGTATAGAAAGTAAAGGTGCTATTATTACTAATGATAACCTGCCAAATCTTGAAGTTGTTGCATTTCAGATACAACAATTGTTTATCAACCTAATTAGTAATTCTCTCAAATATTCAAAAGAAGGTATAGCACCTGTAATAAATATCACGCATCAAGAAGTGCGGACTAATACGGTTAAAGACATAGAGAAATCACTCTTCAAATATCACCATAAGATCTCATTTAAAGACAATGGTATTGGTTTCGAACAAGTTTACGCTAAGAATATATTTGAGCTTTTTAATAGGTTACATGGAAAAACTGAATATTCTGGAACAGGAATAGGCTTGGCCATTTGTAAAAAAATAGTCGAAAACCATAATGGTGTAATCGTTGCAGAAGCAGAACCAAACATCGGTACTACAATTACCATTTATTTGCCATTTTTAAAATAGTATAATATATTTTTAAAATTGTATAATAGAAACCACCTTCTATTACTGACATTTGTTCTAAGTAATTTAACAGTATTATATTCAGCTACTTCTCTTATTAAGTCCTCTGTTTTGTTAAAGCCTTAATTAAAATGTATACACGTCATGAAAACTTTTCTTAGCATTATATTGGTGTTATTAATAATTCTTTGGGCACTTGGTTATTTTGTTTTTATGTTTACATCGGCAATTCACTTTCTATTGCTAATTTCTGCCATTGTCTTATGGCTATTAAATAGGAAATTTAAAGACAATTAAAGCTCATAACTTCTCAATGCTTTAGTGATTACTGATTTCAATTACCGCTCTTAAATTGTAAGTCTCTTATTTTCAGAGCTCTTATAGGATGTTAATCAATCAAATAATCGATTTATTATGTTTTGTTTAACAATAAAACTGAATGTTGTAACAAAACCTCAGAATTGTATAACACATAACCTGCCTTTGTGTCTTTACTTTGTAGTATCAAAAACTAAAACTAAAATTCTTAATGAAAATTACAAAAACACACATCAAAAAGCAATTCGCTAAAGTGGGAAAAATATTCCCGAAACCAATTCTTGGCGGAGCTGTACTAGCGGATTCTAAAAAAAGTAAGAAATAAAGAATTTAACGCAACCGCAACAAACTACAAACTAATCAATGTCTAACCAAAAATCAGTACTCATGAAAACCATAGAAATTAAAGCAAATAATTTACAGTCAATGTTTACCACGCTAAAAAGAAAGATAGGAGGTACATTTACTTTACAACGTAATGAAGGTGAGCTACACATTGATAGCACGTTTGGAAAAGGTATCATTAGAGGTATAGAATTAGAGCGCAATACGACTTTTGTTGAGTTTGATCTGAAGTTTAATGAGGATGTTGAGTTTATTTTCGCGAGTCCACAACAATCAGTGGTTAATTTTCTGTATTGTGCAGAAGGTAAATTGGCTCATGCATTTAATAGTGACAAAACGAAAAAAACAGTAGAAACTTTTCAAACAGGAATTGCCGCAAATATGGTATCAGAAAAAAATCATATTTATTTTTATAAAGATGTATTTGTGAATTCTACATTAATTTCGGTGAATACTTCAAAATTAAGTACATCAAAACATCGTATTAATAAAATGGTATCTGAAATTTTTAATACAGATACATCCAATGACTATAGTTTTGTTGGCTCTTATAATTTAAAAATTGCAGATAGTATTAAGCAGTTACAAGCAATAAAACAACAGGGAGTTGTGAGAACATTGTTAATTCAAGGTTTAGTTAATCTTATACTAGCTTTAGAAATAGAGCAACATTCTTTAGATATGAAACGTGCAGCGCAGCCTAAAGGTTCGCTAACTGCTTACGAGTTAAAACAAGTAAAAGAATTGTCAGATTATATTAATAATTTCCCAGAAACTAATCTGAATGTCATTGAGTTGGCCGCAAAAATAGCTTTAAGTCCGGCAAAAGTACAAGAAGGCTTTAAGCTTATGCATGGCAAAACTTTAAATAGTTATATACGTTTTGTAAGAGTGAAAAAATCTGAAGAACTTATTAAAACGACAGATTTAAATATTTCAGAAATAGTGTACTCATTAGGATTCTCTAGTAGAAGTTATTTCTCTAAAATTTTTAAAGAGCAATACAATTGTTCACCAATAAATTACAAACAAAACATTAAGTTAGCTGCAACAGCATAATTATATATCCAAAAGTGGTTGTGAAAAATTATAATTTAAGATTTTTCACAACCACTTTTATTAAGAACGCATTTAAGCATTTAAATGAGTTCTTTTTTTATTTATAGGAATAGATATCGTCAAATTTATATTTTTGAATTATGAACGATAACTTTACAAATGAATTTTTCGGTATAGGAATCCAAAATGGTAAAACACCTGAAAATCTAGGTGTCCTTTGGAGATCTGCTCAAAACCTTGGAGCGAGTTTTATTTTTACTATTGGTAATCGCTATGCTAAACAAGCATGTGATACACACAATGCCGTAAAGTCAATGCCTTATTTTCATTACGATACTTTTGAAGATTTCTTTAATAATATCCCAAAAGGAGCAAGATTGGTGGGTGTTGAATTAACAGATGAGGCTGAGGCTTTAGAAACGTTTAAGCATCCAAGACGATGCGTGTACTTGCTTGGAGCCGAAGATCATGGTTTGTCTAAACAAGCCATTGAGAAAAGTCATTTTTTAGTTAAGTTTAATTCCCAATTAAGCCTTAATGTGTCCGTTGCAGGCAGTATTGTAATGTACGATAGAGGTATCGCTAAACCAAGAGTTTAATAGTAATCACTAGATACAAAACACAAAAAAACCTTGAACGTTCAATTCAAGGTTTTTTTAATTTATTTTTAGTTTAAA
The DNA here is from genome assembly GCF_020179375.1 of Winogradskyella sp. SM1960. Lineage (NCBI taxonomy): Bacteria > Pseudomonadati > Bacteroidota > Flavobacteriia > Flavobacteriales > Flavobacteriaceae > Winogradskyella > Winogradskyella sp. SM1960. The sequence goes on along the minus strand of NZ_JAICBG010000001.1, from coordinate 634,604 downwards.
GTCTATCCATTCATAGAAATTAAGAACTCTTCATTATTTCGGGTTTGTTTAAAGCGATCATTAATAAATTCCATCGCTTCAACCGGATTCATATCTGCAAGATACTTACGCATTACCCACATTCTCTGAATAGTATTCTCGTCTAATAATATATCATCACGTCTTGTGCTCGATGATGTTAAATCAATAGCTGGGAAAATACGACGGTTAGAAATCTTACGATCTAACTGAAGCTCCATGTTACCAGTTCCTTTGAATTCTTCAAATATAACTTCATCCATTTTAGAACCTGTCTCTGTTAATGCTGTTGCAATAATGGTTAATGAACCACCATTTTCGATATTACGAGCAGCACCAAAAAAGCGTTTTGGTTTGTGTAGAGCATTGGCATCAACACCACCAGAAAGAATCTTTCCAGAGGCTGGTTGAACCGTATTATAGGCTCTTGCTAAACGTGTAATAGAATCTAATAAAATCACTACATCATGGCCACATTCTACCAATCGTTTCGCTTTTTCTAAAACGATATTAGCAATTCTAACATGCTCATGCGCTTCTTTGTCAAATGTAGACGCAATGACTTCGCCACGAACGTTACGTTGCATATCCGTAACTTCTTCAGGACGTTCATCAATTAATAAAATCATTTGATAAACTTCAGGATGGTTAGCCGCAATAGCATTTGCAACATCCTTAAGAAGCATTGTTTTACCTGTTTTTGGTTGCGATACAATCATACCACGTTGTCCTTTACCTATTGGTGAGAACAAATCCATAATACGTGTAGAAATCGTCGCTTGTTTTTCTGCTAAATTAAATTTCTCTTGTGGAAATAATGGAGTTAAATGTTCAAAAGCAACTCTATCTCTAACAACGTTAGGGTTTTGGCCGTTAATTTTACTGACCCTAATTAATGGGAAGTATTTTTCACCTTCTTTTGGAGGTCTTACATGCCCAAGAACCGTATCACCTGTTTTTAATCCAAATAATCTAATTTGAGATTGCGATACATAAATATCATCTGGAGATGACAAATAGTTATAATCCGAAGATCGTAAAAAACCATAGCCATCTTGCATGATATCTAAAACACCCTCACTTTCAATAATCGCATCGAATTCAAAGTCTGGCTCACGATAGCGATTTCTGCTATCCTTGTTGCCATTGTTTTTAGAATTGTTATTGTGTGAGTTATTATCTTTAGAACGTGATGGCCTGTTGTCCTTATTCTGTGAACGTCTTTTATCGTCCTTTCGAGGATTTGGCTTCTTTTGATCTTGAGATTTATTATTGGATTTATCAGTATTCGTTTTATCCTCTTTAGGTTTGTTTTCTTGTGGCTTACGCTCTTGAGGTTTGCGAGGTTTAGGCTTGTCTTTAGCTTGTGGTTTAGCTTTTGTGCCTTCCTCTTTATCTGTAAACTCTAAGGATTTTTGGTCCTTTTGGTCCTTAGTGTCTTTTGGCTTTTGTGGAACTCGAGCACGCTTTTTGGTCGGTTTATTCTCCGGTTGTTTTGGTGCTGAAGTAGTTTCGGTATCGACTTTGGCCTTTACTGCACTAGGATTTGCAGCTTGGTAATCTAAAATTTGATAAACCAAGTCTAATTTTTTTTGTGTACGGTATTTTGGTACCTTTAGTTGTTTTGCTATTTCCTGTAATTCTGGAAGTTTTTTAGCTTTTAACTGTGAAATTTCAAACATTCGTATGTTGTATATGTATTATAATTTTGATATTATTAATTCAATATTTTCTAAATGAAATAAAAAGAAAAAAAGTGAGATTAATTTGGAAGATTAGAACGATGCAACTCAGTATGTTACTTCTTTCTATTGCAATAATACAATTTTATTTTAAATTAATTTCTATCTTTTTAAAAAATAAACTACTAATTTTGCATTCGTTTTAGAGTTAAAGATATGATTCAACGCATTCAGACCTTATATTTGTTTTTAGCAGCTGTGATTTCAGCTGGCTTAATATTCGTGTTTCATTTGTGGACAAACAATGACGATGTAAAAATTTACGCACTAGATAATTATTTGTATTTAGGTTTATTTTTAGGATCGGCTTTATTATCTTTGGCTTCGATTTTTAGATTTAAAGACAGAAAATCCCAGTTTATTTTGGGACGACTCAATATAGTATTAAACTTTATTTTACTAGGAATCTTTGTATATCAATCGCTAAACTTATCTGGAGAAATTAACGTTTCTGAGAAAGGTATTGGGATTCTTCTTCCTATTTTTTCTATTGTGTGTTTAGTCTTGGCTAACAAGGCTATTAAAAAGGATGAAGAACTTGTAAAATCTGTAGATCGATTACGATAGACCTAAAATCTTAGTAGTATTAGTGTGAAAAACCCAAACGCTGCCGTTTGGGTTTTTTTTATTTTTATTTAACGCTTTTCAAACTCTATAACTTCTAAGTCTTTTATTTGTTTTCCATCAATCTTAAACCGTAACATGGTTCTTACGTTATGAAAGCCATGTTTGCCTACTGCGCCAGGATTCATGTGTAGTAAATTTAGCTTTTTATCTGGCATTACTTTTAATATATGAGAATGGCCAGTAATAAAAATATCTGGCGGATTGTTAAGTAATGCGTCTCGTACCTTGTTATTATATTTAGGAGGATAACCACCAATATGTGTAATCCAAACATTGACGTCTTCACACATAAATCTGTTATGAAGCGGAAATTCTACACGTACTTTGGTATCGTCAATATTGCCATACACTGCTTTTAATGGTTTAAGTTTTTTTATGCTATCAGTAACATTTAAATCACCAATATCACCTGCATGCCACACTTCATCTGCTTGTTTAACATGTTTTAAAATGGCATCGTCTATGTAACTATGTGTGTCTGATAAAAGGAGTATTTTTTTCAAGAAAATGTTTGATTTAATTCGAAATTACGTTTCAAGTAAGTATTACTATTGCTTTTTCGATTCTAAATAATACGTTAATGAGATTCCTGCGTTCACAGGAATAGAGTAACTTTGCACTTTAACAAAAGTAAGATTTCTATTGCGATTTTTCATTGAACTTTCATATAATGGTAAAGCCTATCATGGTTGGCAAAATCAACCTAACGCTATTTCGGTACAAGAAGTATTAGAAAAAGCATTGTCTACCATTTTGAAAACCGACATCTCAATTATGGGTGCAGGTAGAACAGATTCAGGTGTGCATGCCTCACAAATGTTTGCGCATTTTGATTATGAAGGTGATTTTAAGTCCATAGATATCGTTTTTAAACTCAATTCGTTTTTACCAAAAGATATTGCGGTAAGTGCTGTATTTGAAGTTAAACCAGAAGTACATGCTAGGTTTTACGCAACGAGTAGAACGTATCACTATAAAATTTCTACGTCTAAAAATGTATTTAACTACGATTTTGCATACCAAATACAATTGCCTTTAGATATAGATGCGATGAATGAAGCTTGTAAGATCTTATTTCAGTATAAAGATTTTCAATGCTTTTCTAAGACAAATACAGACGTAAAAACGTATAATTGTGAAATAAAAGAAGCGCATTGGACAAAAATTAATGACCAACTTGTCTTTACAATCACAGCCGACCGATTTCTAAGAAATATGGTTAGAGCGATTGTTGGCACTATGGTGAATATTGGTTTAGGAAAAATGAAAGCTGAAGAATTACACGCAGTTATTGCTTCAAAGAGTAGGAGTGAAGCTGGATTTTCAGTACCAGCACACGGCTTGTATTTAGTGAAAATTGTGTACCCTGAAAGTATAAAAAATTATTAAAGTGATTTCCGTTTTTACGGAAAGTAGATACCGAAAATAGTTCGGCATAAGATGGCAGAAAAAGGTAAAAAAATATTTGATGTTTCGTTGTTTAAACGATTATTGCAGTACATAAAACCGTATCGAACGGTTTTTATAGTGTCATTAATATGCGTAATTGGCTTGGCACTTTTTGGTGCTTTTAGACCGTATGTATTAAAGGAGGCTATAGATGTTAAAATAGCTAATAAGGAGTACAATGGGTTTGTGGTTTATATGCTCATAATGTTAGCCTTATTGGTGTTAGAAGTCGTTTCGCAATTGCTCTTTATTTATTATGCGAGTTGGTTAGGACAATCTGTGGTTAGAGATATTAGAGTTAAATTATTTAAGCACATGCTTAAATTTAAAATGACCTATTTTGATAAATCATCTGTAGGTGTTTTAATCACAAGAGCCGTTACAGATATGGAGCGTATTGCTGATATATTTGGACAAGGACTCTTTATGATTTTTAGTGATGTGTTAAAAATGTTGGTCGTTGCTGGTTTTATGTCTTTTATAAACTTAAAGTTAAGTCTTATTGTTTTTACGACCATGCCAATAGTTTTGTTTGCTACTAAAATTTTTCAGAAGTATATGAAAATTGCTTTTGAAGATGTACGTACCGAAGTTTCAAACTTAAATTCCTTTGTGCAAGAACGTGTCACAGGCATGAAAATTCTACAATTATTTACACGAGAAGATGTAGAGTATAAAAAGTTTAAAGCCATTAATGAACGTCATAAAAAAGGATGGTTAAAAACGGTTTGGTATAATTCTATTTTCTTTCCTATTGCTGAATTTTTAGCCTCTTTAACCATGGCCATGGTAATTTTGGTTGGTGGCTTTGATGCCATTTCAGGAAGTGGAGGAACCACCTTAGGCGAGTTAATTTCTTTCACCATGTTTATTCCTATGTTATTTAGACCTTTAAATCAAGTAGCGAATAAGTTTAATACCCTTCAAATGGGAATGGTTGCTGCAGATCGTGTTTTTAAAGTGCTAGATACAAGCTCTAATATTGATGATTCTGGTACTATTGAAGCCAATCACTTTAAAGGCACAATTGCATTTGAAGCTGTTCGATTCGCTTATATTAAAGATGAAGAAGTATTAAAAGGAATTTCGTTTAATGTTGAAGCAGGTGAGACGGTTGCCATAGTTGGTGCAACTGGAGCTGGAAAATCGACCATCATTAATTTATTAAATCGTTTTTACGATATTAATTCAGGAACCATTAAAATTGATGATACTGATATTAAGGATATGACGATTAGTTCGCTTAGAAGTCAGATTGCGGTTGTATTACAAGATGTGTTTTTGTTTGCAGATACTATTCTTAATAATATTACCCTAAATAGCGAGGATATTACCGAAGACGATGTGGTAAATGCGGCAAAGGCTATTGGAATACATGATTTTATTTCAAGTCTTCCAAATGGCTATCAATACAATGTGAAAGAACGTGGTGTCATGTTATCTTCTGGTCAGCGTCAATTAATTTCGTTTTTAAGAGCATATGTAACCAATCCTAGTATTTTAATTTTAGATGAAGCGACCTCTTCTGTAGATTCGCATTCCGAACAATTAATACAAGATGCCACCGATAAAATAACAAAAGGCAGAACTTCAATTGTAATTGCACACCGATTGGCAACGATACAACAGGCCGATAAAATTATTGTTATGGATGCTGGTGAAATTGTTGAAATTGGGACACACAAAACCCTTTTAGAAAAAGAATCGGGATATTACAAAAAACTATATGAAGTCCAGTTTCTGAAGGCTGAGGCGGTTTAATCTATTGATTATTTAGCGTGTTCTATCGAAGCTTTTTTGAACTTCAAAAATGTTTTGCATAAAGGCAGAATCTTTGTATAGTAATGCCACAACAACGTTAACAGTAGTCATCTTGTTCTTCAAGTTGCGTATGGCAGTTTTTACAATTCATTCTTATATTTTGAAATTGCCACTTAGATATAATATTAAAAAGAGTAACATTATTGCAATAAAATAGATAACCACGTATACGAACATTACCATTAAAAACTTGGCGAAAGTACTCCAGAAATCTTCATTAAATACTTTTTTTAATATGAAAGCCAAATAGATGAAGGTAGGTAAGCCAAGAAGACTAGATACAATTAGATAATTCATACCTGTCACTAAGAATAATATGCTTAAGACCGCAGTTATTATGATGATTTGAGCGGAGTAATATAGGTTTAAGACTAAATGTTCTGTGAAATTAAAACGTCTATCGCCTAAAATAAGATATACAAGCCATGTTGCTAACGCAGATACAGGAACACCTAAAATATATATTAAACCTTGATATTTTGTGAACAAGTCTGAATTAAAACCTGGTAAAGGATTAATGTCTTTTTCTGGATTGATAAAACCTGGCGTAAAATCTAATGCGTCTTTAAAAAATGTAGTTATTAAAAATACCTGAATACCAGCAAGAGTTAAAGAAATTGCAAAATACTGAAGAACATCAATATATTTTTTTCGTGTACCATTAATGTAACCAACAATTACAGATTCAGGTTGTTTAAATAGATCAAAGAAAGTGCGAAAAAATTTATTGTCAATCGAAATAAACTGTTCATTAACTTGTTGTGCAATTATTTTAGGCTGAAGTCGATTATTAATTATTTTTGCACCACATTCATCACAAAATTTTTGTGTGTCTTTAAGGCTGTTATCGCAGTTTTTACATCTCACTAGCCTAAATCTTCTTTAATTTTTTGAGTTAATTCGCTAGTGTTTTTAAAGATTACAAATTCACCATTTTTTATATATGAAATCTGACCTGTTTCTTCACTTACACAAAGTGCAATCGCATCTGTTTTTTCGGTAATACCAATGGCAGCTCTATGGCGTAAGCCAAAACGCTCTGGTATGTGTTTTTCGTTGTTAACAGGAAGAATAACACGTGTCGCTTTTACAACATTGTTGTCTATTATAATAGCTCCATCGTGTAATGGGCTGTTTTTAAAAAAGATACTTTCTATTATAGGTTGCGAGACTAAGATATTCATTTCGTCTCCTGTATTGGTTAGAAAGTCTAAGTTATTGTTACGTTCAAGTACAATTAAAGCTCCTGTATTTGAAGCTCCCATTTTGTTACAAGCATTAATAATGGCATCAACATCTGTTGTGGTTTGATCGTCGTTTTTAAGGAATTTAAAATTTTTAAAAAGATTACGTTTGCCTCCAATATTAGTAGAGCCAACCATTAACAGAAACTTTCTAATCTCAGGTTGAAACACCACGATTAGTGCAATAATTCCAACTTTCATAAAACCATCAAAAATGCTATAGAGCATGTACATGTTGAGGTAGTCGGTTAATCGCCAAGCAAAATAGATAATAAGAATACCAATAAAAATATTGATGGCAACGGTTCCTTTTACAAGTTTGTAAATGTAGTAGAGTAGGATAGCCACGAGGAAGACATCCACAAAATCTATAAATCTAAAATCCCAAAGTTGTAAGTTTTCCAAAAGGTAGGTGTTTCTGCTAATTTAAGAATTTATGTTTAGTAGTGAAGAAAAAGGTAGTCAATAATTCTTTTTTACTAGACCTTGCAGGTTTTTTATATTGGTTGAATGTAGTCGAAATCAAACTTAATTGAGTCTTCTCGTTAGTTTATGTATTCTTTGTTTGAAATAAGTTGACCAAACGATGCAAGTTCCTTTTTTACAGTTATATAATCTTGAAAAGTCATAGATTCATTGAAAATTAGAACAAATTTCACCGTGTTGTCATACTCTTTATAAATTTCGTTTAATGAAGACTTAAAGTTTTCTTTTGAAAATTCAAAATTAATATCAACAGAAGTACTTATATGGACATCTTTTAGACTTTCTATGGTTACATAGCAAAAATTCGCATCATTTAAAACAGGATAGTCTTCAATAAAATAGTAAACATCCGTAAACTCCAAAAATCCTAAATTCTGAATACTAGTATCATTACAAGTAAAATAATTTTTAGCATCCTCATTTTTATGCATTTTAGCGTTACGCTTTTTTTCTTGCATCATTATAATTTTAGGAATGGCTTGTTTTAATGTTAAGCGCTTATCCACATTCACTAACCAATTGGTAGTGCTAATTAAGTTTTTTCGATTTAATAACGTAGAATCTGGTTCTGTTTCATCATAAAATATATATGCAGGCGAAACGTCTAAAACTTCCGTGACTGTCGCATTTTCAATTTCAGGAAGTAATAAGGTGCGTTCGTTGTTGCAACTGAACAGTAAAAGAATAGTAAGTAAATAGATGTAGCGCATTTTTTTTGTAATAATTTAAGATTCTATTTTTTATTTCAGACAGACCTTCAAGGTTATGAAAACCTTCTAGACCTTAGGTTAAGACTTGTTTAGCTGATTAAAAAGGGTGACACATTCCATAGCTTCCTTCACATCATGCACACGTAAAATTTTGGCACCTTTCTGTAAAGCAACCATGTGCAAAGCCGTTGTTCCATTCAGTGCGTCTTCAGCGGTTGAATTTAATGTTTTGTAAATCATGGATTTTCTTGATACTCCAGCTAAAAGAGGTTTGTCTATTAGTTGAAGTAATTCCATTTGATTTAATAATTCAAAATTTTGTGTTCTAGATTTTGCAAACCCGAATCCAGGATCTATAATAATATCATTTATTTTGTCTTGGTGTGCAGCTGCGATACGTTCCGCAAAATAGGCGATGACTTCTTTGGTTAAGTCTTTATAATCTGTTTGTTGTTGCATGTTTTTCGGGTTTCCTCTCATGTGCATCATAATATAAGGAACTCCTAATTTTCCAACGGTAGACAGCATGTTATCATCGAGCTGTCCTGCAGAAATATCATTAATTAATGCAGCACCAGTTTCAATACTTCGTTTGGCGACGTCACTTCTAAACGTGTCTATAGAAATTAATGCTTCAGGAAAATGTTTCAGAATTAATTCAATTATTGGAAGTACACGTTTTAATTCTTCTTCTTTACTAACATCATCTGCATGTGGTCTAGAACTATAACCACCAATATCAATAAAAGTTGCTCCAGCGTTCAGCATAGTTTCAACTTGGGTCAAAACCTCAGAGTCGTTCTTGTATTTTCCACCATCAAAAAACGAATCTGGAGTGATATTCAAAATTCCCATCACTTTTGGAGTGGATAAATCGATAAGTTGGCCTTTGCAATTTATAGTCATTTCTTCGTTTAAGATTCAAAATTTAAAATTCAAAGTTGAACTAAATTCTTAAAAACTTTGAATTTAGATCGCAGAACTTTGAACTCTTAACTATTTGTCCGAAATTTACGGAAATTTACGCGATAATCGCGATTTGTAAATTTCTAGTGATTCGTTATGCTATTTATTTGGAAACGCAAATACTTAAGTAATACCTTACAAGAAAATATTTTTTAATAGATGCAAGATACTTCAAAACAATACGATACTATTATCGCAAAATGTAGAGCGCTTTTTGTCAATAAAATGAGTGATTATGGTAGTGCATGGCGTATTTTAAGATTGCCATCATTAACCGATCAGATTTTTATAAAAGCACAACGCATAAGAGGTTTGCAGCAAAATGCCGTTAGAAAAGTAGATGAAGGTGAAGTAAGTGAGTTTATAGGTATTATTAATTATTGTATAATGGCGTTGATTCAGTTAGAAAAAGGCGTTGTAGAACAACCCGATTTAAATACTGAAGAGGCTGCGAAACTTTATGATGAAAAAACGGCACTCACAAAACAATTAATGCTCAATAAGAATCACGATTATGGTGAAGCTTGGAGAGATATGCGTGTAAGCTCCTTGACCGATTTAATTTTACAGAAATTACTACGCGTTAAGCAGATTGAAGATAACGCAGGTAAAACAATTGTTAGCGAAGGGATTGATGCCAATTACCAAGACATGATTAACTATGCGATTTTTGCTTTAATTCACTTAAACGAAGCTAATTAATTTGTCATTCCTGAGAAGGCAGGAATCCAGTTAAATATAAACAACCTTAAAGTAGGTTTCTGCTTTGCAGGAATAAAAAGAAATTATGAAATACATAGTACAACTTAGTCGAATTTTTACAGGAATATTATTCATCATCTCAGGATTCATTAAATTGAATGACCCATTAGGCTTTTCGTACAAACTTGAAGAGTACTTTGGTTCTGATGTTTTAAATATCGAATTTCTAATTCCGTATGCACTTGGTATTTCAGTGATTGTTGTGGTGTTTGAAGTGGTCTTAGGTGTGTTCTTATTAATTGGTTATAAACCAAAATTCACAGTTTGGAGCTTATTATTAATGATTATCTTTTTTACATTCCTTACATTTTATTCGGCGTATTTCGATAAAGTAAAAGACTGTGGTTGCTTTGGTGATGCCTTAAAACTTACACCTTGGGAGAGTTTTACAAAAGATGTCGTCTTATTGGTGCTGACTTTAATTTTGTTCATTGGTGTTAAACACATTAAGCCTATTTTTTCAAAATTACCAACAACAGTAATTGCGCTGTTGAGTTTTATTGCATCGCTTTGGTTTGGATACCATGTGTTAATGCATTTACCGTCTATTGATTTTAGAGCGTATGCCATTGGCAAAAATTTACCAGAGCAAATGGAAACACCTGAAGATGCTCAAAAACCAATTTTGGAATATACTTGGACTTTTAATGTTGATGGCGAAGAACAAGAAATTGTGACTAATGGAAGTTATCCAACTGTTGATGGTGAGTTTATTGGTGTAGAAACCAAAACTATTGACGAAGGTTATACACCTGCAATTCAAGATTTATCAATTGAATCTGAAGACGAAAACTTAACCGATTATTTCTTAGGGAAAGAAAAGTTAGTGATGATTACTATGTATAATGTAACCAAAGGTGAAGCCGAAGGTATGGCGAAGTTAAAACCCTTCACTGACGAAGCCATTAAAAAAGGATACACTGTAATAGGTTTGTCTTCTTCAGGACCTGCAGATAAAGCTCAAATTAAAGCAGATTATAACTTAAATTTTGATATTTATTTATGTGATGAAAAGGTGGTTAAAACCATCGTGCGTGCGAATCCTGGCGTAATAGTGTTAAACACAGGTACTGTAACGCAGAAAGCACATTGGAATGACTTAGACGATATTGAATTGTAGTTGACATGTTGAGTCTGCTGTCTCATTTTACAGATAAAATTATTTAATCTGAATTTGAAAATTATAATAACTAACTTTTTTGATACGATATTTATTTAACAAAATAGGTTACGCTTTCATCACTTTATTAGGTGTTATAACTGTCATTTTCTTTTTGTTTAATAAACTTGGTGATCCTGCAAAAATGATGTTAGGGCAAAACCAATCAGAAGAGCAAGTTATTGCTGTAAAAAAGAAATATGGATTTGATAAACCAATAGGAACCCAGTTTTTATACTACCTGAACGATTTATCGCCAATTTCATTTCACTCTACAAGAACAACAGGTCATTATACGTCGTTAGGAATAAATAAATACACGTATTCTAAACTTTTTTCAACAGACAAAATAGCTGTCGTATTAAAGTTTCCATATTTAAGAGAATCCTTTGCGAAACAAGGAAAAAAGGTCAGTCAGATTATTGGTGAGACCATTCCCAATACATTTGTTTTAGCTCTTTCTGCTATTATCATTGCGATTATTTTAGGTGTTGTTTTCGGAATTATTTCAGCATTGTATAAAGATACTTGGATAGATAAAACCATTCAGGTACTAAGTACGTTTGGTATGAGTGTGCCATCGTTTTTTAGTGCTATTTTATTTGCTTGGCTATTTGGTTTTGTGTTACATAAATACACCAATTTAGAAATGACAGGTAGTTTATATGAACTCGATGATTTTGGTGAAAAAATGAGCATTCAATGGAAAAACTTAATCCTACCAGCAATCGTACTTGGCATTAGGCCATTAGCAGTTGTAATTCAGTTAATGCGAAATTCACTTTTAGAAGTGTTAAATCAAGATTATATAAGAACAGCAAGAGCCAAAGGATTGAGCGAGTTTAAGGTCATTAAAAATCATGCTGTAAAAAATGCATTGAATCCTGTGGTTACAGCTATTTCTGGTTGGTTTGCCTCTATGTTAGCCGGAGCCGTATTTGTAGAATACATTTTTGGTTGGAATGGACTAGGGAAAGAAATTGTAAACGCACTTAATACATTAGACTTGCCCGTAATTATGGGAGCTGTATTAGTCATTGCTATAATATTCATTACAATTAATATTTTGGTAGATGTAATTTACGCGTGGTTAGATCCTAAGGTGAAGCTATCATAACGAAATACTTACTGTAGTCAATTTACTTTCACCTTTATTATGTTATTTTTGTGTACTAAAATTAAAAATTCAATATACTTATATTATGAGAAAACATATCGTAGCCGGAAACTGGAAAATGAATAACGATTTACCTCAAACGGAGCTTTTAATAGCAGATTTATTAAAGCAAAACCAAACATCAGATGCTGAGGTGATGATTGCACCAACGTTTACCAACTTATGGCAGGCGTTTGAATCTTTAAGACAAGAGTCTGTAGAGGTTATTGCTCAAAATATGCACTTTGCAGAAAATGGAGCTTATACAGGTGAGATTAGCGCAAGCATGTTAAAAAGTATAGGTATTAAAACTGTTATTTTAGGTCATAGTGAACGTCGTGCTTATTTTAACGAAACGGATGAATCTTTGGCTAAGAAAGTAGATGCTGCTTTAGCTAATAATATGCGAACTATCTTTTGTTTTGGTGAAGAATTAGTAGATAGAAAAGCTGAAAACCATGAGTCTGTTGTTGAAGGGCAAATTAAAAACGCACTTTTTCATTTAGAAGCCGACGCTTTTAAAAGTATCGTTTTGGCTTACGAACCAGTTTGGGCTATCGGAACAGGTGAAACGGCAAGTCCTGAACAAGCACAAGATATGCATGCCTTTATCAGAAAAACATTAGCAAACAAGTATGGAAACGATGTGGCTGATTCTGTTTCAATATTATATGGTGGAAGTGTAAAACCAGGAAACGCCAAAGAGATATTTGGTAAGCCAGATGTTGATGGTGGATTAATTGGTGGAGCTGCCTTAAAAGCAGAAGATTTTTATGCGATTGTAAACGCATTCTAAAACCTTAATTTTATTCAGGCATAAAAAAAGTCCTTAAACAATTGTTTAATAGCAATTGCTTAAGGACTTTTTTAGTGTCTAACATCTCGTTAACTCAATAAAGGTTGTTATATCCCTATCTCAATCTGAAAACGTAAATACCAATCATTAGATGTGCTAGAATCTATATAAGAATATTCACTATTTGTAATTTCAGCTTGTAATTTTAAAGCGTGTTCCCAAATGTATTTGGTGACACCAAGACTATACTGATTAGTTTGTGGTGTTAAAGCTTCTATATCTTTATGAGGTTCTTGGTAAGAATACCGTCCTACTAGCTCGTAATTACTTAAAAACATATAACTTAATTGGGTGTCAAAACCACTACCAGTAAAGACATATCTAGATTCTGACATGTCATCTGGATTTACAGTAATAGGATCATCAGAAATTCTATTCATATAAGCCGTTTGAAATGCCCAACCATTATATTTTACTATAGCATCTAATAATACAGATTGCATATCGCGTTTTTCAAATAAGTCCTCACCAATTGTTCCACGTGTTCGTCGCGCATTGTTATTGTAATGGTAAACACCAGATAGCATTAATTTTGGGGTGTCTTCTCGTTTTAAATCCCCTTCAAATAATGTTCCATTACTTTTAAAAGATCCAAAAGGAAAAAGTTCTAATCGACCAGTAAATGCTAATCCGTTATCGGGTTCTTTCGTCCAATTTCTACCTTCACCTGTACTAATGGCTGTTTTTATGTTGTATGATAACTTGTCTTCAAGCTCATTTAAATAATAGACTTGTAATCCAAAATCTCTATCAATATTAAAGCGTGCATTGTTTATAGAGCGATCGGTGAGTTGTAAAGCACCAGATGAGTTTATACGTTGCCTATTTCCAGGGAGTTTGGTTTGCCCGAAACCAATGTTCCAATGTTCATTAGGTCTGTAAAAGACGATAGCATCTCTAATAATGTTAAGGTTGTCTCCATCTTCAATAGCACCAACATCATTTGGTGAAAACGATAATTGAACAACATAAATAATACTAGGATCACCGACATAACCATCAAAACGTAAGCGCATACGTCTTATCATAGCTTCGTAGCCGTCATCTTCCTCATCATTGTTTAAATAGGTTAATCTGTTTTGCATTCTAAAGCGAATGTTTAGCTTAAAAATACTGTCTGGTGATGTAATACCCAAACCTTTACCATAACTGTAATAAGGTAATGCAGATAATTTAATGTCGTTATTGTCTTGAGCAATAGCTATTTGAGATAACGCTAAAAATAGAATGCCTATAATATACTTGTTCATGTAAATGTTATTTTAATGCAAAAATAATAGTAACTAAATTAAGGATTAGTAAATTTGCAAAAAAAATATTAAATGTCTGAAATATATATTGGCTATACCTTTTGTGTAAAACCCTTACAGCCAGCTGTTGAGATTTTAATTGCTGAATTAGGATACGCAGGTTTTGAAAGTTTTGTTGAAAATGAACAAGGTGTAATAGCTTATATTCAAAAAGACGAATGGAATGAAAACATTCTAGATGATATTTATATTTTAAATTCAGACGAATTTGAGATTTCATACACGTTTGAAGACATAGAGCAAACCAATTGGAATGAAGAATGGGAGAAAAATTTTAATCCTATTGTCGTTGATGATGTGGTTTCCGTACGTGCTCCTTTTCATGAGAAACCAGATACTAAGTTCGATTTGGTTATTGAGCCTAAAATGAGTTTTGGAACAGGTCATCATGAAACGACACACATGATGATTCAACATATTCTAAAAAATGATTTTAAAGGTAAAACTGTTTTAGATATGGGTTGCGGAACAGGTGTTTTAGCAATTTTGGCAGAGCAGGTTGGTGCTCGTAAACTTGATGCTATTGATATAGATAACTGGTGTTATTTAAATAGTATAGAGAATGTAGAACGAAATGATTGTAAGCATATTTCGGTTTATGAAGGTGATGTTAAATTGTTAAAAGGTAAAAAATACGATACTATTATAGCAAACATCAATAGAAACATATTGTTGGCTGATATCTCAGAATATGCTAAGTGTTTAAATGAAAATGGGTCACTGTTTTTAAGTGGTTTTTACGAACAGGATATTCCAATAATTGAAGCAGAATGCAATAAACAGATGTTAAAATTAGAGGAAACTCTCCAAAAAGGGCAGTGGGTTTCATTAAAATTTATAAATTAGTAGTAATTAAAATAGAGTCTGTCAGACTAAGCGCATAAGAATTGCTTAAAAAGATATCTACTATGACTAAAGAAAAATATTCAGAAGAACTACTTCTGCAAGAAGAAGATTTAAAGCAAAACGAAATAGTATTATTTAATGACGAGGTCAATACTTTTGACCATGTTATAAATACACTTATTTATGCTTGCGACCACATGCCAGAACAAGCAGAGCAATGTGCCTTATTAGTACATTATAAAGGAAAGTGTACGGTTAAAACGGGGCCATACGAAGATTTAGAGCCACGGTGTTCCAAGCTTTTACAAGCCGGACTTAGTGCTGAAATAGTTTAAATAAAAATCCCACAATGCGTGGGATTTTTTATTTTTATAGACGGTTATATTCATATTCTCATATCAACAACGCGATTCTGGTAGTTACCCGAAACGTGACAAGAAATCTTATAAATTAAAGGTTGCCCTTCGTGTCTCACCGGAATGACAATAGGTGCTTTCATCGTCATTCTGCCAACAGCAAAACTCACAAAAAATATTGCCTTTTTAGGTAATGCGTATGCCTCTCCATTAGCTGGATAGCCTAATTGCAATAATTTATTTTTCACAGCTTTAAATCTGTTATCTGATGATGACTTAAAACTTACTTCGTCGGTATCGTTATCAACTTTAACGTCAGAAACACCATGTAATTTAGATAATTAGATGATGATAGTGTTTGCATAACCACCACATTTTAAGTGTGTTTTTGGAAATCCTTAAGTTTATAACGTAGTAGGACAAACAAAATCGGTTGTCTTTAAGTCCGTGTTTTGAATAGCTCCAAATCCACCAGCAACATCAATAAGTTTGTCATAACCTCTAGCTTTTAATATGGATGCAGCAATCACAGAACGGTAACCACCTGCGCAATGCACATAATAGGTTTTGTCCTTGCTTACTTCGCTCATCTTTTCATTGATAAAGTCTAATGATAAGTGTTGCGCATCGACAATATGAGATGATAAGTATTCACCATCCTTACGAACATCTAAAATATTAACAGAGTTTTCGTTTGCTCTTTTGGCAAGTTCTTCAGCCGAAATAGAATCTAATGTTTCAACATCTTTACCTGCTTTTCTCCATGCTTCTAATCCACCTTCAAGATAGCCTAAGGTGTTATCATAACCAACACGAGAAAGTCTTGTAACAGCTTCTTCAGATTTACCTTCAGGAACGACTAAAACAATCGGTTGCTTTATATCTTTAATTAAAGCTCCGACCCAAGGTGCAAACCCTCCATTCAATCCAATAAAAATAGAATTAGGAATGTGGCCTTTTATAAAATCGGCTTGCGTTCTAACATCTAAAACCAAAGCCGACTCATGATTTGCCATAGCTTCAAAAGCCTCAGGATTGAGCGCAACATTACCAGTTTTTAAAACAGTATCAAAAGCATCATACCCCATTTTGTTCATCATGGCGTTTTTTGCAAAATACTGTGGAGGTGGAGCGATACCATCTAAAACTTCTTTTACAAATTCAGCTTTAGTCATATCTTCTCTCAGTGCATAGTTTGTTTTTTTCTGTTCGCCTAAAACACCAACCGTTTCTTTGCTGAGGTTTTTTCCACAAGCAGAACCTGCACCATGAGCAGGATAAACGATAACGTCATCTGCAAGGGGCATAATTTTATTTCGAAGCGAATCGAATAACATGGCCGCTAAATCTTCCTTAGTTAAGTCTGACTTAATAGCTAAATCTGGCCGTCCAACATCACCTAAAAACAACGTGTCACCAGAAAAAATAGCGTGATCTTTTCCATCTTCATCAATTAATAAGTACGTCGCAGATTCTAAGGTATGTCCTGGTGTGTGTAACACTTTAATGGTCACATTACCTAATTTTAATTCTTCACCATCCTTAGCTGTATGAATGTCATATTCGGTCGTTGCTCCAGGACCAAATACGATAGTAGCACCAGTTTCTTTCGCTAAATCTACATGACCAGAAACAAAATCGGCATGAAAGTGTGTTTCTAAAATATATTTAATTTTCGCATTACTGTCTTTTGCCTTATCAATATATTGCTGTATCTCTCTAAGAGGATCAATGATAGCAACCTCACCTTCAGATTCAATATAATAAGCACCTTGTGCTAAACAGCCTGTATATAATTGTTCTATTTTCATTCTTTATGTATTTGTTTTACAAATTTACTAAACTTCATTTTTAGACATGTGATAATTATCACAAACTGTGTTAAAAGAGCTCTTTAAACAAGATGTATATTGCCATGACTATCGTAAAGTATCCAAAGCCTCTTTTTAAACGTTTGGCACTTATTTTTTTTGATAATGCTAATCCTATAAAAATTCCAATAATAGAAATAAGGGTAAACGTAATTAAAAATTCCCAGTTGATATTCAGGGTTTTTAAATCGCCTAAAAATCCTATTAGCGATTGTATGGCAATAATAAATAAGGATGTACTTATCGCTTTTTTAATCGGTAGTTTTACCAATAGAACTAATGCAGGTACAATTAAAAATCCGCCTCCAGCACCAACTAAGCCTGCTAATGCACCTATTCCAATGGCTTGTGTACCAATTGCAAAATAGTGTGAGCTATCAAATTGTTTAACGGTATCTTCACTAATAACGTTTTTGGATTTAATCATTGACCAACCTGCTAATAGCATCGTAATAGAAAATATCAACATAATTAAAAGTGAATTGGTAAGTGAAAAACCACCTAGAGTAAAAATCACTTCTGGTAAGTTAGGTATAACTAAGCTTCTTACCATAAAGATTGTAATTATGGAGGGTATGGCAAATATGATAGCAGTTTTAAAATCAATACTATTTTTCTTTATGTTTCTAACGGTACCGACTAAAGCCGTACTACCAACAACAAATAGTGAATAGCCAGTAGCAACTATTGGACTGAAATTTAAAAAATATACTAAAATAGGCACCGTTAAAATAGAACCTCCTCCGCCTATTAGACCTAAAACAAGTCCAACAATTAGTGCGCCGATATAACCTAAAATCTCAACGAGTTCCATTTTAATGTGGTAATTTATCTTTTAATAATCCGTAAACATAAGTGCCTAATAATGCTGCAGCAATAACAATTAGAATTGAAAAAGCTCCTGTGCCAATTAGAATGTACATTGGTCCAGGACATGCACCAGATAAAGCCCAGCCTAATCCAAAGATTATACCTCCTAGCATATATCGGGTAAAACCACGGTCTTTTAAAGGTACTCTCAACGATTTGCCTTCTGTGGTTTTAATTTTTTTATTTTTTGAAAGTAAAAGGATAATAATACCTGTTGTAACGGCTGTTCCTATGATGCCATACATATGAAAGGATTGAAACTTAAACATTTCAAAAATACGATACCACGATACAGCTTCAGACTTTACTAAAACAATTCCGAAGAAAATACCTACGCTAAAAAATTTTATATACTTACCCATAATTAAAAGAGAATTGGAAAAATAAGGTGAATCATAATTAAGCCTCCGACAAAGAAACCTATAACAGCAATAAGTGAGGGTAGTTGTAAACTACTTAATCCTGTGATGGCGTGGCCAGAAGTGCAACCACCTGCGTAACGTGTACCAAAGCCAACAAGAAATCCGCCAACAACAAGTATAGAAATGCCTTTAATACTAAAGACGGCATCCCAACTAAATAATTCTGGAGGTAATAAGCTTTGCCCAAAATCACTAAATCCAAGTGCAGACAAATCTTTTATAGTGGCTTCACTCAAATCCATATTTATGGGGTTTGACAATAGATAGTGGGCAATAAAACCGCCAACAATAGCGCCTAAAACGACGACTAAGTTCCATTTATGGTTTTGCCAATCGTAATTGAAAAAGGCAACACGTTTTCCGGCTCCTCCCATAGCACACATAGTTCTAAGGTTAGATGACATCCCAAAGGTTTTGCCAAAATAGAGTAGTAGATACATAACGATTGCAATACATGGTCCGGAAACATACCAAGGCCAAGGTTGTAAAATATAATCCATAATTTTAATTTGATTCAATAAATAATAGGGTTCTGTAGTTTAGACTGTGCGTTAAAAGTTACTAAAATTCTAAGACAAGAATTTTGTTTCTTCCAAGTTCAATTTTATTCTCTCGCTCTAATTGTTTTAATAAACGCGAAATGACGACTCGAGACGTATTTAAATCTTCCGCAATTTCTTGGTGTGTGATTTCTAAACTTGTGGATGCAGATAGTTTTACTTGATCTGTAAGGTATTTGAATAAGCGTTCATCCATTTTCATAAATGCGAGCGTGTCAATGGTTTCTAGCATTTCGTCAAATCGAATTTGATAACTTTGTAGTATGAAGTTTCTCCAGCTCTCATTAGAGTTAAACCACAATTTCATATTTTCAATAGGTATCATTATAACTGTTGCGTCTTCATCTGCAATGGCTCTAATTTTACTTACAGACTTAACCATGCAACAGGTTAATGACATGGCACATGTGTCTCCAGATTCTAAAACATACAGCAAAAGTTCATCTCCATCATTATCTTCGCGTAAAACTTTAATGTTTCCTTTGATTAAAAGTGGAATGAATTTTAAATCTTGACCAATATCTATAATAATATCTGCTTTTTTAAAAGATTTTAATAAAGCAACATTAGCTATATTATCGATTGTTTCTGAATCGAATAAGTAATGAAAAGGTTCGAGTAGTTCTTTTGAAATCATACTTCAAAAATAGTAATTTAAAAATTTGAATTAAATAGTTTGGCTATGATTTAATAAAAGTATTATATTTGCACCCACTTAAAACGGCCTCGTGGCGCAACTGAATAGCGCACTTGATTACGGCTCAAGAGGTTACAGGTTTGAATCCTGTCGAGGTCACTAGTGTTTATAAGGGTTTCAAGAAATTGAAGCCCTTTTTATTTATCTCTTTTTCACATTATTTGCCCAAAACATATAAAAAACCACGCAAGTCTAAAAAATGATTTACGTGGTTTTATAATGTATTTAGTTTGTGAAATGACCACTTATTCGTCTATCAATAAATTTAAATTTACTGTAATATTATCTCGTGTCGCCTTACTAAAAGGGCAAATTTCGTGTGCTTTTTCTACTAAGTCTTCACCTGTTTTTAAATCCACTCCTGGAATGTAACAATCTAAAGTGGCTTCTAAGAAAAAACCATCATCGTCTTTACAAAATCCTATGGTCGCAGATACACTTAATGCTTCGTTATCTATAGTTATCTTTTCGTTTTCAGCAATGGCTTGTATCGCTCCGCCAAAACATGCTCCGTAAGCAGCTCCAAAAAGTTGTTCAGGGTTTGTACCGTTTCCACCATCGCCTCCCATTGCTTTTGGCACGGAAAGATTATGATCTAAAGGACCATCTTCAGACGTAATATGTCCTGCTCTACCTCCTTCAGCTTTTGTGGTCGTTTCATATAATGTTTTCATAATTAATTGGTTTTTGTGTTAATGTACTAAAGATAATACGACAGAGCAGCCTAATAAAATCTATAGTCTTAAAGTTGTCTTAAACTTAGGATTGCAAATAAACGCTGTTTTGAGTATTCTTAATGCCTAAAGGCCGTTGTAAAGAAATACTTTTAATATTTATGAAATAATTGTTTAAACGCTGAGGTTGCCTTTATACAGAGGAGTAAAACGTTAAGTTTTAATTATGCAATGCATTTTTAGTAACATAAACGCGCCAACCTATTATAGCAAGTTGTAGTTTAGACGCTTTGCTAAGGTCTAATTGTTTTTTGGTATAAGATGGAAGTATGGCTTTGTTAAGTTTTGCCAGAAGTTTAAAGATTTTAGTTTTCATTGTAAGTTGAATTTTAAATCTTTAGCAAAAATAGTAAAACTTATTCTAGAACTAAGTTTTACATGTTTTGATTGGTGGTTTGGTTGAAATTTAGATTATTACTAAAATAAATTCAATAATTAGGTTTGTTAGTGTCATCATAATTTTTTTGGTTTTAAAGGTTAATAAAATACACTGTTTGTTTGATTGAGTTTTCAATATATAATCTAAACCTGTATTGTTCCAAATGTTTTAGTATAAATCAATGAAATTGAATTCTAATTTATAACTAAAAAGATTGTTTGTGTTTCGATATTTTATAAGCTGTCTATAGAAAAGTTTCATATTAAAACCTTATAATGTGTTTGTGGTTTCGATTTTATGGTTTTTAAGGGCTGTTTTAGGCTTGTTTTAAAAATCGTAGAGGTGTTTTGTGTCTAAAACACTCATTTTCTTATATTTCATTGTTTTTAAGTTTTGATAAACTGATAAATTTCATGTTTTAAGTCGTCTATTTTTTGTATTTAATTTATGCATAACAGTTAGACTTAATAATATTCTATCTTTGTAAAAAATATAGAGATGAAAAAAATTACGTTTGCAGTATTGTTATTAATTTCTGGGTTGAGCTGGTCTCAAGTTTTAATAATTAACGAACTAGAAGCCGATAGTCCTGGCATTGATACTCATGAGTTTATTGAGTTAAAATCTGAAACTCCAAACTTTTCAACCGATGGTTATATATTAGTTTTTTTTAACGGATCGAGTAGTGGTGGTGATCGCAGCTATTTTACATATGACTTAAATGGGTTAACAACAGATATTAACGGGTTGTTAGTTATAGGGAGTTCTAACATAACGCCTTTTCCGCAGGCCTTAATGTCTGAAAATGTGATTCAGAATGGGCCAGATGCTGTTGGTATTTATCAAGCTTCAATTTTTGACTTCCCAGAAGAAACATTAGCAACTCAAGACAATTTAATTGATGCGATGGTTTATGGGACAAATGATGCTGATGCTACTGGCTTATTAGATAAGCTTGGTGAAACTACGCAACACAATGACAGTGGTACTAATGCTAACCCAAAATCAATTCAGCGATTTGTAGATGAGATGGGAGTTGAAACATATGCGTCGGCAACTCCAACTCCAAGAAGAGAGAATGATGGCTCTGGTATTGCCATAAATGCGATTCATATTTCTGTATTAGAAACACAAATAGGTGAAGGGGATGATTTTGAGATCACATTCACAGCAGATACCAACATGACTTCGGATTTAAATTTCAATATAAGTTTAGATAATTACGGATTTAATACCTCCGATTATACAGGAAATACAAGTTTAACAATCTTAACAGGTGAGAATACGACAAGTACTACAATTACACTAATTGATGATGAATTAGATGAAGGTGATGAGGTTTTAAAAATTAGATTTTTAGATTTAGTAGAACCTATTGTCGCTAATAATGGAGATGTTGAAGTACGTGTTGTAGATAATGATTGGACAGTTGCCGCTTGGGGAACACCATTAGATCCTACATATGGTATTGTTGAAAGTACACAACCAAATGGTTACTATAATAGTTTAGATGGTTTGGAAGATCTTGCATTAAGACAAGCGTTACAAGACATTGTAGCAGACCCAAATGTGGTTAGAGCACAGACCTATGCAGATGTTAATGATATTTTAAAAGAGGCAGATCAAAATCCTGCTCATAGTAATCAGGTTTGGTTGGTTTATTTAGAGGAAGGTAGACCTAAGTTAGACATTCAATCGAGTTCATTAAGCACTGGGAAATGGAATAGAGAACATACGTTTCCGAGATCTCGAGGTGGCTTTTATAGTATAGAAGAAGATGAAATCGCAGATGGTATTGATATTTATTGGACAACAGAAGCAGATTCTTTACGTCATGGTAACTCTGATGTACACGCTTTAAGAGCTGCAGATGGTCCTGAGAACAGTAGTAGAAATAATCAGTTTTACGGTGAATATAATGGGCCAACAGGTACTGCTGGAATGTTTAAAGGTGATGTCGCAAGGGGTGTTTTTTATATGGCAGTGCGTTACAATGGGTTAGAAATAGTGAACGGTTTTCCGGAAGGGAATGTTGGACAGTTTGGTGATTTAGAAACATTGTTAGAATGGCACAGAAATGATCCACCAGACGATTTTGAAATGAATAGAAATAACGTAATTTATGAATGGCAGAAGAATAGAAACCCGTTTATAGACCAGCCAGATATGATAGAATATATTTGGGGAAATATGATTGGTGAAACATGGAACCAACCATTAAGTGTAGATGATGCTACAGCACTTAAAGTTGCTATTCACCCTAATCCTACAGCAGGACGTGTTTATTTTTCTGGTTTAAATGCTACAGCAGATATCGAAGTGTACGCTATGGATGGAAAACTTTTAAAGCGTGTTCAAGGAATTGAAGAGTTTGTAGATTTAGAGGTTGCTTCAGGAATATACCTTTTAAAACTAACGAGTGATAATCGTTCTGTGATTAAGAAGGTTATTGTAGAGTAATAAAAATCCTTAATACATTAGAAAGCCAAACTGAATGATTTTAGTTTGGCTTTTTATTTTTAATAGAAAAGAACTAGCTATGGTTGTTTTGTTCTAGCAATTAATGCACCATCAGACTTACCATATTCTATATTTGGAATACCGTCGTTTACTTTCCAGGTTGCGCTAGCTTTGCTACCGTCTTTATCGTCCAAACTAATTTTTATGCTGGTAATTTCTCCAGCTTTATTGCGTTTTAATTTTGAGTATTTAACAGTAATTCCATTGTTTTTGAGATTCATTTTATGATTGTCTAATACTTCATCTGTAGTGTATTTTGAAATATATGCGATAGAGGCATTTTTTGAAGCATCTTCATCATCTATAAAAGTTACACTTGTAATTTCAGATCTCGTAATCTGCTCTAGATTATCTTTCTTTGTGATGACGACATTTTCTTTTGTTGTTAATTCAATGACACCATTTTTACCTTTTTCGCCATATTTATGAATAGCTTTCTCGTCTTTTAAAACAGTTACGCTCTCAATATTTTCAGGAGAAATAGATTTTAAATAATCCGATGAAACTTCTTTGCCATTAAAAAGGACTAATGGTTTTGGGTTTTGAAAATAATTGTTTTGAGTACTATAAGTTTTTTTGTTTGTAGCATCATAGATTACAATGTCTTTACTTATGATTTCAGGTTGTGATCCATCTTCATAATAAAAATCAGATGTCTCATTAGTTAGACGTTTTACCTCTGAAGAATCTATAGAGAAATATATACTGTCTTGCGCATTCTTAGTGGTTTTCATATTCTTAAAGAATGTATTGTTTTTCGATGTTTGAGTTTTTATATATGTACTGTCTTCGACAATTACCACTATACTGTCTTGATCTATAGCTTGCTTTTGACCGCTTTGCGACTGATTGTGGATTTCTTCAACGATAAGCATTGTTTTTATATGATTGTCATCTTGAATTGCTCCAACACTAAAATTTCCATCATCAGTCACTTTAAATTCGAAAGGGTTAATACCTTCTGTGTCTTTAACACTATAATTTGCGGTGCCATTTGGTGTTTTAAAATCAATATTAATATTTGAAATTTCGTTTTGACTATTGCGCTTCAAACGTTTTATGGTCATAGTCACATTTTTAGACTTTAACCATGTTTTTATTTTGTCAATGCTTTTGTCAGTTGAGTTTTTTGTGAACTTTACCTTAATGGTTTCTGATGTAATAGAATCTTGTTTTGCTGCGGAAGTTTCTTTAGATTGTAAAGTATTGATTTGTTTAGAATCGTTAGTTTGAGTTTCAACATAAACAGTTTCTGAATTCATACTCATCATGAGTCCAGCTAAAAGCGGTAATACAAATACATATTTCCATTGATTTTTCTTGTTTGATCTCGATTTGTTTAACATAAGGATTCGTTTTTTGATTGATGAATTATAAAAGTTATTAGATAATATGCTGTGATGATTAGCAATACTAGTTTTTAACAATAAATGCTGATAGTCCTTTTTAGAATGAGAACTATTTAGACTTTTAAAATCAGCAATATATTCTAAGTTTTGGCGCACTTCTTTTCTGTATAACCAAATCAAAGGATTGAACCAGAAAACAACACAAGCTAATTGTGTTAACAGAATATCTATGGAATGTAATTGGTTAACATGAATTTTTTCATGCGTTAAAATAAGTTGAAGTTCTTTGTTTTCATATGTTTCAGGATTATAAATGATCCATTTAAAAAATGAAAACGGTGAGATGTTGTGGTTTACAATGACGTAAGTAAAATGTTGGTCTTTACGCTTTGGGTTTTTTAACAGCAGTGAAACTAAAGAACTAAACTGAAATACAAATTGAATGCTAAATACTACCAACCCAATACCATATAGTATAGGTATGAGGCTATACCAATCAAACGAGGTAGAAGGTTGTGCTGCAACAAAACTTGAAGGTGTAGATGGTATAAATGTAGTTGTTTGCGTTATGATAGGCTCAATAGGAACATAGATGGGAATTACAATTAACGGAAAAACCAATGCAAGTAGTAATCCCATTAAAAGGAACCATCTGTTGTGTTCAAAAAATGTTTCCTTCTTCAGAAAAACGTAAAAACACAAATACATTAAAATGATTACGGCTGAAGCTTTTAATAGATATTCCATAATTATTTTTTATTTTCTATTAATGCTATAATCTCTTTTAGCTCATCAACACTTATTTTTTCTTCTTTAGCAAAAAAGGAAACCACGTTTTTATAAGAGCTATTAAAATAATTTTCAATAGCGGTATTCATAAACTTGGTTTTATAGTCCTCCTTTGTAACTATAGGAAAATATTGATGTGTTTTTCCATAGGCATTGTAGCTAACATATCCTTTTTCTTCAAGATTGCGTATTATGGTAGACAAGGTGTTGTAATGTGGTTTGTCTGTAGTTATCTCTGCTAATACATCTTTCACGAAGGCTTTTTCTAGCCTCCACAAAATATGCATTATTTCTTCTTCTTTGTTTGTTAGCTTTTGCATAGGAATGAAGTCTATTATTAATAGTGTTCTTCAAAAGTACAACTATTTTTTTAGTTACACAACTATAAATATAGTTACATAACGAATAATATAGTTGTATTGAGTGTGAAAATGAAATATTATCTTTGCGCTTTTAACAGAAGTTGGGATATTAAAAAATTAGATAGAGAATGAGTGTGTTTCTTGTATTAGCTGGTTTAGCGTTGTTGGTTGTTGGTGGAGATTTTTTAGTGAGAGCGTCGGTTGGCTTATCATTTAAACTGAAACTATCTAAGTTGGTAATAGGGATGACAGTTGTGTCTTTTGCAACTTCTGCACCTGAGTTATTAGTGAGTTTACAAGCAGCTTTAGATGGAGTGTCAGATATATCCTTGGGTAATGTTATAGGTTCTAATATTGCAAATATTGGGCTAGTCTTAGGTATTACAGCAATCATCTCTCCATTGGCAGTAGATAAAGATTTCTACAAGTTAAATTGGCCAATGATGATGTTGATTTCCTTTGTGTTGTATTATTTCTTATTAAATGACAACATTTTAACCGCGTTAGAAGGAGCGATTTTGTTTGTAGCCCTAATTGTATTTTTATTTATTTTAATTCGGAGTTCTAGGAAATCTACGAAAGCAAATTTAGAGGAGGTAGACGATGCCTTAGCTGTAGTTTCTAATTTTAAAATTGGGATGTGGTTATTGATTGGTGCAGCCGGATTGTATTTTGGATCTGAGTGGTTAGTAAAAGGTGCTAAAGACTTGGCGGAAACTGTAGGTATTAGCGATTATGCAATTTCGGTTACTGTTATTGCAATTGGAACAAGTGTGCCAGAACTAGCAGCATCAGTAATTGCGGCATTAAAAAAGGAGAAAGCATTATCTTTAGGAAATCTTATTGGGTCCAATATTTTTAATATAGCATCTGTTTTGGGTTTAACTGCGATTATAAAACCAATTGCTGTGAATCCAGAAACTCCAGAAATACTATCAACTAACATTTGGTGGATGATTGCTTATGCAGCTATTTTAATACCGTTAATAATTATCCCAAAACGATTTGAAATAGGAAGAATAAAAGGCATGCTATTGTTTGGTGGCTATATCGTTTTTATATTTTTAGCTTTAAAATAAGCGATACATTTGCTTTTGTAATGTGAAAAAATGGTCTACAAAGTTGAGGTTTCTTATCGAATTGATTACGATATAAGTAATAGTTACAAAATGATTCTACTCTGATTTGAGAAGGTTTACTGCGGCCTAGTTATAACTAGTATGTTTTAACAACATCTTTACGAGCGTCTTTAATATAGACTGTGCTACACGCATTAAATTTCTGTATACTAATCCTATATGTTGAATGCAATAGCACTTAAATTGGTAGCCACTATTTAAATTTATGTATTGTCATAAAGAAAGCCACCTGAGAATTGAATCTCAGGTGGCTTTTTTATTTGTAAATAGAATTGCTATTTAAAGTCGGTATTTATTTAGTTACAACAAACTTCTTAGTAATACTTGTATTACCTGTTGTAATCTTATAAATGTATAAACCTGAAGCTAAACTACTAGCATTGAACTCAGCTTTGTACACTTTACCAGGATAAGCTTCTTCATTGAACACCTGACCAACATTACGACCATTTATATCAAATACTTCGATTAGAACGTCACCTGTTGCATTAGGCGTAAATTCAATATATGAAACACTGTTTGTTGGGTTAGGGTAAGTTCTAAATCCAATTTCTTCAGCATCTAATGTCTCTACATTTAGCGCATTGTAGTGAGCCTCAGCATAAGCTGCATAGTTAAACTCTTCGCAAGTTCCAACAGCAATTACACCATCTAAATCATAGCCATCGTGAGTTTTTGTTAGCTCATTATTGTTTACAATTTTCACATAGTTGATGAAGTCAAAATCGCCCGCATCTGAAATGTCAATTGCATTATTTGACTTACATACAGTACCTGCATAATGATAATTAATATTGTCAGCAGAAACTAAAACATCAGCATACTCTTTATAAGTATCACAACCCCAAGTGTTTTGGAATGTAGTTTCAATAACCACTAAGTCTGGTCCTTCTGTATTGTATACTGCGCCACCAAAAGTTAAAGTGATTTCGCCACCGTAACCAAGTGAAGTAAATACATATTCGTCAGTTTGTTCTGGAACACCAAGTACATTTTCTGGAGTTTCAGTTCTGATAGCGTCAATAACACCACCATTTTTTGTAGTTCCTTCAACATAGTTAAAATAAGCTACTGGGTAACAACCTGCTGGTGTTGGCTCTATTGGTTCGTTACAACCTGTTAAAGCTATAACCCCGTCTAAATCGAATCCGTCAGTAGAAATAGAATCAGTAGGTGTTGTGTCTATTATCTTTACTTCTGAAATATAAGTTAGTGCAATTGGGGCATCACTAATATCTAAATCTCCTGAATCACCTGTACGTACTGATCCTATTAAATAAAAGTCAATACCATTTTGAGAAACGTAAACATCAGCAGATTCTGGGTAAGCTGCGTACGAAGCATTGTCATAAGTAGTTTCAACAACTCTAATGTCTGAACCTTCGTTGTTATATACAACACCATCAAAGCTAATAGTAACTTCTCCACCGTGACCTAACGATAAAAAATTAACTGTGTCATCCATTTCTGGTTCTCCTAAAGCTTGGTTAGTGTCCATACGCTCTAACGTTTTTATAGTCTCTCCATTATCATCCTTTCCTGGTATGTAATCAAAAGCTTCTGAGCCATAACAAACTTCAGCAGGAATATCTTCACAACCGTTAACTGCTTCAATACCATCTAAATCATAGCCATCACCTGATCCAGTTGTCGTATCTGTAATTCTGATTTGTGTAATGTAATCTAAGTCAACAGCATCAAGGTCAATATCTCCATCACGGCATATTGTACCATATTCAACCCATGTTGAACCGTCTTGAGATAATTCAATTAAAGCTTGCTCATCATCACTAGAACCACAGTTATCTCCACTAAATGAAGTTTCATAAATTGCGATATCAGTTCCAGGTTGGTTGAATACTGCTCCACCTAACTCTAGCGTAATACTTCCGTTGATACCTAAAGAGTAAAAACCTCCAGGTTCGTTAGCTTTATCTGGTGCGTGTAATGCAGCATTTACATCTGAACGATCCGCATTAACAGCAGTTCCTTCTGATGTAGTTCCTTGTGTAGAAGTAATGACTTCAACGGCATTACAGTTTTCTTGTGGACTGTCTTGAGCGTTTAATCCCATTGTCATAAAAATAGCTGCTCCACATAAAACTGGAAGCACCTGTTTAGTAATTCTTTTCATAAGTACATAAATTTGGTTAATAACAAGCACGAAGTTAAAGTAGGAAAGATGTTTTGATGTAAATAAAACGAGGACTGTATTGGAATACTCGATGAAATGACAGAGTTTACCTTAAACCGTTAAAATAACCGATGAAATTTAGATTGTTGTGAGTTAGGTGTAAATAAGGAAATTACACTGTATTCATTTAGTTATATATATATATAAGGAGTGAATAATTATATATAGAGGAGTGTATTTTGCTGATTACTAAGAGTAAAATTGGTAGGGCAGCTATGGTATAAGATTATTGTAAGAAAAATATATCGCTTAATCAATGGAATAAATTGTGGTGCAAAGGACCAGCTATCGCTATTGTGTGTGGCTTTTATAAGAGATAGCTATAGACAAAAAAAGTCGTTTAGAATTTATAATCTAAACGACTTTTTGATATTTATAATAGGCTTAAGACTATTAAGAAATCTTAGCGTTATTTACGGTTTTAATAATTCTACCTGCAATCTTGTATGGATCACCGTTAGAAGCAGGTCGTCTATCTTCTAACCAACCTTTCCAGCCTTTTTCAACTGTAATAATTGGAATTCGGATTGAAGCTCCTCTATCAGAAACACCATAACTAAAATCGTTAATAGAAGCTGTTTCATGATCACCAGTTAATCGTTCATCATTAAATTCACCATATACATCCATGTGTTCATCAGTAACAGGTCTAAATGCTTCACAAATTTTCTCGTAAGTTTCTTTAGATCCACATGTTCTTAGAACGGAATTAGAGAAGTTAGCGTGCATACCAGAACCATTCCAATCTCCTTTTACAGGCTTAGGGTGATACTCAATATAATACTCATACTTTTCAGTTAAACGATCTAAAAGGTATCTGGCAATCCAAATTTCATCACCAGCTTTTTTAGCTCCTTTAGCAAATAATTGAAATTCCCATTGTCCTGGTGCAACTTCTTGGTTAATACCTTCAAAGTTTAAACCAGCATCTATACAAAGGTCTGCATGTTCTTCAACAATATCTCTTCCCCAAGTATAACGTCCTCCAACAGAACAATAATATTGTCCTTGTGGACCAGGAAAACCACCTCTAGGGAAACCTAATGGTAAATCTGTTTTAGAATCCATTAAAAAGTATTCTTGTTCAAATCCAAACCAGAAATCATCATTGTCATCATCAATTGTAGCTCTTGCATTAGATGGGTGTGGAGTTCCGTCAGCGCTTAAAACTTCTGACATAATTAAAAATCCATTCTTTCTTACAGGATCTGGATATATAGCAACAGGTTTTAACAAACAATCCGAAGCACCACCAGAAGCTTGCTCAGTTGAAGATCCATCAAAAGACCATATCTCACAATCTTCTAATTTTCCGCTAAAGTCTTCTACAACCTTAGTTTTGCTTCTCATATTTTGGGTTGGTTCATGGCCATCTAGCCATATGTACTCTAGTTTTGATTTACTCATTGTTGTGTTTTTATTAAAAATTTATTTGTTACAAATATTACTTTTATTTCTTTGTCATCAAAAAAATGAGGGTGATTTATGGTGTATTTGCTTAATTTTTATCAATGACCCTATTTTTGTGTGGGTGTGCTAACAATTTTTTAAAAAAATTGTATTTTTGACCTCTAAAAATAATAATATGTCAACACTTAGATTTCATGCTGTAAAAGCATCTTTAAAAAGAAAGCCACTAAAGATAAAAGATAAGAAACGTCGTTCTGAAATTTTCGGAGCAAATGTATTTAATGAGGTCGCTATGCGTCAGTATTTAACTAAGACAGCGCTAAATAGTGTTTTGGAAGCTATTGAAAAAGGGACTAAAATAAATCGTCATGTGGCAGATCATATTTCTACAGGAATGAAAGAATGGGCCATTTCTAAAGGAGCCACACATTATACGCACTGGTTTCAGCCATTAACGGGAGCAACTGCAGAAAAGCATGATGCATTTTTTGAAACTATTGGAGATGGTCTCGCCATTGAAAAGTTTGGAGGTAATCAACTTGTACAACAAGAGCCAGATGCTTCTAGTTTTCCAAATGGTGGTATTAGAAACACGTTTGAAGCAAGAGGATATACAGCATGGGATCCTACATCACCTGCTTTTATTTATGATAAAACTTTATGTATTCCAACTGTTTTTGTGGCCTACACAGGTGAAGCCTTAGATTTTAAAACTCCACTTTTACGTGCATTACAGGCTGTTGATAATGCAGCTGTAGCGGTTTGTAAATACTTTGATAAGAACGTAAAGCGCGTAAGTACATCCTTAGGGTGGGAGCAAGAGTATTTTTTAATAGATGCTGCTTTAGCAAGTTCTAGACCAGATATTCTATTTACAGGTAAAACATTATTGGGACACTCACCTGCCAAAGGTCAACAACTCGACGATCATTATTTTGGTACCATTCCAGCGCGAGCAATGTCGTATATGCGCGATTTAGAACACCAATGTATGTTATTGGGTATTCCTGTGAAAACAAGACATAATGAAGTTGCACCAAACCAATTTGAATTAGCTCCTATTTTTGAAGAAGCGAATCTGGCAGTTGATCATAATACGCTTTTAATGGATATTATGCAGAAAATTGCTAAACGTCATGGTTTTACTGTGTTAATGCACGAAAAACCATTTGCAGGTGTTAACGGTTCTGGAAAACATAATAACTGGAGTTTGTCAACCAATACAGGAGTTAACTTATTGTCTCCTGGAAAAACACCAATGAGTAATCTTCAATTTTTAACCTTCTTTATTAATACCATTAAAGCAGTACAGACACATGAAGAATTACTAAGAGCAGCTATTGCTTCTGCGAGTAATGATCATCGATTAGGAGCAAATGAAGCGCCTCCTGCTATTATTTCTATTTTTATAGGAAAGCAACTGACTAAAGTGCTAGGAGAGCTAGAAACGGTAACAAAAGGAAAGTTATCTCCAAAGGAAATTACAGACCTAAAACTTAATGTCGTTGGTAAAATACCGGAGGTTATTTTAGATAATACAGATAGAAATAGAACATCATCATTTGCTTTTACGGGTAATAAGTTTGAGTTTAGAGCGGTTGGTTCTACTGCTAACTGTGCTAATCCAATGACGGTTTTAAGTACTATTGTTGCAAAACAACTCAAGGACTTTAAAGTTGAAGTCGATGAATTAATCGATAAGAAAACAATGAAAAAGGATGATGCTATTTTTAATGTATTAAGAGAATACATTAAAACATCT
This sequence comes from Winogradskyella sp. SM1960, assembly GCF_020179375.1. Lineage (NCBI taxonomy): Bacteria > Pseudomonadati > Bacteroidota > Flavobacteriia > Flavobacteriales > Flavobacteriaceae > Winogradskyella > Winogradskyella sp. SM1960. The sequence continues at coordinate 602,038 of NZ_JAICBG010000001.1, read as the reverse complement.
AAAGCGATTCTTTTTGAAGGCAATGGTTATAGCGAAGCTTGGGAAAAAGAAGCCAAAAAACGAGGATTAAGTAATAATAAAACAACTCCAGAAGCCCTTAAGATTAAAAAAGCGAAATCTACAATAGAGCTATTTGATAGCTTAGGAGTTATGAATAAAGTAGAGTCCGAATCGCGCTATGAAATAGAAATAGAAGATTACAGTCTTCATATTCAAATAGAAAGTAGAGTTATTGCTGATATTGCTAGAAATCATGTTGTACCAACAGCTGTGAGATATCAAAATATTTTGTTAGAAAATGTTACAGGTCTTAAATCTATTTATGGTGAAAAATTTAAAGATTATGCAAAAGCACAATTAGTACTAATTGAAGAAATATCAGAACATATCGAAACAATTAATACTACTGTAACTAAAATGACAGAAGCCCGAAAAGTATGTAATAAAGAAACGAGTTTAGAAAAGAGAGCAGATGGCTATTGTAATATGGTAAAGCCATTGTTTGAAGACATTAGATATCATTGTGATAAGCTGGAGATAATGATAGATGATGAGCTGTGGCCATTAACCAAATATAGAGAGTTATTGTTTACTAAATAATATGCAGAATACAACTTAAAGTTAATAAGGTTACATGATGAAATACGTATTTATACGTACATTGAATGATGATTTATTTGCGTTTTGTGTAGTTTGTCGATTACATTAAACTAGTTGTCGAAAAGGTGGTGTTTTCATGTTAAATATTTCTGGATAGTCTGATTTACAACACGTTTATTTCGTATTTTTGTAGGGCTATTAATCAATATTTGTAAAAATGAAAAAGTTACTACTTAGTGTAGCTATTCTTGTTGGAGCAACTCTTATTTTATCACAAGACAATTCAGATGAATTGAAAAATGTTAATAATAATGATGTTGCGAGTGTACAGGTAGAGCTACCAACAGATCTTAAAAAATAAGATAAAATAATTAGGTGAAATTTACCTTTTATTTAAAAAGATAAAATCGATAATAATTCGGTTTTATCTTTTTTTTTGCTTCAATAGGCGTTAATTCCAACCTAATCATTCCTTATAATTAAACGCAATCCTTATTTTTGCACCACCAATACTAATAAATTGTACCATGAGCAATTCGGTGAGTAAAAGATATGCGCAAAGAGGTGTTTCTGCTTCAAAAGAAGACGTCCATAATGCTATTAAAAATATAGATAAAGGGTTGTTCCCTAAAGCGTTCTGTAAGATAGTTCCAGATTATTTAACTAATGATAACGACTATTGTCTAATAATGCATGCTGATGGAGCAGGGACAAAATCATCATTGGCTTATATGTACTGGAAAGAAACTGGAGATATCTCAGTTTGGAAAGGTATTGCTCAAGACGCATTAATAATGAATATTGACGATTTGCTTTGTGTTGGTGCAACAGATAATATAATGCTATCTTCAACCATAGGAAGAAATAAAAACTTAATTCCTGGAGACGTCATTTCTGCAATTATCAATGGAACAGAAGATTTAATTCAAGATTTAAAATCATTTGGTGTAACTATTCACTCAACTGGTGGAGAAACAGCAGATGTTGGAGATTTGGTGAGAACGATTATTGTAGATTCTACAGTGACAGCGCGCATGAAGCGTTCAGATGTTATTGATAATGCGAATATAGTAGCAGGTGATGTTATTGTTGGTTTAGAATCTTTTGGACAAGCCTCTTACGAAACCGAATATAATGGTGGTATGGGAAGCAATGGTTTAACATCTGCTAGGCACGATGTGTTTTCAAAGTATTTAGCCGAAAAATATCCTGAAAGTTATGATGCTGCTGTTCCTAAAGATTTGGTCTATTCCGGACAAACAAAATTAACAGACAGTGTTGAAAATGCTCCAATAGATGCCGGGAAGTTAGTGTTGTCGCCAACAAGAACCTACGCTCCAATTATAAAAGCGATTTTAAACACCTACAATAGTGATTCTGTTCATGGTATGGTACATTGTAGTGGTGGTGCACAAACTAAGATCCTTCATTTTATTGATGAGCTGCATATTGTTAAAGATAATATGTTCGAAGTTCCACCGTTATTTAAACTCATTCAAGAGCAATCTAAAACAGATTGGAAAGAAATGTATCAAGTATTTAACTGTGGTCATAGAATGGAGTTGTATGTAAAACCTGAGATAGCAAATGCTATCATTGAGATTTCAAAATCGTTTAATGTCGATGCTAAAATAATAGGTAGAGTAGAAGCCTCCGATAAAAAACAACTTACCATTTCTAGTGAATACGGAACATTTACATATTAATTTTATTTAAGCATGAAAATTTATTCTTGGTTTGTCTTTGGTGTATTTATCTTATGTTCTAGCGTGCTTTTTGCTCAGCCAGATTCTTTATACTTTCAAAAGAAAAAAAATGAACCTGTTCAGTTGGGTTGGAGAACAAAAAAAGAAGTTGGCTTAAACCTTAATCAAGTTTCTTTTACCAATTGGAATTCTGGTGGTGCTAATTCTATTTCGGGTATTGTAACAGGTAAAGCTGAAGCAAAATATAAACAAAAAAAATGGTATTGGAATTCGAACTTCAATATACGTTATGGTTTAAATAAACAAGAGGAATTAAATATTAGAAAAACAGAGGATGTTATTGAGGTGATTTCTAATGTTGGATTAGAAATTGACCCGAAAAGTAATTGGTTTTATTCTGCAAAATTTAGTTTTAATTCACAGTTAGCTAAAGGGTATAGTTATCCTAATAGAGATGATGCCATTTCAAAATTTATGGCGCCTGGTTATATGTTTTTTGGTGTAGGAATGGAGTATGGACGATTTATTGAGCGTTTATCATTCTACGCGTCGCCATTTACGTTAAAAACAACCTTTGTGTTAGATGATGATTTGGCTAATAAAGGGGCTTTTGGTGTAGATCCAGCTATATATGATTTGGAAGGCAACATTCTTAGAGATGGAAAAAAAGTAAGACAAGAATTGGGGATTTTATTTACCAATCAGTACGAAGAAGAAGTTTTTGAGAATATAAAAATCACTAGCCTTTTGCGTCTGTATACCGATTATATTAATAGTTTTGGGAATATAGATTTAGAGTGGGAATTAAACTTAGATATGAAAGTTAATAAATTTGTAAAAGCAACTTTAGGGTCGCACCTCAGGTATGACGATGATATCAAAGTAGAAGTAGAAACAAACGAGGTTACCAATGAAGAAAATGTTATTGTTGGTGCAAAATTGCAATGGAAGCAGATATTAGGTGTTGGTGTTGTTGTGGATTTGGATAACATTATCAGATCCAATAGATCATCTTAATTTAAACGTGTTACAAGCATCCTGTGCTTAAGTATTTGTAATCTTCCAATTCAGTAAGCTTATTAATCTTTTTAGTAGTACCATTTTTAAGTAAATAAATAGTGTCAGATGCCTCAATGATATGTTGATACATATGATCTGAAATAATGATAGCTTTCTCTTTTTTTTCGTCTTCAATAAGTTGTTTTACAGTCTCAATGTGTAGCGGTGATAAATGTGAAAATGGTTCGTCCAAAAACACGATTTCGCTTTTGGTTTTTAAAACAATATACGTTTCAATAATTCGGCGTTCTCCACCAGATAAATCATTGAATTTAGAACTTTTGTAGATAGAAAAGGCTTCAAAACCCTGAATAAAAGTTTTCCAATCGAGACCATGTAGTGTAAAAACAAAAGACAACTTCATTTCACCTGGAATAAAATTGTATTGTGGTAAATACATCACAATTCCTGTTGTGTGTAAAGGCTTTAAAAGTGGTTTTCCATCTAATCTAACAAGCATATACTTCGGCTTTAGATTTCCAAAGGCAATATTGAGTAAACAAGTTTTTCCACAGCCGTTTCTACCTAATATAGCTGTAACTTTTCCTGTTTCAGCTTTAAGGTAAATACCATTTAAAATACGTTTGTTTTTAAAGTAAAGTTCTACATTGTCTAATTCAAATATCATGTTGTTGTCAAGTGAATTCTTTAAGTATCGTAATAAAAATAATGGTAAAGATACAGTCTACTATAAATACAACAGAAAAAAGCTTAAGCGTAGAAATTCCTAAATTCTTGTAAAAAGTTAATTTTCTTTTATTATTAGTTTCGCTGACATAATACCATGCAAAAACCGTAAGAAATAATTTGGTTATTAAGGCAGGCGCGATAACTGGATTAAAAAAACCGATAATAGCATTAGCAATAAAAGACCAAACCACAAACTGTTTGTAAAAAGTGAGTATAGCTAGGAAACGATACATACTTATAATAACGTTAGTTATGTTCAATTTATTTTTAACAGAATAGGAAAACCCAAATATTTTAGAAAATAGAACCACGCAACAGGCCATAAGATGTATGATGAATAAGATTAGTTGTTAATTGGTTAAATAAAAATCACAAATTTAATCAGTGTGTTATACTTGGGGCTTAATTCTATATTCTAACAGCGAAGCGGTCTAATATCTTAAATTTATCGTATTTTTGAACTTCAATTTTTGAAGAGAGATGTTAGAGAAAATACAGATTATAAAACAACGCTTCGATGAGGTAAACGACCTTATCATTCAACCAGATATCATATCAGATCAGCAACGCTATACAAAGCTGATGAAGGAATATAAAGACCTTAAGCTTATTGTAGATAAAGGCGAAGTTTATAGAGAAGCACTTGATAATGTTTCTGAAGCCGAAGAAATCATTGCAGATGGTTCTGATGATGAAATGGTAGAAATGGCCAAAATGCAGCTTGAAGAAGCTAAAGAAGCAATTGAAAAACTAGAAGAGGAAATTCGCTTTATGTTGATTCCTAAGGATCCAGACGATGCTAAAAATGTTGTCGTTGAAGTACGTGCAGGAACAGGTGGAGATGAAGCTAGTATTTTTGCAGGTGACTTATACAGAATGTATTCTAAATATTGTAGTGATAAAGGATGGAAAGTCGATGTCGTAAGTCAGAGTGACGGAACATCTGGTGGTTTTAAAGAAATTATTTTCGAAGTTTCTGGCGAAGATGTTTATGGCACACTAAAGTTTGAAGCTGGTGTTCACCGTGTACAACGTGTACCGCAAACCGAAACGCAAGGTCGTGTGCATACAAGTGCTGCAACGGTTATGGTATTGCCAGAAGCAGAAGAGATTGATTTTGAACTCGATATGACCGAAGTGCGTATTGAGCGAACAACATCAACAGGTCCTGGAGGTCAGTCGGTAAATACAACCTATTCTGCTATTAAGTTACATCACGAACCAACTGGCATGATTGTAAGTTGCCAAGATCAAAAGTCGTCACACAAAAACTTAGAAAAAGCATTAAAGGTTTTACGTTCGCGTTTGTATGAAAGAGAACTAGAAAAACAACGAGAAGAAGATTCTGCTAAACGTAAAAGTATGGTAAGTTCTGGTGATAGAAGTGCTAAAATTAGAACTTATAACTATGCGCAAGGACGTGTAACAGATCACAGAATTGGATTAACACTTTATGATTTATCGAACATCATAAATGGTGATATTCAAAAAATAATAGACGAATTAATGTTGGCTGAAAACACAGAGCTGTTGAAGGCTAATGATGATGTAATTTAAATTGAAGCCTCGTTTTTGAGGCTTTTTTTATAATATGACAACACAACAACTCATTACCCAAATCCACAAAAAGAAATCCTTCCTTTGTATAGGATTAGACGTCGATTTAACTAAAATACCAAAGCATTTATTAAAAGAAGACGATCCAATATTTGCTTTTAATAAAGCTATAATTGATGCCACACATCATCTTTGTGTGGCTTACAAACCCAATACAGCGTTTTACGAAGCTTACGGCATTAAGGGCTGGCAAGCTTTAGAAAAAACCATAAAGTATCTCAATAAAAACCATCCTGAAATTTATACGATTGCAGATGCCAAACGCGGAGATATAGGCAATACAAGTACCATGTATGCCAAAGCATTTTTTGAAGATTTAGGGTTTGATAGTGTAACTGTTGCACCGTATATGGGGAAGGATTCAGTAGAGCCTTTTTTAGCCTTCAAAGACAAGCATACGATCCTTTTAGCCTTAACATCTAACCAAGGAGCTTTCGATTTTCAAACAAAAGAGATAGATGGTGTAGAGTTATACAAGCAAGTGTTAGAGACCTCTAAATCTTGGGAAAATTCTGAAAACTTAATGTATGTGGTTGGTGCAACTAAAGCTGAGTTTTTAGGAGATATTCGTAAAATTATTCCAGATAGCTTTTTGTTAGTGCCCGGTGTTGGTGCACAAGGAGGAAATCTTCAAGAGGTTTGTAAATATGGTATGAATGATGCTGTCGGATTATTAATTAATTCGTCGCGAGGGATTATTTATGCTTCACAAGATGAAAATTTCGCTGAAGCTGCTGCTAAAAAAGCTGAAGAATTACAGTTGCAGATGGCTTTTGAATTGTAGACCATCATTAACTAAAAGGATAGCTGCGTAAATTGTCCTCTTGAGGATTACTGAAAAACAAAAAGTTTTTTGTTTTTCAAGTACCTAGCGTAGCTCTTAGGGGTGTTCTTGAAGTAGCTTTTTAAGGTGCCTGATTTTATAATTTTCGATAAAGCTCTATGACGTACAAAGACCAACTCAAAAGAGACATCCAACTCAAAAATACACCCAAACGCATCATCTCGTTAGTACCATCGCAAACCGAGTTGTTAGTTGATTTAGGTTTGGAAGCTTCAATCGTTGGTGTCACAAAATTCTGTGTGCACCCAAAACATATGCGACTATCTAAAGCGGTTGTTGGAGGTACAAAGCAAATCCATATTGAAAAAATAAAAGCCCTTTATCCAGATATTATTCTATGCAATAAAGAGGAAAACACAAAGGAAATGATTTCGGAATTGGAAGATATAGCTCCAGTTCATATCAGTGATATTTATAACCTCGAAGATTGTTTTGAATTAATTTCCATGTATGGGGAAATTTTTAATATTACAAGAACAACGTCAACGTTAGTAGCAAATATTAAATTACAACGCGAAGCATTTCAAGTTCAACTTCAAAACAAAGACAAGTTAAAAGTTGCTTATTTCATTTGGAAAAATCCTTGGATGGTTGCAGCTTCAAACAACTTTATAGATGTTATGATCAAAGAAGCTGGGTTTATAAATGTTTTTGAAGATGAAACACGCTATCCAGAAATCGACTTAAATAATTCAACATTAAATGAAGCAGATCTCATCTTTTTGTCTAGTGAACCTTTTCCATTTAAGGAGGATCACATTATAGAATTTCAAAAGGAGTTTCCAGAAAAAACTATTAAAATTGTGGATGGTGAGTTGTTTTCTTGGTATGGTAGTCGGTTGTTACTGTCGTATTCGTATTTTCAAACCCTTCACGATAAGACATAAAAAAGTCGATACCTAACTACAAATACCGACTTCAAAACTAACTAATCTATAATCTAACTAACTCATTCTTTTGCACTGCAAAGATGGTAAGTTTACGCGTTTTGAAGGTTATGCTAATGTTAGGATATAATTAAGTATGAATTAATTAAGTTGGCTTGATTTGAGTTTCCGAGCTATTGACTACGAATCCTAATTTATTAATTTTATGAAGTACTTTTGTGGCTTGGTATTCAGAAAAATCACTTAAAGCATGATCGGTTTGTCTTAAATTGTAAGCATCTTCAATAAGTTGAATGTACTTTTTCTTAAGCTTTATCCGTCTTTTTAATAATTTACCTCTATAGTTCACAACTAAATTTTAATAAATACATTAGTAAATTACTAAAATTTAGCTAGAATTATTGTTTTTTATTAAAAAAATTAGAAAATTAATTGAAGACTTGTCATTTAGTCTTGTAGGGCAAATACCTTCTTTAGTAAATCTGATCCACGAGAAGAAACCTTCGTTCTAATTTCTTTTTCTTCAACGGCAATCATGGTATACACACCTTTTAAAGCTTCTTGGGTAACGTAATCCGTTAAATCCGGATTTACATTATTTGTTAATGGAATATTGTTGTATTTAGTTATTAGATTAGACCATATTTGATCGGCACCAACTTTACTAAACGAATTATTAATAACAGGCTTAAACTTGCTGTAAAGTTCCGTTTCAGTTTTTGATGTCAAATATGATGTTGCTGCATTATCTTCTCCTAATAGAATGTTTTTAGCATCATCAAAAGTGATGTCTTTTACAGCATTTACAAAAATTGGAGTTGCTTCAGAAACCGCATCTTCAGCAGCTCGGTTCAATACTTTTAACCCTTCGTCAGCTAAACTACTTAATCCAATTTTACGCAGTGCACTATCTACTTTTTGTAATTCTTCAGGCAAAAGGATTTTTACCAATTCATTTTTAAAGAAACCATCTTCAGCGGTTAATTTAGTTACTTGTTTCTCAATTCCTGTGTCTAAGGCTTCTCTTAAACCTGCAGCAATATCAGCATTTCCTATTACACCACCTGCGCCTTGTGGTAAAGAGTCTACAACCTGCTGTAATTCAGCACATGCTGTTAAATTGAAAATAACGAATAGGGCAAAAATTCTTTTAATCATAATTAAAGTCTTATTTTTTTTGTAAAGATAATTTATAAAGCCAAAACCATTTCAAATTTTAGTCTATAAATTAATAAAATGTATTACTCAGCGTAAATGTTACTTAATTAATAGACACCAATTAATACAATTAGTCACATTCAATTTATGAGAAAATAATAGTCTTATTATTGTACACCATAACTTTTCTATTCGCATGAAGTTTAATCGCATTAGACAATACAATTTTTTCCAAATCACGACCCTTTGCTATCAAATCTTTTATGGAATACGTATGTGATACATGTGCAATATCTTGTTCTATAATCGGTCCTGCATCCAATTCTTCAGTTATATAATGACTTGTAGATCCAATAATTTTTACGCCGCGTTTGTAAGCAGAATGATAAGGTTTTGCACCAACAAAAGCAGGTAAAAACGAATGGTGAATATTAATAATTTTGTTCGGATATTTATCAATTAAAGTTTTAGATACAATTTGCATATAACGCGCTAAAACAATAAAATCAATAGCGTGTTTTTCTAATAGTTCTAATTGTTTCTGTTCGGCCTCATGCTTCGTCGCTTTTGTTACTGGAACATGATAAAACGGAATATTAAAGTTATCTGCAATCGGTTTTAAATCGAGATGATTACTTAATATAAAAGGAATTTCTAAAAACAATTCACCAGAATTATAACGTCCTAAAATATCATATAAACAGTGGTCGTATTTAGACACAAATAAAGCCATTTTAGGTTTTCTCTCAGCAGAATACATGCGCCACTTAAGTTTATATTTTTCTACTAAGGTGCTTTTGAATAGCTCCTTAAATTTATCGAGAGAAAAAATACCAGATGAAAACTCACATGCCAATCGCATAAAAAAGATATTCTGTTCTCTATCAACATGCTGATCAATATAAACAATATTACCATCGTTTGAAGCCATAAAACTCGTTACCGAAGCAATAATATTCGGTTGATCTGCGCAATGAATAAGTAGTGTAATTTTATGCATAAATCTAATCTTGAATGAATTGATAAAATTAATTAAAATTGAAAGCATTACCGACTTTCTGTAAGTTTTAGATATTTTTCGATTGATGCCCTAAATTTTTGAATATTCCGTAAATTTGTCACTCAAATTAGCAAGATTTTTACGAATGGAACAAGTTGCACCTTATAACCCAAAACATAAAGTACGAATAGTAACAGCTGCATCACTCTTTGATGGACATGATGCTGCCATAAATATTATGCGTCGTATTATCCAATCTACAGGAGTGGAAGTGATTCATTTGGGTCACGATCGCAGTGTAGAAGAAGTGGTTAATACAGCCATACAAGAAGATGCAAATGCTATTGCATTAACCTCTTATCAAGGTGGACATAACGAGTATTTTAAATACATGTATGATTTGCTAAAGGAAAAAGGAGCAGAACATATCAAAATTTTTGGAGGTGGAGGAGGAGTGATTCTTCCAGAAGAAATTAAAGAATTAATGGATTATGGAATTACCAGAATCTATTCTCCAGATGATGGAAGAGCACTTGGTTTACAAGGCATGATTAACGATTTGGTACAACAATCTGATTTTGCCATCGGAGATAAATTAAACGATGAAGGTAAAACGCTTCATGAAAAAAATCCGAAGTCTATAGCAAGAGTAATTTCTTCGGCAGAAAATTACCCAGATGTTGCTAAAGATACTTTAGAAGCCATTCACGAAAAAAATAAAACATCAAAAACACCAGTGCTTGGCATAACAGGAACAGGTGGAGCCGGAAAATCCTCTTTAGTTGATGAGTTAGTACGTCGTTTTTTAATTGATTTTCCTGAGAAAACAGTTGGATTAGTGTCTGTAGATCCTTCAAAACGAAAAACAGGTGGTGCACTTTTAGGAGATAGAATTCGTATGAATGCCATTAATTCACCTCGTGTTTACATGCGTAGTTTAGCAACGCGTCAATCTAATTTAGCATTATCTAAATACGTCAATGAAGCTGTTGAGGTTTTAAAAGCGGCCGAATATGATTTAATTATTTTGGAAACATCTGGGATCGGTCAATCAGATACCGAAATTATAGAACATTCAGATGTGTCGCTTTACGTAATGACACCAGAATTTGGTGCTGCCACACAACTTGAAAAAATTGATATGCTCGATTTTGCAGACTTAGTTGCCATCAATAAGTTTGACAAACGAGGAGCGCTCGATGCACTTCGTGATGTGAAAAAGCAGTATATGCGAAATCATAATATGTGGCACGCAGATCCTAATACAATGCCAGTTTTCGGAACTATTGCATCGCAATTTAATGATCCTGGAATGAATACGCTTTATAAAGCGGTTATGGATAAAATGGCAGAGAAAACAGAAACAGATTTAAACTCAACTTTTGAAATATCAAAAGAAATGAGTGAGAAGATTTTTGTTATTCCACCATCAAGAACACGTTATTTATCCGAAATAGCAGAGAACAATAGAGCTTACGATAAAACAGCAAATGAGCAAGTTGAAGTTGCTCAGAAATTATATGGCATATATAAAACTATTTGTTCGGTTGGAAATGTCACCATGAGCACAGTAGAAAAATCATTTATTGGAAAATTAGGACTAAATGAAGAGGAAATTCTCAGTCAAGTTGAAGACGAAAGTTCAAAAGACTTTTTAGGACTTTTAATTAAAGAATTCGACCGTGTAAAACTCAACTTAGATCCATACAATTGGGAAATAATTACGGGTTGGGATGAAAAGGTCAATCGTTATAAAGATCCAATTTATACTTTCAAAGTAAGAGATAAAGAAATTAAAATAGAAACGCATACAGAGTCACTTTCACATACTCAAATTCCTAAAGTAGCTTTACCAAAATACCAAGCTTGGGGAGATATTTTAAGATGGTGTTTACAAGAAAATGTACCAGGAGAATTTCCTTATGCAGCAGGTTTGTATCCTTTTAAAAGAACAGGAGAAGATCCTGCAAGAATGTTTGCAGGCGAAGGTGGTCCAGAACGTACCAACAGACGTTTTCATTATGTAAGTGAAGGTTTGCCAGCAAAACGATTATCAACGGCTTTTGATAGTGTAACGCTTTATGGAAATGATCCGGATTTACGTCCAGATATTTATGGTAAAATAGGAAATGCAGGTGTTTCTATTTGCTGTTTGGATGATGCCAAAAAATTGTATTCTGGTTTCGATTTAGCACATGTAATGACGTCGGTTAGTATGACGATTAATGGTCCTGCTCCAATGTTATTAGGCTTTTTTATGAATGCTGCTATTGACCAACAATGTGAGCTTTATATTAAAGAAAATGGATTAGAAAAAGATGTAGAAAAGAAAATTGCGGCAATTTATAAAGGAAAAGAGCGTCCGCAATACAACGGAAAACTTCCTGAAGGAAATAATGGTTTAGGCTTAATGCTTTTAGGTGTTACAGGCGATCAAGTTTTGCCTGCAGATGTATATGCCGAGATCAAAAAGAACACTATTGCTCAGGTTAGAGGAACGGTTCAAGCTGATATTTTAAAAGAAGATCAGGCGCAAAACACCTGTATTTTCTCAACAGAATTTGCATTGCGTTTAATGGGAGATGTTCAAGAGTATTTTATTGAAAATAATGTGCGTAATTTTTATTCGGTTTCTATTTCTGGATATCACATTGCTGAAGCTGGAGCTAATCCTATAACGCAGTTAGCATTAACATTATCTAACGGATTTACTTATGTGGAATACTATCTTTCAAGAGGAATGGATATCAATAAATTTGGACCAAATTTATCGTTCTTCTTTTCAAACGGAATAGATCCAGAATACGCAGTTATTGGTCGTGTAGCTCGTAAGATTTGGTCTAAAGCCATGAAGCACAAATATGGAGCAAATCCTAGAGCACAAATGTTGAAATATCATATTCAAACCTCTGGTCGTAGTTTACATGCTCAGGAAATTGATTTTAATGATATCAGAACCACACTTCAGGCTTTATATGCTATTTATGATAATTGTAACTCATTGCATACCAATGCTTATGATGAAGCGATTACGACACCAACAGAAGAGTCAGTTCGCAGAGCCATGGCCATTCAGTTGATTATTAATAAGGAATTAGGATTAGCTAAGAATGAAAACCCAATTCAAGGGTCTTTTATTATTGAAGAGTTAACCGATTTAGTTGAAGAAGCTGTATTGTTAGAATTCGATCGTATCACAGAACGAGGTGGAGTGCTTGGCGCAATGGAAACCATGTACCAACGTAGTAAAATTCAAGAGGAAAGCTTGTATTATGAAACTTTGAAGCATAATGGGCAATTTCCAATTATTGGTGTGAATACGTTTTTAAGCAGTAAAGGTTCGCCTACGGTTCAACCAGCAGAAGTAATAAGAGCAACCGAAGAAGAAAAGAAATTCCAGATAAATACCTTAGAGAAGTTGCATGAGGCTTATGATTCGGAAGACATATTAAAAGAATTGCAAAGCAAAGCCATTAATAATGAAAATATTTTTGAAGCATTAATGGAAGTTTGTAAAGTGTGTTCGTTAGGTCAGATCACATCAGCATTGTTTGAAGTTGGAGGTCAGTATCGCCGAAATATGTAAGCAGAGAACCACATTTTGCTTTTCGCAAAAAGTGTGTGAATCGCTTATCCCAAATTGGTTTTGGGATCTCAGAGAACCACGTTTTGCTTTTCGCAAAATGTGTGTGAATCGCTTATCCCAAATTAGCTTTGGGATCTCAGAGAACCACATTTTGCTTTTTGCAAAATGTGTGTGAATCGCTTATCCCAAATTGGTTTTGGGATCTCAGAGAACCACGTTTTGCTTTTTGCAAAACAAGCAAACTAAAAATATATAATTTAAAAGCGTTTCGTTTATCGAAACGCTTTTTTTACATTCAATAAAAGTTTTACCAATGCATCATACTTTTAAAGCCCAAGTCAATTGGACAATCAACGAAGGAGAAAGCACTAAGAATCCCAGAACGTTCAGTAGAAACCATAAAGTAACAAAAGGGAATAAAGTTTCCGATTTACAAGTTTCAGCAGCAAAACCGTTTCGAGGTGATGATACATTATTTAATCCTGAAGATTTATTGTTATCAGCTTTAATATCGTGCCATATGATGTCATATTTATATGTTTGTGCACAGCATCAAATTGAAGTTTTGAGTTATACAGATACGTCAGAAGGCGATTTAGTAGTCGAAGCAAATGGCAGTGGAAGTTTTAAAATGGTAAGATTAAAACCTATAGTCACCATAAAAGATGGAAGCCAAAAAGATTTAGCTTTAAGTCTTCACAATAAGGCCAATGAACTCTGTTTTATTGCCAATTCTTGTAATTTTCCTATCTATCATGACGCTACTATTGTGGTAGAATAATTCCACTTAAAAAAAATAGTCACATTTTTTGCATCTTTTCAACAATCTCATCGTCTATTAGATGAACAATAAAACGTAATATCATGAAAAATAAAGATTGTACTTGCGACTGTGAAGGTTGCAAAAAAGGAAATTGCAATAATTGTACCTGTGAAAATTGCACTTGTACTAACTGTAATTGTTAAATCATTAAATCAGTTCGGATACAAATTTTGGTATTCGAGCTGATTCTTATTACCTTTAAGTATGACCACAAAACAGGTTTGGGATAGTTATGCAGATGATTTAAAACGCTTTATTTTAAGTAAAGTGAAACAGGCTTCTATTGCTGAAGATATTTTGCAAGAAACGTTTATAAAAGTCCATACTAAATTACATACGCTTAATGATGACAGTAAGTTAAAGTCTTGGCTGTTTTCCGTAGCGAGATATACGGTTTTAGACTATTTTAGAACAACGAAACAAGAGTTGCCAGTTGAAGATTTAGAAGTAGCAACTACACCGACTACGCAAGCACATTCCGAACACGACTGCCTTAGAGGCATTATAAAAAGCTTACCAAAAAAATACAGAGACCCATTGTTTTTGTCTGATATAAAAGGCATGAAGCAACAAGAGATAGCCAATCAATTACACTTGCCTTTAGCTACGGTTAAATCTCAAATTCAACGTGCAAGAAAACAAATAGCACAAGGCTTTATGGACTGTTGTGGCTTTAAAATGAATGATGAAGGTCATTTAGTTGGCGAAATTCAAGATAAAGCAGACTGTAAAGTTTGTCAATAATAGTATCTTTGAAAATTAAAAGCTAAATCATCAAATTAGCTGTTCTCATAAATTCCACAAATGTCTTTCAAAAAACTGCACCCTTTATTAAAAGAATCTTTAACTAACGTTGGTTATGAAACCTCAAATGCGTTTCAGAAAAAAGTATTACCTACATTAAAAAGTGGGTCAGATGCTTATATGATTGCTCCAAAAGAAAGTGGTAAAACGATAGCACTCATAATTTCTACTATTCATAAATTAAAGGCAGCAGCTTTTGAAGATTCGCCACGTGCCATTATAGTTGTAAAAGATAAAACCGACGCCTTAGCTTTAAAGGAGCAGTTTGAAGTTTTTACAAAGAACACCGATTTAAGAGTTTATGCGCTTTATGACGGTTATGATATTGAAAAGCAAAAAACGGAAGTTTACTATGGCCAAGATATCGTAATTGCATCTCCAGCACGTTTAAGTAAGCTCTATTTTTTAAATGGTATTCACTTAGGAGAAGTTCAGTTGTTTGCTATAGAAGATGCTGATTATTTAGGAAGACAAAACGCTTACAATCATATTTTGCGTCTTTCGGAAAGTATTCAAAAATGCCAATATATAATTATTGCAGACACGATGAATTCTAAAATTAAGAATTATCAGAACAGTTTTATGTGCAATGCGCACATTTTAAAAGGGAAATAATGCTTATAAAGTCAACATCCACGTACGTTGCAGTTTCTTGAACTTTTTTAATTCACCACGAAGAATAGGTAAATAATCTCTACCGTTACTATTCGATTTTTCAAGCCGTCTACAATTACTATACAAACGTGTCGTTAAGCGATCTAAACTTTCTAAATGTTTACTTTTTTTGTCTGAACAATTTTCTCGTTCAGCACTTATAATTTGTGGTGCAAGATTGGTAGATTGCTGAATAATATCACCAGTAAAATAGATATGTTCATCTTCTGAACCATCAGAATTTAAATAGGATAAGTCCTGATTAAGGTAAGTAGATATACTTCTGGATAGTACAATAATATCCATAGCCTTTTGATATATAGGCAAATCCGAAAATTGTGTAGGTAGATGGTAACTCATAATTTCAATAGCAATTGTAACGAAATTAAGGACTAAATTTGAAAATAAACTTTAATATTTAAAGTGAATTTATATATTTGCTTTAAATATTATGTTTTTTTAGTTAAATTTCTTTAAATGAGTATTGATAGTTTAAATTGGAAGATTTTAAAATGTTTGCAGCAAAATGCACGTATGTCTAGCGCAGAAATAGGACGACGTGTTGGTATTACTTCTCCTGCCGTTTCAGAACGTATAAAAAAGATGGAAGATGCTGAAATTATTCAAGGATATACCACGTTTGTTTCGCCTTTTGAAGCTGGTTATCAATTAAAAGCCTTAATCACTTTAAGGGCATTTATGGGCATGTTGAAACCCTTTTTAGAAAAGGTGAAAACCTATGATGAAGTAGTGAATTGCTACAGAATCACAGGAAACGAAAACATAGTGATGGAAGTGGTGCTTAAAAATCAGAAGCACCTTGAGATTTTTATAGATCAATTAATAAGTTACGGCGAAACCAAAACACAAATTGTGCTGTCTCATGTGGTGAAGTATAAAGAGATAAAACCACTTTCGTAGAGGCAAATCTTGATTTATTCCAATTTATTATAGAAATAATGTTCTCCAAATATTAATCAGCTTTATTTTCGATGGCTTTTGCGATCATCTTCGCATGAACTCTAGAGTTTTCAATAAACCATTTATGAGTTTCCATGCCTCCGCAAATCACACCTGCTAAATACAAGCCTTTTACATTAGATTCCATAGTTTCAAAATTATAAGTCGGAATATGCTTTTCATCCTCAGAAAATTCAATACCAGCGTTTGCTAAAAATTTAAAATTAGGTTGGTATCCTGTGAGTGCCATCACAAAATCGTTAGCAATAGTTTTTTCTCCTTCTGGTGTATTAATACTAATTTCTGTAGGTTTAATGGCTTTAATTTCAGAATTAAAATAGGCTTTAATGCTGCCTTCTTCAATTCGGTTTTCAATATCTGGTTTTACCCAATATTTTACGCGTTCTCCAATTGCTTCACCTCTTACAATCATGGTAACATGGCCACCTTTTCTATAGATTTCAAGTGCTGCATCTACAGACGAATTACTAGCACCAACAACCGCAACATCTTGTAAGGTAAACGGATGCGCTTCTTTGTAATAATGAAACACTTTTGGTAAATCTTCGCCAGGAACGTTCAATAAATTCGGTAAGCCATAAAATCCTGTAGCAATGATGACGTTTGTTGCAGAGTAGCTAGCTTTATCGGATTGTATTTTAAATCCGTGTTCTGTTTTGTTGAGGTCAGTAACGGTTTCATAGAGATTTATATTTAAGGCATTTGACGTAGTCACTCGCCTATAATATTCCAAAGCTTCGTTTCGTGTTGGTTTTGGGTTATTACTGATAAAGGGAATGTTATCGATTTCCAATTTTTCGGACGTAGAAAAAAAGGTCATATTTAAAGGGTAGTTGAATAATGAGTTGGTTAGTGCTCCTTTTTCAAGAACTACATAATTCAAATTTTGCTTTTTTATTTCTAAAGCACAAGCAATTCCGATTGGTCCTGCTCCAATAATTAAAACGTCTAAATGTAAGTTTTTCATAAGTGTTTAAAATTACGCTTAATGTCGATAATTATAAAATCTACGCTATTAAATATCTCTATAAAACCAAAATGAAAATCTATATGTTGTATTTTTGAAGTTTAAAATTTAATTGATATGCGAATTTTAATTGTCTTATTTACGTTAGCTCTTTTTGCGAGTTGTTCTGAAAACAAAAAAATGATTGTTCATGAAACTCCGTTTCAGGAAAAAATGAACACTGAATTTAAAGACGCTTCAGTATCACCTCTAAAATCTAAAGATTTAAAAGGTTTTAAAGGTTTAGATTTTTTTACTTATGATTCTACTTTTGTGGTGACAGCATCTTTAAAACGCACACCAAATACTGAATGGTTTGATATGAGAACAACCACAGACCGCATATCTAAAGAGCGCGTTTTTGGGATTGTAACCTTTGAGTTAAAAGGAAAAACATTTCAGTTAAACACGTATCAAGGTAAAGAACTATCAGAACAAGAAGGATTTGAGAATTATTTGTTTCTACCTTTTTTAGATCATACCAATGGGACTTCAACCTATAAAGGTGGGCGTTATATTGACTTAGAAATACCTAAAGGGAATACCATTGAAATAGATTTTAACTCAGCTTACAATCCGTATTGTGCTTATGACGAAAAATATTCTTGTCCAATAGTTCCAATGGAAAATTATGTAGCAGTTGACGTTGAAGCAGGTGTAAAGGCCTTTGTTAGCGTGTATGATGAAGATTAATGTGGTTTTTACGAATTAGCATTAATCCTTTATAGTGTTTTTTCAACCAAGTAATTTTCAAAAATTACACCTTTATGCGTTTTCTTTTGTTTTTTAATGACTTCAAAATAGTTGTTGTCAAAAAAAGGTAAAGCCGTTTTACTTACATCTGATTTTAGGATTTCAAAATCAGTCATCATTACTTGAGATTCTATAATTCGCAATAATTTTGAACCGATCCCTTGGCGCTGATAATCTTTATGTACAAATAGTCCGTCTAGGTAATTTCCATTTTTCAAATAGGCAAAACCAACCATATTCGATTCGATTTCAGCAATAATAAAATAGTACTTATCAATTCTTTTTTTCCACTCTTCCAGATCATCAGCACTAGAAGCCCATGCGTTAATCTGCTTTTCGGAATAATGCTTCTTGTTAATATGGGTAACAGTATCTCTAAAAAGTGACGTAATTTCAAGGCTATCTTCTAGGGTAGCAGGTCTTATTTGTATCATTATTTTAGTCTAAATATACTGCCAAAAGATAAAACGCGCTGAAAAAAGTAAAAACTTTGCTCTGCATGATCTGCCGAATCATTTGTTGTTCTTATGTTATTCATATCAATATAGCCACCTTTAGCATTTAATTGTATGAAAAAGTGTTTAAAGAATGTAAGATTTAAGCCAATATTAGCGGAAAGTCCATAACCAGACACATGAAATTCATCATATCTGTCCTTTTGTAATAATGTTGTATTGGTTCTAGGAAATAAAAGCCCTCCGCCAATACCTTCGGTTACATTTACTTGAAATTTATCCGTATTGCTGATATGAAATAATGATGAAATATCATCATATCTCGCAATTTCGGTATAGATGAAGTTGAGCCCGTCCGTATGTTCAAATTTCAATAAATCACTAGAAATAAATACATTTTCATTATTAAATTCACCATTGTAATTGCTTCCTGGTTCGTTGTCAGGTAAATTAATATAACCGTTTACATTTCTATTTCTGTCTCTATTCATAACATATTTCATATGGTCTAAACCAATTGAGATGGTGTAATGATCTGAGATAAAATATCCCAACTTAGCATTTGTTTGAGGAATGGTCATTCGAGACGGGTTAATATAATCGATATGCCAACCTTTAGGTTTGTCTTTTGCTGTAGCGTCACTTATGGTAAAATCATAGTCATCACCTTTAAATCGAATATCCGATTTTGAATAGGCGCCTCTATTTCCTCCCCAACTAATAAATAGTTTCCCTTTATTAGAGGATGAGTATTTTGGTATTTCTTGAATTTGGCTGTATGCAATTGTGCATAACAAAATGAATCCTAAGCTTAGAATTCTATTTAAATAGTTCATAAGTAACTTCCGTAAGGATATGGGTAGACGTTAATCTTACACCTTACTTACAATAACTAAGAAAATAGTAGTTATAATGCTGTAATTGTTTTTCTAATAGCCACTAAATTAGATAATAAACCTTCCAAATTATCCAAGTGCAGCATATTAGCTCCATCACTTTTAGCATTTGCAGGATCAAAATGGGTTTCAATAAATAAGCCATCAACATTATTAACCACACCAGCTCTGGCAATGGTTTCAATCATATCTGGTCGTCCGCCAGTAACGCCAATACTTTGATTAGGTTGTTGTAAAGAATGTGTCACATCTAAAACCGTTGGTGCATATTTACGCATGGTTGGGATACCTCTAAAATCTACAATCATATCTTGGTAGCCAAACATAGTGCCTCTATCCGTAATCCAAGCGTTTTCGTTTCCTGCATCCTTTACTTTTTGAACCGCATGTTTCATGGCTTCAGGACTCATAAATTGGCCTTTTTTTAAGTTTACTACTTTTCCTGTTTCAGCAGCTGCGACAACTAAATCGGTTTGTCGTACTAAAAATGCCGGAATTTGTAATACATCAACATATTCTGCAGCCATAGCAGCATCCGACGCTTCATGGATATCAGTAACGGTGGGTACATCAAAAGTTTCAGAAACTTTTCTAAGAATTTTTAAGGCTTTTTCGTTTCCAATACCTGTAAAACTGTCTATTCTGCTTCGGTTTGCTTTCTTAAAACTGCCTTTAAAAACATAAGGAATTTCAAGTTTGTCTGTGATAGTGATTACTTTTTCAGCAATACGTAAGGCCATGTCTTCGCCTTCAATAGCGCATGGTCCACAAAGTAGAAAGAAGTTTTTGGAATTAGTGTGTTTTAGTTTCGGAATTGTTATCAAAGCTTTAGACTTAAATTGTTAAGTGGCAAAGATACGATTCTGTAGGTTTAGTTGAAACTATGAATATGGATTATAGCGTTATTTTAATATTGTGTCTGCAGGTGTCGTCTAAATAGCAAGAAAAGTTAATAATTTCTATGAATTTATATATGGAAAATGAAACAAGTCTAACCTCTTGGACCTAAAAGCAAAACGGACTTATTTCTGTTTTTAAAACACCTTCTTAATACTATTTCTTACTATCCAAAGCGACATTACAAAGTTACCAACAACTAAAAGGCCTCCGTAAAACAATAAATTTTTCGATGTTTCTGTCCAATGAATAATGTTAAGCAAATCAGATAGATAAGCTAAAATGAGATAAGAGGATAGGCAAACAAAGACAATACCTAAAGAGAAATTTAATTTCCTGCTTGGTTTAATGAGTTGCCATAAAAACGGAATACCAAACAATAATATTGGGTAGGCAGAAATACCTTCTAATTTATTCATGTTTGTAAACCAATATACTATTATTGATAAAAAATAGAGGTAAGGAATGAATTTTGTGTACTTGCTTAGGGTATTCATCTGTTAATTTTTTAGGGTTCAAATTAATCTCGAAAAATATAGCTGTATTTTCTTAAATAGCGATAGGCATTGTAATACAAGCTTTAAGCTACTAATCAATTATTTAGCGTAAGATACAAATTCAAATTATGAGATAATGAAATAATAACATTTTATTAACGAAAAAAAAAGAATTAGCCGTACATTTGCACGCTTAAAAATTGGCATCAGTTATGACAAAGATTAAAAATATTGCAATTATTGCACACGTCGATCACGGGAAAACAACATTGGTAGATAAAATCATGTACCACTGTCAGTTGTTTCGTGAAAACGAAAACACAGGCGACCTTATTCTAGATAATAATGATTTAGAACGCGAAAGAGGTATTACAATTACGTCTAAAAACGTTTCTGTTATTTACAAGGACACTAAAATTAATGTTATCGATACTCCTGGTCACGCCGATTTTGGTGGAGAAGTAGAACGTGTCTTAAACATGGCTGATGGTGTTTTATTATTAGTAGATGCTTTTGAAGGGCCAATGCCACAAACGCGTTTTGTATTGCAGAAAGCCATTGACTTAGGTCTTAAGCCTTGTGTGGTTGTAAACAAAGTGGATAAAGAAAACTGTACACCAGATGAAGTACACGAAAAAGTTTTTGACTTAATGTTTGAACTTGGTGCTGAAGAATGGCAGTTAGATTTCCCTACAGTTTACGGTTCTGCAAAGAACAACTGGATGAGTGATGATTGGAAAAATGAGACTGAGAATATTGAGCCATTATTAGATATGGTGATAGAGCATATCCCTGAGCCAAAATTTGATGAAGGGACTACACAGATGTTAATTACATCTTTAGACTTCTCTTCTTTTACAGGACGAATTGCTATTGGTCGTTTAACTAGAGGTGGTTTAAAAGTGAACCAACAGATTTCTTTAGTAAAAAGAGACGGTTCTATTGTAAAGAGTAAGATTAAAGAATTACATACGTTTGAAGGTGTTGGCCGATTAAAGGTTGACGAAGTTCAAACAGGTGATATTTGTGCTATTGTAGGTTTAGAAGGTTTTGAAATTGGTGATACTGTTGCTGATGCTGAAAATCCTGAAGGTTTAAAAACGATTGCTATTGATGAGCCAACAATGAGCATGTTGTTTACAATTAACGATTCACCTTTCTTCGGGAAAGATGGAAAGTTTGTAACATCGCGTCATATTAAAGACCGTTTAACTAAAGAGCTTGAAAAGAACTTAGCATTACGTGTTGAAGAAACAGATAGTGCAGATAAGTTTATGGTTTTTGGTCGTGGTGTATTACACTTATCGGTATTAATTGAAACGATGCGTCGTGAAGGTTACGAACTTCAAATTGGACAACCACAAGTTATCATCAAAGAAGTAGATGGTGTAAAATGTGAGCCTTTTGAAGAGATGACTATCGACTTACCAGAAAACGTTTCTGGGAAAGCTATTGAAATGGTGACTTTGCGTAAAGGTGAAATGACAAGTATGGAAGCTAAAGGCGACCGTATGGTTTGTCAGTTCGTTGTACCTTCTCGTGGTATTATTGGTTTACGTAACCAATTATTAACGGCGACGGCAGGTGAAGCTATTATGGCACACCGTTTTGTAGATTACAGACCGCTTAAAGGAGGAATTCCAGAACGTCAAAATGGATCGTTAGTATCTATGGAAAACGGACAAGCGATTCCTTATTCTATTGATAAATTACAAGATAGAGGTAAGTTTTTCGTTGATCCAGGTGAAGATATTTACGAAGGTCAGGTTATTGGTGAAAACTCGCGTCAAGATGATATGACGGTTAACGTAACTAAAACTAAAAAGTTAAGTAACGTACGTTCTTCTGGTGCAGATGATAAAGCTAAGATTGTACCAGCAATTAAGTTCTCTTTAGAAGAAGCTTTAGAATATATTCAAAAAGATGAATATGTTGAGGTTACACCTAATCACTTAAGATTACGTAAGATTTATTTGAAAGAAGTAGATCGTAAGCGTAATAAGAATATGTAATAGATATTGTTAAGAATATAAATTTGAAAAAGAGAAATGCTGAAGGGTGTTTCTCTTTTTTTTTATGCGCCCTACCTCTTCTCGTTAATAATAGAAACATATCTTAATATGAACTAACTCAGCACAAATAATTAATAAGGTTTTACATAAATACTATTAGTTGATTAGATAAATCATTATAAATGAAAATCTAAATCTTTAATGGTTATTTAGTCTCTTCCAATATAAATTACCTTAATTTCTATATTTTTACCACTTTTACATATTAATATATCGTAATGCACCAAAGACTAACCAAACTGTCTTATTTTCTTTCATTAATCAGAGTTCAGCAATGGATTAAAAATCTTTTTGTCTTTTTACCCATGTTTTTTAATAAGCAGTTAGTTTCATTTGATAGTCTTATAAGTGCCACGATTGCTTTTTTTTTGTTTTCATTTATTGCTAGTTCTATCTACTGTTTCAATGATATTGTAGATTTAGAATTCGACAAACAGCATAAGTCAAAGAAAAACAGGGTTTTAGCAAGTGGATTGGTTTCAATAAACGAAGCCAGAATCTGTATGTTTGTTTGTTCATTATTAGGACTTGGTTTGTCATATTACTTGAGTGGATTCGATTTATTTTTGGTACTTACGATTTATTTTCTCATTAATGTTTTATATACCTTAATTTTTAAGAAAATTATGGTTTTAGATGTTATGTTTATTGCTGCCAGTTTTGTGTTAAGATTATTGGCAGGTGGAGTTGCTACGAATACTGAATTGTCTTATTGGATTATAATAATGGTAACCTTATTAGCCCTTTTTCTAGCTTTTGCTAAGCGAAGAGATGAGGTTGTTATATATATGGAAGATAAAATTCTAGTTAGAAGTAATATAGATAAGTACTCTCTAAAATTTTTGGATTCTATTTTAACGGTTTTATCTTTAGCGATTACAATGTTTTATTTAGCTTACACTTTTTCACCTGAGACTAAAGCTCAATTTAATAGTGATTATATATGGCTTACTTCAATATTCGTGATTTTAGGATTGTTTAGATATGGTCGGTTGATTAAATTAAGACAAAATTACGTCAATCCTACAAAAATTCTATTGAAAGATAAAGCAATGCAATTTATTGTATTCAGTTGGATTATTAGTTTTTATATCATCATATATACCTAAAATTTAATTGTGAAATTACTTAAAAAACTTTCAAACCTTTACAACAATTATACTTTAAGTACTAATATAGGGTTTATCGCAATTGTTATGTTATTGCTAGCATTGCAAGGTTTTGATGTTGTGGATGAAGGCTGGTACATGACTTTTTATCAGCAGTTTTTTAATCATCCAGAAACTGTAGAGTATAATTTTGTGTTTTATCTTACAGGGGTTATTGGCGGTGTTTGGTATGAGTTATTTCCTCAAGGTGGTATTTTATCCTTTAGGGTTTTAGCATTATTCTGTATTGTTTTAACCTTTGTTTTTTCTTACAAAATATTAATTCAATACATGTCTAAGCATTGTGTTGTCATCGGCCTGTTAATGGTTCTATTTGTTAACGATTTCGGTTATGTTGCCTTTTATTATAATCAATTATCTAGTCTAATTGCCATATTAACGATCTACTTTTTACTGAGAGGTTTAGATAGGAATAGTATAATTTATATAATTCTAGCAGGTTTTTTAACAGCAATCAATGTTTTCTCAAGACTACCTAATCTTACACTTTTTGCATTTAGCCTTGTGTTTCCTGCTCAATTATTATGGAATAAATATGTAGGCTTTAAGTATTGGTTTAAACAAACTATAATGTATGGAATAGGTGCTGTTATTGGTTTTTTAATCATGTATTTGATTATTTCGTCATTTGGGCATTTGGAGATTATGCAGAATTCAATTTTAAATATTTTAGATAAAGGACAAAATACAGGAAGCAATCACAATTTTTCGAAACTTTTAAATGTGTACTTTGCAGAATACCGCTTAATTCTTAAAGTATTTTTAAAAATACTTGCAGCATCGGTAGTTATAGTTTTAGCTAAAAACTTACTGTTTAAGAACATTATAGGTGTATACCTTTGGTACACAATGGCTATTCTATTGTTTATTTTTGTTTTTAGAGATAATTCAATATACACCTTATATGCACTAAGTTTAATTGGGTCCTTGAGTTTGTTAATGTTTAAAACAGTGACGTCAGATTATAAGTTGTTGAGTTTGTTAGCCCTTATAATGATGCTGTTTTTACCTTTAGGCAGTGACGGTGGTATTCATAATGTTGGCTACGTCTGTATTTGGGTTGCGTTACCACTATTTTTTTATGTGATTAATCACTCTGATGAGTTGTATTTTAAATGGATAAATAAGAAAATTCAGCCTAATTCATTGATTAGTAAAAAGATGTTATTAAGTGTTTTGCCTTTAATGGTTGTAGGCTATTTTGCGTATAAAGTGTACAAGATTTCAAATGAATCATATTTTGATTTTGGAAGTCGTTTTGATAAGGTATATGCCATTGATAATAAACTTGCAAATGGTGTTTATACAACTAAAGAAAGAGCGGAAATATTTAATGAATTATTATCTGTTCTTAAAAAATATGTTAGCAAAAACGATTACTTATTGGCGTATGATAAAATTCCGATGGTAAACTTTTTGACAGAAACAAAACCATATATGTATATCTCTTGGGTGTGGGTTTATGATGGGGTCATGTTTAAAAAACAATTAGAAAGAGCTGAAACAGAAATTGACATTTTGCCTATAGTAGTACAACAAAAATTTGAAACGATTGGTCAGTTTTCCACTCCAGATCCTTACTACATGTCAGAATCAAAAGAGGAGGATTATAGATATAATAGAAATCGCGTTAAAGCGATGAATGATTTTTTAGAAAGGAACAATTACAAGATAGTTTGGAGTAACGACTATTTCAATATATATCAATCAAACTAAAATCTATAAATGAAAAAAATTATTGCTTTTGATTTTGATGGAACTTTAACTAAAAAAGATACATTTATTGAATTTATAAAATTTTCTAAAGGAAGTTTAAGATTCTACATAAATGCACCATTCATTGGATTTGTGTGGTATTTATCAAAATTGAAAATAATAAAAACTCATAATGCTAAAGCATTTGTTTTTTCAATTTTTTTTAAAGGTGAAAGTTTAATAAAGTTTGATAAATATTGTTTTGATTTTATTAATAAAATAGAATCCAATCTTAGAGATGATGCTAAAGTTGTAATAGAAGATCATTTCTTAAAGGGGAATGAAGTAATAATAGTTAGTGCTTCAGTAGAAAATTGGATAAAGCCTTGGGCAAAAGCTAACGGGATTAATATGGTTCTTGCAACAAAGATTGAAACTAATAATCAAGGTAAATTAACGGGTAAATTCGCTACTAAAAATTGTATTGGAGACGAAAAAGTAAAACGTTTCTTAGGTGTATTTCCTAATAGGGAATTATATCATTTAACAGTCTATGGTGATAGTAAAGGAGATAAAAACTTAATGAGTATAGCTGATAAAACATTTTGGAAAACGTTGAAGTAATTTAGTTGTAAAATAAAATTTAGAACAATTGTACTTGAAATAGCAATCAGAGATACATTTTTAATTCTTTAGAGTTTTTCATTTTAAACAATAACCCATCATAAGTAACTTCACTCGTAGTTTTTTTATTTACTTTAGTCACAAATTAAACCTAAAGATTATTTTCTCAGTAAAAAAATATCAATCGAACTTACAACCAGAATGGGATGCGTTTGTGAAAACTGCAAAAAATGCGACGTTCTTGTTTCAGCGCGGTTTTATGGATTATCACAGTGATCGTTTTAAAGATTGCTCTGTAATGATTTATAAAGAAGATAAGCTTTATGCATTGTTACCAGCAAATAGTGTGGGAGATACAGTGATTTCTCATCAAGGGTTGACTTATGGTAGTTTTGTGCTTCAAGATAAATCCAAGTTTTTCTATGCTTTTGAGGCTTTTAAAGCCATGCTGTCATTTTATGAAAATGAAGGTTTAAAAACATTAGAAATAAAGGTGATTCCAACCTTTTATAATAGAATGCCTTCAGACGAATTAGATTATTTTCTGTATAAAGCCAATGCGCAGTTAGTAAAAAAGGATGTGTTGATGGTTATTGATTATACACATAAATTACGCTTTCAAAAAAACAGAAGAGAAGGGGTTAATAAGGCGCTACGTTCTGGACTAGAACTTAAGGTAGATACTAATTTTAAAGACTTTTGGATAGATGTTTTAATTCCTAATTTAGAAAGAAAACACGGCATTAAACCTGTACATTCCTTAGAAGAAATAGAACTATTATCGTCTCGTTTTCCAGAACATATTAAGCAAGTCAATGTTTATAAAGATGGAAAAGTTGTTGCCGGAACAACGGTGTTTTTAACTGAAACAACGGTTCATCCTCAGTATGTATCTGGTAACTTAGATAAAAATGCATATGGTAGTTTAGATCTTGCTTACGATTTTATCATTAACAAAATGTGTGATGATAAGCGTTATTTTGACTTTAATATTTCGAGTGAAGACAATGGAAGGAAAATAAATGAAGGTCTTATTTTTTGGAAAGAAAGTTGTGGCGCACGAAGTTTTACAGCAAATACGTTTAGTATAGCAACGAACGTTTATAAAACATTAGAGATTTCACGAACATGATTTTAGTTCGATGTTTTCAATATTAAAACCTATGATTAAATTCTTAGATCTACATAAAATTAATAACCGTTTTCGCGATGCTTTTCAAGCCTCGTTTAGTAAATCTATGGATGATGCGCATTTTGTTTTAGGTCAAAATGTTACAGCGTTTGAAAATGAGTTTGCTGCCTATTGCGGAACAGAACATTGTGTAGGTACAGCAAATGGCTTAGATGCGTTGACCTTAATTTTAAAAGGCTATGTAGAACTCGGAAAATTACAAAAAGGGGATAAGGTAATTGTTCCTGCAAATACCTTTATAGCGACTATTTTATCGGTTTTACATGCGGAATTAGTACCTGTTTTGGTGGAACCAGATGCTGATACTTATAATATTTCTATACACACAGATAAATCAATATTTATAGGCGCAAAAGCTATTATAATGGTTCACCTTTATGGACAATTGGCAGATGCCGAATACTTTAAAAAGATAGCTAAGGATTATAATTGCTTTTTAATTGAAGATGCTGCGCAGGCGCATGGAGCGGTTGCAAATTCCCAAATTCCAAATTCCAAATCCCAAGAACTAATTGTCAAATCCCAAAAGCCAAAAGCTAATAAAGCAGGAAACCTTTCCGACGCTGCAGCATTTAGTTTTTATCCAACAAAAAACTTAGGAGCGCTTGGAGATGGTGGAGCTGTGACTACAAGCGATTCAGAATTAGTTGAGGTCATAAAACTATTACGTAATTACGGAAGTATAGAAAAATACACAAATAAAATTATCGGCTTCAACAGTCGGTTAGATGATATGCAAGCGGCTTTTTTGAGGATAAAATTGGAGACCTTAGATAAAGACAATGAGCGACGACGCGACATTGCTAAAGCGTATTTGAGAGGTATTACAAATTCAAAAATAAAACTTCCGTTCTATGATGGTTCTAAAAATCATGTGTTCTATGCATTTGTGATCGAGGTTGATGATAGAGCGCTTTTCACTGCGTTTTTAGATAAAAATCAAATAGAATGGTTAATTCATTATCCAATTCCACCACATCAACAAGAAGCATTACAAGGTTTTTCGTATAATAATCTTCCGCTTACAGAAAAGATTCATAAAAGAATTATAAGTTTGCCTATGAGTCCTGTGATGACAGAACAAGAGATTCAAACGGTCATAGATGTTTTAAATACCTATTAATTGAAGAGACTTTTCCAATATATAAACAACGAAGTTCTGGTAAACGCAGCGCGTTTAAATGTAGCTAATCTTAGCCTTAGAATTGTAACAGGTATTCTGGTTTCAAAATTTATCGCCGTTTATATAGGACCACAAGGCATGGCGCTTATTGGTAACTTACGGAATTTTATGAGTGCCTTGCAGTCGCTATCTATTTCTGGACTTTACAAAGGTGTCGTTAAATTTGTGAGTAAAGTTAAAGACGATGTCGCTGAGCTAACCAAAACCTTATCTACCGTATTTTACTTAGGATTTTTCTCGTCTGTATTTTTGGCATTGTTATGTTATTACAATGCAGAGTTTATAAATGACTTCATTTTTTCTTCAAGTTATCGCTATACATATATCATTAAAACGCTGGCTATTGTACTGCCGTTCTATGCCTTAAATATGTTTACTTTTTCCATAATGAATGGGTTCTCTAAACATAAGTATCTACTCATTATTAACATTCTTGGTCAGATTTTAGGGCTTTTAGTCACATTATTATTAATCTACCAAGATAATATAGATGGTGCCTTACTAGCCATAGTAATTACGCCAGCACTTAATTTATTAATTACCATTGTTGGTATTGCGTTTAGACGAAGTTTAGTATCGCATATTAAAATCACCCAAGTTAGTTTTTCGGTTATAAATAAATTAAGTCCTTATATGATAATGGCGTTGGTTAGTGCTATTGCGCTGCCTATTGTAATGATTATTATTAGAAATTACCTTATAGATGAAACAGGCATAAAAGCTGCTGGTTACTGGACAGCCATGACACGTGTTTCAGATTATTATTTAATGTTTTTTAATTCATTAATGGCACTTTATATTTTGCCTCGTTTTTCGGAAATTAATACCAAAATCGCCTTTAGAAAAGAAGTGTTTAGTTTTTATAAAACGATTATGCCACCATTTTTAATATTACTTCTTGTTATTTATTTGAGTAGATCGCTATTGATAACTGTTTTATTTACTGAAGATTTTAGACCTGTTGAAGACTTATTCGGATTTCAAATATTGGGTGATATAGCACGTGTGCTTTCTATGGTGATTGTCTATCAATTCTTAGCTAAAAAGATGTTTGCGCATTTCTTGATTTTAGAAGTGTTTTTGTTCATTATGCTATACTTCTCTAGTGTTTATCTCATTGATGAATTTGGGCTAAAAGGTGCTGTAATGGGGCATTGTTTGAGTTATGTTATGTACTTCGGTATAATAGTATTACTTTTTAGTAGTTCTTTGTTTGGTGTAATAGACGAAGAAGGAACAGCCGATCATTAAAAGTAGCCGCGTGAAACTTCCAAAATTTATTAGTAGTAATATAGTGCTTAAGATCACCTCGCTTAACGCTGTGGTGATTACTATTCGATTAATAGTTTCTGCGTTTATTCAACGTTTACTTGCAATTACTGTTGGAGAAGCGGGTTATGCAAGTATTGGTCAGGTAAGGAACGTTTTAGCGATGCTCACCAGCACATCTACTTTAGGAACGTTTAATGGTGTTGTAAAATACGTGGCTGAATTTAAAAGCAATCAGCCAGAACTTTCTAAAGTGTTTTCTACAGTTTCCGTTTTTGCCATTATTGGTTCTTTAATTTCTGCAGCTGTTTTATTCTTTGGATCATCGTATTTGTCCGAT
This sequence comes from Winogradskyella sp. SM1960, assembly GCF_020179375.1. Taxonomy (NCBI): domain Bacteria; kingdom Pseudomonadati; phylum Bacteroidota; class Flavobacteriia; order Flavobacteriales; family Flavobacteriaceae; genus Winogradskyella; species Winogradskyella sp. SM1960. Next base: position 571,581 of record NZ_JAICBG010000001.1, on the reverse strand, counting down.
TATCTTTTTCAGTCCCAAGATTATATTTATATTTTTCAGTTATTAGCTGTTATTGTACCTTTTATTGCTGTAGGTCGTGTTGTCAATGCTGTGGTTAGTGGTTTGTCAGATTATAAACGCTATGCTAAAATTGAATTAATAAGCTACCTTTTGGCCACAGGCGCACTGGTTATTGGATTGTATACATCTGAATTACAAGGAGTGATTATTGCCATTGCCTTGGCACCTGTTATTCAGCTCATCGTTTTAGCCTTCGTTTTTGGAAAGACATTAAATGCCCATGTAAAATTAAAGTCACTTAACTTAAATGTCTTATACAAAAATAAATTGTTGGCTTTTACCTTAATGTCTTTTATTTCTACGTTTTTATTGAATTATGTAGAATTGTTTATCAGAACCTTAGTAGCGGATGAAATCAGTATTAATGAAGCTGGTTATTGGACAGCTATAACATTTATTTCTAAAAATTATATGGTATTTGCAACTGGATTGTTTACACTATATGTGCTTCCAAAATTTGCGAGTATTCATAATAAGCATGAATTCAAGGTTGAGGTTTTCAATATTTACAAAACAATTCTGCCTATTTTTGGTATAGGTATGCTTTTGGTTTATCTTCTTAAAGATTACATCATTCTGCTTATTTATCCTGATTTCTCAGGAATGAAACCTTTATTTAAATGGCAATTGTTAGGTGATTTTGTGAGATTAGGAGCCTTAGTATTATCACATCAATTTTTGGCGAAACGATTGGTGAAAAGTTTTGTGATTACTGAGATAGTGTCCTTAACATTGTTTTTTGTACTGTCTAAAGTGTTTATTCAGTATTACGGAACGGAAGGCATTGTTATTGCACATTTCGTAAGATATATTATTTACTTTATCATGGTCTTTTTCGTCATAAAAATTTATTTTAGTAATCATAAAAATAAGTCTACAGATGGAGAAAACATGTAAGTTATTTATTGATAATAAACCTTTTGAATTTAAAGTGGAGGGTGATTTCTTTTGGGGAAAACCTGAATTACTTTATCAACAACAAGATAATGTTTTGTCTAAAATACCTTGGGAAAATGAGGGTTTTAATTGTGTTAAAGCATTTGAAGATCCTGATTTTTTAAAACTGCAGGAATCTGTAAAAACTATTATAATTGATGCTTTAAAAACGAATAATGTAGCTGCAGATCATAAATCATTTGACTTAAAGGATTATCACAATTATGTGACTACTGATGCACTACACAATCAAGTGATCTCTATAACACGTAGTCTTGAAACTTCAGATTTTGATTTTGATATAGACTTATTAGCAAAACGGTTTGGAAACATTTTAGGGTACAAACTAACTTCTTATGTAGAAGAGCTTAAAAAATCACATATTCAAATTAGAATAAGTAGACCAAACTCTTTAGATATAAATCCTCCGCATAGAGATGGTTATTTAAGCTTTTGGGAAGATATTGTTAATGTATGGTTACCTATTGCAGGCTGTAATGAAAAATCATCTTTGCCAGTAGTAGCAAAAAGCCATCTTATACCAGAAAACGAAATTTTAAGAACAGAAAGTAAGGGTGCAAAAATTAACGGTAATATTTATAATGTGCCTTGTATTTTAGAGACAAAATCTGGTGAGATTAAGATGACGAGACCCAACCCAAAGGAAGGTGAAGCCCTGTTGTTTTCTCCGTTTTTAATACATGGTGCTGCTGTAAACGAAAATGAAAATATTACAAGAGTATCTTTAGAACTTCGATTTCCAAAACAAAAGAATTAAGACCATTTTTCTAAAAATAACTTTGCATTCTCGGTATGATCATGATACTGTTTTACAAACTGACGTGCATTTTTTGAAATGTCAATTATTTTCTCAGGGTTTTCAATGAGCCATTCTAGTTTTGAAGCAATTTCTTGGGCGTCGGGTAGCGCATTTATAACAATTGTATTTGGTTTTACATTATAATAGGCTTCCCATTCCTTTTCAGCTCCCGTAAACACTACTTTTCCTTTTGCCATAGCTTCTAAGGCATTGTAGCCTTGATCGTATGCGTAGATTTGGTCTAATAGAATATGAGCAGTGTCAAAAGCTCTGATGTATTCTTTGTAAGGTAAATTTTCAACTTTAATTATATTGACTTTTGTTTTGTATTTGGCCTCAATTATATCTAATGCGGCATTAAAAATGTCATGTCCTTTTTTAAAATAACTGGCTCTATTTATACCATGAAAAATTGTTATTTTTTCCTCTAGATTAGGTTCCTGATACGGTATGCTATCAACATTTATAATATGAGGAATCATTCCTAAATGCTTTTCATTCTGTTTTAAAGGAATGTAATAATCGAGATCAGAACTAATAACACCTTCAACTTTATTGTAAATATGATGGTGTAATTTCACAAATTCGGGCGTTACATATTTTAGTCCTAGGGAGAAGTCTGTAGGCTTTACACGGCCTTCAAAATAAGGAGTATGTATTGAGTATCTGAATTTTTTGTCAAGCGAGAATTTTACACTAGAATAGTCTGTGCCACAAGATAAGATGTATGCCTTCTTGTTCCAACTCGTTAATAAGTCAAATATCTTTTGTTCATCTTTAGCAGAACAAAGAAATGATGACTCGTTTATAAATTGAATAATGTCATAGTTTTCAAGTCGGCTTTTATGCTTTAATAGCTGTTTTTTTAAGTGAATGAAATATAAATCAATATTTAATAATCGCATTATTAAAGCTCTTAACTTTTTTAGCGGTCCTATTCTAAATTTTTGATTTATTTCTATGTCAACATTTACTTTTTTAAAGCCATCGCACAAACCAACAACTACTGCTTCATGACCCAAGTTTTGCAGTCCTTCTTTTAAATATTTGTGAGATCTGTTGTATTCGCCAACTAATAAGATTTTCATGCGTAAATTCTAATTATTTTAAGCTAAATTATGGAACATTTTCAAGAATAATATAAATAGAGAATATCATTGAAATATAGATGTTACATTTGTATCAAAGATACTCGATAATGTTAAAAGCTTATAATAAAAAGATCTGTATTGTTGTGTCCTCTTTAGGAAAAGGTGGTGCCGAACGCTCTTCTGGCTTATTATCTCAAATGCTTTTTGACGTCGGTTATGATGTACATGTCGTTAGTGTACTTAATGATATTGAGTTTCCGTTTAAAGGTAAGTTGCTTAATCTCGGTGAATTAAAAGATAAGAATGATACTAGGCAAGGAAGGTTTCAGCGTTTAAAGGTTTTGAAAGCATATTTAAAAGCCAACGATTTTGATTTTATCATAGATAACCGAACCAGAATTGGTAGTATAAAAGAATTTATTATATCTCAATTCATATATAATCCTAAGAAAACAATTTATTGTGTTCGTAGTTATAATGTTGATTTATATATTAATCCTAATCGTGTTTTAGCAAGATTAATTTATGGTAATGCTTTTAAAATAGTGGGTGTTTCTAAGGCAATAGCAAACAACGTAACCGAACGTTTTAGTTTGGATAATGTAACATCGATTTATAACGCTGTATCCGCCGACAATAAATCGATAGTAACGGAAAAAAAAGAAGACTATATTTTATTTTTTGGTCGTTTAGATGATGATGTTAAAAATATTTCGTTGTTATTAGATGGTTATGCTAAATCTAAATTACCAAATTATAATATTAAGCTTAAAATCTTAGGTGAAGGTAAAGATTTTGAAAAATTAAGAACAAAAACTAAGGATTTAAACTTAACGTCATCAGTAGAGTTTTTACCTTATGTAATTAACCCTTCAACATTAGTTAAATCTGCTTTGTTTACCTTGTTAACAAGTAGGTATGAAGGTTTTCCGAGATCTGTTTTAGAATCATTAGCATTAGGAACTCCTGTAATTGCAGTAGATTGTAAATCAGGACCAAACGAAATTATTCAGAATCGTCAAAATGGTCTTTTAATTGAAAACTATAATCCTGAAGCTTTAGCAGACGCTATGAGCCTTTTGTACGAGGATAAAGGCCTATATTTACATATAAAAGAGAATGCAAAATCTAGTGTAGCACATTTTTCTGAAGCTTACATTGTAAAACAATGGCAAAAATTATTGAATTAAAATAATGACATGAATACTATAAATAACGTAAAAATAATTAATATCCCAAAAGTTCATGACGAGCGTGGTAATTTAGCGGTTATAGAAAAAGACACCATTCCATTTTCTATTAAACGAGTATATTATTTATATGATGTGCCAAATGATAGTTTTAGAGGTGGACACGCACACAAAGAACAAGAATCCGTTATTATTGCTTTAAGTGGGAGTTTTGAAGTCATAGTAGATGATGGAAAAACGAAGAAGCGAATCATGCTTAATAAGCCCAATCAAGGCTTGTATGTACCTGTACAAATTTGGAGAGAAATTGAAAACTTTTCTTCAGGGGCTGTGTGCTTGGTATTAGCATCTACAGACTACGATGAAAATGAATATATACGTGAGTATAGTAAATTTTGTAATCAATTTTTAGGATAAATTAACCATCCTCCTCCTAGGGATTGTAATTGAAGTAATAATAGAAGTATCCATTTTGGTGATTTTAAAAGTAAACGTTGTCTAAGACTTAAACTATTCACATCTAAATTGGAAGTGTAAAATATATAGTTCTTTTTATCATTTTTCAATATACTGAATATTGCCAATGAATATCTATTTCTATCCAAAAATGTTTTTAAATCAGAATTGTCTTTTTCCTCTTCAAAATACTTATTAAACTTTGGTTTTTTGTCTATATTAAAATTTGTATTAGATAAGCTATAATCATCATAATTATAGCAAGCCAAAGGTTTATTTATGAATAGTATCTTAAAATGAAGTCCAAATCTAATCCACATATCAGTATCTTCTCCTGTTGCAATTGATATATCAAATAGACCTGTTTTTTCTAGTACAGATATATTAAAAACAACACTCGAACTTGTAATTAAGGTATACTTCTTACTAGCTTTAAAATAATTATGTAAACCATAGGTTTCAGCTTGGTTAAAACTATACGTAACCGGAGTGAGGTTATTTTTATATTTCTGAACAATTCCTGTAGCGAAAATATTTGTTTTAGGAAATTTCTGAATCGCATCATACATATGTTGCAGATAAGTGGGATCCCAAGTATCATCGCCATCTAAGAGCGCAATATAATCTGATTTTGCTCCTTTTATACCAGTGTTTCTTGCATTTGAGGCTCCTTGATTCAGTATTGATATTAGCGTGATGCGTTTGTCGCTAAAAGCGTTTATAGTTTTTTCGCTGTTATCAGTAGAACCATCATTGACGACAATAATTTCAAAATCTTTGAATGTTTGATGTAATACACTTTCAATTGTAGCCTGAATGTGCTTTTCCTTATTATAAACGGTTATGATTACAGAAAAAAATGCCATTTACTTTTTTGAATTTAAACCGCAATAATAACTCAATCTGAATAGGTCAAAAATTAAAAGCGATGGATTTTTGCCAAGTAAGTTTTTCTTGAACCTATGGTTATATTTACGGTAAACAAATGAAAGTAATTTTGAAATACCAGTGTTTTTAATTTTAGAATACACCTTTGTAATCCGCGTGTAGTCTGCAGGTAGCAAATCTTGTTGAATGAATAAATCAATGGCTTTTACAGAGTCTAAGGATTTTTCTAAAAAGATTTTACTGTTTTCTAAACCTAGATGATAAACAGGATTTTCTATATGTTCAATTTTAACCTTCGATGCTTTTAAATGGTATGAAAACAACGTGTCTTCATGGCGTAAATTAGGTATGTCTTCATTAAAACGCACCGAATCAAAAACGCGTTTATGTATTAAGAAACTTAAAGTTAAAAAGCTTAAATAGGTATTTTTGTTTCGAGCATCGGCAGACAGGGCTTCTCTTTTGTTTCCGTAAATCCATCGTAAAAGTTGCGCATCATCCACACGTTTTTCTTGGTATAAAATACCTCCATATATAACCTCTGATTTTTCTGAGATTGCACTAAGATACGTGTTTATAAAATCATCAGTTTTAGGTAAGACATCTGCATCTAGAAAGAGACACCAGTCGTATTTGGCATCGTTAGCCAATTTATTTCTAATAGCGCTTCGACCAATATTTTGAGGTAGAATGCGATATTCACAATGAGAAAAGGTATTTATAATGCTGTTACTTTCTTGTAAATTACGATTGTCAGAACAGTCATCATAACATAGTATTTCGAAGGTGGTATCTGTTTTTGTTAACTGCTTATGTATTTCGGAAACTAGGTCTGAAATATTATAATTATAAACAGGAATTAGTACAGAAATCATAACTTTTTACAAGGGGTAAAAAAGGACTTAAGAAATGCTTTAACTTTTACGTTGTACCACTTCAAAGACTTTATTTTCGTCGCATTTCAAGGTTTTACTTGGGTATTTTAAAAGCAAGGCATAATCGTGAGTTGCCATTAAAATAGTATTACCGTTTTTATTGATATCTTGAAGCACTTCCATGACTTCAATACTGGTTTGAGGATCTAAATTACCGGTTGGCTCATCGGCTAAAATTAATTCAGGATCGTTAAGTAAAGCACGTGCAATTGCAATACGTTGTTGTTCACCTCCAGAAAGTTCATGAGGATATTTAAAGCCTTTAGTTGTCATGGCAACCTTATTTAAAACAACTTCTATTCGGTCTTTAATACGGTTCTTTTCTTTCCAGCCAGTAGCTTTTAATACAAATTCTAAATTGCCATTAATGGTGCGATCAGGTAATAATTTAAAATCCTGAAATACAATACCCAATTTTCGTCTTAAAAATGGGATGTCTTTTTCCTTCATGGTTTTTAAATTAAAATCAACAATAGAACCTTCGCCCTCAGTTAATTCTAAATCGCCATAAAGTGTTTTCATAAAACTACTTTTTCCACTTCCGGTTTTACCAATAAGATACACAAAATCACCCTTTTGCATTTTAAAGTTTACTTTAGATAGCACCATGCTATCACCTTGATAAATCGTTGCATCTTTAAGTTCTAAAACCGTTTCGGACATAGTATAGGTATAAATAAATTGGTAAGTGTAAATGTATTGCTAATAAACTAATTTCCAAAAACTAAATTCCACTTTCCAATCGCGAATTCTTGATGTAAACGCACATCTTATAGTTCAATTGTCTCTAAAGCTTAAAATAATCAATATAATTCTGTAAATCTTTATCACCACGACCAGATAAACTAATCACCACTACATCATCAGGTTTAAAGGTTTTATGTTTAAAAATGGCTAAAGCATGAGAACTTTCAATAGCCGGAATAATACCTTCTAACTGCGTTAATTCTAATCCAGAAGTCATCGCTTCATCATCTGTAGCCGAATAAAATTCACCACGACCAGTTTTGTATAAATGCGAATGTAAAGGCCCAACACCAGGATAATCTAATCCGGCTGAAATAGAGTAAGGCTCTGTAATTTGACCGTCTGTAGTTTGCATTAATAAGGTTTTACAGCCGTGAATAATACCTTCTTTTCCTAATACCGAAGTGGCTGCACTTTCTCCAGAATGAATTCCTTTTCCGGCAGCTTCTATAGCGATGATACCAACGTTTTCATCATCTAAAAAATGATGATAAGTTCCTGCTGCATTACTTCCTCCTCCAATACAAGCTACGACGTAATCTGGGTTTTCTCTACCTTCTTTTTCTTTTAATTGCCATTTTATTTCTTCTGAAATGACGGACTGAAACTGCGTCACCATATCTGGATAAGGGTGTGGTCCAATAGCAGAACCGATAATATAATGCGTATCCACAGGATTGTTTATCCAATCGCGAATGGCTTCGTTAGTCGCATCTTTTAACGTGCGACTTCCTGATAATGCAGGAACCACTTTAGCGCCCAACATTTTCATTCGAGCTACATTTGGTGCTTGTCTTGCAATATCAATCTCGCCCATGTAAACCACGCATTCAATACCAGTTAAGGCACAAACGGTTGCTGTAGCTACACCATGTTGACCAGCTCCTGTTTCGGCAATAATGCGCTTTTTACCGAGTCGTTTTGCCATTAAAATTTGACCAATAGTATTGTTGATTTTGTGTGCACCTGTATGGTTGAGGTCTTCGCGTTTTAAATAAACCTTAGTATTATATTTTTCGGAAAGTCGTTTGGCAAAATAGAGTGGTGAAGGACGACCAACATAATCTTTTAAAAGTTGATTAAATTCTTCTTGAAACTCAGGTTCAGCCATAACTTTTAAATAATTTTGGCGTAATTCTTCTACATTTGGGTAGAGCATTTCTGGGATGTATGCTCCTCCAAATTCTCCGTAATAACCTTTTTCGCTGATGTGATATGTGTTTTTCATAATCCTCTGTCATTCCTGCAAAGGCAGGAATCTATTTGTTTTAATTGTCATTGTGGATTCCGCTTCAAGTGCGGAATGACAAATGTGTTTTAAATTGTATTTGTCAGTTCGGGTGATTTCGAGTTTTGTGGAAATTGTATCGAGAACATTTGAAATTACTTCTCGATACAATTTTTTCATCCTTCAAAAATCACTCGAAGTGACCTGTGTTTTAAATTTTTCTAATGCTGCAATGTTCTTTAATCCTGGTTCAATTTCAAATTTGCTGTTTACATCAATAGCGTAACAATATTGTGATTCCGGTTTTTGTAGGAATGCCAAAACGCTTTCAACTTCATTTATTCCAATACCTCCGCTTAAAAAATAGGGTTTTGTAGATGGATAGTCTTTTAACACATTCCAATTGAACGTAAAGCCATTTCCACCTGGCAATTTACCTTTGGTATCGAATAGAAAATAGTCGATTACGTCTTCGTAGGCTTCTAATTGTTTAAAGTTGAATTCATCTTTAATGCTAAACACCTTGATGATTTCTATTACATCGTTTTTAGGCTTCAATTGAGATTCCGAAACAAGTTCGGCATGACAAACTTTTCTGAGTTTGTCACAATATTCTGGTGATTCATTTCCGTGAAGTTGCACTGCGTGTAGATTATGTTTTGATATCATGTCAACAATAAAATCTACTTTAGCATTCACAAAAACACCTACTTTTTTAATGGTTTTGGGTAATTCAGGAATGGTGGTATTAAAATGTCTAGCTGATTGATCATAAAATATAAAGCCCAAATAGTCGGGTTGCAAATTTGCAACAGCTTGGATATTGTCTTTATATTTCATGCCACAGACTTTTAGTTTCATTTTATTCTCGTGAAAGCGGGAATCACACCACGCTTTTTAATTTTTGTCATTCCTGCGAAGGCAGGAATCTATTAATTTAGTTGTTTATTATGGGTTCCGTATCAAGTACGGAATGCCAGTTTTCTTATTTAATATATTCCAGCGAAAGCGGAAATCTCATCACGCATTCGACTTTTTAAATTTTTAAATTGAGACCTGCTAGGTTTTATAAACCTGCTAGGTCTTTTATAAATATAGTAGCACTCTCTCCAGGATTATCTGTCTTCATAAAATTCTCTCCAATCAAAAAGCCTTTAAATCCGTAAGGTTGTAATTCTTTAATGGCTTCAACTGTGCTAATACCACTTTCAGATATTTTTACAAAATCGTCTGGTATTAATTGACTTAGTTGTTTTGAAGTGTCTAAACTGACTTCAAACGTTTTTAAATTTCTATTATTTACACCCAACATATCTAAGGAAGGCATAATGGATTTGTGTAATTCTTCTTCATTATGAACCTCTAATAATACATCGAGATTTAAACTTTTGGCGAGTTCTGAAAATAGTTTTATTTCAGCTTTAGTTAGAATGGCTGCAATAAGTAAAATAACATCCGCACCATAAGCTTTAGCTTCAAGAATTTGATATTCATCAATTATAAACTCTTTTCTTAAAAGCGGTAAACTAGCACTTGCTCGAGCTATTAATAAATCGTCTAAAGATCCACCAAAATATTTACCATCAGTTAAAATAGACATACCACAAACTCCTGCATTTTCATAACCAGAAGCCACATCTTGTACATTTAAACTGTAGTTAATAACTGATTTTGATGGCGAGCGTCTTTTGTGCTCTGCAATAATTCCCGATTTACTGTTTCTTAAATTTGAAGTTAAAGATATGGTTGCTCTATTGAACAATATGGATTGCTCAAGTTGCGAAACGGGAATTAATGATTTACGTAAATTAACCTCCTTACGTTTATCAACTACAATTTTATCTAAGATATTCATTTACTAAGTGCTATTAATGTATCTAAACTTTCTTTGGCTTTACCACTTTTTAAAGATTTTTTAGCCAATTTAAAACCGTCTTTATGTGATATTTGTTTTGCCGTCGCAATCGCTAACCCTGCATTGGCACAAACTACATTGTTTTGAGCTTCTGTGCCATTACCTTCTATGATTTTAACGAATAGTTTTGCAGCTTGTTCTACAGTACTTCCTCCAAATATTTCGGATTGTTCAATTTGTTTAACATCTAAAAAGCTAGGCTCAAATAAAGTTTCAGACGTATTAGTAACGACCTTGGTTTTTCCTGTTAATGAGATTTCATCATAACCATCTAAAGCATGAACAATAGCATAATTTTTATCTGATTCTTGATATAAATAACTGTATAATCTCAATAGTTCAAGATTAAAAACACCGACCATTTGATTTTTAGGAAATGCAGGATTGACCATAGGCCCTAACATGTTAAAAAATGTTTTTACACCAAGTTCTTTTCGGATTGGTGCCACATTTTTCATGGCTGGATGAAATAAAGGTGCATGTAATACACAGATACCAGCTTCATCGATACTTCGTTTTAAAAAGTCAGTATCATTAGTGAATTTTATACCTAAACTTTCCATAACGTTAGATGAGCCACAGGCTGAAGATACTCCGTAATTACCGTGTTTTGTAACATGAATTCCTGCACCTGCAGTAACAAATGAAGATAATGTTGAAATGTTGAAGGTGTCTTTGCCATCGCCTCCTGTTCCGCACAAATCTATAGTGTCGTAACCGTTTAAATCTACGGGAATACAAAGTTCTAAAAGGGCATCTCTAAAGCCTCTGAGTTCTTCAGTAGTTATGCTTCGCATCATGTAAACGGTTAGGAAAGATGCAATTTGACTTTGGTTGTATTTTCCTTCGGAAATGTTAACCAATACGTTTTTTGCTTCTTCACTTGAGATGCTTTCTTGATTGATGAGTCTGTTTAGTATTTGTTTCATATAAATGTTCCGTAAAGCGGAATATCTTTTTAAATGTAATTTCTATTCTTTCTTTTTATCACTGTTCATTTTGCCTTGTTGCACAACCCTTCGACTACGCTAAGGATAAACCAAGCCAAAAATCACGATCAAAATTAGGAAATTACTCATTGATTTTTATTTCTTCAATAAGGAATTCGTGGATGCGAAGCATTTGCTGCGCACCATTCGCTTTCAAAGCTACATGCTTGAAGCTTCGCTTCGCAGTTCCGCTTCTTCGCTCATTATTTCTGAAAATCGTTGTTTCCGACTATGTCGGAATTTGGGACATTAATATTTATTAAATTTTGTTTTCTTCCCAATTAATATTTTAAGTTTTCCAACTTCCAACTTCCAACTTCCAACTTCCAACTTCCAACTTCTAACTTCTCACTTCTAACCCTCATTCACCCAATTCTTCAAAATCTGCTTTCCATTTGGTGTTAAAACAGATTCAGGATGGTACTGAACCCCTTTCACATCATAAACCTTATGTCGCAATGACATAATTTGTCCGTTTTGGTCAAAAGAAGTGGCTTCTAAAGATTCAGGTAAATTAGTGTTAACTACCCAAGAATGGTATCTACCAACCTCAAATGTTTTATCTAAACCTGTAAAAAGTGATTCATCATCAACCGAAACCGTCACATGTGTTGCTACACCATGATAAACGGTATCTAAATTCTCTAGTGAACCACCAAAAACTTCACCAATAGCTTGTTGTCCTAAGCATACACCCAAAATACTTTTAGTTGGCGCATAGGTGGCTATAATTTCTTTCAGTAAACCTGCTTCATCTGGGATTCCAGGACCAGGTGATAAGACAATTTTATCGAAAGCCTCGACTTCTTCTAGTGTTAATTTATCGTTTCGTTTTACGGTGACATCACAATCTAAATCTTCTAAATAATGAACGAGATTATAGGTGAAACTGTCGTAATTGTCTATGACTAATATTTTTTTCATCTGAATGTTCCCATGCAAATGGGAATCTTTTTAATTATACTTTAATCTTTTAAAATGGATTCCTGCCTACGCAGGAATGACAAATTAACTAAATACTTTCTGCCTGTTCAATCGCTTTTGTTAAGGCACCAAGTTTATTATAAACTTCTTGTAATTCGCTTTCTGGATTTGATTTTGCAACTAAACCTGCACCTGCTTGCCAAAATAATTTATGATCTTGACTTAAGAAAGTTCTTATCATAATAGCGTGGTTAAAATTACCATTAAAATCCATAAAGCCAATTGCTCCACCATAGTAACCTCTACTGGTTTTTTCATATTTTTCAATCAACTGCATAGCTTTGTGTTTTGGTGCTCCACTTAGAGTTCCTGCCGGAAACGTATCTGCAACCACTTGCATGGTATCTGTATTTTCATGAATAGTTCCAGTAACCTTACTCACTAAGTGAATAACATGCGAGAAGAATTGTACTTCTCTGTAATTTTCAACAGTAACATTACTGCCATGTCTGCTGAGATCATTTCTGGCTAAATCTACAAGCATTACATGTTCACTATTTTCCTTTTTATCTTTTATTAATTCTTCTGCGAGTTCTGCATCTTTAAGGTCGTTTCCACTGCGTTTAAAAGTGCCTGCAATAGGATGAATTTCAGCTTTTCCTTCACTCACTACTAATTGAGCTTCTGGCGAACTTCCAAATATTTTGAAATTCCCATAATCAAAATAGAAGAGGTAAGGTGAGGGGTTAATACTTCTAAGTGCACGATAGACATTAAATTCGTCTCCACTAAATTGTTGCGAAAACTGTTTAGATAATACCAACTGAAATACATCTCCTCTGCCACAATGTTTTTTTGCGAGTTCTACATTCGCTTTATATTCGTCATCCGTGAGGTTAGATTTAATGTCGCCTTTTGGTTTAAAATCGTACGATGCATACTGACGCGTTTGTATTAATTGTAAGATGTCATCGATATTATTTTCGTTATGAAAACAATGTGCAAAAATATATGCTTCATTCTTTTGATGATTAATCGCGATTATATTTTGATAAACCGCATAATATATTTCTGGAATACTAACTGAATTATCTTTTTTTGAAATCTCAATGTCTTCAAAATATTTTACAGCGTCGTAAGCCGTATAACCAAAAATGCCGTTGTTAATAAATTTGAATTCTTCGTTAGCATCTACTTTAAAACGTTGCGTAAATTTGTGAATTTCTTCAACAACACCAACAGTTTCAACAAAATTACTTTTAGAACTACCATCTGGATACGTTTGGTAAATGGTATCGCCTTCCACTTTTATAGAAGCAATAGGATTACAACAGATATATGAAAAGCTATTGTCGTTGGCGTGATAATCACTACTTTCTAAGAGAATACTATTAGGAAACTTATCTCTAATTTTTAGATAGATACTCACAGGAGTAATTGTGTCTGCTAAAATTTTTTTATAATGTGTGTTTAAACTAAATGTTTTCATTTTATGTCAAATTCAATATCTCTTTAAACAGAGATGCGTTTCAATATAATAGCTTCTTAAGCCATGTTAAATTAAAAAAGGCTTGTCGTGAAGACAAGCCTTTTTTTATATAAGTATTACATACCAAGGATTAGTTCACGAACGTAAGTTTGAGAAATTCCACCACCAAGTATGATTTGTATTTGTTTTCATAATATGGTCAAATATAGAAATGATAATTTATAAATTCAAATATTTGTTTTAATTTTTATAAATTATTCAAAAGTGAAGTTGTAAATTTTTAAAATAACTGAAGTCTAAACGACTTTGAAACTACATTATATAGTCTGTTACACGAATTGTTTTCTGCGTTTTAGAAATAGTATAGATTTTATTTTAAGTTGAAATTTGTTAAATATTGAAGTTAGAATGTAACACTTCTCATTTTTTTTCGTCTATATCATAATGAAATGTTAATTTTGCTAAAAATATAGAATAGAAAAATGGCTGATTTATCACAAGAAGAATGGACAAAACAATTAGAAGCAGATACTAATGCTGTTGTTTTAGACGTTAGAACACAAGATGAAGTTGATCAAGGAATGATTCCTAATGCAATTCATATTGATATATTTAAAGGACAAGGTTTTATTAATGAAGTTGAAGAATTAGATAAATCTAAAAACTATTATGTGTATTGTAAGTCTGGGAATAGAAGTGGACAAGCTTGTGCAATTATGAATCAATTAGAAATTGAAAACGCCTATAACCTTTTAGGTGGATTTAGTGAGTGGGAAGGTGACGTTGCTTAAAACTATAATATTATTATAAATAACCATGAAAAAAGTCGTTACAATTTGTTGTTTCCTATTAATGGTCGGTCTTTGCACGAGTTGCTTAGATAAGGTCCTTAGTAATAAAGAGGTACAACTTGTATCTGCTGATGAAATGGAATCTATTTTAGAGCAAGAAGATGTGCAATTAATAGATGTTAGAACACCAAAAGAGTATGAAGAGATGCATATCGCAAACTCTCAGAATATAGACTTTATGTCACCTACGTTTGATGAGGATATTTCAAAACTCGATAAAAGTAAACCCGTAATTTTGTATTGTAAATCTGGTGGAAGAAGCGCGAGATGTGCAAAGAAATTAAAAGACGCTGGATTTGAAAAAATCTATGACCTTGAAGGTGGAATTTCAAAATGGAAACACTCAGATAAACTGAATATTAAAGTTAAATCATAATCTTACCAACCGAACTAAGTGTTCGGTTTTTTTATACTCTATATTATACTTCTTTAAATCTTAAGGTTTTTATAAATTAGACGACTGTAATCTGAAAACAGAATAACATCTGTTACATTTGCAAAATTAACCTGTCGTATATGGATTTTAAAAAAGTATTTCTGCTGTGCCTTTTGGCATTTTGTTTTTCATTTAATTTATACTCTCAAGTTTTCGACCCTGTAAAATGGGAGACTAAGGTTGAGAAAGTTTCTGATACAGAATACGATTTAATTTCAACGGCTACGATAGATGCTGGTTGGCATTTGTATTCTCAAAATGTACCAGAAAATGGACCAATTCCTACTGGTTTTTCATTTACAGAAAATGATAGTTTTGAGTTAGTCGGTGAAACAACTGAAGATGAAGGTGAAATTGTTGATGATCCTGTTTTTGAGATGAAAATTAAATTTTTTGATCATAAAGCAGAGTTTGTACAACGCATTAAGGTTTTAAACAACGAATTATCATTAGTAGAAGGAGAAGTAGAGTTTATGGTTTGCGACGACCAAAGATGTTTACCACCAACGTTTATAGATCTTCAATTTAATATAAAGGACGCTAAGGGTGTTGAGGACGATGCTCCACAACTGTCTTTAGGTTTACCAAGCTCTACTAATGTCGTTGGAGGAACACCTAGAATTTTAGAGCCTGTTAAATGGAGTACTTCGGTTGAAAAAATTTCTGATTCTGAATTTGTTCTGGTAACATCTGCAACCATAGATAATGGCTGGAAACTATACTCGCAGAGTGTTGATGAAGGAGGTCCAATACCAACAAGTTTTGAATATACATTGAAAGATGGTGTAGAATTAGATGGTAATACTGTTGAAGAAAAAGGTGAGAAAAGTTTGGATAAGGTCTTCGATATGGAGATTAAATACTTTAAAACCAAAACAAACTTTAGACAGAAAATTAAAGTTGTAAATGTAGATATTGCGTCAGTTACAGGTGAAGTTAGTTTTATGGCTTGTGATGATGTTGAGTGTTTGGCTCCAACGTATGTTGATTTAAATTTCGATTTAACGTCAACCACTGCAGAAACAAAAGGTATAGATGACAAGTATGAATCTGGTACAGCAGATTCTGAAGAAGAAGATTCTAGCAGAGGCTTGTGGTCTATTTTTATTATCGCTTTTTTATCAGGTTTTGTGGCTTTGTTAACACCTTGTGTGTTTCCTATGATACCAATGACGGTAAGTTTCTTTATAAAACAAAGTCAATCTAAAGCAAGAGGCATAAGAAATGCTGTAATTTATGGTTTATCAATTGTTGTTATCTATGTCTTATTAGGAACTATAATAACGGCTATTTTTGGTGCTGATGCCTTAAATGCTTTAGCAACAAACGTCTGGTTTAATGTCATTTTCTTTATATTATTAGTGGTTTTTGCCATCTCGTTTTTAGGCGCTTTCGAAATTGTGCTTCCAAATTCTTGGGCAAACAAAGCCGATAAACAAGCTGACAGAGGAGGTCTTTTAGGCATATTTTTTATGGCTTTAGCTTTAGCGATAGTCTCTTTTTCTTGTACAGGTCCTATAGTAGGAACTATTTTAGTTGAAGCGGCTTCAAAAGGCGGTGTTGCTCCTGTAATTGGAATGTTAGGATTTTCTTCGGCAATTGCCTTACCATTTGCTTTATTCGCAGCGTTTCCTGGTTGGTTAAATTCCTTACCAAAATCTGGTGGTTGGTTAAATACCGTGAAAGTGGTTTTAGGATTTCTAGAATTGGCATTGGCTTTTAAATTTTTATCACAAGCCGATTTAGTCTTACAACTACATTTCTTAGAACGTGAAGTATTTATCGCGATTTGGATTGCTATTTTTGGAACGCTTTCACTGTACCTTTTTGGTAAAATTCAATTGCCTCACGATTCGCCTTTAAAGCATATTTCCGTAGGGCGTTTACTACTAGGTTTACTCACATTAACGTTTACCATATATATGATTCCTGGACTTTGGGGAGCACCTTTAAAAATTATAAGTGCGTTTCCACCTCCATTAGATTATTCAGAATCTCCTTATGGTGTCGGAAATTCTAGAGGTGGAGGTGCCGCGAGTACCACAGATATTCCCGAAGGTGCACATTTATTAGCTCCACACGATATTTTAGCTTTTAACGATTACGAAACTGGTTTAGCATATGCTAAAAAAGTAGGAAAACCTGTGATGTTAGATTTTACAGGTTGGGCTTGTGTAAATTGTCGTAAAATGGAACAAAATGTTTGGGTAGATCCTAGCGTTTTATCTCACCTAAAGAATGATATCGTTCTTATTTCATTGTATGTTGATGAGCAAATTGATTTTCCTGAAGGTGAAGCACCAGACTCTAAATTACGACCAGGTAAAAAATTAAGAAATGTTGGGCAAAAATGGAGCGAATTCCAAACTATTAGATATAAAACCAATACGCAGCCTTATTATGTGTTAATGGATCATAATGAAGAAAATCTAAACGAACCAACAGCTTACACACCAAATATTGATGAATATGACGCTTGGTTAAAAGAGGGTATTGGGAATTTTAAGGATTAAAACACCAAACTAAAAACAGAACCTTCTCCTTCTACACTCTTAACGAGGATGCGACCTTTATGAAGTAACATAATTTGCTTACACAGACTTAATCCAATACCACTTCCTGCGGTTTTACTGGTAAAGAAAGGGACAAAGATGTTTTCTAAAATGTCTTGTGGAATTCCAGAGCCATTGTCATAAACTTTTATAACGATATCTCTATTTGGGTTTTGAGCCGCTTGAACTTTAATTTTGGCGTCATCTTTATGTTTGCAAGCATCAACCGCATTTAAAATAAGATTGATAAGCACTTGCTCAATAAGGTGTGTATCAATATCTAACTCTAATTTTGGAGTTGAAATATGGAAGGCGATGTCAATATTTTTAGCTTTTATTGACGGTTCCATCAGATGTTGAATGTTGGTAAACACCTCTTCAATCTTAACACGTTGTAAGTTAAGGTGTGTCACTTTACTCAAACTTCTATAGGTTTTTGCAAATTTTAAAAGCCCTTCACTTCGGTTTTTAATGGTTTTTACGCCAGCATTTAAGTCTTCTAACTCTAAACGTGTTTCTTCAGGGTGATTAATGGCGAGTTGTAAATTTTGTTGAAGTGTATCGGCTAAAGAAGAAATTGGAGCAATGGAATTCATGATTTCATGTGTCATCACACTTAATAATTTCTTCCATGATTCCGATTCATTTTTATTCAACGTGTTATCAATATCTTGAATAACAATTAATTTAAAAGCATCGTCCTTAACCTGAAAAACCGTATCTGAAATTAAAATTTTTATACTTTCATTTTGAAGCGCAATAGAAATAGAATCAGGTTCTCGATGATAGGTTTCAAAAACGGTATTGAAGAGTTCTGGTTTTCTGTTTTCAACAAAGCGTATATTTTTAAAAGACGGTACATCTAGAATATCTCCAAATGGTTCATTACTCCAGAGGACGTCTCCAGATTCTAGGTTGTATGCAATAATCCCAATATCTACCATTTCTAAAATCTTCTGAAGGTAAACGTATTGCGCTTCGTTCTGTGAATTAATTTCTTTTATAGTTCGGTTTATTTCGTTAAAACCAGTATATAAAAATCGGATGTCTTTTGGTCCTCTATCTTCCGGAAACCATCTTGAAAAATCACGGTATTTAACCGCTTCAAAAAAGTCGTCTATGACAACAAAACGACGTTTTACAAAGGAATAGGTGTTTATGAGTAAATACAGTAGAGCGATGCTTATAATGGCAATATAAGTCGCTTGGTCGTTGTAAATAAAATATACTAATGCAAGTATGACACCTACTAAAAGGAGCACTCTAAAAAAGAGCCAAAGAATGTAACTTCTATAGTTCATACTTTTCTAATCTTCGGTATAAAGCTGCTCTGGTAATCCCTAAATCTTTAGCCGATTTAGACACATTGCCTTTGTTTTTTTCAAGAACTTTTAAAATGGCATTTTTTTCTATAGCGTCTAAGTTTAAACTTTGAGTTTCAATATTTGTAGCTGTCGGCGAACGTTCTATGGTTGAAAAGACTAAGTCTTCTGGTTTTAAAACCGAACCATCAGTCATGATAATTGCACGTTCTAAAACATATTGAAGCTCTCTCACGTTACCAGGAAAGTCGTGTTTTTTTAATTTTGAAATAAATCCAGAATCAAACGAAAACGGACTCTTATTATATTTTTCGGCATATAAGGCCACAAAATGATGTGCTAATTCAGTGATGTCTGTGCCACGATCTCTTAGTGGTGGCGCAATAATATCAACCGTATTAATTCTGTAAATTAAATCTTTCCGGAATTTTTTTTCATCCGCTAAAACTTGTGGATTAATATTTGTCGCACAGATTAAACGGATATTAATGGAAATAGGTTCATTTGATCCCAAGGGAGTGACTTGTCTATTTTGTAAAACAGTAAGTAATCTTGCCTGCTGACTTAAGCTAATATTTCCTATTTCATCTAAAAACAAAGTGCCGCCATTGGCTGCTTCAAATCGGCCTTTTCGATCTTCTCTGGCATCTGTAAAAGCCCCTTTTTTATACCCGAATAATTCACTTTCGAATAAAGATTCTGTTAAAGCACCAACATCTACTTTTACAAAAGGTTGGTGTTTTCTATTGGAGTTATCATGAAGTGCACGCGCTATTAAATCTTTACCTGTGCCATTTTCACCAAGGATTAAAACATTAGCATCTGTTGGAGCCACTTTTTTAAGTTTTGTAAAAACATCAGTCATCACATCGCTATCTCCAATAATTTCAACAGAATTATTGTGAAGTTGATTCTTTTTAATGTTTTGAGATGTTTTCAGCTCAAGAATCGTAGTCATGGTTTCTACGATTTTTTCATTTTTCCAAGGTTTCATTAAAAAGTCGGAAGCACCTTCTTTTAAACCTCTAATCGCTAAATCAATATCAGCATAAGCCGTCATTAGAATTACAGAGGTTTCAGGTTTTTGTTGTCTAATTTTATTCAACCAAAAAATCCCTTCATTACCTGTATTCACTAAACCATTAAAATTCATGTCAAGAATAATAATGTCATAATTAGCCTGTTCTATTTGAGACGAAATATTACTCGGATTCTTTTCAGTAACCACTTCCTTAACCAATGGTTTTAATAGCAAGCGCAATGCTGTTAAGACATCAACATCATCATCGATAACTAATATTGTAGCGTTTTTTAATACCATCACTCGATAATCGAGATTTATTGATTAGGAAGTCCTTAGAAAGCCAACTGTCATTTTTTATAAATTACGTATAGAACTCATTCTAAGGCTGTGTTTACAATATTACGATTTTATCTTGGGCTTATAAAAATTACAAAACCTTAATTTAAAGTGTCTTAAAAAGTGTGCATTTTCGAACATAAAGTGTATCAAAAACGAACACTTTTAATTTTGGTTAAAATAGTAAATTCTTGAAAATCAATATTTTGAGTTTTTGGCATTATCTTCACTATATAAACAGTATAAATCAAAACATACAAATGGACGTTCCAATTCAAAAGAAGAAATTTTCAACTCAGAAACTAGGTTTAGCTTTAGCGATTTTATCAATTATAGCTTTAATCGTGTATGTTATTTTACAAACGTCAGGTGGTTCTAAATTGAACGTTGATAAAGAACGAATTTCAATTAATACAGTAAGCGAAAATGTATTTCAAGAAAATATTCCTGTGAATGGTATTGTACTACCTATTACCACCATTTATTTAGATGCCCTAGAAGGAGGAAGAGTAGAAGAGAAGTTTGTTGAAGATGGCGCCATGTTAAAGAAAGGAGAGCCAATTTTAAGATTGTCTAATACCGATTTAGAATTGAGTCTTATTAATCAGGAAACTTCGGTGTATAATCTATTAACGCAAATGCAGATTTCTCAAAATGCGGCACGTCAGAATACCATTAACCGACAGAATCAATTTACAGATGTTGAAAATAATCTTATTGAAGCCGAACGTGTTTACAATTTAAACAAACGTTTATACGAAAAAGGGGCGATAGGACGAATGGATTATGAATCGTCTGAAAATAATTATGAGTATCAAAAAGAGCGAATGAAGCTGGCCAAACAAGTCTTATCTGAAGATACTATTGCGTCTAAGTTAGAAGTTAACCAAGCTAAAAACTCATATGCTAGAACCCAAAGTGCTTTAGAATTAATGCGAAAAAAGGTGGGAGATTTAGTGGTTAGAGCACCAATTGATGGGCAGTTAACCTCTTTAGATGCTGAAATCGGACAATCCATAAATAAAGGCACGCGACTAGGTCAGGTGGATGTGACCACGGGTTACAAAGTAAGAGTGGATATTGATGAACATTATATTTCTAGAATATACACTGGTCAAACCGGAACCTTCACTTTAAATAATAAAAGCTACACTTTAGAAATTAAAAAAGTATTTACACAGGTTACTAATGGACGTTTTCAAGTAGATATGAAATTTCAAGGTGATGTACCAGAAGGTATTAGAAGAGGGCAAGATCTTCAAATTAGAGTGGCTTTAAGCGCGGAAAAAGAGGCGTTGTTAGTTGCTAAAGGTGGCTTTTTTCAAAAAACGGGCGGCAATTGGATTTTTAAAGTGAGCGAAGATGGAAACACAGCATACAAAGTAAACATTAGATTAGGCAGTCAGAACACAGAATACTACGAAATCTTAGACGGTTTAAATCCTGGAGATAAAGTCGTGACATCGAGTTATGACGCTTTTGGTGATACGGAAGAGTTGATTTTGAAATAGCAGATAAAAGAAAGTATAAAATTTACATAAAATAAATATCACATTATTACGCTGATGATCCTTATGTGGATTGTCCCCTTGAGGATTAGTGAGAAACAAAATGTTTTTTGTTTTGAAGCTACCGAGCCTAGCTCTTAGGGGTGTTATTTAGAGATAAAGTAGAATGCCTAAAATAATTTAAAACAAAACAGATTCCTGCCTTCGCAGGAATAGTAAAAACGAATATAATGATACAAATAAAAGACCTAGAAAAATTCTATAAAACTGAAGAAGTACAAACCATCGCCTTAAACAAATTATCATTTGACGTTAAAGAAGGTGAGTTTGTGGCTATAATGGGACCTTCAGGATGTGGGAAATCGACCTTACTTAATATTTTGGGTTTACTCGATGATCCAGATGGAGGCAGTTTTATGTTCAACGGAACAGAAGTCGCAGGTTACAATGAGCGTAAACGTTCCGAATTACGTAAACATAATATCGGTTTTGTGTTTCAAAGTTTCAACCTAATCGATGAGCTTACGGTGTTTGAAAACGTAGAATTACCATTAATCTACACAGGTGTAAAACCAGCGCAACGAAAAGAACAAGTGGAAGCCGTTTTAGAAAAAATGCAAATTATGCATCGTCGTAATCACTTTCCGCAACAATTATCTGGTGGTCAACAACAACGTGTGGCTGTTGCCAGAGCTGTGGTCAATAAACCAAAACTAATTCTTGCAGATGAGCCAACAGGAAATTTAGATAGTACCAATGGAAATGAGGTAATGGATTTATTAATCGATCTTAACGAAGCCGGAACCACCATCATCATGGTAACACACAGTGAGCATGATGCAAAATACAGTCATAGAATTATTAGAATGTTAGATGGACAAAAAGTAACAGAAAATATTTTGGCTTAATATAATAGACCTGTCAGGTTTTTAAAACCTGACAGGTCTGGAATCAATCAATCAATCAATCAATCAATCAATCAGGTGGAAATACTTCAGTACGTCATCAACCAACCAATTAACCAACCAATCTGTGCTGAAGTGTCAAAGCCAAATCAATCAGATGCTGAAACTAGTTCAGTACAAAGCGAACAGTAATTTATAGAAATCATGATTAAAAATTATTTCAAAATAGCCTGGAGGAACCTTATGAAGCATAAAGTGTTTTCTCTAATCAATATCATAGGTCTTACCATTGGTCTAAGTGCGTCTTTTGTAATTGGGTTAATGGTATATTACGATGCTACTTTTGATGACTTTCATAAAGATGGCGATCGTATTAGTAGAGTAGTTACTGATTTTTATGGTCCAGAAGGTAAGTATACCAATTCTGGTGTAACATTGGCACTTGAAGAAGCAATAAAGGACAATTCGAATTTTGAAATTATAAGTGGATTTTATATAGAGCGGCCTTCAAAAGTTGAAAATAAAACATTGAGTTCAGAATTCAAATGGCCAAACTTTGTTATTTATACCGATGCCAATTATTTTAAAATTTTTGATTATCACTTTTTAGCAGGAGATA
The DNA here is from genome assembly GCF_020179375.1 of Winogradskyella sp. SM1960. Lineage (NCBI taxonomy): Bacteria > Pseudomonadati > Bacteroidota > Flavobacteriia > Flavobacteriales > Flavobacteriaceae > Winogradskyella > Winogradskyella sp. SM1960. Next base: position 548,360 of record NZ_JAICBG010000001.1, on the reverse strand, counting down.
AGGAAAGTAGTCTTACAAGTCCAAATAATGTTATTTTATCAGAAAAACGTGCTGCCGATTATTTTCCTAATACTGCCCCTTCAGACATCATAGGGAAAACCTTAGTTTATAACGATTCTATAAATGTTACAGTAACAGGAATTGTAGAAAATTTAAAAGGAAGAACAGATTTTGTTTTTGAAGAATTTATATCAAAACCCACACTTTTACAAACACGATTACGAGAAAATATTCTAAATAAAAATTGGAATAGTACCAATTCAAATTCACAACTTTTTGTAAAAATTAAGACCAACGCAGACATAGAGAGCATTCAAAATACCTTTGATAAATTAGCTAAAGCACATGCTGATGAAGAATCAAAAAAATATGGAGAAGAACGTAAGTTTGTATTACAACCTTTAGCTGACATTCATTTTAATGAAGCTTATGGTATTTATGATTGGAGTAGAGGACAAGCGAGTAAATCACTATTAATAAACCTAGCTTTAGTGGCTGTATTTTTGCTCTTATTGGGCTGTATTAATTTTATAAATCTAAATACTGCCCAAGCCTCACAACGTGCTAAAGAAATTGGGATTCGAAAAACTTTAGGCAGTTCAAAAAAACAACTTATTGGTCAGTTTATGGGGGAAACCTTTTTGCTGGTTGTTATTTCTGCTTTATTATCGCTGTTGCTTTCCGGATGGTTAATTACAGTATTTTCAGATTTTGTACCCGAAGGTCTAGATTTTGAGCTTTTTAAATCACCGTTGATTATAGCAAGTTGTATTCTTTTATTAGTCATTGTAACCTTTTTGTCTGGTTTTTATCCTGCTTTAGTACTCTCTAACTTTAATACGGTTTCGGTTTTAAAAAATCATTTAGCTGTTGGACAGAAAAAAGCAAGGCTTCGTAAATTTTTAACGGTATTTCAATTTACAATTGCTCAAGTATTTATTATAGCAACCTTGTTAGTAGGTAAGCAAATAAACTTTTTACTTACAAAAGATATGGGGTTTAAAACAGAGGCAATTGTTTCGGTTTATAGTCCTAGAAATGAACGAGGTATTGAAAAGAAAAAACGTTATGCTGAAACTTTAAAAAAAATTCCAGAATTAAAACAAATAAGTATTGGTGGTCCACCACCAGCGTCATATAATGTGTCTAGCTCGGTGATGACCTATATCGGAAAGGAAAAAGAGGTGAATACAGATATACAATTTTTATATGGTGATGAAAATTATTTAAAACTTTTTGAATTGGATTTGCTCGCCGGAAGAAATATCATCAACGATACTATTAAAGAACTCGTAATTAATGAAACCTGTAGAAAAATTTTAGGTTTTAAGAGTTCTGAAGAAGCTATTGGAAAAACAGTTAATATTGACGGAAATAACATTCCTATAATTGGAGTGATGTCCGATTTTTTTCAACGTTCTTTAAAAAATGATATTAAGCCTATGGCATTACGAGGAGATTGGTACCGACCAAATTACAGCCAGTTCGCAGGGGTTCATCTAGCATTTCAAAATGAATTTTCCGAAGGTTTATCGACCACGCTTTCTAAAATTGAAAATGCTTATAAATCGGTTTACACTGAAACTGATGATTATCGTGTAGAATTTTTAGATGAAACCATTCAGCGATTTTATAATAGAGAACAAAAGTTGTCTAAACTCTTAAATTGGGCTACAGGTTTATCCATTCTTATAAGTTGTTTAGGTTTATTGGGCTTAGTGATTTATACCACAAACCGTCGCGTAAAAGAAATAGGAGTGCGTAAAGTTTTAGGAGCGTCATTGTTACAAATTAATGCGTTGTTGTGTAAAGAATTTTTAATTCTAGTTGCTGTAGCTTTTATCATTGCGGCACCAATTGCGTATTACGGTATTCATCATTGGTTACAAGATTTTGCTTATAAAAGGAGTATCAGTTTATGGGTGTTTTTAGTCAGTGGATTAGCCATGATTTTCTTTGCGCTGTTGGTGATTAGTGTAAAAACGCTGCAGGCGGCAAATGCAAATCCTGTGGATTCTTTACGCTCGGAATAAAGTGTTCATTTACGAACAAAAAGTGTATCAAAAGCGAACAGTTTTAAAATTCAAAACAAATGTAAAGCACTGTTAAATAGGTTTTAGTGATTTCGGCATCATCTTAACTATACTGTAAGTAGATGTCATCAATCAAATTCAATAAATAATGTTTATGATTTTAAATTATATAAAAATAGCATTCAGAACCTTACGAAAAAATAAGGGTTATAGTTTTCTGAATATTTTCGGGTTGGCCATAGGAATTACATGTGCGAGTCTCATATTTCTTTGGGTTGAAGATGAGGTAAGTTACGATTCAAATTTTGAAAACCAAGATCAGGTGTATTACGTGCCAACCCATCAGGAATACGAGGGAGAATGGAGGACTTTTAATTCTACACCTGGACCACTCGCAGAGGTAATGAAAACCGAAATTCCTGGTGTTGCAAAAGCATCACGAACAAAACATAGAGATTTATTGTTTTCGGTAGGTGATAATGCTATTAATAGCAGAGGCCGTTATGTAGATGAAGATTTTATAGATATCTTCAGTTTAAAATTTGTTGAAGGCAATGCGAGTGACGCTTTTAGAAGCCCTGAAGCCATTGTTATTACACAAGACACTGCAGAACAACTTTATGGTAAAAACACCAAGGTATTAAGTAAGGTTTTAAGAGTAGATAACACGGATAATTATTTGATTTCTGGTGTGATTGAAAATTTCCCAAAAAACGTCACATTTCCTGTCAATTGGATTGCACCTTTTAAACGTTGGGGTTCCGATAAAGAATGGACTAATGAGTATGGCAGTTTTTTCGCAGATACATTTGTAGCATTAGCACCTGAAGCTGATTTTGAAACTGTAGATGTACAAGTCAGAGAGTTGCTTGAGAAAAAAACAGGAGATAACGATTCTAAAGCATTTTTACATTCCATAAAAGATTGGCATTTGCGAGACCATTTTGAAAACGGAAAGCAAGTTGGTGGTCGTATTGATTCCGTAAGATTATTTACGGTCATCGCTTTAATTATTTTACTCATTGCCTGTATCAACTTTATGAATTTATCCACAGCACGAAGCGAAAAACGTGCTAATGAAGTTGGCGTGCGGAAAGCCATGGGTTCTGGTCGCACACGATTAATGATTCAGTTTATAACCGAAGCCTTGATGTTAGCTTTTATAGCGAGTTTAGTAAGTGTGTTGTTACTTTTTGTGTTGTTACCGCAATTCAATTTACTTATAGAAAAAGATTTGATTTTAGGATTGTCTCAACCATTTCACATCATATTTTTATTAGGAATTACCTTGGTGTGCGGCATCTTCGCAGGCTTATATCCAGCATTTTATTTATCATCATTTAAACCCGTTGAGGTGTTAAAAGGATTGAAAGTTACACAAGGGTCTGCGAATTTTATTCGAAAAGGTTTAGTGGTTGGGCAGTTTACCATTTCCATCGTATTTATTATTTGTACCATTTTGGTGTTTCAACAAATTCAGCATGTAAAAAACAGAGCTTTAGGTTTTGATAAGGACCAATTGATTTCATTAAATGTTAATGGCACCATGATTGAAAAGTTTGATGTCATTAAACAAGATTTAATTAACTCAGGAGCAGTATCAAGTGTAGGCTTAAACAATTCAGGAATTTTAAATGGTGGCAATAATGGTTCTAACTTAACTTGGACAGGTGGTACAGACACAGAAGATGTTCTTATTTTCTTTAGATATATCAGTTCAGATTTCTTTGAAACTGCAGGTATGGAAATCGTTGAAGGTCGTGGGTTTTATGAAAACATGGCAAAAGACAGTACGAGTGTTTTAATTACTGAATCCTTTGCAAAACTCATGGGACAAGGCAGTGCTATTGGTAAAAAGATAGATAGAGGAGATGAGTATACCGTTGTAGGTGTCGTAAAAGATTACCTTTTTGAAGACATGTATGGACAAAGTGATCCTGTACTATTTTTTAACTACCATGGTGAAGCTAATTTTATGTATTTAAAAACAAATCCTAACATAACTGTAAATGAGGTGCTGTCACAAGTTGAAGCGATAATGAAAAAGCATAATCCAGCATTTCCGTTTGAATATCATTTTGTCGATGATGCTTACAATGCCAAATTTAAAAGTGAACAACTCATCGGGAAATTATCTCAGCTTTTTGCACTATTAGCGATTCTTATTTCATGTTTGGGACTTTTTGGATTGGCAGCTTATACGGCAGAACAGCGTAGTAAGGAAATTGGAGTTCGTAAAGTTTTGGGCGCAAGTGTCGCTGGAATTGTAAAACTATTATCAAAAGATTTTTTAAAACTCGTTGGTCTTGCTATTGTAATTGCCATTCCTATGGCTTGGTATGTTATGGATAATTGGCTCGGAAATTATGCATATCGTATAGAAATCAATTGGTGGATTTTTGTGATCGCAGGAGTGGTTGCGATATTAATAGCTATTGTAACCGTAAGTTTTCAGGCTGTAAAAGCTGCATTGGCAAATCCTGTAGATAGTTTGAAAACAGAATAAATAATATATGCTGAATTAGTTTCAGTAACGCAATCAAAATAAAATGAAAAACACACTATTAAGTATAAACGAAGCCTCACGAACAGTGAATTCCGGAAGCAATAAAGTCACATTACTAGATAACATTAATCTTAATGTGGAAGAAGGTGAGTTTATCTCACTTATGGGACCATCAGGTTCTGGGAAATCTACCTTGTTAAATTGTATTGGAATGTTAGATAGTTTTACCGACTGTGGCTATACGTTTCTTGGAGAACCGGTGCATCGCATGAAAGAAAAAAACCGATCTAAACTCTACAAAGAATATATAGGATTTGTGTTTCAAGCTTATCATTTAATAGATGAACTTACGGTGTACGAAAACATTGAAACACCATTGCTCTACAAAAATATAAAATCTTCGGAACGAAAAGCGATGGTGGCCGATATGCTAGATCGATTTAATATTGTTGGTAAAAAAGATTTATTTCCTATGCAATTAAGTGGTGGGCAACAGCAATTAGTTGGTATTGCGAGAGCCTTAATAGGACAACCTAAATTGATTTTAGCCGATGAACCCACAGGGAACTTAAACTCAAAGCAAAGCGGCGACATTATGGAACTATTTGCGCAATTGAATAAAGAAGGCGTAACGATTATACAAGCCACACATTCTGAACGAAATGCGGCTTATGGCTCTCGAATCATTAATCTTCTGGATGGTAAAATAGTTTCATAAAAGAGATATAGATAATAAAATCCTCATTGAATTTGTAACCCAAAAGTTGAATATTTAGATTGTCCCCTCGAGGGGACTTTAGGGGTGTTTTTTTAATAAAACAATAGTCATGATACATAAACTTGTAATACTAATCATCATTGTTCTAATGAGCTGGGCTGGTTTTGCTCAAAATAAAACGGATAAAAGCTATTCTTTAGAGGACTGTATTTCAATAGCCTTAGAAAATAATATCGATTTAAAATCAACCCATTTACAAGCCAATTCAGCGAAAGTAAATTATCAACAGTCTAAAGCTAATTTGCTGCCAAGTCTTAATGGAAACTTTAGTCTGGGTGTTAATGATGGAAGAAGTATTAACCCATTTACCAACGCTTATATCAATCAGGAATTAACCTTTTCAGACTTAGGTTTAAGTTTAGATATGACGATTTTTAATGGCTTTCGATTATTGAATTCGGCTAAACAAAACCGATTGAATAAAAAAGCTTCAGAATTAGAAATTGAAGCAGCGCAACAAGATTTAGTATTAAATGTAACCTTAGCATATCTTCAAGTTTTAAATGCCAAAGATGTTTTGGAGTTGGCCAAATCTCGATTGTCAACAACTCAAGAACAACTAACCATTCAAAAAGAATTTTTCGATAATGAATCTGGAAACCCAGCAGATTATACAGATGTTTTAGGACAAAAGGCAAGTGATGAAACCAATATTCTAGTATCTGAAAGTAATTTGAATAATGCAAAACTAAACCTTGCACAATTATTGAATATAGACGAACAATTAAACTTAGACCGACATAGTTTAATCCTAGATTTTGAAAAATACAAATTATCAGCAGATGAGGTATTTTCTGAAGCTTTACAAAATCTAGCCACTTTTAAAGCCAAAACATTACAAATCGAAGCCGCAAAAAAAGGAGTTAGTGTAGCGAAATCTCAATTTACACCAAAAATTTCCCTTTTTGGAGGAGTAAATACCAATTACTCAAGTGCCGCAGAGCTGTTTACAGCAACAGGATCAAATATTGTGGAAACTGGTAATTTCGTTACTGTAGATGGACAAAATTTACCCATCATGACAGAGCAAACTAGTTTTACGTCAGACGCTATTAGTTACAGTGACCAATTAGATAATAACTTAAATACCGTGGTTGGTATAGCTGTTAGTGTGCCGCTTTTTAACGGGTTTAGAGCAAAACATAATATGGCTTTAGAAAAAATTAAAGTAGAAGAATCCATCATGGAGTTAGAACGTACGCATGTAGATATTAAAAATGCTATAGCGCAAGTTCATTTTGATATGGAAGCGGTTTACAAACGTTATCAAAGTTTAGAAAAACAAGTGGAAGCTTATAAAGAGTCTTATAGAATTAACGATATACGTTTTAAAAATGGAGTATCTAATTTCTTAAATTATATTACTAGTAAAAATAATTTAGACAATGCAAAAGTAAATTTAGCAAATGCCAAATATGAATATGTATTGCATACGAAAGTATTAGATTATTATAGAGGAATAGTTTTTGGTAATTAATTCCATTCTAAGTTGCTGCGCTCCTCCCAATAATGTTCGGGAGAAACAGCTAGTGATTTTAAGGTATTAACTTCTTCTGTCGTTAATTTAAAATCTAAAGCTTTTAAGTTTTGTTTTAATTGATTAGAATCTGATGCGCCACTTAATACCAAATTAGGATTTAAATAATCCATGATGAAACGGATGGCAATGGCATCATTACCTACTTTATATTTGTTAGAAAGCGTTTCTAAGTAATCAAAAGCCTCAACATAATTCTGAAAGCTATCATTTCTAAATACACGTCCATTTGCTAAAGCTTCTTTAATTATTATCGTTTTTCCGTCGTCTAATAGAGCTTTTAAAACAGTATAGGTTGATGGTTCAAGAAGATTAAATGTCACTTGGAAACTGTCAAACAAATCTTCACCATTAAAACTAATTTTTCGAGCTTCTTCAATGATTTTTACTTGTTCTGTTCCACTCGATGATAGTCCGATTTTAAGTTGGTGTTCTTCTTTTAGTTCGTATAATCTAGCGAGAACAGCATCATTGGTTAAAACTCCACTATCTAAGGTAGCAGAATGAATTTGATAGATTTTTAAATTTGGTAAAAGTCCTTTGGAAACACCCCATTGTTCGTTTAACTTTTCAATAGAATGTTCTTTAATTTCATGCTTGCCAGAAAATCCAACCTCCCAATTGGCGACATAGGTATAACCAAATTTTGTAGACAGGCTCACGTCTTTATGGTTTCTAGAGGTATTCCAATCTAACAAAAATTGTTCGCCCAAACCGTATGATGGAGCAACATCAAAATCTCTAATTCCCATTTGGTAACTGTCATCTAAAACCTGAGTTGCATTCATTTTAAACGCAGCAACAGATTTATCAATATCATTTTTAGACCTAATATTAATATAATCTGGACGACCTAAAGCGGCTAAACCTAATCCTATTTTAGTAGTGCTCATTATTTTATGTGTGCTTTATTTTATTTGGGATGACATCAAAATTTACGTGATTTGAAAAATTCTTCAATAATAGTTTCAATTTAGGATTTATAAAGCGTTCGCAAAAAGGTTTTTCAGGATTTTTTTGATAGTAATTCTGAATGGCTTCTCGAGATGGTTTAAACACTGAAAACGGTAATACTTGTGTTATAATCGTATTTTCGAAATCTGCTTGGAGCATCTGCAATATATTTTCAATTTTAGCTTTTTGAATGTCTGAAAAATAATAAACTGCAGAACGGTATTTATCTCGCATAGCATGTGCAGACGTGCTTTTGTGTGTATATAAATGAATTTTAATTAAGGTTTGAAGAGAAATCGCTTCAGGATTAAAATGAACAACAACAGCTTCAGAAAATGTTTGGTTTTCATTTGTAGATGCTATAAAGCCTTGTGATACGTTTGTAACTCCTTTTAACGCTTGAAAAACAGCTTCTGTACACCAATGGCAACCACCTCCTAATGCTATTTTAGCTTCTGTATACATGTATTTAATTACGATGGATAGTGTTTTTATTATAAATCCAATTATCGTATGGTTTCTAAAAAGTCGATTGCAGAACTAGCATAGAGGTGAAAATCGTTATACAGCACATTGTTATGCGTATCTATAAAAATAAACCATGGTGTTCCGCCAGTTTTATAATTGGTTAAAATATTACTTTGTGATTTGTCATCTTTCCCAGCATCATGACCAAAAGGAATCTTTAAATCATATTGTTTTTGAGTGGCTAACATTTTATCGAAAGTATTAATTTCGTAACCTTCAAAAACAGTTTGAATGGCTAAAAATACAACCTTATCATTTCCTTCTAAAGCATCAACCATTGTTTTTAAATTAGGGAAACCCTTACTGTGGCAACCACGACACCAGCTTTGAAAACAGAATAAGACTTTAAATTTTCCTTCTAAATCTGATAGATTAATGGCTTTCGCTTTATTGCCATTGGCATCTACCCAATGATTAACATTAAATTCGGGTGCTCTAAACAATTCTTGAGTTCTAATTGACATCTTATGGTTTTTTGCATTAGACGTATTAACACTTCAGGCCATTCTATAACTGAATTGCCTGAGTGTTGTTTATTACCTAAGTTCAGTCTAAGCCGATTTTAATTTGTCGGCATGAAGCTTTCTTAGTTTCGCTATTTTTGGGTCAATGACAAAACTGCAATATCCAAAATCAGGATTGTTCTCATAAAAATCTTGATGTTCTTGTTCTGCTTCATAAAAAGTTGGAACAGCTGATAATTCAGTGACTATAGGATTCGGATAATGTGGTTCTAATTCTTTTATCACAATTTCTGCGACAGTCTTTTGTTTATCATCATGATAATAAATCACAGAACGATATTGTGTGCCACGATCAGCTCCTTGTCTGTTAAGTGTTGTTGGATCGTGTGTAGTCATAAAAATGATTAGAATATCTTCATAAGTTATTATGTTAGCATCAAAAGTAACTTGAACGACTTCTGCATGGCCAGTTAACCCAGAACAAATTTCTCTGTATGTAGGTCTGCCAGGTACATTGCCTCCAGAATATCCTGAAACCACTTTTTCTACACCTTTTACTTCCTGAAAAACGGCTTCTGTACACCAAAAGCAGCCTCCGCCCACTGTGGCGATTTGTAAGTTTTTAGTTATCATTTGGCAGTCTCCTTGTCTATAATCATAGATTCTGAATTAACGCAATAACGCAAACCACTCGGTTCTGGTCCATCTGGAAACACATGACCTAAATGAGCGTCGCAAGTATTACACATTACCTCTACACGTACCATTCCTAACGTGGTATCTCGTTCGTATTTAATGGCATTTTCTTTAATAGGCTGTGTAAAACTTGGCCATCCAGTGCCAGAACTAAATTTAATTGTAGAATCAAATAAGGGAGTGTCACAACAGACACAATTGTATTTGCCTTCGTCATAGGTGGTACAAAGTTCGCCACTGTGCGCTCGCTCAGTTCCTTTTTGTCTTGTGATTCTATATTGCTCTGGAGACAACTGGGCTCTCCATTCGGCTTCTGTTTTTTCAACTCGTCTGTCTGGAGTTGGGTTTCCTTTAACGGAAAAGTTGATGATATCTTTCCAAGTTAACATAAGTAAATGTCCTTTCTGGTTTTAATGAATTAATTTTTATGTTTAAGGTAACTGTAGTCGAAATGGTATTCAATTCCTTGCAGTTACAAATTCTATCTAATTTACCACTTTTAAATTACATTATAATAGAGCTAAGCTAATGATTCACGTTAAGTTTTTCTTAAATACTCATAAAACATAGTCCATCATTCTTTTTTCTGTATGATAAATAATAGTTTTGCAGCACATTTAAATGAAAATAAGAAGTTTATGAGTTTAGTAAAAGAAAATGATACAGTAAAAGTACATTATACTGGGAAATTAAAAAACGGACAAGTCTTTGATAGTTCTTTAGAGCGTGAGCCTTTAGAGTTTACATTAGGACAAGGTATGTTAATTCCTGGTTTTGAAAAAGCTGTTATCGATATGAAAGTGAACGATAAAAAAACAGTAGATATCCCTGTAACTGAAGCTTATGGTGAAGTGAGACAAGAGTTATTTCACAAAGTTGAGAATGCACAACTTCCTGAAGAAGTAAAGCCAGAAGTTGGTTTAGGATTAGTATCTAAAGATGCACAAGGTAATGAGCATCCATTCAAAATTGTTGAGGTAAATGAGGATCATATTGTTGTTGATGGAAACCATCCATTAGCAGGACAAGAGTTGGTATTTGATCTTGAATTAGTTGAGATTAAATAAACACGAATTGTTTAGCATATAAGAGACCTGTGATGTAATTTTCGCAGGTCTTTTTTTATTTATAAAAGGGCGAGCTCTTAGTTCTAAAATAAATTCATTTTATTTAAATCATTTAATTAATGCGCCATTTAATTACGTTATTTATAGGAATTGAGCTTTTTTCATACAGCTCCACAACACAAAATTCTGAAATTTCCTTTGCAGATAATCCTGTTGTTGCACATAGAGGTGCATGGAAAGCCAAAGACTTACCACAAAATTCAGTGGCAGCATTAAAAGAAGCCATTGACTTAAAATGTACAGGTTCTGAGTTTGATGTTCGTATGACGGCAGATAACATATTAATTGTAACGCACGATGCCGATTATGCTGGTTTAGATATTGAAACTTCAACCTATAACGAATTAGCCAAACACAAGTTGCCAAATGGTGAGATACTGCCAACTTTAAGAGATTATATTGTTGCAGGTATGACCAATAATAGCACAACAGCATTAGTGTGCGAATTAAAACCTTCTAAAATTGAAGGTCGTAATATACGTATTGCTGAAAAAACTGTAGCCTTAGTTAAAGAACTAGAAGCTGAGGCTTATATCTCTTATTATATAAGTTTTAGTTACGAGCTTATTAAACGTATTAAAGACATTGAACCTAAATCGAAAGTCTTATATCTCGATGGATCAAAATCTCCACAAGAATTAAAAACTGATGGTATAACAGGATTAGATTATGCCGTTTGGAAACTAAAAAATAATAAGCATTGGATTGTAGAAGCTAAAGTTTTAGATCTTAAATTGAATTCGTGGACTGTAAATAAACAAAATGATATCGACTGGTTATTAACAGAAGAATTTGATTATATAACCACAGATGAACCAGAATTAACCTTTGAAAGACTAAAGGTGATTTCTAAGAGTATTATTAAAGAGTAATATTCAGTATATTTAAGGTTTAGGTGAATTATTAGAAAAACGAATACATGAATCGAATTATATTAGTCACTCTTAGTCTTGTGGTTTTAGGTTGTAACCCAAAATTGTATCAACCGGAATCTAGAAATGATAACGATAGTCTCAAGGTAATGACTTACAATATACGCTTAGATCTCGCTTCAGATGGTGAAAATGCATGGCCAAACCGAAAAGATTTTTTAAACACTCAGGTGTTATTTCTAAGTCCAGACATTCTTGGAGTTCAGGAAGCGAGGCCAAATCAAATTTCAGATTTAAATGCTGCTTTACCAGATTATAACTTTATAGGTGAAGGAAGAGATGGAAATGGAGAAGGTGAATTTTCTGCTATCTATTACAATTCTAAAACACTTAAAGTTGAAGAACAACACACGTTTTGGCTGTCTTTAACACCTAACATTGTCTCAAAAGGTTGGGACGCTGCATACCCAAGAGTTTGCACTTATGGATTATTTTCGTCGGTAGAGAATGATGAAAAATTCTGGGTGTTTAATACACATCTAGATCATGTAGGTAGTGAAGCGCAACACCAAGGTATAAAACTAATTTTACAAAAAATAGCTTCAGAAAACACCGAAAATTATCCTGTATTTCTCATGGGTGATTTTAATGTTGAACCTAACAGTGATGTTGTAGCAGAACTATTACCAACCTTGTCAGATGCTAAAGAAGTAGCGGCCGTAAAGTTTGGTGCAGATGGTACATTTAATGGCTTTAATTATAACGAACCTGTAACAAGACGAATCGATTATATTTTCGTTTCAAAAACACCACATGTCAAGGTGCATAAATATGCTGTATTTTCTAGTGCAATAGATTTTAAGTTTCCTTCAGATCACTTTCCTGTTTATATTGAAGTTGATTTAAAATAGGTATTAGTTAACTGCAATCACTAAAACGATATGCTTTGTAAAAATTAAATACTATTGTTGTTCTTTGTCAACTAACACATCTACTGTGGCGACCGTTCTAAAGGCGGTATGATCAGATCTAGAATCTGCACTCGTTCCCATTTATGCTGAAATTCTATAACTTGCACAATAGAGTGCATGACATAGGAATGAACCACCTTTAATAATGTATTCAATTGCGTAGAACATAGGCCATCCGAAATTAAATTCGTCTTATGTTTTACTCACTTTAACTGCGTTGTTCACGTACACTCCAATCCTGTAAATACAACATTTTGTGCTTTCAGCCCAAGTACTTTTAAACAACAAAGCTCAACAAGTAAAACTTGTTGAGCTTCTTATGCTTAAAATCACAACCTAGTTGTGCTTAATTGTGGAGTCGGAGAGAATCGAACTCTCGTCCAAACAAGTAACCAAAGGGCTTTCTACACGTTTATTCTTTTCTTGGGTTTTCGACTTAAAGCTGGTTAAAGACAACCCACTTTAAGCTTAGCTTTTTAATCTCGAAAGGGCATCAAAGCACTACCCAATCTTAGTCAATTTTTACGATGCCTCATGCAGAAACGCCACTGACTAGGGCTTTTCGGAGACATTTAGCCTTCCTACCTAGTAGGAATGAGCACGAATCTTACTATAATTCAGATTATGCAGCTAAAGCGTAGTTATTCTCGCCGTTTAAAATTTGGTCTAGCCTTTTAGGTGTGTCAATGCCATTACACCACGTGCTTACCATTTAATTAATCTCGCTGTCAAAACCAGTCGACCCCATAAGTTTCTGCGAAAGCAGAAATCTTACTAAGATTTATTATCTGAATAAGGAATGCAAAATTAATGAAAATAATAATGCAAAGGCTATACCAAACTTGTTTTATAAATTTCTTAACTTATATGGTTTCAAATTTATTTTGAATTAGTCGATTGATTAATAAAAATTTTAAAATGAAAAACTCATTTGCTACCCTTGTGAGGTCCTGCTTGTGTTTAAGTTTAATGTATGAATAATTAAAGGTTGTCAATAAAAAAATCTTATTGTTTTTTAAAACAATGAATTAAAGATTTAATTACTTTATTGAATGCTTTTAGTAAGACCTCGTGTGATGATATTAGCTCGTTTCGTTGTATTAAGGTAAATCCTAAAAAAAAAATCAAAGAATATCAGATTTTGTTTAAAAGTTTTTCGAAACTCTTTCCGAAAAGTAAGAACATAATACTGTTACTATTTGCCTTTGTGTTTTTACGGATAATTGAAAATGCTTTAGTTATTTGTGCCTCTACCGTTTTAATTGAAACATTTAGGTATTCCGCAATTTCAATGTTCGTTAATCCTTCTTGTTTACTTAATAAAAACGTCTGTTTACATTTAGGAGGTAGATTTTCTATTTCTGTTTTTACTAAATCGATTAATTTTTCAAAACGAGGTTTATGATCTTCTTCCTCCAAAATAGTATCAAGTGCATCAATATATTTTTTTTCGAGTATAACTGTAGATTTCATTTTACGATATTGATCTATAAACTCATTATAAGTTAATTTATAGAGAAACCGCTGTATAACAAATTCGCTTTTAAGCTTATGGCGTTGTTGCCATGTGCGAATAAATACATTTTGCACTATATCTTGTGCCAAATCGTGGTCATGCGATAAGCTAAATGCATAAACACATAATTTTTGGTTGTACTGCTTCACTAAAAAAGTGTAGGCATTTGTGTTTCCGCTTTTTAGCGCTTCAATTAACTTTGTATTATCTCTTGAAAAATCTAGCATTATGTAATATTTCATTGGGAAATTAATAAAAATTTTAAGAATAAGTAAGGGTAGTGAAGATTTCCTTCGTTATAGTATAAAGAAGTTAGAATAGATGATTTCAAAAAAAATAAAAAAGATAATAGTAAAATACCTTACAAATGAGGCAACTTCAACAGAATTAGATACGCTAACATTATGGTTAGATAATCCTAAAAATGAGACGTTGTTTAATGATTTTGTAAAAGTTAATTATGCTATTAATTATAATATGAAAGCGTATGATTCTAAAACAACAGAGTTACAAGTTTTAAAGTTTATAAATAAAGATAAAAGGACTAAGCGTTTGGCTAAGAGAAAAGCATCTTTTTTAAAGTATGCTGCATTAATACTTGTTTTCTTAGCGTTAGGTTACGGTTATCTCGAATTGTATTCTAACAAAAACGATAAACTTGTTTTTCCAACTGAAGTTATAACGCTTAAGTTAGATAATGGGAAAACGAAGACTATTGATGACAATGATTCTAATGATATTGTGGATGACGAAGGTCATATTATAGGGATTCAATCTGGTAAAAAAATAGAGTATTTTACTCAAGAAAAAAAATCAGTATTGGTTTACAATACGCTAACGGTTCCTTATGGTAAAAAGTTCGAAATTAAATTAGCAGATGGTACCATTGTAAACTTAAACGCAGGCTCCTCGTTAAAATACCCCGTTAATTTTGTAGAAGGAAAACACCGAAATGTATTTTTAGAAGGTGAAGCATTTTTCAAGGTAGCAAAAGATGCTAAGCACCCATTTGTAGTTAATGCAAATGAAATAGATGTGCGGGTCTTAGGTACAGAGTTTAACATTTCGTCATATTCAGAAGATGAAAATATTAATACCGTTTTAGTCGAAGGCTCAGTCAGTGTTTATAAAGCTAATGCAGTCTATAATGTAGAGAATTCAACATTACTAAAGCCAGGGTATAAAGCGGCTTGGAGTAAAGTGGATCGTAAAATACAAGTTTCTAAAGCGGATGTTGAGTCTCATTTAGCTTGGCTAAATGGTAGACTTATTCTTAAGGAAGTAGAGTTTAAAGCTATTTTAAAGAAATTAGAACGACAGTATAATGTCAAATTTATAAATCATAATAAATCATTGGAAAATAGATTTTTTACGGCAAAATTTGATAATGAGGATATCGATCAAGTGATGGAAAGCTTGAGCTACTCAGGAAATTTCACTTATAAATTTAATAAAGATACAATCATCATTAACTCTAAAAAAAAATAAGGCCTATGCTATAAACTTAAAATGTAATTATTTCTATTTAAGTAGATCTACTTTTAATTTTATTATCGCGGCTCAATCTATACGCTATAATGAAAAAATCGGAAAATGTTGGAGCATTTCCCGATCTTAAAAAAGTGATTTACATGTCTAACACATTAAAATCAAATCAAAAGTATGCAAAAAAATATCATTGAGATAGGTAAAATGCTATATCTCCCTAAACTAAGTTTAAAAATGAAGCTCACTTCCATTTTGCTTTTTTTTACCTTATTGCAAATCCATGCAACATCAAACTCACAAAATGTTAAGATATCATTGGATTGTAATGAGATGAAATTAGAATCTATTTTAAGTCAAATAGAGAAAAAGACTGATTTTAAATTTTTGTATGAAAAAACTATTTTAGATAATGATAAGCTTCTAAATATTTCTACAAAAAATGAGAAACTATCACGTGTTTTAAAAACGATATTTGATAATACTGACATCGATTATCGTATTGTTAAAAAACAGATTGTCTTGCGAAGAGGTCAAGGAAATCCAATCCAATTGAATACGTCTGCAGCTCAGAGTCAGATTACAGGATCAGTAAGAGATAAAAATGGTACGTTATTACCAGGCGCAACAGTATTGGAAAAAGGGACAGATAATGGTGTTATTACGGATTTAGACGGAAATTACAGTTTAAATATATCTCAGAGTCCTGTAACAATTGTCGTGTCATTTGTCGGATATGAAACAAAGGAAATTGAAGCTAAGAATGGTGATGTTATAAATATAGTACTGCAAGAATCAATTACAGGGCTTGAGGAAGCCGTTATAATTGGTTATGGGAAAGTTAAAAGAGAAAGCTTAACAGGTTCAGTTGGTACTGTTGATATGAAAAATATTACAAGTCAGGCACCTACAGTAAATTTAGATAATGCACTGCAAGGACAAATTGCAGGGGTTAATGTTACAAGCTCTTCAGGACAGCCAGGTGCAGCGGCGAGAATTAGAATTAGAGGAACTACTTCTTTACTAGGATCAAACCAACCCTTATATGTTATTGATGGTATTCCTGTGGCTCCCAATAGTAATATTCCTTCAGGTGGATCAGAAGGCAATAATTTGGGGTCTGAATTAAACCAAGAAGGTATTAGTACTCCTATTGGTAATATCAATGCTTCTGATATTGAATCTATAAGTGTTTTAAAAGATGCATCAGCTGCTGCTATATACGGATCAAGAGCGGCCAATGGAGTTATTATAATAAACACCAGACAAGGGACATTTTCGAGTAAAACAAAATTTCAACTTAATATCTCTACAAGTACGCAAAGTGCGCAAACCTTAGATGTTCTAAATGCGAGTCAGTTTAGGAACGTTTTAACAACTGCTGTGGGTAATGGTACAAGAGATGATGCATTCACTAGGTCAGTATTAGATGGTTCTTATTTTGGTGACGCAAATACAAATTGGGAAGATGAGTTAAGTCCTGGGGCGCCAATATCTAGTAACTATAATTTAAATGTACGTGGTGGTTCAGAAAAGTCCAGATACTCTATGACTTTAGGTATTAATACACAAGATGGTGTTTATGAAAATACTGGGTTTAATAGGTATAATTTCTCGACTAATCTTGATACTAAGATTAATGACAATTGGACCATTGGATCTAAAATAAATTTATCTTCTTCTGATCAAGACGCGGTAGATGGAGGGCTAACACAGCTTATTTATGATTTTAGACCAGACGTGCCAGTTTTTGATACCGATGGAAATTATTCGTTTTCACCACAGTATACGCAAGAAAATCCAGTAGCCCGTTCTAAAGCACTTAATAATAATAAAACATTCTTATTATTAGGATCTATATATACAGAGTTAGAGTTGGCAGAGGGATTAAATTTTAAAACCTTATTCTCTTTAAATTATAATGATGGTAATCAAAAGAGTTTTTATCCCGAATTTACTTTTGTTGGCGGTTGGAACCGCAACTTTGGAAATGGAGATGGTTATGCTCAGGAAAGTAGAAGTCGTAGTACAAGTACGTTATTTCAAAATACACTATCCTATGATAAGCTAATCGGAAAACACAATATTAGTGCTGTAATTGGAGCTTCTTTTGAAAAGAATAAAAGTTCAAATGTAAAAGTTTGGGGTGAAGGTTTTTTTAATGAAGTATTAACAAATATAACTAGTGCCACTGTTTTTTCGGATGGATCATCATACGAAACCTATTCAGGGTTAGCCTCCTATTTTGGACGTGTTAATTATGATTTTGATGACAAATATTTGTTGACGTTATCTGCAAGAGTAGATGGTTCTTCAAAGTTTGCGAAAGATAATCAATATGCCTTTTTTCCTGCGGCTGCGGCGGCTTGGAGACTTTCAAATGAAGAGTTTTTAATGAATGTTGATTTTATTGACGAGTTAAAATTGAGGGCAAGTATAGGAACTACTGGCCAACAAGATTTTGGAGATTACGCGTGGAGAACGCTTTTTGAAGGAGAGGATTATGGGCCAGACCCATCTGTTATTATAACTCAATTAGGGAATGATAAATTAAAATGGGAGAGAACAGAACAAATAGATTTCGGGCTTGATTTTACCTTTTTTAAAGGTAGATTTAGTGGAGGTATTGGGTATTATTCAAAAGAAACAAAAGATGCATTATTTACCTCAATCACACCGGGGAATACGGGGTATAATAGGATAATTGCCAATATTGGTAATACCCAAAATTCAGGTGTAGAGTTAGAATTAAAAGGTGACGTTATAACTTCTAAGAATTTTAATTGGAATGTATCATTCAACATCAGTAAAAACGAAAACAAATTAACCAAAATATCTGATGATTTTAGAGATGAAGATGGTTTCTTAACCGGTTTTCCTGGTGGTGGACGCTTAAAAGAAGGAAGTCCAATAGGCTTAATATATGGTTATGTTGCCGAGGGGCTTTTTCAAGATCAAGCTGCTATCGATGCTTTAAATGCAAGTTCTCCTTCAGGAGTTTATCAAAATATCCAAACCGCTCCAGGGGATTTAAAATTTAAAGATTTAACGGGGCCAGATGGTGTACCAGATGGTATAATAACCAACTTAGATCAAACAGTTATAGGAGATACGCAGCCAGATTTCTTTGGTGGGTTTAATAACACTTTTCAGTATAAAGGGTTTGCATTATCTACCTTCTTTACATTTTCAGTAGGTAATGATATTGAAGCTTTTGGTTTAGCTAGAGGGACGAATTTTGGAAGTACATTTATTGGTGAGAATAAGGAGACTAGTGTTTTAAATGCATGGACTCCAGATAATAGAAACACCAATATCCCTCGATCGGTTTATTTTGACCCAAATAATAATGATAGAACATCTTCTCATTATGTTTATGATGCTTCTTACATAAGATTAAAAACGCTAAGCTTTAGTTATACCTTTTCAAAAAAGGATATTGAAACGCTTAATTTTTTAGATACAATGTCTATATTTTTCTCTGCTCAAAACTTATTTACAATAACAGATTATCCAGGTGCAGATCCAGAAGCTTCTAATTTATTTAATAATGATATTAGTTCTGGTAGAGATAATAATCGTTTCCCTATTTCAAAAGTATTCACAATGGGATTAAATATTGCATTTTAAAAACAATTAAATTATGAAAAAAATAATTATTTATAGTCTAGTTATATGTCTCTTTACATCTTGCGAATTAGTAGATGTTTTAGAAAATGATCCCCCAAACAATTTAGTAGAAGAAAACGTGGTGCAAAGTGAAACAGATGCAAGAGCACTACTAAATGGTGTTTATACAACTATAACTTCTAGAATTAATGATAAATATTATATGTTCTCAGAGTTAATTCCTAGTGCTATGATAGGATCTATGAATGGCTCAGGGACAGGAACAAGTCATATTCAGTTTTCCAATAACTCATTAGAATTTGATAATATCTACGTTAGAGATTATTGGTTAATGTTTTATAAAACAATGGATATAGCAAATAATACCATTAAACAAACCAATCAACTTTCTGGAAATTTAATTTCAGAGACTTCCAGAAAAGAAATAATTGGAGAAGCACGCTTTTTAAGAGCAATGTCTACGTTTGATGCCCTCAGATATTATGGTCAGTTTTTTGAAGAAAGTAGTAATTTGGGGATCGTATTACGAACAGAGCCTAGCAATTTTGTTACTAGAAATAAAGCAAGAAATACAGTTGCAGAATGTTATGAGCAAATACTATTAGATTTGGATGCCGCAATTTTAGATGCGCCAGATTATTCCGTGACCTATCGCGCCTCAAAAACAGCAGCAAAAGCTTTAAAAGCAAAAGTGTTGTTATATCAGGGTAAATATGCAGAAGCTGCAGCTTTAGCAGACCAGGTGATAAACGATGGTACAACAAGCTTAGCGCCCGACTTTGAATCTGTTTTTAGCCAGGGTTTAAATTCTTCAGAAATGATTTTAATGACGTACCGAGATGCAAATTCAGATACAGAAGATAACAATCGTAAACGCTTTTATTCTGGTATTCCTCCTACAGATAATTGGTTTACAGCTATCATGGATACAGATCCTAGAAAAGCCTATACTTACAACGATTCGGATATTTTAAAAACGAATAATGAGGAGGTCTTTAGACCAACTTATTTCTTACGTCTAGCTGAAATGTATCTTATAAAAGCAGAAGGCTTAGCTTTTAGTGGTGCATCTTTAGCAGACGCCAGTGCTCCTTTGAATATTATTAGAAATCGTGCAGGTATTGGTAATACTTCAGCAGCAAATATAGAAGCACTTAAAGAAGACATTTTTAATGAAATAGCAAGAGAACTTGCTTTTGAGAACGGAAGTGAATGGTTTGCAGCGATTCGGTTTAATAAAGCAATGCTACTTAAACCTTCTATAATTAGCTCTAACCAATATATTTTGCCTATTCCTGAAGAAGAAATAAATGGTAATGGCTCCATTACATTTACAGATCAGAACCCTGGTTACGAATAACAAATATTGGTTAGTCTCAGTAGATTACCCCTAGCAGAGTTTTAATTTTCTTTTTAAAGAATTTAAGACTCTGTTTTTAAAAATGATTTAAGATTTTACAATCATGGATACTTACTAATTAAGCTATCCATTAGAATAATATTGAAAAATTTTAAGACTTATAAATAATTTTAATAATAACAATTCATGAAAAACAGAACAGTAATTTTAATAACACTTTTGCTCTTTTTAAGTTTTAGTCTGCCGGCTCAAATAAAGGATTTAAATCGTAAAATACCTACAGACCCAACAGTAAAAATTGGTAAACTAGCTAATGGGTTAACTTATTACATAAAACAAAATGCAAAACCTAAAAATAAAGCAGAATTAAGATTAGTAATTAATGCAGGTTCTATTTTAGAAGAAGATGACCAGCAAGGGTTAGCACATTTTGTAGAACATATGGCTTTTAATGGAACTAAAAGTTTCGAAAAAAATGAACTTATTAATTATCTACAAGGCCTTGGTGTTGAATTTGGGGCAGACTTAAATGCACACACTGGTTTTGATGAAACGGTTTATAAATTATCAGTACCAACTGATGAAGAAACGTTTAATACCAGTTTACAGGTTTTAAGAGATTGGGCAGATGGTATTACTTTTGAAGATGAAGAGATTGATAATGAAAGAGGGATTGTGGCAGAAGAGCTTAGGGCTAGAAGTGGTGCTCCTATGCGTATGTATTATCAGTCTATTCCTAAAATAACCAACAATTCGAGATACGCTAAGAGGTTACCAATTGGTACAACGGATGTTATTTTAAATTCTGAATATGATGCCATGAAACGTTTCTACAAAGATTGGTATCGTCCAGATTTAATGGCTTTGGTATTAGTCGGAGATTTTGATGTGCATAAAACAGAGAAAAAAGTAAAAGAATTATTCAGTGGTATGCAACTTATTGATAACCCAAAAGAAAGAGTGTATTATGAAATTCCTGACAATAAAGAACCTGTTATAACAGTGATTACAGATAAAGAAGCATCGGGTGTGAGTATTTCTTTATTTAGCAAAAAAGACGAAACCGAAGTAATAACACTTAATGACTATCGTAACGAGGTTTTAAAATATTTATATTCAGCAATGTTACGCCAAAGGTTAAATGAAATTGGCTTACAACCTGATGCCCCTTTCTTAAGTGCCATTGCTGGTATAGGTGATTTTCTAGGAAATAAAGATGCTTTTTTATTAAAAGCAAGTCTTAAAGAAGATAAAATTACGGAAGGAATCGAAGCGTTATTAGTGGAAAGTGAACGCGTTAAGAGGTTTGGATTCACTAATACAGAGCTGGTACGTTTTAAAGAACAGTTGTTAAACGGTGCAGATATGCGCAGAAAAGAGAATGGAAAAATTAACACAAAATATTACGTAGAACAGTATATTGATAATTTTACAGATAGTAAAGCGATTCCAAGTGATGCGTTTATTTACCAGTTTTACAAAGAAGTTTTTCCAACAATTACCGTTGAAGAGATCAATAACTTAAGCAATGATTGGATAAAAACAGATAATGTGGCCGTAGTTCTAAATGCTATTGACAAAGAAAATTTAAAATTACCTACAGAGGAAGACATTGAAGCAATACTTAAAAAGGTTAGTTTACAGCCTCTAGAAGCTTATGAAGACGCGCTTAGTGATATTAAATTAATGACTAATGAGCCAACTCCTGGAAAGGTAATTAGTGAAACCTATAACGAAGATGTTGATGTTACGACGTGGAAACTAGCAAATGGAATCACTATAATTGCTAAGCCTACTAAATTTCAGAACGATTTAATTTCAATGAGTGGGTTTAGACCAGGAGGAAGTTCTTTGGCCCCAGATTCTCTATATATTTCAGCCAGAAATGCAGGAAATATTATTGGGTCTAGCGGTGTTAATGGCATATCTGAATCTGACCTTAATAAATTGAACATGGGGAAAACAGTGAGAGTTACCCCAAACATAACGTTCTACGATGATTTATTCTCAGGTTCAAGTTCGTCAAAAGACTTAGAGACAATGTTGCAAATGGTCCATTTGTATATCACAAGTCCGAACAAGGATGAAGGTGTGTTTAATTCGAAAAAAGCAAATTTAAAATCCATTTATAAAGATCAGGATAAAAGTCCAGGAAACTTTTTTGATAATCAGATAAGTGAAATTATGACCAAAGGCCATCTTAGAGGCGTGCCTTTAACAGTGCAACAGATTGAGGATGGACTAAACATCGATGATGCATTTAAGTTTTATAAAGAGCGTTTGGCATCAGCAAATGGGTTCACCTTTGTTTTTGTAGGGAGTATTGACCTTAAAAATTTAAGAGCGTTTACAGCAAAGTATTTAGGGAGTCTACCGTCAGACCTAGAAAAAGAGAGCACATGGAAAGATATAGGGATGCGTTATACTAATACGGTTGTTAAAAAGACGTTTCTCAAAGGAGTTGAAAATAAAAGTATTGTAGACATGCGATTTACTAATAATTTTGACTTTTCTCTTAAAGAAAAAAATAAACTAAGTTTACTTGGTAAATTGCTTAAAATTAAACTTACTGAAGAAATGCGAGAAAAAATGTCTGGTGTTTATGGTGTACAAGTTGCTGGTTATGCATCTGACATACCTTACGGTTGGTATAGAATGAATATACGTTTTACTTGCGATCCAAATAATGTAGAGAAATTAGTGCATAAAGTGTTGGAAGAAATTAAAAAAATCCAAAAAGATGGAGCTACTGAAGCAGATTTGTATAAAATAAAAGAGGCTGAATTAGCTAATCATAAAGAGTTCTTAGAAATTAACGCCTACTGGATAAATAAATTGAGAGAAGCCGTCAAATATGATTTAAAATTAGAATCTATTTTAGACTCTGAAGCAGAAATAAATAATATTGACTCTAATATGTTTAAAGATGCCGCGAATACATATTTTAATATGAATAATTATGCAGAGTTTGTTTTAAAACCAGAAGCTTCACAGCAAGAATAAAACCATTAAAAAACTATTTTATTATAAACCCAGTGCGCTTCATAAGCCACTGGGTTTTTCTTTATAAATGCTTTTATTTTAATCTTATTTTTTTTGTTATGTCTTGGAGAAACTCCCACTAGGTAGAGCGTAATGCTACAAATAAGAACAAGTAAAAGGGGGGGCTTAAGTTTATGTTGTATCAGTGCTTTAGTTGAATGTTAATCATGATTTTTTATTGAATTATAAAGTCTCTTTGTGCTTTTTATTTTTAGCTCAAGAAAATTCTAGAAGTTGCTTTAAAATTGAAATACATTACGGTAATTAGTATAAGATGTTAAATGATATTAATTTGCTCATAAATATTAATCACACTATTTTCGTGAAAACTATAATTTTCCCATTTTTTTGGGAATGATAATTCCATTAACATGACATTCGCCATCATAAAAGAACGTAAAAATCCGCCAGATAGACGTGTGGTCTTTTCACCTGAGCATTTAGCTGAAGCAAGAGCACAATTTCCAAAGGCTAATTTTATTGTAGAATCTTCGGATATCAGAATTTTTCCAGATGAAGCCTATAGTACACTAGGATTTGAAGTGTTAGATGATGTGTCTCATGCTGATGTAATGATTGGTGTAAAAGAAGTGCCGATTGAAAATTTAATACCGAATAAAAAATATTTCTATTTCTCTCACACTATTAAAGAGCAACCATACAACAGAAAACTGTTAGTAGCTATGTTAGAGAAAAACATAGAAATGTACGATCATGAAACCATTGTTAAAAAAAGTAATGCGCGTTTAATTGGTTTTGGACGTTATGCAGGTTTAGTAGGCGCCTATAATGGTTTTAGAGCTTTGGGATTACGAGACGGATTATTTGAATTACCTAAAGTTGAAACACTAGCCGATTTAAACGAAGTTAAAGCTGAATTAGATAAAATAACCATTCCTAATATTAAAATTTTATTATCAGGAACAGGCAAAGTGGCCTATGGAGCTAAAGAGATTTTAGATCATTTAGGAATAAAACAAATTAGTGATGCTTTGTATTTAACCTCTCAATTTACAGAGCCCGTTTATGTCATGGCTGATGTGATGGAATATGCCAAACGAACCGATGGTAAAGTAGGAGATAAGTTTAAATTTTATAAAGATCCATCGGGTTACGAAAGTAATTTTATGCCTTATGCTAAAGAGACCGATTATTTTATTGCAGGTCACTTTTATGGAAATAATGCACCGTATTTGTTTACAAGAGAAGATGCTAAACATCCGGATTTTAAAATTAATTTGGTAGCTGATATTTCTTGTGATATTGATGGTCCTGTGGCAAGTACCATACGACCGTCAACCATAGCAGATCCTTTTTATGGTTACGATCCTAATACAGAAAAGGAAGTGGCTTACGATGCTAAAGGTGCGATTACTGTTATGGCTGTAGATAATTTGCCATGTGAATTACCAAAAGATGCCAGTGAAGGATTTGGTGAAACATTTTTAGAACATGTCATACCTGCTTTCTTTAATAATGATGAACGCGACATCTTAAAACGTGCTAAGATTACAGAAAATGGTGAATTGACAAAAAGATTCAGTTATTTACAAGATTATGTAAATGGTAAATAAAAAAAAGAGGCATTCTTAATTAAGATGCCTCTTTTTTTTATGGTGATGATGTTAGTTTATGATTTCTATCATCGTATTAATTTTACTAACCTCTTTATCTGCAGAGCCACTAAAACCGACAGAAATAAAGTTGATTCTTCCACTTGGTCCTACGATGATTTTAGTTGGTATTCCAGTTATATCGTAAGCATTTGCTACAGTGTGATTTCCGTTTTCTTCTTTTGGATCAATAAGTACATTAAAATCATAGTCGTTATCTGATATAAATTTTGATACTTTTTCTATGCGATCTTTACCATCTTCAAGAGTGTCTATAAATAGAAATTCTATAGTCTCATCGTTTTTGTATTTAGTCACAGCTTTTTGCATACCTGGAAAAGAAGCGATGCAAGGGCCACACCATGTTGCCCAAAAATCTAAAATAACAGTTTTGCCTTTTAAAGATGATAAGGTAACGTCATCTCCATCTAGATTCTTTAAAGTAAAATCAGGTGCCTCTTTGTCTATAAGTGTTTTCTTTAGGGCTTCAATCTCAGCTGCCTTAGCTGTTTCTTCAAGTTTAGCCAACATCATATCCGCATCTTTGGTATCATCAACATTTTTAACAGCTTCTAAATAATAGGAATTTAATTTTGCAGTGCTTCGCCCTTCTTCAATAAACTCAGTAGCGTTTTCAACAACGGCTTCATATTGTTCATCAGCCATTAAATACTGAATATAACGTTCGTTCATTTCTCCGTTAGCATCATCTTCAACCGCAATAGATTGATATGTTATGGCTTCCTTTATATCATCATTTTTAAAAGCTAGTAAGGCATAAGTGTCTGCATACATACCATACGTTTGCTTTAAGCTGTTTTCGTATTGCTTAGGGCTGTAAAAGTCTGGCTTATTTGCAAGAGCTACTTGTTCAGCTTCAACCAAATCTAAAGATTGTTTTGATAATGCCATGGCAGCTTCAATATCTTCACCTTTTTCAGCTTTTGGCCAAGCAATGCTGTTATAAATCGAGGCTTTAGAATACGCATCATCCATTAGGTTTAAGTACTCGTGAAAAGCGTCTTCATTTCCGTTGTTGTAATTAGCTAAGGCAATATTTTGGATGATGTATTTACCATCTGAATGGTTTAAAATTGCTTCTTTGTGGGTTTTAAAAATAGTTTCTTTAGAGTCTAAATTTTTGGCATCAAAATAAGAATTGATTATTGGTCTAAATGCTAGACTACTATTGGGATATTTTTCTGAAATAATGTTGAGAATACTGTCATTTCGTTCAGAATCTCGTAGACCGGAATAAATACGAGATAACATCTCATAATCTTCAAGAGATTCAATTTTAGTGGTTTGATATTTTGAAAGATAGACGTCGCCAAGATCTGAAAGTTGACTAGCATCGACTTGCCTCGCTAAATAAAAGTGAGAATTAATCCAATCTTTAGTTAATTCTGGATACTTTTCAATAGTCGTCGCAATAGCTGACAAAGCATTTTCAGCATCTCCCGTTATACCAAAGTTTTTACCAGAAGAAAAGGCATAGTATTCTTTTGCAGCGTCCTCATCTTTTGCTACTTGTCCGTCACTGTTTACAACAGAAAAAAGGTAACCGTCCGCATTGTTATCGTCATAAGTATCGTCTACTTTAAAATTAAACGCAATAACCGAAATACTATCTGGAACCGTAATGGTTGCCGAATTATTTTCAAATTCTAAATCGTAAGGATAGTGTTTAGCATGATTAACTTGATAATAAAAACTGTCGTCGAGGTCGCCATCTCCAGTATAGGTGATTTTAAAAGGCTCATTAGCTTTAATAGTTGGAGATGTAAAACTAAAATCTCCAATGTCTACGGGCTGTACTTCTGTTTTTTTGTCGTCTTTACAAGCCATCAGTAAAAGTAATACAACAGCTGCGAGGTTTATTTTTTTCATGGTTACTTGTGGTTTTTATACATAAAGATAAGCACTATAACGAGAAATTTGACTGTTGCTTCAATTTAAATTTGAGTCGTGACGATAAAAATTCTTAAACACCCAAAAGCCTATGACTAAAAAGGTTCCAAAACCGAATGTGAATAACCACGCTTCAAAATGCTGAAATGGTGATACAATCATGCTTACAATATCCATAAATAAATAATGTGGTTCACTTATAATTTCCCACGAGTTATAACGAAGAAATCGGCCTAAATAAACGCCAAAACCACATAGAAAAAGAATTACAATGTTAAAGACTTCAACAGGACGCTTTTTGAATTTTGACACCAATAATTTTTGCATATCTAATATTGAGATGTAAAAGAGTAGTAAACCGCTCAATGCAAATGATAATACGACTAACACATCCAGCCATAAGAGCGCATCGTTTCCGATTCTAATATGAATGAGATCGGTAACGATATAAGGTGCATTAGGCAAAAAGGCTAACCAAACCAAAAACCAAAAGCCAAGTTTTAGTTTACTTAAACCTGAAACGCTATTGAGATATAGAGTTATAGCGTAAGGTATGATGGCTAAAAATAGATTCCAGATTAAAAATAAAAAGAAATAAGATTTATTGAGTTTTACACGAACCAAGAGTAAAACACCACTAAAAAATAGGGCTACGGTAATTAGCGATAGGGTTTTAAAACGATTCTGAATCATTGTTTTTATAGTTTCCATAGACTTATATTTTGTTTCTTTACGCGTTTAGAAATCGAAGATTCTACAGCCAAAACGGTTAAGATTCCTAGTGTATAGGCCAATAAATCTGTAACATGGAATGTGCTACCAAAAATAAGTTTAGCAGTAAAGCTATCTTGTAAATTAAAGTAGGTTAAAAATGGAGTAAGTTGAAGCAATTCTACGCCATAAGCAATTAAGAGGACGACTAAACTCGACGCCCTCACATTCAAGTTGGTGCATCCTCTAATAATTGCATATAGTAATATAACAACGAGATAATCGCCAAACGTATAGCGAATAAACCCTGTTTTGATAATAAAAGCAATGGCCAATTCTATAAGAAATAAGCTATGTGCTAGGACTAAATAATTTTTGTTGAGTTGAAATTTCATGATGATGTATTCTAATTTTATTTAATAGCGATTTTATCACCTAAAAACTTAGGTCCCACATTAAAAAGTAAGTCTAATCGTGCTTTGGTACGAGCTAAATATTCGCGTGGAGGTGTTTTGTAAACGTCTTTTGCATTAAAAGCTATGGCATCAATATCATAATGTTGAGCGATGTAAATGGCTCGTTGATTATGGAAACGTTGCGAAATCACTGTGAAGGCATTTTGACCAAAAATTTCTTTGGCTCTTACCATAGAATCTAAAGTTCTGAAACCTGTATAGTCTAAAAATATATGTTCGGTAGGAATACCTTTTGCTATTAAATCGTTTTTGAAATCTGTGGGTTCATCGTAGTCTTTTCTGCTATTGTCACCACTTACTAAAATGTATTTTATTTTTCCGGCTTTATAAAGTGCTGCAGCAGCATCAACTCTGTGTTTGTAGAATAGATTGATGTTACCATTTGATGCATGTTTGCTTGCGCCAAGAACGAGTCCAACGTTGTTTTTTGGAATTTTATCGATAGCGTCGTACGTAAGTCCTTTTGCTTTAAAGTTTACCCAATGAAAGGTGATAAACACACCATAAGCAATAAAAATACTAGTTAGAATTAAGATTTTTAATGTTTTCATATGGCAATGAGTTTTAGGTTTAATAATTCTTGTTTAGGAAAAATGGCAGCTCTAAAATCTGATATAGATACATTCATGAGTTTTCTATAATCAAAATGATGAAAGGGGTTTGCTGCCTTCCCAATTTTGAAGGAATTGTGGTAATACTTATAATAATCTGGTAGAATAGCGACTCCAAGAATTATGGCTCCATACAAATACGGACTGCGTTTTCCATTACCAAAACAAAGACATTGTAGTGCAATTTCATCTTCAACTTTAGTGCTATAGCCACAAAGTACATGGTAACAATCGTGACGTTCTACTTTAGGAATTAATTCAAAATTATTTTTATCTAAGAATTCACCTAAGTGTCTTCCGAAGGTAGGTTGTGGTAGATTTAGTAAATCCGTTTTGGTGATGTTCCATGGTTCATGATTTTTAAACATAGACGTATAAATCCGTTGAGAATGTTCAAACAACCAAATAATAAGTTGCTTTCGTTGTGCTTTTATAGTTTTTAATAATAGGTTGTTCATGGTAATTTGGGATGATGAGGTTCTATATTTTTGTTGTTGAATTGTTCTGATTTTCTGCCTTGTAATATTTCGTATCTCCAAATAAATAGTGACAGAAAGAAGACGAAGCCGAAATAATAATAAACCAGAAAACTGTCGCCTATCCATATAATAGCTACACTGCAAAGTGTAAATAAACTAATGGTGTAATACGGGAAATACGTGTTAACGACGCGCATTTTATCCTCTCGGTATTTTGAAACCCAAAAGATGCACGATATACTTAACCGAAGTATTATAAAGGTTAGTCCACCAATAATTAGTAATAAAAAAAAGGCTAATAGAAACATCTTATTTTGTGCTTATTTTAAAATTATCATACTGTAACTCTTGCCAATTATTCGTTTTGAGTTTGTGAACATAGGTGTTGTATTTGTTTTCAATAAGTTGAATTGAATCCGTGTTTAATGCTTTATTTTCTAACTGTTCGTTTAGTAAAAAGGTGTTGTTGTTAGATAAACCAATGACGTAGTTGTAATCCATTGATTGCGCATAATTAAAGTTGAAATTGGTAATGTGGTAATCCCAATTAATGGTACTAGAAATAATAAGAATGATAAATGCGGCTTGTGTGTTTATTCTGAATAAATACCAATTGTTTTTGGCTCCATTTATTTTTAAAAGGGTTGTTACTAAACCAATAGACGCAAGTAGAAGATAGATGATTACGCCAATTCGCTTATAGGTTAAACCAAAATAATAGATGTACTGACTGTTTTTAAATACAATGCTTGCTACCAATAGTATGTTTAAAACAATCCAAGTAAACGCAAGTCGTTTTAATGTTGTGTTTTCCTCGTAAAAATTCAAGTTACCTCTAAACACATATAAAAGAATTAATATGGCAATTACAATTGAAGCAATAAGAGCATTAATTCCGCTATGAACTTGAGCAGAATAAAGAGACGCTCTAATATCTTGTTGCGTGGTTAAAAAAGTGATATCTGTTAATAGATACATTACAATTAATGCATTTAAAAGTGCGATGAGAATAATACCAAGTTGGTTTTCTTGCTTTAACTTCGGAATGGAAAAAGTTGTCGTTTTGTATAAGCTATTGTCAGTTTGGAGATCAATTCCAGTAGCAGGTTCTACTTCAATTGGTGCATAAATATTACTGAATAGGTAGTAGCCTAAACCTGCCATTAATAGCCAATGAATGTTTATAAACCCAAAATCTATTTTTTCAATTAAGTTGCTAAAAACTGGATTACCTTCTTTGTAAAGTGCAATAAAGGTTATTACAATTACGGTCGGAATTAATATAAGTTTAGCCCAATGTAAATAATCAATCTCGACTTTCTTTTTTGGCTCTTCTTCAGTTGGTTTTGGTTGAATGACTGCCAAATTTCTATGAAATAATCCTGCAATTGTGGTGTATAAGCCATTTAGCCAACTAATGTAGATTGAAGATTTAGTTTCAGATAAATGGCCTATTAAAGTTAAAAAAGCTACCAAATTTGCAATTACAGATAAGGTAGAACTGTGAAAAAAGATGGTCAACCCTGTAGTGAGATAAGCTATGGTATAGATTTGGGTTTTCCGATTTTTAAAGTGCGATTTATTATTTATAAATAATATCACAACAGTAAGAATACTGAACAAAAAGAGGTTAAGTCCGATAGATTGGTTGTAGAAGAAAGTGCTAAATAAAATGGCGGCAATAAATAATGTTATTTTTTTCATGTTTCAGTATTTTAAAGTACTTTGAAATTCAAAGTAAGTGGGTAAAAAAAATTTTTTGATATTTAACTGTCACGTTGAGCGCAGTCGAAACGTCTATTTTAAGTTTTATTGATTAATTTTTCAAGGGCTTCAATATGTTTTTGAAATTCTAATTTTCCGAGTTTCGTCACACTATATCTAGTATTCGGTTTTCGACCTATAAATTGTTTTTCAACTAAAATGTATTCAGCCTTTTCTAGGGCTTTGGTATGGCTCGCTAAATTGCCATCTGTGGCGCCCAATAATTCTTTCAACATTTTAAAATCGGCATACTCGTTTACCATCAATACAGACATAATACCGAGTCGTATTCTATGATCAAAAAGTTTATTTATGTTGGTTATTATGCTCAAATTTCTGTGTTCAGTGTTCGTTTGAGAAATTAAAGTAATAGGTTATTGCGGTATTTGGTCAATTCCTTAATTCCTATACAATCTCTTCATAATTTTTTTCTTTGCGCCTTTCCGCCTTCGCGAGAATTTTTTATTTTTCTCTCATCTCTCATCTCTCATCTCTCATCTCTCATCTCTCATCTCTCATCTCTCATCTCTCATGTTCTCTACGAATCTCCGTGTAATCTCTGCGCATCTCTGTGTTATTTTTTTCTTTGCGCCTTTTGCGTCTTCTCGAGAATAATTTTCACTTCGCATCATATTTAAAATGCATCCAAGTGCCATAGACAATATGCATAATACCAAATCCAATCATCCAAAGCCAGAACCCATAACCAGGATAATAACTCGCGATTAAGCCTAATATAATTTGAATATATCCTAAATACTGAATGTCTCCAATACTATATTTGGAAGCACTCACCAAAGCTAAGCCATAAAAGATTAACATTAATCCTCCTGTTTGGCCGTAACGTCCTTGGCTTAGAATAATGAAACAATAAATTCCACCAACGGCTAATGGCACCAAGAAATTAAATAATAAACGTTTTGAAGAATTATCCCAAATTTTTTCACCTGTCTTTTTCGCTTTTCTAGTGGTAAGAATTATACCTGTAACAGCACTTAACAAAGCGATCATAGAAAGCACTAACATACAGGTCCAAAATACCCAACCATGGAATATATATAGAGTGCCACCACTGTAAGTCATAACCAACCAGTATGCAATTGCAGCTCCAATTAAAGCATAAACACCAGCGAGAATTCCAGACAGGCCACTCAAGGAAATAAATCGAGATGACTTATTCATAAGATTTTTAATCTCACTAATGTCTTTTAGATAATCTTTATCGCTCATATTAAAGTACTTTGAAATACAAAGTAAAATAATTAATTCGGTTTGAGCAAATTTATTTTCAAGATTTCGTTAAATTTATAAATCAACTTATAAATGACAGAACCACAATGATCGAATTACTTTTAGCTATAGCCAATATATCAGGAGGCATTTTATTAGGCCTGGCAATCCTCGATAAATGGGATGGTGAGCATAACTTTTTTAATAAAATTGCTGGATTTTTAGCACCATTTGACACCATTATCGGACTTGGACTTATCATTTTAGCCCTATTAGAATTTTGGGATGGTCTGTTATTTAATATTGTGAGTATTCTAGGAGGTATTTTATTGTTAACGCACGTATTCTATAAAGTACCTGCTTTAGAAGCGAGTTTAAGACAGCTATCTGCAAAGTTGATGCCTTTTAAAGCTATAATCGGAATTGCGCTAATTGTGATTGGAATTTTAGGTGTCTTTTAGTAGGGTGTAAGCCATGTCTTTGTTAAAGTGGAAACAGGAAAGGAAATGTTGCCTTGGTTTTAGCATAGCGAGCACTTCCATAGAAAAATTAGATTAGTTTAGACTGCAAAATTATCACATCAATGGTCGTCATATTATTTTCAGGATTTGGTGTATTTTTACTCCAACTTTTTTTTAAAATGATAAATCACTTAGAGTGATAAACCCTTAAGACTAAAACTAATTAATGTGAACCCAGCCGAAGCACACATCCTAAAACAACCCGAACCTTTCAAATCCATATTCATGCATTTGCAAGTGTTACTTGAACATACATTACCAGAAGCCGATTTGTTATACAAATGGCGAATGCCATGCTATTACATCGGTAAACGTCCAATCTGTTACATCAATAAAACCAAAGATTATGTGGACGTTGGTTTTTGGCATTCTGCACACTTATCAAAACAATGGGACGCGTACTTAATTTCCGAAAATCGTAAAGTCGTAAAATCATTACGTTACAAAACGTTGAATGATATTGATGATGCTATTTTTATTTCAATATTAAAAGAAGTCGAAGGTTTAAAAGAAAAAGGATTTTATAAGAAAGCTTGATTTCAGTCTCAGTGTTCAGTGATCAGTGTTCGGTGTTCAATGTTCAGTCTTAATTAAGAGGAAAAAGTTATTCGTTATTAAGTCGCTATCCAAAATTGCTCTGTGAATCTCCGCGAAACCTCCGTGCATCTCTATGTAATTTTAACTTTGCGCCTCTGCGCCTTTGCGCGTAACTTTTTAGTCTTTAGTCTTCAGTCTTCAGTCTTCAGTATGAGGGAAAAGTTATTCGTTATTGAGTTATTAAGTCGCTATCCAAAATTACTCAGCGCATCTCCGCGAAACCTCCGTGTATCTCTGTGTAATTACCACTTTGCGTCTCTGCGTCTTTGCGAGCAACTTTTCAGTCTTCAGTATGAGGAAAAAGTTATTCGTTATTGAGTTATTAAGTCGCTATCCAAAATTGCTCTGTGAATCTCCGCGATACCTCCGCGCATCTCCGCGTAATTCCACTTTGCGTCTCAGCGGCTTTGCGCGTAACCTTTTCAGTTTTCAATGTTCAGTCTTAATTATGAGGAAAAAGTTATTCGTTATTGAGTTATTAAGTCGGTATCCCAAATTACTCTGTGAATCTCCGCGAAACTTCCGTGCATCTCTATGTAATTTTAACTTTGCGCCTCTGCGCCTTTGCGCGTAACTTTTTAGTCTCCAGTCTCCAGTCTCCAGTCTTCAGTCTTCAGTATGAGGAAAAAGTTATTCGTTATTGAGTTATTAAATCGATGTCCCAAAACGCTCTGCGCATCTCCGCGTAATTCCACTTTGCGTCTCAGCGGCTTTGCGCGTAACCTTTTCAGTTTTCAATGTTCAGTCTTCAGTATGAGGAAAAAGTTATTCGTTATTAAGTTATTAAGTCATTATCCCAAATTACTCAGCGCATCTCCGCGAAACCTCCGTGTATCTCTGCGTAATTATTAAACTAAAACTTTGCATCTTCCCGCCTTAATAAGGTAATTTTAATCGGAATTTGTCATTTAAAATTTTGGAATATTATTTCACAAACCACATGCCCAAAAACACAGCCAAAAATCCAACCACAAAACTCGCCACCGTATAAATCGCAAAACTCATAAAATCACCCGATTTCAAAAACACATGATTCTCATAAGCAAAGGTAGAAAACGTTGTAAACCCACCACAAAACCCAGTTGCTAAAAGTAAGGTCTGACTCTGAGATAAGGTTTCGTTTTTAGCCGCTAAGCCAAGAATAAGTCCAATGAGTAAACTCCCCAAAATATTGGCCGCAAAGGTGCCATACGGAATTCCAGTTTCAGAATTGTTAAGCCATTTGCCAATAATAAAACGAAGCACGCTACCAAAGCCACCACCAAGAAATACGAGTATAAGTTGTTTCAATTTTTTTAAATTTTAGTTGGTAGTTGCGTATTGTTGGTTGATAGTTTGTTAGATGCGATCATTAGTTGTCAGTTTCAAAAATAGAGTTATTAAGGTATTCGGTAATTAAGTTATTTATTCATTTACAAATCAGTCTCTGTGCATCTCCGCGTTATCTCTGTGGATCTTCGCGTAATTTTTTTCTTCAAAATGTAGTGAGAATTTTTGAACTTCAAACTTCAAGCTTCACACTTCAAATCACTTCACTTCCACATAAATCTCAGTAATCCATTTCGCAGGGTTAGGCTCATTCATGGGATCGGTTAAATAGGTTTCAAGCATTGATCCAGCTTCAACCATTTCAAGATTATTAGTGCTTATATACGCCATCGTAGTGTCCCAAGCTTCTTTCAAATTATCATAATTACCTCTTAAAACTGTTTTTACAGCTCTAAAAGATTCCAAGTTACCCGTTAAAATTTCGGCTTCGTCAGTAATAATTCTAGAATTTGTTGGTACACATGTAGAGAACATTACTGTATCATTTTCTTCATCCCATTTGTGATATAAAATAAATGGTGGACCAGCCATAGTAACATTATGAGCTATAGCGTAGGCACCAACTTTTGGTAGCATTGTCGTCATGTTCTTTTCAAAATCACTGAATTTACAAGATGCCGTATTATAAAGATAATACCCTCCACTGTGTTGTGTGACTCCTTCAACAGTAATCGTATAAACTTTCATGTCGGCTTGTATTGCACTGTCTAAAAGCTCTAGGCTTCTTTCGTATTCAGGACCAATTAGCGCCTCCATGCCACCAGAAAAAGCAGCCCACATTTTAAAACCAAAAGGTAAATTGTCACCCGAAATAGTCCAAGTCACATCCGTTGAGCCATCAGTATTCGACTTAAAATCCCAATTTACATCAGATTTTGGATAGGTTGCAAATTGCATCTCTTGTGTAATCGACGTATCGGGATTAGCAGCTGTCGTGGTCATATAGCCTTCATCTCCATCCTCATTCCAATTGTATGACCCTCCAACACCTTTGGTCGTTTCGCCTAAAGTCATTACAATTTCAGGATTCGATTCAACCCATGAACTCCATGATTCCCAATTTTTAAAATCAATGACATTATTGTAAATCACAGAAGGTGGTGCTTTTATGGTTCGTGATCGCGTTACTTCGTACGAATTGGGTTGCACTGCAATATAAATTGAAACTCCAATGACAAGGATTAATAGTAATAAGAGGAAGGATTTAAAAGCTTTCATTAGCAGGGATTTTATTTTGTGTTTATCAAAGATAGTCATTTTATGATATGTGATATATACATTACATTTGTGTACAACAAATAAAAAACTCACATGAATTTAAAATCCTTATTTAAAATCTGTTTTCTTGCCCTTTTTATAGTGGCATGTAAGAATGAAGCAAAAGAAACACCAACTGAAACCGTCGAAGTTACTGAAGCGGAATTTAGTTATAATGTCGAAGAATTTGCTGACATTAAAATTTTACGATACCAAATTCCAGGTTGGGAAAATTTAAGCCTTAAAGAACAAAAATTAGTCTATTATTTAACGCAAGCAGGTCTTGAGGGTCGCGATATTATGTGGGATCAAAACTACAGACATAACCTTAAAATTAGACATGCGCTAGAAAATATATATACCAACTACACAGGGGACAAAACCACTGACAACTGGAAAAATTTTGAAACTTTTGTAAAGCGTGTTTGGTTTAGTAACGGAATTCACCATCACTATTCTAATGCAAAATTAAAACCAGCGTTTGATAAAGACTATTTAAACGAATTATTATCTGCAACCAACACCACTTTAGAAGGTGAAGCTTTTGAGGTTTTATTTAACGATAAGGATGCTAAAAAAGTGAATCAGGCAAAAGGCATCGACAACGTCTTAGAATCTGCGGTAAATTTTTACGGTCCAGATGTAACGAATGCAGATGTGGCTAATTTCTACAAAACGAAAGTATCTCCAGATCCAGAGAAGCCATTATCTTATGGTTTAAATTCACAATTGGTAAAAGAAAATGGAGAATTAAAAGAACGTGTTTATAAGTCAGGTGGCTTGTATGGTGCCGCTATCGATAAAATTATTTCGTGGTTAGAAAAAGCACAAGGTGTTGCCGAAAATGATGCACAAGGTGAGGCTTTAGGCTTACTAATTGAGTATTATAAAACGGGTGATTTACAAACTTGGGACGATTATAACGTCGCTTGGACAGCAGCAACCGAAGGTAATGTGGATTATATTAATAGTTTTATTGAAGTGTACAATGATCCTTTAGGCTATAGAGGGTCTTACGAAACGATTGTTCAGATTAATGATTTTGACATGTCTAAAAAAATGGCTGTGTTATCTGAAAATGCACAATGGTTTGAAGATAATTCACCTTTAATGGACGCACACAAAAAAGACAGTGTGGTTGGTGTAACTTACAAAGTAGTAAATGTGGCAGGTGAAGCAGGTGATGCGTCTCCAAGTACTCCGATAGGTGTGAATTTACCAAATGCCAACTGGATTAGAGCAGCCGTTGGAAGTAAATCCGTTTCTTTAGGAAATATTATTGGTGCTTACAATAATGCAGGAGGTTCTGGTCGTTTAAAAGAATTTGTTCACGATGAAGAAGAGTTACAACTCGAAGAAGAATACGGACAATTAGCAGATAAATTACATACCGCTTTACATGAAGTGATTGGTCATGCTTCAGGACAATTAAATCCTGGTGTTGGTGAAACTAAAGAAACCCTCAAGACGTATGCCTCTACTTTAGAAGAAGGTCGTGCTGATTTAGTCGGTTTATACTATTTATACGATTCTAAATTACAAGATTTAGGCCTCGTTGAAGACTGGAAAAAAGTAGGAAAAGCAGCTTATGACGGTTACATCAGAAATGGTTTAATGACCCAATTAATCCGTTTAGATTTAGGTGACGATGTTGAAGAAGCACATATGAGAAACAGACAATGGGTGTCTTCTTGGGCTTTCGAAAAAGGAAAAGCAGACAACGTAATAGAAAAAGTAACTAAAGATGGAAAAACCTATTTTAACATTAATGATTACGAAAAGTTGCACGAATTATTCGGACAACTATTAAGAGAAACACAACGTATTAAGTCGGAAGGAGATTACGCCGCTGTTGAAGCCTTAGTGGAAGGGTACGGTGTAAAAGTAGATCAAGATATTCATGCCGAAGTTTTAGAGCGTAACAAACAATTTCCATCTCCACCATACAGTGGTTTTGTAAACCCTGTGTTAGTGCCAGAACTAAATGATGCTGGAGAAATCACAACGATTAAAGTCACACAACCTAGTGCATTTGCAGAGCAGATGCTACATTACAGTAAGGATTACAACAATCTTCCTGATGTCAATTAAGGTTTAACATTTTTATACATTTTAAAAAGCACTTACAGTTTTGTAGGTGCTTTTTTTCTGGAATAGAATATATTAAAAACAAACAACAATTATCAATTAAGTTATAGTGTTGATTACTCTTAAAAATGATTATATTTAAGATAACGGATGTAGTAATCTTTAAACGCACGTGATAATGTGTGGTTAAAAACATTTTAAAGAAAAAGAGAGCAGTCTGCAGCGGAGCTAATGGAAAATATAAAATTTTATAACAAGCTAAAAAAGTCAACGGATACACTTACAGCATTATTAGAAAATGAATCTTATTTCTCTGATGTGCCAGGTACTTGGCATGTTGTCGTCGTTGATATTTTAAATTCTACATTAGCCGTAGATGAAGGCAAACACCATCAAGTTAATCTAACCGCGACAGGCTCTATAATTTCCGTATTAAATTTTATTAGAAAAGAAAAGCAAAACATAGAAATACCCTATTTTTTCGGAGGTGATGGCGCGACATTTATTATTCCATCGCTGTTCTTAAAGCCAATCATAAAAATCTTAGATAATTATAGTCTTCATATTAAGAATAATACCAATCTAATACTTAGAGTAGGTCATATTTCAGTGAGTTATTTGGATGGTCAGGATTATGGTTTAAAACTTGCAAAACATCAGATAACCAATCAATTATCGATCCCTATTGTGTTGGGTACTGGTCTGAAAAAAGCTGAAGTATTAATTAAAACCAATTTTGAAGAGAGCCGCACTAATTTCGAGAAATCCCTTTTAAATTTAGAAGGCATGGAGTGTCGTTGGAAGCAAGTTAAACCGATTCAAACCCAAAAAAAAGTGGTGTGTTTATTATTAGATGCGATACATGAAGGCGATCAAAGATGGATTTATAAAGCTGTTATTAGTGAGATGGATCGACTCTTTGGGACGTTTGATAACCGACAACCTATAAAATCAACTAAATTAAGATTAAATTTCAGTATTCGTAATATATGGGAGGAAATGAAGATTAGTCTCACGAGGCAAAATTTAAGCTACTTATTTAAAAAATGGATGTCTACACTAATCGGTAAATTCTATTTAAACCTATCAAAAGATGGAAAATACTATTTAAATCAAATAGGGCAACTGTCTCATACATTTATGCTCGATGGCATGATTAATACTGTTTTTACAGCCGAGCAATCTCAAATTAATCTTTTTATAACGTATTTAAATCAACTCGAAAACGACAATAAAATCGTTTATGGTATTCATGTCACGCACGCCTCAGTAATGTCTTGTTATGTGTTAGATAGAAAAACCAAACACTCTCACTTTGTCGATGGCACCGAAGGAGGTTATACGTCTGCCGCCAAAATGTTGAAACAAAAGTTGAAAAATCTTTAAGCGTTTTTTTTGAAACGCATCTCAACTAAAACCTATTCTAATGACTATCAAATTTCAAAAAATTCGTCAGTTCGAGTGCATTTTACGATTGAAAATGAGTAAAATGAGTATCGAGAACAAGAATTTGTCCGGAATCGAATTCACGATACAATTTTTATTACTAAAGCTCTACGAGATATACATCCCTCGAACTTGGGTTTTTAATGTTTCACCTAAAAGTCTATTCGGTTAGATTGTCCCCTTGAGGATTAGTGAGAAACAAAATATGTTTTGTTCAGAAGCTACCGAGCGAAGCTTATTAGGGGTGTTCTAATGAACATCAAATCTTAAAAAATTCGTCAGTTCGAGTGCATTTTACGATTGAAAATGAGTGAAAAGAGTATCGAGAACAAGAATTTGTCCGCAAACGAATTCACGATACAATTTTTATAATTAAAACTTTTCGAGATATGAATAATTCGAACTTAGGGTTTTTAATATTTTACCCAAAAGTTTATTCGATTAGATTGTCCCCTTGAGGGGAC
Source organism: Winogradskyella sp. SM1960 (assembly GCF_020179375.1). Classification (NCBI taxonomy): domain Bacteria; kingdom Pseudomonadati; phylum Bacteroidota; class Flavobacteriia; order Flavobacteriales; family Flavobacteriaceae; genus Winogradskyella; species Winogradskyella sp. SM1960. The sequence goes on along the minus strand of NZ_JAICBG010000001.1, from coordinate 508,364 downwards.
TTGAGGGGTGTTTTTTAAGAGCATCAAAATATAATATAATATAATATCAATGTCAACTAAAAACCAACCACCATCACACCCAATTTTAAAGAACCTACAAGCCTAGTTTCATAAAAACTTCCGCATCTTTGTGTCTAAATAAAACATTGTGAATTTTAAAGACAAAGACCTAATTATATTCGATTTCGATGGCACGCTAATTAACAGCATTCCAGATCTCACCTTGGCCGTAAATAAAATGTTGAAGCATTACAGTTTACATCCTTTAACCATAGAGCAAGTCACGCCTTATATAGGCAATGGCGCAAAACCTTTAGTGCGTAGAGCGCTCGAATATAGAACGCAAGATAAGCAGTTGCCAGAACCTTTGCTAAAAGAAGCCTTTGATATCTATTTGGCGGCTTATAAAAGTGCCATTTGTATCGATACGTTTATGTATCCTGGTGTTTTAGAAACTTTAAAAAGTTTAGATAAAAAAGGGTATCAAATGGCGATATGCACCAATAAACCTTATGGGTTTATAAAACCAATTTTAGACAGCTTAGAGATTACAAAATTCTTTAAATGTTGGATCGGTGAAGATTCCTTAGTTGAGAAAAAGCCAAGTGCTGCACCATTGTTTCACTTAGTAAAAGAACTGCATACCACCATAGACAAAAGCATCATGGTTGGTGATTCTAAAAATGATATTCTAGCCGCTCAAAATGCCAATATGGATAGTATTGGTGTGAGTTACGGTTATAACTATAACGAAAACATTGCGGATTATAAGCCAACATTAGTAGTTGATGAGTTTTCGGGACTTGCAAAGTTGTTTTAGAGACGTAGAGCTTAGAACTCATAAATTTTGAAAAAGCACTTACAGTTTTGTAGGTGCTTTTTTAGTTTAAAATAGTACGTGACTTTACGTATAGGTATTTGGAAATGTTTTCATAGTTTTATAGAATACAAATAGTGCCTTAAAGTTTTGTTATCCTGAAGTATAATATTGATAAGATTGCTATTTGTTTTTATATAACGAGTTATGCGCAATAAGGACAAACAAAATTAATGACTACAACAAGAAAATATTATGATTCCTTAATTGACGCTTTCATTCGAATTAACAAATCGAATGTAAACGAACCTAAAGAATACTTTGAAGCTAAGTCAGAACTAACACATTTAATTAATAGAATATTAAAATTCGATTTATTTCCATTAACATTCACTAATGACTTTTACGATTTGTTAGAGTCAGAATCAATAAAGGATTTTGATAATCAAAAAATCAAAATAGTTAATGAATTACATTTTGAATTGATTGAGTGTCTTTGGACTACTCGATTACGATTTGGTGGAGAGTTAATTCAATACATATCAAAAATTAAAATTGCTTTACTAAACCTAGACATTAAGGAAATAGAACTATTCGAAAAAATTAAGACTGAACCAATTCATAGTTATTTTCCTGAGAATTTTAGTTTCAAAAGCAACAAAGAGAAAACTCAAAAAATAAAAGAGATAAGGGCATTCTCGAAAACTGGACCTAAAAAGAAAAAGGTCATCATTAGGAAAAAGGATTACACTAACCTCGAAAACAAACTCGTTGCTGATATAAGTAACTATAGAGGATATATAATGGAACATTACCCTTCTTTATCAGAAAACTTTTCTTTCTGCAATAAAAAGGTTCTAGCGTATATTACTGAGGCAATGCCATCTGATATTTTTGAATTCAGAATTCACTCATATTTTACAACTAATGGTGATAACTCTGTTAAACTGCACCATCAATTTTATGATTTTTATCCCTCTTACTTTCATAACCTTGAAGAAATAACAGACAAATTTGCAGGAGCACATATTGCAAGTCTAAAAAAAGAAGACTTCAGTTTTCGAAATCCATTTTCAATAAGTAATATACATCGAGAATTAACCGAAATTTTTATTCAAAACTCTAGTGGATATGAAATCGAAGAGTTTTGTTCGTTCCTATTAAAATGCAAAGGATACAAGATAAATGAGGTGAATTTATCAAACGATATTGGATATGATATTTCTGCTACAAAAGAAAAAAAATCTTTCGCCTTCGAGATATTTCATCATAAATCAAGAAGTGTAGCAAAGATTAAATCTCGTATTGCGCGTATAAATAAAACTTCATTAGAAATGATACCTGCATTCATATTCACTTCATTTCCGGGAGACGAAATATATAAAATATTAAAAAACGAAAATATTAAAACGATTATTCTTCAAGATTTGATACGAGAACATTTTGAAGTAGAAAACAGTCAAATTATCCATTGGTATATTAAGTCTAAAATACCAAGCCTAAGAATTAAATCAAACAGTTTTGAATTGAAATTTCAAGGAGAAAATCTAATTTCAAGACTTAAAAAATGTATTCCTGGAGAAAAGAATTGGTCAGAATATGAATCTATAGGTATTGATATTTTTAGTTTTTTATTCAAGGATAATTTCAAAAAATATTTAAGTGAGGAACAAATAGAAAATAACTTAAAAAATCATAGACGAGATTTAATGGTAAATAACAATCCCTCTGATTTAACTTCTTTTTGGTCAGACATTAAGAGAAACTATAATTGTTCAGCAATAATAATTGATTTCAAAAATTATTCTAGTAAACTTAATTCAACGAATTTTTTCAGTGTTTCAAAATATACCAAAAAAAATGTTGGTGATTTTGCTATCGTTTTTTCAAGGAAAGGTATTGACAAAACAGCAAAAATTGAACAATCTGAATTATTTAAAAACGGAAAACTATTACTTGAATTTAGCGATAGTGAATTGATTGAAATGATTGGAGAAAAAATAATTGGAAAAGACCCAATTGACAGATTAGAATCAAAGAAATTTGAATTGGTTAAAAAATATTAAAGCGCATAACAACGTGTATAATTCATTGCTGGTCATAGCCTACTTACGAAAGTCCTCGCGGACTTTCTATCTGTGATTTATTTGCTAACTTTAGTGCTTAAACACGCAACGAAATCATACACAATCACGTTGCAAACTAAAATGAAATTTGAATGAAAACAATAAAAAAAATATCAAACAGAATTGCTTTAATTTTATCGCTCTTGCTAATGGTGAGCTGTGGATTAACAGGTGAAGAAGTAGCTAGGCTTGCAATTAATGAAGTCAGTAAAAGTGATGACAATTTGATTATAATAGAAGACCAAGTTGAACTTAAAAAAGGAGATGAAATCGCTTTTTGGTCGGATATGGATTATAATTATGAAGGACAAATTTCATTAAAATTTAAAATTGAGATTATAAAAAATGATGAGAAATTAGGTGTATTGGAAATCGACCCGACTGATAAAAATATTACAATCGGTGAATTGAAGACGTCAATTAACGGAAAAACTGATTGGAGTTTTACTGGCAAAAACACTGAACTTGATATTAAGGAGGACGGAAATTATACTTTTAGAGGACTATTGGTCGCATCTGAAAATTCTACATTGGAGATAAATAAAGCGGAATTGGTTATAAAAAAATAAAACCTTTACTAACAACCTGTATAATTCATTGCTAGTAATAGTTTACTTACGAAAGTCCTCGCGGACTTTCTATCTGTAATTGACCTGCCTATCGGCAGACAGGTTTGCTAACTTTAGTGCTGAAACACCTAATGAAATTATGCTAAATGAACTAAAAATTGTAGCTTAGACTCAACTTAAAAAAAGCAACGTTTGTTGCGTTAAAACCTTGAATGCAGCATGTTTAAAACACGAATTATAATAATATTTACTATTTTCTTTTTCTCAAATAAAATGACTTTCCAAGATTACCCATTATTGGAGGATATTCAAATTGAAATTACAGAAACAGAAGTTATACCTACAAAATGGAAATTAGGAATAGATAAAGATAATCTTGAAAAACGCATTCTTATTGGATTTAAAGCAAAAGTTTTAAATTACAGCAAAAGACAAACTATCGATTTCAATAATCTGTCTTTAGTTGATAAAGGCAATGGAGTTAGACACTTAGCTTTTCAGATTTCCCAATTAAAAACGCAACATTCAGTTTATCAAACCAGACTTGAAAACTTTAAAAGAGAAGATAATTTTATCAAATATTCACAAGATGGAATTACAAATTATAAGCAATATAGGACTTACTTTTATTCCGACAGAAATTTACCAAATACCGAACATAGATTTGACCTTGAATCTTTTCGTCCAAAAAGAAAAAAAGGTTACATCGAATTTCGTTTCCTTTTTCCTGCATTTAAAACTAAAAAAGATTCGGGAGAGTTTTTGATTTATTGGAAAGACAAATTAATTGGCGAATTTAATATTTATGAAGGCAAAACAAAAAAGTAAATACTTTTCACAACACTGTTTATAGTTTATTACTAGTTCTAGCATACTTATGTGAAGCCTCACGTATTTCCTATTCGGTTTTTATTTGCTAAATTAGTAACTTAAACACACCACGAATCATATACAAACAGGTTTCAGAAAAATAAAGAAATACCCAACATTGCAATCAAAACCAATAACCCCAAGACTGACCTGTTATAAATGTATGAGTCCTAAAAGCACCTGTATTTGTAAACACATCAGTCCATTACAGACGAAGACGCGTTTTATTATTCTGATGCACCCCAAAGAGTACAAGAAAGAAAAAAACGGAACGGGACACATGACCAAGCTTCAGCTCGAGAATTCAGAAATTATTGTAGGTGTCGATTTCACCAATAATAAGCGTGTTAATGACATACTGGCAAATGAAAATAATAGCTCTTTTTTATTGTATCCAGGAAAAGAGAATTTCAACTTATCGGTAAGAGAAAGTTCAGAAGTGACTTCATTTATGGGCAATAAGCCACACCTCTTCATTTTAGATGGCACATGGCCTTGTGCGCGTAAAATGCTAAAACTAAGTACGAACTTGCAAAAGCTACAACGCGTGAGTTTTGATAATGCCATTAAATCAAAATTTATCATCAAACAACAACCAGAATCCCTTTGCTTGAGTACTATTGAGTCTGTTTACACGGTTTTAAATTTACTAAACAAGGGAGATGTTGAGCACTGTGATACTACAAGTTTCCTTGTGCCTTTTGAAAAAATGATAGCCCATCAACTAGAATATCTGTGCAACCCAAAGCATAAAAATTACCATGCTACAGTAAAAAATACCTTTGTAGCTAAGAACCTATATAAAACGGAAAGAAATACTATTTTTGAAGTAGAGCGTTAAGTGTCTTTTTTGTGAATGTTAGTTGTTAGAAAGTCCACTTTTATAAAATCGTATGTGGACATGCTATTCAGTCTTTATTCACTACATTAGGTGCATAATCATATCTAAAGTTTTAGATGTCATTTTTATATGTCTTTAAGCATTAATAAGTTAAATTATGAAACTAAACCTACTATCTTGTGATGCGCAACGGCCAGACAAAAGAGCCATAGCCAACTGTATTACTGAGATTTCTGTTAATGGCAATGCATCCTTGCCTAATGAGCTTACCGATATATTATTAGAAGGAGATGCTGTAGATATTGAGGTGGATGATAAAAATTCCGGTTCTGCCTTAAGAGCTTTACGAAAACTAGATGTTGATTACGAGATTGTTGATTAAAATACAAAAACAAAAATGATTCACCTTATAGTAGGCAATACAGGTTCAGGAAAAACAACCTACGCTAACGAATTAAGAAAACGTATTAATGGAGTGGTATTTTCAATCGACACGTGGAATAACGTTTTGTTTCTTCCAGATAAAAAAGATACCGATGGTTTAGAGTGGTTTTTAGAACGCATTGAACGTTCTGAGCGTATGATGTTAGAACTCATTCATCAGTTAGAAACCATAAAAACGGATGCCATCTTAGATTTAGGATTGTCTAAATTTGGCCATCGTGAAAAATTCAGGAAGTTCGCGGAAATGAATGGCTATACCATAAAATTACATTTTTTAGACGTTTCTAAAGCGACGCGACTAGAACGTGTACTCAAAAGAAATACCGAAAAAGGCGATACGTTTGAGTTTGAAGTCACGCAAGACAACTTCGATTTTATGGAAACTTGGTTTGAAAAACCAACCGAAAAAGAGCTTAGTGACGCGTTTGTAATTTCAGAATAAATAGGGTTCAATGGCTGAGCTTGAAGCACTTTTGCTACGTAAAATGCGAAGGTGATAAACTTCAATATTATCATTTCGTTAAGATTCGCGACATAAATTATGTAACACATAATTTAATATCACATAATTTTTTGAAGTCGTAAAAGTGCTAATCCAGAGGTTTAAAACCTTTCAATCTTTTAGACTATGCACTATATTTAAAGAACACAAAACTTTAGATATAACATGCGAATAGGTATTATTATTGGACGAATTGGTGGTGTCGATGGTGTAGCACTCGAAACCGAAAAATGGATAGATGTTTTAAAAAAATTAGGTCATGAAGTTTTCATCATGTCTGGTGAATTCGAATCCTGGACCATGGATCGTGAGCATCATTATTTGTATCCTGCCTTATCATTCTTTTCAGTTGAAGCAGAATGGGGACAACGTAAAGCCTTTTTTGAACCCGATAAAAATCCGGATGCCTTATTAGAACATGTTGAAAAAGCGTCGAATAGAATTCATTTCGCTATGCGACAATGGATTACCGATAAGAAAATTGATGTTATTCTTTCTGAAAATGCCTCTGCATTGCCTTGCCATTTGTCCATGGGAGTCGCCATTAAAAAACTTGTTGAAACTACAAGTATACCTATTGTAACGCACGATCATGATTTTCATTGGGAGCGTGGTCAACGCTATGTGTCTTTCCACCCAGAGATCAACCACTATGTCGATAAGAACTTTCCATTATTGCTACCTAATGTAAAACACGCTGTTATTAATACATTCGGAGTAGAAACCTTTAAAAACCGATTTGATATTGATGCTACTTTGGTGCCAAATGTTATGGATTTTAATCGCGTATACGGAGTGCCAACACCAGAGAATGAATTTTTTCTGAGAGACGTTGGTGTTTTAAAAGATGAAATAGCCTTACTGCAAGTCACGCGTATCGTTAGACGAAAAGGGATTGAAACCGCCATTTCATTAATTGACCAACTAGATGACAAAAAGCTAAAATTAGTCATAACAGGAAATAATAATGACGATGAAAATAAGACCTATTACAATGAGTTAATCGACCAAATTCACGATTTAAATTTATCGCGTCAAATCATATTTGCAGCGCATAAAGTTTTAGATCATAAAGATTTATCAGATGTGTATGCACACGGAAGAGCAGCCACATATTTTAGTACCTATGAAGGCTTTGGAAATGCTTTTGTGGAAACCATCCTCGCTAAAAAACCAATTTTTGTAAATAACTACAAGCCTGTCTATATGCAAGATATAGGCAACAAAGGTTTTGAAACCGTAATGATAGAAGATAGCAATTTAACGCCAGAAAGTGTGCAACAAATGTCGGATATAATTTATAATCCAAAGCGTTGTAAAGAAATCGGAGAGTACAATTTCAGCATTGGTAAAAAACACTTTTCGTATGAGGTATTAGAAGAAAAGTTAAGCGAATTATTCACATTTTAAGCGTTAAAACATGACTGATAAAAAAACAACAAAAATCTCTACTATTTTAAATGAGTTAAAAAAAGAAAACATAAACACTTGGTTCGATTTAGGCTTGTTTATGGATAAGTTTAAAGAGAAAAATTTACCATCAGTATTTAAAGGTAATGCCTCTACGTTTGATACGCATCTGGAAAACGGAGGCATTGCGTTTTTAACCTTTTATTTCACCATTGATGGCATTACAGTTGAAACCGAAAAATATGCTAAAACCTTTAAGAGCATCTATCCCGATATTCCCATTCACTTTATAGCAGGTGAAATTAAACAGGAAGCTGATGAGCTTATTCCAAAAACTGCCTTTAGAAAAGTGATTCCAGAGATGGAAGCCTTTGATGCTTGGCCATTATATAAGGATTTCTTTCAAATTACTATGGAACGTGGAAGTGAAGCTTATAATAGCCTCATTGGTAAGTTTTGGAAAGAGGTTTTAGTACTTGTAGAGAAATTAGGAAGCTATATTGAAGAGCATGACATTTCATTATTATACCTTATTAATGTCTGTTCTAATCCTGGAAACGTGTCATTGGCTTTGGCAACCGTTTTAATTTCAGAATATTTAGGAATTCCTGTCATCAATAATAATCATGATTTTTATTGGGAAGGTGGAAACAGAGAAGTCGAAATTAAAAAGAAAGGCCTTAAAAAAGGACCAAGAGATTTCTTTTTTCACAATGCACATGTCGGCGAATTTTTCTCAATTATTGAAACCATTTACCCATGGGAAAGTCGCTCGTGGATGAATGTGAATATCAATAGAATTCAGCAAGATCATTTAATAAATGTTAATGGTCATAATCCGGCTAACGTAGCCTTGTTAGGCACAGCTGTTGATACTAAATTGCATCAGATGAGTAAGCGCGATATTATTAAAGCGTTTATGCAAGTGTCTACTATTTTTGCTAATAAAAAGGATAGTATAACGGTTCATACCGCTGCTCATCATACCGAAAGTAAGCGCTCTTTAAAACCTATTCTATTAGGTCATAAAACGATAAAAAACTTCGATTTTGTAAATAACAATATTGTGTTTTTACAGCCCACAAGAGTGATTAGTAGAAAATCTATTGAGTTGAATTTTAAACTCATCAAACGCTTGTTCTCTTATGATTCATTTGCTGAAAAATTTCATACCAATCCACAGCTAAAATTATCGTTAATTGTTTCAGGACCTATTCCACATGGTCAGCAGAATTATTATCACGATCTGAAAAAGGACTTTTCAGATTTTCTAAAAGAGCTTCCAAAAGCATTTAAATCGCGTGTATTGCTTGGGTTTTTATTTAGTGAATTCGATAAAAATGATTTTAAAAAGAAACACGAAAAACCATTAGATATTGAGCAGCTATTTGATGTGGCATCATTAATATTACTGCCAAGTCAAACCGAAGGACGTGGTTTGCCAATCATTGAAGCTGCTGCTTGTGGAACACCAATTTTTTGTAGACAGTATGAGCCAAGAGAAGTCTATGATGAGGTTATTGGTCGTCATCTAGACGAGTCGCTTCGACTTAATGTTTTAGAATTTAAAGGCTCAAAAGTCCCAAAGAAATTAGCAGAAAAAATCTGTGACCATGTGTTTTATCCTCAAAATAGAATGGTCGATGTAACGCACAATAGAAGTGTGATTAAAAAACGTTACAGTCTAGAGGCGTTGGAAGAGAATATGCGTTACATTTTGCAACGTATGTATTACCAGTTGGTCTCTGTTTCTATTGAAGATAATCCACAAGTCATTAATTTATTAAAGCAATATAAGGAGTCTGTAGATTTTGAAAACGAAGATCTTAATGCGATTCTCAATAAAAAGAAGCGCCATTATTTGCCAGGCTATGGTCGTTTGTCGTTTATGCACTATTTAAAATCCTTAATTGATCCTAGCTTTTTTAGAGTTGAAGAACAGTTGGTAAAAGGACGTGTCATGCGTTATGCTAGAACGATGGAAAATGATATTCCAGATTTAGTCAACACAAATCTCGAACTCATTCATAAATATTACAATGCAATTGATGATATATTTAAATATGTGGATGGTGAAATCTCTATTCGTCACGATCATGCGTTAGCATATCGTCATAGAAATAAAAAATCGTATGCGTATCAGGCCTTTACTTATCAAGAAGTCACTGGTTTGGTAAATATGATTTATACAGATGTTTTTAAACCAAAAAACTTACCAGATTTAACCTTAGCACCACAGTTTTTTGCGGATTGGGAATTAGCACTCTTTCAACTTACCAATAGTCAGTATTTGGGTATTGATGATCGTAAAATCTTAACTAAGAATTTAAAGAAAAATGTGCCTAAAGGCTATTTTCCTGGTCGTTTTATTAAACATGAATTAGAGTACTTTGTATTACAACCTATAAGAGCTCAGTTACAATTAACGATAGAGCAGGAGTTAACGTCAGACATACTTGAAGCCAATGTAGACAAATTAGAGAAAATCTACTTTTTTATTCACGAGCCAAGAATTACAAAATGGTTCTCTAGTGCAGATATTAAAGAGTATTTAGAAAGTGGGAAAGAGCCAGAACTAGGCTTGTTGTACAATGCAGGAGTTATTCAGATTGTAGAAACCAAGCAATGGTCAGAAGGAGTACATTTTCCACAAATGGGTGCTAAAGCCATTAAGATATTACGCGCTATAAAAGAGGCAGATGGTTTCATAATAACCAATGGGGAATATGCAGCTATGATGACAGATATTATTGAAATCGACCACTTTCATATTGGTAAGGTGATGTATCAAATGACAGCTAAAATAATGGGCATTCCAAAAGGCAGTGGTTTTATTCAGTTTGTGCCAGCAGGTGTGCGTACCACTTTAGCCTATCCGACTCCAAGTCAAACAGCGAAAGATTTTGATATGGTTCTTAAAAGTGATTTATATCAAGATTTAAAAGATAAGATAGGAGAGAAGGCATTATTAAATATGATGACTGAAGATGCCATTGAAAACGGCACTCCAATTGCCAAATTATTAACGCAGATTAAAGAAGATTTAGAACCTTCTAAAACGGTAGAAAAAGTAAAATCGTCGTTTGCAGGAGGTGTTTATGATGATGGCTTACCATGGAGTGGAATTCTAGCTGAAATTGATACCAAAAAACACCGTTGGAAGTTTGCGGCACATATTGCCAATAAAGAGCCTAAAAATGTGCCAGCACTTGTAAAAGAGTACAAGAAGAAAAGTAAAAATCCAAATAAGATAGAGCTAGCTTGGAATGGTGGTTATATTTTGAATCCGGAATTGGTTGGTAAACTAGGCTTGCCAGAAACCTATATTGGTTCGCCTTTAGGACTTTTAATTATGGATAATAAAGTGTTTTGTCCACCACTTTTCAATAAACCAGCATTTATTATTTATAAAAATGGTGATGTTGATATTCGAAAAGTAAACTGTAAAGCTGGTCTAATTATTAAAGGGAAAACCAAAGACTTAACATTTTCTGGTGCTCATTATAATACGCATAGCACAACAAAACCTTGTTTTTATGATTTGTCTTATACTGAAGACAGCTACAAAGGCAACGGCAATGTTATTGTAAGACTAGCAGGAAATACGGTGAAAGAAATTATCAAAACGAAGTCTAAGGAAGATGTGCGCGTGATTCCAGTTGGAATTACCTTGTCTATTCCTGAAGATGTGTTCTCAGAAACAATGTTTGTTGAAGGTAAATCATTAGATATTCAACTGTTAGAGCCAGAAGAAAACCCTTATAAATGGAATGAAATTTCTTATGCCATTGAAGCAGGACCAATGTTAATAGATGACGGTAAACAAATTCTAAACATGGAGGACGAAGGTTGGAAAACCACCAATTCTATAAAAACGCAAGCCGCACGATTAGATTTTACAGATATGCGAGGCCCAAAAATAGCCGTTGGAATTACCAAAGCTGGAAAATTAATGGTGTTAATGGTCAATGGTCGTATTAGAGAATCCGTTGGTGCGACGCATTTTGATATGGTCGATATTCTTTTAAAATACGGCATGGAAAAAGCAATGGGCTTTGATCCAGGAGGAAGTAGCACACTCGTTGTAGATGGAAACATCATGAACATATCACCTTACAATAAAAACTATGAAAAAGATATTTATGCGTTGCCACCAGAACCAAGGTTTGTAGCTAATGCGATTATGGGTTGGATTGAAGGCTAACATAAAATTGATTTCTTAATGTCAGGTTGAGCGCAGTCGAAACCACTTTAATACTATAACGTCACTTCGAGTGAAATTCTGTTTTTTTAAGAATTTTGTATCGAGAAGCTTATTTGTAGACACAAGGTTCTCGATATAATTTTTTCGTACCTTAAAAACCACTCGAACTGACGTTTTGTGGTAGTATTTATAAGTAATGTCAGGTTGAGCGCAGTCGAAACCTATTTGATAGCGTAACGTCACTTCGAGTGAAATTCCGTTTTTCAGGAATTTTGTATCGAGAAGCTTATATATGTAACTAAGGTTCTCGATATAATTTTTTCGTATCTCAAAAACCACTCGAACTGACGTTTTGTGGTAGTATTTATAAGTAATGTCAGGTTGAGCGCAGTCGAAACCTATTTGATAGCGTAACGTCACTTCGAGTGAAATTCCGCTTTTCAGGAATTTTGTATCGAGAAGCTTATATATGTAACTAAGGTTCTCGATATAATTTTTTCGTATCTCAAAAATCACTCGAACTGACGTTTTTTGGTCGTTTTAATACGTAATGTCAGGTTGAGCGCAGTCGAAACCTATTTGGTAGCGTAACGTCACTTCGAGTGAAATTCCGCTTTTCAGGAATTTTGTATCGAGAAGCTTATATGTAACTAAGGTTCTCGATATAATTTTTTCGAATCTCAAAAACCACTCGAACTGACGTTTTGTGGTAGTATTTATAAGTAATGTCAGGTTGAGCGCAGTCGAAACCTATTTGATAGCGTAACGTCACTTCGAGTGAAATTCCGTTTTTTTAGGAATTTTGTATCGAGAAGCTTTATGTCTAACTTAGTTCTCGATATAATTTTTTTGGTACCTTAAAAATCACTCGAACTGACGTTTTTTGATAGTATTTATTTTCAGGATATCTGTTTGATTGATGTTGATACTTATTTTAACAAATCCTCTAAAGCATGTTTTAAATTCACAAATTGAAAATTAAAACCTTCAGCTTCTACTTTTTGAGAGCTGACACGTTGACTTTCAAACAAAAGAATATGCATGTCTCCTAGTACCAATTTCATGACAAATTTTGGAATATTGGGTAAAATCAAAGGACGTTTTAAAATGCGAGCTGCAGCCTTGGTTAGCTCTTTATTGCTCACAGGATTTGGTGCAACTCCATTATAAATCCCTTCAAAATTATGTTGTACAGCATACACAAATAGTGATGCCAAATCGCTTACATGAATCCAGCTTTGCCATTGTTTACCACTACCAAAAGCAGCACCTGCACCAAATTTAATGGGTTTTATCATTTCGGGTAAAGCACCTCCATCTTTGGCTAACACTAAACCAATTCTGATTTTTGCCACTTTACATCCCAAAGCACTAAAGTCATCGATGGCAGCTTCCCAGTCGTGTACAACCTTACCCAAAAAGGTTTCTGAAATTTCTGTATTGGTTTCTTCGTAATAGTTGACTAAACTTGTTGGGTAAATGCCAATAGCACTTGCGGAAACGATTTGGTCAATCTTATAATTATGTTTTTTTATGGTGTCTTGCAGCAATTGAGCAGTTTCGGTTCTACTCTTAAGAATGATTTTTTTGTAATCGTCTGTCCAGCGTTTAGATATAGAAGCACCAACCATATTGATAATGGCAGAAACACCTTCAAAGCACTTGTGATCTACGTCGTTTTTGTCAGGATCCCAATAAAACCCTTTGTAATTCGATTCTTTTGTTAATTTAGATTTTGAAGTCGTTAAATAATGTACATTAATACCTTCTTCATGACATTGTTTTACGATTTCTTGCCCAATTAATCCTGTAGCTCCTGTAATTAAAACGGTCATTTTTCCTTTTTATATAAATATACAAAAGGTTAAAAGGGTACGTATGCGATTTAGATATGATTTAACGTTTGAGGAACAAAACTTTTAAATTGTAGTATTTTCAAATTAGCAACTTATCGTCAGTTCGAGTGTTTCGAGTGAGCGAGAAATGTAATGAGAACCTTGGTTACCTATAAGCTTCTCGATACAAAATTCCTGAAAAGCGGAATTTCACTCGAAGTGACGGAATTATAGTAGTGATTGGAAAGTTATAGAATTAGTGGTAATTATTACAATCCCTGTCTTTTTTTCTCCATGAATCTCGGTGTAATCTCTGCGTATCTCTGAGTAATTTTTCACGCAAAGTCGCAAAGAAGCAAAGGTGTAATGTTATAAACGTATCTGTTTCAATTTACCTCGGTCGTCAGTTCGAGTGTTTCGAGAGAGCGAGAAATGTATCGAGAACCTTGGTTACCTATAAGCTTCTCGATACAAAATTCCTGAAAAGCGGAACTTCACTCGAAGTGACGGAATTATAGTAGTGATTGGAAAGTTATAGAATTAGTGGTAATTATTGCAATCCCTGTCTTTTTTACTCCATGAATCTCTGTGTAATCTCTGCGTATCTCTGAGTGATTTTTCACGCAAAGTCGCGAAGACGCAAAGAAGCAAAGGTGTAATGTTATAAACGTATCTGTTTCAATTTACCTCCGTCGTCAGTTCGAGTGTTTCGAGTGAGCGAGAAATGTATCGAGAACCTTGGTTACCTATAAACTTCTCGATACAAAATTCCTGAAAAGCGGAATTTCACTCGAAGTGACGGAATTATAGTAGTGATTGGAAAGTTATAGAATTAGTGGTAATTATTGAAATCTCTGTCTTTTTTTCTCCATGAATCTCTGCGTATCTCTGAGTAATTTTTCACGCAAAGGCCCGAAGGCACAAAGAAGCAAAGGTATAATGTTATAAAAGTGTCTGTTTCAATTTACGGCTGTCGTCAGTTCGAGTGTTTCGAGAGAGAGAAATGTATCGAGAACCTTAGATACCTATAAACTTCTCGATACAAAATTCCTGAAAAGCGGAATTTCACTCGAAGTGACGACAGGTAAAGATTAATAATTTTAGGTTTAGCCTAATTAGTCAGGTCTTAACATTTAATATAATTCGTTTACTGAATATTTTGCTTTTCTCAACATTTAACTCATTACATGTCGCTGAATGTTACAAGCCTTTTTTTTGGGCTCTTAACATTTCACGTTTTCCAGGAGGTCCAGGTAAGCGTTCTACGGTAAATCCAACGGCTTGCATAGCACGTCTTACGCTGCCTTTTGCAGAATAGGTCACCAGAATACCATTAGGTTTAAGGGCTTTAAGCATAATTTTAAAAATGTCTTCAGTCCATAAATCGGGTTGCACACGGGCGCCAAAAGCATCAAAATAGATGATGTTAAAAGCGTTTTCAGCTGTTATGTCCTTAAAGAATTTTTCTTGTTTTTCTAATTGAAAATTCGAAGTGATTTCACAAGATTCTTCCCAAGGTGTATCATGTAGTTTTTCAAAAACAGCTTCATGTTCTTTAGAAATTAATTCAATATAATTAAGCTGTTTAATTTCTTCGAGTTGAACAGGGTAAGCTTCAACACCAACATAATTGATATTTAGCTTTAATTTTTCTGCATCGATAAGGGTTAAAAACGCATTGAGACCAGTACCAAAACCTATTTCTAAAATAGATACTTCGGCAAGCTCAGTATGACACTCATTTTCAACCTGAGATTTGTGTTCATTTTTTGATGCTGACACCATTTCAGGTGATGCTGAATTGAGTTCAGCGAAAAAGAAATGCAAACCATGCTTTAAAAACACATGGTTTGCTTCTTGTATGGCACCATGAATGGAATGGTACTGTTCGTTCCATTCTTCTATTTGGATGGTTTTAGAACCATCCGATGTGGTAATTATATTTCTTTTCAAATGTTTTTGACTATTCGATTGTTGTCACACGATGTATCTGATTTTTTTTAAACCAAATATTTCAGTTTAAATAAAAACACTTCTATTTATCATTTTGTTAGAATCAAGTCTTGGTTCTTGGTCCTAAAAGCGTAGCGATCTTATATTTTTTTTACTGAATCAGTAATTTTTTAATCTTTGGAATTGGTCCTGTGCATTCCGTTTTATGACAATTTAAACAGTTGGTAATAGCATTGTTATAACGCACTTTTAATTCGGTATTAGAAAGTGTATCAGCAACGGCTTCTTGCGACGCTATAAAAACATTTACAAAACTCTGCCAATTTTCCGTTCTACCTTTACCGTCAGTCATTTCTGCTGAATGTAATTTTAATAAATCTAAAGGCATTGAAGTTGGTGTTTCGCCAGCAACAATCTGAGCTTTTAAACTCAGGTTATAGGCGTACATAGCATTCATGAATATAGACATTTCAGAGGGCTTGTACATCTCGTATTCAACCGTTTTTTCAATCGGTTGTTCTTCAGCTAATTTTTCTTCATTTTTACAGTTATAAACCCATAAAAACAAAAGAAAGAGTAGTGTAAAATGCTTATTTTTTAAGTAAAACACCATCAGCTTCAAAGCCATATTCAAATTTAGGATCTGTAATCGCAGCAATTTCTTCTTCAGATTTGCCTGCATCTTCAGCGTAATGTCTTAATTCTTCAACTGGAGTTTCCGAAACGTATGCTTTTCCATTCATTACCACGTCACCTTCAGCATTTAAAGGCATAAAAAAGCCATAATCTTTAAATTTAACCATCACTTGGTTTTCACCATCCATATCTAAGGTCATCCAACAGCCTTTTTTAGAACACACCTCAATGATTTTTCCTTTTACTTTAGTATTAAGCGTATCACCAACTTTTAAGGTTTTATACTGTTCCATAATACGATCGCCAGATAAAGCGTCTGTATCGTTGATTTCTTTTCCAAAAGAAGCATAAGCAATTTCTTGATTGACCTCTTCAACTTTGTCTTCGGCAGTCTTAGAATCGTCTTTGCAAGAAAGGGCAACTAAGCTAATTGTAAAAAGTAAAATGATTTTTTTCATTATTAATAGGTTTTGATTTGAATGATTATATAATTACAAATTTAGTCAATTTAACGGAATATAACCTTTCATTTACCGTGCTGATTATGTATTTTTGCTTAAAAATCACAAATAATTATGGCCAATTATACAGATAAAGTCAGCATTGAAACTGCTGAAACATCTAAAATCAGTACAGTAGATTTTAGCAACTTAGACTTTGGTCGTGTGTTTACAGATCACATGTTTGTATGTGACTATAAAGATGGGAAATGGCAAGACCCTCAAATAATGCCATACCAAGCGATGACTTTTGATCCGTCTGCTCGTGTCTTTCATTATGGGCAAGCTGTGTTTGAAGGGATGAAAGCCTATAAAGACAAAGATGGAAAGATTTTTCTTTTTAGACCAAAACAGAATTTTGATAGAATTAATAAATCTTCTGGGCGATTAGCGATGCCAGCATTTCCTGAAAATTATTTTTTTGAAGGTTTAGAGGCCTTATTAAAATTAGATAGTGATTGGATAAAAGCTGGAGTAGGAAACTCACTATATTTAAGACCTTTTGTAATAGCTACAGAACCAGCCATTTCTGCATCGCCTGCAAATATGTATCGATTTATGATTATTTGCTCTCCTGCTCAATCGTATTATAACTCAGCAGTTAGAGTGTTAATTGCAGATCATTATAGTCGTTCGGCTAATGGAGGAGTTGGTGCTGCAAAAGCCGCAGGTAACTATGCTGCACAGTTTTACCCAACAAGTTTGGCACAAGAAAAAGGATTTCAGCAAGTCGTTTGGACAGATGCAGATACGCATACTTTTCTTGAAGAAGCTGGAACAATGAATGTGTTTTTTAGGGTTAATGATAAATTAATAACAGCACCGACAAGCGATAGAATTTTAGATGGTATTACGCGAAAAAGTATCATTCAAATTGCGGAAGATTTAGGAATTACTTGTGAAGTAAGGCAGGTAACAGTTGAAGAAATTAAAAACGCTGCCAAAGATGGTAGTCTTAAAGAAGTTTTTGGTGCAGGTACAGCTGCCGTAATTAGTCCGATTTCTGCCTTTGAGCATCAAGGTGAATTGTTTGAAATATCTGGAACTGATGCTGAAGACGCTTACAATAAATTGTTTAAGAAGACCTTATTAAATATTCAACATAATTTATCGGAAGATAAACATGGTTGGAGACATGAAGTAAAATAGAAATTATTAAAAATAATCGTATAAAAAAAAGCAGCCAATTGGCTGCTTTTTTTTATGATTCTAAAATAGCTTTTATATGTGGCTTAAAGTAATTAGGACCTTTTAAAACCTTACCATCTTCTCTGTAAATTGGTTCGCCATCAGCACCTAATTTACTCATATTACTTCGCTGTATTTCGTTAAATACTTCTTCAATTTTATGTTGCATACCATGTTCTATAATAGTGCCGCATAAAATATAAAGCATATCGCCTAATGCATCTGCAACCTCTACTAAGTCATTGTCATTGGCAGCTTCTAAATACTCTTCGTTCTCTTCGCGCATCAGCTTGTAACGCAGCATATTTTTTTCAATTCCTAAGTCTGCTTTTGGTGTTTCGCGATGCCCAATTTTAAAAGCAGTATGAAACGCTTTTACAGCATTAATTTTGTCTTGCATAGTTGTGGTTTTAATCCTTATTTTTGCATAAAAATAAGAAGATGTTTAGTACTGGTCAATTGATTTTTGGAATTTTATTTTTTATTGTCTTCGTTATCGTTATTGGGTATCAGTATCGTAAGGATCTTCAACTTCATAAAAAATATTATAGAGGAACGGTTTGGGTTCTTATTGCTTTTATCGGGTTCATAGGTATGATAGCTGCTATAAAGTATATTTTTATTTAACCAACTGTTTTTATACACTTATTATCAGATTAATTCGAAAGCTACCGATGTTTATTCGGGATTTGCATTATATAGATAATTCATATATTGATGAATATTGAATGTGTCAAATAAAAAAAGCAGCCATAAAAATGACTGCTTTTTTTATTTAAGCCTTAGTGTTATTAGATTTTACTAGCAGATAAAGTTATTTTTAATTCAATGTCATCGTTAATGAATTTATCACCTAAATCATCAAAAAATGATTTTGATTTATGCTTAACATTCCAGTTAGAACGATCTATTGTAAATGTTTCACTTGTCAAGGTTAAATTATTGTCATTAAAATCAATAGCTACCGGAAAACTTACATTTTTTGTACTTTTCTTAAGGGTTAAATTACCAGAAAGCATAGATTTTCCTTCAGTAGTTTCCATCCCTGTAACTTCAAAAATAGCATTTGGATGTGCGTCAACATGAAAAAAGTCTTCACTTTTAAGATGACCTGTTAATTTAGCGTTACTTTCTTCTTCAGCAGGAATATCATGAACTTCAATTGTGCCCATATCAATAACAAATTTTCCATTTTCTACAGAACCTCCATTAACACTTAATTTACCGACAGATAAATTAATAATACCATTATGAGAGCCTGTTGGCTTAAAACCTTTCCATTCTATCGTTGATTCATCTGTGTTTACAGCGTAATGAATAGCGTCAGATTTAGCAACAGCAGCATCTTTAGATTCTGTAGTGTTAGCTTCTTTGGCTTTTTCACCACAACTTGAAAATGTGGCTAAAGCAACAAGCATAAAAATTTTTAAAAAATTTGATTTCATATTTTCTGTATTTATTTGAGTTGTTAAAAACAAAGATATGAAATACTGAGCTGAAAGTATAATAAAAAATTGTTAATGACATTTTGACATTTTTATAATAATGGCAGTACTTTTGCCAATCTAATGGAAAGCAAAAAAAGAACTCAAAATGAGTAAAAAAGATATAGAAAATAAAGTAGAAGACTCACAAGTTGAGGGTCAGGCTACAGCTACTGAAGAAGTAGAAGGGCAAGAAGAGATTAAGTCTGAAGAAGATACTAAGTCTGTGGAAGAACAGTTGCAAGAGCAGGTGGCTTTCGAAAAAGATAAGTTTATTCGTTTGTTTGCGGAGTTTGAAAACTACAAAAGGCGTACAAACCAAGAGCGCGTATCGTTATATTCAACTGCAAATAGAGATGTTGTCATAGCATTGCTACCAGTTTTAGATGATTTTGAACGTGCTTTGTCACATATTGATGATGACAAAGAGGCCGAAGAATTAAGAAAAGGCGTATTATTAATTTACAATAAACTTGTAGATACTTTAGAGAAAAAGGGCTTGTCTAAAATCGAAGTAAAACAAGGTGATGCTTTTGATGCAGACCACCATGACGCGGTTACTCAAATTCCTGCACCATCTGAAGACCTTAAAGGGAAAATAATAGATGTTGTAGAACGTGGTTATAAGTTAGGCGATAAAGTTATTCGTTTTCCAAAAGTGGTTATCGGACAATAATATAGATACACAAATTTACGCAGTTCTGCGAAAACCAAGAATAGAGAATAAAATAGTTGATGAAAGAAGATTATTACGAGATATTAGGAATAAGTAAAGGAGCAACTGATGCCGAAATAAAAAAAGCGTATCGTAAAATGGCTTTAAAATATCATCCAGATAAAAATCCAGATGATACAGAAGCTGAAGAGAAGTTTAAAAAGGCAGCAGAAGCATATGAAATTTTAAGTAATGCTGACAAGAAAGCACGTTACGACCAATTTGGTCATCAAGCCTTTGATGGCAATGGTGGCTTTGGTGGAGGCGGCATGAATATGGATGACATATTCAGTCAATTCGGTGATATCTTTGGCGGAGGCTTCGGAGGCGGAGGCGGTTTTGGAGGCTTCGGTGGTGGCGGAAGACAACGTGTTGCAAAAGGTAGCAACTTGCGTATTCGTGTCACTTTATCACTAGAGGATGTAGCCAATGGTGTTGAAAAGAAAATAAAAGTAAAACGTAAAATACAAGCCGAAGGTACAACGTATAAGACTTGTAGTACTTGTAATGGTTCTGGTCAGGTAACTAGAGTTACCAATACTATTTTAGGTCGTATGCAAACAGCCTCTGCGTGTCCTACTTGTGGTGGTGCTGGCCAAAGTATAGATAAAAAACCAGCAGATGCAGATGCACATGGTTTAAAAGTTTCTGAAGAAACAGTTACGGTTAAAATACCAGCAGGTGTTGTAGATGGCATGCAACTTAAAGTTACAGGAAAAGGTAACGATGCACCAGGAAATGGTATTGCAGGAGACTTATTAGTTGCCATCCAAGAAGAAGAACATGCTACACTAAAACGAGAAGGAGATAACCTACATTACGACATGTATGTAAGTTTGCCAGATGCTGTTTTAGGTAACTCTAAAGAAATAGATACTGTTACTGGTAAAGTGAGAATAAAGATTGAACCTGGTGTACAATCGGGTAAAATATTAAGATTACGAGGTAAAGGTATTCCAAGTATCAATGGTTATGGTAAAGGGGATTTGTTAGTACATGTAAATGTTTGGACACCAAAGACTTTAAATAAAAAGCAGAAAGCGTTTTTTGAAAGTATGAAGGAAGATGAGCATTTTGAACCTAAACCAGAAAGCTCGGATAAATCTTTTTTTGAAAAGGTAAAAGATATGTTTTCATAAAGGGTGCCTGTTTAATAAAATTTAGTATATTTGATTCATCGCTAATCATTTTAGCGGTAATTTTTCTTTTTCATAGCAATTTTTTCCCATCCTTGTCTAACCATAAGGGTGGGTTTTGTTTTTATAAGTATTATGTTTTGATTTACAGGTTGTTGTTGCTGTATTTTTGGTGCGGCAGATTTCAGTTTAATCTATCATTACCTTCAACTTATCTGCCTAAACACCTTTTGAAATCTGAAAATCCATCAAAATTTGGTTAAATCATGGTCTAACCTTTTGTGTAACCGATGGGAATATTCAAAAAATAAACAAATAGTATCATATTCTTATTTTAGAATCTATAACATTTAATATATTTACGTAATAACCACATCCTAAAAATTTAGTTTCATATGAATGACTTATTAGTTGCTGATTCCGTTTCAAAAAGTTTCGGGAATTTTAAAGCACTAAATCAAGTATCTATTGCTGTACCAAAAGGTAGCATCTTTGGTTTACTTGGCCCAAATGGCGCAGGTAAAACCACACTGATCCGTATAATTAATCAAATTACTATGCCAGATGCTGGCGCTGTGCTTTTAGATGGACAGCCGTTAAAACCAGAGCATATTAGAGATATTGGTTATTTGCCAGAAGAACGTGGATTGTATAAATCCATGAAAGTTGGAGAGCAATGTTTGTATTTAGCACAGTTAAAAGGCTTAAGCAAAACAGAGGCAAAAGAAAGATTAAAATATTGGTTCGATAAGTTAGAAATTGGAGATTGGTGGAATAAAAAAATCCAAGAACTCAGTAAAGGACAAGCTCAAAAAATCCAATTTATTGTAACAGTACTTCATCAACCTAAATTGTTGATTTTCGATGAACCATTTTCTGGTTTCGACCCTATTAATGCTAATTTAATAAAAGACGAAATTTTACAGTTAAGAGATGAAGGAGCTACTGTTATTTTTTCAACCCATAGAATGGAATCTGTTGAAGAATTATGCGATCATATTGCTTTAATTCATAAATCTAATAAAGTCTTAGACGGAAAATTAAACGATATAAAACGTCAGTTTAAAACCAATACATTCGAAGTTGGATTAGAAAGCTTAAACAAAGACAAAGTATTTTCAGAAATTCAAGATAAATTTGAAGTGCTACCAGCCACGTTTAAAAATTTAAATGATGATATTAAATTGAATATTAAGCTCGGAGAACAGGCATCACCCAATGATTTGTTGTCATTTTTAACCTCTAAAGCAGAGGTGCACCACTTTGTAGAAGTGATACCTTCAGCCAGTGATATTTTTATTCAAACTGTAAAAAACAACTAATAATGAATCATTTACCATTAATTATAAAACGCGAGTATCTTACAAAAGTGAAGAATAAATCATTTATTGTAATGACGTTTTTGAGTCCTTTAATAATGATTGCACTTATTGCAGTTGTCGCATATTTATCGCAGTTAAACAATGATAAACAACGCACTATTTCTGTATTAGATGAGACAGGTTATTTAAAAGGAGAATTTCAGAATACAGAAAATACAACCTATACAAGTCTTGATGGCTTAAGCCTTGAAGATGCTATTGCCTTAGTAAAAGAAAAAGAGGATTATGGCTTGTTGTATTTTGGTAAAGCAAGCTCACTCGACGGAGTTGCCGGAAATGTGAAATTTTACTCTGAAGATTCCCCATCTTTAAGTGTCATCTCTAGCTTAGAACGAAAGATTGAAAAACGACTCAAAGAAAAAAAACTTGAATTAGATGGAGTTTCCATAGCACAGATTGAAGCATCACAAACAAATATAGAGATTGCACAAGAAAGTTTTGAAGGAGAAAAAAGTTCTAAAATAGATAATATTGTAAAACTGGCATTTGGTGGAGCAGCAGGTTATTTACTCTTCATGTTTATTATTATTTATGGAAACATGATTATGCGAAGCGTCATTGAAGAAAAAACGAGTAGGATTATTGAGGTTATTATTTCTTCTGTAAAACCTATTCAACTCATGATGGGAAAAATTATTGGTACCTCTTTAGCAGGCGTCACACAATTTGCGATTTGGGTTGTTTTAGGAGGTGTTTTATTATTTGTGGTATCCGCAATTTTCGGTATAGATTTAGCGCAAGTACAATCACCACAACAAGAAATGGTGAACCAAGCAATGCAGGCAGATGGCGCCCAAGCTATGGCAGAAAACCTAATTACAGCAATTAGTAATTTACCAATGACCAACTTAATTATTGCGTTTTTATTCTTTTTTATAGGTGGTTATTTATTGTATAGTTCACTTTATGCGGCCATTGGAGCAGCTGTGGACAACGAAACCGACACTCAGCAATTTATGCTGCCCATTCTTATGCCATTAATTTTGGCTGTTTATGTAGGTGTGTTTACAGTAATTGAAGATCCGCATGGAACCGTATCCACGGTATTTTCGTTCGTACCTTTAACATCGCCAGTGGTAATGTTAATGCGAATTCCGTTTGGAGTTCCACTATGGCAACAGGGCTTATCGTTATTGTTACTTATAGGAACATTTATTTTTGCCGTATGGTTTGCGGCTAAGATTTATCGTGTTGGAATTTTAATGTATGGTAAAAAGCCAACGTATAAAGAACTGTTTAAATGGTTGAAATACTAAAAAATGAGTCAAGATTTAGAATCATTTGAAAATACTATTACCGAAAGTAATACTTGGGAAACTATAAAAGGATTTCTAAGTCAAAATATGACTATTGGTAACGATATTAGTATTTCAATATTAGATATTTTAGTTGTAATCACGGCTATTTTTATCACTACAATAGTATTGAGAATTTTTCTAAAGCTAATTACGAGAAAGCTTCCTAAGGAAGATAAAAGTAAGTTTAATGTAGTCTATGGCTATTTTAGATGGCTTGTTTATATTATTATTCTCTTAATAACACTACATAGTGTTGGTGTCAATATTACTGCTGTTTTTGCAGCTTCAGCGGCTTTGCTAATCGGTATTGGTTTGGCATTACAAACCCTTTTTCAAGATATAATTGCAGGTATTTTTATATTAGTAGACCAAACCGTTCATGTTGGCGATATTATTGAGATAGAAGATAGGGTTGGTCGCGTTATTGAAATTAAATTACGAACCACAAGGGCCGTAACCATAGATAATAAAGTGTTAATAATTCCTAATCATTTGTATTTAGAAAACAGTTTGTATAACTGGACACAAAATGATACAACGACTCGAGAGAGTGTAATGGTTGGTGTGGCTTACGGAAGTGATGTGCAGTTGGTTAAAAAACTATTACTACAAGCAGCAAGAACCCACGACGCTGTTTTGCCAAGCCCTGAAGCTGTTGTGCTTTTTACTGACTTTGGAGATAGTGCTCTAAATTTTAAACTTATTTTTACTTTAGGTGATAGTTTTACAGCAAAATATATAAAAAGTGATCTTCGGTTTGAAATCGATCGTCTTTTTAGAGAAAACAACATTTCAATTCCATTTCCGCAACGCGATATACATATTATTGAAAAATAAAATATGCTAATACGTTCAGTGATTTAATGACATTGAATCACTTGTAACAAAAAAAAATAAAAAAAAGTTATGCCAAAAATATTAATTATAGAAGATGAAGCTGCTATACGACGCGTATTAGTAAAAATACTTTCTGAAGAAAATGATACGTACGAAGTAGAAGAAGCAGAAGATGGTTTAGCCGGAATCGAAAAAATAAAGAAAGAAGATTACGACCTTGTGCTTTGTGATATTAAAATGCCAAAAATGGATGGCGTCGAAGTGTTAGAAGCCGTTAAAAAAGTGAAGCCAGAAACACCTATGGTTATGATTTCTGGTCATGGTGATTTAGATACAGCTGTAAATACCATGCGATTAGGTGCTTTTGATTATATCTCTAAACCACCAGATTTAAACAGATTATTAAATACTGTTCGTATTGCATTAGACAGAAAAGAACTCGTCGTAGAAAATACAAGACTCAAGAAAAAAGTGAGTAAAAACTACGAAATGATAGGTGAAAGCGATGCAATAGAACGTATTAAAAACATGATAGATAAAGTTGCACCAACTGATGCTCGTGTTTTAATTACAGGTCCTAATGGAACTGGTAAAGAATTAGTGGCACATTGGTTACACCAAAAAAGTGAACGTTCTAAAGGAGCAATGATTGAGGTTAACTGTGCAGCGATTCCTAGTGAACTTATAGAAAGTGAATTATTCGGACATGTCAAAGGTGCGTTTACATCTGCCGCAAAAGATAGAGCAGGTAAGTTTGAAGCTGCCAACGGCGGAACCATATTTTTAGATGAAATTGGCGATATGAGTTTGCCAGCACAAGCTAAGGTATTGCGTGCGTTACAAGAAAGTAGAATTCAACGTGTCGGTAGTGATAAGGATATTAAAGTGAATGTAAGAGTTGTAGCAGCAACCAATAAAAACCTTAAAAAGGAAATTGAAGAAGGTAGGTTTAGAGAGGATTTATACCACAGATTAGCCGTTATTTTAATTGAAGTTCCTGCATTAAATGACAGACGAGAAGACATTCCGTTATTGATAGATTATTTTTCTAAAAAGATTTCAAAAGAACACGGAAGCGGCAAAAAATCTTTTTCTGATAAAGCTGTAAAACTGCTTCAAAATTACGATTGGAGAGGTAACATACGAGAACTACGTAATGTTATTGAACGTTTAATTATTTTGGGTGGAAGCGAAGTAAGTGAAAGTGATGTTAAGGCTTTTGCTTCAAAATAAAAACACACTATTAAATTGTTCTAAACTAGTTTAAGACCTATTTATTTTAGGAATGAATCGTGCGTTTTTTGTTGCTGAAATAGTTATATTCCTCGTTCTCTATAGATTAAAATTTAGATAAATATAAATACTATTACCATATGAAAGATATAGATATAGACGATTTTAAAATTTCTAATAAGGTTGATATAAAAGATTTACCAACCACTTTTGATCTCGATGCAAAAGAAAAGAAAATTGAAAAGAAATTAAGAAAAGTCAGTGAAGATCTCGCAGATATTCAGAATACAATGTATGCGCATGGAAAATACGCTGTGTTATTTTGTATACAAGGTATGGATACTGCAGGTAAGGATAGTTTAATTCGTGAAGTGTTTAAGGAGTTTAATGTAAGAGGAATTGTAGCGCATAGTTTTAAAAAGCCTACAGATTTAGAGTTGAAACACGACTACCTTTGGAGGCATATAAAAGCCTTACCAGCACGAGGTAAATTTGGAATATTTAACAGAACACATTACGAAAATGTATTGGTAACTAAGGTGCATCCAGAATATTTAATGTACGAGAATATGCCAGATATAAACAGCTTAGACGATGTAGATGAAGCGTTTTGGGATAGACGTTATAGTGAGATTAATAATTTTGAAAAGCATGTTGCAGATAGTGGTACCATCATTTTTAAATTCTTTTTGAATCTTTCAAAAGAGGAACAAAAAAACAGACTTCTTAGACGTTTAAATAAACCGAATAAAAATTGGAAATTTTCACCAGATGATTTAGATGAACGCGAACATTGGGATACGTATCAAGAGTGTTATGAAGAAGCACTAAATAGAACGTCTAAACCCAATGCACCATGGTACAATATTCCAGCCGATGATAAGCCAACAGCAAGATATATTGTGGCAAAAATCCTCTATGATACACTTAAAGAATACAAAGACATAAGAGAGCCAGAATTGCCAGACCATCAAAAAGAAAATATTGATACCTATAAAGCGCAGTTAAAAAATGAATAAGTTCAAACAAGTTGTTATAAGTCTTATAGTTGTAATATTGATGAGTGGAATGTGGAGTAGTGCAGCACAAAATAATGAAAAGTTACCTTTTTACGAAGTTCCTGAATATTCAGAATCGTTTACTGCTGGTACCATGGCAGCTCGGATGATTGAAGCATTAGGCTTTCGGTTTTATTGGGCAACAGATAGTTTAACTGAAAAAGATCTAGCTTACAAGGCCAATGTTGACGGACGAACTTCATTAGGAACTATTCAACATATTTACGATTTGTCTAAAACTATTGTAAATTCAACGTTAAAGAAATCAAACATCAACGAAAAGGAAGATTTATCATATTCAGAATTGAGAAGTAAAACCTTAAACAACTTAAAAGTCGCTGCCGATATTTTAAGAGAAAGTGACGATATTTCGCAATTCAAAATTATTTTTGGTGAACGCGAAATTCCATTTTGGAATCAAATTAATGGTCCAATTGCAGATGCAATTTGGCACTGTGGGCAATTATCTATTTACCGACGAACCACAGGAAATCCTTTAAATTCTAAGGTGAATTTTTTTACCGGAAAGGTGAAATCTTAAACTCGTGTTTTAAACCATTTGCGCTCTAATCTGGTTGTTAGCGTTAAGTATTCGGAAAACACTTCACTACTTCTATCTTCTGGTTTCATTTTAATAGTTAAATACAAGCCGCACTCCTAATCTTGCAAAAAGGTTTGCGGCAAATACCATTACAATATCAAATTCTGACATTAGATTTGATTAATTTCCTTTGGCAGGTTGTGGAAACGGAGGCGCTTTGACAGCCTTTTTTATACCCAATTGTTTCATTAATTCTTCAACGGCTCTTTCAAGTTGAGGATCTTTTCCGTTTGATAGTGCTTTTGCATCTTGTCGCACTTCAATATCTGGTGCTACACCTTTATTCTCGGCAATCCATGTATTATTTATAGGATCAAATACAGCATTGTCTGGAGCGGTTAATGAGCCTCCATCAATCAATGCATAATGTGTTGATGATTTTACTAAGCCTCCCCAAGTGGTCATGCCAATTAATTGTCCAACGTTTTGCTGTCTAAATACCCATGGAAAAAAGTCTCCACCGGATCCAGCAAGTTCATTAATCAATAATACCTTTGGACCTAAAATACCAGCAGGTAATGTTAGGGGGTTTCCGTTTGGTACCTCATTTGTTAATCCTGCTCTAAGGCTACGCGTCATTAAATCTACCATATAATCATCTAGCAAACCACCTCCATTAAAACGTTCATCTATTACAGCACCTTCTTTATCCTGTTGAGCAAAATAGTACCTGTTGAAGGATACAAAACCAGGGCCTCCTGTATTGGGCACCCAAATATAGCCTAATCGTCCGTTAGAGAGTTTGTCAACTAACCTACGGTTATCTTCAACCCAAGTGCGTTGTCTTAATGAATTTTCACTACGAATAGGTTCTACAATTTCTTGCCAATTACCTTTAAAATCTGGTTTATCATTAATGTGAAGTATGGTTTGTTTTCCTGAAGTGCCATCTAAATATTCATAAAAATTATCATCTGCTTTAATTTCGTTTCCGTTTATACCAACAATGTAATGCCCTTCTTTTATGTTTAATCCTGGTGCGTCCAAAGGTCCTGTTAAACCAGGATTCCAGCGTTCTGTTGTGTAAATGCGATCAATTTTCCAATGGCTTTTTACTGTAACGAGGTCAGCTCCTAATAGTCCTGTTGTTGATCTTTCAATATCTGGATAATCTCCACCACGAACAAAACTATGACCAACGGATAATTCACCATTCATTTGATCTAGAATGTAATATAAATCCGCACGATGTTTTATAAAGGGTACTAACGGAGCGTAACGTTTGTAAACCACATCCCAATCGCGACCATGCATATTTGGATCGTAAAAATAATCGCGTTCGTAACGCCATGCTTCTTCAAACATTTGTTCCCATTCAGCAGAACGATCTAATTTCATTTGTAGGTTTACTTTAAGTCGCTTACCTCCTTTAGCATTGCTGCCTTTTGTACTAATTACTTGCCAGTTTCCTTTAATTTGAGCGAGCATATGTTCACCATTTGTAGTTATAGAAACTGAGCGTACACCAGATGCAAACTCTTTGTGCTCTTGTTTTTTAAGATCGAATTTATGAAGTATAGCTGCTCTTGAGTTTGGAACATATTCTGAAATAAACATCGAACCTTTAGGACCAGAACTAATAAAACCATAGTTTCTAGAAGGAATTGGCAATGCCAGTGTACGGCGACCAATATTTTCAAAATCTATACGCATAGGTTTTGAGTCGTCGTCTTTCTTATCGTTAGAATCGTCCTTTTCTTTTTTGTCATCGTTTTTGTCGTCGTCCTCTTTTTGGGTGTTTTCTTCGTCACTTTTTGGTTTAAAAGGAGAATCATCGTTAGCATCTAAATTAATGACATAAGCCGCATAAGCCGGATCTGCTGTCATAGAACTTGTATTCGCCCAACCTGAGGCAAGAGCCACATCTGTACTGGCTAAAAAGTACAATTGTTTTTGATTTAAATCCCAAGCTGGTGAAAAGGAATCTGCAAAAGTGTCTGTAATTGGTGTTGACTTATCTGTCTCTAATGCGTAGATATAGATTTGTCTAAAATTATTAGAAGCTGCTTTTTCATACGCCAAATAATTACTGTCTGGTGACCATTTTAATTCTAGTCTATTACGTTCTAAATTTGTTCCACCAATAGCAATGGTTTTAATTTTTTTAGTTTCTAAGTTGATGAACCTTAAGCGTACATCATCATCTACAAAGGCGATATGCTTTCCATCTGGAGACCACGTAGGATTCCAAGCGAGTTTAGATTCACCAATGGAAATTGCTTCAGGTTGAGATAAACCATCTTGATCTGATATCATTAAAGCATAATTTTTTCTATCAGCATCAGAAAACCAAGCGATTTTATCCCCTTTTGGTGACCAAATAGGTCTGCGGTCTGCTGTACCAGAACTTTCAGTGATGTTACGCGCATCTCCAAACTCTACAGGAATTGTAAAAATATCTCCACGCGACTGCATTATGGCACGTTTTCCATTTGGTGACAAGGATGCGGAACGTGTAGAATTTGATACGTCTTCCCATTTGGTTTCAGACCATGGAAAATCCCCCACTACATCAATTGCTAACTGGGTTGATTTTCCTGTTAAAATCGATAAAGTATGTAAATAACCATCGCGTTCATAAACTAAAGTGTCATTATTACCACTTAACCATTTAATGTCAGCACCTTTAAATTTTGTGATTTGAGTAAGTGATTTTGTTTCAGGATTGAAAGCCCAAATATTAGACACTAAATCCCGATCTGATAAAAAATAAATGGTATCATCTAACCATAGCGGTTGAATGTCAGTTGTGTGTTCATTAGGCAATAAAACTTCGTTTTGTGTTTCTAAATCCAACACAATAAGTGGTGTGTTTTGTCCGCCTCTATAAGCGCGCCATTCTTCATCCCAACGGTCCATTTTATCAATAATCATTTGAGTGCCATCAGGCGAATAAGATCCGTTATTACTCCACTGTTTAGTAAGTAGTTTTGGCGCTCCTCCTTCAACAGAAATAGTGTAAAGTCTGTTATAAGGTCGTGGTGCTGTTTCTCTATTACTGGCAAATAAGATATGCTTTCCATCATTAGTCCATCCTCTTACGGTAGAACCGCTTGGATGCCATGTTAATCGCTTCGGTTCACCACCATGTTTTGAAACTACATAGACATTGTTGGTGCCAGCTCTGTTAGAACTGAAAGCAATCCAATTTCCATCTGGTGAAAAGTAAGGGTTAGATTCGATTGCAGCAGTAGAAGTAATGCGTTTGGCTTCATTAGAGTTTAATGCAGAAACCCAAATATCGCTACCATAAGTGTAGGTGATATGTGTAGCACTGATGTCTGGTTGACGCAGTAATCTGGTGCCTTGTGCAAAAGATAAAAAACTAGTTAATAAAAGAAATAAGGATACATAATAGAATTGATGATGTGATTTTGATTGTGAATTCATTAGAGAAGGTAGATTAAATTAAATAATGTTATAAAGTTACAAATAACTTAATTGTCATATTTAAAATCTAATAATATTCTTTTGAAACACAATCTTCTGATTAGCTTTCTACTGATTTACCATATTCTTTTGTATAGATTTTAACTAAAGCCATAAAAATACTAATGAGCAATGGTCCAAAAATTAAACCAATAAATCCAAATAAAGGAACACCAACAATAACACCAAAAAGCGTGACTAAAGGATGAACATCGTCTAGTTTTTGCAATACGTATAGCCTAATAATATTATCTGTGGAACCGACAACGACAATACCGTAAATTAAAATTCCCCATGCTTGAAATGAGTTTCCTGAAGATAAAGTTAGAATAAAAACAGGAAGAATACCAACGAAGGTGCCAATGAAAGGTATCATAGAACCTATAGTGACAATGACAAACCAAAACAACGAATCTTGAATTCCAAAAATTAGAAACCCAATCAGTGCAATAATACCTTGAGCAATAGCCACCAACGGAATTCCAACGGCATTAGATTTTACCATGGCTTGAACTTCCTTACCAATATCGGAAATGTTTTTATTACTCATGGGAATATAATCCCGTAGCGATTGTCTTAATGCTTTACGATTGGTCAACATAAAATAGAGCATAAAATACATAAGACCTATGGCAATAAGCAAATTGAAACTACTGCCAGCCATACTTTGTAAACTTTCAGATAGCCAAGTTGTAATCGATTTTGTATCAATTTGAGAATTAATATCAAAACCTGTTTTAAATTGTAATCTTCCAACCTGATCTTTAAAAGCATCAATCACCTTTTCACTATTACCAGCAACTTCAGAAATTTTATTGCCTAACATAATTCCGAAACCCGTAAGTGGAATCATAATTAAAATAAAAGAGCCTAGCATTAAAGTTAAAGCAGCTAAAGTAGCGTTCCAGTTATGCTGATTAACCAAGCGCGTCATTAGCTTTCTTAGTAAAATGTAAAA
This sequence comes from Winogradskyella sp. SM1960, assembly GCF_020179375.1. Classification (NCBI taxonomy): domain Bacteria; kingdom Pseudomonadati; phylum Bacteroidota; class Flavobacteriia; order Flavobacteriales; family Flavobacteriaceae; genus Winogradskyella; species Winogradskyella sp. SM1960. The sequence goes on along the minus strand of NZ_JAICBG010000001.1, from coordinate 476,338 downwards.
CGTAATTGCGCCCAGAACACCAGTTAAATAAGGTAACATTTCAGTAAAAATCATAATTCCAAAAACTATGATTAATAGTAAAATAAAAATTTGACGGATTATTTTAGGAGCAATTTGACTCATAGGACGTTGATTGGTTTTCTCAAAGATAATCGCAAACCGTGTAGAGCGTTACTTTAATCCCACAAAATATTAACTCAGATAGCTTTGTTATATGGTAATTTCAACTTGGTTATGTAAGATATCTTCAAAAACCTCACGCTTTCTAATGAGTTGCGCTTTTCCTTTATATAGTAACACTTCAGCAGGTCTGTAACGCGAGTTGTAGTTGCTCGCCATAGAGTAGCAATAGGCTCCTGCATTTTTAAAACATAGAATGTCGCCTTCGTTTATTTCTGAAATTCGTCTGTTATTTGCAAATGTGTCTGTTTCACAGATATAACCTACAACAGAATAAAAACGTTCGCGGCCTTTTGGATTCGAGATATTTAAAATATCGTGCTGTGAACCATAAAGCATTGGTCGTATTAAGTGATTAAAGCCAGAATCTACCTGAGCAAAAACCGTTGAAGTTGTTTGTTTTACCACATTTACCTTAGCTAAAAAGACACCAGCTTCACTCACTAAAAATTTTCCTGGTTCAAACGCTAAAGTTAAATCTTTGCCGTATTCCTTACAGAATTCATTAAAACGTTGTGATAATTTTTCACCTAACTCATCAATATTGGTTTCAATATCACCTTTTTTGTATGGGACTTTAAATCCTGAACCAAAATCTATGAATTCAAGTGTTTTGAAGTTTTTAGCTGTTTCAAATAGAATTTCACTGGCATATAAAAAGACATCAATATCTAAAATATCACTTCCTGTGTGCATGTGAATACCGTTGATATTCATTTTAGTGTTCTCAACGATACGAAGTAAAAGCGGAATCTGATGAATCGAAATGCCGAACTTACTATCAATATGTCCAACAGAAATATTAGTATTTCCGCCAGCCATTACATGTGGATTTATACGAATACAAACCGGAGTTTTAGGATGTTTAGTTCCAAATTGTTCTAATATGGATAGGTTATCAATATTAATCTGAACACCTAATTTAGCGGCTTCTTCAATCTCTTCAAGTGAGACGCCATTTGGTGTAAAAATGATGTTTTCAGGTTTAAATCCGGCTTTTAAGCCTAATCGCAATTCTTGAATAGAAACGGTATCAATTCCAGAACCTAATTTGTTAAATAATTTTAATACTGAAATGTTAGATAAGGCCTTAACAGCATAATTAAGTTTCAGATGTTTAACCTTATTAAATGCTTTTGTTAAACGTTTGTACTGCGTTTCTATTTTTTCAGCATCATAAACATAAACAGGACTTCCAAAATCCTTTGCAATCTGTAATAAGGTATTATCCTTCATTCTTCTTAATTCTTAAAAGTTAGTTGGCGAAAGTAAATGTAATCGATATAAAAAACATAAAAATGATAAAATATTGCTATTTTTACACATAATGTTAAATAGTTAACAAAATGAAACGAGTATTAAAAAGTTAAATTATAATTTTAATTAATATTGAAGCTTTTTAATACGAGAACGAAGTGGTTCCACGCGTTCTCAATTTTAGAATTATTTTTTTTAAAATTATCAAAATTTAAACGTGTGAAAACCATAGCGTCCTGTGTTCAAGATATTATTGTGGCTAGTCCTTTTTTAGAAGAAGGCTTATCTAAAGAGATTATTAATTTTTCGGCCTTAGCAAAAGAGTTAAATGCACCGATTTCTAGAATGTTGCGGAAACCTGTAAAAGATGGTGCCATTATGATGGCATTACGTCGCTATCAACAACCATTGAATCTAGAAAACTCCAATAGTTTAAAGAAAGCTTTTAATCAAATTGGTGATATTACAGTGCGATCTAACTTGAGTGATTTTACTTTTCAAAATTCAAAGACTTTAATCCATAGTCATTCGCAAATTTTAGAAAAAATCAGTGAGAATCAACAAACATTTTATGCCTTTACACGTGGTATGTTTGAGAGTAATATTATTATTTCGACTGCTGAAAAGGATAGTGTTCTCAAAGCTTTTAAACATGAAACACAGATAGGATTACAAGAAAAATTATCTGCTATTAGTATTTATTTGCCCAAAGGGAATTCTAAAATCGTTGGCTTGTATTATCAGATATTTAAACGCTTAGCTTGGGAAAACATTACCTTGTATGAGGTGGTTTCTACGACTAATGAGTTTACAATTGTTGTTGAAGATTATTTGGTAGACAAAGCATTTTCGGCTATAAAACGCCTAATTGATTAAACTTTTAGAGTGTGCACTGAAATGGGATAAATCAATTTTAAAAACTATTGGTAAAAACTATTAGTATGCTTACTTTTGTCAGACCAATAAATTTCTGATTAAAAATGAATTTACACGAATATCAAGGAAAAGAATTATTAAGCAGTTTTGGTGTACGTATCCAACGTGGTATTGTAGCTCAAAGTGCAAAAGATGCTGTTGATGCAGCAAAGCAATTAACAGCTGAAACTGATACAGGTTGGCATGTTATTAAAGCGCAAGTTCATGCAGGTGGACGTGGTAAAGGTGGAGGCGTTAAGTTGGCCAAAAACCTTCAGGAAGTTGAAGATATCGCAGGACAAATCATAGGAATGGATTTGGTAACACCACAAACTTCTGCGGAAGGGAAACGTGTACACCAAGTTTTAGTAGCAGAAGATGTTTACTATCCAGGTGATGAAGAGCCAAACGAATATTACATGTCTGTATTATTAAATCGTGCAAACGGTAGAAACATGATTGTATATTCTACAGAAGGCGGTATGGACATTGAAACTGTTGCAGAAGAAACACCACATTTAATACATAATGAAGAGATTGATCCTGCTACAGGGATCTTACCTTTTCAAGCGCGTCGTATCGCGTTTAACTTAGGCTTATCTGGAACAGCTTTTAAAGAGATGACAAAGTTTGTTACCGCTTTATATACTGCTTATGATAAATCGGATGCGTCTTTATTTGAAATCAACCCTGTATTAAAAACTAGTGATAGTAAAATAATGGCTGTTGATGCTAAGGTAACTTTAGATGCTAACGCTTTATACAGACACAGAGATTTAGCTGAATTACGTGACTTACGTGAAGAAAACCAGATTGAAGTTGAAGCAGGTGCTTTAGGTTTAAACTATGTAGACTTAGACGGAAACGTTGGTTGTATGGTAAATGGTGCTGGTTTAGCAATGGCTACTATGGATTTAATTAAGCAAGCAGGTGGTGAGCCAGCTAACTTTTTAGATGTTGGTGGAACTGCAGATGCAGCTAGAGTAGAAGCGGCTTTTAAAATAATATTAAAAGATCCTGCTGTGAAAGCCATCTTAATCAACATTTTCGGTGGAATTGTAAGATGTGACCGTGTTGCTCAAGGTGTTATTGACGCTTATAAAAATATGGGTAACATTAACGTACCAATTATTGTGCGTTTACAAGGAACAAACGCTGACATCGCTAAAGAATTAATTGACAATTCTGGTTTAGATGTTATGAGTGCAACAGAATTCCAAGAAGCAGCTGATAAAGTACAAGAAGTATTGTCATAATTCAATTGTGACATGCTGAACTTGTTTCAGTATCTAACTAGATTGGGATTATATAAAATATAAAAGAGCAACATTAATTTGTTGCTCTTTTTTTGTTCAATATCTTCCTCATGCCGTAAAATGGTAAAAGAAGGTTATAATTTAATTTTTCTTCTTGTCCACGTTCTTCTTCTCTCCCTTTTTAGGCAAAGGTCCACGCAAATGAATAATTAATCCATTCAAGAAATTACGAAGAATCTGATCTCCACATTCCATATATTTTGGATGGTCTTCATTTCTAAACATAGCATTAAGCTCACTTTTAGAAATTCTGAAATCTACTAATTCTAAGATTTTTACGATATCATCGTCTCTTAGTTTATGTGCTACTCTTAGTTTTTTGAATATGTCGTTATTTGTCATAAAAAATGTATTTCTGTTCCTGTAAAAATAGGAATCGTTTATTAATATTAGTTGAGACTTCTCGTCTGCGCTCGAAGTGACAAAACGTTTTAGTCAATGATTAACCATTCATAAGCCGTACCAAAATGGTCAGCCCATAGTTTTTCGTTATGTTGTCCGCCTTTAATCTTAAGGCTTTTAAATTGTGTGTCCTTAACTCCTTTGGTTTTTAATAACTTTAGCATCTCATCTAATTTAGGAATCATGGTTTCCCCTTCATCAGTGCCTGCTAAAAAGTAGAATTTTGAAGTTTCTGGAATGTCAGTAGATTCTACAAAATCAAATATTTCAGGATTAATCCAAAATGCAGGCGAGAATACTCCAGCTTTGCCAAATGTTTCAGGATATTTTATCACAGCATAAAATGATAGCAAACCACCTAAAGACGATCCAAAGATTGTGGTGTCTTCTGCTTCTGGTTTTGTTCTGTACGTTACATCTATGTGTGGTTTTAATGTGTTTTTTATAAATGTTAAATAGGCATCACCTTTTCCGCCACCATGTTTTTCATGTTTATATGGTGTGAGTTCATCTATACGTTTTACATTGCCGTGTTCAATTCCAATAATTATGCTTTGATTATCTGTAAGCGTATCCATATATTCATCAACTTCCCATTCGCCAACATAGGATGTTTCTGTATCGAATAAATTTTGTGCATCGTGCATGTAAATCACAGGATACGATTTTTTAGTTTTTTTATAATTTGTAGGTAAATACACCCAAATAGTTTTTATTGTATCTAATTGAGGTGCTGCAATCAAAAATACTGAAACTTGCTTAGAAGCAGTGCTTTGTGCGTTTGTTGTGTTTAAAACAAATGCTGAAATTAGTAAGATTAAATACTTCAATTTCATGCTGTTCCTTGTCCTTTGAGTTGATAAACGTTTAATTAAATCGACTAAATACGTCTAATTTTTCGACAAGATACATTATATCAACGACAATAAAATAAACTACCTCTGTAACTTTACATTATAAATAATTGCCAGTGAATTATGATAAATAGAGCTGAAAAATTGAGCTTACTTTCCGAGATGATTGCCTTTGCTCAATCAGATGAAAATATAAGAACTATTGAGTATAATTTTTTATTCAGTATTGCTAAACAATTAGATATATCTAAAGAAGATTTTGAATATCTCTTTGAACACCCTGTAACATATGTGCATTTAAAATCGCATAGCGAGCGTATAGTACAATTTCATAGATTAGTACTTCTAATGAATTTAGATCACAAAGTGTCTCCTAAACAATTGGTGAAAATCCATAACTTCGGATTGCGAATGGGATTAAGTCATGAGTCAATAAATAGAGTTTTAGACTTAATGGATAGCTTTCCTAATAAGGTTGTACCACCAGATTTCTTGATTGATATTTTTAAGGTGCAATATAATTAAGCGAAACTCTAAATTGAAAAGCTATTTAGCGCATTCAATTTAGTTAGTTGAACTTATGCCGCTGAAAAGCGGTATCTTATTAAAATTAGTTTTTTAGATAAGCTAATTTTACACCTCAAGAGGACACCACTCAAACATTTAAACCTTCAACTTCTCTAACTTACTCTGATAAGCCGTAATCTCATCCCTAAAACGCGCTGCTTCTAAAAAGTCTAAAGCTTTAGCTGCCTGTTCCATGAGTTTGCGTTGCTCTCTAATTTTCTTTTCGAGTTCGCCTTTGGTTAAATAGTCGCTTTCTGGTTCTGCTGCTATTTGTGCATCGAGTTCTGTACGATATGTACTCACGGAATTTTTAGTTAAGGCACTATCTAAACTCTTGTTAAGTGCTTTTGGTACCAAATTATGTTTCGTATTGTACGCAATTTGTTTTTCACGACGGTAATTCGTTTCATCGATAGTTTTTTGCATGCTTTTGGTCACTTTATCAGCATACATAATTGCTTTTCCGTTGAGGTGTCTTGCTGCTCTTCCAACGGTTTGTGTTAATGATCTTGCCGAACGTAAAAAACCTTCTTTGTCTGCATCTAAAATAGCAACAAGAGATACTTCAGGTAAATCTAACCCTTCACGAAGTAAGTTAACCCCAACCAAAACATCAAAAACGCCTTTTCTTAAATCTTGCATGATTTCAACACGTTCTAAAGTATCTACATCACTGTGAATATATCGTGTTCGCACTGAAATTCGCGTTAGATATTTAGTCAATTCTTCAGCCATTCGTTTCGTTAACGTCGTTACCAAAGTACGTTCGTCTTTTTCAACTCTATTTTGAATTTCTTCGATTAAATCATCAATCTGATTTAAACTTGGTCTGACTTCAATAATAGGATCTAATAAACCTGTTGGGCGAATGACTTGCTCTACATAAACACCATCAGTTTTCTGCATTTCGTAATCAGCAGGAGTTGCAGATACATAAATCACTTGATTTTGAAGGGCTTCAAATTCTTCAAACTTTAAAGGTCTGTTATCCATGGCCGCAGGTAAACGAAATCCATAATCCACCAAATTTACTTTTCGGCTTCTATCCCCTCCATACATGGCATGGACTTGAGAAATGGTCACGTGACTTTCATCAACCACCATTAAAAAATCATCTGGAAAATAATCTAACAAACAGAACGGTCTTGTGCCAGGTAGTCGCCCGTCTAAATATCTAGAATAATTTTCAATACCTGAACAATAGCCTAATTCACGAATCATTTCTAAATCGAATTCGGTACGTTCTTTTAGACGTTTGGCTTCAAGATGTTTTCCTATGTCTTTGAAATAATCATATTGTTTTACTAAATCGTCTTGAATATCTTTAATCGCTCCATTCAATACATCTGGAGAGGTTACAAACATATTTGCTGGATAGATATTCAGTCTGTCGTAACGCTCTATAATTTCATTTGTTCTAGCATCAAACGCTTCAATTTCTTCAATTTCATCACCAAAAAAGTGAATTCTAAAGGCATGATCAGCATATCCAGGAAATACATCAACGGTATCTCCTTTAATTCTGAAGTTTCCATTTTTGAAGTCGGCTTCCGTTCTAGAATATAAACTTTGTACGAGTTGGTGTAATAATTTGGTGCGCGAAATAACTTGATCGCGTTCAATGGATATCACATTTTTTTGAAATTCCACAGGATTCCCAATACCATATAAACATGATACAGATGCAATTACAATCACATCACGACGACCAGAAAGTAGGGAAGAGGTAGTACTTAAACGCATCTTCTCAATTTCCTCATTAATAGATAAATCCTTTTCTATATAAACGCCTGACACTGGAATGTAAGCTTCGGGTTGATAGTAATCATAGTAAGAGACGAAATATTCTACGGCATTATCTGGAAAGAATTGTTTGAACTCTGAATACAATTGCGCAGCCAAAGTTTTATTGTGTGCTAAAACTAAGGTTGGTCGTTGCACTTCTTCAATCACATTGGCAACCGTAAATGTTTTACCAGAACCCGTAACACCTAAAAGGGTTTGATATTTTTCTTTTCCATCAACACCAGCAGCTAATTTTTTTATAGCTTGTGGCTGATCACCTGTAGGTTTGAATTCTGATTTGATTTTAAATCGCATACTGCAAAGTTACGATAAAGGGATTATAATTAAATGGCGTAGTGCGTTACAATTGCGTTAAAATGAAAAGGACTTCGAGATTTAAACCTTGACGTCCTTTTTATATATGATATGACAGGAATGCTTTTCTACGTCATGTAATCCTTACCCAGTTTAATGTTTTAAAGCAAAATGGCCTCTCAGTTCGTCACCATTTTTTAATGTGATTAAATACCAGAAGTCATTCGACTCTAGCATTTTTCCGTTGTAATAGCCATCCCAAGAATAATTTGACGGAATTAATTGTTTGATAAGTTTACCATATCTATTAAAAATAAGGATGTCTTTTACAATCTGATTTCTATCAATTACCGTCCAGTAATCGTTATAAGTGTCATTATTAGGAGTGAAAAATACAGGGATAAAAAGGTCTACTGTAATTTCAAAAGAAAGAGATTTAATGATACAGCCATTAAGATCAGTGACATGTAAAGTATGGATGCCTTCTGAAAGATTATTAAAAATATTAGAAGTCTGCGTGCTAGAATTATCTACAGCGTATAAATAGTCTAGAGTTTGATCAGTCATAGAAACTATAAGCATACTGTTGCTTATAGAAATATTAGACTCATCTAGTGTGAAATCTATCGTTGGATTTATCGTAATATTAAAACTACTTTCATTAGAGCAGGTATTTGGTGCTGTTCCTATTTCGTTATAAATATATATGGTTTGTGAATTTGTAATGATATCTCCTGCAAATAACTGAGTACCTGTACCGTTTGTGCCTGTGAAATAATTTCCATTGGTTAGGGAAGTCAGTGTGTATTCTACACAAATTGTTTCGTCAGCAATTGTATCTACATTTGGCGCACCTGTAATGGTAACCTCAAAGCTACTTTCGTTTGAACACGTATTAGGAGCTGTACCTATTTCATTATAAATATAAATGGTTTGTGTTGTTGAAATAACATCACCAGCATTAAGTGGTGTTCCTGTACCATTAGTGCCTGTATAGTAATTACCATCAGTTAGGCCAGGTAATGTGTAATCTGAACAGACCGTTTGATCTGAAAGTGTATCTACATTTGGTGTTCCACCTACGGTAACAGCAAAGCTACTTTCGTTTGAACACGTATTAGGAGCTGTACCAATTTCATTATAAATGTAAATGGTTTGTGTTGTTGAAATAGTATCACCAGCATTAAGTGGTGTTCCTGTACCATTAGTGCCTGTAAAATAATTACCATCAGTAAGCGCAGGTAATGTATAATCTGAACAGACCGTTTGATCTGAAAGTGTATCTACAGTTGGTGTGCCGCTTACAGTCACTTCAAAACTACTTTCGTTTGAACACGTATTAGGAGCTGTACCAATTTCATTATAAATATATATGGTTTGTGTTGTTGAAATAGTATCACCAGCATTGAGTGGAGTTCCTGAACCATTGGTGCCCGTAAAATAATTACCATCAGTTAAGGCAGGTAATGTATAATCTGAACAGACTGTTTGATCCGAAAGGGTATCAACATTTGGTGTGCCACTTACAGTGACGATAAAACTACTTTCATTAGAGCAGGTATTTGGAGCTGTTCCAATTTCGTTATAGACGTAAATGGTTTGTGTCGTTGAAATAGTATCACCAGCATTGAGTTGAGTGCCACCACCATTGGTTGCGGTATAATAGTCTCCGTTAGTTAAAGTTGGTAAAATGTAGTCTGAACATACACTTTGATTTGAAAAAACATCTACAGTTGGGTTAGAAACTTGAAGTTGTACTGCATTAGATACTAAATCACAATCTGTAGAGGTCATAATACAGTGGTATTGATAACCATTAAAACTAGAGGGTGCATTAGAAATAGTTAAAGTGTTAGATGATGCTCCAGCGTAATTACTGTTGTTAATGACATTCACCCAGTTTCCATAACTATTAAGGGTCATCCATTGGTAAGTGTATGAGCCAATATCTACTGAAACAGAAAAAGAAGTATTTCCATTTTCACATATGTCTTGAGACAGCGGATGGGTAATGTTTGGTGAGGTGCTTGTTGTATTTACGGTATGAGACCCAATGTCGCTACAGTCTTCACTACCATCACGATACCAATCGTTGGAATCAAAAGTACTTGCAGGTGCAATAGCATCAGAATTTCTGATTATAGTATAACCTCTTTCATCAATGGCTTGAACATTGTCTATTACAATGCCGTTTTTTTTAAGTTTAAATTCATCATTATCATTAAATCCAGCTCCTAGAGTAAAATCTACAGAGAATCCAGTACAAGCATCTGAACCATTACTTTGAATTATAAAGGTGCTTAGAGGAGGGATTGATCCCGTTAAAGGTATAACGGTAGCATCCGCGTCAGGTTCACCAATATTTCCATATCTGAAAATTTCATAAACTCCATCTAAGTTTACAGTTGTATTTGTTGGGTTGTAAAGTTCAATAATTCCAAAAGCATCACTCTGTGCATCATATAGTTCAGAAAAATAAATGTCACTAACAATACATGACGATTCTAACACCATAAAATCAGTGGACGAACTTCCTGTGCAGCCACCATTACTTATAATAGAAATGCCAGAAGTATCATTTGCACCAGCAGGTATAAGTGCTGTGATTTGAGTATCATCTATAATGGAAAAGGAGGTAGCAATGCCATCAATAGACACTGTTGCTGCAGTATTAAAGTTACTACCGTTAATTGTAATTAATGTGTTTTCTGGTCCAGTAGCAGGCGCAAACGTATTAATTATTGGTGCAGGACAAAAGTTATAGCCTTCATTAATAGCACCACTTACTGAGGCATAGGTGTTTGTTATAAAAATTAAACTTATGACGTAGGTATAGTGTATTAATAAACTAATGCGATTCATGCTTGCAAATTAAACGTTGAAAATTTTATTTGTTAAGATACACCCAACCTGTATGAGGTTTAGAGTTTGTGTTTGACTCATTTAAATATAATACATAAAAATAGGTACCTACTGGTAAAACTTTGTCCGTGTGCATAAGCCCTTTATTAGCTATTCCGAACCATTTTTTAGTGTTACTTCCTTCAAAAATTAAAGTTCCATAGCGGTTATAGATTTCTAATTTATGGCTAGTGTAAACATCATATAGACCTTGGATGTTAAACCAGTCATTCTTATTGTCATTATTTGGTGAAAATCCATTTGGAATAAATAAGTCATCTTCAGTAGTTTGTATTTCAAAAGATATAGATTTAGTAACACAACCATTAGAATCTTGAACATACAAAGTGTGTGTGCCTTCTAAGATGTTTGTAAATGTATTTTCACTCTGAAAATTAGACTCATCAATAGCATATTCGTAATCTATTGTGGTGTCTGGCATTGTGATGGCTATAGAATTTCCGTTAATTTCGATATTTGCCGCGTTTAATGTGAAATCTGAAGCAGGATATATGGTAATATCAAAGCTGCTTTCGCTAGTACAAGTATTAGGCGCAACTCCAGATTCATTGTAAATATATATCGTTTGTGATGTCGTTATGATGTCTCCGGCATTTAAAGGTGTTCCGTTTCCATTGGCTGCTGTAAAATAGTCTCCATTATCTATGACAGGTAGTGTAAACTCGGAACAAATAGTTTGGTCATCTAATTGACTTACAACTGGATCTCCACTAATAGAAACCGTAAAGCTAGATTCGTTTTGACAGGTGTTAGGTGGTGTGCCAGATGTATTAAAAATGTAGATAGTTTGAGACGTTGTTATGGTATCTCCAGCATTAAGTTGCGATCCTGTACCATTCGTATCTGTGTAATACGTTCCGTTAGTGAGTTCAGGAAGCGTATAACTTGAGCATACGGTTTGGTTTGATAAAATATCGACTTCAGGATTTAAGACTTCAAGTTGTGCTGCATTGGAAACAAGAGTACAACCTGGCGATGTCATGATGCAGTAATATTGTAACCCAGAAAAACTAACAGGCGTGTTTGTAATTGTTAAAGTGTTAGATGTTGCGCCAGAATAATTACTGTTATTATTTACGTTAACCCAATTACCTGATGTATTTAGAACAAGCCATTGGTACGTGTATGAGCCTGAATCTGTAGCTACTGAAAAGGTTGCTGTATTATTTTCGCAAATATCTTGGTTAATAGGTTGTGTAATGTTTGGTGTAGAACTCGTTGTATTTGATGTATGTGACCCTAAATTTGAACAATCTTCGTCCTCTAGCAATAACCACTCGTTAAGGTTATAGGACGAGCTTGGTGCTGATGCATCTGCATTTCTAATAAAGCTATAGCCAATTTCATCATCTGTATAGATGACATCAATGATAGAACCATTTTTTATTAACTGAATTTCGTCATCTTCATTAATACCAGCAGCTACCGTTGTGCCAGCAGTTAAACCGCTACACGTATTACCTGTTCCACCCATTTCAATGATATATGTACTAAGTGGAGCAATAGAGCCTTCTAATGGAATTGTTGCACTAGGAGTACTATTACCGATATCACCAAACCTTAGCACCTCGTAAACAGTCTCAAGGTTTATAGTTGCGTTGGTTGGGTTATAGAGCTCTATAACACCAAAACTTCCACCATCAGAATCATAAACTTCAGAAATATATATTTCATCGGCAGAATTACAGTCAGAATCTAACAAAGAAAAACTTGTAGAGGTTGTGGTGTCGCAGCCGCCAGAAGTTGTAAATGTTATATTGGAAGTTTCATCAATACCAGAAGGAACAAAAACAACCATTTCGCTGTTATTTATAATGTTAAAGGTAGCATCGATACCGTTAAAATCGACTGTTGTTGTCGAATCGAAATTACTTCCGTTTACTATGATTTCTGTGTTTATAGGTCCAGTTGAAGGACTAAAGGTGTTTATGATTGGAGCAGGACAAGCAATATAATCTGATTTGTTTGTCGTGTGATTTATGTTGTTGTGTAAAGAATAACCCTTTAAAATTGAAAGAAGGGAGAACAGTAAAAAGATGTAATTTTTCATGTAGCTTATATAAAAATAGTGGGCAAAAATATGTAATATATTACTTTCATTTGTTAAGTAATAGTTACGTTAATTTTTGCTAAAATAAAGTTTGAGTTAGTTAGCACAAAAATAGAATATTAAGTGATAATACAAAGCATGCCGTCCAATTGTTGTAGTGTCTAATCAGTCAGTAGCTTAGTAATTTCTTACTTTTTCTTTACGTCCTTAATATCGTAAAACTAGGTGTGAAAAATAGAGTTGTACTTATCTGTTTAATAAACAGTTGATTAGAGGGATTTAGAATAGGGAACAATAAGGATTATCGTCTCAGTGCAAAATGGCCAGTATATGTTTTACCTTCAATAAATGTAGCGATGTACCAATAATCATCACTCGGAAGCGGTTTTCCTTTTAGTGTTCCATCCCAACTACGATTTGTCGTTGTTAATATTGTCATCAATTTACCATAACGGTTAAACACCTGAATGGATTCTATTTGGTTATATTGCTCATTTGTTCCAATAACTTGCCAAGTAGGATTGTCTTCATCTCCATTTGGTGTAAAGAATTTAGGAAAGCCTAGAACAGAAATAGTTTCTTCAATTGTACCACAGCCATTTTTATCTCTTATATAAACAGTATGAAAGCCTTGAGGTAGGTTTGTAAATACAAAGTCATCTTGATAGATGCCGTTTTCATCATTTAAAGCTATTTCATAATCGCCATTGCCAGACACAGCAATGGTAACCGTATTATTTGGTGCCACACCATTGACGCTAACACTTTCTAAAATTGCTGTTTCAGAAGCTAAAACCGATATTGTTCTACTCGATGAACATCCATTAGGATCTGTAACGATAACATTGTAAGAACCAGGTTCTGTAACCTCATAAAACAACGTGTTTACTTCTGTTGTTGTGCCATTAAATTGCCATTCGTAGTAATAATTGTTAGGTAAGTCATTAAGAACACCTCCATAAATGGTTAATGGTTGTGATTCATTTGTACAATATATAAGGGTTTCGTCTGCTTTTAATAATGGCGTATAAAGCACATTTAAGTTTGCGGAAGAAATACCAAAACATTGATTGTTATTACTAACTTTTATATAAATAGTTTGGGTAAATGGAATCGTATTTTCGAAGGTGTTAGAAAGCGCATTTGTTCCATTAAGCGCATCTGCTTCTGTTTCGTAGTACTGAAAAGTCGCACCTACAGGAATTTGATTTAATATAGAATTTTCAATTTCTGATAAATCAAAAGTGGTAAACCCATCTGTAATGTCTCCATCACATGCTTCTAAATCAGGAATAATTAACGAATTGTTGGACGTTTGTAATTCTAATTCTGCAATGTCAAAGCAATTCGCTTGATTTGCAATACGAGCATAAACGATTTGAAAAGGATTGGTGTTTTGAAATGCTTCTGGATTTGTAATCGGGTTACTATTAGCCAAAGCATCTGTTTCCGATAAGAAAAAGTCGCTTACATATATATTTTGATTCCCATTGGTTAAATCAAAAGACGCATTAAATAAATTGTAGTTGGTTAAACCATCTTGATTGCTATCGCATTCTATTAGAACAGAATCTACACCAACAGGTGCTGGAGCATATTCAATGACAACTTCTCCATAAGAAACACAGTTATTTATTAAAGTCACTTCTACAGTATAAGTGCCAGGTTCCGTAACGGTGTATGATCCGCATGTACCACAACCAGGTGCTCCTTGCACTAAAACACCATCTCTGTACCAGTCATAAGTATTTTGACCATCTTGGTAGGCGTTAAGCTCAAGGGTTTCTCCTTCACATAGTGCATTATTTGTTGCAACCAGTAAATTAGGTCCTAGGTCTGAAGACATTTCAAAACTTCCGGCTTCTAAAAATACGGCTGAATCATATCTGTAATTATTCTCATCAGCAATGACTAGCTTTACATGATACGTAACATTGGGAACAATATTTGCCGTTGCTGTTAGGATATCTGTCTGTCCATTAAAATTAATTGGTGCATTGTTGTTATTAAAACTACCAAAATAGGTTTCGTTTTCGGGAGGACAACTACCAGGAACTCCAGGTGTAACCGTGGTTACTTTTACAGGTGTATCTGTATCTGGCACTAATGCTATATTTTCATATTGCTCTTGTCCACCAGCTGGTCTTATTAAGAAGCCAAATAAATCGGAGTATTGGCATGTATTAGAATCGTTTTCTTGGTATTCTTCTGAAGCAAAAAGATATCTAAAGCTTACTTGCGAAGCGACTGACGTAAACTCGAATTCTAAAATAGTTGCGTTTATGGTTCCCGATTCACTTAATGCATTTTCTAAATCAATATCTCCTGACCAACCAGGTGCATCATCATCACTTAAATTGTTATTTGGTCCTGGAACATTTACTAACCTTCCAGTACTTAAAACGATGCCACTTTCAAAAGGAAAATTAGAACCGTTGGCTTCAAAATAACCGTAACTTTGGTCTGAACCACTAAAATCACCTCCAACAACATTGGTTACAGTAACATTGTCTATACACTCACTATCAATTAAAATATCTTCTACGAGTTGTTGTGGTGTATAAGTTTGACTGTCTACTGAAATATTTTGAGCATAATTCAATAGGGGAAACAATAGGGTAATAGCTAGTAATGTTTGCTTCATTTTCATTATAAGGGATAGCAAAGATACACTTATAACTATTATTTGAATTGGAATAAGGTGTTAAAAAAGATAATCTGTTCTTATTAACGACGAAGCGCAAAGTGGCCTCTGACTTCAAAAGCAACATTCCCTTGTTTTATTTCGGCTAAAAACCAATAGTCGCTGGCTGGCATATTGTAACCGTTATACGTTCCGTCCCAACCTTGTGTGTTAGACCCTAACTGTTTTATGAGTTTTCCGTAACGGTTAAATATATAAACAATACTACCAGGTAAGGTTTCTATTCCTATAATATGCCAAGTGTCATTTTTTGTGTCGCCATTAGGTGTGAAAAAAGGAGGCGCATCTACCACAACAACTTCTTTAGTAACTTCTGCACAACCATTTAAATCAATAATTGTTACTGTATGATAACCTAATGATACATTTTCAAAAATATTAGAGTCTTGAGGATCACCATCGTCTAGAATATAAAGATAATTACCAATGCCGCTAATAGTGATTGTAATATTGTTTGGGTCCGAAAAATCAACGGTTTCGGTTAATTCTATAGTAGCAGATTCAGACGCTGTAACGTTAAATGTGCTTGTTGTAACACATCCATTTTCTGAAGTTACCGTAACCGAATAGGTGCCAACGTCTGTAATTTCAATATCAGAACCAGTTTGGTTTGTTGACCATAAAAAGGTGTCTGTAGGATAGAAGGTATTGGCAGAAACCACCAATGGTAAATTATCGATACAAACTACTTGATCTGGAATGCTTACATTCGGTTTTCGATGTACAATTAGTGAAAAATCAACAAGGCTGAAACACCCTGTTGTGTTATTTTCTATGCGTGCTGTAATGATTTCGTTATTACTTCCATGGTACAACGCTGCGGTAATTGGGTTTATGCCTTCTTCCGCTTCAAGATTAGAATTAAAATACGAAACACTATATTGGTTTGGGTTTTGAAAACCTAAAATAGTGGTTGTTTGTTGATTTAAGTTGAAATCATAATAACCATCAAAATCATCGTCACATGTGATAAGATCTGGTGGCTGATTTGCAATTGGTAATGGGTTGACACGAAGTTCAAAAGGATAAATAAAATAACAATGTGTAGTGCTAAATTCTATACGTGCATAAATGGTATCATTTGTGCTGGTATAGGTGTAATTTGTATCTAATGCATTTTGGTTAGCAATAGCATCTGCTTCTGTTGAAAAGTAACTAAAAAGCACATTGTAATTGGTGTCTACAATTACATCATTTATCGTAGTTAAATCGAAACTATTAGCTGCGTTGTCACAAGTATCAAATATATCGAATGTATTTATTCCTGGTGGAAGGTTAACTTCTAATTCTAAAGGCACAAAGGTAAAACAATCAGCAACCGAATTATATACTTTTATAAATACGGTTTGAGGATTGCTGGTATTGTAAAAATTATCTGGATTTAAAATAGGGTTATTGTCTATTTGTAAATCGTCTATGGATGTAAAATAGCTAATGGTATTATCTGGATTAGGAGTTGTAAACAAATCACCTACAGCCACTGTTAAATCGAAACGTGTGCTTCCATCGTAATTAGTGTCGCATTCTAAAAGTGGTTCGGGAATATTAGGATGAGGATTTACAACTAAACTAAAATCGGTTAAGCTGTAGCATCCTGTGTCATTATTTTCAATTCGGACTATAATCTGTTGTTGATGTGCTGATAAATAAGGAGATGATAAAGGATTGTCACCAGATTCAGCATCTGTGAGATTTATATGATAAGTTACTGTAAAATCATCAGGATTTTGTGTGCCTAAAACCGTGTTGGTTTGAGATTCAAGATTAAATGATCCGATGCCATCATTAGAATCGTCATCACAAGTTTCAATATCATTTGGTGTATTTGCTATAGGTACAGGGTTAATTTGAAGTATAAAGTCATACACGAAATAGCATCCTGTTTCGGGATGTTCTATACGTACAAAAACCGTGTCGTTTATACTTTGGTACGTATAGTTTAAATCTAGTGGATTGGTACTGTTTGCAGCATTATTAAAGGTGTCGTAATAGGAAAGGACCGCTTCAGTTTCTGGATTAATTAATACAGGTTCAATTTCTGAAAGATCAAAACTATTTGTTGGATTGTCACAAATCTCATAGACTTCAAAATCGTTAAAGGCAGGTGGCAGGTTAACGATTAATTCTAAAGGCACATTAACATAGCAGTTACTTAGAGTATTGTTTATTTTCACATAAGCCGTTTGCGGATTACTGATGTTATTATAATTTTCAGGATCTAGAATTGGGTTGGTGTTAGCTTCTAAGTCATCGATGCTTTCAAAATATGTGACTTCAATATTATCTTGTCGTACACCGAGTATTTCAATTTCTGAAACGGTTAAATCCCAGTTTAAAATGCCATCGTAATTATCATCGCATTGCGCAATTGGAGTTGCAGAATTAACCACAGGTGCAGAAACAACATTAATATCAAATGCAGACATACCTTTACAGTAATTTCCATTATCTACTCGAGCATAAAGCTCTTGTGGATTTGTTGAGTTGGTATAAATTAAAGGTACAGGATTACTATTGTTAGTGGCATCAAAAGCTGTTTCATGAAAGGTAATATCTAGAGTTTCTGGGCTGCCAGCCACCATTTCTGCAATTATATCATTCAAATCAATGGTTATATAACCGTCATTGCTGATATCATCACAGATAAAAATACTTTCTGCTGCATTAAAAATAGGAATAGAACCGACTTCAATATCAAACGATGAGGTGCCATAACAATCCGTATCTGTAATGTTTTCTACTCTAACATAGATCGTTTGAGGACTCGAGGTATTATTGTAAACTGAATACTTATCAATTGGATTAATACCAGCAATTGCATCTGCTTCAGTTTCATAGTATAGCACTTGTTTATCTGGCTGACCATTGAGTATCTCTTCATCTTTTAAATAGAAATAAAAATCGGCAACACCAGTAATGTCTGCTTCACAGTTTTCGAAATTAGTAATTGGAATAAATTCAGGTACTGTATTCACATAAATATAAAAACCAGACAGACTATAGCAGCCTGTCGTTTCATTTTCTACACGAGCATAGATATATTGTGTTGCAGTAGAATAATTCTCTGGGTCCGTAATTTCATTTTCACCTTCAATGGCAGCATTGTAATTATTGTAAAAGCTAATGTCTAAACCTGTAGTTGATGGCACTATTTCAGGAATTTTTGATTCTAAATCTACAACAGAAATACCATCATCATTATCATCGCAAATAATTATAGACTGAGGATACGAAATACTCGGAGCGCTAACAATATTGACTTCGAGTGTAGAGATATCATAACATTCGGTCTGCGCATTGGTAACTCTTATATAGAATAATTGCGGATTAGAAGTGTTGTAATGATAATCTGGTAGAATGTTTTCATTATTTATGGCGTCCTCTTCTGTGAGGTAATATTTAACGTTTCCGGCTTGAACTCCTTGTAATGCTACACTATTAAGCATATCCATTTCTAAAGTTGTATAGCCATCATCATCTTCGTCACAATAGTCTGTTGTTTGAGGAGTTAAAACTACAGGTGGCGAAATTTCTAACACCACATCAATATTTCCAGAACACTCTCCATCGGTAACCGAAGCGTAAATAGTTGTGCCATTATTTGAGACTGTAAAAGGGCTATTTTTGTCTATTTCATTTGTTTCATTTGTTCTGTCGTCTTCTGTAAGGTAGAAGGTGACTTCAAACTCAACGAAGTCACTGATTAGGTCTCTCTCCACTTCAATTAAATCAAAATCAGCGATGCCATCATTAGAAATATCATCGCAAACTATAATAACTTGGCCAGAGAGTTCTGTTATTATAATGTTGGCGTATAAGCCTAACTTAACAACGGAATAACAACCCGTTGTAGGATCTTGAACGCGAATATAAAGCAGTTGAAAATCTTGAACCGTGTTTTGATAATTATCTGGATTTTCTATAGGATTTAAATTGTTGAGAGCATCGTATTCTGAGACATGAAAACTTAAATCTAAACCTGTGCTTCCTTGTAAAACGTCAGCGGTGATACTTGTTAAATCAAAAGTCGCAAAACCATCTTCATCTTGTTCGCAGGCATTAATATATTGATCATCTGTGTTTATAGGAGGACTATCTTGAAACTCAACAGATAGCGTTGTTGTAGAAAAGCAGCCTGATAATGCATCGTAAATTCTTACATACAGTGTTTGCGATGTATTAAAATTGGTGTAGGGTGACAAAATAGGGTTGCTACCCATATCTGCTTCTGGTTGAGAAAAATGATAGGACACATACAAATTGGGATTGCCATTAGTAATTTGGTCGTTAGCCACAGTTAAATCTACATAAGTATAACCATCTAAAGCGGCATCTTCACAGGCTATAATCGGATCTGGATCTTCATAATCTGGTTTTTCATTTACAATTAAATTGAAAGTAGAATATGCTAAACATCCATTTGATGTATCTTCTATTCGAACAAAAATGGGTTGTGGAGAACTTGTATTTTGAATACTACCTAGAATAGGATTGGTATTGTTTTCGGCATCGTCATTTGAGTAATGATAACTAATATTATAATTAGAGGGAGGCACAGAAGCTAAAACTTCGTTGTCTTTAGTTGAAAGATCAAAATCTTCTACACCATCATTAGACGCATCATCACAATAAATCATATCTGATATTTGACTTGAAGATTGTTCAGAATCGAGAGTGATTTCTACGGTATCTTCAATAACACAAGAAGTTGCATTGAGTTGTATGGTGATTTCAACTTTATAGGTGCCAGAAGATAAAGCGTTTAATATTGGATTGTTTTCACCTGTGATTAGAACATCATCTTTATACCAATTATATGAGGCTTGTGGGTTTTGAATATCTCCATTAATAGTCACGGAATCTCCACATGTTGTAATATCTGGCCCTAGATCTACATTGGCATTAAAACTGTTTCCTTCTATAAACACTGCAGAATCAAAATTATGATCTGTTTGGTCAGCAATAATTAATTTAATTTGATATTCTACATTTGGCTGAATTGCCGCTGTTGCAGTTAATACAGTGGTTCTTCCATTATAATTAGTATCGCCAATATTATAGCCTTCAAAAAAAGCGTCGTTTTCGGCCGCACAAAAGCCTTCTATTTGGTCGTGTATAGTGTTTGTGTTCACTGGTGTATTAGAACCAGGAATCAACGCAATATTTGAATAGGCATCAGAAGAACCAGCTTCTCTTATTAAAAAGGCAAACCCATCGGAATAAAAGCAAGGAAATTCTTGTTGGTATTCTTCGGAGGCAAGAAGGTAATTAAACTGAATTTGGTTTGCTACTGATATGAAGTTAAACTGAATTGATGTTGCATTTAGCGTATTAGTAATCCCTAAAGCATTTTCTAAATCTGTATCTGTTCCCCAAGTGTCATCACCTTCATTTAGTGGGTTGTTGTTGAGTATGTTGCCGGCAGAGTTGACATTTCCAGTAGTGAGTAAAATACCATTTTCGAACGGGAAACTTGAATCTCCACGATCAAAATAACCGTAACTGTTAATACCATTTGTAGTACCATTGACACTAGAAGAAATGTTAGAAATTTCAACACAATTCTGTCCGAGGTTTTGTTGAATGAGTTGTTCTAAAGATGACGCGTCATCAGTTGTTATTTGTTGGGAGTAACTATAATTAAGTCCAATGAAGGAGGTAATCCAGAAAAATATTAAGTATAATCTCACAATAGTGTTTAAAAAAAGGATAGGTGAAACAAGAGTTTTTTTGCTTACGGTAAATTTTTAAGAGAAAAAAATACTAAAAAAACATCAATTACGTGATTTTTAGAGGATAAGTAACCTTTTTAATTGGATGAATGACAAATGAATAAACCGAGCTAACTTCGAGTTGAGAAATTTAGCATCTAAGCATAAAATGCCCTTCTATTTAAATTGTTTTCCATTTTTAATAACTTCTGCTACAAAGCAATAATCACCTGCTGGTATTTTTTTCAAAGTAACTTAGCGCAAATTAAGACCAATATTTAACAAATGTTATTCTTCTTTTTTCGTGTAACCACATAAAAAAAGTAAAGGGTTTAAATAAAAGACACTTTTATATACTAATAATGCTTATAGCTATGAACTATCGTTTTAGTGTAAAGTGCCCTTTAACTTCAAAAGCAATAGAACCACGTTGTATTTCAGCGACAAACCAATAATCACTCGTTGGCATTTTATGACCATTGTAATAGCCATTCCATCCTGGTGAACTAGAGGTTAACTGTTTAAGTTGTTTACCGTATCTATCAAAGATATTAATAATAGTGCCAGGTAAGGTTTCTATACCTACAATATGCCAAGTGTCAAAATCACCATCATTATTAGGTGTAAAGAATTTAGGAATATCAACAACTAAAACTTCTTTGGTAACATTAGCACAACCATTTAGATCTATGATTGTAACCGTATGATAACCCATGGCTACATTTTCGAATACGTTAGATTCTTGCGGTTCAAAATCGTCTAGTTGATAAAGATAGTTACCTATACCACTAATGGTAACTGTAATGTTATTTGGGTCTGAGAAATCGACAACTTCAGTAGTTTCTATAGTCGCTGTTTCAGATTCAGTAACTCCAAAATAACTTGTGCTTTCACAACCAAACTCTGTGGTTACTGTTACCCAATAATTTCCGACAACTGCGATATCAATTTCAGGTGTGGTTTCACCCGTTGACCATAAATAAGAGTCTGATGCAATATTAGTGTTTGCAGAAACTAATATTGGTGAATTATCTATACAAATAACTTGATCTCTAACATCTACCACTGGAAGCGGGTTTATAATAGCTGTAAACGAGGTAACAGAATAACATCCTGTTACATTGTTTTCTACACGAGCGTAGATTACTTCACTATCAAAAGCGATATAGTCAGTAGTGTCTAAAACTGAATTGTTTTCATTAGCCTGAAGTGCTGTGTTATGATAAGTTACCGTATATAAATTAGGGTTTTGACCTCCTAGTATACTTGCATTTTGTTGCGCTAAGTCAAAGTCTAAAAGACCATCAAAATCATCATCACAAGCTACTAAATCATTAGGCTGATTGGCGATTGGCACCGGATTAACCCTCAAGTTAAACTCGTAATACATAGCACAGTGCGTTGTGCTGTATTCTGCTCTAACAAATAGCGTATCATAGTTACTCTGATATGTGTAATTAGTATCTAAAGCGTTTGTATTAGCGATAGCATCGGCTTCATTAGAGAAATAACTAAATAAAACATTGTAAGTCACATCAGTTGCTATTTCATTTATTTCTGTTAGATCCACTGTATTAGATGCATTAGCACATGTTTCATACGTTTCAAAATTATTAATAATTGGTGGCTGATTTACAATCATTTCTATAGGAAGTGCCGCAGAACAATTCGAAACCGTATTGGTTACTTTCATATAAGCGGTTTGAGGATTTGATATGTTTGTGTAATTTGCAGGATTAGCAATAGGATTCACATTAGCTTCAGAATCTTCAAAATTAGCGAAATATTCTATTACAATATTTTGTTGTCTTACATCTGTAATGTTAGCTTCAGCTTCTGTTAAATCAAATTCAGAATAACCGTCAGTATCATCATCACATACAATTAACGGTTCAGGAAGTGTTACATCCGGAACTTTAATGACATTAACAACAAATGACGTAATAGATTGACAAATTGTACCATTATCTATTTGTACAAAAATTTGTTGCGGGTTTACCGTATTTGTGAATTGCAATGGAATTTCATTGGTGCTATTAATAGCATCATTTTCAGTGGTAAAGAATTTTACAGACTGTATATCAGAAATTCCAGCCGTAACTTCATCTACAACGCTAGAAAAATCAAATTCTTCAGATCCATCATTTGAAATATCATCACAAACAAACCAATTAGTTGGCTCGTTATAAACAGGATTTGTACCTACTTCAATTGTGAACGAAGAGGTGGTGTAACAAGATTCATCTGTAATATTATCTATTCTTACATGAATTTGCTGTGGGTTGCTGATGTTTTCATAAACGTTATTTTTGTCAATAACATTTGTTTTATTCTCGGCATCAGTAGCGTTAAGATAGTACGTTACGTTTTTACCGGTTTGGCCATCTAATGCTTCAGCATCTTTGTTGGCAAAAATGAATTGCCCTATGCCATCTGATATGTCTTCACAAAATGTATATTGGTGAATATAGTTAGATAGATCTCCAACATAAGGTAAGGTGTTAACGATTATATCTAGTTCTTCAATCGCGTAACAACCTGTTGTGCTATTCTCAACACGCATGTAAACAATTTCGGTTTGCGCATTGTAATTCGCTAAGCCTTGAATTTCATTGGAATCTGAACGTGCATCCTCTAAACTATTGTGGAAGCTAACACTACGATTTGGTGTTGCTAAAATAGAATTAGGAATACTATTGCTTAAATTTATTGAGGAAAACCCATCTCTATCTGCATCGCAAATAATAATGTCTAAAGGTTTTTCGCTTTCTGGTGCAGGTAAAATTGTGACTTCAAATGAGTTGTAATCATAACACCCTGTTTGAGACGCTGTAATTCTAGGAAATAACCTAAACGGATTAGAGGTGTTTGTATAAGAATTAGGAAGTGGATTGGTATTATCAATCGCATCTTGTTCTGTTAAAAAGTAAGTAACGTCGTAGCCTTCTTCGCCATTAGTTACATCATTGTTTAAAGATGATAAATCGGTTGTTGTAAAGCCATCTTGATCTTCATCACAAAGGGTTAAACTTACAACTGATTCAAATTGAACTACTGGGTTTAAAACCAAATCAAAATCTGCTACCTCAGTACAGGTTGGACTGACTAGTGTGATATAAATTGTTTGAGGGTTATCAGTAGAGCTGAATGATAATGACGGATCAATAGCATTTGTTCCATTATCTCTATCTATTTCAGTTTCGTAAAATATAACTTCTACATCAATTAAATCATTGATGATGCCTATTGCAATATTTTCAAAGTTGAATTCTTCGGTTCCATCACCACCGATATCGCATGCAGTTACATTTCTAATATTAGTTGCTGTTAATAATAGATTGGTGTGTAATTCAATTGGTGTTATAGAGGCACAACCCGTATTGTCATTTTCTACTCTAATATATACAAGTTGTTCTTCAATAATGGTATTGGCAAAATTAGTGTCGTCTGCAATAGGATTTAAACCAGAAAGTGCTTCTTCTGGAGACGTATGAAATGTAGCTGATACACCAGTTAAACCTTCTAAAACATTTGGGATTATTGTTGTTAAATCAAAAGTTGCAAAACCATCTAAATCAGCATCACAGGCATCTATATAGTGACGTTCTGTATTAATTATAGGACTTTCTATAACGCTAATATCTAGGGTTGTAGTACTTATACAACCTGTTTCGGTATTTTTAACACTTACAAAAACTTGTTCTGTAGTATTGGTGTTGGTAAAAGGCATAGAATATGCATTTATACCAGCAGTTGCATCTGCAGCAGAACTATGGTAGCTAACCACAAGATTAGGTTGGGAAAGTGTAATTTCAGTATCTTTATAGGCATTTAAATCCATAGCAACTCTTCCGTCTTCAGAGCCATTATCACAAACTTCTAATGGAGTAGGATTAGAAATAACTGGTAAAGAGTTTACAACTAAATTAAAGGTTGAAAAAGCCAAACAACCATTTTCCGTATCTTCAATTCTTACATGGATAGGCTGTGGGTTTGACGTGTTTTGAATAGCACCTGTGATAGCACTACTATTATTAACAGCATCAGAGCTGTTATAATGATAGGATATTGAATAGGTAGATGACGGTACAGAGGCTAGGACTTCTGCATCTTTAGTTGATAAATCAAAGGTTTCCACTCCGTCTTCGTTTAAATTATCACAAAGCTGATAGTCTGCAATTGGATCTGAAGTTTGCGTAGAACTTAAGGTAATATCAATATCATCTTCTATAACACAAGAACTTCCTGCGAGTGGTAGTTGAATTTCAACACGATAGTTTCCAGACTCAGTAGCGGTTAGAGTAGCATCGTTAGTTAATGGTATTTGAGTATCATTAAAATACCATGAATAAACAGCATTTGGGTTGTTAATATTACCGTCTAATTCAACACTACTAGCACAAGTAGAGAAATCTTCACCTAGGTTTACAGTAGCATCAAAACTGTTACCTTCTATAAAAACAGCCGAATCGTAATTTTGATCTGTTTGATCTGCAATGACTAACTTTATTTGGTATTGTACATTAGGTTGAACAGAAGCAGTTGCAGAAAGAACCGTTGTTCTTCCATTATAATTGGTGTCTCCAATATTATAACCTTCAAAATACGCTTCGTTAGACGCTGCACAAAATCCAACGATTTCATCGTGGATGGTATTTGTATTTACAGGGGTTGTAGTTTCAGGTATTACAGCGATGTTTGTATAAGGATCAGAGGTTCCCGCTTCTTTAATTAAGAAAGCAAATCCATCAGAGTAATTACACGGAAAGTTACCGAAATATTCTTCTGAAGCTAGTATATAATTAAATTGTATTTGATTTGAAATAGAAATAAATTCAAATTCTATAGAAGTTGCATTGACGGTTCCCGAAATACCTAAAGCGGTTTCAAGATCACTATCTGTTAACCATGTTGGATCTCCTTCGTTTAGGATGTCATTATTTAAACCATTACCAGCAGAAGTAGCATCTCCTGTAGATAGTACAATGCCGTTATCAAATGGGAAATTGGATGAGCCACGTTCAAAATATCCGAAACTACCTATACCAATAGAAGATCCGTTTGAGGGAGAGTTTATATTTGAAACTTCAACACATCCCTGAATTAATGTGTTTTGAATAAGATCTTGAGGTGAAACTGAATTATCTACGGTGATTTGTTGTGCGAATGAGATACTACAAATTAAGCCAATAAATATGCGGAGGGAACGATTTAAATACATCATCTGTATCGGTTAAGATTATAATTTTAGCGAAGGGTAGATTTGGAGTCAACTCAGACACTCGATTTAATATGGCCGAAATGTATATTAAAATAAGACGAAATACAAAATAATACGACGAAATACATTAAATGTTAACGTTTGGAGCTAAAATTCCTGCTTTTAGGCTCTAAAAGTTGAAAAATATTGAAGTTTTTTTTAATTTTAAGTGCAACGTATCGTCATATAAATTGAAAATTATTACACTATAAAATACATTATCAGTTCCTTAAAAGAACTTTTTTTATGGTATTACTCAGTTATCGTTTTGAGGGTTAAAATAAATTTTGGAGGGAATTATAAATTGCTAATGTTAGCAGATTATAAATTTACAAGAAGTCCTGAAAACTTACAAAAAAATAAGACGAACGAACTAAAATTTTAACAATTCTAATAATTTACATAGACCCAACCCATAAAAGGCTTATAATTTGGATCATTTAAATTCAATATATAATAATAAGTGCCAACAGGAACTTTATTTCCGATATTATTAAGTCCTCTATTTGTTGTGCCATCCCATGGTGTTTCATTGTTACCAACAAAAATAAGTTCACCATAACGATTATAGATTTGTAATTCGTGTTCTGTAAAGATGTCATATACATCTTGAATGTTAAACCAGTCGTTTTTAGTATCGTTATTTGGTGAAAAACCTTGCGGAATATACGGAGGACAGTTTTCTATAGTTAAATCGAATTGAAATATCTCATAGCAAGGTGCACTTACTATACGCGCATAAATAGTTTCAGGATTGGAGTCATTATTATAGTCCGATGGCATCAGTATTGCATTCGTTTCTGTTTCTAAATCGTCTAGTGATCGATAAAAGGCAAGATCGTCTTCATTATAATCAAGAGACCTTAAGGCGTCAAATAAATTATAACTCGATATTTCAAACCCTTCATTGCAACCTATAAGATTAGAGAGTAGTGTTATTTCAGGAATGATGAGTAGTTCAATTTCTGCAAACGTACTATTATTGTTCTCATTAGATTCTGTAACCACACCATTCATTGTGCCATCATCATCTACGATAGCAGTAATAGTCACATTTGGACCAATGTCTTCTGGTAAGTTGAGGTATATAGAATTGCTCTCACTTGCATTAATAGCAATGGTATTTTGCGTTTCACTTGTACCAATTAAGTCGCTATTACTATAAAATGCAATTGGTGTATTGGCAGGTAAAATATCTGTACTATTCGTGTTATGGACTGTGTAAAATACTTCAATGGTGCTATCTCCACAACCTACTGTGTTATTATCAATGGTAATTGTAGCATCTGGTAACTGGCTGTTTAGTACTGTGATAATGTTGTTTATCATTACAAAATCTTGACCAGAGGTCAGCGCTATAGTTGCGGACGTATCTCCAATACTTATATTATTTTGAATATTATACACATCAATATCCATATTGTATAAGTTGGTCGCTCCAGTAAACGAATTTGTACCATTAAAAGCATTGTTTGCAGGATTTAATGGATAATTACTAATGACATTGCCATTAATGGTCAGTTGCTCGTTAATGGCTATGGATCGATCACCTTCCCATGCAACGAAGCCTATTTTTGCATTTTCGTTATCTAATACATTTAAATTATCTAGTGTTATACTTAAAAAATCAGGAACACTTTGTAGACCGTCATAAACATTAAGTTGATTTAAAGGAAGACTACTATCTTCATAAATTATGGTAATTGCCCAACCGCCAAAATTTGTTCCGGTAGGACAATAGGGAGCAATATCAGCACTAAGATCAAAATTAGAAATGGTGTAATTTGTATTGCCTTGTTCTAAAACTATTGAAGTTACATCTGCAAAAGCAGCAAAAAACACACGATCGCTATCTAGGGCATCGCTAAATGTTCGTTCTGCAGTAATATCTATATTATTCAATGAAATATCGAAATCTCCTGTGTGTGAACCTGCCCAATACAAATAAGCGGCTACTATATTCTGCTCGCTATTAAGGTTTAAGTTTGCCGATGATGAAGTTAAAATGGTGCAAGGTCCTAAAGTTCCATTTTCAACTGTGTTCATCGTGTTACCGATTGCTGTATAATCGTATCTGCCATTAAATTGTTGGAACAAGGAAATGTCTTGGGCTAATACCGGAAAGGTTAAGCCAATCAATAGAAAAAAAAGTATGTAGAAATGTGTTTTCAATTCTTTCGGATTGGTCAAACGAAAATACAATTTTTAATATTACCGCTTTAACGTAAAATGGTTAGTAAAAGTTCGTCCATCTTGAAGTTTCACTTTAAACCAATAATCACTTGTAGGCATCAGTTCTCCATTAAATGTTCCGTCCCAACCTACACTTAAAGGGTCGAGCTCTACTAATAGTTTCCCATAACGATCAAATATGAATACAGATGAATTGGGTTGAAATAGAGAAGATATCCCTTTTACTTGCCAATAATCATTATTGTCATCGTCATTTGGAGTGAAAAATTTAGGAAAGCCTATAACTGAAACCAAAGTATCTGTGATACCACAATTATTTTTGTCTTTTATATAAACTGTATAAAGTCCAGGTTCTACATTTTCAAAAGTTGTGGAATTTTGGTAAGGTCCATTTATATCATCAAGTGCGTATTCATAGTCACCTTCTCCACTCACAAAAATGGTGATGCTATTATTCTGCGTAGCATCTACAACCTCTATATTAGTCACAGTTGCAACATTTGAAGGTAAAACCGTGATCGTTCTATCTTTAAAACAGCCGTTGGTATTTGTAACTCTAACGGTGTAAGTTCCTGGCTCGCTAACCTCTATGGTATTAGTGTCTTCGCCTGTGGACCATTCGTAGTAGTAATTATTTGGCAGATCATCAATTAGACCACCATTGAGCGTAATTGTTTCTGGAAAAAAGTTGAGACAGTATTGCGTTTCAAATGTGGTATCAATATTTGGGAGTTTAAAAACAGTAAGATCAATTGAACTAATACCATAACAGGCGTTTGCATTTTCAACACGTGCAAAAATCGTTTGGTTGTATGGAGTAGTGTTTGTAAATGTTGTACCAATTGGATTGTTTTCAATTAAGGCGTCTTCATACGTTTCGTAATACATTATATCTAATCCAGAAGGTGAACCGGCTAAGATGGTACCATTGGCATCGGTAAGATTAAATTCCATAAAACCGTCTTCTGTGCCATCTGTATCACATAATTCTAAACTAGTATTGTTAGATGCCGTTGTGCTCACTTCTAACGTAACTTCACTAAAATTAACACAGTTTGTAGTTGTATTTGTGACTCTAGTATAAATGACTTGAGGATTAAAAAAGTTCTCGAAAGCATTTCCATCTATAGCATTTTCTTCATTTTCGGCATCTATTTGTGACAGATAATAGGCTATGTCTAAATCTGGATCTCCACCTGTAATGTCATCGTTTATTTCTGTTATATTAAATGTTGTAAACCCTTCTGGAATGCCATCCTCATCACATTGCAACAGTGTAACATCATTTGCAATTGGTTTAGGATCTACGGTAATATTAAAAACCGTAAAACCAATACAACCAGAATCTAAATCTTGAATTCTAACAAATATTTCAGTTGGAGTAGGTGCTGCATTTCTATAATTTAAAGCTAAGGGAGCTGCAGATGACTCGGCGTTTGCTTGACTCAAATGATAGCTAATCGCGTAATTAGCACTTTCAAAGCCATCAACAATTTCTTGAGATTTAATATTAAAATCAAAAGTTGAAATACCATTTTGATCATCTCCATCTAAATCATCATCACAAACGTTATAATTTGAAGGTGTGTTAAATTCGGTGAGTGCGGAAACATTAATGTCCACATCATTAATAATATAACATCCTGTAGTTGTGTTTTCGATTCTAATATACACGGTTTCATTACGCGCTGTGTTATTGAAAGTAGTACCTAAAGGATTAATATTAATGTTAGCATCGCTTTCAGATGTATGGTAGGTGACTACGACATCAGATTCTCCATTAATAATTTCATCTGTTAAATCAGTGAAGTCAAACGCTGTGATATTATCATTAAAAGGAGCCGTTGAATCACAAACATTGATGCTGGGTAAACTTGTTGAAGTTATGTTTGATGTTATCGGGTTAGATGGAGCTTCAGGAAAGGTAGCAGTTCCTGTCCACTCTAGAGAAAATGGACTATTTCCAATTGGTCTATCGATAACAATAAAATAGCTTTCGCCTGCTAAGACATCGATAGCACTCACAAAACTATCTCCATCCTGACCTGGACCTTCTGAGGTTTCTGTAGATGTAGTGTTTAATCCTGTTCTGTTATTTCCTTGATTAGCAGCTGCAGGATTTGTAGTAGAACAACGAATAGCTTGTCCGATATTTCCACAACTCACATTTGGTCCAAAAATAAAAAAGTCGTAATCTTCATTAATATTAGAGCTACTAGGTGTTAATGTAAAAGCTAAAGTACCTGCTGTGGCAATATTAACTTCTAACCATATACTATTGTTTTCTTGACCTCCACAGGTATTAGAGTTGTTTAATTCTTGTGTGCCAACACCATTAACATCTAAGCTGAAATCTGAATTACCACAAACGGTTACCGAAGATTGGCAATCGTTAGGTTCTTGAGCTAAAATTAATGTGCTGTAAAACAAGAAACATACTAATAGTGTCGCTTTTATAATAAGGTTAGGGGAGTTTGTCATCGTTTTAAAGTAAAGTGATTTGTGTAAGTGCGTCCGTCTTGTAATGTGACTTTAAACCAGTAGTCGCTCGTTGGCATTTTTTCGCCATTAAAAGTACCATCCCAACCCGAACTTAATGGATTGAGTTTTATGAGTAATTTTCCAAATTTATCGAAAATATACACTTTTGAATTGGCTTGAAATTGTTCAGATACACCATAAACTTGCCAGTAATCGTTTACGTCGTCATCATTAGGTGTAAAAAACTTAGGGAAACCAATAACCGAAACTAAATCTTCTGCAATACCACAATTGTTTTTATCACGAACATAAACGGTGTATATGCCTGGTTGTACATTATTAAAAGTGGTGTTATCTTGATAAGGCCCATTGCTATGGTCTAAAGCATATTCATAATCTCCTTCACCATCGACTAACACAGTGATAGAATTATTTTCAGAGGCATCAGTAACCGCAATTTGTGTTATGGTTGCGATATTAGAAGGTGAAACTGTAATCGTTCGATCATTATAACATCCATTGGTGTTAGTAACTCTTACCGTGTAAGTTCCTGGTGCATCAATTTCAATTTCAGATGTATTTTCGCCTGTAGACCATTCGTAATAATAGTTGCTTGGAGAATCGTCATTGATACCTCCATTTAAAACCATAGGTTCTGGTGAGGAATTCAGACAATAAACCGTATCATATGCGATCTCTATATTTGGTAAACTAAAAACAGTGAGGTCTATGGTACTTATGCCATAACATGCATTGGCGTTTTCAACTCGTGCGTAAATAGTTTGTTGATAAGGTGTGGTATTAGCGTATGTATTAGATAAAGAATTATTAGCTAGTAAGGCATCATCATAAGTTTGATAATAGGTAATGTCTAAATCTGAAGGCGAATTTGCTAATATAGTCGCATTAGCATCAGTCAGATTAAAAGTCATTATGCCATCTTCTGTACCGTCAGTGTCACATAAGGATAAACTTGCGTTGTTTGTAGCTGTTGAGCTAATTTCTAAAGTAATTTCGCTAATGTTAGCACATTCAGAAGTTGTGTTTGTTACTCTTGCATATAGTGTCTGTGGGTTGAAGTAATTCTCAAAAGCATCAGCATTTAATGCGTTTTCTTCATTTTCAGCATCGGTTTGAGAACTGTAAAAATCAACTGTAGTATTTTCTGCGTTATTAGTAATTTTACTAATACTATTAGTTAGATTAAAGGTTGTGAATCCTTCGGAAATACCATCTTCATCACATTGAATAATAGTAATATCATTAGCTTCAGGAATAGGGTTAATACTTACATTAAAACTATCTGTGATAAAACAATCGGAATTTAAATCGTTTTCAATTCTAACAAAAATAGTGTCGTTAATTGCTGTTGTATTGGTATAATTTGGAGGTAACAAATTGGCTTTAGAGTCAGCATCATCTTGAGAGTTATGGAACGTAATATTAACGTCAGTTTGATTGCCTCTGATACTAGGCATTAAATCTCCAAGTGCTATGGTTGCAATACCATCAGTGACATCACCAACATTATCACAAAACTGAATTGGGTGTAACGCTGGAGTTTGAGGGGTATTAAAAACCTCGATCTCAAACGAATTAACAGCAAAACAATTGGTGTTATTTACATTATCTACACGCACATATATGGTTTGTGGATTAGCAGTGTTTATATATGGAAACGTCATACTATTTTCATTAGACTCTGCATCTTCAATCGTTTCAAAATAATTGACATGGTGTTGTGCAGGATCTTGGGTTAATAAGGCTTCTTCATTTTTAGTTGTAAAATCGAAGCTAGTAAATCCGTCGTTATCAATACTATCACAAACAGCAACATCAGAAAGAGGATGTGCAACAGGAATATCAAACACACCAACAACAGCACTACCTTCAATGGGACATTCTCCATTATTAGGTTCAATATAAACTTCATAATAACCAGGTGTATCTACAACCAATTGCGACGTGGTTTCTGCTAATAGAACTCCATCTAAAGACCAAACATAATCTGCACTAACAATGTCATCAGCTTCTAAAGTGTACGTGTCATTTGCACAAAGCTTTAGTTCGGTTGTGCTTACACCATTTCTAATAATATCAATTTCAGAATTAAATAACGATTGAATGAATGGAGGTAAACCAATCTGACTCAAATTCTGGTTGGTTCCATATACATCTAATAAAATGCCTTCTTCGTCAAAATTAGCAGCTAAGCCATCGGCTTCAGGGTTATTAATAACGCCTAAGTGTTTGGTAATTGTTGGATGGCCACTGTAACTCAAATTTGCTCTATAAATACGACGATCTATGCCTAATTGTAATGCGCCAGCTGTAACGGAATTAGAGGAGTGAATAACTTGTTGCGAATTTGGAATATCATCACTTTCTAAATCCCATTGCAATAAGTGGCTCGTTCCATCGCCTGCAGAACCTTCGCTTAGCGTCGCATATACTTTTCTGTTTTCTGCCGAAAATTCTACACCATAAGGACTATTTCCATTTTGCGAGCTATAGAGTTCTAATGGGTTAGAAACAATTCCGGTTTCATTATTAAAATCGTATAAAAAAACATTGCCAGGAGCATTGCCTCCTGTAACTGTTGCCTCTCCGAAATTGGCAGCAACTAACTTTGAAGCATCCGGTGAGGTTTTGATGTACCCTAAAGAATTTCGTCTATACCCTTCAATAGGAATATACGGCCCAACAGTTGAAATTACAGGTGTGGTTTGTACACCATTGACATCAATTTTAAAGGCATAAAACTTATCGCCAAAGTGTGTAATCACCCAAAATGAGGAACAATCTTCAGCACGAACTGCCGTAATTTTTTCAGAACTTTTATATTGAGTTTCTAGTAGAATTGAAGGATCATAAGTCACTAAATGCACATTCTTTTCAATGGGATCTACATCTCCTAATCCACCGTTTAAAGACATATCGACTAATGAATAATTAAACCCATTATTGTAACCATCATCAGCAGAAGGAATGGTGCCACCTCCTTCATAAGTTCCAGTATATTGGTTTGGATACGTGCTTGCATTGTTCTGATGCGGTTCATCTACTGTAAAGAGATAGTACTTATCAGGATCTTCTGGTTTGGGAACAATTAATCCAGAGGATGTACTAGACGGATCGCCTAAAAGTCCGGTGCCATTAAAATAATTACCATTTGCCATAATTTGATGGTTGCGGTTCCAAACCGTTCTTCCATCGGAGTAAAATAATAAACTACCATCAGCATCTGAAATAGACGTACAACCTTCGAGCGTATTAATTTGACCATTTGTTAATGGCGTAACACTTCCATTTTGCGCATTAAATTGTAAGCCAGCATTTCGCCCAAAATACCAATATGAGGCTTCATTTTGTGCAAAAAAATGGGTGCTTGTAAAGACTACGAATACAAATAAAAAGATCGTTTTCATAAGAGCAAAATGTGGGTCATTCACATTGGGCACACAATATAATAACTAGAAGGTAAACTATTCTATGTTTTAACATTGTATGGTTGTAAAGCTATTTTTACAAAGCTATTACAAATCTCTCTTTTTAAGAATTCTATAGGATGAAAAGATAAAAATTGCAGTCCAACCAAGTACTATGGCAACTTCATACCAATGTACTGCGTAATCGTACATAATATCTGTTTTGTCAGGGAATTTTGTCATTACAACCCTTTGCATCGGTTGGTTAATTAAATTCCACATGGATTCTAACGGGAAAAATTGTTTAACGTTAAATGCGATATCTAACGAATCAGCTTGCCAAGATACTAGGCCGAAAATAATCCATTCTAAAATATAAAGAATGAACAAGAAGCCCAATGCAAAAGCCGAACGTTTTACCAACATCCCAAGAAATAGACACAAGCTGAAAAAACCAACCAATTTTACAAAATAAGCAAGTAAAAACTCAGATTCCCTAAAGATGATGTTAGCTTCAGTATAACTGGAATAATACATGCCAATTGTAAATGTTGCCAAACCAATTAAAATAGTAGCACACAATGAAAAAAATACTATCGTGTAGAATTTAGAAAGGATAAATTCCTTTTTACTTAGGCCATCAATAAGGTTTTGTTTTAGGGTTTTGTTGCTGTATTCATTACCAATCATGCTCACTACAACAATCGCAAAAAAGAATTTGAATTGCGCTGCAAAAAAGGTCGTAATATGCCAAATAATAGGAAAATTAAAAATGCCCAATTCACCAAGTTCCAACGTAAAAAAACCAAAGAAATTAATTTTAATAGACGAAAGAATTAACACTGTAAATGGTAAAATAAAAGAGATAATTATTAATACTCTACTTGCTCTATTTAGCCAAAGTTTTTGTAATTCTAATTGTATAAGACGTAACATATAAGATTGGTTTTTCGTACTCTAATGATTTAAGAGTACAACTGGTTTTTTTTGATTGATTTATTGGTGATCTGTTAGTTGTAAAAATTGCTCTTCTAAACTTTCTTTTCGTTTTACAAGATGTGAAAGTAGAATGCCTTTTTCAAACATAACTTTATTAAAATCAGCGGCTGACATAGGCTCGTTTAGAAATGCAGTAATTAATTCACCTTCCTCTTTGACTTTTTCAATATTAGAATGGGCTTTTAAAACCGTTAATAATTCTTTGTGCTTTTCTGCTTTAAGTTCAAAGAAACCATGGCTATTAATCATTTCATCTACACGACCTGAATAGAGTTTTTCTCCTTTTCGTAATACCACAACATGAGTGCATACTTTTTCTACTTCATCTAATAAGTGCGATGCTAAAAGAATTGTTGTGCCATTAGCTGCAATCCCTTTTATGATTTCACGTATTTGATGAATTCCTTGAGGGTCTAAACCGTTGGTTGGCTCGTCTAAAATTAAAATTTCAGGATCATTAAGTAGAGCAGAGGCGATAGCTAATCGCTGTTTCATACCTAAGGAATAGGTTCTAAACTTGTGGTCTTTTCGGTCTAACAAGCCAACAACATCGAGTTTTTCGTTTATTTTACTATGATCAACGCCTTTTATTTTACAAACCAGTTTTAAGTTTTGTTCGGCTGTCATGTACGAATAAAAATTTGGTCGTTCTATAATAGCACCAACGTGTTTTAAGGCATCGTGTGTTGAGGTGTTTCCATCAAACCAATGAAAGTCACCTTGTGTTTTATTAACGACGTTTAAAACAATACCTAATGTGGTTGATTTTCCACTTCCGTTGGGTCCAAGAATACCGTAAACATTGCCTTTGTGTATGGTGAAACTTAAGTTTTTGACTGCTGTTAAATAGCCGAATTTTTTTGTAAGATTATTAATGGTAAGGATTGGCTCCAAAATAATTGGTTTTTGAAATGCTGAATTAAAGTCAGCAAAAGTTGGTTATACAGATAAGACGATTGATGCCTTTGTTTGTTACAGTATTTTTTCTTTTCTGACAAATTAAGTATTAAAATGATGGCCTGAATTAATCACTATTGCCTGGAAAAAATATTTTAATCAAATTTAGAAGTAACTTTTTATTATTCATTTTAAAACCCTTAAATTTAGCACATGAGTGACGATTTAAAAATATCAAAACGAAAACCTACTTATCCTATATCGGAAAAATTGGATACGTATTTATCTGAATATAGACGAAATATTGATTTACCAATTTTTTATTCAGATTTACTACGTTTTCAAGGTTCTATTGTTGTTTATGATAAAAATGATGAAGATACGCTTTGGGTACGTGTGTATTATAATGATTATGAACGTGAAGAAATAGATCGGAGTTTAAAACAAGTGTATTCTCACTTACTATCCGATGGAGGAAAAGGGATATTAAAGTTCCTCAGTGTAGATGCTATTGATTTTTGTACGTTTGGAAACTCCAAACCATTTAGAATTAAGGTGAGAAACATTCTTAATGATAACTTCACGCATTTTTATGTTAAAACAGCAGATGCGTCGAGAGTTTATGGATTGGAATTAGAGCAAATGTTATCTCCATATCAAATTAATTTTTTGGTTTGTAAGGACACATTGATTGAGGAGCATATTGCCGGTATTCCTGGCGATGAGTTTATTAAAAACATGTTGCCAGACTGTAGTCCGAAAGAAAAAGCGCAGATAGCCAAAGAGTTTGTAAAGTTTAATGAACGTTGTTTAATTCGGCTTTTGGGAGATATGCGTTCTTATAATTATGTGATTGTACCAACACACGATTTTGACCATGTTGTTTTTAAAATTAGAGCTATTGATTTCGATCAGCAATCGTATGAAGGCAACCTAAAGATTTATAGGCCACAATTTTTTAAAGAGAACTATAAGATGGTTGAGTTGGTACGTAAAAAAATTCAAAATGAATCCGTCGATCAGTATAAAATTGAAGAACGTTCTATTGTCGCTAAACGAATGATTAGTTACCACACACGTCTAAATGCATTATTAGACTGTATGGTAGAAGATGAGATTTCTATACCAAAACATATAGAAATGCTAAAAGAAGATATCTATGGCTATACCATGGATTTAAATTTTAGAAAAAGTAAAAACATGGGAGAAATCCTTAGAAATGCACTCGATTTTGTAAAGCGAAACTACGAAGATGTTAATTTGAGGAGGTTATAGTTAGTTCCAGTTTTCATCAAAATCTAAATCACTATAATCATCGATATCTAAATCATCTTCAAACTCGTTGTAGTCGTCATCGTCTTCTTCAGCTTCAAATGTTTTTTCTGGAGCTTCATCAGGTATTTGACCATGTACAAACATTAGATTTGGATAATCAGTACCTTCGG
The DNA here is from genome assembly GCF_020179375.1 of Winogradskyella sp. SM1960. Lineage (NCBI taxonomy): Bacteria > Pseudomonadati > Bacteroidota > Flavobacteriia > Flavobacteriales > Flavobacteriaceae > Winogradskyella > Winogradskyella sp. SM1960. The sequence continues at coordinate 438,657 of NZ_JAICBG010000001.1, read as the reverse complement.
CTTCTTCAACAATTTCACCTAACTCAACATAAAATGTCCACATGTTCAAGAAATCATAGAGATAGATTAAGCGTGTAGATGCTTCATGAATTAAGTCTTTAATGATGGTAGTGCTCATCATTTTTACTTCATTACCGGCTTCACTCATATCCAACATGGCAATTTCTTCACCTTGATTCCATTGCTCATCGCTCAAGTAAAACGAAGCCATTTCCATACCATCAAACCCAAAAGATTGTGTAATAACATTATGTAAATCTTCCATAGTGTCATTTTCTCGGATTTCTATATCACGGAACACATCATCTTCAGTATCGTTGTCTAGGATAATTCTAAATCTATAAATCATGCTGCAAAGTTAAGGGATTTTTTAATTATTTAGTAAAGCGATGTAAGGTAAATGTCATGGCGCTTAAAAGAATAAAAGCTCCTACTTGGTGTAAAACACCTAACCAAACCGGAACGGCTAACAGTAATGTGAAAACACCTAATAAAAATTGTACACCAACCATAATTAAAAGTAGGTTAATGCCTTTGGTTTGTAGTGTTGTTAATGTCATTCGTTTTGCTTTATACCAGATAGCGAGAATAAAAATAACCACCACATAAGCTAAAGTTCTATGCACAAACTGCACACCACTTTTACCTTCAATAAAGTTGAGGTATGTAGGACTGTGCTCTATAAGAACGGTTTCGTGCATTAATTTGCCTTCATTCATTAATGGCCAATGGTTATGAATCCAACCTGCATCTAAACCAGCTACAAACGCACCATAAATAATTTGAAGGATGAGAACAGCTAAACCAATTCTAATAAAATTTCTAAATTTTTTGTCTATCACTTTTTTATCAGGAAACATTAAATCTAAAGCCACCCAAAACGTATATGCAAAGGTTAAAAATGCCGTAGTTAAGTGTGCTGCTAATCTAAAATGGCTTACGTTTGGCTTATCTACTAAACCAGATTTCACCATATACCAACCCAAAAACCCTTGAAAACCACCTAAAAACAATAGAACAAGCGATTTTTTAAATGTCGATTTTGAAAGTCGTTTTTTAATTAGAAAATAAATAAAAGGAATGATAAAGACCAAACCAATAAAACGCCCAATAACGCGATGAATCCATTCCCAGAAATAGATGTCTTTAAACTCTTCTAGTCCAAAGTGATTATGTAGTTTTTGATATTCTGGGTATTGTTTATACAGTTCAAAAGCTTCGTTCCATTCTACCTCATTCATAGGTGGAATAGTGCCAGAAATCAATTTGTAGTTTGAAATCGATAAGCCTGAATGCGTTAATCTAGTGATGCCACCTACAATGACCATTATAAAGATTAATATACAACCGGTTAGTAACCAGTAAATAACTGCTTTGTTTTCTTTTTTTTGACTAGCCATACAGACACTAATTTATTTAACTTCCAACTTCCAACTTCCAACTTCTAACTTTTCACCACCTCAAGTCCAAGGTTTTTTCCTTTTTCTAACATTAACTCAAAAGCTGCTTCATATTCATTAGGGATTTCACCTTCTAAAATGGCTTCTTTTATAGCTTCTTTTATCAACCCGATTTCTCTTGAGGGTTTTAAATTGAAGGTTTCCATAATTTCTTCACCTGAAACTGGAGGTTGGAAATTACGAACCTGATCACGTTCTTCAACTTCAATAATTTTAGCTCTTACTTTTTTGAAATTGTTATGGTATTTTTTGAATTTCTTAGGGTTTTTTGTAGTGATATCTGCTTCGCAAAGCGTCATTAAATCTTCTACATAGTCACCAGCATCAAACACTAATCGTCTTACTGCGGCATCCGTCACATCGGTCGCTAAAACGATAGGTCGAGAGCTCATAAATACCATTTTCTGAACAAATTTCATTTTGTCATTCAATGGCATTTTTAAACGTTTAAAAAGTTTATAAACCATTTTAGACCCTACAAATTCGTGTGCATGGAAGGTCCAACCTACTTTTTTCTGAAATTTTTTGGTTGGTGCTTTTCCAATATCGTGCAAGAGCGCAGCCCAACGCAACCATAGATTGTCTGTGGTTTTTGCTATGTTATCTACGACTTCTAGTGTGTGGTAAAAATTATCTTTATGGCGTTGCCCCTCAATCTCATCAATTCCTTTTAAAGCTGTTAATTCTGGAAGGATAAATTGTAACAATCCTGTTTGTTCTAAATGCATAAAACCAATGGATGGTGTTTTGCTTTCGAGAATTTTATGAAGTTCTACAACAATGCGTTCTTTGGTAATAATCTTAATGCGCTCTTTATTATCAGCAATAGCTTTTAACGACGTCGCTTCAATTTCAAAATTTAGTTGAGTTGCAAATCTTATCGCACGCATCATACGCAACGGATCGTCACTATAGGTGATATTTGGATCTAAAGGTGTGCGAATTATGCCTTTGTCTAAATCATTCAGTCCATTGAAGGGATCTAAAAGCTCACCAAAGTTCTTTTCATTTAAACTTAGAGCTAAAGCATTAATGGTAAAATCCCGACGGTTTTGATCGTCTTGTAACGTGCCATTTTCTACAATAGGATTTCTACTGTTTTCGTTGTAACTTTCTTTACGTGCCCCAACAAATTCAACTTCAATCTCTTCATAACGCAACATGGCTGTTCCGTAAGTCTTAAAAACTTGAACTTTAGGTTGATTTGGTAAATTTTTAGCAACTTGTTTGGCGAGTTCTATGCCACTTCCAACAGCAACCACATCAATATCTTTTGCATCGCCACGATCTAAAAGATAGTCGCGTACAAAACCTCCAATAACATAACTTTCTACTTGTAATTCTTCAGCAGATTGCGTGATGTATTTAAAAATATTGTGTTTTAATGCTCGTTTGTGGTTCATAGGATAATTGAAACTACAGTTGCTCTATAAATAAATAGAAAATGTAACTGTATTTTTTGCTGGGCAAAGATACGATAGATGGCTAATGTTTTAAAAGGAATATGAAGCTTTTTATGTTGGATATTTTATAAAGATATTATAAAATCGAATTCTAGAGTAAGACTATTTAATTTATGAATTACATTTTGAAGATGAAACGTATATAAATATTAAGTTTTTAATCTCTTTATCTGAGCTGATTTGTCGTCCTGCTAAGGCCGTAATATGGGTAATAAAGAGAACGGTAATTGCAATTTGTGCCCTTAGGTACAACATATGGCGTACCTAAAGGCACGCAAGTCAAAGTTCAGTGTTGATTTTACCAATATAATGTGCCTAATGGCACAAATTTTAACTAAGATTAAAATGGCTACAATGTTTCTAGTAGACTTGTTTGCGTTAAAAACATATTAAACTAAAATTTAATGTGTTTTATATCGTTTTGAGCTTTGTTAAAATCTTCAGGCTTTCCGATGTCTAACCAATATTCAGAAATGGAATAATTCGTAATTTTTTTATTCTTTTCTAACAGAATATTAATAAAATCTGTAGCATCAAAAAAGCTGTTTTTAGGAATATATTCTAAACATGCTTTTTTAAACATATAGATGCCTGCATTCAAGTTATAGCAAGACGCGTGATTTAATTTTAATTCAGTAACCAATCCATTTTCTATTTCTACAACATCATGAGGCATATCAACATCATAAGGAACCGTTGCAATTAGTGCGTCACTGTCTTGAGTTTTGAACCTATTAAAAACACATTCGAAATTTATATTTGTGAGTAAATCTGCATTCATCACTAAGATATAATCTTTATTAAAATGATTAAGTTTTAAAGCACCAATAGTGCCTAATGATTTTGATTCTTTTATATAATTAATCTCTATTTGATGCTTGTTATGGTTTTTAAAGTATGCCACAATTTGATCACTTAGATAATTGACAGTAATGTGTATTTTTGATATGCCATATGATGCCAAGTGATCTGTAATGTGTTCAATTACAGGTTTGTTTCCTATTTTTAAAAGCGGTTTTGGAGTGTTTTGGGTTAATGGCATTAAACGCTCACCTTTACCACCAGCCATAATGACAACATCTATTTTGTTATGCATCAGTTACATTTTATTATCTAAATAGTGACCTGTTTCACTGTGGTTAAAGTTCGGTAATGTATTTTGAAATACTTGCGTTATATTGTCCTTTGTCCAAGATTTTTTTGCTTTAAACTCTTTTATAGTTTCTGAAAATTTGTTGAGTTTATCTGCGTTATCAATTTCTACACCATTTTTAATCACACCAAGGCTATTAAATCGATTGAGGTCTAATACGTTTTGTTTTGTAAAAAACGCTTCTGTTTCTTTTTCTCCAGTTGTATCTGTTGTTGACAATAAATATGGCCATTTTCCCGATTGCGGTAAAGTCTTAGCCAATTGTCTTGCTTCATTTTCATTGTCACATAAAAATGGTATGTATCCAAGGGCAGTTATATAGTTTATAGCGATATCTGCGAAGCTAATGAGGTTTAAGTTTTTAGTCAGTTTAGGAAAAAAAATATCGTTATTCTTACCAAAAATACACGATAGTAAACAAAGCTCTCCCGATTCTTTAGGAGTAATAAAATAGCGTTTGATATCGTTTGGTGCAACGATAGGTTGTTGCTTTTTTATACGTTGCTCAAAACTATGTAATAAAGAGCCATCCGAAAATGCCACATTAGCAAAACGTGCTGTAGAAATTGCGATGTTTTTGCTGTTTTGCATTAAAAATAATTCCATTATGCGTTTTGAAGCTCCCATCATATTAATGGGATTGGTGGCTTTATCTGTAGAAACGCAAAAGTATTTTTTTACACCATTTGTAATGGATTGTTGAATGGTTTTTTCGGTATTAAAAATATTGACATCAATCATTCGCATTATCGTGAACGCGTCTTCTTCACTTCGTACGTGTTTTAATGCTGAAAGATTTAGTACATAATCATAACTACCATCTGAAGCGATAAAAGCATCGTATGCTACTGAGCCAATATCTAATGCAAAGGTTTTAAAATCACCATTAATATAACCGAAAGAACTTCGGATATCTCTTACCAATTCTACCAAATTATTTTCGCTAATATCTACAATATGAAGCTTTTTAGGGTGACGTTTAAATATTTCTTTGGTAACCGCTTGCCCAATAGTACCAGCACCTCCGAGAACCAAGAATTTTGAAGATGCAACAATAGTAGTGAGTTCGCTATGATGTGCTTTTATATCGTGTTCAAACAACGCATTTTCTCTGCCAATAAGGTCTAAAATATTTTGTTTGGACATTTTTTTGTGGTTCATAAAGTAATTAGCGAAACGAGGGTTCTTTTGGTTAAATTAAAAAACGGGATTCTTAGCTTTGTAAATATAAGGTTTACCAATTATGTTTAAAAATGGTTACATTTATTTCTTTACTTTTATTATCCTTAAAATAGTCATAGCATTGATTATTAAAAATTGTAATATTGCCAAATGAAAACGATTAGAGTTAGAGCTGAATACAAGGCTTTTCAAGAAAAACTTGATTATTTTATTCAAAATTTTGAAACTGAAGGCACTCCTTTTGGTAATCAAAAACGAAACGCTCTTAGACTCTTTAAGTTGAATGATTTTGAGGTGAATATAAAATCTTTTAAAATCCCTAACCTTGTTAATCAAATAGCTTATAATTTTTTTAGAAAAAGTAAGGCGCAACGTTCATATGAATATGGCTTAGAACTTAAAAAACGAGGAATTGGTACACCAGAACCAATTGCTTTTTATGAATTTAAAACCTTGTTACTATTTAAAAAAAGTTATTATTTGTCTGAACAAGTCGATTGCGATTTAACCTATAGAGAACTTACGCACGATTTTAATTATCCGGATTACGATACCATTTTAAGGGCATTTACCAGATTCACGTATCAACTGCACGAAAAGGGAATTAAGTTTTTGGATCATTCACCAGGAAATACCTTAATTAAAAAGGTAGGTGACGATTACCAATTCTTTTTAGTGGATTTGAATCGTATGGAGTTTAAACACATGAATTTTGAAGATCGTATAAAGAACTTCGACAGATTAACGATTCATAAATCTATGGTAGAAGTGATGAGTGACGAGTACGCGAAAGTTTCAGGCGAAGATTATAATAAGATTGTAACGTTAATGTGGGACGCGACTGAGGCTTTTCAGGCGAAGCATCATAGGAAACAACGTATAAAAAAGCGATTACGTTTTTGGAGACGATAATTACACGTCCTTTTGTTTTTCTAATTCGCGTAGCTTAGAATATTTTAAAAATGTAATGTTTGCTGTTTGTACACAGATTACAAAACCATTAAAGCCATCTAAAAATCCAAGTCTTAAGAAATAAGATTTAAAAAATGCCCAAGTTGGGTTCCAAATAACTTTCAGTACTGAGCTTTTTTTTCCAGAGTTGAAATAGGCTTTAGCAGCAATCGTTGAAAAATATTCTGTCTTTTGATTAAACTCTGAATAGGTTTGATACGTTTTATGCAAAATATCTCCTTTTAAATGTCCTGATTTTGCTTCAGTATTGTGTAATTGTACATTATCATGTGGATTAATACCTTTCCACTCAGCTTTTCGTCTATCGAAAATGCGTAGTTTTTTATTCGGATACCAATCAGAATGTTTAATCCATTGGCCACAAAAATTATTAAAACGGTTGGCGAAATAGCCATCAAATTTCCAGTTTGATTTTAGGTTTATAATGGATTGCTGTAATGTTTTCGATAAAGCTTCGTCACCATCTAAAGATACCACATGGTCATATTTGGCTTGTGCTAATGCAAAATTCTTTTGTTCAATATAGCCTAAAAACTCTTGTTCTATGAAGTTTACATTAAACCGTTTGCAAATAGATTTAGTTTGATCGCTAGAAAAGGAATCTACAACTACAATCTCATCTACAACATTAACTAAAGATTGTAAACATTGTTCTATGTTACGTTCTTCATTAAAAGTAATAATGACTCCAGACAGTTTTAGCATGTTGTTGATTTCAATGCTGTAAAAATAGTATTTTTGCTAAATGCAATCTAATCTACAGGCAACAATAATAATTAGTACTTATAATAAACCAGAATGGCTTAAGCTGGTATTACTTAGTTTTGATATTCAAACCACCAAGAATTTCGAAGTTATAATTGCAGATGATGGCTCTGATGAAAAAACAAAAGCTATTATAGATTACTTTGCTAGACATTCAGATTTAAACGTTATTCATGTTTGGCAGGAAGATGACGGTTTTCAGAAAACAAAAATCTTGAACAAAGCCATTATGGCTTCCAATTCAGACTATTTAATTTTTACAGATGGAGATTGCATTGCGCGTCAGGATTTTGTGGCAACACATTTAGAATTGAGACGTGTAAAGCATGCGCTTTCTGGAGGTTATTTTAAGCTGACAGATGACGTGTCTAAGAACATTAATGAAGATGTTATAAAAGCTCAAAAATGTTTTGAAAAGGATTGGCTTATATTTGAAGGACAGCCAAAGACTTTTAAAATGAACAAGCTCACAACATCAGACACAAAAGCAAAGTTTCTAAACTTTATAACACCGACAAAAGCAACCTTTGATGGTATGAATGTTTCGTGTTGGAAAGCTGATATTTTAGCCGTTAACGGTTTTGATGAACGCATGAAGTATGGAGGTGAAGATAGGGAAGTAGGAGAACGTATGATGAATAATGGTATCACGTTTTTACAGATACGCTATAGTGCTATTTGTGTGCATTTACATCATGATAGGCCTTATAAAAATGAGGATGCAATGACCTTAAATATGGAAATAAGACAACTTACAAAACGCGAAAAATCGGCGTATACCAACTATGGTATTGAAAAGGAGTGAACTATTTTTTTATAGTGTAAGGCTTAGAAAAACTCTTTAAAGTAAAGTAACCCAAACGCTTTCTTATTTTATACTTTCGAATTAAATTGAGCGGTTTATTTTTTAAATGGCTTTTATCTTCGTGTAAAAAAGAAATACAAGTTTCAACAACGCGTTTACTCGATTTACCATCAAAATAGGGATGTAGTTGATTTATAAATGTATCAATATTTGCAAGTAGTTTTTCAGGATAACTGAGAGCCTCATCAAACGCGCTTTCTATGGCATTTGCACTTTCTATATTGATTAAGTAATCGTGATTAAACGTATGTCTATAGGTGACTACAGGTTTCTTCTGAATTAAAAATTCTTGTATAGCAGACGTTGTATCTGCAAACATAATATCTGCTTTTTTAAACAGCGGAACTAAATCGGTTGTATTATAATAAGTGAAGTGATTGCCGTTTAAAGTTTTCCATTTGTTTTTTATTTCTTGAGGCAATTTAGGATGTAAAACCATTATAAAATTGTACTTTCCAGTTGTTGCTAGTTCTTCAATGGTGTTAAAAACATCATCGTGAAGCGCTAAGCTTAATCGCTTACTAAAAGTAGACGCAATCATTATGGTCGGAAGTTCGGCTTTTTCTTTTTTTACAATTGGAAACAAAGGATCTACTTTACTCCAACCTGTTTCTTTAACTTCGAAATGAGGATGTTTTTCTTGTTGCATTTGAAATCCAGCAGTACTAGATGGTCCTTGTGTACAATACAAATCAAAAAAACCACGAATTCTAAAATGAGCAAATTTATTGTTGCCTTTTGGTCGTTTTTGAGCATTGAAGCCATGGAAAATCTGTACTTTAAGTCCTGTTATAAAATCGGGTACAGTATCTGTAGCTGTTAATACAATATGTGGTTCAAATTTTACGACATCTTGTATGGTGTTGAGAACATTATCCTTTCCTTTTAATGCGTCTTTACCATCATTAAGATCGCTATACCACATGGCAGTATCACCTCGGCTTAGTATTTCTTTTTCCAACGGATTTCCTATCGGCAAAGCATAGCTGTAAGAAATGTATATTAAGAATTTATAAGACATGCTTTTAATTAATTTATGAGGTACGTTTCTCTAACCAGTTTAAAATATATTCTAAAATGTGTGATGGACTACGGTCTAAACTTTGAAGTCCTAAAAACAACTTTCCTTTCGATTTTACATTTAATTTGAATTTATACCAAATCAAAGGTTTTTTGTAGGACCTAAAGTACATCAGTTTTAAATCACTATCAAAATAACAGGTTTTATTCTTTATTTCTAAATGATTAGCCAAGCCTTGAGGAGTAAACTGACTCGTTTTTCTAAAACGATGTTTAATATTTTCTAGAAGTACATCTTCGTTGTCATTAAAATAGTTTTCAAAGGTCGATTTACGTAACGGATGAGGTGTATGCTTAAAATTGTAATATTTATCAAAACCTGCTAATCGAGCGGCATTTTGCTGAATAGATTTATGGCCAACTCTCGGTTTTTTAAATTTTTTATAAAATATATCTTTATCAAACTTTAGCCATTTACCTCTTAAAATGGGTAACCCATTTTTAAAGAAATCATTTGGTTTTGTGTCGTTTATAAGAAAGAAATCATCATTAAAATAGATAAAGTGTTCAGCTAAATCTGGAATTCTGAATAAACAGGTTTCAATTGGTCTACAATTAAAAGTTGGTAAATACTCTTCATAACCTTTAAAGACCACTTTATGGTCTACTATAGAAACGTTTTTATACGTGTCGTCAGAACTGTTTTGTAAAAATTCAGGTGTTTGGTTGTCGGTAATAATGTAAATGTTTCTTATATACGGAGCGTATTTGAGAATAGAATTAATAGTAAACTTTATTTCATTAACCTGATCGAAACGTGTTCTAAATTTCTCAGAACTAATTTTAGTTTTATCCTCTAAATAAGGTAGCATTTTGGCTTTGTGGTTTTCGTCTTCGCCATCTACCCAGAGAATTACAGCATCAATAGTATGTTGGTCAGCATTGTTATTCGTCATAATTCACATTCCAAATATGGTACAAATTACCTTTAAATATGTTATCGAAGTTAATCTAATTTAGTAATAGCTTGTTGTCCCGATTCTAATTTAGGCAGTATAATGTAATCGCCAATAATTTTGTTGTATTCATCAGGAATAAAATCTTTTCTTCCATCCGATGGGTAAAACGTCATTTCACCAAAGATAGTTTTCCCTTGGATAGAGTAAAAATCAACTCGCACAAAAGGAAAATTTCCAGACAAAATTTCAGCAAATTTTATCATTTCCTCTAGGTTCGTTGGTTTTTTAATTGCTGAAGAAATACTTTTTTCTAAAGAAACATATCTGTAAGGTAATGGTTTAAAATCGAAATCAAAAAAACCGCGTTTATGATTATCTGCTCTATCTAAATGTACTTCTAAAAATTTAGGAGTGCCATTAAAACAATAAAATTTATAATCTATTAGTGAGTTTTCTTCGTCATCTTTTAAAAATTTTTCAACAACTATTCGTGGTGGCACATCTTTATAAGCCCATTCTTGTCCGATTCTGTAGTATTGATTTTTGCTTAACCATTTGTGAAACGATTTTATAGCTTTTTTCTTATCGAGATTTGTTTTGTCTGTTACAATTAAATTGTGACTGCTTGTATGGGTTGCTTTAACGACAAATTTATTAGGTAACTCTTCAAATGGAATTGATTCAGGTTTGTCATAAACTCCATAAATATCATTAAGGTATTGCGCTCCTATTTTTTCTTCAACATAAGTTCTAACGGCATATTTGTCTACTAATAGGTTTAAGATTTTTGGATGATAAAACACCTTCATCCATTGGAGTTTTTCATTAAACTCAATAGGGTTTTCTAAATCTAATTTTTTGCCAGTGTAATACTCGTAAGAAATTGGTGTATAAATTTTAGGCGGTAAGGATCTCATTTTCCGTAAGTGCCTTAAAAAAAATCGACGTATTATACTTGGCATTATTATAATGTTTAAATATTAAAATTACAATCCTTGTTTTTGTTTCCAAAGATTATTCCAACCTAAATCCTTAAAGCATGGTCCTGTAGTTGCTTCACTAAACTTTATGCCATTATTGATGCCGTTCACTTCAATAAGTTGAATTTTGTCTAAATGGTCTACGGCTAAATCCCAACCTAAACAACCCATAAACGGGATAGTTTTATGCATTTCTATAGCTTTTTCTAGGCATTTATTGAAATACGGAATTGTTTTTTGATGAAATGAGACCTTACTATCTGGATGTTTATCAATTTCAGTCCAATTCATATAGCCTTTAGGATGAAATTCACCTGAGTTAATATCTATAGAAACACTGACCGCAGAATTTGATTTAATATGAGTGTCTTTTGTACGACCAAATCTAATATAAGATGCTCGGGCAGAAATATTGCCTAAGGGATCAGATACTGTAGTGACTCTTATTGTTGCAACAGAATTATCAGCAAATTCTGAAAAAAATGGATGTTGCTGAATAAACTTTTGAAAAACTCCGTTGCCATATCCATTTGATAAAAATGTTGAAATATCAAAATTATTTTTATCTAGTATAAAGACACCTTTACCTCGTTTAGAGTTTTCTAATTTAAAAACTAACTTATCATGTTTTTCAAATAGGTAGTCTTTAACTTTATTTGGGTTTATAATTTTGCTATCTATACTGCAAAATTTACCGTTAAGAATATAGGCGACATCTAATGTTTCAATATCGGAAAGCAAAAAAGGGATAATGAAGTTTCGGTCTGCTACTTTTCCGTAATCTCCATTTAACTTTGGAATTACTTCTTTTGCATAATAATTATCAGGAATCCAACCGTCTTCAAATCGATTTTGAAAAGCAGAATACACATACAGCCATGGGGCATAGGCTTTATTGCCAAGTACTTCCGAGGCATATTCATTGGATTGTTTTTTTAGTTTTGGTTGAAGCTTACCCTTATAACTTTCAATTATATTCAGCGCTTTTAAAGCACGACCGTTTGATCTTTTAAGTTTAAAATACCAATATATATCATACTTCAGTTGCTCCATATCTAATTTCAGTTATATCTAATTTTAGGTTTTACACCGCTACATCATACTCACGCAAAGCGTCATTTAAAGACGTTTTCTTATTAGTACTTTCCTTACGTTTACCAATAATTAAAGCACAAGGTACTTGAAATTCTCCAGCGGCAAACTTTTTAGTATAACTTCCTGGAATCACGACAGAACGTGCTGGTACAACACCTTTGGTTTCCACAGGTTCATCTCCAGTAACATCTATGATTTTTGTACTCATGGTTAACACCACATTAGCACCTAAAACCGCTTCTTTTTCAACTTTTACACCTTCTACAACAATACAACGAGATCCTATAAAAGCACCATCTTCAATAATTACAGGAGCGGCTTGTAAAGGTTCTAAAACTCCACCAATACCAACACCACCAGAAAGGTGAACATTTTTACCAATCTGTGCACAGCTACCAACCGTTGCCCAAGTATCTACCATAGTGCCTTCATCTACGTAAGCACCAATATTTACATAACTTGGCATTAAAATAGTCCCAGCTGAAATATAAGCTCCATGTCGCGCTACAGCGTGCGGAACAACTCTAATTCCCTTTTCTGCATAGCCTTTTTTCAATGGAATTTTGTCATGATATTCAAATATTCCAACTTCAAAAGTTTCCATTTTCTGAATAGGGAAATATAAAACAACCGCTTTTTTTACCCATTCGTTTACTTGCCATCCATTATCAGTTGGCTCTGCCACACGTAAGGTACCAGCATCAACGAGGTCTACGACGCTTCTAATAGCATCAATAGTTATTTGGTTAGTTAAAAGAGAACGATCTTCCCATGCATTTTCTATAACGGATTGTAATTGTTTCATGTTTTCAAATTGAATTTAGACATCAAAGATACTTTTATAATAATTGAAGCTAAAATACTTTTTAATAAAATGTGACCTTTTAAAAAATGTAGTGTCTTAATAGTAATTAAATGCTCTGATATTTTAAATATCAGCAAATTTAACTAATAGCTAGTTTTGAAAACTCCTCTCCCCATTGATTGAGGAGTTTTCTTTTTTTAATAAAAAAATGTGACCTACATAAAAAAGTAGTGTCTTAAAGAAAACAATCATATTGATTTATTTTTTAGAGGGAATAGCTCATTTGATTAGTTTGGTTAAATTGATTTTTAAAAACGCTTCTTTTTTTAAGGAAGCGTTTTTTAATGCGTTATCTTTGCAATTATGGGACGAATTTTAGCCATAGATTATGGTACAAAACGAACAGGGTTAGCAGTAACTGACGAGATGCAAATAATAGCTTCTGGACTTACTACAGTGGAGACTAAAGAGCTAATTCCGTTTTTAAAAAAGTATACTTCAACAGAAAGCGTTGAGAAAATTGTAGTTGGTTTGCCTAAACAAATGAATAATACAGCTTCGGAAAGTGAAGTCTATATTCAGAAGTTTTTAGTGCAATTAACAAAAGCAATTCCTGAAATTCCTGTAGATAGAGTAGATGAACGCTTTACGTCAAAAATGGCATTTCAAACTATGATTGATGGTGGATTGAAGAAAAAACAAAGAAAAAATAAAGCTTTAGTCGATGAAATTAGTGCGACACTAATACTACAGAGTTACCTTACAAGTATTCAGTAAGACGTAGAATAAAAGAAATGTAGCTTAAGTCGTGTTAAAACGACTTGGCTTAATAACTATGTGTAAAAACACCTAAGAATTTAGTTTTTTAAAATTGAATTATTATCCATGATTTTTGGTACTTTTGCACGCGAAAATAAATGAATTATGATTTTACCTATCGTAGCCTATGGCGATGCTGTTTTAAAAAAAGAAGCAAAGGAAATAGATAAAGATTACCCGAAGCTAAATGAGCTTATTGCTAACATGCGCGAAACCATGTATGGTGCGTATGGCGTTGGTTTAGCTGCGCCTCAAATTGGTTTAGCTATTCGTTTGTTTTTGGTAGATACAAGTCCTTTTGCTGAAGATGAAGAGCTATCTGAAAAAGAAAGAGAGCAATTGAAAAACTTTAAAAAGACGTTTATAAATGCTGAAATTTTAGAGGAAGAAGGCGAGGAGTGGGCTTTTAATGAAGGTTGCTTAAGTATTCCAGATGTTAGAGAAGATGTTTTTAGACAGCCAAAAATTAAGATTCAATATCAGGATGAGAATTTTGATACTCATGTTGAAGAGTATGATGGTTTAATAGCTAGAGTTATTCAGCATGAATACGACCACATTGAAGGCATTTTATTTACAGATAAATTATCTTCATTTAAAAAGCGTTTAATTAAAGGGAAGCTTACCAATATTTCAAAAGGTAAGATTAAAATAGATTACAGAATGCGTTTTCCTGCAATGAGCAAGAAGCGTTAAAAACATATAAACTATTGTCACCCTGAGCGCAGTCGAAGGGTTTTTTAATAACAAAATAATTGGGCTTCGACTGCGCTCAGCCTGACGATAAAAAAACAAGATGAGCTTAGATACAATTTTATCCATTTCTGGAAAACCAGGTTTATACCAAATCGTAACACAAACGAGAACAGGTGCTGTAGTAGAATCGTTAATTGATAAAAAACGCATCACTGTTGGTGCACACAGTAACATAAGTATTCTTAGTGAAATTGCTATTTATACCTTAACCGAAGAAGTGCCTTTAAGAGACGTACTTAAAAAAGTAAAGGAAAAAGAAGGTGGACAACAAACGTCTATCAGTCATAAAGATGGTAAAGACGTTTTAGAAGAATTTTTCTTTGAAGTGTTACCAGATTATGATGAAGATCGCGTGTATCCTTCAGATATTAAAAAAGTGGTACAATGGTACAATTTACTTCAAAAAAATAATCTTTTAGAGGCTCTTGAAGAGACTAAAGAAGGGAAAGATACTTCGGAAGAAGAAGAATAAATAATACGTCAGTTCGAGTGGTTTTGAGCTGAAAGCTTTCAGCTCAAAATTGTAGCGAGAACATATGATATAAAAAGTAATGTCTGATAAAACAGCCCAATTAAAAGCTTTTGAACGTTTGTTAACCATTATGGACGAGTTGCGTGAGCAATGTCCTTGGGATAAAAAACAGACGATGGAATCCTTACGTCATCTTACCATTGAAGAAGTTTACGAACTTGGAGATGCTATTTTAGATGATGATTTAGAGGAAGTTAAAAAGGAATTGGGCGATGTGTTACTTCATATTGTGTTTTATTCTAAAATAGGAAGTGAGACTAACGACTTTGATATTGCCGATGTTTGCCATAGTATTTGTGATAAACTTGTAGATCGTCACCCACATATTTATGGTGATGTAAAAGTTGAAAACGAAGACGATGTTAAACGTAATTGGGAGCAACTAAAACTTAAAGAAGGTAAGAAAAGCGTGCTCGAAGGAGTGCCCAAAAGCTTACCAGCAGTTGTAAAAGCCAGTCGAATTCAAGATAAGGTAGCAGGAGTAGGTTTTGATTGGGAAGAACCAGAACAGGTTTTTGAAAAAGTAGAAGAGGAGCTTGCCGAATTAAAAGCTGAAATTGCAAAAGGTGATCTTGATGCGATAGAAAGTGAATTTGGTGATGTAATGTTTTCTATGATTAACTACGCACGCTTTCTTAAAGTCAATCCGGAAAACGCCTTAGAGCGAACCAATAAAAAATTCATTAAACGCTTTCAATATCTTGAAGCAAAAGCCAAAACTCTTGATAAATCCCTAAAGGATATGACACTGTCTGAAATGGATGTCTTTTGGGAAGAGGCTAAATTATTGTAATGTTTTTTGTCATTCCTGCGAAGGCAAGAATCCACTTTAATTACGGTGTTTATGTTTACAGTAAATTTATAGAAATCTAGATGTCTAAATTGTTTTCTAAATTGTAATTAAAACCTTAAAAGTAGTCTTACCTTTAATTTGAATAGCGACTTACTAAAGTTCGAATTTCCATCTTAAAATGGAATGCTTAGGTGCAATTTGTTAAAGTTTTCAAAAAATCAAAATCCAAACATCCAAAACTAAACTTTGTGCGTAAATACTGTATATAAAAGTTAAACGCTTTTATAATCTTAGTAGGAAATCTTAATTATTATTTTAAGCGGTTGTAATTAAGGTTAATTTAGTTTAGTTAGGGCAAAACCCACTTGTAAAGCACAAGTGGGTTTTGATATTTTAAAAATCTAGCTGAGATTAAATTGAAATTTTTAAATGAGATTACGTATCCAAATAAGAATTTATTCGGTTACCTCTCCCCAGTTTTCTCCAGTTTTTATTCTGTAAAGCTGCATTTCAGAAATTCCAAATTGCTTCGCAATCATTTTTAGACGCGTTCTACGATTAGGATCATTTATTTTCCGTTTAATAAACTTAACTTTCGTTTCAGTAAGCTTGGTATTTGAAGGTTTTTTACGCTTTCTATTTTTGAATTCAGGATTGCTAAACTGATGTATTTCCTTTTCTCTTTTCGTTGCCCATTTTAAGTTTTCAACTCTATTATCGGTTTTGTCGTAATTGAGGTGAATGACATATAGGCCATCATTTTGTTCTAAGAAATGTTCGGCTACCAATTTATGAACATATCTACTTGTTAGCTTACCATTTTTCTTTTGCTTAAGTGGTAGATTTTGATAGCCATTTATAAAATATTTCTTAACTAGAAATTCAGTTTCTGTTTTACAGTTAATTAGTCTACCATAATTAGAAATTTTGAACTTTTCATCTTCAGCAATATTGTCATCAAAAACTATCTCTTTCCATTCTTCGTTCCAATGGTCTCGTATCATCGTATTCTCCCTTTCTTTTAAAAACTAAACTATAAATTTTAATTATACATGCCTCTGACCTTTGTTAACTTGGCCTTCCATGTATCTAATTCTTTTTTGTGGTTATCAATATTTTTATGGACATCCTTTACTAATGGGTTATCTGATTTTACATTAGAGAAAAACTGTAAATTATTTTCCAATTGATTAATTTCAGACTTAATATCACTAATACGCTTGCGAATAAAATTTTGTTCGTTGTCCAATAAGCGTGTGTCTTCTGGATCCGCTAAATTTTCAAGTTTACTTTCAAACTTAATCATTTCTAATTTCGACTTATCCATTTTTAGTTTGTCAAACTTATCGTCAATCGCTTTGTAGAATTTACCGTCGATATAACGTTTGTTTTGTGGTACGTACCCGATGTCCTTCCACTCAGCAATTTTATCTTGTAATGTTTTGATATCGGCTTTTGGATCTTCTGAAAGCTCCAATGCTTTTAAACCATCTAGAAGTTTTACTTTTTTATCAAAAGCATCATATAAATGTTGGTCTTTAGCTTTACGCTCAGCATGCATTTTATCAAAATAATGATTACAAGCAGACTTAAATTGTTTCCAAATTTTATCGCTATCGCGTCTTGGAACATGACCAATTTTTTTCCAATCGCTTTGAATTTTTTTCATCAACGGAGTTACCGTCGCAAAATCATCACTATCTTTATTGTCTTCTGCAATTTGAATTAGTTCCTTTTTCTTTTTAAGATTGTCGTACTGATCTTTCTTTAGATTTTTATAAAAACTGTTTTTACCACGATTAAAAGTTCTAACGGCGTTTTTAAATTTTGCCCAAGTACTTTCGTTGACCTTTAAAGGTACTTTTCCTGCTTTAAAAAAGGCATCCCTTAAAGCTTCAATTTCTTTAATCTTTTTCTGCCAAGCACTATGTGACGTTGCTTTGTCTTCTCCAATTGCAGTGATTTTTGCAATGATTTCCTCTTTTCGTTCAAGGTTTTTTTCATGTGCCTTATCCATGTCTGCAAAGTAAGCCTGACGCTTATCATGTATAGCCTTGGTTGCATTACTAAAGCGTTCCCAAATAGCTTCTCTATGTTCTTTGCCAACGGGTCCAAGTTCTTCTTTCCACAATTTATGTAATACTTGTAGTTCTCTAAACGAACGGTTAGTATTTTCATCTTCAGCTAACTCTTCTGCACGTTCTATGATTTTCAATTTCTGATCATAGTTATGCTTAAAGTCCATATCTCTCAAATCATTATTGAGATGTAAAAAGTCGTAAAAACGTTCTACATGATGGTGGTAAGTATTCCAAGCATTATTGTATTTGTCTCTTGGAATTGGACCTGCATTACGCCATTTTTCCTGAAGTTCTTTGAAGGTTTTATAGGTTGTACCCATATTTTCTTCAACACTAAGTAAACCTTTAATATCTTCAATAATTTGTAATCTATTATCAAGATTTTGTTTTAGGTTTTGCTCGCGCTCCTTATAGTAAGCGTTTATTGTTTGTTTGTATTCTTTATAATGAGCATTGAATTGTTTCTTGGCGTCGTTAGTGTAATAAAAGTCTATTTCGTTACCACCATCGTCAATGAATTCTTCCTTTTTTTCTTCTAGAAGTTCACTGAATTTAGCATTAAACTCACTTTTTATTTCATTAACATGTTTAGAAATGGTCTGAATTTTATGGTTTTTTAAGAGTCTGCTGATTTCAGCATTTAACTCATCCATAGACATAGCATGATAATCTTTCTCTTCTACTTCATGACGTTCAGCATTAGATTCGTCTTCAGCGTCTTCAGCATTGGATGCTTCTATTTCATCAACATGATTGTCTTTAGCGGCATCCGTTTTAGATGTGTTCTCAGTTGCAACCTCTTCTGCTTCTGTACTGCTTTTAGGTTCATTATCAGTTGATTCTGTTTCGGAATCTTGTTTAACTTCGGCTTCAACGTTGTTGTTGTCAACATCATTTCCTTCAGTTTCAGATTTTGCTTCCGTTTTAATTTCAGCTTGTTGCGTTGGAGTAGTATCTGTTGATTCTACTTCTTTTTTTCCATCTGCATTCTGCAGGTTATCATTCTCAGACATATGTCAAAATATTTATTATAATTGTTAAAGATACTAACTAGTAGTATAACTACAAAGGAATTGCTTGTAGAGCTTGTGTTTTAAGACTTATTCCAGATTTCCCAGGATTTTTCGGCTTGAAGTCGTAACATTTCTAAACCGTTAATGGTTGTGGCTCCATTTTGGCAACCTTGTTTTAAGAATTTTGTTTGATCAGGATTGTATATAAGGTCATACAATATGTGACTTTCAGAGATAGCATCATAAGGAATATCTGGACATTGATCGATATTAGGATATGTGCCAATAGGTGTGCAATTGATGATAATTGTATAATCTGAAATTATAGCATTAGTTAGATCCGAATACAAATAGGTGACGTTTTTCTTTTGCGATCGTGAGACAAAGTCATACTGAATTTCTAAGTTTTTAAGCGCGTATGCAATAGCTTTAGATGCACCTCCTGTACCTAAAATTAAAGCTTTTTTATGATGTGATTTTAGATGTGGTTGTATGGAGTTTTTAAAACCATAAAAATCAGTATTGTAGCCAATTAACTGATTGTTTTTAGCAAACCTAATGGTATTCACAGCTCCAATTTCTTCAGCTTTTTTATCCAGTTTATCTAGTAAGGGAATAACTTGTTCTTTATAGGGAATAGTAACGTTAAGCCCTTTTAAATTTGAAGTGTTTTTTATAATTACTAAAAGCTCGTCTATAGATTGTAAATCGAAATTAACGTATGTATTTTGCGAATTTTCAGTTTCGAATTTGGTTTTAAAATACCCTCTCGAAAACGAGTAAGAGATATCTTTACCGACGAGTCCGAATTTAAGCTTTAATTTGTCTTGTGCGTTTTCCATACCATTCTAATCCTAAAACTATGAGGATTCCAAGGGCAATATAAACAATTGCGATGTAAGTTTGGCTGTTGAATTCAGGTAAATACCGTTGATAATTGGCAATAATTTGTTTTCCAGTAGAATCTAAGATCGTTATGCCTTCCGAATTTGTTTTATATATGGTTTCTTTCCATGGCCAAACAACTCCAAGTGAGCCAATTATAAATCCCATGATGGTAGCCAAAGTAATGAATTTATAATGTTTTAATATGTAATTTAATATATGTGAAAAAGTAACCAAGCCAGCTACTGAACCTAGTGTAAATACCGCTAAAACTTTTAACATTCGAATACGATAGGCATCATATATAAAATCGAAATTACCACTAAAAACATCGATCATCGTATCATAAAGAGCGTTTACAGAGTCCACTAAGAGTAATACGTAATTGCCCAAAAGTATAAGAATAAAAGACCCAGAAAATCCTGGTAAGGTCATTCCAGAAACACTAATAATACCACAAAAGAAGACGAATAATAAGTTGTCGTTTTCTGTTGCTGGATCTAAAAAGCTAACACTAAGACCAGCGATGGCTCCAAGAACTAAAGCTAGTAATGTTGTTCTATTCCACTCTTTAAAATCTTTAGATATATAATAAATTGAACCCAAAATCATGCCGAAGAAAGTACTCCAAACATAGAGTTCATAGTGCACAATAAGATAATCTAATATTTTTGAAACACTGAAATAACTCACTATCATTCCTAAAAATAGCGAGCCCAAAAACTTACCATTGATATAGCGATAGAAGCTTCTAAATCTGCCATTAAATAAGAGTTTAAAAGCGGTTTTATTTACGCGTTGAAGAGAATAAATAAACTCTTCATAAAAACCAGCTACAAAAGCAACAACACCACCAGAAACACCTGGAACTTTGTTCGCGGCTCCCATGGCCAACCCTTTAATGACCAGGAATACACGGTCTTTAAACGATCTGGTGCTTTGCATTACACGTTATTTTTATGTTTACCGAGACTTTCTAAAATTAGAATTGTAGCAAAACCGATAACAATAAAAATGATGGCCATTACTAATTCGTTATCTCCGGCATACGCTATTGGTGAAATGCTTCTATCGAGTAAGGTAACCACTTCTCCTTCAGAATTAACACGTGTTTTTAAAACTTCTTTCCATGGCCAAATTTTATTTAATGACCCAATCATAAATCCGGTTAGGATGGCTAATGTAAGATTTTTATGATGTTTGAACATCCAATTTAAGGCTTTCGAAAACACTTTAATTCCAATAATGGCACCAACACCAAGTAATGCAAATTTTAGCAAGGCATCTTTAAAAAGATCCATGTTACCAGTCAATACTCCGTCTCTTAAATTATTAATAGTGTCAATTGCGGTTTGGTACGCACCAAGTATAAGTAATATAAATGCCCCTGAAACTCCAGGTAAAATCATAGCAATGATAGCTATAAAGCCACAGAATAAAAGATAAAATGGACTGTCTGGTGACGCAAATGGTTCGGCTTCAGTAATGTAAAACGATAAAATTGACGTCGCAATAATGGCAATAATCAACTTAATAGACCAGCCTTTAATTTGTTTAGCAATATAAAGAATACTAGCTAAAACGAGCCCAAAGAAAAAGGACCATAATAAGATAGTTTCGTTATGTAATAGCCATTTTATTAATTTGGCTAAGGACAATATACTAAATGCAACGCCAAAAAAGAGTGCAAATAGAAAGTTACCATTTATGGAATTCCAAGCTCTTTTAAAACCCTCTTGTTTCCACACTTTAAAAACTCCAAGGTTCACCTTGTCTATACTTTCAATAAGTTCTTCGTAAATACCAGAAATAAATGCGATAGTTCCTCCTGAAACTCCTGGAACAACATCTGCTGCTCCCATTGCAATACCCTTAAAAGTGATAACTAAGTAGTCTATAAATCGTCTTTGCATTTTATAAAAAATATGAAATGCTAAGGTATGGATTTTTTTAGTTTGACGCCTTTTTACCTTCTGAAATTATAGCTTTAATCATGGGTCTATCTGTAAGTTGAGGAAACAACTCTGAAATAATAAAGTTATAGTCAATATTAAGTTGCGTTGCATTTTTTAGGTGAAATCGTCCTTCTTCAGTTTGGTGAACTAAAAAATACAAACCTGCTAGTCGGTACTCTATTTCTGCATTTTCAGGATAAAATTCTGAAGCTTGAATTAAATTAAAAATAGCACCTTCATATTCGCCTAAAGTCGTTAACACATCAGACCTGTTTAGCCATGTGTCTAACTCGTAATTACCTAATTCTAAAGTGCGTTTGTAACCACGTTCTGCTTCTTCAAGGAAATTTAGGCGTTTGTTTATGGTCGCATAAACCTTCCAGTAATTAACATTTTCACCATCAATTATCACAGCTTTGTTTATGTAGTACAACGCTTTTTGATAGTTTAAGCGCTTCATATAAAACTTAGTAATTGCAATCCAACCTTTGTCTAAAATAGGATCTTCATCTATTGTTTTTTTGAAAAACTGAATGGCTAAATCATCGTGACCAAGTTTAGCGTAGCACTTACCAATTCGTAATAGAGCAAAAGATGTTGGATCTTCTAATGCCAATGTAATTTTGTAGTTTTCAATAGCTTCCTCGTATTTTTTTAGTTTCTCGAGGACCTTACCTTTTTCAATATATGCGCCAACAAAAGTATCATCTGAAATTATGGCAAAATCTAATGCAGAATTGGCTTTAGCGTATTCGTTAATTGTTAAGTATTGTCGTCCTAATTGATGCCATGCAACTTCGCAATACGGGTTCGTATTTAAGTACCAATTTAAATACTCTATAGCTTCAGAGTTCTGATTTAAGAAATCATAACAATACACAATATTATGTAATGCCGAATAATCTGAAGTATCACTTTCTAAGCACTTTTTAAAATAGATAATTGCATTTTCAAATTGATCTAAAAATAAATATTCCATTCCAACTAACGCATGTAAATCTGCGTCATCATGTGGTGTGCTAGACATTTCAATAGCAACAAGTAAGGTGTCTATGGCTTGCTGATGTTTATCTTGTTTAGACAAAACATTCGCTTTTTGAATAAAAATTTCTTCGTTGGTAGGCTCAAGGTTGTGAAGTCTATCTAATAAATCATCTGCTTCTTCAAATTTATTTTCAATCACTAATATTTCAACTTGAAATAATCTCAAATTAATAGAAGAAGGGTGTTGTTCTAAACCTAACTTAATGGCACGTTTAGATAATGCAATCTTGCCATTTTCAAGATAGTGGTGAATGATATTTTCAAACTCGTTAGAGTCAAAGAACAATATATTATTGGTCTTTAACATGGACTCAAATCGAGTGAGAGGAAAGTTTTCGTCGTCTTGACTGTACTGCATAAATTGATTAATAATTCGCTGAAATAAAAATACAGCTATCCTGTGCGTTACATAGATTTTTAAACTAATGTTCTTAACAAATTAATTAACATTTAAATGTTTGTTTATGTAAATGTGTTTAAGTTGCTTATATTTAGTGGTTTGGGGCTGTGTAAGTGAAATTAAATCTTATCTAGTATGGAAGTTATTAAATGACATCCTTCTATTATTTCTTCGTTAGAAATGGTTAAAGGAGGGGTAATTCGGATGGCTTTAGGTTCAAAAAGTAGCCAAAATAAGATTAATCCTTGGTCTTGTGCCTGCAAAATAACTTTACTTGTTAGTGCTTCATTTTCTGTAATTGCGGCTAACATTAATCCACGACCTCTAATTTCTTTGATGTGCTTATGTTGAAGGTGTTTTCGTATTAATTGTTCCTTTTCTAAGGTTTCAGGTATAAGTTGAGATTCTGTAATTTCTTTTAAATTTGCTAAAGCTGCAGCAGCAACTACAGGATTACCACCAAAAGTTGTGATATGACCAAGTTTAGGATTGTCACTTAAACAATCCATCATTTGTTTAGAAGCCGTAAAAGCACCAATAGGTAAACCACCTCCTAAACCTTTGCCTGTAACAACAATATTGGGTTGGCAGTTATAGTTTTCAAATCCAAATAATTTTCCGGTTCTACCAATTCCTGGTTGAATTTCATCTAATATAAAAACAGCACCTACAGCATTACAACGTTGTTGTACTTTATTTAAATAGTTATCTGTAGGTTCAATAAATCCTGCTCCTCCTTGAATGGTTTCGAGGATAACTGCAGCAGTTTTATCTGTGATTTTTTCTAAGTCTGATATAGCATTAAACTCAATATGCTTAATGTCTGGAATTAATGGCAAAAAGGGTTGCTTTCGTTCTTCGTAATCCATAAGACTTAATGAGCCTAATGTATTACCGTGATAAGCGTTTTTTGCAGCAATAATTTCTGAACGACCTGTAAAACGTCTTGCTAACTTTAAACTTCCTTCAATAGCTTCGGTTCCTGAATTTACGAGATAGGTAGATTCTAAAGGTGCAGGTAAATGTTTAGCTAATAACTTTGTTAATTCTAATGCTGGCTTTTGGATGTATTCTCCATACACCATAACATGAAGATATTTGTCTAATTGTTCCTTTACTGCAGTTACAACTTTAGGGTGCGAATGACCTAAACCACAAGCCGAAACTCCAGCAACAAAATCGAGATAAGATTTCCCTTTGGTGTCATAAATATAGGAACCTTTGGCATGACTTATTTCCATCGCTAAAGGATGTGGTGTGGTCTGTGCTTGATATTTTAGAAACTCGGATTTCAATTACTGCCCTTCTTTTTTGATAATTTGGTTTAAAGGTTTTATCTTAGTAGAGTCGGCCTTTTTTATTGCTGATTTTAATGGTTTTACTTCTGTCTTTTTAGGAAGGTTACGAGCCGCTTTATTCTCTTTTTCTGGAGTGTCTTTACCAGCTTCCTCTATGCGTTCGGTAACGTTGTCGTCAATGAATGCTTCAGGCGGAACATAATCGTCTAAACCTCTAATTACAGGTAAATCTAACGGAGGATCGTCTTTAAATAAATCATCTACCGATAGTAGTTGTTCGTCACCTCGCCAATCGAAACCTCTTAACTTCCTCGCATTTTTTGGGAATTCAGATTCAGGGAAAATATTGCCATCAATTTGATTGATAAAACGAACTTCGTCAATGGCTTTATCAATAATTTGAACATTAATACTTCCAGATTTCGATTTTTGAATACCTATTAATTCACCATCATCATTTCTTAAATAGCGAATGGTTTCAGCGTTTTTAATGATATCAACATTATAGAGTTCGTTATTTTCAAATAACCCTATTAATCGAAGGCCTTTTATTTGGTTATAACCATCTTCGCTTATGGTGTCTCGGTTTATTAAAAAGGCATTTTCAAACACTTTTAAAGAATCTAGTTGTTCGGTTTTTGGATTTGAAATTAAATGAATTGTATCTCCTGTCATTTGATTACCAATATTCCAAAGTACTGGTTTTCGTTTGATAGCAAAGGCATCACCAGAACTAAATTTACTTAAATTAATGAGTTGTGTAAGCCCTTCTTTGTGATTGACATGAATGGAATCTGCTTTTCCGGCCATATCACTTTTGTACAATTTGGCATTGTAAAATGCTCGTGTAATGCGGTTTTCGGGTTTGCCAGTAACCATTAAAGTATCTGCATGTATATAAACAGAATCTCTTTCTTGGACCGTTATCGCTAAGGCACGTTTGGTAATATACATGGAGTCTTTTGCACGCCAAACTTCGGCATAATGGCCTTTTACGATGCTTTTATTTAGCGTATCTGTTACTGTAATATTGTTGGTGGCAGAAGCGAAACGTTTGGTTCTATCAAAGTAAAGGCTGTCTCCTTCAATAGTTCTATTATCATAATCGATTTTTGCGTTCCGTTGAAAATGACCTATATTATTATTAGTATCGTAAAAACCACGTTCACTATAAATTTTACTCGTTTCACCAACAATGGTCGATGGTCCAAAAAGATAAGCAAATCCGTTTTCTGTAAAGAAATCAAGACGTTCGGTATTTAAGGTGTAATCTGGATTAACAAGAACAACATCTTGAATAAACTGATACTTACTGGCATTCATATAATAACGCCCTATTTGACTTGTAATTGTTCCGGAAGTGTCTCTTTCAACGGTGCCCTTTGTGTTATAGTAGGCTTGTTGTTTTATTCTGTCAAAATAAAGTGTATCGGTTTTAAGTACAGATTGTGGTTCTGTTAAAACGACATCTCCTCTGGCAATAGCTAATTGAGATTTTCCACTGTATTCTAGGTACTTAGCAACCATATTAATAGAGTCGCCTTGCTTCATTTCTACGTTACTAAAGGCTTCTATGAAGTCTTGATCTTCATAATAAATAGCCTTATCACAAAAAAGATCTGCTCCTTTGTGAATAAAATGGACTTGTTTAGACTTGTCTCTAAGAAATATTAATGCACCGTCTTTAATATCTGGCGACGATGACGTACTACCTGAATATTTTACAGTAATTTTCTGCTGCTCTTGTCCAAAACTAAAAAAAGCAGATAGCAAGCAAATGAAAAGTAAGAGATATTTAAATCGTTTCAAAGACATATATTTTTTACAAAATAACACTTATTAGATTTGCTTTAGTACGTGTTAACGTTTTTTTTAACAGAAATATATAGCTTACCAAGCTTAATCGTATATAAAAATATTGGTTTTTCTGTGAAATAGTTTAAAGTTAAGACACTAGATCTTTACCATAAATTTCACAAAAAAACCAATATTTTATTTAAGTCTAATTATATTTTCTTGCGAACAATAGTCTGCTTACGATCTGGACCTACTGATACAATTGTAATTGGGATATTCAATTCTTTTTCTAGGAATTCAACATAGGCATTGAGATTTTCTGGCAATTGCGACGCTTCAGTCATGCCTGTTAAATCTGCTTCCCAACCTTTTACTTCGGTATAAATAGGGGTGATGTTTTCTTCTTCAATATTATAAGGTAAATGCGTAATAGTTTCACCTTTGTAGTTGTAAGCTGTACATACTTTAAGGGTCTTAAAGCCAGAGAGTACATCGCCTTTCATCATAATTAATTCGGTAACACCATTAACTTGGCAAGCATAACGCAAAGCGACTAAATCTAACCAACCACATCGTCTTGCACGACCGGTAGTTGCTCCAAATTCGTTTCCTACTTTGGCCATGGTTTCCCCGTCTTTATCAAATAATTCTGTTGGAAATGGACCTGAACCAACACGAGTAGTGTAGGCTTTAAAAATACCGTAAACTTTTCCAATTTGGTTTGGTGCAACACCTAAACCTGTACAGGCTCCTGCAGCTGTAGTGTTAGATGATGTTACAAATGGATAGGTGCCAAAATCAATATCTAATAAAGACCCTTGCGCACCTTCTGCTAAAATGGATTTTCCAGATTGTTGCGCTTGGTGAACATATTCTTCAGAATCAATAAATTTTAAACCTTTTAAGGTTTCAATGGCTTCAAAGAAATCGGCTTCTAATTCTTTTAAATCGTATTGAATATCAACATTGTAAAATTCAATCATCGCTTCATGCTTGTCTGCTAAAGCTCTGTATTTGTCTTTCCAGTCTGATAATTCAATATCACCAACTCTAATTCCGTTTCTACCGGTTTTGTCCATATAAGTTGGGCCAATACCTTTAAGCGTAGATCCTATTTTTGCTTTTCCTTTTGAAGCTTCACTAGCAGCATCTAATAAGCGATGCGTAGGTAAAATAATATGTGCTTTTCGCGAAATACAAAGGGATTTTTTATAATCCACATTTTGCTCTGCTAATTTATCGAGTTCTTTTTTAAAAATAACAGGATCAATTACAACACCATTACCAACGAGGTTCACTTTGTTTTCATGAAAAATACCTGATGGAATCGTATGCAAAACATGTTTTTTGCCGTTAAATACCAAGGTGTGACCTGCATTTGGGCCTCCTTGAAAACGTGCAATAATATCGTAGTTAGAGGTAAATACATCGACAATTTTTCCTTTGCCTTCGTCTCCCCATTGTAATCCAAGTAGTAAATCTACTGCCATTTTAAATTTGAGTTAGTCGTCTTTTTTACGGTTACCGTAAAAATATAGTGAATGATTAGTTATCTGAATGTCAAAAACCTCTTCTATGGTTTTTTTGATGGATTGAATGCGTGGATCACAAAATTCTATCACTTCTCCTGTATCTGTAAGAATCACATGATCGTGATTTTTATCGAAATATGATTTTTCGTAATGTGCCTGGCTTTTCCCAAATTGATGTTTGCGTACCAAGGCGCACTCTAAGAGTAGTTCTATAGTGTTGTAAAGCGTCGCTCTACTTACACGATAGTTTTTGTTTTTCATTTTGATATATAAAGATTCTATATCAAAGTGCTCCTTACTATCGTAAATTTCTTGAAGTATAGCATAGCGCTCAGGTGTTTTTCTATGACCTTTATCTTCAAGGAATTGTGTAAAAACACGTTTTACAATTTCCTGATTACTTTCTTCTGTGGTTGCATTCATAATTAAAGCGCAAATTTACACAAATTTTATAGGATATGAATTATAAAGTTGGCGATTAAAACTGAAAGAAATGAACAAGTTTTAAATAATAGTTGATAACCTTTATACACGCGTTACTTTGTCAATTCCATTAATTTGTTTAAGCTTATCAATAAGCTTTTTAAGCATCGCTTGATTTTTTACTTGAACTGTTATTTTACCCGTAAATATACCATCATCACTTGAAAAACTAATGCTTTTCATGTTCACATGCATGTTTCCTGAAATGAGTTTGGTGATATCGTTGACAAGCCCCAAATTATCGATACCAGATAGAATAATCTGCGAGGTATACACTTGTTGAGACGAATCTATCCACTTGGCTTGCATAATTCTGTAGGCGTAGTTAGACTGTAAACTCACAGCATTAGGACAGTTTGTTTTGTGAACCTTAAGACCATCGTTTATAGTTAAAAATCCAAAGACCTTATCTCCAGGAATTGGGTTACAGCAATTAGCCAATGTGTAACTGAGTTTTTCTTCTTCTTTACCAAAAACGAGCATATCATATTTAGAAGTGATTTCCTCTTTATGAATGTCTTTTGGGACGTTTGGTTTGTATATTTTGTTTTTAAAATAACTTACAAACGCATTACTACGCGAGGAGGCAAAGGCTTTTAATTTGGTGTTATCAATGGTGCCAATACCTACACGATAAAATAAATCTAATGACGTACTCAGTTTAAAATAACTGACTAATTCATTAACTGAATTTTCGTTTAGAGTTATTTTAAGTTGTTTTAATTTTCGTCTTAAGATTTCCTTACCTTCTTGGGCAATTAACTTTGTATCTTCATTTAATGCCGATTTTATTTTGCTTCGCGCTCTAGCTGTGGTTGCATAATCTAGCCAGTTAGCATTTGGTTTAGCGTTATCGGATGTCATAATTTCAACACGATCTCCACTTTTAAGCTCGTGACTTAAAGGCATAAGTTTACCGTTAACTTTTGCACCACGCGTTCTCATACCAACTTCGGTATGAATGCTAAATGCAAAATCTAAAGGAGTTGCTCCTTTAGGAAGCGATTTTAAATCTCCTTTAGGCGAAAACACAAAAATCTCTTTGGAGTATAAATTGAGTTTAAATTGCTCTACAAAATCAACGGCATCAGCTTCATGATTTTCTAAAGCTTCTTGCAAACGATTAATCCACAAATCTAAATTGTCTTCTTTTGTATCTGCATTTTTGTATTTGTAGTGTGCCGCATAGCCTTTTTCTGCAATTTCATTCATGCGTTCACTTCTAATCTGAACTTCTACCCAACGGCTTTTTGGACCTACAACGGTAATATGAAGCGCTTCATAGCCTGTAGATTTAGGAGATGAAATCCAATCTCTAAGACGTATTGGGTTAGGAGTAAAGTGGTCTGTGACGATTGAATATATCTTCCATGCTAAAAATTTCTCGTTAGCTAAATCTGATTTGTAAATAATTCGAACCGCAAATTTATCATAGACTTCATCAAAGGAAACTCCTTGTTTGACCATTTTTCTACGAATACTGAAAATAGATTTTGGACGTCCTTTAATTTCGTAGTTTAATCCCTCTGTATTTAGTGAGTCTTCAATCACTTTAGAGAATGCTTTTATATAAGCATCTTGATCTTCTTTACTATCTTTTATTTTTTCAAGAATATCGTTGTAAACCTCAGGTTCTGTATATTTTAAGCCTAAATCTTCGAGTTCAGTTTTAATATTATAGAGCCCAATTCTATGGGCTAACGGAGCATAAATGTATAAGGTTTCCGAAGCTATTTTAACCTGCTTGTCTGACCGCATAGAATCCATAGTTTGCATATTGTGCAAACGGTCAGCGATTTTTATAATAATTACTCTTACATCATCATTTAATGTAAGGAGCATTTTTCTAAAATTTTCGGCTTGTAAAGACACATCCATGTCTTTTTTTAGCGATGATATTTTGGTGAGGCCATCAACTATTCTGGCAACTGTTTCTCCAAATAATTGTTCAATATCATCAATGGTATAATCCGGATTGTCCTCAACGACATCGTGAAGTAAAGCTGCAGCAATAGATGTAGCATCCATTCCTATTTCTTGAGCCACGATTCTTGCCACTGCGATAGGGTGAAAAATATAAGCTTCACCAGATTTGCGTCGTTGATCTTTGTGCGCATCAACAGCCACTTCAAACGCATGACGAATTAACTTCTTGTCTTTTGCACTTAAAGTCTGGTAGCTTACTTTTAGTAATTCTTTGTAAGCTTTGGCAATGGCTTTATTCTCTTTTTCTATAGCTTCATCAGTCATAGAACTAAAATAGTAAAACCATTGCTAATGAGCAATATTTTTTTCACGTGAAATATTAGAAATACTTATTCTTGATTATTGAAAAAAATATGGTGTTGCTTTGGTGAATGCTATTTTTTAACTTTTAAGGTTAAAAAGCGTCGTAACTTATGGATTAGTTGACCATAAAGATGCATTTGCCATCATTGCTCTTCGCGGTAGTTTTAAACCCGACACAATTAACTCAGCAAAATCCTCTGGTTGCAATACATGATCTTCAGAATCTTTTTTAGCAATACCTAATTCAATAGACATGTCTGAAGCAATTGTGCTTGGCGTCAATGTACAGACTCTTATGTTATTTTTTCGAACCTCTTTCATTAAAGATTGTGACATGCCAATAACCGCAAATTTTGAAGCAGAATAAGCTGATGTTGTAGCATTACCATTTAATCCGGCAGTAGAAGAGACGTTAATAATATCCCCTTCATTTTTTTCAATTAAATGAGGAAGAACTTCTTTTGTCACATAATACATACCCATAACATTGGTTTGTATAATTTGGTTCCACTGGTTAACTGGCATATCATTTAATGAGCCAAATGCTGCAATTCCTGCATTGTTAACTAAGATATCTATAGCGCCTAAGTTGTCAATTAATGATTTAATGCCTTTTTGTACAGCTTCATAGTTGCTAACATCAAAAACAGCATATATGGCATTTACACCAAATGCTTTTAATTCTGAAACAGTATCTTTTAATACGGCTTCATTTCTTCCTGTAATGGCAACGTCGATACCTTCTTTTGCAAATGCAATAGCTGTGGCTTTTCCTAGACCTCTACTTCCTCCTGTAATTATGGCTTTTTTATTCTTTAATTCTGTCATGTTTTAGATTTTCTTTGCATCAAAGTTAGAAATAAATGTGGTTCTATGATGTTATAAAATTGTGAATTTACTTCTTTAAGTTCCTTACGCGCTCTAATAGTGTAGGATGCGAATAATGCATAAATACATAGGCTTTATGTGGTGTTAAATTACTTAAGCTATTTTTAGATAATTTCTTTAAGGATGTAATTAGTGGTTCTGCTTTGTACGTGTTTTTAGCATAGTCGTCGGCTTGGTATTCAAAAACACGCGAAACATAATTCATGATTAAACCAGTAATTTCAGAAATAGGTGAATAGAGTAAGCCAAAAGCAATTAAACCCACATGGAAACTCTGTTCTTCAACTCCTATAGCATTTGATAATAATGGATTTGAAATAAAAATGGATAAAACAAATAGCGTTAATCCAGTTAGTAGGATAGAGGTGACTAAATTAAAAATAATGTGCTTCTTTTTATAATGTCCCACTTCGTGCGCTAAAACGGCAACGATTTCGTCGTCGTCTAAATCATTGACCAAAGTGTCATAAAGTGTTACTCGTTTTTCGTTGCCAAAGCCAGAGAAATACGCATTGGCTTTAGTGCTTCGTTTTGAACCATCGATGATAAATATTTTTTCGAGATTAAAACCTACGGATGCTGCATATGCGGAAATTTTGTTTCGTAAATCGCCATCTTCTAAAGGTGTTTGTTTATTGAATAATGGTACAATGAGTTTGGAGTAAAACATATTCATAAAGACCGTAAATACAGTTACAATACCCCAAGCATATAGCCAAAACTGATCGCCTGTAATTTGGTAGAACCAAACAATTAGAGCTATAAGACCTCCACCTATGACTGCCATCATAAGTAAACCTTTAAACTTATCTAAAACAAAGGTCTTTTTTGTGGTTTTATTAAATCCAAATTTTTCTTCAATTACAAAGGTTTTATAATAAGCAAAAGGTGTGGTGATAATATCACTGGCAATCATAATAATTCCGAAGAAAATTAGGGCGATGATAATGGGATTATCAGAATAACTTCTGGCGATGTTATCAACGTACTCAAAACCGTCTAAGAGCAAAAATCCTAGCGTTAAAATGAATGAAAAAAGGGACGTCCAAATTCCAAATTTATAATTAACGGTTTTATAGGCTTGCGATTTTTCGTATTCCGTTTTGTCGTAAACATCATTGAGTTCTTCCGGAATTGGGTCGTTGTAATGTTTGGCATTTATGGCATCGAGCACTTTGTCTTTTACAAAGTTGATGATGATAATAGCTATGATGATGTAGAATAGGGTTTGTGCTGTCATAAAAATAAAAATTCCAATATTTAAAATCCAAAATGCCAAGTTCTAATCAGTAGCATTCTGGAATTTGTGTTTTAGTGTTATAACTATTTTGTCGCTTCGAGTGAAATTTCCTTTTTGAAATTTTATATCGAGAAGCTTAAAATATACAATGGTTCTCGATACAATCATCGCGTTCCTCGAAAATCACGCGAACTGACGAAACTTAGTTATTTAAAATTGCGTTGTCGTTTGGCTTCAAAAATAAGGATTCCTGCAGCAACCGACACGTTCATAGAATCAATTTCGCCTTGCATGGGAATACTAATGTTTTTGATAGCTGCTGTTCTCCATGCTTCTGTTAAACCTGTGGCTTCGGTACCGACAACTATTGCTGTTGGTAAGGTGTAATCTTGGGTGTGATACGGTTCAGACTCTTGTAAAATAGCTGAATAAATATTGAAATTGTATTTTTTTAAATATGCAATCGCTTCCTCGGAACTCGCCATAGCAATTTCGGTAGTAAACACACAACCCACACTAGAACGAATAACATTTGGGTTGTATAAATCTGATTTTGGATTTGCAATAATAACCGCATCTACATTTGCAGCATCAGCGGTACGCAACAAGGCGCCAATATTACCTGGTTTTTCAGGAGCTTCGGCCACTAAAATTAAAGGGTTTTTAGAGGTGAGTTTTAAATCTTCAAGGGTATGCGTTTTGGAGTTTACCACAGCAATGACGCCTTCGGTGGTATCTCTATGGGCTAATTTCTGAAAGACCTCTTTAGAAATTTCAATAGTCTCAATACCGTGTTGCTCCATGGCTTTGGCTTCACTTTCTGAAAACAAATCTGTGAAAAACAGAAGAGACTCAATAGTGTAACCCCCTTTAATAGCTAAAGATAATTCACGTTTCCCTTCAATTAAAAATTGATTAGATTTTTTGCGAGCTCTAGACTTTTCTTTAAGAATTATGAGTTGCTTTATAAATGGATTTTGAATGCTAGAGATAAATTTACGCATAGTTATCGGGTTTAATCTAAATTTGAGAGATGCAAATTTAACTTTTTAAGAATGAATATTGGAGTTTAATTGTGGTAGTCTTGTTGGTGTTAGTAACCTGGCCTTACAGGGCTACGATGGGCCATATATGATTAGGTGCACATTACTGTAGTTTCAATATAAAAATATATAATTGGAGCATGTTTCTACAGCTGGTTTTAATTATTTTTTAATTTTTTTTATGAATTAGGGTAACAATTTTATTGTTGAGTTGATATCATACTATAAACCAAACATTAAAATCATGAAAACTAAAACATTTAAAATTTTGAAAAGAAACAGCTTTATTATCATATTAGCACTCATTTTAAATAGCTGTTCAGATGATAGTGGTAATACGCCTCAACCTTGCTTAGATTATAATTTCTATGGCTTACAAATTGGTGGTAATTGGAGCAATCCTACTGGACAAATCGATTTTATAAAAAATACCACAGCCAATCTGGCTAACCCTGGAATTCAAGTATTGTCGAGTGCATTAACTAGTGATAATTTGTATAGTAATCGTCCCGCATTTGATCGTACTAACGAAACGCTCTATTTTATTGATGAATTTAACGGAGGTCAAAAAATGTATGTGGCTACTCCGAGTGTTATTGATGAAATTAATATAAGTCCAAGTGCAAGTTACGGAGCACCTGTCTATGTAGGTAATCAGTTATACGCTTTAGAATTTGATGCCTCAGGCATATACTTATGTACAATATCTGCGACGGGAGCAGCTGTAAGACAGGGAGCTTCTATTGGTCCGAACGAATTTTACAATGATACCGTAGGTAATAAAGCTTATGGCGTTGCGAGTTTATCAGGAAGTTTACTGTTTTTAGTAGATCACCAACTCTATAATGTATCCACCTCTGGAGCGGTATTAAGTTCTATTTTTGCGAATACATCCGCTGGATATGCCATGTATAGTGATATTGAAATAGATCCAGAAACAGGAGGCTTGTTTTTACCAAAATCTGAAAATGGACAACGTTCTATAGTACATTGGGATTTTACAAGTGGGTCTGTTGTAGAAAGTACCATTGTATCAAATATAGATTTTAATCCCGAGTCTGTAAATTTAGCGTATAATAACTGTGGTGATCGATTACTAGTATTAAGTAATGGGACATATATCAATAACGCGCAAGAAAATTCAACCGTTTGGGAGCTTGAAATTCCAAACAGCCCAAATTCGGGTTCAATTCTTAATTCGTATTCATTTTCAGATATGCTATTAGGGCTTGTGTATTAGATTGTTTTAAACTATAAAAAGAATTAAAAGGCTACCTGTAAAAGGTGGTCTTTTATTTTTAAGTTTACTGTCCAAGAATCAGATCCTTGTGATAAGAATAAAAACGCTTTAAAAGGATTTAAAGGTTATATAAATTGAATCGTTTTTGTAATGCTTTACATTTAATTTCGTCAAAATATAGAACTTAAAACCTTATTATGAAAAAAGTAATTTACGTATTCCTTTTAGCTGCCATTACTGTGGCTTGCAAAAATGAAACAAAATCAGAATCTACAGCAGATGTAGAAGTGAAAGAATTGATCTCTAAAGATGTTAGTACAAGTATTTATCCAGAATCCATAACTAAAGTTTTTGACGCCCACGGAGGTATTGATCAGTGGAATAAAATGCATAGCCTATCGTTTTCCATAGTTAAACCCGAAGGAAAAGAGGTAATGACTGAAAATTTAAAAACGAGAGCCGAAATTATTGACACACCAACGTATACACAAGGTTTTGATGGAGAAACACTTTGGGTTAACGAAAAGGATGGTCAAGAATATAAAGGCAAACCAAAATTTTATAAAGGATTAATGTTCTATTTCTATGCGATGCCGTTTGTATTAGGAGATGATGGTATTTCTTATACAGAAACTGAGCCTTTAGTTTTTGAAGGAAAGACATATCCAGGTATTTTAATTTCTTATGAAGCTGGTGTTGGGGAATCTTCGGATGATCAATACAAGATATTTTATGATGCCGAAACAGGACAAATGGAATGGTTAGGGTATACGGTAACATTTGGTAAATCAGAAGCAAGTCCAGATTTTCACTTCATAAGATATAATAATTGGCAAACTATTAATGGCTTGGTATTACCGAAAAGTATAGATTGGTACAATTATGAAAACAACTTACCAACCGAAAAACGAAATACTGTTGAATTTACTGATGTTGTAATTTCAGAAAAAGCACCTGATAACACCATGTTTTTAAAACCTAAAGACGCTAAGGTGATTGAATAATCAACAGATATAAACATAAAAAAGCGAGCCAAATGGCTCGCTTTTTTTGTGTTAAGATGTTACGTAAACGTGCTGAGGTAAATAATAGATATTAATCCACTTGTTTAGGTTTCTCAGAATACCGTTTCCAAAGTTCCGTTTGGTGTGTTTCTAAACTTAGATTCCTACCATCAATAAACGCGTGTGTTAGTTGATTGGTTCTCATGTCTAAGGCATCACCTTCACTAATAAATAGTGTTGCACTTTTACCAACTTCTAACGTGCCGTAATTATCACCAATACCTAATATTTTTGCAGGATTTTGAGTGATTAATTGTAAGGCTTGTTCTTTAGTTAGACCATGTGCTACAGTAGTACCAGCGTAAAATGGAAGGTTACGAGAATTCATACGCTCCATTTGTCCACTTGGCTCTAAAGCCACTAAAACACCAGCATCTACTAATTTCTTAGCAAGCTTATAAGGTTGGTCATAATCATCATCTTCTAATTCTGGTCTTGAGTGTATTCGATTTAAAAGTACAGATACATCATTTTGTTTTAAAAAATCAGCAATTTGTCCAGCTTGATAGCCACCAACAATCGTAATTTTTGAAACCCCATGAGATTTCGCAAAGTTTACAGCGTCAGTAATTCCTTTTTCGTCATCAGCATTAATGTATAAGCGTTTAGAACCATCAAAAATTCCAGCTAATGCATTAAAAGGTAAATGAAGTTCTGTTTTGCTTCCTTTATTATAACTCTTAGATTCATTAAAATAATCCGATAATTCTTTAACTTGTTTGGCGTAATCCTTATTTGGTTTTAATCCGCGATCTTCACCCATCCACCAACGGCCACGTCTAAAACTATTTGGCCAATTTACATGAATACCATTATCCATTTTAATAGCTGCATCTTCCCAATTCCAGGCGTCGTATTGTACTACAGATGAAGTTCCCGAAATTCGTCCACCTCTAGGAACAACCTGTCCTAATAATACTCCATTAGGTCGCATAGATTCTATAATTTTAGATTCCGTGTTATAGGCAATAATACTTCTAATATGTGGATTATATGTTCCTAGTTCTTCAAGATCATCAGATGCTTTTACAGCATCAACTTCAACCAAGCCTAACGTACCATTTGCAACAATAAATCCAGGGTAGACATCTTTGCCTTTACCATCGATAAAATCCATTGCTTGTCTAGTGATTGGTGTTGTGGCTTCGGGTCCGATTGTTGTAATTTTTCCATTTCTAACAACGATAATACTGTTTTCTATTACCGTTCCATCTCCAATGTGAGCCGTAGCTCCGACGATAGCAAAATCTTTTATTTGCTTTGGCGCAGGTGTTTGTTGTGCGAATCCAAATGTGATACACAACAAAAACAATACGCTGTTTATTATATTTAAATTTTTCATTTATAACTGTTTTTTAGTAGTGTGAATCCATTGAATCACAATGCATTGTTTTTTCTTCTTTCTTTTTCACAGGCTGCGTTTTTAAGCCTTTGTTTTTATCTTGAAGCATTAAGTTAATCAGTTCGCTTTTCTCTTTTTTAATAGCTTCTCGCATTTGCTTGTCGCGCGCTAAATCGAAATACGTAACTCCTTCAATAATGGTTTTTTCGGCCTTAGCATAAATTGATAATGGATGGTCTGACCATAATACAACATCGGCATCTTTACCTACTTTCAGACTACCTACGCGTTTATCAAGGTGTAAAAGTTTTGCAGGATTTAACGTTACAAACTTCCAAGCCTCTTCTTCGCTTACTCCTCCATATTTTACAGATTTAGCGGCTTCTTGGTTTAAACGACGCGACATTTCAGGATCATCACTGTTTATCGCTACAGTTATACCAGCATTATGCATAATTGCTGCATTGTGAGGAATGGCGTCATTTACTTCGTACTTATAAGCCCACCAATCACTAAAAGTAGAACCTCCAGCTCCATGAGCTTTCATTTTATCAGCTACTTTATAACCTTCAAGAATATGCGTGAATGTATTGATTGTAAAATCGAATTGATCCGCTACTTTCATTAGCATATTTATTTCGCTCTGTACATAAGAGTGACATGAGATAAAACGCTCCCCATTCAGAATTTCTGCAAGGGTCTCCATTTCTGTGTCTTTTCGATACGGCTTACCGCTTTTCTTTAAGTCGTCATATGCTTTTGCTCTAGTAAAATAATCTACAAATACTTGTTCAACTCCCATTCGAGATTGTGGAAAACGTGTGTTTGTTCTACTTCGAGACTGCTTTACATTTTCACCTAAAGCAAACTTGATAAATTTAGGAGAATCCTCGTAGATTAAATCGTCTGCAGCTTCTCCCCATTTTAATTTTATAATCGCCGAACGACCACCTATTGGATTTGCAGAACCATGTAAAACTTGAATAGAGGTGACACCTCCTGCTAAATTACGATAGATCCCAATATCTTCTTCGTCTAACACATCTTCGATGGTTACTTCTGCAGAAGAATTTTGCCCTCCTTCGTTTATAGAAGCTGCAGCAAGATGCGAGTGTTCGTCTATAATACCAGCTGTAACATGTTTTCCTGTGGCATCGATGACTGTTGCTCTGTTGCTTGATAAGTCTTTTCCAATTTTTGAAATCTTACCATCTTTAATTAAAACATCGGTGTTTTCTAAAATACCTTCACTTTCGTTGGTCCAAACTGTTGCGTTTTTAAATAAGAGCGTTTCAGACTTCGGTTTTTCGGTAAACCCGTAGGCTAAGTTCGGATACGTAATAGGACTCATAAATGGTGCATCGCTAGACTTATCTCCTTTCTTTTTGTCCTTAGCTTCATCATTTGAGGACGCTGAGCTATTCGTTTTGTTCGCTACAAAAGTGAGCTCATTGCCATTTGGTAGAATAGCTTTTCCGTTTAAAGAAGTATGAGTTGTAGCATTAGCAACAATTCTAATGTATTCTTTTTTAGTGCTGTCTGGCGTTTTAAATGTAAGATTTACCCAATCATTTGAGTAATTCAGTTTTGTGCCTAAACTCTTGTTATTGCTTTCAAGTTTAGCATTTGATTTGCCTGTGCTTCCAGAAATTGAAAGTTTATAAGATTCTCCAGCTAACTTAAAGGTATAATCGCCATCAATGTCTTTTACAGTCATGTCTTTTATAACATGTGCTGTTCCTTGAACCCAATTTTCATAGAGTTTTGTTTTCTTTTCAAAAATATCTCCATCAGTAATTAAGAAGTTAGCGTAGCTTCCTGTTTTTAAAGTTCCTAAAACATCTGACTTGCCTAATAATGCAGCCGGAACTGTAGTTAAAGCTTCTAATGCTTTTTGTTTAGATAATCCATTTTCTACAGCTTTCATTAAGTTAGAAGAAAATGTTTTATTCGATTTTAAACCATGAGTGGTTAGTGCGAAATTAATACCATTTTCGGCCAATAATCTTGGGTTGTGTGGTTGTTGATTCCAAGATCGCATATCACTTAAAGAGAGTGTGCTTGCTAAAAACGGATCGTCTACATCGTAAGCCAATTGAAAATCTATTGGTAGAATAATGGTGGCATTGGTTCCTTTTATGTCATCAATACGTTCGTATTCATCACCACCTCCAACAATAGTATATTGTATGTTATAAGCATCTCCAACTTTATCAGCTCTCATAAGATTAGCTCTGCTTCCTGCTTCAAAAATTTGAAGTAAATTCTTGTTTTTATTTAAAGCTTCAAGCGATAAATCTTTAGTGTCTACATGACCTGCTTCGTACCATTTTGCATCATCATACATTTGACGCAATAATGCCATACTTCCCATGATCGATGATGGATAGCGTTGTTGAGATGTTACACTTTTACTAAATGATAAATGTTGCGTTGTTTTACCGTCAACAATACGCATCGCATTGTCTGCATTATTGTTCAGTGCAATTAAAGCACCTGTGCCACGGACAACACCATCTGGCATATGTGTATTTACAACTCCAAAACCTAATTTGTGAAGTTCTGATGCAGATTTTGCATCGTACTTAAAACTTGCCATTACATCTTGTTCTGGCATAACGTGATCATTCCAGTAGTAGCCACTTCGACTCGCTCCATATTGTGGACCATTGCCTCCTCGTTTTGGTTTTTCGACACCAAAAGTGGTGTACATATCAATAAAGGAAGGGTAAATGGTTTTTCCTGAAAGATTAATTTTTGTAGTGTTCTTCGGAATGTTTACTGATGTGCCAACACTAACAACTTTCCCTTCTTTAATTAAGAGTGTTGCATTGTTTAAGGTTTCAGTTGGTGACACATGGATCGTTGCATTTGTAAATGCCGTGTAGTTTGAGTTATTTGCAATGACGCCTGAATTGCTAGGGAAATAGTCTTGTGCAAATAATGAAAAACTGCACATAAAAATGAGCAGTCGTAAATGTACTTTAATCATATATTTTGGTTAGTTAGATTGAGTTTTAAAGATAGGAATTTCACATTAAAGAAAAATTGAATTTGAAAATTTTAACGTTTACTTCAATGCTGAAAATGTGATGAAATTGTAGGTATTATAAAGGTTGGTCTTCATAATAATTAACCAAAAGCGCAACGACGTAGCTATAACTCTTCATGCCTGCAGATTGATTGTTGGCTTTTAAAAAGTTATCGAATGTTTTTTCGAAGATAGGTTCAATTGGGTTTTCATGAGCTTCCCAAAATAATCGGACTTCATGGTAATTCTTTAAGATACCTATATTTACAGATGCTAATATTGAATCATAAAGTTCAGGATCTCGTTTAAAAACTTCTGCTAAACAATAGCGAAGCGCAAAGGTATAACCAGAATACTTAAAGTACATATCATCATTATGAATGGCTGCTAAACTACCTATAAAATTAGCTTCGTTTTCTGCTGCGTAGCCTAATTGATGTGCTGCTTCGTGACAAGCCGTTGTTGGAAATTTGTACGATGAAATTAAACCGTTTACCTGAGCTTCATTTGTAAAAGGATTTAAGTAACCCGAAAAACCCATATAAGTGAGCGGTAAGCTATATATAGATTTTTTAATGCTTTTAGGATGGTATTCAAGATGTGGATATTGCTCAGAAAGTGTTTTGTATCCGTCTTTTACTTTCCTTAATATTTCAGACTTCGTATAGGGCATCTCAACTTTTAGCGTATCATTTTTTGCTAGTTGAAGTTGTAATGTATTCGATTTTTGAATCAGTTGTTTTGTAAAGGTAACCAACTGTTCTGTGGTATAATCGGCTTCAAGATTTAGTGATTTATAAAGTGGTTGTCTATAATAATTAAATGCCCAAAGTATATGAAACGCAAAATAGGCAATGGATAAGGTAGCTCCAATGTCTAAGAGCCAATTTCTAGTGTCTTTAATAATTCGTTTTCGGTTTACGACAAACCACCTTATGAGGTAGATGCTTCCTAAAGTGTAAAAGATATCTCCAATAGAAAATGGAATCCAGCCAAAAACATAGCGCGATAATTTTGATAAAAACACGTAAAGTCCATTGCTGTAAAATTGCTCAACAAATTCAGGAAAGTGTTTTAATTGAGATATAAAAAGCACCTGAAGGATGAAGAAAAGAACAAGGATTAGTTTTTTGTTTTTACGCATGACTCAAAAATAGAGAAAAGTTTAGTTCGTTATCTTTTCTTCTAAGCATTTATAAACAAGTTATTACACCGAATACCAAATTTTATTATTTCTCTTTATGGCCTTTTAAATGAATAGTTTGCATAGCTCTTGGTGCAATTTGAGTGGTGTAAGTTTCAGTTTCTATGGTTAGTGATACGTCAAAAGGCTCTTCTTTATTATTATAAACAACCACAGCGATTGAGCCATCTGGATTTTTAGCTGCTGTATAAATCAATCCATTTACATTCTCACCTGTTAAGGCAATTCGGCGTGCATCAGGACGAATAAATTTACTAAAATGACTTAGTAAATAATAAAGTGGTGTGTAAATAACTTCATCAGTAACAGGATTGATGAGTACTGGAGCACTATTAAAATTGTCGTAAGGATTAGGTTGGCCTTTATGACTCAATATACTGCACCACTCAATGTAACCCTGAGTTCCGTGATTTAAATCTGTAATAATATCGTTAGCATAAGTTTCAAACGGTACAAACACACCTGCATAATCAGGACTTTCTCTCCAATATTGACCAATAGGATCATTCTCGTCTATATCTATACTTGATTCAGTATGAATCATCGCTTTGTTTGGCCAGTTTTTTTGTAATTCAGCTAACTCTTCCGCATACCAGTTGTTTTCTTTTAACTCAGAATTTGTGTACCAATGAAAAGCAGTTCCCCAAGCATATTTTGAAGCTTCAGGATCTTCATACGTTTTTGCGACATAGTCGTTCATTGTAGATTTGTTATGATCATAAATAAGAACACGTAAGCCAGACTCTAAATCATCGAGATTAAGATGACCATCTTTAACCAATTGTGGGCCAAGGTGATCTCTTAAGAAATCACGACCTTGCTCTGGTGTAAACCCATTACTATCCCAATGTGCATCATGAGCGTGAAGTGGTTCGTTTTGAGGAGTCATTCCCCAAATATCAATGCCTTGTTCTTTATAAGCTGATACATATTTTGACATGTATTCTGCCCAAAGACTATAATATTCTGGTAGTAAACTTCCGTTAGTCATTTTCGCTGTTTCACCAGCTTTCATCCAAGATGGTGGACTCCAAGGTGAAGCGATAATTTTAAAATCAGCACCAGGAATACTAGATGCTTCTAAAATCATTGGAATAATATCGTAACTAGGTTCTACAAGTTCAATACCACGTACTTGGTCGTTTTCGTCACCAGTAAAACCTTTCATGTCTTCATGTATGCTAAAGGTTGAAAGATCTTCGTCACCTTCTTCAATATAGGTGTAATGATTGTTAGAATAATCACTACTATTAATATGTGTTCTTGTAAGTGTGAATCCTGCTCCTTCTGTCGGACTAAATAGTTTGGTTAAAACATTTTTTCTAGATTCTACAGGAATGGTCGCCAAATTCCATGCTGAAGATTCTGTAAAGGAAGCACCAAAACCGTAATACTTTTGAAATTCTTCTTCAGGATGTAGTTCTAAAGTCACCTTTTTTATATCAGTGGACGTTTTAATAGCATCACTAGTTACTAATTTGAGGTTGTCGCCAGCTTGTGAAGTTTGGTAAACATCGGAAACATAGTTTTTATCAGAACTTTTAGGCGCACAGCTTGCCATTACACAAACTATCGCAAGTAGGTGTAATCCTGTGAATTTTTTAATATAACGTCTGTGATTTTCTGGAGTGTTTAAGTGTCTCATATTGTGTGCTGTTTTACCAATGTTTTCAACTTGTAAATATACAGATTGAATCTATAAATTTCTTACAAAAGTTGAGAAATCTATTGAAATGCCACTACTGTAATTGTAAAATATTGTTGTTAGAGTAACATTGTTTTTTGTATTTGAAACAAGTTTAGAATGCCCCAAAAGAGATAAATGGATTTTGTACCTTTGCAAATCTAAAAACAAGATTTATGAGTTCAGAAATAAGAGCCCTAGAGCCTACACAACTATGGAATAAATTCGCAGATTTAAATGCTGTGCCTCGACCTTCTAAAAAGGAAGCGCGTGTCATTCAATTTATGAAAGATTTTGGAAAGTCTCTCAATTTAGAAACCATAGAAGATGAAGTTGGTAATGTTATTATCCGCAAACCAGCATCAAAAGGAATGGAAGACCGAAAGCCCATTGTAATGCAATCGCATTTAGATATGGTTCATCAAAAAAATAATGATACGGTTTTTAATTTCGATGAGCAAGGTATAGACATGCATATTGAAGGAGATTGGGTTAAAGCGAAAGGCACAACACTTGGAGCTGATAACGGATTAGGTGTTGCTACAATTATGGCAATTTTAGAAAGTGATACTATTGCGCATCCTGCTTTGGAAGCCTTGTTTACTATTGATGAAGAAACAGGAATGACAGGTGCTAAAGGTTTAAAAGGTGGTTTGCTTAAAGGCGATATCCTTTTAAATTTAGATACCGAAGAAGATGATGAAATTGGA
Organism: Winogradskyella sp. SM1960; assembly: GCF_020179375.1. Classification (NCBI taxonomy): domain Bacteria; kingdom Pseudomonadati; phylum Bacteroidota; class Flavobacteriia; order Flavobacteriales; family Flavobacteriaceae; genus Winogradskyella; species Winogradskyella sp. SM1960. Next base: position 394,815 of record NZ_JAICBG010000001.1, on the reverse strand, counting down.
GTAGGTTGTGCAGGTGGAGTAGATGTGACTGCAACTCGAGATTATAAAGAAGAGGAAACACCTGAGTTTAAAACTGGTTATACTATTACAGTAAAAGGCTTACAAGGTGGTCATTCAGGTATGCAAATCCATGAAGGTTTAGGAAATGCCAACAAATTAATGAACCGTTTATTATTTGATGGTTTTGAAAATTTTGGACTTCGTATTGCTGAAATTGATGGAGGAAGTTTACGCAATGCAATTCCAAGAGAAAGCAATGCAATCGTTGCTGTTGATGCTGTGCATGAAGCGGCTTTTGAAGCTGAAATGAAGGAGAATGCAGATATGCTTAAAGTAGAATTTAAAACGATGGAACCAGATCTAGAGGTCATTGTTTCTAAAACAGAAACTCCAGAAAAAATAATGGATCTAGGTGTGCAAGAAGGTTTAACTAGAGCATTGTATGCGGCACATAATGGGGTTTACAGAATGAGTCCAGATATTGAAGGATTGGTAGAAACGTCTAATAATATTGCTAGAGTTATTGTAAAAGATGGTGCTATTAAAATTGGTTGTTTAACGCGTAGTTCTGTAGAAAGTACAAAACTAGATTTAGCCAATACATTACGTGCTACTTTTGAATTAACAGGTTGTGAAGTAGAACTTTCTGGTGATTATCCTGGTTGGGCACCAAATATGGATTCTGCGATTTTAAAAGTGATGGTGCCAATTTATGAGCGCTTAAATAATGGTGAGAAACCACATGTAGCTGCTTGTCACGCAGGATTAGAATGTGGTATATTAGGCACGCATTACCCAGAAATGGATATGATTAGTTTTGGTCCAAATATTAAAGGAGCACATTCGCCAGATGAACGAGCACAAATTTCATCTGCTCAGAAGTATTGGGAATTTGTATTAGAAATATTGAAAAACATTCCTAAAGCTTAATTTACATTAAAAGACCTGTCAGGTTTTTAAAACCTGACAGGTCTAATACATTATAAAAAAAGCAGCTATTCAAATCTCCGAATGGCTGCTTTTTTATATGTTATAATTATAAAACTACTTTATACTTACCAATTCAATATCGAAAATTAAGTTGGCTCTTGCTGGAATAACAGGTGGATTTCCTCTTTCTCCATAACCTAAATAATAAGGGATAAAAACTCTAGCTTTATCACCTATTTTCATGTTAAGCATAGCTTCTCTAAACCCAGCAATTAAACCTGCTGTTTCATTATATGGCATATCAAAAGGAACATAACGACCAGCTTTGTCAAACCCTTCGTCGTATTTGCCATTTTTCTCAGCAACATCCTTTAAGGTCGTCCAGAAGAGCTCTCCATTTTCTAAATAACCAGCACAATCAATATTAACACGTTGCGTTGCATTTGGTTTTTCACCATTGCTTTCATGTGTAAATATCATTGCCATACCTGTTGGAGATTCAATTTTACGGCCTTTTAATTCTTCATTCTTTTTTAAGAACTCAACTTTTGCAGCATCCGCTTTAGCTTTCGCTTCTGCTTTTGCAGCTTCTGCTTTTTTCTCTGCTTCTGCTTTTGCAGCCGCAGCACGTTCTTTAATTTTAGGTAATTCTTCAGTAAACACTTTTGGTGCATCAAACTTTTTTGCTGTAGTACCAATTCTAATAATGTTTAACTTATTAATTACAACGTCTTCTAGTGGTTTGTTAGTTCTAGGGGCAACTTTCACATTAGAAATAGTATCGAGCACATTAAGCCCTTTTACCAATTCGCCAAAAACAGCATGGCATGATACTCTTGGGTTATCACAGTTTTTTAAAATACCATTAGCATCATAGCCGTCTAACCATTGTGTTGCTTTTTCAGTAATATAAAATTGACTTCCATTAGAGTTAACACCAGAGTTTGCCATAGATAATATACCTGGTTTGTCATGTTTTAATTCTTGGACAAGTTCATCTTCAAATTTATAACCTGGATCACCAGAACCTGTTCCGGTTGGGTCACCACCTTGAATCATAAAATTGTTCATCACACGATGAAACGTTAAGCCATCATAAAAAGGTTTTCCTTTAAAGTCTTCTTTTACTAGAGGATGGTTTCCTTCTGCCAAAGCCACAAAATTTGCAACGGTTACAGGTGCTTTCTCATAAAAGAGTTTCGCTACCATGGTGTCTTTTGAGGTTATAAATTCGGCATAAAGTCCTTCTTCTAAATCGGGATATTTGTCCTGACAAGATGTACTCGATAATACTAATAATACAACAAGTGTTGCTAGTGCATTTTTAATCATTTCTTTTAGTTATAGTGTTTAAAGTTACTTCACAAATTAATGGAACATTAGTTCCTACTTTACTTTCATCTCCATAATAACCATAGGCTTTTTGAGATGGAAATATAAATGTTGCTGTTTCAGTAGGTTTTAAGAGTTTTAAACCTTCACGCAACCCTGTGAACAATTCTTCCTTGTCCATTACATAGGTTTTATTGGTGTTGGCATATATTTCATCTCCTTCAATATTTGAAACATCAAATGTAAATTGAACGACATCTCCAAATTGTGGTTGAATCGTATCATTTTCCATTTTAGTATTGTAATAATACCAAAAACCACTTTCTGAAGCGATGTAATTTTTATCAGGATTACTCTTTATTATATCTTGAATTTGTTCGTGTTCTAATTCGTTAAGCTTTTTATTGCGTTCTGCTGACGCTTTTAAGAAAGAACCAGATTGAACGGATTCTGGTAGTCGTGCTTCTGGCGGTTTACAGCTGAAACACAGTAACAGTACAATAGTGAGTATGAGTAGGTTTTTCATATTTTCATATTTTAATGATACCAATTTAGGGGTTTCATTGGCTCAAATCTTGTTTATATTGCGGTAATATACTAATAAATTTATTTATTGTTGTTAGCATATCGTCTTCACTTCGTCCTCCAGCAGCATTGGTATGACCTCCACCATTAAAATGTGCTCTGGAAAATTCGTTAACAGAGAACTCACCTTTACTTCGTAAGGATATCTTTATAATTTGGTCTTGTTGACTTTCAATAAAGATGGCTGCAAAAATAATACCTTTTAGTGATAATGCATAATTAACAAAACCTTCTGTATCTCCCTTTTTAAAATTGAACTCGTCTAACTCAGCTTGAGTCAGCGTTATATATGCGGTTCTTAATTCTGGAATGACTTTTAAATTCTGCATGGCTCTACCTAATAATTGTAAACGACTATAACTATTAGTGTCGTATATATTATTATGTATTTGAGAATTATCGGCTCCTTTTTCAATTAGATTTCCTATAACCTGGTGCGTTCTACTGGTGGTTGCCGGAAAACGGAAAGATCCTGTATCTGTCATAATTCCAACATAAAGACAGGTTGCTATTGTGGCATTGATTTTTGCGTCATCGCCAAGCATTTCTATGAAATTATAAACCATTTCACAGGTTGAAGACATGCGTACATCAGAATACATATATTTAGCATAGTCGTCTGGTTGCTGATGATGATCTATCATTACTTTAATTGCTGATGACTGCTCTAAAACGTCTGCCATTTGATGTCCTGCACGATGAAAGGCATTAAAATCTAATGTGAATATAATGTCGGCGTTTTCAATATGTGTATTGCTGTCCTCTTGTTGCGTTTCAAATTTTAAAACAGTTTCTTCTCCTGGTATCCATTTTAGGAAATCGGGATAGTCATTTGGTGCAATTACTATAACATTATGCTGGTATTGTTTAAGGTAGTGATATAAACCTAGTGTAGAACCCATGGCATCTCCATCGGGATTTCTATGCGGTACAATAACAATGTTATTTGGTGTGTTTAGTAGTGTTTTTAATTCTAAAATTTGTTCTTTTGTCATAGTGCGCGAAGATACAATTTAATAACATAAGCTTAAATTTATGTAAATGGTTTTTAGAGTATCTTTAACGCCAAAAATAATAAAATATGAATTACTCTAAATTTCTTATATGTTGTTTTATAGCTAGTCTTAGTTTTGGCTGTAAACCTACAGAAACCGTTGCTGTTGAAAAAAATGCTGATTCTGAGAATACCGTATTTTCTGATTATACAATCGCTTTTGGATCTTGTGATAATCAAAAGCTAGAAAACAAACTTTGGGAGCCCATTTTAGAGCATAATCCTGACGTTTGGATTTGGGGTGGCGACAATGTTTATGCAGATACGGATAACATGGATTTGCTTCGAAAGAATTATAGAACACAATCGCAAACAGAAGGTTATGTGACGTTGAAAGCATCTGCCAAGATTTTTGGAACTTGGGATGACCATGACTATGGTTTAAATGATGGAGGTGAAGAGTTTAGTGCTAAAAGCGAGAGTCAAATAGAAATGCTAGATTTCTTAGAGGTTGATGAAAACGATATACGACGAAAAAGAGCAGGTGTTTACCATGCAGAACTCATTAATCTTCCTAAAGGAACGCTAAATATTATTGTTTTAGATACACGTTATTTTAGATCGGGACTTACTGAAGCAAAAGGATCAAAGAAACGATACCAGCCAAACACGTATGGAGAAGGTACTGTTTTAGGAACAGCACAATGGGATTGGTTAGGTAAAGAATTAACCACATCGAAAGCAGATTTTAATATTATAGTAAGTAGTATTCAGTTTTTATCTAGCGAACATGGTTTTGAAACTTGGGGAAATTTTCCGCATGAAGTAGATAAATTAAAGTCCTTAATTGTAGAATCGAATGCCAAAGGTGTTATTTTGCTTTCTGGCGATAGACATATTTCAGAATTTTCTAAAATTGAAATAGACGGACTAGATTACCCTTTAATCGATTTTACATCAAGCGGATTAACCCATGCTTATCGAGGTTTTAGCGGAGAACCAAATCCATATAGAGTTGAGAAGGTCGTTTCAGTAGAGAGTTTTGGATTGTTAAAATTTGACTTTGATTCTAAAACAGTGTCTATGGAAATGCGAGGTGAAAACAATGTACTACAACAGAAGATTTTGCAAAAATATTAGTATTGTTTTTCCTTTAAAATATATTACTTTTGCACCTCATTAAAAAAAAATACATGGCAACTAACAGAACATTTACAATGTTAAAGCCAGATGCTGTTGAAAAAGGACACATTGGCGCAATATTAGAAAAAATTTCAGCTTCAGGATTTAGAATCGTAGCAATGAAATTAACACAAATGACTTCAGCAGATGCTGAGGAATTTTATGCAATACATAACGAACGTCCATTTTTTGGAGAGTTAGTAGAATATATGACTCGTGGTCCAATCGTTGCAGCTGTTTTAGAAAAAGAAAATGCAGTTGAAGATTTTAGAACCTTAATTGGTGCAACTAATCCTGCTGATGCAGCAGAAGGTACTATCCGTAAATTATATGCAGCTTCTATTGGAGAAAACGCTGTTCACGGAAGTGATAGTGATGAAAATGCAGCTATTGAAAGCGCTTTCCATTTTGCTGGTAGAGATATGTTTTAAGCTAAAACATGATATTATATTGAAAAAAAGACTGTCTTAATTGATGGTCTTTTTTTATTGGTACAATTTAGTTGAAAATTTGCTTTTTAAACATTCTGATGATCTAAACGTCCGTAGGTGTTTAATCTTTTTGTCTTAATAATAGGCACAGATTAATGCTGTTATAAAACGTTTGATGTTGTTACTCTAATTTGTCAAACCCTATTTTATAGATATTACCAAATCCGTTTAATGGACTATTAGAGAACTCTATTAGCTCCCCAACATTTTCTATTTTCTTATTGTTAAGTGTTTTTCTCTCACTAGTAAAGTAGAGATTACGTGACTTCCAATCTACAAACGGACAATAATCCAATTTATCAGAATTGATTAACTCTCCTAAGTTTTTGGATTTTGTCCATTTACCTGACTTGTCTTTACGACTTATATACAAATCACCACCACCATAACCATCAGACCTTCCAAATGAACTAAAAATAATCAAATTTTCTTCTGGATTTATGTAGGCATTAAATTCAAATGATAGTGTGTTTATTTCAGTAGGCAATGGTTTTGGTGATTGAAATTCTCCATCGATAAATTCAGAAATAAAAATATCTTCTTTACCAATTCCATTATCTCTTGTTGCTGTGAAATACAAATTTCCGTTATTACTTAAGGAAGGGAAAAACTCGTCGTTTCTGCTATTAATAATTGAATCTAATGCAATGGGTTCTGACCAACTATCGTTTATGCGGTCACTATACCAAATATTATAATCGTCTCTTGATTTATCATTGTAAATAGGTCTGTTTGATGCAAAATACAATCTGTTACCATTGTTGGTATAAAATGGTTCTATATCCTGGTATTTTCCTGAGAAATTTAGAATTTCAGCCTGTTTCCAATTATCGTTTTCTCGGTTTATGACAACTAAGCATCGTTTATTTTGTTTGTAATCACCCAATGTATAGATAAGCTCATTTCCTTGTGGGGAAATTGCTAAATCTCTTTGATATAATGGTGTTGAAATTACATTTTCTCCAAATAATGTTAAACTGTCTGCTGTTGTATGAATATCTATAGAATTTTCTTTTTCTTGTTTAGTGTTATTCTGACAGTTTATCAATAAAACTGACAATATAAGTGTTGCTAGATTTTTCATTTTTGTTCAATCTTTGTTAATCTCTCCTCCTTACATATGGCTACAGGTTAAAATTGAATTAAGCTGATAATTCATATGCCATATTAGATGTTTTTATAATTCAAAGATAAATGTAATCTTACCTCGACGTATAAATTAGTTGCATTTTTCTTGTTTTCAAAAATAAACGATGCTTTGTCTGGATTCCAAGCTAGACTAAACGTCGTATTCCTAAATTTTAATTCAATTCCTCCATCTATAATCCAAAGATGTATTTTAGGAAATTTCAAGTAAATCATTAGATGCAGTAACGGATTGAAATTGTTTTTCGGTAAGGCTTAGGTGCTGTTTCATCTATTGTAGGCGGCTCATAGAATGTAAAGTAAATGCTATTATCGCATTAAGCACAAACCAGTTTTTAATTCAGGTGTGAGTGCGCAATTCAGTTGTTGCTTCAAATTGTTTACATAGTCTAGCTACAACGTTTAGCGTAGAATTTTTAAGTCAAACTCTAATTATACGTTGCAGATAATTTTTGTTTTCTTCCAATAATAAAATATAAAAGTGCTCCTAAAACATTCCCTAGTAAAACCACTAAAACCCATGCAATTTTATTGTTTCCATAAAATTCATTTTTAAGAATATCAATTAGTGCAATAACCGTTGGTATAATTATAATAAATACAGTAATTAAGATTAAAATTAATTGCCAAGGTCCAATCATTAAAAAGTAGTTCATAGTCTTTTTAGCATTATAGCTAATGTTTAAGTGTGTGGTTAGTTCCGTAGATAAGCAACTAAGTTAGTAAATAAAAACCGAATAGAATGTCCGTGAGGACTTTCGTAAGTAGGCTATAACTAGCAATGAATTATACACGGTGTTGGCAACAGTTTTTATTATTCAGATTACAGTATGTCGTTTAAATCTTGTCTTCCGATAATTGCCATTATTTCAATAACGTCATTATTTATTTTATAGTAAATACTATCTGTTCCGCAAACACATCTTCTGTAGTCTTTTTTTATATAATCAACCGACTCGAATGAAAAAGGCCTTTGGGAAATAATTTCAAAATATTCAAAGAATGATTCAAAATATTTATCCGCTTGAGTCATTCCAAATTTTTTAACTCCATAGTGATGAATTCGGATTAAGTCCTTTTTAGCTTCGTTACTTAATCGATATTTAGCCATTCAATAAAGTTTTTGATTGAGCTAAAATTTCATTTTTCGATTCGCTTGTAAATCCGCTATTTTCAGCTTTTTCCAATTTAGTTCGAACCCAATCAATTTCGACTTGTTGTTTTCTCGCTTGTCTAATTAAATCGTTTACTAATTCGCTTTTGCTTGAATATTCTTTTCCATTGACTTGTGCTTTCAGCCATTCGTCGTTAGGTTCTGTAAATGATATACTTTGTCTTGACATAATTTTATTGTTTGGTGTAAATATACATCAATTACGAATCACTTCCAAATTGTTGCCAACTAGTAATACAGTGTCTTTTACTACCGATATCCTATATTAACCGCTGTTTACAGAAGTTTTAGTTACTAGTTGTAAAAAAATAAAATTACGGAATAAATTCAATTTATTTAGACGTAACCTTACGTATGCATTACTCTTTTAGCTTCCGTTTTGCGACAAAGGTACCATTAGGCTGAATAAATTTTACCTCATTAATACTTTTGTCGTCACTTTCTATGAATTCAATTTTAAAGCCTTCGAGTGTTTTAAAATTAAACTTATGCGTTGCGGTTGGGATAAGCGCATATTCGGGTTGGCCTTTAATAAAAACATAGAGTACGTTTTCGTCTTTAATGTAGGCATTAATTTCTGTGCCCATTAAATCATAATCGCCAACATATTGCTCTAAAGTTTCAGCATCTATAGCAATGGTATTTGGTGTTCGTTTAAAGGCTATAGGATCTAATAAACCTTCAAGTTCTATGCGTCCATAATCTATGTCGCCAGCTACATTGGTGCTAAAGTTTATTTTAGTTGAATGACCAATCGCTGTGGTATCTACTTTTCCATTTTTAATATCAATAAACTCAAAGGTGTCATAATGATAATGGTTTAAATATTGTTTTATACCATTGAGTTCAGTAAATAAGGAATCGTTTTCTGATTTAATTTCAAAGGTACCGTAACCTTGGTGTTTAAATGTACCTGTGTAATCTAATTGTGTATGTGATGGAGTTGTGTTTTTTACATTAGAAATCTCTAGATCATCTTTAGCGTCTTCCTGCATTTTTAATGCTTTTTCGGTGTCTTCTTTATGTTTTTTTGCCCATTCGGTTTTCGCTTCGTTTAGCATATAATCTGCTGCGATATTTCTAATTAATCTTGGTACAGCAGAACCATTTTGATTCGCTAAAACCACAATACCCAAACTATCTGATGGAAATATAGCCACGCTCGCTGAAAATCCGTCAATATTTCCGCCGTGTTCTACCATGTAATGGCCTTTATAAGAATGTAAAAACCAACCGTAACCGTAGTTGGCGAATTGCGCATCTGGTAATTCCTTAGAAGGTAGTCCTGCTGCAACAATCATTTGAGAACTCATAGCCTCTTTTATATAGTTTTCTGGTATAATTTGTTGGTCTTTGTATTTTCCGTCGTTAATCCAAGTCATTAACCAGTGACTCATATCATTAACAGAACTATTAATACTTCCGGCAGGTGACATGCCAGCAATATCGAAGTATGTCATTTTTGTGATATTTCTATCCTTGTCTAATTCGTAACCAAAGGCTGCATTGGTACTTGTTTTCATACCATCTATGGTGGTCTTTGAACGATTCATACCCAAAGGTTTAAAGAATTTGTTCTCAATGTTTTCTTCCCATGTTTTTCCAGTAATTCTTTCCGTAATTACACCTTGAAGCAAAAACCCAAAATTGTTATAATACCATTGTTCGCGAACTCCGGTAAATGGTTCGTGATATTTTACTTTTGCAACCATGCTGTCTTTACTATGGCTCGGGAAAAAATACCAGGAACCGTCGTGTCTTGGCAAACCTGTACTATGACGCATTAAATCTTTTATGGTGATGGTATTATCCATTTCATCATTATAAAATTCTAATTCCGGAATGTGTTGTCTCGGACGATCGTCAAAAGTTAATTGGTCTGCCTCTCTGTGTAATCCTAATAGTGCAGAGGTAAATGCTTTTGTTGAGGATCCAATAGCGAAAAGTGTGTTGGCATCTGCAGGAATTTTATTTTCGTAATCTGAATATCCAAACCCTTTGGCATAAATAATTTTGTCGCCTTCTACTATGGCTACAGCAAAACCAGGTGCTTTTGTGCTTTCTAATACAGAATTGAATTGTTTTTCTATGCCTTTTAAACGTTTGTCAGTTTGAGAAAACACTAATGTAGACACCAGTGTTAATGCAACTATAAATAGTCTGTTTTTCATTATTGGTTGGTTTTAAGGTTGATATTTAGCTTATTAGTATAAAAATGTTACTATTTGTTACTGTTTTTTCACTTTTATTTTAAAAAAAGACAATTCATCATTAGAAAATAACAATTCAGTAAAATCAGTTTTTAAAACCAACACTTGTATTCGATATTTGTATCAAACAAAATCAATTATCATGAATACACTTATAAGAATCATCATTTCGTCTTTAGTAACGTTAATGAGTTTTCAAGCGTCAGCTCAAAATAATTATACCATTACCGTAAAAGTTGAAGGTGCAGAAAGCAATGATGGTAAAATGTTTATTGCACTTTATGATACGGCAACTAATTTTTTGGATAAATCATATAAAGGCGAAGTAAGCGATATCAAAAATAAGTCTTGTACAGTTGTCTTTAAAGATATTCCTAAAGGCACTTATGCAGTTTCTATGTTTCATGATGAAAATGATAATGGAAAATTAGACACCAATTTTTTCGGATTTCCATCTGAAGACTATGGCTGTTCTAATGATGCAAGAGGCATTATGGGACCACCAAGATGGAAAGATGCAAAATTTGAATTAAACGAAAATAAATCAATCACAATACATCTATAATTTTAAAATCTAACACCATGAAAAAGCTTTTACTTATCATAGTTCTTATAACTACAGGAATTGCACAAGCACAAACCAATTTTGAAAAAGGCATGTCCAAAGCTTTTGATTTATGGCAAGCCAATAAAACAGATGAAGCCGAAAATATGTTTGAGCGCATTGCAAAAGCAGAACCCAAACAATGGTTGCCACATTATTATATAGCTCAAATTAACAGTTTAAAAAGCTGGGGAGCAAAAGACGAAACGGTTTTAAAAGCACAGTTAGATAAAGCACAAAAACATATAGATGAAGCAATGCTTATAAGTGAAAACAACGCAGAGCTTTTAGTGATGCAAGCACACGTATATTCTAATTGGGTAGCTTTTGATGGGATGACCTACGGTATGAAATATAGTGCAAAAATTGCCGAGCTTTATGAAAAAGCGTTAGCCTTAGATCCATCAAATCCACGAGCAGCATTTGGTAAAGCGGAATGGGCTATGGGAAGCGCTATATATTTTGGAAAAGATACAGCACCTTATTGTAAAGCCATAGAAGCATCCATTGAACTTTTTAATACCTTTAAGCCAAAGAGCAAGCTTCATCCAAATTGGGGAAAAGAACGTGCTGTAGCAGTAGCTAAAGATTGTAAAGCTTAATAACAACTTATATGAAGTCATTAAAAAAAATTAGTCTAACATTCGCCATAGGCTGTGTGGTATTTGTAATTGGGAACCTTTTATCAGATGGTTTTAAATACGATTCCTTTAATGACTTTTTAATTCAATTTGGGTTTTATCAATTATATGCCTTCGTCTTAGGGTATTCTAATATGGCGTTTTTTGATTATATGGAAAGACGAACATGGACCAAAGGTGATTACGTTAAGCGTATCATTATTGGTATTATTGGTAGCACATGTATCACCTTAGTTGGTTTGTTTCTATTACGAGCAGGAACTTCAGTGTTTTATTACGGTTATGACTTTAATGCGTTTGTAGAAAAAGAATCATGGAAAGCCTATTCCTTTGGTTTATGGATCACCTTAAGCATTGTGATTGTTTTCCATATTGTTTATTTCTATAATCGCTATCAAAAGAATAAGATAAAAGAACAGAAGGTTATTGCTGGTACAGCAAGTGCTAAGTTCGATGCTTTAAAGAATCAGTTAGATCCGCATTTTTTGTTTAATAGTTTAAATGTGCTTACGAGTTTAATTGAAGAAAATCCAGATAATGCTCAAAAATTTACAACGTCGTTATCTAAAGTCTATCGTTATGTTTTAGAACAGAAAAATAAAGAATTAGTAACCGTTGACGAGGAATTAAACTTTGCCAGAACCTATATGTCGCTTTTAAAAATGCGATTTGAGGATAGCATTATTTTCGAAATTCCCGATAAAGCTTCAAATCCTGAAAGTAAAGTAGTGCCATTGTCACTACAGTTGCTTTTAGAAAATGCGGTAAAACATAATATGGTCACATCGAGTAAACCATTACATGTAAAAATATATGAAGATGGCAATCATTTAGTGGTGATGAATAATCTTCAACCCAAACAAATTGTAAAGAAGAGTAGCGGAGTTGGTTTAGAAAACATAAAGCAACGGTACCAATTACTTTCTAATAAAAAAGTACACATCAATCAACGAGAAAAGGATTTTGCAGTTGCGATTCCTATGCTCACAAAACAAGTATCAATCATGACAACAGTTCAAAAATCACAAGAGCGACTTAACGACGATTATGTAAGAGCTCGCAAACGCGTAGAGGAATTAAAAGGTTTTTACTACAGTTTAATTGCATACGTATGCGTCATACCTTTTTTAGTATTTATATGGTATAAGTATTCTTATATGACCATTCAGTGGTTTTGGTTTCCAGCATTTGGTTGGGGTTTAAGTTTAGCTTTTCAGGCGTATAGAGTATTTGTAGATGATGGAGCTTTGGGAGCCAAATGGGAAAAGCGAAAAATTGAAGAGTACATGCGTAAAGAGGAGGAAACAAGACGTTGGAAATAAATTATAAAACTATGGAAGCAAACACATCAAGCTTAAGAAAAGCTAAGAATAAAGTTGAAAAGCTAAAACGTTTTTATACACATTTGGCAGTTTACATGGTAATTAACACAATAATTACAACAGTTAAAGTAATGAGTGGTACAAACAGTGGAGAAACATTTGAAGACGCTTTTTTTAGTTTCTCAACATACGCTTCATGGATAGTTTGGGGCTTGGTAATTGCTATACATGCGTTTTCTGTATTTGGACTGCCACTTATTGTTGGCGACGATTGGGAAGAACGAAAGATACAGCAGTTTATGAATGAAGAATTAGAACATAATAAAAAGTAAGAGTTATGGAAAAGTATCATATAGAATCCTACGAAGATCCTAAGGAAACCACAGATTATAGAAACGAAGAAGCTTATTTAAGAGCCAAGAAAAAAGTAGATGCTATCGTTGGATTTTACTGGCATTTGGCGGTTTATGTGATTGTGAATTTGTTTCTAATTATACTGATAGCTGTTAATTCTAGTGCAGGATTTTTAAGCTTTGGACCGTATGCAACAGCTCTTTTTTGGGGAATAGGATTGGCATTTCATTTCTTAGGCGTTTTTGGCACCAATTTTCTATTTGGAAAGAAATGGGAAAAGCGAAAAATTGAAGAGTTTATGAAAAAGGAAGAGCAGAATTGGGAATAGGTTTTTATACGTCTGAAGCATTCAAAATAGCCAGTAAAACATAGAAAATGACTAACGAAGAAAAACAGCAGCTAATAAGAGCTAAGAATAAAGTAAGGAGAATTAAACTTTTTTACATTCACTTGACATGTTACCTAATCGCTGTAGCACTTCTGTTGTATAATTTATATATTGTTGCAGGTCCTTATAAAAACAACATCATAAGCTTAAATTTAAGTGTTATTGTCGCTTGGACAGTCTTTATTATTATCCACGGATTGAATGTTTTTAAAAACAAAAAATTATTTAAAAAGAGTTGGGAAGATCGTAAAACAGAAGAATTCCTGAAGGACAAAGAAAAAGAAACCACGTTTTGGGAATAAGGTAATTAGTAGTTAATCATAAATTAGAAATATTAAATCAATGAATGTAATTATTATAGAAGACGAAAAACCATCTGCAAGACGGTTACAACGCATGTTAAAAGCTTTAGATATGAATGCTGAAACCATGCTACATTCTGTTGAAGAATCTATTGAATGGTTTCAAAATAACGAGCATCCCGATTTGATTTTTTTAGATATACAATTAAGTGATGGTTTGTCTTTTGAAATCTTTGATGCTATTGATATTAAATCGGCCGTAATTTTTACAACCGCTTACGATGAATATGCCTTACAAGCCTTTAAACTCAATAGTATTGATTATTTATTAAAACCCATTGATGATGAGGATTTAAAAACAGCTGTTGAAAAATACAAAGGAAGAACACCTCAAAAACAGTCGGTCACTCTAGATTTTAATGATATAAAAAACCTACTAGTCAATCCGATTGAGCGCGAATATAAAAAGCGCTTTTCAGTAAAAGTTGGTCAGCATTTAAAGTTGATTAATATTGAAGATATAGAATGTATCTACAGTGAAAACAAAGGTACTTATGCTGCAACGTCTGAGGGGCGTAATTACCTTTTAGACGCGACTTTAGATGAATTGGAAGCCGAATTAGAACCTGATGTGTTCTTTAGAGTGAGCCGAAAATTCTATGTGAATATCAATGCGATAAAAGATATGGTGAGCTATACCAATTCCCGACTTCAAATAAAACTAAACCGTTTTAATGAGCAGGATATTATTGTGGCTAGAGAACGCGTGAAGGATTTTAAAAACTGGTTAGAATAATATCGGATAGATTCATTTTTGTAGTTATCCGATAAAAAGTATATCTTTGTGATATGTGGGATGTTAACACAATATATCGCAAAGATTTAGACGCAACATTTAGTAGGTTGTTAGACAAGGTTCAGGTTTTAAATGCTGCCAGACCGTTGCCCAATATTGTATTGCAAAATATTAAGGAAGCCCTTCTTATAGAGTGGACTTATAATAGTAATAGTATTGAAGGTAATACACTTAGTTTACGTGAAACTCAAATGGTGTTACAAGAGGGGGTTACCATTAAAGGGAAATCTCTTCGAGAGCATTTTGAAGCTAAAAATCATGAAACCGCAATTCATAAGTTTTATGCATTAGTTAGAGATGATTATGTCTTAAATGCTAAAGATATTTTAGAGCTTCATGGTTTGGTTCTGCGTTCTATAGAAGATGATTATGCTGGTCGTTTGCGTAACTCAGGTGTGCGTATTTCTGGTGCTAATTTTGTGCCACCTAATGCTCGTAAAGTTTCAGAGTACCTAGATTCACTAATAAGTTATATCAATGAAAATTCACAAGGGCTTAATCCTATTGAGTTGGCTACGGTGTTTCATCATAAGTTTGTGTGGATTCATCCATTTTTTGATGGTAATGGCCGTACCATTCGGCTTGCTATGAATTTATTATTAATGCGTCATGGTTTTCCTCCAGCTATTATTTTAACCAATGATAGAGCCAAATATTATGCAGCATTAAACCAAGCTAATAATGGTAATTACAGTAAACTGATGCTGTTAATGGCTCAAGCTTGTGAACGGTCGTTAAACATATATATGAGTGCTATTCCAGGTTCTGATAAAGACTATCAGGCTATTTCTAATATTGTTGAAGAACCAGAGGTGCCTTACAGCCAAGAATACGTAAGTTTATTAGCGCGCCAAGGCAAAATTGATGCACATAAAGAAGGTCGTAATTGGTACACAACCAAAGAAGCAGTTCTTAGTTATATTAATGCTAAAGGAAAATAATGATATGAAGACAAAGACATTACATCGTTTTTGTCTTCACTTTTTTATTCTATCACACGCTCTTTATACAATTCAATCGCTTTTAAATAATTTTGAGCACCTTTCAGGCTTAAATCATGAACAAAGCTATCTAATTCTGGATGATTTACTTCAATCCAGCTGACAAGGGTTTCTACTTCTTTAGCCCAAATTTTCCAGTCCACATTGCTACAATCTAGCTCTTCAATATTTGATATTTTTCCAGATTGAAACTGAAATTTGCGTCGACATATCATGGGATTATTCTTCAGAAATTCAAATTTTGAACAACTTATGGAAATTGTCGCAATAAATTTATTGTTGTTTTGCTCAGTTGAAATCAATTTGTATTCAGGTCTAAAAACAGAATCCCATTGAAATTGCTGATAATACGTCTCAGGTGTGAACACCGTTGTGTAATCGCCAGATATTGTAGTAAGTGTATCTGATATTACATTTTTTATTTGTTCGTAATTAGACGTTTTAAAACCTACGAAATATTCAGTTACAAGTTCTAATTCTGTAGGTTGTTTTTCTGAACAACTTACACATAGTGTGAAAATGAAAAGGTATAAAGTGTATTTCATTGATTGATATCTTAAAAAAAAACAATAGCTAATACCATACACTTAACTTTCTAACTTCTAAATTGTTTTTTCTTTGCGACTTTGCGTCTTCGCGAGCATTTCTTTTTTTTGTCTAACCTCTATTTCTCAGAATCCTCTATCCGATTATCATCAAAGGCCGATGGCAATAACTTAGGTATAAATTTTATAAACAAGGGTAGAAGTAGCATACCACCTGGTAACATAAATATTGCTAAACTCGGTATAGACTTAAAGATATCTAGGAGTTGTGTTTGAACTTTCTTTTGTTCTTCGTCAGTAAGGCTGCGTTGCGTCGATTGGGTTAATAAGTATAAAGCTTCTTTACTTTCCGATAATTCTTTAATTAAACGTTTACTGTTTCGCTTAATTAGTTTTGAAACCACTTTACTACTATTATTATAAAAACTCTGTGCTAGATTTTTAGAAGTTAAAAACGAAACGTCGTGCTTATGCTCGTCATAAAAGAGGTTAATATCATTTACAGATCGTACTATAACTGTATGATCGACATCTAAATCTATTTTTAGTTGCTCTAAAAAATCGCGTTCCTCTCGGTCTATAACTTTATCTGTCCAAGATGCCATACAGACTAAATCTATAATATAGAACTTCTCTAAAGGTTGATTAATTAAAGCAATAGCGTCATTATAAGTAAAGCTTTCAGCATTTTTATGACGAATAGAGCCTTCAAACAACTTAATAAGGTTTTCATCATATTCAGATTTTTCGGTCTTATTTTCAATTACCGAGAATACAATGGTTTCTAATGCCGATTCAAGATTGGTGACATAGTCTCTAATCTTATTTTCATTTTTTAAAAACCTTTGATACCCTAAAACATCAACAAACAGAAGGGCATTAATTAAAAAATAACTAAAGCTTTTAGAAATAAAATTATCATCAATATGAATTCGTTTATGAATCACTTGTTCTAATAAGTAATCGGGTTTATTGTTACCAAATAACTCTTCAAAAAATGAACGCTTTTGGTCACTGATAGCTTTATAATATCTAATAAGACTGTCTGTAAATTGTTCCTCTGTCGCTTCCTTATTAAAGATGTAGTAAAAGGTAAGCAGTAAATTGGTTTTACAGCGTTCTTCCTCACTAAGTTCAAAGGGTTTAACGATATCTAGTACGACCTTAATATTACTTCCATATATGAAACCAGCATGTTTTAGGTTATTATAAAACACATCATACTCAGTCTCAGAATACATCGTTTCAGAAACTTGATTAAGTAATTTGTTTATCCAGCCATTAGCTGATGGATTCATACGGTACGATTTGAGTGGGCAAAGTTAAATTTTTATCCTGAAAAACCTCAATTTATTTCATTAACAAAATTTTAACAAAACCGCTATTTGTATTTTTTCGTAGGTAGACCAGAGACAATAAAACTAACAAAATCTCAGAAATTATGAAGAAAACAAAAATTTTAATCGCAACAGCAATTTTAGGAATTGGAACATTCGTTGCTATTGCAGCAGATCACATCGATGCTCCGGCTGTACAAGGTGGTACAAGTGATATCACAGACTTTTATGCCTTTAGAGGTGAAAACACATCAAATTTGGTATTGGTTGCCAACGTACAAGGACTTTTAACTCCTGGTAATACCGCAGCGGCTTCATTTGATGAACGTGTATTATTAGAGTTTAATATTGATACCGATGGAGACAATGTAGAGGATTTAGTCATCCAAGCCACACCAAGAAATGGTAAAATGTATTTCTTTGGGCCAACGGCTCCAGCGTCAACGGGTTTAAACAGTACAATTCTTTCAACAACAACGAATGCAGGTGTTGTAGATATTACTAATTATGGGGAAACTGCAATGGTTGAAGAATTTGCAGGTATGAAATTTTTTGCAGGACCAAGAGATGATCCTTTCTTTTTCGATTTTAACAAATACACAGAAATTATTGCTGGTGATGCTTCCGGATTTGCAAGTCCGGGTGATGATACGTTTGCAGGGTCTAATGTGTTATCTGTTGTAGTTGAGGTGCCAAAATCTATGATAGGTGGATCAGGTACGATTAACACGTGGGTAGAATCTAAAAGAAAACAATAATTAAAAATAAAGAGTCATTCTGAAAACCTTGAGGTTTTAGGTTGAAGCATACTGCATTCAACACCAAAAGGTATCCAATGATAATAATTAATACTAAAATTTAAATAACATGAAATTCAATAATATAAAACTATTTGCAGTTGCCATTTTAGCGTCAATGACCGCTATTAACTGTAGTGACGATGACGATAATGTAACAGGTCCAACAGGTCCAAACTTTACAGGAACTTATATTCAGGAAGACCAAATGGGACGACCAGCAATTAATACCGTATTTGTAAATGACGGGATGAAAGATGCTTTTAACACGACGATTCCATCAAATATGGGAGCGATGTTCCAAAGTGCGTTTCAAACAAAATTAGAAACGTTGAGTCCTGCATACGATCCTGCAAATCCAGATGATGCTAATGCTTTAGGTTTTACAGCAGCACAATTTACAGGAGTCTTAGCAACTGATGTTCTTACGGTTTCTTTAGATGATCCAACAACATTTTTTGATGGTACAAATATTTTAACTGGTAGAAATTTAACCGATGATGTTATCGATGTAGAATTGATATTAATTTTTGGAGGTGAAGAAGGTTTATCAAATCCAGAATTCCCTGGATTAGTAAGTGATAACGTCGCGTCTAATGACAAAGAATTTTTGACGTCTTTCCCTTATTTAGCATCTCCTTGGTAAGTGATTGATTAGTAAACTAGAATGAGGTCGAAAGATCTCATTTTAGATTATTACATCTTGCCTAAACACAAATTAACAAAACTCAAAAAACTTATTATGAAACTCAAGATTATACTTCCCATATTTATCGGTTTAATCATGCTTAGCTGTGATTCTAAAATTACAAATGAAGCCGATTATAGCCCATACCTCACCACCCAAATTGACCAAACCCAACTTTTAGAGGATGTCGAATTTTGGACTAATAGAATTGAAAATAGTTCTAGTACGTATTCCTATTTAATCAGTCGTGCTAATGCTAACACAGATGTGTTTAATGTTACAGGTGACATTGACTATTTAATAAAGGCTGAAGAGGATCTTCTTGAAGCCAACACCATTATTAAAGATAGTGATGCAGGACTCTTAAAAAATATAGCTGCAAATTACATTTCACAACACCGTTTTAAAGACGCTTTGGTACTACTTAAAAAAGCAGAAGCTAATGGTGCAAAACTTAATGGAACTAAAAAAATGCTGTTCGATGTACATTTAGAATTAGGAAATTACATTGATGCCGAAGCTTATTTAAAAGACTTAAAGAATATCTCTAGTTTTGATTATCTCATTCGTTTATCAAAATTAGAAGATCATAAAGGCAATTTAGATGGCGCCATTGAAAACATGGAAAAAGCCATGGTCATTGCTGAAGACTCCAACTTAAAAGGTATGAAACTATGGTCATACACTAACATCGCAGACTTTTATGGTCATGCAGGTGACATTGATAAGTCCTATGCTTATTTCTTAAAAGCTTTAGAATTAGATCCTGATAATGCTTATGCAAAAAAAGGTATTGCTTGGATTGTGTATTCTCATGAGAAGAATCCAACGGAAGCTTTAAACATCTTAAATCATGTTACGTCGTATCACAATACTCCAGATTACGATTTACTAAAAGCAGAGATTGCAGAATTTAATGACGATTTAAAATTGAAAGCAGCTTCATTAACAAATTATCTAGCGGCTGTGAAAAATGAATTGTACGGAGACATGTATAACAAATATGATGTGATGGTCTATTCTGATGATTTATTAATTCCAGAACGTGCTTTAGAAATTGCCATGCAAGAAGTTGAAAACCGACCAACGCCACAGTCTTATGATTTATTAGCGTGGAGTTATTTTAAACTTGGAGAAATAAAAAAAGCCAATCAAATTATTGAAGAATTTGTAGACGGTAAAACCTTTGAGCCAGCTGTATTGTATCATGTAGCTGAAATTTATAAAGCAGTAGGTAAAACTGAAGACTTGCAACCTTTAAAAAAGGAATTAGTAGCGAGCTTATACGAATTAGGACCATTAATGGAACAAAAAATTAAACAACTATAATTATGAAAAATCAAATTTTAGCCCTGCTTATTTTTGGATGTTTCTCATTAGTTGTAACAGCCCAAAATATAAAAGGAATAGTAAAAAACGAGCTTAATCAACCTTTAGAAGCTGCTTATATTTATAATCAAAACTCAGAATCTCATGCGCATACTTCAGAAAATGGAGTCTTTGTAATTACCAATACCACATTAGGTGATACATTAAGAATCGGGTTATTAGGCTATAAAACGCGGTTTATTCCTTTAGAATCTGCCGATAATTTTCAAATTATTCTTGAAGAAAAAGCGTTTCAGTTAGATGAAATGATGATTACCGAAGAGTTAAATACAGTAAGTACAATTTCGAGATTAGACTTAAATGTGACGCCTGTAAATTCATCACAGGAAGTCCTGCGAAAAGTACCTGGTTTATTTATAGGTCAGCATGCAGGAGGTGGAAAGGCTGAACAGATATTTCTTCGTGGGTTTGATATTGATCATGGTACTGATATCTCCCTTTCAGTCGATGGCATGCCAGTGAACATGGTATCTCATGCACATGGTCAAGGCTATAGTGATTTGCATTTTGTAATTCCAGAAACGGTAAATAAAATTGATTTTGGTAAAGGTGGTTATTATGCGCAAGAAGGTGATTTTAATACGGCTGGCTACGTTAATTTTAAAACCAAAGATTATCTAAAAGACAGTGAGATTTCATTTTCGGCAGGTCAGTTTAATAGTTTGCGAACCGTTGGTTTATTTAATTTACTAGAAAACACAACCAACCAAAACGCCTATGTTGCTATGGAATATATTGCTACCGATGGTCCATACGATTCACCACAGAATTTTAATCGCTTAAACCTCTTTGGTAAATACGTGATGTTTTCACCAGAAAATGATAAACTGACGTTGACAGCTTCGCATTTTACAAGCCGTTGGGATGCTTCAGGGCAGATTCCACAGCGTGAAGTGGATAACGGAAATATTTCAAGATTTGGAGCTATTGATGATACAGAAGGTGGGCAAACAGAACGTACTAATCTTAACATCACTTTTGACAAGTACATTAATGATCGTACCACATTGACTTCAAATGCTTTTTATTCACATTATGCATTTGAGTTGTATTCTAATTTTACGTTCTTTTTAGAAGATCCTGTAAATGGAGATCAAATCTTTCAAAAGGAAGATCGACAAATTTTCGGAGCTAATACTGCTATTTCGCATACCACATATTTGGGTGATACGGAATTGAAATTGACTTCTGGTTTAGGGTTAAGACATGATGTTGCTGATGATGTAGAATTATCTCGAACATTAAATAGATCCACAACCTTAGAAAATATTCAACTAGGTGATATTAACCAAACCAATATTGATGCTTTTGTGAATGCTGAATTCGAGTTTGGAAGATTTAAAGTGGCACCAGCGTTGCGTTTAGACTATTTCAAGTTTATGTATAATGATGCGCTGCAGACCAATTATCAAACGTTATCAGAAACTAAAACGATTATAAGTCCGAAGTTGAATTTCTATTATAACGCACAAGACAATTTACAGTTGTATTTAAAATCAGGTTTAGGATTTCATTCCAACGACACCAGAGTTGTGGTTGCCAATGGAGGCGAGGATATTTTGCCACGTTCTTACGGAGCAGATTTAGGGACCATATGGAAACCCTTGCCGAAATTGGTAGTGAATTCTGCACTGTGGTATTTGTTTTTAGAGCAAGAGTTTGTCTATGTAGGTGATGCAGGTATTGTAGAGCCAAGTGGCAAAACGAGACGTTACGGCTTGGATTTAGGTTTGCGTTATCAGTTAACGGATTGGTTGTTTTTAGATACAGATGCAACACTTACTAATGCAAGAAGTATTGATGATCCGGAAGGTGAAAACTATATTCCTTTGGCGCCAGACTTTACTTTAGTTGGTGGTTTGTCGGTGGATGATCTTAACGGGTTTTCAGGAGGTTTACGATTTAGATATTTAGATGATAGAGCAGCGAATGAAGATAACTCTATTGTTGCAGAAGGGTATATGGTAACGGATTTTAACGTGAATTACAGTTTACAAAACATCACTTTTGGTATTGCTATAGAAAACCTGTTTGATGTGGATTGGAATGAAACTCAATTCGCAACAGAATCACGATTACAGAATGAAGCACAGTCTGTTGAAGAAATACATTTTACACCTGGTACACCTTTCTTTTTAAAAGGAACGGTTAGTTATAGGTTTTAAAAAGCTTTCAACCACTTAATTTGTGGGGAAGCAGATTAAGTTTAAGTTGATTGGTTGCTAGCAAAAAAGATGAATCTAAGGTTAGGTTTAGATTTATCGTGTCATGAGCTATTCATGATGTTTTTTGAGTTTTTTTGTTAGATAAGACACCTGCTCGAAAGAGTGGGTGTTCTTGTTTATATATACCAACGATACACTGTTGGCTACGATGCTATCGACATATTTTGAGTTTTATTCAAGAGCTATCAACTGAATGGTATTATTAGCACTGTGTTTAAAAGTCCCAACGACTATATCTTGATTCTCTAATAATTCATCTAATGTATCACATAAAGTATTGCAGTCAATATCAATTTGATTCAGTACTTGATAACCAGAATCGGTAGTAATGAAAACGTAGTCGTTTAGTTTTAAATTGATGTCAAATTCAGTTTCCGCTGGTACCTCTTGTACTGCGATAACCTCTAGAAGTGTGTATTCGTATGAGCCAGCATCAGCAGCAGGATTGCCGATTTGATCAATTCTTACAGAAATATCATACATATATCCAGGAACATAATCAAAACCATCAATGGTAGCGTAAAGGTTGTTCCAGTTCTCTGTTCCTATGTCATCATCATATTGTACAAGCAAGGATAATACTGGGTCTAAGGCCATCGCTGTATTTTGATAATGGTTAATGCGCATGGTCGTTGTTCGAGAAGACGTGATATCATCGTCAGAACAAGACCATAGTAGACTAATAGTCATTAATAGTAGCAGGTGTTTTTTCATAATGGTGTTGGTTGGTGGCTTTTAAGATAGATGCAAACATGATCTAATGGTTGCGTCAAAACCTAACTTTATTCAACCATACATTTTGGATTAGTCTGTTGTTCTATTTACTATTTTTCTTGAAAACAATCTTTTGCGAATTATGTCTGATAATTTTTCAATTCTTATTTTTTTTATATCATATTCTGCAGGTATCAAATACTGGAAGCTCTTGTAGTTTTTTAGTATAAAAACTGTTGTTATTTTTTTTTCCGAATCTAAATTATAATCAATGACTTCTGTAAAGCTTTTCTGTTCAGGTTTGCCAGTATAAGTCTTCAACTCAACTCTCTCTGGTTTTAGCCTTAGAATTGAATCTGACAATTCATATTTACCATAGTGTTTTTCAAATGTGCTTTTTCCCCCATAATCACTAATGTTATTTTCTATTCTAATAAAATCAGCATTGTGTAATAAAATAATTTCACGATAATTATTAAAACCGATACTCTTGTATGAAATAGTATCACTTTTTTTAAGAAAGTTGTTACCCAATTCAGTTGGCTGCCCATTTGAAATGTAAATTCCTAAAACTGCAATTACTATATTGAACAGGTTTTTCATCTAAAGTGCTAACGATTTTGTGTGTGATTTCGTTGTGTAGTTTCAGCACTAAAGTTAACAAATAAATCACAGGTAGAACGTCCGCGTCTCGATAGCTATCGGAATTCGTAAGTAGGCTATAACTAGCAGTGGCTTATTCTCGTTGTTGACATTACTTTTTATCAATTTCCATTTTTGCAAAGTATATTAGAAAAGCGGTAAACACATTGGGTGAAATTAGTTTGAATTTTGTAGCATGAAAAACATATCAAACTTCGGGATTTTTACATTACTATTTGTTAGTAGTTTAACCATAATGGTTGGAACCGTTATAGCTCCTTCATTATCTGGAATTGTAGCACATAAAAATTTAGGATTTTCACCTAGTTGGCTGATTACATTACCTTCTTTAGGAGTTGTGCTTTTTGCGCCTATTATAGGAAGATTACTTAATAAATTAGGGACTCTTAAATTATTGAGTTTAGGACTTATACCTTACGCTATTTTAGGTTTTGTGGGCGCATTTATAACTAATGATTATATATTGATTGCTGACAGAATATTATTAGGGGCAGCAACAGTTGCAATACAAGTATCCGTTACAGCTTATATAGCAGAGTTTTTTAGAGGTGAAGCACGAATGAAAATGATTGCTTGGCAGGGCATGTCTATAGAGTTAGGTGGTGTGGTGTTTTTGGCTGTTGGAGGTCTTTTAGGTGAAATAAATTGGCAATTTCCTTTTTACATCTATCTGATTGGTTTGCTATGTTTAATTTTAGTAGCGTTATCATTACCAAAACCTGAAAACCAGTCTATTGAAAATAAAGTTGAGCAAACAACCCATCCTAAAAATACAAAAGTAACACTCATTTTTATAGTATCATTTTTAGCTATGATGTCATTTTTTGTTGGTTTTGTAACCTTACCATTATACTTACCTGAAACTTTCGGTTTTACGGAATCTGAAACAGGTTATTTAATGGCTTTTATTTCTGTCATAGCAATTATAACAGCTAGTCAGATGCCTAAAATGGTAAAAGCATTTGGTGATGGTAAAACCGTTGCTATTGGATTCTTATTTTTTATGCTAGGTTATCTAGTATTAGCAATATCAGGAAGCGTGCTTTTTTTAGTGTTAACCGCAATTTTTATTGGCATAGGATTTGGGTTTACAATACCATTATTAAACCATATGATGCTAGAAGCAAGTACAATTCAGAACCAAGGAAAGAATTTAGGGTTATTTTCAATGGGGGTTTTTGGTGGTCAATTTCTCTCTACATTTATTGAATATGTATCAAATAATTATACCGTAATATATGCTATGTCAGCTGGCTTAACGCTAATGATTGGAGTGGGTGTTTATATTATGTTTCAAAAGGAATCAATGAAAAACTAACTAAATAAATTCTTCTTATTTTTGAGGTAGACCTTAAAAATAGATGAATAAAGAACATTTTAGTAAAAATTTTCAAATCATTGAAAACTTTCGAAATAACTCAGCTTTACTTTCAGCGAATTCTATGGGTATTTATTTTGAATTTAATTCAGAATGTAATTTAAAAGTTCATTTTAAGCCATTAAACGAAGTTTTTAATACGGATGGATTTACAAATAATAAAGGCATTTTATTAAATTTTGAACGCGAACTTATAGATGAAGATGATATTGAGTACGCCTTAGATGTCTTTTCGCTTTTTAATAAATATCCGCAATTTGAAATAACAGAAGCATCAAAAATAAAACAGATAAGCAACGTATTTCAATTACTTAAAAATGAATTTTATAGTAATGAAATGTCTCATATAATGCTTAAAACCTTATTGAAAGTGTTGTTGTTGCATTTAATTAGATATCAAAATAATAATTTTTTAAAACAAGATTTAAATCAAAAAAGAGTTTTTCAATTTTTAGAATTAATGGAAAAACACTTTTTAGAAAATACTAAAGCTAGTTTTTATGCCAATGAAATAGGGATTAGTTTAAAGCGCTTAAATCAAATTTTAAAAGAAAAACTGAATCTAACAGCAAAGCAAATTATACAGCAGAGACAAATAACAGAAGCCAAACGAAGACTTGTTAGAAGTAAAATAACAACTAAAGAATTAGCCTTTATATTAGGGTTTGATTCAATTAGTAGTTTCTCAAGATTTTTTAAAAAACACATAGGTGTTAGTCCATCTGCTTTTAGACAACAACATTAATCTAAAACTTATGATTTGTTGTGTAACGTTTTTAACTGAGAACGGTTTTGCATACTCACAATAGTCTCTGCTGGCTTTTTTAATTCGCAAAATTTATTTTTAAAATAATTTAAAAGCGACTTACTACTTTAACGCCTCAACTTTGAAGCCTTTACTTTTTATTATAGCAACGACTTCTTCTTCACTAATACCCTCTGATTTTACAGTAAGGATTTTGTCTGTATTGTATGTGTCCACATTCCAATTGCAAATACCCTCTGCGTTATCTAAATCAGACTGAACTTTTGAAACACAACCTCCACAATTGAGGTTTGTTTTGAATTTTAACTCTTGGTTTTCCATGTTTTTATTTGTTTTGAAAAATTTATTTATCATTTGTGTTATTACTTTTTCCATTTTAATCGCAAACTATTACTTACCACACTTACACTACTCATTGCCATAGCAGCTCCTGCAATCATTGGATTGAGTAAAAAACCATTAATGGGGTATAAAATTCCGGCTGCAATCGGAATCCCAATCAAGTTATAAATAAAGGCCCAGAACAAATTTTGTTTAATCGTCGCTACGGTTTGTTTGGATAGCTTGATGGCTTGTGGTATTTTGGTTAAATCCGAAGAAATAATAGTCATTTTAGCCACATCCATTGCAATGTCTGAACCTTTTCCCATAGCAATACTTACATCTGCTGTTGCCAAAGCTGTACTGTCATTGATACCATCGCCCACCATAGCGACTGTTTTTCCTTGCTCTTGCAATTCTTTTACAAATTCGGCCTTGTGTTGTGGCAATACTTCGGCTTTGTAATGTTTAATGCCTGTTTGCTTGGCAATGGCTTTTGCCGTGGCTTCATTGTCACCTGTAAGCATATACAAATCAATGTCCATATCTTGCAATTCTTTAATAGCCTGTATAGATGTTTCTTTGATTTTATCAGAAATAGCAATTACCGAAAGCGCTTGTTTACTATCGGAAAACCAAATTATGGTTTTGGATAGTTTGCTCCAGTCATCCGCTTGTTGTTGCAATTCTTCGGGAATACTGATGTTATTTTCAAATAACAACGTTTTGTTTCCTATATAATAGGTTTCATTCTTATAATCTGCTTTTGCCCCTTTACCGGTAATACTGTCAAAATTGGAAAGTGTCGTTGGATTAACTTCTGCCAAATAATTTACAACTGCTTCTGCCAATGGGTGTTCAGATTGCTTTTCAATACTCAACAATATGTTTCTTGTGCTGTTATCATTATGTAACCATTGGATATCTGTAACTTGCGGACGACCCTCGGTAATGGTTCCGGTTTTGTCTAAAATAATAGCATTTACCTTTTTGGCTAACTCCAAACTTTCAGCATCTTTAATTAAAATACCTTGTTCGGCACCTTTACCAACGCCCACCATAATTGCCGTAGGTGTAGCCAGTCCCAATGCACACGGACAAGCAATAACCAACACCGTAACGGCTGCCAATAATCCCTGAACAATGGCATTATCACCGCCAAAAATCATCCAAACGATAAAAGTAAGTAATGCAATACTCATTACCACAGGCACAAATATACCTGCTATTTTATCCACCAATTTCTGAACAGGGGCTTTACTGCCTTGTGCGTCTTGCACCATTTTTATGATTTGGGAAAGCATTGTTTCCTTACCGACTTTTAACGCTTTAAATTGGAAACTCCCTTTTTGGTTTATCGTTCCTGCAAATACTTTTTCGTTTTCATTTTTTAATACGGGAAGGGGCTCTCCACTCAACATACTTTCATCCACATAAGAATTGCCCGAAACGACCATACCATCAACTGCAA
Source organism: Winogradskyella sp. SM1960 (assembly GCF_020179375.1). Classification (NCBI taxonomy): domain Bacteria; kingdom Pseudomonadati; phylum Bacteroidota; class Flavobacteriia; order Flavobacteriales; family Flavobacteriaceae; genus Winogradskyella; species Winogradskyella sp. SM1960. Next base: position 367,009 of record NZ_JAICBG010000001.1, on the reverse strand, counting down.
TTTTTTCGCCTGGCTTTACTAAAATGACATTTCCTTCAATAACGTCTTCAATGGGTGTTTGTTTTTCTGTTCCGTCTGCTTGAATAACAATAACCGTTTTTGGTTGTAAGCCCATGAGTTTATTAATGGCAGACGAGGTATTGCCTTTGGCTTTTTCTTCCAATAATTTACCCAACAATATAAAGGCGATAATGACGGCTGCGGCTTCAAAATAAACGTGAGCGTCTAACCCTCTTTGATGCCAAAAATCGGCCAGCAACATGTTAAACACACTAAACACATAGGCAATACCTGTACTTAAGGCTACTAAGGTATCCATATTGGCTTTGCCGTGTTTGGCTTGTTTCCACGCATTTACGAAAAAATCGCTACCCAACCACAATACAACAGGTGTTGAAAACAGCCACATAATTTCATTCGCGTAAGGCATTTCCATAAAGAACATTCCTATTATAACAACCGGTAAAGAAAGAATGACCGCCCAAATGGTTTTGTTTTTGAGTGCTTTAAATTTCTTTTTGTGTATACTTTCAAGGGATTCTTGCTGTTTGGATTCCTCTTCAATTAATAAATCATATCCTGCACCTTGAACTGCTTTTCGTAGTTTTTCTGAATTGGTTACGTTGGTGAGATATTCAACCTTGAGATTACCCGTCGCATAATTGACAGATGCATTTACCACGCCTACCTGCTGTGTTACGATACTTCCTGCACTACTCGCACAAGAAGCACAGGTCATTCCTAAGACAGGGTAAGTCTGCGTAACTGTATTTTTATTTGTTGTTTCCATAATATCGACTGTTTCAAATTACAATACAAAGTTGGCAATAATGGATTGGTTTTCTATTGTGGAATTTTGCAAATGATTTGTAAGATTTACTTAAACTTCATCCAAAGGCTTTCTTCTATCTTTGCGTATGTTTTTAAAATGACTGGGAGAAAGTCCTGTTACTTTCTTAAACTGATTACTCAAATAAGCAACACTTGAATAATTGAGACGGAATGCGATTTCGCTCAAAGACAATTCATCATACACTAATAGCTCCTTTACTTTTTCTATCTTTTGAGCAATAAAATATTTTTCAATAGTAGTACCTTCTACTTCAGAAAATAGGTTGGATAGGTAGTTGTAATCGTGCAAGAGTTTACTGCTTAACATTTCTGAAAGCTTGGTTTTATTTTCATTATCCTGATGATGCACCAAGTCTATGATTATAGTTTTAATCTGCTCAATTAGGCGACTTTTTTTGTCATCAATCATTTCAAACCCTAATGCCATAAAGGCTTTACTGAATTTTTCTTTTTCTTGTGTTGTGAGTTCTTTTTCAAGTATTACTTCTCCCAATTGTACATCAACAGGTTCAATTCCTGAATTATCTAATTCATTTCTTACCGCCATAATACAACGGTTGCAAACCATATTTTTTATAAAGAGTGTGGTCATAATTTTTACGGATGTTTATTGTTTGCAGAGAATGTGTGTGTGAAACGTAGTAGTTTAAAAACAAAGATAGCAGAAATGAACCAAACTTTGAATTTTGTTCTTAACTGCTATTTTTTTATATATGTTGTTGTATCTAGTTGTTTTTCAGTCAACTATTAATATTTAATCAATATATCTGCTATTTTCTGTAAATCTGTTTCTACAATTTCGGTTTTTGGGTGCTAATAATGGGAATATTTGCTGTTCTTGTCGACTGCTAGTGCGACGCTCCAGCATCCCAACCATGTGCTGCAATTAACATTGCTTCATTTGGTTGTATTCCCATTATTCTTGCTCCCCATTCATAAGTTGCTTTAAAGGGCTTGAATTTTTCAACATCCTTATTACTAAATTGTTAAAAAAGACACTTTCAAACTATTAACTTTAATGTTCTAGTTATAAGGTGATTATTTAGTTTCTGGTTTCCAAGCGAATTTTTGAAATGGTGCATCTACAGGTGTATTTGCAATATGATTGGTATAGTTACTAATCACTTTTTGAGATAAACCTAATATGATTTCTAAAACTTGTCTTTCTTCATAACCTGCTTTGTAAAACGTATCCAAATCGTCTTGTGTTACGTGTCCACGGTTACGCGCAATCTTTAAAGTAAAATCGTGTAAGACTTGTAATTTTTCGGTTGGCATAGCAGTTTTGTTTCGCAAGGCATCGCTTAAAGATGAATCTACTTTCATCATATGAGCAATACCTGTATGTGCAGGTACACAATAATGACATTCGTGCTCTACATTTATGGTTTGCCAAACCACAGTTAATTCTTCGTTGTTAAATGAAGATTGTGTAAACAGTTTGTGCAAGGTTTGATATGCCTCTAATATTCCTGGTGCTCCGGCTAATACTCCGTGTAAACCTGGAATCATTCCATTTTGCTTTAGAGATTGTTCTAATAACGCTTTGCTACCTTCTGGTGCTGTTTCGATGTTGTGAATTTTTAATGTTGTCATGTTTTTAAATTTTAAGATTCTGTTTTTATTGCTTTTTTTATAATTAAAATGTTTGCTATTGATACTAGCACAATGCCAATAGCAATATATACTAGTAACGATTTTGGTTGTACTCTTAATGAAAACTCGGCTATAAGTGCACCCATCATTGTAAGAAAACCAAGAATATTGGTGTAAGTTGCCCATTTTGTAAAAGGAACTGTAGCGTTATTTCTAATTACTTTATTTAGTAAACTAAACATTGCGGTTGAAAAATATCCTATCACTACAATCGTAATTAGTATTCCTGTTGCTATTCTAAAAAATGTAGGGTCGATACCTACAGGCTTTGCCATTTCTATAAATGCTTGTACTGAAATCTCCCATCCTGCTAATTTTGAAATAGCAAATCTCGATAAGATAACTGCCATTAAGATGTTGGTTATAAATAATAATTTCCTCATAATAATTTGTTGTCTATAACTAAACTATCGTTTAGTTATAGATTAAAAAAAATGTTTATAAATTTTTGAAGGTCATTTCAATATAATCTTCTATCTCTTCTTGGGTATTTACCCTTGCAGCTACTGCTAAGCCGTGTTTTGCTAATACTAAATAATTAGCCTGTTTGGCTATGGTTTCTTCATCTTTGCCTGAATTTATTCTCAACTTTTCGGTAAATAGTTCTTTTAAATTGGACATAAACGCATTTATTTTTAGACGAACTATTTTATCTTGCTTGTCTGCAAACTCATGATAGGTATTGGTGTACAAACAGCCTTTTTCAAAGCCTTTTTGTGTACAGACGTTCACTGAATTATAAAAGAAACTCTTAATATCTTCAATACCATTATTAGCTTGTTCAAACTCTTCGAAAATGAAGCTCATTTTTTTACGATAACTCTTTAAGCTTTCAAGAAATAAACCGTGTTTGTTACCAAAACTTGAATAGATAGAAAATTTATTAATTCCCATTTCTTTCTCAAGCGTTTGCATAGACGTGTTTTCGTAACCATTTCGCCAGAATAAGTTCATAGCTTTTTCGATTACTTCAGATTCGTTATATTTCTTTATTCTTGGCATTTTATATTTTATAACAGGACAAAACTAAACAATCGGTTAGAATTAAAAAAAAGTTTAACTTTTATTTTTGATTTTCTGTCAATTGGGTTGGGATTGATTAGGAAAGTTGCGGTTTTTGATAATTGGCAACGGTTTTATATACGTTGTTAGCAATAGTTTTTGTGCGTTATACCTTTTTATTGTTTGGCTAAAGAATCTAATAATTCATCTAATCTTTCTAAAGTTGAACTTAATCCGTCTTTCATTCCCATTTCGATTACGGTTTCTAAATCTTTAAGTGAATTATAAGATACTACAGTTTCAACATTTGATTTTTCGTTCAAATCGGTAAAAGTCACGAGCCATTTTGCCCTTGGCATATCTGGATTTAAGTTTCCGTTCTCATCACAGAATCCATCTAAAGATTTGTAATAGTCGATTGGTTTAATTTCGGTAAAATCCGTCCTTCCCCAATGTTCCGTTCCATTTGGTTCTATCATTGCGTACAGCCAATGTCCACCAGCTTTAAAGTCCATTTTTTTTGTTTTGGCAGTTAAAGGTTTTGGTGCAAACCATTTTTCTAAAAATTCACTCTTCGTGTAGCAATCCCAAACAAGTTCGCGTTTTGCTGCAAAATCTCTTTTAATTGTTAACGTGTTGCTTTCTCTGTCTACGATAAATTCTGTTTTAGTCTTATTTTCCATTTTTTTTCATTGTTAATAATAAGTCGTCAAGTTGATTATAACGGTCTTCCCATATTTTTCGGAACTCTTCCAGCCAATTGTCAATTTCTTTCATTTTGTCGATTTTTAATTGATAGAAAATTTCTCGCCCTACTTTCTGCTGTTCCAACAATTCACATTCGTTTAATATTTTAATGTGCTTTGAAACTGCTTGTCTTGAAACGTCAAATTCCTCTGCTAAAGCGTTTGGTGTTAATGCCTGTGTAGCTATTAGCAATAAAATTGCTCGTCTTGTTGGGTCTGAAATGGCTTGAAAAATGTCTCTTTTCATAAAATTGAATTCAAATTACGCAATCATTCGGTTGCTAATATACGTGCAACTATTCGGTTTCGCAATATTTTTCTTTATTTATTTTCTAAAATGTAGAAATTCAGAATAGAAGTTTGTTGGTTGTTCTTAAATTGTTGCTAACGTTGCTGTGTATAGTTAGTCTCGTGGTTAAGCAACTAATTTAGTAAACAAATACGAACCCGATAAAATTCTGAAGGAATTTTACAGATAAGCACTTACCAAAGCAATTAATTAGACACCGTGTTGTATACCGTTTTTTTATTTAGAATTCAGTTTTTTAATTTCTTCTATAAAGCTATTATAGTCAAATTTCCTTTTTAAAACTATATTTTGCAATAGATGATAACCATCCAATTCTTTTGCAATTTTTTTCTTGTTTTTAAGTTTTTGAAAAGTATAAAACTTGAAAGTAATAATCTGATTGTTAAATTCTAATATCAGAATAGAGTTTTGTGAACTTGAGTATTGTTCTGTAGTTTCGTATAAATTAAACTTGCCTTTATCTATTAATTTACCAAATTTATAATAACCAAAACTTCCAATTTTTTTAATGAACTTTTTTTGGTATAGATAATCTGTGGTTTGATATCCTTCAATTAATTCAGGTGTAAGATGTTCAGTGGGTTCATCCAGATTCTTCTTGAACTTAACACTATCAAAAGAAATGCTATTTGTTTTAACAAATCCTTGAATGGTGTCAGTTTTAGTGAATATGGTTGCCTTAATCCATTTTTTGTTTTCTTGTGAAAATCCTATTTGATTAAAGAATAAAAATATTAAAATAAATGTTCTAAATATTGTTTTCATAAATGGTATACAACGTGTTATATAAATCAAAACACATCTCATATCTCATCCTATTTTCCAGATATCAATAATTTTTATGTTTTGCTAGGCTTTAAAATTACCTAAAATAAATTGGTCCTATATACGTAAAGTCACGTATTTTATTTGGTATAAAATAAATACGTTTCAGAAATTAATATAGTATGAATCAATTTATGATTTAAGGGGTTCTCAAAACCTTAAAAATAACACGGTTTTAACATATTACTCGTTTTATTTCACCTTAAATTTTCAGTACTTTTATCTCCATATAAAAACAACTAAAAATATGAAGAAATTATCCCTTACAATTATTGCCTTTATTATTTCATTTTCGTCTGTTATGGCTAATGAAGGTATGTGGTTTCTAATGCATATAGAGCGTTTAAATCATCGCGATATGCAAAAAATGGGTTTACAATTAACTCCTGAAGAAATCTATAGTATTAACAATCAAAGTTTAAAAGATGCTATTGTGCAATTCAATGGAGGCTGTACCGCTAGTATCGTTTCAGATAGTGGTTTAGTTCTAACAAATCACCATTGTGGTTATAGTGCTATTGCAGAATTATCTACTGCAGAACAAAACCATTTAAAAAATGGATTTTGGGCAGGTTCTAAAGCAGAAGAATTAAAGCCAGAAAGCTTATACGTTCGCTTTTTTGTGCGTATGGACGATGTGTCTAAACGTATGTTGGCGCAAGTTAATGACAGTATGAGCGAAAAAGAACGTGAAGCAGCATTGAACAAAGAGATTGCTAAAATAGAACAAGAAAATAGCGAAGGTGGAAAATACACGGTTTCTGTGCGTTCGTTTTACCAAGGTAATGAGTTTTACTACTTTGTTTACGAAGACTATAAAGATGTGCGTTTGGTAGGAACACCTCCAGAAAACGTAGGTAAATTTGGTGGTGACACTGATAACTGGGAATGGCCAAGACATACTGGTGATTTTTCATTATTCAGAGTGTATGCGGATGCTGAAGGGCAACCAGCCGAATATTCTGCAGATAATGTGCCTTTAAATGCAAAATACCATTTACCTGTTAATATTGATGGAGTAGAGGAAGACGACTTTGCTATGATTTTAGGATATCCTGGTCGTACTAACCGATGGATGCCAGCACAAGGTGTTGAGCAAAACGTAAAATTTGCATATCCTGCTTGGGTTGAAGGTTCAAAATTAAGTATGGATGTGATGAAAAAATACATGGATGCAGACGAGTCTGTTAACCTTATGTATGCATCTGGTTATGCAGGTATTGCTAACTATTGGAAGAATAGAGCTGGAATGATTGACGCTTTAACGGAGCATAAAACTGTAGAGAAGAAGAGTAAAACTGAAGCTAAATTTGATAAGTGGGCGAATAAAAAAGCTAACAAAGCGATGTACGGTGATGTGATTAAAAACATCAATAATTATTATAGCTTAACGAATGAAAAAGCGAGACAAACCAACTATTTATTAGGTATTTTACGTTCTAGTAAATTTGCTGTTTTACCGTATAGAGTAGGATCGGCATTAAAACAATATGTTGGTGCTAGTGAAGCTGAACGTAAAAATCTTTTACCACGATTAGAGGCTTATATAGAAAGCAACTATGAAGATTATCACTTACCTTTAGAGAAAGAAATTCTAGCAAAACAATTAGGCTTGTTGGCTTCAAAATCTAACTATTCCTTACCAGAACTAGTTGCAGAGGTAGGAGAAAAAAATGACAATGACTTTACAGCCTATACCAATGCTATTTTTGATTTGAGTTTATTTTCTTCAAAAGAAGGTGCTTTAGCGTTTTTACAATATCCTGATGAAGCGATTCTTGAGAATGATCCTATGTTTAAATTATCGAATCAATTATTGGATAAGTATAGAGAACAACCAGAATCTTTAGAGCAGCCAACAAATGATTTTGAGGCGTCTTTTAGATTATTAGTAAAAGGCTTACGTGAATCTGGATTGAGTGATATTCAATATCCTGATGCGAATTCTACCTTACGATTATCTTATGGAAAAGTGAGAGCTTTACCAGCCGATAAACGCAACGATGCTAAAGTGAATAATTATACCACTTTTCAAGGTATGATTAATAAGTACAAACCTAATGATAGTGAGTTTGATTTAGACCAAAGCATGTTAGATAGTTTTGAAAAGAAAGATTATGGTCGTTATGCGAATGAACGTGGCGAATTATCTGTAAACTTCTTAACCGACAATGATATTACAGGTGGAAATTCGGGATCTCCAGTGGTTAACGGCAATGGAGAATTGATTGGTTTAGCGTTTGATGGTAACATTGAAGCCATGGCTGGTGATGTTATTTTCGATAAAGATTTACAACGTACTATCAATGTAGATATTAGATATGTATTGTGGTTAATTGATAAGTACTCTAATGCAAAGCATATTGTTGATGAGTTAACAATTGTTACCAAGTAGTTATTCTTAAAACTAGTGCTACTAAAAAAAGCGACCTGAAATTCAGGTCGCTTTTTTTTTGCACTATAATAAACGGTGTTGTGGTGCTTAAGAGGTTTTATCGATTTTCATTTCGTGCTTTCAACTTGTGCTTAAACGATAAAAGAAGATGCCTATTTCTTAAGAAACTTAACCGTATCGTAAGCTCCTATAGTTAGGAAATAGGTGCCTTTCGTTAAATTGCTAATGTCAAGAGGAGTTTGATTGTTAGATTTTCCTCTCAATACTAATTTTCCTGAAATGTCATAAATTGAATATTCAAATGCCTCTAAATTACCATTGACTTGAATAAAATCTGCAGATGGGTTAGGGTACACGTTAATGTTTAGAGTCGGTGTTTCAATGTGGACTACACTAAGCGTTTCATTTCTCGCTTGAATATTATCAATGTCTAATACGGCATCAATAGGATCTCCTTCCCAGTTTGGTGTGTCGTTATGAAGCATTCGAAATTCTCTAACATCGTCAAACGTACTATTGTACCCAAGACCAGAGGTTGTGATGTTCGTTAATGAATTTTCGTCAATAGGAAATACAATAGTTTGCCAGCCTTGTCCTGGGATGACCGCTATAGGATTGGTAGAACTAAACCTTCTACTGGTTGAAAAGCCTTCAAAAGCCAATCTTAAAAGAATAATTGATGAGCCCGAATTCCTTACATCCATAGAAATATAAGTCACGCCAGCAGCATTATAATCTCCTTGCCATTGCGCATTATTGAAGGTAACTAATTTAGAATCTGAACCGCTACCACCATTAGATTGTACCCTTAAGAAGTTATCATCACTTCCGTTAGGTCCATCGGTTAAAATGTTTTGGTTTGGTACGGTGGAGTTGCTTCCTTTGGTCCAGTTTTCAGTGGTTACACCTTCAAAATCATCAATAAGACTTAAAGCTATTTTGGGTTCGCCTGTATCAGCTAAGCCCATATCGTCATTTCTCGCTGTAATATTGTCAATGTCCAATATGGCTTCAATAGGATCTCCCTCCCAACTTGGTGCATCGTTATGAAGCACTCGAAATTCTCTAACATCGTCAAACGTACTATTGTACCCAAGACCAGAGGTTGTGATATTGGTTAATGAATTTTCGTCAATAGGAAATACAATTGTTTGCCAGCCTTGTCCTGGAATAACCGCTATCGGATTGGTAGAACTATATCTTCTACTGGTTGAAAAGCCTTCGAATGCTAATCGTAAATAAAGGGTTTCAGAACCCGAATTTCTCACATCCATAGCAATATAAGTCACGCCTGCAGCATTATAATCTCCTTGCCACTGTGCATTATTGAAGGTAACTAATTTAGAATCTGAACCGCTTCCACCATTAGATTGTATCCTTAAGAAGTTATCATCACTTCCGTTAGGTCCATCGGTTAAAATGTTTTGGTTTGGTACGGTGGAGTTGTTTCCTTTGGTCCAGTTTTCAGTGGTTACACCTTCAAAATCATCAATAAGACTTAAAGCTATTTTGGGTTCACCTGTATCAGCTAAGCCCATATCGTCATTTCTCGCTGTAATATTGTCGATGTCCAATATGGCTTCAATAGGATCTCCCTCCCAACTTGGTGCATCGTTATGAAGTATTCGAAATTCTCTAACATCGTCAAACGTACTATTGTACCCAAGACCAGAGGTTGTGATGTTGGTTAAAGAACTGGCGTCAATAGGAAATACAATAGTTTGCCAGCCTTGTCCTGGGATAACCGCTATAGGATTGGTAGAACTAAATCTTCTACTGGTTGAAAAGCCTTCAAAAGCTAATCGTAAAAAAAGGGTTTCTGAACCCGAATTTCTAACATCCATAGAAATATAAGTCACGCCAGCAGCATTATAATCTCCTTGCCATTGGGCATTATTGAAGGTTACTAATTTAGAATCAGAACCGTTACCACCATTAGAGTGTACTCTTAAAAATTTATCATCAGTTCCGTTAGGTCCGTCGGTTAAAATGTTTTGGTTTGGTATTGTTGAATTGTTTCCTTTAGTCCAGTTTTTAGTGGTGTAATCTTCAAAATCATCTGTTTGATTAAGGGTTATTTGAGATAAAGCAAATAAGGGTAAAAGTAACAGTGTAATACATGTAAAGAATTTCATTTTGTAATAAGTTTATGATTGATAGAGTTGGTTGGCTTTGCCTATGCTTGGTGCTCGGCGCAGCTTGTTTCAGCGCCTAATTTAATAAATTGAACTTTAATATACCCTGTGCGTTATGAACTAAAAATGTAAAATTCGTGAGTGGTTTTGTAAGTGGTTGACGTTTAGGTATTATTTTTATAAGGCGATGCTATTTTTTTTGTAGTACTTTGTAGTGCATCGCATGTGTTTAGTTTATAATTCCTTTTGAAGATACACCAGCTACAAATGCTCAAATGCTCAAATGATTACTACTCTGAGTTTTAAATTCTAACTACATATATGTCCGTGTATAGTTGTCAGAATTTCTAAATCTGTAACTTTCTTGTTTGATCGTTCAATTTCGTATTTGCTACGGTTTTTGTCAAATTGTTTCAAACATGTTTATATATGGTCTCTTGCAGGTTTGAAGCAACTAATTTAGGTGCTAAATACCGTATAGAAAATTCATGAGAATTTTTGGAAGTAGACTATAACTAGCAATGAATTATACACGCTTAAATTTGCAATAGTTTTTTAAAAGCAAGCATTAAGTTTTTCATCGATTTGCTGCATCAAAGCCCAAATATATATATGATAATCTTTCATATGAAAATCGCCCTCGGTAAAGATAATAGGGCTTTGTAAATTTTCTAATTCGTTAGGTCGTTGGTCCGAAATGTTTGGGGTGTAATTTACAGCCAAGCCTATTCTATGATTAGATTCTCTTTTTAATCGCGCCGTATACATATCATCAAAAGCTACAAAATTTGCGCCATTACTAAAATTATACTGAATACCTGGTGTGATATAACGCATTGGATTATTTTGCGAATTAAAAATTAAATTATCATGAAAAAACGTATCACTATTCAGATCAGTTGTACGATATACCAATCCGCTATTTACTAAAGTTTCACTAAACGAGGGAAAGGTTGTAATCGGTTCTGGAATGGTCTGGTCATTTTCATAACTTCTCCAGTAATGAACACAACCACACTCATTGGTGGTAGTACAGAGTCCTATGTTTTCCCACCAACCACCTAATGTTGAGTTGTCTAACCCATAAACGTAGCCCATGCCGCCTAATGCAGCAGTTACTAATTTTTCTCGTAGTTCTGGATTAGTGTCAAAGAGGTCTCTCACTAACATGGCTAAAAGAAACGACCCTTGAGAATGTCCTGCAAGAATAATCTTATTACCATTATTATGGTTGTCTAAGTAATTTTGAAAAGATGCTCTTATATCGGAATAGGCTTCCAATAAACCTGTTGCTCTTTCTTCTTCTGTATGAGAAGCACTTAGGAAAGATGCAGGTGTAGCTTGCCTATATTTTGGTGCATAAAAGCGACCATATTTTGCCAATAATGCTCCTTGAGCTAAAATGGTTAGACCAATATAACTTGTGTCTTGATTATCAATAGCTACTGTGCTTGGAATTAGTGGTGGATTATCAAGATGTGTTGGATGTACCCAAAATACATCAATACCTGTATTTGTGGTGGCATTATTATTAATCTCAATGGTAGAACTTAGGCTTAAACTTTCATCAATCACTGCAATATCTAAATCATAAGATTCTAAAAAATTTAAAGGTTGATTGGGATGAAAATACCAATGATTCACTGTGCTATAGTCCGTTGTTGAAATAGGAATGTCTATAACATTAGAGTCAGGTTCTTGTTCTTCTTGAACAGTAGAACAAGAAAATAAGAAAAGTAGAACTATAAATAACCCGAAGCATTTTATTATTTTCATGCTTTTTTGACTATTGTAATCTTAAAAGGTTTAATAGGTATTTCGAATTATTTTTAAGTATAATTTTGTGTTTGTTGCGTTACGTTATTGAATAGAGCTTTAGTTTAGCTGCATTACAGGCCACTGTTTTATATATGAAAAACAGCAGATTTTAAGCCCTATATTTTCAATGTAATAACGTCTTGTAACAATTCGTTTTTTAATTGTTTAATAGGTGGAATCGCTGTTTCTGATATACGTTTTTAGCTATAGTATTTTTACTGGTTTCTTAGTATCGTCAATCGCCACAAATGTAAATTCTCCGGATACTGCTTTTTCTCGGAAATCGGTGTACATTTCCTCTACGAAAATATCTACTCTCACTTTTAAACTCGTATGTCCTACGTGGGTAACATATCCATCAAGTTCCACAATAGTTCCTGCAGGAATAGGCTTTTTAAAGTCAATTTTATCACTACTAACAGTAACCATTTGTTGTCGACTAAACCTTGTTGCTGTTATAAATGCCGTTTCGTCCATTAATTGCATTGCTGTACCTCCGAAAAGGGTGTCGTAATGGTTCGTTGTATTAGGAAAAACCGCTTTAAAGATTTTCGACCTTGATTTTTTTATTTTTTGCTCTACGTCCATTAAACTACTTGTTTTTCTAATGCTATAAAATGCGTTGTTTCTTTGTGGTAAAGTGGTATAATCTTTACCTCACATTTGTAAATTGATTTGTCTTTTCGGTGATTGACTATGACTTCCTTGAACGGTTTGTTAAGTTCAATTTTAGACTTAATCTTTGCTTTAGTTCTTAATGAGGTTTTCTCGCCTTGTAAAAACCTCGGTGTTTTGTTTAGAGCAAATGATTTTGAATAACCAGTCATAGACGTAAAACCATCATTTACCCATATTATTTTCTGATTTATATCAGTAATAATCAAGGCTTCGTAATCATTTTCAGCAAAAGCAATTTCAAGGTCATTTTGCCAATTAAATTGTTTTGCAAAAGAAAGAACTTTTTCCAATTCAATTTTCTTTTTGGCTTCAGTCATTCGTTTATGATAACCATCCCTATAAATATCCCAACTCAATAATGGCATCGATTTTGATTTTCGAGTACCAATTTTATGTTTGATTTTGTCGTATTCCTCATTGGTCAGATTTGATAAGTAAATATCCAAAGAGTTCATTGCAGCAAGATCATGTTTCATAATATCGTTTTTTTATATTGTAGCCAATGTATTTGTGTATGATTAGTGACGTGTTTAAACCCGCAATTTAGCACACTTGTTTGCGCAACAGGTAGGTAAAAACCGACTAGAAAATCGGGATTCGTAAGCCAGTCCTGAACGTAGTCGAAGGGTAGGCGAGGATTAGCAAGAAATTATATATGCTGTTAGCCACTGGTTTAATTTAATTCCGTTGAGGTATCATCTATGTATTTTTTAATAATATCGAGTAAAAGATCTATCTGTTGAAGATGCGTTCTAAATTGAACAATGGCTATTCGTATCCAAAAGACATTATTTATGTTCGTAGATGATAGAAATATACGTCCATCAGTTTGAATGGCTTCAATTAACTCTCTGTTGAATACGTTTGAATCTCCATCTTTAGGAACGTACCTAAAAATAGCCACAGAAAGTTCTGGTTCTGGGCCTACTTCAAACCCAGGTAATTTTTGTATTTCATCATAAAAATATGTTGTGAGGTTTAGTTTTTCTTCTAATGCTGCTCTAAAAGGTTTTAAGCCAAATAATTTTAAGGGTAGCCACATTCTCATCCCTCGAAAGTGCTTTGTTTGTTCGGCAGATATATCTGCAGGTGAAATTTCATCTTCTTTACCAACAGTATCTTGCATATAGTCCGCTAGACAGTGATAGGCTTTTAATAAATTCTCTTTGTCTTTTATGAGTACAGCACCTGTTCCATAAGGAAGAAAAAGTGTTTTGTGCGGATCTAGAGTTATGGAATCCGCTTCTGTTATGCCTTTAAATTTTGAATCTAATTTTTTAACTAATTTAAAGAAACCACCATAAGCTCCATCGACATGAAACCATAGTTTGTGTTTTTTAGCGATCTCTGCAATGGCTTCTAGAGGATCAATTGTTCCTGTATTGGTGGTACCAAATGAAGCATTGATATAGAAAGGAATCAACCCCTTTTCTTTGTCTTCAATAATGGCTTTTTCTAAATGTTCTGCGGACAGCTTTAGGTTGTCGTCTAAAGGTATATATCTTAATTGCGCTTCAGATAATCCTGAAATTCGGATGGCTTTTAATATAGAATGATGTGCTTGTTTTGTAAGATAAATTACGGATTTTTCAAAATCTCGAGCTTTAAGGTTATAAGCTTCACGTGCTGTTACTAAGGCCATTAAGTTAGCAATGGATCCACCTGAAGTTAAATTCCCAAAGGCAGTAGTAGGATAACCCATAAGGCGACACATCCATTTAATAATCATATTTTCTAAACGAACGGCTCCTGGTGCAGCATAAAATACTCCAGCATAACGATTGCTAATGGCTGCCATATAATCTCCAAGCGCAGAAGGGTAAAGTCCACCACCAGGAATGTAACCCATGTGTCCGCCAGAGGCAGGATTTATACCTACGCCGTCAATATTTTTTGTTGTACTATCTAATAATGAGGTTAATTCAACTGCTTGCTCTTCAATATCTAAATTATAGATAGCCTTTCCATTTTCTTTAGACTGAATAAAAGCTTTTGAAGTGTCTAAGTTGTTTATGAATGTATTGGAATACTCTAAAACCTCAGCGTTCCATTGTTCTCTTATGCTTTCTTTAGGGTCTAAAAGACGTGATAATTTCTCTAACTCTTTAATCGTATTAATCATGGTTAAATAATAGTTGTGAATGTTATTATAAACTTGCGGCTAACTCGTAATATCATATATTTTCATAAGTCCTATCCATAAATTTATCAGGATATAACAAAGGTTTCTTATCATAAAAATTATGAGAAACGAAGTTAATTATATTTATTGATATAGCGAGATGTAATTGTACGTATAAATCCCTAAATCACAGGCCAAGTTAAAACCTTTTATGCTATATAACGTTCGTTAAGCTGTAATGTTGTGAAATACAATATCTTATATATTGAAAAGCACAAGGCTTGCGTTCAGTAGTTTTTAAACTGATATTAAGAAAATTATTATCGGAATAAACTATCAGCGTCCCGATTGCTAGGGATTCGTAGGTAGGCTTGCACTAGCAATGAACTATACACGTTAATAGCTTAGATTTTTTTTCAGTTCGTCTTTATCTATTAATATTAAAATACCTCCAATTACAAATCCACTTATTAATCCGCCAAAATGAGCTGCATTATCAATTCCTCCTAAAAACCCGAATAGCAGACTTACTCCAGCATAAAGTCCCAACAACATCCAAGTCATTCCACGCATATAGTCTGGATAAATCTTGAAAACGGTAAAAGCTAAAATCAGTCCATAAAGTCCAAAAATTGCTCCAGATGCTCCAACGCTAACTGTATTTTCGTGCCAATAAATACTCGCTAAACTTGCTAGTGTTCCGCAACCAATGTAGATAATTATAAGTTTTAAAGAACCTAGAGCCTTTTCCAACAAACTACTGCCAAGTCCAAGTCCGATTAAATTCATAAACAAGTGTAAGAGTCCACCGTGAATAAATAAAGAAGAAAATAATCTCCAATATTCTCCATTCATAACTTCAAATCGTCTATTTCCTCCAATTTCGAGTAATTCTCTTGGTGTAGGAGAAACGATGTTAAGTCCGTTAAAGGTCATAATTAGGAATACAATAATATTTAGAAGTAATAAAATTGCTGTAGCTTTATTTTCGCCTATTGGATTTAAAAGGCTTATCAGATCTTTTAAATGATCTTCTTTTAGTGGTTTATTTTTCTTAAAATCGTTTAATTCCTTTTCGTCAATTTTAGGAATTACTACCATTACTAAAAGGGCTAGTGCTCCGATACCAAAAGACCCAAAAATCCAGGAAAACGAATTACCAAGTCTTTCTTCAAAAACATCTTTTTTAGGTACAAGTATTATTTGTTCCTTTTCGTTTAGATTAGCGTTTCTTTTTTGTATTGCTTCTATAAATCCATCTCTGTCGTCTGAATATCCTAGTCGTTCAAAATATTCTACATCGTGAAAATTATATGTTTTAAATTCTTGTTCTGATGTATTTAAAAAAGTTCTGTATTCTGATTTTTTTCTTTGTTCATTAATACGATTACTTAAATTCTTTTTATACTCAACTCCATACCAAATAGAACTCGTTTCCTTAAAAGGACAGGCGAGATATAAGTAAAAGTTTAGATTATCATTATTTCGACCAGAAGTTCTCGCAGTTACATATGGAAGGCTTGAGTTATGGTCAATATCAAATGAGTTTATTTTAAAATATTTTTCGTTTTTTAATTCTTTAACTTTTGATATTGAAGGTATTTCGTTTAAGTCAAAAGAATTTTTCTCAATGTAGTGTTGACTTATTATTAATGGCACAGCGATTGCTACGGCCATAGCAAATTGATATGCAAAATAGCCGTTATCTGTTTTGCCTCTAACATTTAAAATTCTAATTCTTCTTCGTAACCAAATAAGTATTGGAATGCAAGGAAGAGCGAAAGGAATCCAAAAATTCAATAGGTTTTCCTTTAAGGGTAGAATTCCGAGTTTGATATCTAAAGTCCAACGAAATATATTGTAAAAAAGAATTGTTCCTATCGAAACTATTAAAAATGGAACATATACGTCTTTAATTTTTGTTTTTATAGTGTTCAATAATGAGATGTTGGTTTTAAATGCAAGCTAACATTTTTGTATATGGTTTGTTGTGTGGTTGTGTAACGTTTTTTATTTAGTACCATCTTATTTGATATGGATACTTTGCATAAGTCACATTGTCTTCGTTTATTGTGTTTCCATTTCGACCATTAATCTCTCCTAATTTCTGTAATTCGTGTGCCTCTGCTGTTTTTCCAATTCGTCTTAAACAATCCGATTTGAAAATTTGGACTTCTGAAAAGTTAGGGTAAATTTCTAAAGCCTTGTCGAAAATTTCAATTGCTCCTAAATAAACTTTTTGCTCATATTTACTAATACCATAATAAAACAAGTCTAAATGGTGAAGCCAATCTTTGCCTTTATCTTTTAGTTGGTATTCGTAATCTTGTTTAAAAATCTGTTCCGCTTTTTCAAATTCATTTAATTGTAAGTAGGAAAGCCCAATGTAAAAGTCATAGGAATGGTCCATAACATAGCTATATCCAAACCTTTTTTTGCAATCTTTAAAATCTGTAATCGCATCTCTATACGTTTTAGCAAAAATACATTTTATGAATGCTCGATAATCTTGCCAACCTTGTCTGTCGTATTTTACAGCCTTATCAATAAAGTCCATTCCAACCTCATATTTTCCTTGTTTGAACATTGGCATTGCCTTTTGTTGCCATAAATATGCGATAGTGCTATCTTTTGCAAGTCCTTTGTCAATTTCTTCTTGCTATTCTCTTGAAAATAGTTCGTGTTTCCACGCTCCGTTTTTCAGATGTTCATTTATTATTTCTTTCTGCTTTTCTTTCTGCGGACTTAATGCTATCACTTTATTTTTTGCTAAATCTTTGTCAGATGTATCAGATTGGCCACAAGAAGACATTGTAGCAAATAATAAAATGGTCAATATTTTGATGTCACTTATCAATTTTTGGTCAAATGTTGCCTAGCGGATTAGCGTATGATATCATGGCGTGGTTATGCCCTAAAGTTTTCAATTATAGAAGACACATCTTCTATCTTTTTCCATTCAGTAGGTCTTTCAAAGTCCTGTCCTGACTTTAGAACTTTCGCATTTGGATAATTATCTCGAATGTTTTCCCAAGTCGTATCGCTCCATTTGTCGTTATCCATCTCAATGAGTTTTACATTCTTTAAGGGACCAGAAACAGCTTTACCAATCAATGGCCACCACAAGCTTTCTGTTTCTCTATCCCAAAGTACAAATCCATCTAACCCATTCCATACGTCTTTATCATAGTAGGTATATCCACTTAATGCAAATGTTAGTTCTTTATTTCCATAATTTCGCTCATAAATAGCACCTAAATCAGCCAATATACAATAAGCCGCCATTATAGGTTTACCATCCAGAACGTCGTTAACAACTTCGTGTCTAGTAAGGTCTTTAACAGAGTAAGCTTTAATCTCATTACCAGATTGTGCTAGCAAAAATCTTGTACTGTCTGCCCAAACTTGGTTAGCTTCTGTGACAGAAATAAATTCTGGTTTTAATAAGGCTGGAAATTTTTCACGACCAATTCCATAATGAAACTGTTCATCTTTAAGTAAATAGTCACTTATGTCGAAATGTTGATTTTCCAATTCTCCACCATACAACATTTTCTTTCCGTCAACTTCAAAAAATTTACCATCTTCTAAAGCAACAGGTCGTTTCTTTTTTACAATTTCTTTTTTGTCTACTGATTTAACGTCTTCTTTTTTTGACTGCTCTTTACATCCTATAAAAAGAATCGTCAGACATAGAAAAATGATTTTTTTCATTATTGTTTGTTTAATGTTCGCTAACGCTCTTGTATATGGTTAGTTACGTGGTTAGGCAACTAAGTTAGCAAACTTTTACGAACCTAATGAAATTTCGGCATTATGTTTCGTGGTTTTCAGCATCTATTTTAGAGACTTCTAGTTAAACGGCTAATAGTGCTAATCCAATTTTCTTAAAATGTGCTTGAATACTTTCTACTTTTTCAGCTTTAATATCGAAATAATAATGCTCGTATTCATATCTTATGTTTTCCGCACCAAAATTTACTATCATTTTACGATGTATTGTTTTTAATTTTTTGGAGGTTTTAAATTTGTACCTTTTCATTCTATCGTTTGTTCTTTCAGTTTTATTTTCTCAGTATATTTATTTTCAGCATTCTGCTTAGATATTATGGCCTAGGTGTTTCTTTGGTTTGTCATAAATTATACACGCTGTTGAATCCTGTTATTTAATTCCAAATTTCATTCGATTCTGTTAAAATGACAGGATATTTATCAGTTACCAGTATCGTTTGTTCGTGTTGAGTTACATAGCCACCTTTATTGCCTACTAAAGTCCAACCGTCATTTAATTCTACAGCAACAGTTGAATTTGTTGAAATAAAAGTTTCTATTGCTACTGTGGTGTTTTTTTTGAATCGTTCTCTGTTACTTTTAACTCTGTAGTTTAAAATATTTTCAGGCTCTTCGTGTAAACTTCTTCCGACTCCGTGGCCAGCCAAATTTTTAATAACTTTAAACCCTGACTTTTTAGCTTCAGTTTCTATTAAATATCCAATTTCAGAAATTTTCACTCCGCCTTTTATATTGTTTATAGCTTTACGTAGAATGTTTTTAGAAGCATCTACAAGCGGTTGGTGATTATAAATGTCTTTTCCAAGAACAAAAGAGCCACCATTGTCAGACCAAAAACCGTTAAGTTCCGCAGAGACATCAATATTAATTAAATCTCCTTCTTTCAAAATCTTTTTATTTGATGGTATTCCGTGTGCTGCTTCTTTGTTTATACTTATACAAGAATAACCAGGAAATCCATAGGTTTCATAAGGTGCAGATTTAGCACCATAACTCTTTAAAATTTCACCTCCATATTCATCTAATTCTTTAGTAGACATTCCAACTTTAGCATATTCCCTCATTAATTTTAGTGTAGTTCCAACAACTTCACTAATTTTTTTCATTCCGATTAATTCAGATTCTTTTGTTATTGACATTTCGTAATTTTTATTAATCTTTTATTTTCATTAGTTGACTATACAATTCATCTAAAAATCTTTGTTGATTTTTATCTTCCTTAAAGTACCTTTGATTATTTACACCGCAAGATTCGATATCCAGAATGTTTTTTTTGTTAAAAGACCAATCATTTGTGTTCTCTACAGTTATTCCCAAATTATCATTACAACGTAACCATAAATTAGAAAATTGTGTTTTTTTAGTATTATTCAGCTTATCGAAATCGGCATTAACAGAAAACCCTTTCATTTTTGAGTTATAAAATTTATGAATAGAAGTTATCGGTACTCCTCCCCAATCTATTGTAACTCCTTTCTTAAAAGAAATATCAGTAACATTGTCTTCATTTAGTAATTTTTCTTGCTCGTATTTCTCCCAAAAAAAACGTTTTTTATATGTAATCTTCGTTCCTTTTGGTAAAGGTATATTTTTAATAGTTATGGATTCAGTAGTTATAAAATAAGGACTTTCATCTGGCTTATTGAGGACCCACATTGAACCAAGTGCATTCATATAAGCATAAATAGAACCAATCAATAAAAGTAGAATAATACTAATTATGATAACTAATTTTTTTCTTTCCATTCTTGTAATGCGTTCCAATTCTTATATTACAGGCAAAATGTCTGTGTACGGTTAGTTGCGTGGTTTAGGCAACTAAGTTAGTAAACTTTTACGAACTCGTTAAAATTCCGAAGGAATTTTTGTAAGTAGGGAAGACTCTAGCAAATTAATTAAATGCGGTGTTGTGCGTAGTTTTAGTCCTTATTTAAAATTCTCCACGTATTATCTGTTTCTTTTAAACCATTTAGAATACCACTAAAATGACCTTTTCCGTAAATTATTGCAATTTTTACTTTTGCTTCTTTTGCAACTTCATTAACAACAATTTGATTCCTAAATTCAACAACTGTGTCATCGTATTTTTTTTTATCTTTAAGCTTGTTTTCACAAGTTGATTCTTGAAATATAGAGGTTTCAAAGTCACAAGGTTCTAAATGTATAACTTCATACTTTTCTTCATAGTAATTTACCATATCTTTTAAGGTCGTATCTACGTTACGACTATTTAAAGAATCAAGACCTAATTCTTTATTAGAAGGTTGATTGACTAACTCTTTTTTTAGTTTAAATTTAAACTTCTTTTTTAATAATGAATCTATTGAACCAGTATAGCCATTTTCTGAAAATGGGATATTTCTCAATTTTCTAACCTTCCTTAAAATTGTGTCTTCTTTTTTATGAGCAATTACATTTTCATAATAGAAATAGTACCCTTTTTGGTTTAAGGAATCAATTTTATATTTAATATCTTCATAAAGGTTTTTTGTTCCGACATGGATCATTGGAAAAAATATAACCTCTTTAGAATCACTTTTTAATTTTATTAATTCAATTTTTTCATCGTATGCACCATATTTTTTTAGTGCCGTATTAAAAATTATGCCTTTACAGCTAATGCAAGTAATTAATAAAAATAAAAGTGAAATTTTTTTCATGAAGATTGGTTTTTATTTGCGTACAAGGTGTTTGTATATGGTTTGTTGCGTGGCTTAAGTACCTAATTTAGCAAATAAAAACCGATAGAAAATCCATTAGAATTTTGTGAGTAGGCTAGAACCAGCATTAAATTATATACAATGTAACCACCAGTTATTTTATCAGTTTAATAATATTCGGATATAAATTTTCCGTATGTCCTTTGTTCGTTTTAATAGCAAAAGTTATCGGTAATATGATATTCAAAGCATAAAGTGCGATAAATATATAAAATAGAATTTCATAAGTTCCGTAATGCATTAGTTTAAATAGAGCAAAAGTCGTTATAGAAATAAAAGTCAAAACTGACCAAACTATCTGAAAATTTAAAAGATTTGCTCCAATCTCTTTTAGTCCAATTATCTTATCTTTTTTGTTCATCCATAAAATGAGAGGAACAATTATGTTTCCAACTGGTATTGCCAAAAATACTATTACTGAAAGATGAAAAACTATTAAATAATTTTTATCCGTTTGTTTTCCGTAATCTAAAATATCTTCTGTATTTATGTTTAGAGCTTCGCAAATCAAATTCAAGGTTTTTCCACGTGGTTCACTTTCATTGTTTTCAATTCGTTGAATTGTCCTTAAATTCACTTTAGCAGATTCAGCCAATTCTTCTTGAGAAAGTCCTTTTTTCTTTCTTACTTCTCTAATTTTATTTCCGATTTCGTTCATAATTAATTTTGATTTATTGTTTGGACAAAACTACTTATGAATCTATCATTTTGATAACGGTTTGTTTGCGACATTTGTACGACATTCTTGTCAATATGTTGATTTTGTTGGGTTTTTCTAATTCGTGGCAGCGTTTATGTATGTTTAGTTGTGTGGTTTAGCAACTAATATAAGCAAGCTCAAACAAGCCATTAATTACACACGTTCTACGCAGTTTTTATTCGTGTTAATTTTTAATTTCAGTTGTTAATTCAGTCGGATTATATTCAAAAGTTCCATTTCCGCTTGGGCAGCAATTCGCATCTTCTTCTGACCAAGCAAAATATTCTCCAATAATTGTTTTTCCAAGCCCTTTATAATGAATATATATTTTGGAAACATCATTAATCTTAATTTTTGCTAATTCAGTTTTTATTCCGTTTTCGATTGTTTGAGTGATGTTTTTATTCGTAAGGAATTGACCATCATTTGAATAAACTAACATTCCAAAATCGGAACCAGTTCCGCTTCCACCAACACAATTCTTGGCAGGAAAATAAAAAAGCCCATCTCTAATTCCATCAGAATTAAAATCAGATTCACTTGATTGAAATTCTTGCAGTCCAAAATATGCTTTTGGGTTTTCTTCTTGCCACTTCTGCCAATCATTATCCTCTCTACAAGGATTTCCGACTTCGCCACTTGCGACTAGTTCTTTTTTCCATTTTTCGGTTTCAATTTTAAATTCAAATGTCTTTTGTTGTGCGTTACAACTGTAGGTCATAAGTCCAATTGCAAGAATTGGGAAAATAGTTTTTTTCATAAAATTTGTTTAATTTTTCTAGTTTGTTGTTTTGCCAATTTCGTAGAGCGGTCTCGTGTATCCGTCAGTTACGGGTTTAAAGTTACTGTTTTTCGGTTAATCACAGGCTTTAGCAATTCCGCGCGGATTTGACTATGTCTGAATCCACGCGGAATTGTGCTTATACATTGTTGGCTGTAATGTTTTTTCAATCCCATATTTTTGGTCTTTCAATTTTCATTGCTCTTAAATACGACAAAAATTGTCCTGCGTGAACTGATTCGTGATATCCAATCCGCAATAAATATGTTCCAAGTATTTTCTTTTCTCCGTTCCCAGGATGAATGATTTCGGTTTCGTTTAATTCCGTATCCGAAAATTGCCTTACACGTTCTATAAATGTTTTTCTATACGGTTCGGCAAATTCAAGTTCATCAGTAAGGTTAATGAATGGTCGATTTTCCCAAGGTGTTTTATAATTCGTCATATCACCTTGATTAATAATAAGGTTCCATCCATAATCAGCCTCCAAAACGTGTCTTATCATGTCTGACGCACTCATTGCTTTTTCGTCAGGTTTCCAATTATAATATTTCTCAGGTAGTCCATTCCAAAGTTTTATACTTCTTCTCCTTATTTCTTTAAAATTTAAAATTATAAATTCAGATTGGGTCATTTTCTTTGTATCGTGTTTCAAACAACTTATTTAGTAAATAATTACCGACTAAGAAAGACCGCGAGGACTTTCGTAAGCTAGCTAAAACTAGCAATTAATTTTATACGGTGTTATTTGCAGGCTTTACTTCATGGATTTTAATATATAGTTAGGTATCATTTCGTTTGGCGGTGTACTTTTACCATGCAATTGATAAGAATTATAGTTTCCACCTGTAAATACTGTAATCATATCGAGTTCAGGCCAAATGTTGATTTTTTGTCCGCCATTTCCCGAAGCTAAATATGAGTTATATGTTTTTCCGTCAATTATAAAATATTTATGTTCCCACAGATAACCGTAATCTCCTTTGTCCATATTAAATGTTTTATCAATCCAACTTTTTGATATTATTTGATTGCCTTTCCATTTACCACCATCTTTAAATAATTTTGCTAATTTAATTAAGTCTCTTGATGTAAAATACGTTTGACTAAAATCGTCTTTACTCGTTTGATTTGGTTCGAAAGTCCATTTGTAATTTGAAATATTTAAAGGTTCAAAAAGATTTTCTTTTGCAAAATCCTCAATTTTCTTATCTGTTGCTATTTCTATTAAACTGCCTAAAGTCAAAGCACATCCTGTACAATAAGATGATGATTTACCAGATTCTTCAATCATTGGTAAATTGAGCGTGTATTTTACCCAATCTTTACTTTGCATCATTTTTAATTCATTTCCTTTACTTGCAGGATTATTGTTTTCACAATCCATTCCGTGGCGATACATTAAGAAATTTTCTATTGTAATTTCTTTTTTTCTTTTGTCTAAATTGGTAATTTCTGAATATTTAGAATTAAAATAGGGTAATAGTTCATCTTTTTCGCTTTTTATAAATCCTTGGTCAACCGCTATGCCGAGAATTCCGCCAATGAGTGGTTTTGTGGCAGACCTTAATTGATGTGGTGTATTTTTATCATAACCGTAAAAATATTACTCAAGTACTAATGTGTTGTTTTTATAAATCAAGATGCTATGGACATCGGGAAAATTACCTTTAATGGTTTCTTTGACCATATCGACTATAAGTTTGGGGTTTTTAAATTCATCGTCCAAATTGCCCGTTAAAAGTCCATCATCAGTTTCTATCGGTTGCTTATACACGTAATTTTCTGGATTATCGAAAAGTTCTTTTCTCGGAAACATATTCGATTTATCAATAGCTCTTGTAAGTAATTTAAATTCATGACCGTCAGTCTTATAGTTTATTACTTTATTTGAGTTATCCCTTTCAAAAATTACAGAACTTCCTTGCATATCTATAAAACTATCCAAAGCAATAAATTTTAAAGGATATTTTGCATTATCTATAACAGCATAAAGCGTGGTGTCCATCGCCGAAACTTTAAGTTCTAATGTCGTATTATCAACATACTCGTATTTGCCTTCATAATCTAAAAGACTTTGGTATTCCGATTTCTCTTTCGTTACCGAACAACCAATAAATAAAGGAATTAATAAAAGTAAATATTTCATTTAAATTCTGTTTTTGGATAAGCAAGATTGTTTTTTTGCTTGCACATACCGGGTTTGTGTATGTCTAGTTGCATGTGTTAAACACTAAAGTAAGAAAATAAATGACAGCTATAAAGTACATAAGGACTTTCGTAAATTGGTTATAACTAGCAATTAATTTTATGCGTTGTTGGCAAGCGTTATTTCTCCGTATGTTTAAATCAGAAATTACTATTTGTTCAGTTGCCCTAATTTTTCAACTTTTTTCAACCATTTAGCTCTAAACTCTTCGGTAGAAAGCCGTATAGGTCCAATGGCTGTAATTCGCACTTTTTTTACACCAATATAATGCAATGTTCCTTTTTTCATTGCATTGTGGCTAGGGCTTTTATAAACAAATTTGTAAAACCAAGTTGGTTGATCCATTGTGCAAATTATTCTGGCAGATTTACCTGTTAGGCACTTATCCGAAAGCAATGCGTTTTCTCTTTTTTTAAAAGCAAACCCAGGAAGTAAAACTCGGTCTAAAAAACCTTTCATAATTGCAGGAACTGAACTCCACCAAACAGGATATACCCAAACTATATGGTCTGCCCATTTTAATTTATCTTGTGCATCTAGTAAATCTGGTTCTAGTTCAGTCCGTTTTCTATATCCAAATTCTAGGTTTGGATTGAAGTTCAATTCTCGGATATTAATTTCTTTTATTTCAGCATTTGATTTTTTTGCTCCTATTTTATAGGCTTCTGAAAGTGCAAAACTGAAACTTTCCTTGTCAGGATGTCCGTTTATAATGAGTATTTTCTTCATCTACTTAGAGATATTTTTTGATTTTTGATTCAAATTGTGTTCCTGATAAAGTTTCTGTATTGAGGAATTTATAGAGTATGAAAGTAGCAGGAACGGTCAAAAAGAAGCTACAAATTGCAAAAGTGGTAATGCTACAAAGCACAGCTAAGATTTGTGAGCTAAGTTCTCCCAAGTAATTTTGTGCGATAAAAAAAAGATAGATGGCTTCTGAATAGTCATAAAAGCGAACGGTGGTTTCGTAGATAAGCCAAGTAGGATAAAACCATTTTCTAATAGGTTCCCACCATTTTCCCCAAATTGACTTTAGTTGTTTGTTGTTTTCTTCCATTTTTAAACTTTTTTACAAAGTTTATTTTAATGGAAGATGTATCATTTGATATAAATCAAATTCGTTTTTTTGGATTTCTTATTCTGCTTAATGTTTCAAGTGTAATTCCTAAATATGATGCAATGTGCGTAAGAGGTATTCTTTGGGTTATATTTGGATAAATATTTAAAAGGTGTTTATATCGTTCTTCTGCCTTGTTGAACTGAATTGTGTATAATCTTTCACAGAGTCCCAACATAGTTTGAGTCACAACTTTACTGATAAAACGTTCAAAATCGTGGTGCTTTTTTGAAAGGCAATCCACTGTATCTTTTGAAAATTCAAGGACAACGGAATCTTCAATAAATTCAACATAATGAGGACTTGGCTCTTCGCTGAAAAAACTGATAATTGCAGCCATTATTTCATTTTCAAAAGTGAACCAGTCAGAAATGTCCTTTCCGTCTTTTAAATAATATGCTCTTGAACAACCTTTTACAATTAAGTAGGCTTTTTTAGAAAATTGTCCCTCACGAACTACAATCTCACCCTTTTTATAACTTACAATTTTTGAATTCGCAATTAACTCTTGTTGACATTCATTGGTAATAGGATAATATGTTTCTCCAATTTTATTTAAGATATTTTCAATGTTCATTCTTTATTGACTGAAATTTTACGCTTTAGTACAGAGGTTCGTTTTAATGTTTGCCAACGTTTATGTATAAGAAAAGTTGCGGTTTTGTGTGCGAGGATTTTCGGAAATAAAATCAGACGTAACAAAAGAGCAACGATCTTTGTTTAAGCCTAAAATAGCAATTATTTTAATACTGTGTTGGGTACAGTTATTTTTATCGGTTTAATATTTTCATATGGTTCTTTTTCGTTCGCAAATTGTAAATTGTCAAAAGCGATTGCAGATTTACCTTTTTCTATTTCAGTATTAATTAAATTTTCCAAAAACTCAATTCCCATTGCGTCAACTCCATAATAATCTAAAAGGATAGAATCGTTTTTTTCAAAACAGGCTTTAATGATTAGTGCTTTTTTGTTTTTGAAGCTCAAATATTCAAATTTCTCATTTAAACTAATTCCGATTTCTTCTGCGATTCTTCTTGCTGTAAGTTTGTCAATCTGCATTTTATTAATCAGATATTTATTTACAGTCAAAGGGTTTAAAAATTCCGTAACAGTATTTTGTCGGTAGTTTTTTGCCCAAGGAAAATCAGTTTTTTGATTTTGGAACCGTTTTATCAATTCGATAGTTAAGTCAAAACCTAATGGTAAGTTTTCAAGATTGAAATTCGGAATATAAATTCGGATTAGATTTCCGCTTTTTAATTCAAATTCAGGCACAGAAATTCCGTTTATCTCAAACTCTTCGTTATGAAAAATACTGTTCGTCATAATTGTACTCAACGGTCTCGTATAACCGTCAGTTACGGGTTAATATGCGTTAATTTTCGGTTTAGCACAGACGTTAGCAATTCCGAGTGGATTCGGACGTAGTCGAATCCGCCGTAATTGCGGTTATACATTGTTGTGAGCAGTACTTTATTCACAATATTCAGTCAGTTTTATGCTTTTTAATGCTTTAAAAAATTCAGTTTGCGTTGAGTCAGATAGATTGTTTCCATAAAAACTCAAACTTGTTTTGTTAGAATTCGGTCTACCGTTTTTTAAGTTGTCAATGTAAATTCCGCTTGCTCCAAATCCTTTATTTTTTGGCTTTATAAATTTAGCTACAAAGCAGTCAATACTGTCCAATTTGTATTCGTACTTAAAGTAATCTTTTGCGTCATATTCAGCGGTTAGAAAGTCCTCGATAACTAAATGCTTTACATTTTCTAATTGCTTTTTTTGCTTGTCGCTAAATTCTGCATATTCAGATTGCTCAAATACCAACACCTCTGGGTTTTTAGTCAAATCAGGTGAGTACCAACCTAAATCAAAAATCAGCGTGTCGTTTTTGTCTGTTATCAATCCGCTAACATAGCTGTCAATTCCTTTTATTTCATATTCCGACCAACTTTTGGGAACTGTTATTTCAAACGCTCCGTAGTCAATCGTTTTGTTTTCCGACTTATCACACGATAAAATCAGAAGTAAAATAAGTATCGATAGCGTTTTTCTCATATTGCTCACAACGTGTATTATAACAGCTAAACACATCGTTACCCAATTACATTCTCGGGATAAGGTTTGTTTTTACGCTATTATATATCGTAAATCTAACAAAAAGAAATCAATTTTTTCTACGATAAGTAACCTAGCAGCCACAAAAAAACCACCAAGTTGTCACATGGTGGTTTTTTTAAGTTTCTAATATTTTTATTAAGATTCGGTATTTACGACACCAAGTGTATAGAGTTGTTCCATAGTTGGTGACACGCTTCCTCCTTCGGGTTCTAAAGTGATACCAAAGGCTTGGCTTTCATTAGTGTTGGCAATGGTAAAGATTTTATTATCGTCGGTATTAAAATCGTCTATTGTTCCTAAGCTTGTTGGTGTTAACGGATTTAGTGTAAGCGACCAAACTTGCCACACTTTTCCTTCTGGTGCACTTGGTAATCCTTCACCATCGACATAAATGGTATTATCTGCTTTGTTCCAATATACTTTAGCATAGCTAGTAGCAAACTCTCCTTGGCCACCAAGTGGTACGGCAATAATTTCTCTATCTCTAATAACATCTAATAGGTTTTTAGTGGCTGCCAAATCGGTTCTGGCATCTTCTATTTGTGTTTCGAGATATTGGTTTTCTATGTCAGCCGTTTGCAATTCTTGTTCAAGGTCTGAGTTCTGGTTTAATGTCCAAACTAAACCAGCTGCCAACAAGATAGATGCAGCCCAACCTGTATAACTGATCCAATTAGTCTTTCTTGGTTGTAGTTCTACCACTTTAGAGTCTTCGGCATTTAACCTTGCCTTAATAGACGCATAGCCTTTTGCTCTTGGAGATGCTGCTGCGGTTAATTTAACCACAGCGCTTTCTATTGCTTTAACTTCTTGTAACAACTCAGGGTGTTGTTTTAAGCGTTGATAGATCTCTTCATTTTCTGTTTCAGGAAGTTTTCCGGCTACATATAGCTCTAAAATACCTGATTCTATGTAAGCGTTTATATCCATATTACAATACCATATCTCTTAATTGTTGAATACAATTTCGGTTTCTTGTTTTAATAGTACCTAATGGCATTTGTAATTCTTCCGAAGCTTCCTTTTGTGTGAATCCTTTAAAATACAGGAGTTCTATCACGGCTTTACATTTTTCGCCTAATTGCGTTACAAAGGTTTTAATACCAATGGCATCCGTACTGTTATCTAAATTATCATGGCTGGCTATAATATCTACGAAATAATCCGTATTCAGGTTTTTTCGAGATTGTTTAAATGCCTTAGATCGTGTTTTATCAATCGCTGCATTCCTAGCAATGTTAAGAATCCATGTAAAAAATCGCCCTTTTTTTGAAGAGTAAGTATCGGCCTTATGCCACGCTTTTATAAAAACATCTTGCATTAGCTCGTCTGCAATAGCCGTATCTTTAACGATATTGTAAACGACACCATGTATGCTTTTGTGGTACATCCCATAAAGCTTTTCAAAAGCTACATGGTTTTTATCTTGAAACTGTTTTACCAGTAATTCTAATTCCATTTATTCGCGATTTTACTTAGAATATTTCGCAGAAATGGGGAAGAAAATCGCCGCAATTGTTCTAACAATGTAATTGATGTAATATGTTTTAGGAGTTATTCAATAATACCTGCACAACCGATACGTGCACCAGCAGCTCCTGTAGGCTGCGTTTTTAAATCATCTTCACCTATATGTACAATAATGGCTTTACCTAAAATATCTTTGGTTTCATCTCCACAACCAATACACCATTCATCTGTAGTTTTGGTTATAGTTGCGCGACCGTTAGCATTAGCTTCCAAGTTTCCAATGTCTCCTTTGTGATAGCCAGCTTCATCTCCCCAAGCACCATGTGGTTGACCTGTAGGATTCCAGTGACCTCCAGAAGATGTACCATCATCAGCAGAACAATCTGCTTTTTCATGAATATGAATAGCGTGTTTACCTTCTTCTAAACCGGTAACTGTACCAACCATAGTTACCATTCCGTTTTTATCAGAAAAGTTAACTGTGCCTTCAACGTTACTTCCACTCTTTGGTGATAAGGTTATTGATAGTTTTTTTGGTGTCGTTTCAACTTCTTCGATGTCTTCGACTTCGGTTTCAATTACCGTTTCATTTTCTTTTTTTGTGTCCTTACATGCTGTGGCTGCAGATAATACAATAAAAGAAAATATAATTAATTTTAAATTTTTCATAATATACTTTATTAAATTATTTAATGCTGTTAAAAATTCTTCTAACGGATGGTTTATTAATCATCACTAATTGAACTTGGTTCAATGCTAATTTTTAAAATTACGTTAGATAGAAATGATTATCAATCAATGCACACAAATTAATGAAGTAAAAAGTACTTTTGATGCTCAATCACAACGATTATTAATTCATTTGATAATCGTTAAAATACGGTTATCAGATTTTAAAATTAAAAGGGGTTTACTTGTCGCGTAAATAAGTACTTACTTCTATTGCGACATCTTCCCAGGTTTTACTCACTCCGTCAGCACCTTTGTGCAGATCAAAGCAAACTTTATTTAAAGACTCTAAAGCCCCTAATGCGTCCCAATCTTCAAGATTCATGGTAGCTTTCATACTTACACGTCTTTCATCTGTAATATTTACTTCTAACGGTAGGTCTTTAGTAACGCCATTCATTGTAACTTCGGCAGAATAGGCCTCGTTAGCATATTTAATTTTTCCTGTTAAAAATTCAGGATTTAGCATCACACCAAAAAATGAGTTCTTTAGCTTTTCATCTCTAATATCATCCATAGTAAATAAACTACTTACAGGAATAGAAAACTCTAAGTTATTTAAAGCAGCTTCTGGTGTCGCACCTTCTTTGTCTTCAAAATTGAGCGTTGCAAATTCACCAGCTACGGGAACTTTGTCGGTTGTTTTATAAGCTGTCCATTTTACATTGGTAGCTTCAGACTTAACAATATATTTAATAGTGTTCTCTGTAGTTTCTTTAGTATCGGCTTCTTTTTTTTCTTGTTTACAAGATGAAAGAACTAAGCTAATAGAGATTAAAAGTGATAAGAATTTTATGCTTTTCATGATTTGTTTATTTTGAGTAAAATTAATGATATAACTGTATTAATGCAAGTAACACGTACGAGTTAACCAGAAATTTTTAACCTGTATGATATAAATCATGTTTTAAGAGTAACGATACGGTTACTTTTGCCTCTAAACTTATAGTTATGAGCCAACCCTTAATTACTAAATAC
This sequence comes from Winogradskyella sp. SM1960, assembly GCF_020179375.1. Taxonomy (NCBI): domain Bacteria; kingdom Pseudomonadati; phylum Bacteroidota; class Flavobacteriia; order Flavobacteriales; family Flavobacteriaceae; genus Winogradskyella; species Winogradskyella sp. SM1960. Next base: position 335,856 of record NZ_JAICBG010000001.1, on the reverse strand, counting down.
AACGTTGCAGGTCCTCGTTATACGAGTTACCCAACGGTTCCGTATTGGAACTTAGAGTCGTTTTCGTTGGCAAACTGGAAAGCATCTCTACAGCGTGCTTTTAAAGAAAGTAACGCTACCGAAGGTTTAAGTTTGTACATTCACTTGCCTTTTTGCGAAAGTTTGTGCACTTTTTGTGGTTGCCATAAGCGTATTACAAAACGGCACAGTGTAGAATCTCCATACATACAAGCGGTTTTAAAAGAATGGAGTTTGTACTTGGCATTATTAGAAACAAAACCAATAATAAAAGAATTACACCTTGGTGGAGGTACACCAACCTTTTTCTCAGCAGAGAACCTTAATATATTAATTTCTGGACTTTTAGAAAACGCTGAACTCGCTGAAGGTTACGAATTTAGTTTTGAAGGCCATCCCAATAATACGACAGAAGCACATCTTAAAACCTTATATGATTTAGGGTTTAGACGTGTGAGTTATGGCGTTCAGGATTATAACCTTAGCATACAAAAAGCCATTAATAGAATTCAACCTTTTGAAAACGTAAAACGGGCTACAGATTTGGCGCGTAACATTGGTTACACCTCTGTTGGGCACGATATTATTTTTGGTTTACCGTTTCAGACCGAAGCAGATGTTATTGAAACCATTGAGAAAACAAAAGCCTTAATGCCAGACCGTATTGCATTTTATAGCTATGCGCATGTGCCATGGATAAAAGGAAATGGACAACGTGGTTTTAGTGAGGCCGATTTGCCAACACCAGCATCTAAACGTCAACAATACGAAACAGGCAAACAACATTTTGAAGCTGCAGGGTATGTTGAAATTGGTATGGATCATTTTGCCCTAAAAAGCGATTCACTATATAAAGCGATGGAAAATAAAACTTTGCATCGTAATTTTATGGGGTATACGGCTTCTAAAACACAAGCTATGATTGGTTTGGGAGTGTCTTCTATTAGCGATAGTTGGTATGGTTTTGCTCAGAATGTAAAATCGAATACGGAGTATTATCGTTTGTTAGAGCAGGATATCATTCCGGTGTTTAAAGGTCATATTTTAAATACGGAAGACCTTATCATTAGAAAACACATCTTAAATCTGATGTGTAATTTTGAAACGGCTTGGACAGATGACGCCTTAGTATTTAAAGAATTACCAGAAGTACTCATAAAACTAAAAGAATTTGAATCGGATGGCTTACTACAATTTGGATCAAAACACGTTGTTGTCACCGAAAAAGGGAAAGCCTTTATTAGAAATATATGTATGGCTTTCGATTTGTTATTACAACGCAAAAAACCTGAAACTCAATTGTTTTCAATGACCATTTAATATCGAAAAAAAATGAAAAAAATAATCGTACCTGTAGACTTTTCAGAACATTCAGAATTTGCGCTTGAAGCTGCAGCAGGTTTAGCACAGAAATTTGAGTCTGAACTCATTGTGTTACATATGTTAGAATTGTCTAATGCTGTTATTTCATCTGCAAGCGAAGCATTAAATCAAGAAGCTATTTTCTATTTAAAATTAGCCGAACAAAAGTTTGAATCGTTTTTAGATAAACCGTATTTAAAAGATGTTAATGTGATACCAATTGTGAAGCATTTTAAAGTTTGGAGCGAGATCAATAAAGTAGCAGAAGAGCAAAATGCCGATTTAATAGTTATGGGGTCACAAGGGGCTAGCGGCATAAAAGAAGTGTTAATTGGTTCTAATACTCAAAAAGTAGTAAGGTTTTCAGATATTCCGGTTTTGGTTATTAAGCATAATCCTATTCTATTAGATTTTGAAAATGGTGTTTTTGCCAGTGATTTTACAGAAGAAGCAATTCCGCCTTATTTAAAAGCAAAAGAAACGTTTGAAGCACTTGGTATTTCTATGCATTTGGTATATGTAAACTCACCCGATGGCAATTTTAGAAGTTCTTCGGAAATAGATAAACGTGTCTCTCACTTTTTAGAAAAGGCAGATGGTGATTTAAGACATTTAGAAGACATTAATATTGTTTCAGATTATTCTATAGAAGCTGGTATTCTAAATTTTGCTAATGTTATTGGAGCAGATTTAATTGCTGTCGCTACACATGGTAGAAAAGGATTATCTAATTTTTTTGAAGGTAGTGTGTCAGAGGATATTGCAAATCATTCGACCTTACCTGTGATGACATTTAAGATATAGTAGTCGATATTATTGGTTAGTTAGTGTTTATAATATCGCCTAAACGAACGTCAAAGGTTTTTTCTTTGGCGTTTTTTATTTATCTCATTAAACGTCTAAATTCTTGATCTTGTTCAGCATTGAGTTTTAAATCTTCTTTCATTTGAGAAGCTGAAGGTTTTAGCATTACTAAATACGCTAGAAGCACAGCAGAAATAATTAAATAGATGAGATTTGAAGTCATTAAAAATATAACAATACCAAAAAACGCTGGTGCTTCAATCATTGCATATTGTATAAGTTTAGAAGTTTGTAAGTGAATTAATTTGTCTTGAATTGCAGGTTTTTCTTGAACCTGATTTAGGTTTTTTTGAAGAATAGTAACACTTAAAACGGCTGCAGCAATAGCAAATACAGGAACTAGATAAAGGAAAATATCATTAGCGTCAGATACATTTAAAAAGGCGTTTTCTGCAGTGAAGAACGTTACAGTACCAAATAAAAGTATAGTTGCGCAGAACGCAATATGTATAAACGTTATGTTTTTAAAAACACTTTTAGGACTTAGTGGTTGGTTATTTGTGGTCATTATTAAATTGATTGGACAACTAAAATAAAACAAAAGCTTTAATAGTCTAAATAAAAATTAAAAACCCCTTGATTTTAAAAACGATACCCAATTCTTAAATGTAGGTTTATAGCGAAACCATCAGAATCACTTAAATAGACGTTTTCTTCTTTAATATAGTGTATATATCCTAAGCCTATACCAGTTTCATAAGTGAAATGTTTACCGACGTTACGTCGTATTCCCCAAGTAGGAATAATAGAAATATCACTAATAAAATTCAAATTATTAGCGACAGAATTAATAACGATATCTGGATGATATGTGGTTTTTATAGCAATAAAATTACCGCTATTACCATCTATTCGTCGCGATTTGGATACGCGTTTATTAAGGTTGTAGTACCAACGCGGTTCAAAAGTAATTGCTGGTACCAAGACAAAACCACTACTTCCAATAAAGCTGTTACTATAAAAACCTGCATCTATACCCAGTTCAGAGCGTAAGGCTATAGAATTTGAAAGTTTAGATTCGTTATGTCCCCAAAATCCTAAAAATCCAAATTGGATGCCATAAGTAGATTGTTCTACACTAGCATCTTGTGCAGTAGCTGTTAAAATAGATAGACTGAAAATGAATAATAAGAGGCTTGTTTTCATGGTTATATCGTTGTAATTGGTCCGTAGCGAATATATCAATAATTAGACCACTTTGTAGGAAATCTTTTATATTTTAATGACACTCAATAGCGCTTGCTGCTGTTTCAACAATTGGAGCAGGAGAGAGGTAGGGTATGCCCAAGCCTAAGCCACGAAGAATAAATAACACTCCTATAACTACGACAAAAACAGGAATCGCTTTTTGAATGCGTTGTTTTATAGTACTGTTAAGAAACTTACCTAAATAAATAGCAGTGGTCATTAACGGAATTGTTCCTATCCCAAATAAAACCATGTAAAAACTGCCTTCAGCTAAACTGCCTGTGGCAACAGCGCCAAATACCGCCATATACACTAAGCCACATGGTAAAAATCCGTTGAGAAAACCAATAGTTAAAAACGTATCTGCTGTTTTCTTTTTTAAAGCTGAACCTAAGGATGATTTTACTTTAGAAATAATTTTATATAATGGTTTTGTAAGCGTGAATTTTCCTGTGATGTTTTGTGGTAAAAGCACAATGATAATCATTAAAACCCCAACAACAATAGACAATTGTTGTTGTAGCCCAAACAATGAAAAGCTTTTGCCCAGTAAGCCAAAAACCAATCCTATTATACTGTAAGCTAAAATCCGACCAAAATGGTAAATAGCAATCTGACTGACTTTTTTAAGAGAGTTTGAGCGATCTACAGGTAACATAAATGCAATAGGACCACACATGCCAACACAGTGTAAACTTCCTAATAATCCTAATATGAATGCTGATGCTAACATGTATTTTTCTCTATTGGAATGCTTTCGATAATTATTGGAAAAAGTCCTATTTATAGGGTTTTGGTTAAACGTCCTCTCGACTCAGCTCGAAAAGACAACAAGGTAGTTTAATAGGTGATTTCAGTTTTATAGATATAAGATTCGGTGTTGTATGTCCAATCTACAGTAATGTTCCATCGACCACCTAATAAACGTTTGTCAGGTATGAGCAAATTGTGGTTAGATAATGAAATTGGTATTTCAAAATCAAATTGCTTATTAGATGGCCTGTATAGGAACACTTTACCTTCTATGTTTTTAAAATCAATATCCTTAGGAAAGACGAGGTTTATACCGTCTTCTGTTTTTTTCCAAGTGATATTTGTTTTTAATGTTTTTGAATGTTCTTCTTTATTTAAGTCTTCTTGAAACTCTAATTCTTGTCCATAGTAATCTTCTGTTACTAAATCAAAATCATATTTAGCATCTGTACTCATTGTGATAATAAAGTACATGATAAAGCTAATGAATGCTACAAATGCGATAACTATTCCTGTTCCCCAATTTATTTTCATGGCAAATTTTATTTTGATTACCTGAACTTGTTTCAGGATCTTATATTTTAATATTAACAGTCACACTGTGCACAGTGGATGTGTCTTTTTTAAACCTACATGGTTTTTGATTCCGGTAGCTATCGAAACTTGCAGGATTAATAAATTATGTTTTCTGTTCAGACCTGCTAGGTGAATACTATAAAAGGCTTCAACGTTATGCTTTTAACTTCAATCTTCATGCTAAGTTAATTATAACTACGTGGTCCTAAAAAGTTGACCGTTGTGGTTTCAATTAACTCGTCTTTACTATAGACCTCTAGAGTTAATTTGTTTTTGTCGCCAGATAAATCACCTTGATCAATTTCGATAAACAAAGTACCTTCTGCTAAGTCTTGTGCTGGAACCATAAAATTATTTGTGACACCTACTATCTTAATTGTTCCATCGAATTTTCTTAGTTTAAAACTAATGTCGTTGATGTCTCTAGTGGTTTTGTTAACCAATTTATACGTGTAAACGTTACTTATAATAGTGCCTTCTTTGTGTTCGTATAATTGGCCAGGAAGTTTAAGTACAGTAGCTTCAACATCATTTCTTAATAATAGTAAGCCAGAAAATAATCCGATTAGAATGGTTAAAACGGCTATATAGCCTTTCATTCTTGCGGTTAGTTTAAACTTTTCTTTCTTTTCTATTTCATCTTCACTAGCATAACGAATTAATCCTTTTGGCAGATTAATACTTTCCATAATATGGTCGCACTCATCAATACACGCAGTACAATTAACACACTCTAATTGTGTACCGTTCCTAATATCAATTCCGGTAGGACATACATTTACACATTGCAAACAGTCAATACAGTCACCATGTCCTAAAGCTTCGCGATCTTCGTTTTTTCTAAATTTCTTTCTGCCGTTTTCTGCTTCACCACGTTTATGGTCGTAAGCGACAACGATAGATTTATTATCTAAAAGTACACTTTGTAATCTGCCATAAGGACAAGCAATAATACAGACTTGTTCTCTAAACCAGGCAAATACAAAATAGAAGACTGCCGTAAAAATCAGCAGTGGAAAAAGTGTGCCTAAATGATCTAACGGATTACCAGTAATGTAGCTTATTAGCTTATCACTGCCTATTAAATACGCCAAAAACACATTAGCAATTACAAACGAAATAATTAAAAATATGAACCACTTAAATCCTTTTTTTCTGATTTTTTCAGCGTTCCACTCTTGTTTATCTAATTTTCGTTGTTTGTTTCTGTCTCCTTCTATCCAATACTCAATACGACGAAAAACCATTTCCATAAAAATGGTCTGCGGACAAATCCATCCACAAAACACACGTCCAAAACTCACCGTAAATAGCGCAATAAATACAACGCCAATAAGCATTGAAATCACAACTAAATAGAAATCCTGAGGCCAAAACGGTAATCCAAAAACGTTAAAGCGTCGTTCAAGAATATTTAGTAATAAAAACTGATTTCCATTTACTTTTATAAACGGTGCCGCCAATAAAAACGCGAGTAAGCCATAACTAACGTATTTACGGTATTTGTAAAGTTTACCACTAGGTTTTTTAGGGTAAACCCAAGCGCGTTTACCGTCTTCGGTTAATGTGCCAATGGTGTCTCTAAACGACTCGTTATTTGGTGTTTCCACGTGGTTTTAATTTTATTAGGCAATTATTCTTCTTTCCAAATTTCGCCTTCTGCCTCTTTAGGCTTTTCGGGTGTTGTACCTTGGAATTGTAATACATAACTGGATACTTGCGCCATTTCTACTGGTTTTAAATCATTCTTCCATGGCACCATTCCTTTTCCAGCTCGTCCTCCTTCAGACACTGTATTAAATACATTTTTTATACCTCCTCCTAAAATCCAATATTCATCTGTTAGGTTTGGACCAATTCCGCCACCACCATCTGGCATGTGGCATGCTACACAGTTATTTTCAAAAATTGCTTTACCAGCATTTAAATCTGATTCTTCCGTTAATAGCTCAACAGTGTTAACATCTACTAAATTTTTAGCTGTTTTTTTGTATTCTTCAATGGCTATTTTAGCCTCTGCTAATTCGGTTTGTAACTCGTCATACTGATTATCTCCATCAAAGATTTCATATTTCACTAAATAGATTGCGGCAAAAATAATAGACGCGTAAAACCCATAAAGCCACCATGGCGGAAGATCGTTATCTAATTCTTTAATACCATCATAATTGTGGTCGAGAATAATTTCATGTTCTTCTTGAATAGGTTTTGAACCTAAAGATTTTTTATACGTTTCTTTTATCCAGGCAACAACTTTAGATTCTTCATTAGCTTTAGCATCATAACGTGCTTTACCTGCCTCATCTAAACTTTGATAAAGAATATTTTTTAATGATCCTGAAATAGCTTCGATTGCAATTAATACAAGTAGTATTAACAATAGAAACAACAAAACTACGGGTTGTTCTATAAAAGCTGGCTGGTCACCAGATTCTACAAAATATTCTACTAATAATACGAGGGTAAAAAATACAACAGGTACTCTTAACCAAGATGGAATAGTGTTTCTCATAGTTCTGTTTCGTTTTGGTTATCTAATTCTAATGGTATATTGCTGACTTTATTGATGTAATCTTTTTTAGCAGTGAAAACCCACCAAAAAAGGATGACGAAAAAGCCAAAAAATATAAGTAATGATATAATTGGGAATACTTCTATTCCAGAAATACTGTCCATATGGTTTTTTACAAATTTTAGCATAATTCTAATTTTGAGGTGTTTCTAGATCTGTAACTTTAATATCTGTTCCTAAACGTTGTAAGTATGCAATTAAGGCTACAATTTCTCGATTACGCATTTCAACAAAATCATCACCACCAGCAGCTTTATCAGCTTCATAGGCTTCTACAAAATCGGGATCAGTATAAAGGTTTTCTTCAATTTGAGTCCCTTGTTCTAACATGTGTTGCTGTGCATTAGCAATCTCATCTTCTGTGTATGGAACTCCTAAGTTGACCATCACTTCCATTTTTTCCTCAGTTTGCGATTTATCTAATGGATTTCTTATTAGCCATTGGTACGTAGGCATAATAGAATTTTGATTCATGGCCTGAGGATCATACATGTGGTTAAAGTGCCATGTGTCTGAATACTTTTCGCCGATTCGATGTAAATCTGGTCCTGTACGTTTACTTCCCCAAAGGAATGGATGATCGTAAACAAACTCACCGGCTTTAGAATACTCTCCGTAGCGCTCTACTTCACTTCTAAACGGACGTACCATTTGAGAGTGACAACCGACACAACCTTCTCTTATATAGATATCTCTACCTTCTAATTCTAGAGGTGTATAAGGTTTTACACTCGATAATGTAGGAATATTAGATTTTACCATTATCGTTGGTACAATTTGTACGATACCACCAATTAAAATAGCAATGGTTGCATAAATTGTTAACTTTATTGGCTTACGTTCTAAAACGGTATGCCATCCTTCACCTGCAGCTCTGTGTTTTGATACACGTTTTAATGCTGGTGCTTCTGCTAATTCATCTTCTACCGCACTTCCTTTTCTAATGGTAACGTAAACATTGTATATAAGAATTAACATACCTGCAATGTATAAGGTTCCACCTATGGCACGCATCCAGTACATTGGCATAATTTCCGTTACAGTTTCTAAGAAGTTACCGTATTTTAAGGTTCCTGCTGGGTCAAATTGCTTCCACATAGTTGCTTGTGTAAAGCCAGCAACATATAATGGTAAGGCGTAGAATATAATACCTAAGGTGCCAATCCAAAAGTGGAGATTCGCTAATTTAGTTGAGTATAATTTTGTTTTTACTAGTCTTGGAATTAACCAATAAATCATACCAAAGGCTAAGAAGCCATTCCAAGCTAAGGCACCAACGTGTACGTGTGCAATAATCCAGTCGGTAAAGTGACCAATCGCATTTACGTTTTTAAGCGATAGAAGTGGCCCTTCAAAAGTCGCCATACCATAACCAGTTAATGCGACAACCATAAACTTTAAAACAGGGTCAGTACGTACTTTATCCCAAGCACCACGCAAGGTTAAAAGTCCGTTTATCATACCTCCCCAAGATGGCATTAGTAGCATTACTGAAAATGCAACACCTAAGTTTTGAGCCCATTCTGGTAAGGCTGTATATAATAAGTGGTGAGGTCCTGCCCAGATATAGATAAAGATTAATGACCAGAAGTGAATAATAGATAATCTATAAGAATAAACGGGTCTGTTGGCTGCTTTAGGAACAAAATAATACATTAGTCCTAAAAACGGTGTTGTTAAAAAGAAGGCAACCGCATTATGGCCATACCACCATTGCACTAAGGCATCTTGTACACCTGCGTAAACAGAATAACTTTTCATGCCAGTAAGACTCACTGGAAGCGCTAAACTATTAAAAATATGAAGTACCGCAACGGTTACAAAAGTTGCAAGATAAAACCAAAGCGCCACATATAAATGACGTTGTCTTCGTTTTACCATGGTTCCTATTAAATTCCATCCAAAAACGACCCAAACAACAGCAATAGCTATATCAATTGGCCATTCTAATTCGGCATATTCTTTAGAAGTAGAGTATCCTAATGGTAAGGTAATTGCAGCAGCAACAATAATAGCTTGCCAACCCCAAAAGTTTATTTTACTCAACACATCGTTATACATTCTTGCTTTTAGCAATCGTTGTGTAGAGTAGTAAACACCAGCAAAAATGGCATTTCCAACAAAAGCAAAAATAACAGCGTTAGTGTGTAATGGTCTTAATCGACCAAAACTTAACCATGAGACACCTCCTGGAAAAATTTCATCGATCATGTTTGGGAAAACAAACATAAATGCTAGTAGTAATCCTACAGCCATACCTATTACACCCCAAAATATTGTAGCATATAGGAAATTTTTTACGATCTTATTATCGTAATAGAATTGTTGTACTTCCATAGTAATTAATTGGACTTGTTAGTTTTAATCTTTGGTTTTGGTTCTTCTTTTACTAGTTCGTCTTCAAAAAGCATGCGTACTGATGGTGTGTAGTCATCATCATATTGACCCGACTTTACTGCCAAAATAAAAAGCACAAAGAAAGTAACGCCAATAACGACGCTAACGGATAATAAAATATAAATAACACTCATACCTACTGAAGTTATGGCTCAAAGGTAGTGCTGAGCCTATTTTTAAAACATGACATTTGTCATATTTTGTTATTTTGATTCATTCTAATCGTTTACCTAAAAGGTTTGTGGCGATTGTTGTAAATATAACAATACTAATTGAACTCAAAGGCATTAATATTGCCGCAACTACAGGTTCTAACTGTCCTGTTGTAGCAAAATATAACCCTATTATATTATAAAAAAACGACAATACAAAGCTCCACTTAATAATTTTTATAGCTGATTTTGAAGCTGAGATGTATGAAAATAATTGTTCAAATTTTGAAGCATCTAAAATAGCATCGCAAGCTGGTGAAAACACATTGACATCTTCAGAAATAGCAATACCAACTTCACTCTGAGCCAATGCTCCAGCATCATTTAATCCGTCACCAATCATGAGTACTTTGGCACCTTCAGATTGATGATATTTTATAAAATCGAGTTTATCCTCGGGTTTTTGATTAAAGATTAATTTGGTTTTTGCTGGTAATAGTTTTGTTAGGTTCTCACGCTCTCCTTCATTATCTCCAGATAAAATAACCAAATCAAATTGCTGCTTTAATTGATTAAACAATTTTGAAACTCCTTTTCTGTAACTGTTGTAAAAGGTGAATTTCCCTTTATAAACATCATTGCTACTGACATGTACAGTTGTATTTAGAACGGCATTTTCATCAGGATTACCAACAAAACTTGCCGAACCGATTTTCATGTTTAGGTTGTTGTGCTTTACTTCAATACCTTTTCCTATGTGTTCTTCAAAAGTATCTAATGTAATAATGTTGTTTTCTTTTAAAATGTCATATAAGGTTCTGCTTAAAGGATGGTTAGAACCACGAAGCGAATTCTTTAAAACGAGATTTTCAGAATCTGAAAGCGATGCACCATCATATTCAGCATTACTATTTTTATTGGAAGTAATGGTGCCGGTTTTATCAAAAATCACTGTGTTTATTTGTGCTAACTGTTCTATTACTGTAGCATTTTTGACATAGAACTTTTGTTTGCCAAAAATCCGTAATAGATTACCAAATGTAAAAGGTGCAGACAATGCAATAGCACAAGGACACGCAATTATTAACACTGCTGTAAATACATTCATGGCTTTACTCGGATCTACAAGCAACCAAAATGTCGTAGCAATGGCAGCAATGGTTAAAATAGTAATTGTAAAATGTTTACTGATGGTATTTGTTATATTGGTAAAGCCATCCTCTTTATTTTTGTTGAATACATCGTTGCTCCAAAGTTGTGTAAGGTAACTTTGCTCAACCGATTTAAGAGCTTCCATTTCAATAACTCCGTTGGTTTGTTTCCCTCCTGCAAACAGCTTATCTCCAGATTGTTTTGAGATGGTTTGCGATTCTCCTGTAACAAAACTGTAATCGATTTTCCCTTTTCCATTAATAAGAATACCATCTACAGGAATTAATTCTTCATTCCGAATTAAAATACGGTCTCCTTTTTCTATATCGTAAACCTGAATGGAGTTTTCGTGACCGTTGTTATCTATTTTAGTAATAGCAATTGGAAAGTAAGACTTATAATCGCGTTCAAAAGATAGGAAGTTGTAGGTTTTTTGTTGGAAGAATTTTCCAGTTAATAGAAAGAAAATTAAGCCAGCTAAACTGTCAAAAAATCCAGAACCAATATCGAACATAATTTCGATAGTACTTCTAATAAACAATACTGCAACACCTAAGGCAATAGGCACATCAATATTTAAAAGCTTTGCTTTTAAACCTTTATATGCCGATATAAAATAATCTTGAGCCGAGTAAAAAACAATTGGTAAAGACATGGCAAACATTAACCATCGAAAGAAAGGTTTGTATTGTTCTAACCAAAACTCATTGACCTCAAAATACTCTGGAAATGATAAAAACATAATATTACCAAAGCCAAAGGCCGCCACACCAAGTTTATAAATTAAACTGCGATTTATATGTTTTTTACCAGAATTAAAATCGTCTAAGCTTATATACGGTTCATAGCCAATGGAACTCAATAATAAGACTACGGCTTTTAAGTTGGTTGCATCAGAATTATAAGTAACTCTTACGGTTTTCTTGCCAAAATTAACTTGAGAATCTGAAATATTTGGATTGAGTTTGTTGAGGTTTTCAAGAATCCAAATACAAGAACTACAATGAATATGCGGAATGTAAAGCGTTGCAACTTCAATAGAACCATCTCTAAATTCGGTTAGCTTCTCGATAATATTTTCTTGAGAAAGGAAATCGTATTTACCTTCTATTTCCTTAGGAATGGCTCCTGGTGAATTTTGTAGATCGTAATAACAGGTTAAGTCATTTTCGTTGAAAATTTCGAAAACAGTTTTACAACCATTACAGCAGAATGATTTCTCCTGAAATGAAATGACATGATTACCGCAGTCGTCACCACAGTGAAAACAACTTTCGTTTTTCATTCTTAATATGCTCTTATTTACCTGACAAATATTTTAAACTTCAAAATAAGAATAAATTAATTGTGAAGCTTAATTTTATGTCACAAAAGTCATAAAACTACTTATTAAAATATATGATATTTGTCATGTTTTAAGTAACTTTGAATTTAAGAGTTTTATACTATGAGCACGTGCCAACAATGTATTATTAAACAGTTTAACGCTTTAAGAGCTTTAGGAAAAGATGACTTAATTCGAATATCTGGTTGTAAAACTTCAAAATACATCACTAAGGGTGAAGTTTTATTTAGAGAAGGTGAAAGTATTAATGGTGTGTACTGTATAAAAGACGGTATTTGTAAGTTAACAAAGTTGAGTGCTAATGGTAAAGACCAAATAGTAAAACTCGTTGTTACAGGTGATTTATTAGGCCAACGCTCATTGGTGTCGGATGAGAAATCTAACCTTACAGCTATTGCTGTAAATGATATGGAAGTTTGTTTTATTCCTAAACGTGAAATTCTTCACGATTTAACTAGAAATGCTAGTTTTTCTTTAGATATGCTACAAGAAATGGCTAAAGAACTAAGAATTGCAGACAATATCATTGTAGATATGGCTCAAAAATCTGTAAGACAACGTTTAGCGGATTTACTACTTTATTTACATACCACGTTTGATGTTGATGAAGGTGGTTTTTTAAGCGTTATATTATCTCGAGAAGATTACGCTAATCTTGTAGGAACAGCAACGGAATCTGCCATTAGAATTTTATCGCAATTTAAAAAAGAAGGGTTGATTTCTACGACCGGAAAACAAATAAAAGTTGTTGATTTTGATGGTTTAAAACGTGTTGAGTAATTACCTAACACCTCGACTTTTGATGTTAGCATCACATAGTTTAATAATCTCCTCGATTCTTTTTTGTTTTGTTTGTTCGCGTTTGGCTTGGTTTAACCAATATAAATAACTTTTTCTATAACTAGGTGCAAAGTTGAGGTAATTGCTATAGGCGTTTTTATTTTTATTAAATGCTTTTTGGAGGTTTTCTGGAATAATGCCCTTTTCTACAGTATCTAAAGCCGTCCAGCTGCCATTTTCTTTAGCAATCTTAATGGATTGAATACCTTTTGGGTGCATTAAATTGTCTTTTTGTAGCTCCTTAATGTAAGTTTTGTTTACCGCACTCCAAACACTTTTAGGGTTTCTAGGACAGAAGTATTGTCTCCGTTTTCCGTTTCCGAGACTTTTTACTGTAGAATCTATCCAACCATAACAAAGGGCTACTTTTACGGCTTCTTCCCATCGCATGGAATCATTTTCATGTTCTACTTTGAAGAAAATTAAGTATACTCCTGTTATGGAATCGTGGTTGTTGTGTAACCATTCTCGCCATTCGGCATCTGTTTTAAAATAGAGTTCAGGTAATTTCATTTGTTACATTTAAATACTGTCATGTCGAACGTTACCGAGAAATTTCAAATAATACAATCGAAGTTTAAAATATTTACTGAACGGCAATTTTAACCAACCTTGTACGTCTTGTTCTTTTCCCGAGAAAACGGAATCTTTTGTTTTAAAACCTGATAGGTCTTTTCTATAGTTTAGTTGCGTAAACGTAAAAATCACGATCAATGGTAATCTCATCAGCATTAATCGTTTTAGTCTGCCATTCCGCTTTAGGAAACAACCATTGCGTTTTTCCATCAATGTCAACTTGAATTGGCATGTCAAAGTCACTGACAATATCTGTCCAACGGTATTTTAACTCACCGTTATCAATTGTATATTCTAAAGTGGGAATTTTAGTGGTTCTTAAATACTGATTAAAAAATGCGCTTAAATCAATACCTGTGTGTTTACTGAGGTAATCTTCAATCTGTTTTGTAGTCACTGTTTGATGATAGAATTCAGAATTTAAACCACGAAAGATTTGTCTCCATTGATCGTCATCTTCAACTAATTGACGAAGTGTATGAAGTAAATTTGCACCTTTGTAATACATATCGCTAGAGCCTTCGTTGTTAACGTTGTAATGACCAATTAAAGGCTTATCGTTTTGAATGTTTTTTCGCGTGCCAATCACGTAATCGGCAGAAGCTTTTTTACCGTAATAATAGTCGAGAAAAAGATTTTCTGAGTAGGAGGTAAAGCCTTCATGAATCCACATATCTGCAATGTCTTTATTGGTAATATTATTGGCGAACCACTCATGGCCAGCTTCGTGGATAATGATAAAATCGAATTTTAAACCCCAACCTGTGCCAGATAAATCGCTTCCTAAGTACCCTTGTTTATACTGATTGCCATACGTTACTGAACTTTGATGCTCCATACCTAAATAAGGGACTTCAACGAGTTTAAAACTGTCCTCATAAAATGGATATGGACCAAACCAATGCTCAAACGCTTCCATCATTTTTGGTGCGTCTTTAAAGTGTTCTTTTGCGAGTTCTAGATGATCTTTTAAGACCCAATAATCCATATCTAAATCGCCTTTTTCACCTGTATAAACTTCAGAAAAATTAGCATAGTCACCAATATTTACATTCACACCATAATTGTTAATCGGATTATTAACAAACCAGTGCGATGTCACCGTGTTATTATCATTTTCAACTAGTTCTCTAAGTCGACCGTTAGAAACATTCATTAAACCCTTTGGATTTGTTACGCTGATGAGCATACTGTCTACTTCATCGTACATGTGATCTTTGTTTGGCCACCACACACTTGCACCTAATCCTTGACAAGACGTAGCTATAAAGTGTTTGCCGTTGTTGTCTTTTTTCCAAGAAAATCCACCATCCCAAGGTGCATTTTTAGCTTCTTTTGGTTCACCTTCATAGAATACTTCTACGGTATGGACTTCTCCAATATTCTGATTGGAAATAAGATTTATAAAGTATGCATTTCCATCTCGATTAAATGTTAGTGATTTTCCATATTGCATCACTTTGGTGATTTTTAATGGTTTCTGTAAATCGATTTGCATTACGGTATGAAGACTTAAAACTTTATAGGTAATTAGGTTTTTTCCAGAAATGTATTTCTCTTCAGGTTGTATGTCTACATCTAAATGATAATAGGTTAAATCCCACCATTCGCGTTCTGCAGTGATGCTTCCTCTTAGCGTGTCTTGTTTGGTGAACGTTTTCTTATTTTGAAGTAGTTGGGCCTGTAATGTTGAAAATGCCAGAACAAAAACTATGAGTAACTTGTTTTTCAATTTTTAGTGGTTTTTAATTTCAAATATTTAAAGAACATAAATCCTGCCAGTATTAAGTTTATTCCAAGAAAAATGGAACCAAAAACAATGAGGTCGTTCCAACCTTGTGTAATTCCATTAAATTCTGATAATTCTGAAAATAATGCTAATATTAAGACTAAGGAGAGGCAGAAAAATACAGATGAAATAATTAAGCCGAGTGTAATATTTTTCTTGATAATTTGATATATAAGAAGTGCCAATAGTCCAATGGCCATAGGATTTAAAGTATGAGCAGTTAAAGACCAATAATACAAAACTGAAATGATTAAGAACACTTCTGGAATGTAGAATATTAGTTTTTTAAACATATGTATAATATGGTTTTTTGATTCATACCTGAGCAGGATTGACAGAACTATTATCTTAAAATTTTATTCGGAAAAACCACAACACTTTCATGGCCATTAGCACTTACAGCCGCTATTCCAAAAAAAGAATTATCAATAACAATACCATCTAAAGTAAATTCAGTAATATCTTCAACATAGCGACTATGATCCCAAGTTGGAGAGGTGGTCGCTCTCCAGTATATTTTATAGCCTTTAGCACCTTCAACTTCCGTCCATTTTAATTTTGCAGATGCTTCAACAATACCTCCAATACTCACTTCAGTTGGTGACGGTGGAGCAGAGGCAAGGCTTGCCATAGTGATGGCATTTACTGCAGTTAATTTTTTACAATATGGAAAGTTAACATGCTCAAAAGTATCACCATAATCTATTCCATTTTCAGTTCTAATATCTTGATGTTGTTGTGTGTAATTTTCGTGCGCTTCCATAATTCTAATACCAGCAAAACCGGCATCATTAAAAGGTCTGTGATGTCCGCCGCGACCAAATCGATCTAAACGATAGACTAGCATCGGATTCATTTCAGGCATATACGTTTGAGTAGTTTCATATACATAGCGTGCTAACTGACGCGAAATACCATCAACCTCTCCACCATAAAAACGACGTGCTCTAGCTTGGCTTGCTAATGCTTCGGGATCTGTTTCAGCTGTTGTAATGGGTTCTGAGAAAATTCGGAAGGTTCTATTGTCAATCACTCCATCGACACCAGAAATATTTCCAATCATATCATTATTCAATACTCCAATAATGTCCCAATTATTCTCTTGGGCATATTTAGCTAATCCTTTTCCTCCAAATAAGCCTTGTTCTTCACCTGAAAGTCCAACGTAAATAATACTATTTTCAAATTGATATTGTGATAAAACACGTGCGGCTTCTAAGGCTCCTGCCATTCCGGTAGCATTGTCATTAGCACCTGGCGCATCTGATGTGAAATCAATAGGGTCTGAAACTCTAGAATCGATATCACCACTCATTATAATAAACCGATTGGGATATTTAGTGCCTTTTTGTATGGCAACCACATTAACGACCATAACATCTTTAACGATACGTTGATTTTCTCCTTTTTTGACTAAATCTTTCTGATAAAAAACGTCTAAACAGTTGTCGCAATCATTTGAAATGGTTTCAAATTCAGATTTTATCCAACGACGTGCGGCTCCAATACCTCTTGTATCTGAAATAGTATCACTTAATGTGTGTCTTGTTCCAAAATCGGCTAAAGTTTTAACATCTTGTTTTAAACGATGTTCTGAAACCGCATCAATTATATCGTAGATTTTTTGATCGGTTTGGGCATGTGATGTGAATGAGAACACAAGGACAATAAGGGCTAATAAATATTTCATAAGGTTTAATTTCTTAGTTTTAAAGTTCCGAAAATATTAGCATCTATCCAACCTCTATTTTTATCTTCACCTTCGACATAAAAAGAACCTATAAAGTTCTCTCGTGTTTTACTCGTATCATTATCGCAATAGGCTAGAGCGAATCCCATCACTTTGCCTACTTGTAACTTTAATGGTGTGTTTTTTGCATCATCTTTATAACTGTCATCAAAAATAGATATTTTTACTTCCCAAATAGATGTGTTTCCGGTTGTAATTCGTTTAGATTCGATATGAGAATTATAGAGTTTGCCCGTTTTTTTTGTTGACATATCTACCACATTTCCATCTAAAGCAATATGATAGGCAAAAGCATTATGGTTGTATTGATGCTCGCCACCACTATTGTCCTCGTCTATAAAAATCTCTAAACAATCGTCGTCCCACCATGCTTCTAATGGATCTGGATTATTATCTACAAGAACATCGTCCGTGATTTCAGCTAAAAGATAAAGACCGTCTTCTGCCCAAGATAATTTATAACGACCAGAAAAGTCATCTTCGGTATAAGGGTCACCAAGCCATAATTGATCTAAAGGTAACCAAACGGTATCAGACCAAATAGCATCATTTGCTTTGCCATCAATTATAGGTTTTACTTTTGCTTTTTTTACAATGTTCAGTTGATTGATGTGTTTTGGTTCTTTTACTTGCTTTTTATAATTAAATGTAACCGTTTCTGTTTTTCCGTTTTCTTCGATATCAACATGGACATTCATTTCGGTTGGACTTACTTTTTCGAACACCATACCTTCAAAAACCACTTTATTTTCTGTGATTTCTATTAATGGAAAATCAACGGTCTCATCTTTAGATTCCCAACCTTTTAAATCGGATCTAAAATGCTTTAATTGAAGTAATAATGTGTTTTCTACTTCTCGAATAACTTCGATTTCGTAAAAAGACACTCTGCCATCATTTATAAACTTAAAACTTGCCATCATACTGCCAGCCGAAGGTTCACTCCAAATTTCTTCTACTAGGCCTCCAAAAGCTTCGCCATGCCATGTACCCGAAATCCATGCGATGTTTTCTAGTTTTGGTTCTAAAACGTTTTGGGCTTGTGTTGCAGAGGTTAAAGAATAGGCGAGTAGCAGGATGAGTAGTTGTTTCATGTAGTGGTACTTAGTTGTAATGAATGGCTAGTTTTAATTGGTGAAAAAGTTATTTTATATAAGTGACAGCAGAAATCAATCCGTTTTCAATTTCATAAATCGCTACGGTATATTCAATGGTATCGTTTATAGTTGTTTTTATTTTGTCAATTACTTTGTTTCCAATTATTATTCTGTTTACAATTTCGGCATATAAATTGGGTGTTGTGTCTACTAAAGAAATATACTGATCGCGTAAAGCAGGTCTACCATCTATTGAGAGTTCATGCGGAAAATCATAAACCTTAACATCAGTAGAAAATGTTCTTCCATAGGGCTTCACATCTTTTTTATTATACATTTCTATTTGTTCATTTATTAAGACTTCTTGCTTCTTTTTTAATTTAGAATTTTCAATAAATGTCATTGTGGTTATTTCATCATCGTCTGTTTCATAAATGGTAACTTGTCTTTTTGTGGTATTATTAAGTGTAACAAGTTCTTCATCTATAACCACATTTTTTAATGTCATTCTATTTACAACCTTAACGCTTGATTTCTCGTTATTCTCATAAAATAATTTGTAATGTTCTATGAGGTTATCTCTACCATAATACATGATTTCAGCAGGAAAACTCTTTACAATAACATTGATATTAAAAGCGTTTGAAAATTCTTTTAAATTTCGATTGTTAAAAGGATCAATATGTTTGTCAACAATTTGTGCTGCATGCTCTTCAATTAATTGAAGTTTTGAATCCATAATACTTAATAGACTATAATCTTCTGCGACATCACCAGCAAGCAATAATTTTGAACCTTTTGAATTAACAGCTAGGCGTGTAATATTTTCAATACCATCATCAGATACATCTTTAACTTTTTTCCAATTATAATCCTTTTGAAGCGTTAGCTTATATAGCACACTCCCTTTACTCGATAGAAGAGTTTTGCTATTTAACCAACATATATCTTCTACACCTTTTATTGTGTTAGCGATAAGCTTTATCTCACCTGTTAAAGGATTAAGGGATTTAATTTGCCATAAATTACTATTCGATTTTGAAATGAAACTAACTAAGTTAGCGTTTGGAATTTTATGAAATGAACGCCCAACTTTAGAAGCGTATTTTTTATTGGTGCCATTTTTTATATCATGAACATATAAATTTAAATCGTCATTTTCTATGACAGCGGAAACAATTATGCTTTCATTGAACCATGTATAATAAGCCACCACGACATCTTTAATGAGTTCAGTGGATTCGCCTGTAATCATATCATAAGCATATAGACGTTGTTTTCCGTCTTTATCTAACCGAACGGCAGATACACCATTTTTATTCGGCATCTGTAATGGTGTGTATTCTCCTCCTTCTGTAGAACTGATCCATGTTTTAGAAAAATCTGATGTGTTGTATTTTAAAATATCTGTTTGTTCATTTTTTGTTGAAGCAAATAGAATAGTGTGATCATCTACAAACGAAGGCTGATTATCGTAGCCTTTATTGTTTGAAAGGTTTTTACCAGTATTGATTTCAATTTTTGAATGCTTAGTATTGATATCAAAAAGGAATATTTCGGTGTTGGATTGTGAAAAACTAAGAAATGGTATGAAGCATATAGAAATTAAGAGATAGCGCATAACGAATCATTTTTTTTTAAAGATAGAAATTTTGCGGATGATTTGCACCATTTAAATTTATTACTACATTTGTAGTATTAAAACTATATTTGTGGATATAAAACAGTTAAACAAATCCGAATTGCAGATTATGAAGTACTTATGGATGCTTGAAAAAGGATTCATGAAAGATATTGTTGAGAAATTTCCTGAGCCAAGACCAGCTTACACAACAATTTCAACATTATTAAAACGGATGACGGATAAAAATTATATTGGGTTTAACCGTTTGGGAAGAGACAAAGAATATTATCCAATTCTTAAAAAGAACGATTATTTTACAAAGCAAGTTAATGGAATGATTCAACATTTTTTTAACGATTCAAAAGCGCAATTCGCTTCGTTTTTTACTAAAAATGCTGATTTGTCAATGGAAGAACTACAAGAGCTTCAAGAATTATTAAATGAAAAAATGACTAAAAAGAAAGGTAAATGATGAGTTATTTTATGTATACAATTATTAGTTTAGGTTGTTCTTATACAGTTTATTTCTTGTTGCTAAGAAAACAGAAAACTTTTTAATTCAACCGCTACTTTCTTTTGGGGTCTTTGGTACTTTGTTTGTTGGCACCATTATTAGAGATTGAAATATTCAAGACAATTCCGAGTATTACAGAGATTCCTATTCAGTCATTTTCAGATTCAGTTGCCGAATCTCAAAATATTGACGAGGTTACTTATAAAAATGTTGAAACGGTCAGTCCATCAGCAAGCATTTGGATCTATATTTATTTAGCAATTAGTCTTTTTCTTGTTTTTCGATTTTTGAAGAATAGTTTTGAAATATATCAATTGACCAAGGGGAAGCATAAACGTATTGGAAAGCTCAAAATAATAAAGAATAATGATTCTGAACTGGTATCGAGCTTTTTTAATTATATGTTTATTAGTGAAAATCAGGTTTTAAATACGGAAGATTTTGAAAGCATTATTAAACATGAAACAGTGCATTTTGAAGAAAAGCATACCTTAGATATCATTATGATAGAACTAATTATTTGTGCATTTTGGTTCAATCCATTTGTATGGTTGTA
Organism: Winogradskyella sp. SM1960; assembly: GCF_020179375.1. Taxonomy (NCBI): domain Bacteria; kingdom Pseudomonadati; phylum Bacteroidota; class Flavobacteriia; order Flavobacteriales; family Flavobacteriaceae; genus Winogradskyella; species Winogradskyella sp. SM1960. The sequence goes on along the minus strand of NZ_JAICBG010000001.1, from coordinate 314,731 downwards.
CAAAAAAGCTGTACTTCAAAATCACGAATATATTGCTGATGATAAATCAGTCTCTTCAGGTATTGACATTGAAAATTATTCTAATACCATTATAAATTTAGGACATAAGGAATACCGCATTCCTTTAACTAGCGGATTTAATTTCATTCAAATCAAAAATCGAATTATTATGTTGCATCAATCAAAATCATCAGTATTAAAACAAACCCTAAAAATTACTTCTGTAATCTTATTATTTGCAGGCATCTTTGTGTTTAGTTCTTACAAAGATTTAAAAGCACCACTTGTGGTTGTTCTCGACGTTGGACATGGTGGAATAGATCCGGGTAATTTATCTGATAGTATTTTAGAGAAGGATGTTGTATTAAATATTTCAAATTTACTAGCTTCATTGAGTGATGAAAATGTTGAAATTATATTAACACGTCATGAGGATGAATTTTTAGAATTAAGTGAACGTGCAGAATTTATAAATATTAAAAATCCAGATTTGTTTTTAAGTTTACATAGTAATGCACATCATGATGAATCTATAAGCGGAACAGAGGCCTATTACAATTCAGAAAATGAGCATAGTGATATAAGTCTTAAATATGCTAACATTTTAGTTGAACATCAAAAGAATTATTTTTCAAGTAGAGGAATCAAGAAAGCAAATTTATATTTATTAAGAAACACTTCTGTTCCTGGTGTTTATTTAGAATTAGGTTTTATGACGAATAAAAGTGATAGAGTAGTGCTTACAGATAAAGACCAACAAATAAAAATTGCACAATCCATTTATGATGGCTTATTAGAAATTAGAAACAATAAATAAAAATAAAAAAGCCAATTCAACCCAAATCATGAAAGGGAAGAATTGGCTTTTACCATTCAACTTAACTAAATTTTAGAAGCAGTATTTATTCTCTGCTTTTACTTTTTCCGCTACTTCAATACGTAAATCTACGATATCTGGATAGTTTTGATATTTCGTAAAACGTTTCAATCCCATTAACATCATACGTTGTTCATCGCCTTCGGCAAAAGAAATAATACTTTCTTTTCCTTTTTCTTCAACGATATCTACAGCGTGGTATAAATATAATTTCGCCATAGCGATCTGAGCAGATTGCTCTTTTTCGCTCGTGCGTTTCACATTTTTTTCAGTTCTTAAAATGGCTGATTCTGCCATATAGATTTCAATTAAGATATCTGCAGCAGCAATAAGTAGTTGTTGGTGTTCTTCTAAATCTTGTCCAAATTTTTGAACAGCACCACCAGCAACCATTAAGAATGTTTTCTTAAGTTTTGCAATCATTTCCTTTTCTTCTGAAAATAATTCAGAATAATCTGGTGTTTCAAAAGAAGGAATACCCATTAATTCTTCCTGAACTTTTTGCGCAGGACCTAGTAAATCCACATGACCTTTCATGGCCTTTTTAACTAACATTCCAACACATAACATTCTGTTGATTTCATTAGTTCCTTCGTAAATTCGAGCAATTCTCGCATCTCTCCAAGCCGCTTCCATAGGTGTTTCTTCAGAGAATCCCATACCACCAAAGATTTGAATGCCTTCATCGGCACTGTTTTGTACATCTTCTGAAACAGCTACTTTTAAGATTGAACATTCAATAGCGTATTCTTCAACGCCTTTTAGTTCTGCTTCTTGATGTGAGTTTCCGGCAGCTTCACGTAACGCGATTCTGTCTTCAATATTTTTAGCAGCTCTATACGTTGCAGATTCACCAGCATACGCACTTGCAGCCATTTCAGCTAATTTGGTTTTAATAGCACCAAAGTCTGCAATTGGTGTTTTAAATTGTTTACGTTCATTAGCATATTGCACAGCAGTCGTTAGAATTCGTCTTTGAGAATCTAAACAAGCCGCCGCTAATTTTATACGACCAACATTAAGGGCGTTCATTGCGATTTTAAAACCTTCACCACGACCAGCTAACATGTTTTCTACAGGAACAACCGTATCATTAAAAAATACCTGACGTGTAGAACTCGCACGAATTCCTAATTTGTGTTCTTCTTCACCTAAAGTAATGCCGTTTGGACTGTCCTTGTCATATTCTACGATAAAACCAGTAATATTTTTATCATCTTCAATACGTGCAAAAACAATCATTAAACGACAGAAACCTGCGTTAGAGATCCACATTTTTTGACCGTTTATTTTATACGATTTACCATCAGCAGAAAGTTCTGCTGTAGTTTTACCTGAATTGGCATCAGATCCAGCTCCAGGTTCCGTTAAACAATACGCACCAAACCATTCGCCTGTAGCCAATTTAGGAACATATTTTAGCTTCTGTTCTTCGGTTCCGTATAAGGTAATTGGCATGGTGCCAATTCCTGTATGTGCACCAAAAGCCGTACTAAAAGAACCCGTTCCGCTCGAGATGTAATCACAAGTTAACACCGTAGATACAAATCCCATTCCAAGCCCTTCATAAGCTTCAGGAACAGCAACACCTAAAAATCCCATGTCGCCAGCTTTACGCATTACTTCTTCCGTTAGTGCATAATCTTTAGCTTCAAATCTTGGTTTGTGTGCAATGATTTCACGTTCGTTGAATTCCATCACGGATTCCTTCATCATGTTTTGTTCTTCACTAAAATCCTCAGGAGTGAAGACGTCTTCGCAGTTGGTTTCCTTTACTAGGAATTGACCGCCTCGAAGGATGTCTTTGTTTTGTGTTTCAGCCATAATTTTATTAGTTTTAGTCTTTGTCAAATTTATCTAAGAAATGAGAGATTAGAATTAAGAGGTTAGACAGCTATAGTTTTCCCATAAACCCAATTGTCATTCTTTGAAATTCGTTGTTTTTATTGTTTAATTGTTCGAATTGTATTTCAGTAATATATTTAGCATGTAAAGCCGCTATTAATTGTGTTCCTAGCTCAAATGAAGAGCCTAATGAATAATCCAAAAAAGTGCTAAAAGCTTTATCGGTTCGTGCAGAACCTTCAGCGATATTAGAGGGCATTGATACTGCACATCCTGTTAATTGAGAAGTTAGCCTAAAATCTTCTTTTTGCGGAAATGTTGAAGTTAAATCATAAACATCTTTCATAATCTCTGTGCCTAATTGCCAAATTTTTAAATTTCGATGATTATGTCGCTTTCTAATACTCATGCTTCAGCTCTAATTTCTAACATCTCATCTCTAATTTCTTTTTACGAAAGAAACTCAAACACCCCACAAGCCCCTTGACCTGTACCAACACACATGGTTACTGCACCATATTTACCTTTCATATCGCGCTTTCGCATTTCGTCAAACAATTGAACTGATAGTTTTGCTCCTGTACATCCTAATGGGTGACCTAATGCAATGGCACCACCATTGACGTTTATAATATCTGGATTTAAGTCTAATTCTCTGATGACTGCTAAGGATTGGGAAGCAAAGGCTTCATTCAATTCAATAAGTGACAAGTCATCTTGTTTTAAACCTGCTTGTTTTAATGCTTTCGGAATGGCTTTAACTGGGCCAATTCCCATAATACGAGGTTCAACTCCTGCCGCTGCATAGTTCACCATTCTAGCAATTGGCTCTAAACCTAATTCCTTTACCATATCTTCGCTCATGACCATAACAAAAGCAGCACCATCACTCATTTGAGAAGAGTTACCGGCTGTTACACTACCTCCTGCTGCAAATACAGCTCGAAGTTTTGCTAAGGCTTCTTTACTTGTGCCTTTTCTTGGGCCTTCGTCTTTAGTAACTGTATATGATTTTATTGCTTTTTTTCCATTGGCATCTATATAAGTCTGTTCTATTTCTATAGGTACAATTTGATCCTGAAAACGATCTTCAGCTTGTGCTTTTAATGCTTTCATATGAGAATTATAGGCGAATTCATCTTGGTCTTCACGAGACACGTTGAATTTTTGAGCTACGGCTTCAGCCGTGTTTCCCATGCCCCAATAATAATCTTCGTGCCCTGCTTTTACAATGGCATCGTAATTTAATTCGGGTTTAAAACCTGTCATTGGTACAGCACTCATGCTTTCTGCACCACCAGCGATGATACAATCTGCCATTCCTGCTTGAATTTTTGCTGTTGCCATTCCGATCGTTTCAACTCCCGAAGAGCAAAAACGGTTGACGGTTACGCCTGGCACATCAACAACATCTAATCCCATTAAAGAGATTAAACGCGCCATATTTAAACCTTGCGAACCTTCTGGCATAGCGTTACCAACAATGACGTCGTCAATGCGTTTTGGATCTAAATTAGGCAGTTCCTTCATCATGTATTTGATGGTTTCTGCTGCAAGTTCGTCTGTTCTTTTAAATCTGAACACGCCCTTAGGTGCTTTACCAACGGCTGTTCTGTATGCTTTTACGATGTAAGCTTGTTTGCTCATAATAGTATTAAGATTTTTAGAATTAAGTATTAAGACTTATTAAGCGTTCTCTGTAAAGCGTAACTCATTTTAGTTACTTGTACAACTTCATTTATAATTGGTCTTACTTTTTCTTCCGTAATTAAGTTTAATCTTTTAGATAAATATAATTGTGTTAATAATTCATAAGAAGAACCATTCGCAATTCCTAAAAACTGTCTGAATTCTCCATTTGTATTTCGTCCTGCACCTTCAGCAATATTTGAAGGAATTGAAACTGCACTTCGTCTTAGTTGTGATGTTAATCCGTATTTTTCTTCTTTTGGAAAACTATCGGTTGCCCGATAACAATTTTCTGTAATGTCCATTGCCTTTTGCCATATTTTTAACTCTTCGAATCTGTGCATGGTAATTGATATTAAGATTGTAAGTATTTTGTTTTTCAGAATTTAATATCAAGATTCTAAACATTTTTATAGATTGGTTGAACTTATCTATAGTTTCAGTCTTAATACTTAATACTGATTACTTAGTACTTTTTTAATTTCTCAACGGTTTTCCCTTAGTCAACATATGCTGAATTCGTTCCAAAGTCTTACGTTCTGTACATAAACTTAAGAAAGCTTCACGCTCTATATCTAATAAATATTGCTCACTTACTTTTGTTGGCTCAGATAAATCTCCACCAGCCATTACATAACCCAATTTATTAGCAATCTTACGATCGTGTTCACTAATGTAATTGGATGCTTCCATAGAGTCTGTTCCAACCATAAACATACTAAGTGCTTGTTTACCTAGAACTAAAACGTCTTCTCGTTTTACAGGTTGTGTATAACCCATATCTGCCATTAATTTAGCATGTTGTTTGGCAACTGCTATTTGACGGTCTTTATTCACAACGACAACGTCTTTGCCTTGTTGAAGCAATCCTAAATCGAAAGCTTCATAAGCAGATGTTGACACTTTAGCCATTCCAATCGTTAAGAAATATTCTTGTAATACATTTAACTGAACATCGCCTTTTTTAAAGGTATCTGATGCTCTTAAGGCCATTTCTTTAGAGCCGCCACCACCAGGAATAACTCCAACACCAAACTCTACAAGTCCCATGTAAGTTTCGGCTGCTGCAACTACTTTATCGGCGTGTAATGATAATTCGCAACCACCACCTAAAGCCATGCCGTGAGGTGCAGAAATTGTTGGAATTGACGAGTATCGCATGCGCATCATGGTATCTTGGAAATATTTAATAGCCATATTAAGCTCGTCATATTCTTGTTCTGCAGCCATCATAAAAATCATACCAATGTTAGCGCCAACAGAGAAGTTTGCGGCTTGATTCCCGACTACCAATCCGGCGAAATCTTTTTCCGCTAAATCAATGGCTTTATTTAAGCCTGCAAGTACATCACCTCCAATGGTATTCATTTTAGATTGGAACTCTACGTTAAGTATACCATCACCCAAATCTTCAATGACAACACCAGAATTTTTAAATACTTCGTTGGTTTTTCTGATATTATCTAAGATGATAAATGCATCTTGACCCGGAATTTTTTCTTGTGATCTCTTAGGAATATCATAAGCGTAAGATGCTCCATCTTTAACGGTGTAGAAAGAAGAATTTCCGGAAGCTATCATTTCATTTACCCAAGCGTTAGGCTCTAAACCTTCAGCTTTCATCATCTCGATTCCTTTTTCTACTCCAATAGCATCCCAAATTTGGAAAGGACCATGTTCCCATCCAAAACCAGCTTTCATGGCATCATCGATTTTGTATAAATCATCGGTGATTTCAGGAATTCGGTTAGAAACGTAAGCGAATAAGGCTGAAAAACTCTTTCTGTAAAATTCGCCTGCTTTGTCTTTTCCTTTTACTAATATTTTGAAGCGGTCAACAACTTTATCAACTGTTTTTGTAAGTTCTAAAGTTGCAAATTTTGCCTTCTTAGACGCTCTGTACTCTAATGTGTTTAGGTCTAAAGATAAAATCTCAGTTTTACCTTTGTCATTTTTAGTTTTCTTGTAAAAACCTTGACCCGTTTTACTACCCAACCATTTGTTTTCCATCATGGTATTGATGAAATCAGGTAATTCAAACAATTCTATACGTTCGTCTTTTGGACAGTTTTCTCTGATACCGTTAGCTACGTGAACCAAAGTGTCTAAGCCGACAACATCAACAGTTCTAAACGTGGCAGATTTTGGACGACCAATTACAGGACCTGATAATTTATCAACTTCTTCAATAGTGAGATCTAAATCTTTAACAGTGTGAAATAAACTTTGAATGCTAAATATCCCAATTCTATTGCCTATAAAAGCAGGTGTATCTTTAGCGATTACAGACGTTTTTCCTAAGAATTTTTCGCCATAATCATTTAAAAAATCTAATACAGCCTGATCTGTTTTTGGACCAGGAATAATTTCGAATAATTTTAAGTATCGTGCAGGATTAAAAAAGTGAGTCCCACAGAAATGTTTCTGGAAATCTTCACTTCGTCCTTCACTCATAAACTTAATAGGAATACCTGACGTATTAGAAGTTATTAAGGTTCCTGGCTTACGATGTTTTTCTAGCGTTTCGAAAACTTGTTGTTTAATATCTAGTCGTTCTACAACAACTTCCATAATCCAATCCACGTCAGCAACTTTTGCAATATCGTCTTCTATGTTTCCTGTAGTAATACGATTTGCAAATTTTTGACTATAAATAGGTGAGGGCTTAGATTTTAACGAGGCTGTTAAAGCATCGTTTACTAATCTATTTCGCACAACTTTATCTTCTAAAGTTAAACCTTTAGCTTTCTCTTTGTCGTTTAATTCTCGTGGTACAATGTCTAACAATAAAACATCAACACCAATATTGGCGAAATGACAAGCGATACCGCTTCCCATAATTCCAGATCCAATAATTGCTATTTTTTTAATTCTTCGTTTACTCATCTTATTTTAAAATGTGTTCGTTTTTATTATATATCTGTTTGTTAGAAATCATATTATTAATGATTTCGGCAACCTTATAGAAATTTGACAGTTCTTCTGGTGAGACGTTGTTTTTTATAGTATCATTAAAAGTGAGCACTTTTTCTTTTGATAATTCTCTTTTCTCTCGACCAAAATCCGTTAAGAAAATAAGTACACCACGTCCATCTTCAGGATTTGGTTTACGTACTATTAAACCTTTTGTTTCCATAGTTTTTAAGGTTCTGGAAAGACTTGTGGCTTCCATTCCCATTTTTGGACCTAAGGACGTTGAAGGTGTTCCTTTCTCAGGATCAATACTTAACAATGCAAACCCAGTTGCCATAGTTGTTCCAAAAGCGGAGGCTTCTTCGTTGTACATTTTGTTGACTGCCAACCATGTGGTTCTTAAGACATAGTCAATGGTTTTATCTTTCATGGATTGTATTTGAAAACCAAAGATAGTAAAAAAATACTATGCACGCATAGTATTTTTGAAAAATTATTTCATTATGTTAAAAATAAATCTTCTAATCTGAATATTACGCTGTTTAAGAGGGTAAATTTTGTGAATATATCAATATATTGACTGGTCGTACTAATAGTAACACTAATTGTTTCATCTATAAAAAACTAATCAGAGATTGTTTTTAAAGAAAAACAGCCGCAATTATTATTTGCGGCTGTTACTTTTATTAAGATCGTTAAATAAATGACTTATAATTATACGCGATAGATTTTATCATAAAGATCTTGATAAATATCCTTAATTATGGAGCGTTTCATTTTCATGGTAGGAGTAAGGTGTCCACCTTCAATTGACCAAGCATCTGGCGTAAGTTCAAAACGTTTTATTTGTTCCCATTTTCCAAAGTGTTTATTATACTTGTCTACTTCTTGCTGGATACGGTTAATCACAATTTCTGAGTTAGCTATCTCAACATCAGTTTTGCCTACGTTATTTTTCTTCAGGTCAATCCAATCACGAATAAAATCGAAATTTGGTTGAATTAAAGCTGCTGGCATTTTTTCGCCTTCACCTACAACCATAATCTGCTCTATAAACAACGATTGTTTCATATCATTTTCTAAGAGCGGCGGAATAACATATTTTCCACCAGAGGTTTTAAACATTTCCTTTTTTCGACCTGTGATTCTTAAAAAACCATCGGCATCAACTTCCCCTTTATCTCCTGTGTGAAAGTAGTCTCCTGTCATTACTTCAGCTGTTTTGTCAGGATCTTTATAATAACCCATCATTACATTTGGGCCTTTTATTAAGACTTCACCATCATCAGCAATTTTTACGTCTACGTTGTCTATTACTTTTCCGACAGTACCAACTTTATACATGTTATCTCTATATAAACCTACAGAAATCACAGGTGATGTTTCTGTTAAGCCGTAACCTTCCATAACTCTCATTTTTGCTGCTCCAAAAATTCGAGCAAGTCGTGGTTGAAGCGCTGCACTTCCCGAAACCATTGTTCCTAATTCTCCACCAAGTGCTTCTCTCCATTTACTAAAAATAAGTTTATCCGCGATTTTTAGTTGAAATTCGTACCATGCTCCATTTGCACCGTAAGGTTCCCAACGTTCTCCTAAACTTACTGCCCAATAGAATAATGACCTTTTTATGCCAGAAAGATCATCACCTTTCAGCATAATTTTATCAAAAACTTTTTCGAGTAGTCGCGGAACAACACTCATTAAGTTTGGTTTAATTTCTTTGGCATTTTCACCAATTTTATCAATGCCTTCTGCAAAATAAATGGAAGTTCCTGCATATTGATACACATAGATTAACAAGCGTTCAAAAATGTGACAAATAGGTAAAAAGCTTAAAACACGCGTTTCTCCTTCTTTTAATGGCACTCTAGGAGAACTATCTAAAGCATTACTTGTTATATTCCAGTGAGAAAGCATAACACCTTTAGGTTTTCCTGTTGTACCAGACGTATAAATTATAGTTGCTAAATCGGTTGACTTTACAGCATCTTTTCTTAATTCTACTTCAGGTTGATTGCTGTGGTCTTCTCCGAGTTCTAACAATTCGGAATAGTGTTTACAGCCTTCAATATGATCAAAAGAATACACTTCTTTTATTTTGGTATTCGCTTGTACTTTTCGAACTTTTTCTAGGACTACTTCATCGGAAACAAAGCAATACGTAGATTCACTATGATTTAATACATACTCGTAATCTTCAGCACTAATAGTTGGGTATATCGGTATATTTTGTGCACCGAGCTGAAGAATTCCAATATCCATGATATTCCACTCTGTTCTATTTGTAGTTGAAATAACTGCAATTTTATCATTCTTCTGAACACCTAATCGCAATAAAGCTCTGCTCATTGCATTGGATTTATCTATGTATTCTTGCGTTGAAGTCGGTTCCCACTTTCCATTGTATTTGGTAACTAGCGCATTAGACGTTGGTTTGTGTTTTAATTGGTAGTAGGGGAAATCAAAAAGTCGTGTTACTTCTGTCATATTTATGGACGCTTATTTAGTAAGTGATTACGAAAATATAAAAATTAAAGTTAAAAATTATATAATTAATATCGTAGGTGATAATAAATTAGGAATTATTTATTGAATCAAGAAAATGGTAACGTACTAGCATGCGTTTAACTATTAGTTTGATAACAGTATCGTTTTATTATTAAAATGATACTTATATGGTTAACCAGATCGTTGAACCGATTGTTTAAAGCAATAATCTCTACATAAATGAAAACAATTTACTTGTTAATGTCTGCCATTTTTGTTTGGAATATTAAACTTAGTTTAGTTAATCTCACCATCATAAATACAAAAAGGTCAAGATAAAATTACCTTGACCTTTTTAATTATTGAATTAATATTACAATTTACTAATCCTTTTAGTTGTATTTCCTATTGCTGAAGAAAATTTAATCAAATAGCTGCCTGAGGATAGATTATCTATATTGATATAATTTTCAATGTGGTTAATATCCATCACTTTTCTACCTATAGCATCATAAATTTCAATTTTCTCAAGATTGATGTCATCTGGAATTTCAAGATTAAGTCTGCCATCTCTATTTGGGTTTGGATACAGTTTAATACCATCTAATTTCGTGGCTTCATCTATACTCAATGATGGTTCTACAGTAACTTGCGCCACACAGGAATCTAAATTGTTGTTTTCGTCTTCTACTGTTAAAGTAACATCGTAAACTCCTGTTGCCGTAAATGTATCTTCCGAAAGACTAAATGTTAAGTCTTCAACTTCTGCACAGTTGTCAGTAGTTCCATTATCTAAATCTTCTGGAAGTATAGTTACTGAACCTGTCGTTTCATCTAACGCCACAGTTATATGCTGACACGCTATTGTTGGAAGTTCAGTATCTGTTACAATTACGCGTTGTTGTTGTGTAGCTTGATTGCCATTACCATCGTCGTAAACCCAAGTTACCATATAGTCGCCAGGTTGCGTATAGGCTGTTGCATCAGTTGTTGTTGCAGTAATAGTACCACTACAGTCGTCTGTAGCACTAGGCGCATTAAGTGTAACGCTACATGCTGCCTCAGCAACTGGAAGTACGCTTAAATCTGGAGTTGGCGCTGAATTAGCATTAAATACTGTGATTACAAAGCTTTTTTCATCAACACCTCCTTTATCGTCGGCAACATTTAAGATGACTTGGTGTTTACCAATTTGATCAGCGGTTGGAGTCCAGTTTATGGTGTTTCCTGCTAAGGTCATACCCTCTGGATGCGTTGGCATTGTTAATTCTAAAATATCTCCAGTGTCAGGATCTGAATAGTTAACCGTAAATGTATATGGACTACAAGGATCTGTTACAGGAGCTAAGCTTTCAGTTTCTAACTTTGGAATGTTGTTAACATCTGGGCTTATAAATTCAAATTCTATAATATTAGATAGATTGGATTCTGTATATGAACCATCTAATTCTTCACGCATTGCAGTTACACCAAATTTATACGTACGTCCTGGTGCAATATCTTTAAAATCGAAAGCGGTTACATCACCAACACCTTGGCTACTACTGTAACGTGTTACCAATTCTTCATCGATATACATGACGTAGTGATCAGCATCATTTACAGGGTTCCAAGCAAGTTTAAAAACATTATCTTCTAAGGCACCAATTAATGTTGGTGTAACTACAGGAGATTCGTTTACAACAGTAAATGTGGTTGTTGCATATGCATATTCTGCTGGGTTAGATTCATCTTCAATCTTTGCATAAACAAAGTAGGTACCACTAATTAAATTAGACGCATTAAAGGTATATTGGTTTGTAGTATCGTTTTCAGATATACCACCTACAATTTGCTTACCATTAGCACCTTTACCATCAATGTCGTAATAGAGTGCTATAACTGCATCGCTATCTAAATCTTGATCGTTCCAAGTAATGGTTACATCTTTAGTGCTATTGTCATAGTTTACGCTTGTAATTTCTATTTCTGGTGCAAATCCAGCACCAAATAAATCGATTTCATAAGGTCCAGCTCCTTCAACATTAATTTCGTATTCACCAATTTGAGTGTCTTTTAGTGTATAAAACACTCTAAAGTTTTCGTTACTTTCGGTATATAAAGCATCATTGGTTTCTGCAGATGTAGGTGTAATTACAGTGCCATCTGGTAAGGTTAATGTGGCATCTGGATATGCATTATCACCTTCTATTCGCACAATAACGTTGCTGTAGTTTTGTGACAAGTTAAATGGTATTTGAGAGTTACTATCGCGAGAAGCAACTACTAAACTGCCACCTTCTAATTCATTTATTGCTTTTGCATTTTCATCATTTTCGATATAGAATTCCGAAAAGTTGTTTTCTGCAGATCTCCCACTGTCGCCAAAAGGAATTATTCCAAACTTTCCGCCTACTTTAACATCACCACCAAACTCAACACCTATATCTAGAGTTAACACATCTGCAATGGTTGTACTTGCTTTAAATCTATCGTTGTTGATTTTTGCTTTAAGTTCTGCAATAGTATATGGTAAATAGCCATTTACGGCTTCACATATCGCGCAATCTGCAGCAGGTATTTCAGGGATGGTAAGCGACATATCTGCCATAGCTTCTGCAAAAAGACCAGACGTTCTGTTTTCTACAAGTAAGGAAACATCACCTCTAAATACACCGTATAAATTAACATAAGCTTCTGCTGTTAATCCTAAATTGTTTACTAAGATACTTCCTCCACCTACAGTTTGATTAAGGACCAATATAGTACCACTAGCCTCTAATGATGTACCAAAGGTATATGCCAATTGCATATTATCTAATTTAAGAATGTCTATAGGTGCTATAGGCTTTAAATCTACACCTAAACCGATTGACAATGGAGGTACTTGAATACCATTAATAAATCCATTACCACCAGAAAGTTCCCATCCTGTGTTTGCTAAAGGAATGCCTGGACTGATTTCTACTTCTAAAGAAACCGAATCCAAACCACCATTAATGATCTGTACGCCTCCAGCAATAGAAGTTGTTTTACCTAATAATGAAAGTCTTATGGCTGCATTCCCTCCAAATGAGTTTTCGAACGTATTGAAGTTAACTCCTGCTTCTTGAAGCTCAAAAGTATTAAGAACCTTTACGGCTGGGTTTCCACTTATACTTGAAGAGCCTTCAAGATTCACTCCAGATTCTACAATTCGCAATCGATCTATGGTAACGTTTACATCGGGACCAAAAATATCAGCAGGTAGATCTAGTGACCCACCAACCTCAATACCAGGATCATCACCTGTGATGAGTTCAAATTTTGAAAATTCTATAGGAATGTCTACCAAATTTAAAAATGTATTTACACCTGTTAAACCAGAATCGATGGCTGCATTTATATACGGAGTACCATCTTCTGATTGTTCTACTTTAAAAGTAATATCTCCTTCCATTAAATCGACTTCTTCTCCGCCATATTCGCCTACAGGTGTTATATTTGTGGTGTAAACTTTACATTGGCAACTTACATTGTTAGAGCCTAAATTTATAGTTACATCTCCACCAAATTCCATTTTTCCCGCGTGTACATTTCCGCTTAGAATGTATTTTCCGTCTCCCAAATCTATTTTCGTATCTGCTTCAAAAGTTAATCCGTTGACCACGATTTCATCAGGTTCTTTAGCTTCACCAGTCGCATTTACGATTACAAATTGACTTTGTACATTAGTATCGAAACCAAAATAACCTTCTACAGTACCTAAGGTACTAGGGTTAAATAAAATTTCAAAATCCATAGTGTTTCCAACACCCAAGGTAATATTGGTTAAACTACCTTGGTCTTTAAACATATAAGTACCGTCTCCATAGGTGTTATTTATAATAAGGTCGGTTGTTCCAGTGTTTTTTATGGTAACGATTTTTGAGTTAGATCTTCCTATACTTGTGAGCGGGAACGTGATAGGTTGTGCTTCTATTGTTGTTAATGCAGGTAATAATGCACCACCAGATGCTTTAATTATTGCAGAATACTCAAAACCACCTTCGTTAGCGTTATTTAAAATTGGTCCGGTTTTTAATGCAATTTCACCATATGCAGAGGTTGTAGAGGGTGAATAAGCAATTATAATATCATTGCTATCTCCAGGGTCTAAAGTAAAAGGAAAGTTATTGTATGAATTCCATTCTGTCGGTAGCTCAGATTGATTTGGTATTGTGAACGTTCCTCCAGCTTGATATAAAGCTGCATGCTCACCATATACCACCATAGTTGCCTCACCAGTATTGGTTATAGTATATGGTGTATATGAGGTTTCTCCAATGCCAGCATCTGTCATTTGTTTAACGTTTTCGCCTTCAAAATAGGCGAGATCTAAAACGTTGTAAGACCACAACAAAGGATCACCCGTTATGGCTCCAGAAACTGTATTTGTAGTAAGTTCTAACTGTACATTCTTATAGCCTGTAGATATTGGGTTGGCGACAATTTGTAAGGTTCTAGTTTGTCCTTGAGCAATATTATATGGCAGCGTGATATCCAAAGTGAAATCGGGTTCGTCATCAGCATCAATTCCCACTTCTACAAGTTCAAAATCCGAGATCTCTAAAGTACCTACACCATTATTTGTTATTGTAAATGCTCTTGTAATACTTTCACCTATCCTTATATTCTCTGGAAATTCTTCATTTTTGTCAACATGGGCACTAGGTGCAATAGCTGTACCACTTAAAAATATACCTATGTCGCCATCATTAGTAGCTAGGTTTAATCTCCCCGTATAACCTCCAATATTTGATGGATTAAATTTTACAGGAATAATGTAAGATTCACTGGATGGTATAGTTACTGGTAGGGTAAGGGGTGATGATAATTCAAACTGAATGGGGCCAAATGAACCAGGACTGTTTACAATGTTAGCATCGTTAAGTATTAAATCGCCAGTGCCGTTGTTTTGAATAGAAAGTATCTCGGTACGACCATTACTATCCAATGCGGTGTTTAAGAAAAACATTTGAGTTCTACTTAACTGAATTTCTGGAGTAACACCAATACCCATTAAGTTAATGCCAATTGAAGCTTTATCGTCATTGCTTTCTACGATCAATGGAGCATAAACATTTCCTGTTTGTTGTGGATTGCATTGTACCTGAAAACTGCTTTCACCTCCAGCTGCAATGGTTAATGGTGTCGTAATGCCACTCACTGTAAAGTCTGAACTAGGCAAAACTATATTTTGTATCTCCACAGCATCTGTACCAAATTCGTTAGAGAGTGTTACGGTTAATGGAGTAGTAGACGAGCCCACCAAAACTTCTGGGAATTCTAATTCTGCAGGACTTACTCTTAATTTGGAATTGGTAATATTTGCCAAAAGATTAATACTATGTGGACTGCTATCGACATTACTAGTAAAATTTATTTGAGCTGTTTTGCCACCAGCTGTATCGCTTGAAAATTCAACGCTATAATCTACAGAACCACCAGCAGGTATGGTTTGTGGGCTACTACCAGTAATAGAAAAAACATCAGCATTTGTACCACTGATTTCTAAAGCAGAAATTTGGGTCGCTAGTGTGCCAGGATTTTGAATTTCTAAGGTGTATGTTTCAGATTCTCCTTTACGCACATTCCCTGCATTAATATCAGTTGGAAATGAAATTTCTGACTGCACGCCTACACCTTCAATAGTAGGACTTATTACTGAACTTGTATGGTTTCTAGCGGCATAACGCATATACACACGTCTGAAACTTAAATCATTTGGAGTAAACTCGATATCAACGGTAAGTGATTGGCCTTGAGCTAAAATTACTGGAAATGTCGGTGGATTTATTAACGAAAAATCTGCCGTTGCATCTGCGCCAATATGATAAGTATCGAAATAAACATTGTCTATAAAAAGTTCACCTTCACCGTTATTGGTAATGGAATTGCTTCCGGATACGGTTTGTCCAATCTCAACATTGCCAAAGTCAGTGTCTGTTTCTACTGGGTTACTTGGGAATACATTTCCTGTAACATTTATAGCTGTCTCATATTCAAAATAGTTGTTGCTAGTTATGGTAAGGGTTGTTGACCTATTGAATACACTTCCGGAAGAGCCACCATCTAATGGTAAAGGTGAAAAAGTTATAGGAATTGTATAGGTGTTGCCAGGAGTTATGGTTAATGGCGTACTGGGTTGAGTATATGTAAATGTAGTATCGGATGAGTTATCGAGATTAAAGTTGTCGATTACCAAATCTTCGTTTCCGCTATTGCTTAAAATCAAATCTTGCGTTGTATTAGTATTAACATGTATGGTGTTAAAGTCTAAGTTAGAGGCTGTTAATTCTGGGTATGAAGCTGGTATAACTGTGGCCGTAATTGGTATTTGATAGATTTGTGTGCCGTCTGTTTCATCTACCTCTACATTTAATGTTGCGGTATATGTACCTTCATTTATAGGGTTTATGCCAACACCTAGATTTCCAAAACCTACATTATCATCATAATAATAATTGCCACTAACAAATATGCCTGCTGTGTCATTGGTAATAAAAACATTAGATATGTAATTTGCATTGGGTTCAGCTACTGGATCAGAATCTGAAATATCGACAAAAGCTTCAAACATTTGACCAACCTCTATATTACCCATGTCTATTGGGTTGGGGTTGAAGGTGAGGGCTTGTGCATTAAGGTCTTGATTGCTTGCCAATAATAGAAAAGCTGTAAAACATAGCATTACCAAATGTATAATGGGATTTTTTTCGCGACAATAGATGCCATATAATCTGGATGACCAACATTCTGGGAGCGTAAATTTTTTCATAATAGGTTAGATTTAAATTTGGTTGCAAGTTAGTAGACCGATGTATCTAAACATATACGTAGGTCTACGTAGCTACTGATTAAACTTATAAAATTTTGTAATTGGTCGTTAAAATATGTCTTTTGGCCGGTGTTCTGTGGTATGAATGCGAACATAATCGGCTAATAGTCTTCACATAGTAAAACAGATGTTAGATTGGATTTAGAAGATTTGTACTTAGAGTAACTTACGCCTAATAACGACTTTACTGTCTTTGAGAAATGTGAATGATCATAGTAATAATTAAGTATTGTAACATCTGCCTCGCTTTTAATTGTAATTTCCAATTCTAATAAAGTGTAATAGAGTTTTGCAAGGTTTAGATAAACTTTCGGTGTAATACCTATGATAGATTTAAACTGTTTCTGAATATATCGCGAACTGCAAGAATAACGTTGTGTGAGTTCCTTTATACTTATTTTGCCTTTACAGGCGTGAATATATAATACAATATTGTCTAGTATGGTTTTATGTATGGTTTTAAAATTGAGTTGAGATAATATTGAATTAAAAAGCTGTATACGCAAATAAAGGTCTGAATTGGAATTAAACAATTGTTTGGACCATCTGGAATGTTTTGATGATATGAGATGGTTTAAATTGTAGATGCGTTTTTGTTCATTATTAATTATATATCCAGCATATGTAGGAATACATTTTGCAACAATAACCGTTGTTGGCTTATGGCAATCAATAGACACAACTTTTTGCGTAGGCTTAAAACACGCTATCGTGTCTCTAGTGATGTTTTTTGAATTTATTGAAACTTTATTTTTGGCAATACAGAGTATATATGAATACCCATTAGGCACTATAATATGACTGTCTACGTGAGGTTTCAGATCAATGCTATAGATGTCTAGGAGCCAATGGTTAAATGGAAGTTTGTGTCTAACCAGCATAATACGTTTCTTTCTTATAAAAGTATATTGCTAGATTAGAATCTAAAATACGTAGGTCTACGTAGTGAAGAGTTCTTGGTGTTTCTGAACCCAGATGACAAGAGCATTTTGGCTTTTGTCTAATTTGAGCTTTGAGATAATATTACTGCGATGCTTTTCTACTGTTCGTTTCGAAATAAATAAAGTTTCAGCAATTTCAGAACTACTTAGATTAGAGGCCAAGTATTTCAATATTTTTAGTTCTGTTTTTGTTAAGGATGAAATATCTGTATTTCCAGATTTTAAATATACTTTGTCCTCTAGTGCAGGGCTCACAAAGTTTTCATCATTCAATACTTTTTTTAAACAGGTTTCTAGTTCACTTAAAGCAGATTCCTTTAAAACATAAGCATCAATTAATTTTCCAATTTCTTTAATAATGCTTTCTTGTTTGTGTAAAGTGAGGATAATAATTTTAGTAGAGCTGTTTTTTGACTTTAAGGTTTTTGCAACCTCAAGACCATCAATAATTGGCATGTCATAGTCTAAAATGGCAACATCTGGTTGTAGTTTTATAATCTTGTTGTAAGCATCATTACCGTCATTTGCTGTGGCAATTACATTATACCAGTTTTTTTCTAAAAAAAGTTTATTGCCTTCTAATAGTAAAGGGTGGTCATCTGCTATAATTACGGTAGGCTTCATTTTTTAGGAACTTTAATAATTACAGTGGTGCCTTTGCCTTTGGTTGATGAGATACTTAACTGTGCATTAATAATTTTAGCGCGTTCTTTTAAAGTTTGCATCCCTAAACTATTTAGCTGATCGATACCTTCGGTAAGGTCAAATCCAATACCATTATCTTTCACCTCAAAAGTAACGGCATCAGCAACTTCTTCAATATTTAATTGACATGCTTTGGCCTCTGAGTGTTTTTCTACATTATTAAGACATTCTTGTATCATTCTGTACACAAAAATGGTTTGTTCTATAGGAATTTCATCTTTTAACTCATCGATATCTTCTGAATAGAAAATGTTTGAATTGTTTTGTAGTTTTTCAATAAGATATTTTAAGGATTTTATAAGTCCTAATTTTTCAAACTGAAAAGGGTGTAGATCTTGGGAAATGGTGCGTACTTCATGTATGGCATTATCTACTAAAGACGTATTTGAATTTTCAACATCATCATTAAGCACTATTTTGTTTCTTATTAATAACAAGCTTTGCCCAATGCTATCATGCAATTCACTAGATATGCGACTGCGTTCGCGCTCAATATTTCGTAATAAATCTTGTGCAAATACTTTTTGAAGTTGTTCTTTTTTCTTTAAAAACTGTTTTGAACGATAAAGATAAACGATACTGAAAAGGCCTAGCAAACCTAAGGATCCAAATATTAGCCACTGATTTTTAACTCTGTTTTTAGAATCGAGTAATAAAATATCAGATTCCTGGGCTTTAATCATGGCATCTCTTTTCTCAGTCTCATAAAGTGTTTGGTAATAGCTTAAAGCTTTAGTTTTTTGTATGTTATAAATGGAATCTTCTATGTGTTTCGCATTTTTATAATGAAAGAAAGCTTTGCTATCGTTACCTAAGGAATCATAAACTTGAGAGAGAAAACGTTCAGCATGTTCAATATTATTTACATTGTTACTGTTGTTTACAATTGTTAAATAGGTTGTACCAAGTTGCAATGCCTGGTTGTAGTTCTTATCTGCTAATTCAATTTGTTGTTTAGATTTAATATAGCTCGACTCATATACACCTTGGGTATAATTTTTATCTGAATTTTCTATTTTCTTTAAGTAAAATTTCGCTCTATCAAGACTGTCTGTATTTACATAAGCCAAAATAAGAGGGTTTACTATTCTGGGATATAAATCATCTGCAAATCTTGATTGTTTAGAAGCTGCTAATGCAGTTTGTAGGCTTTTTATCTGCTTTTCATAATCTTTTGTTTTACGAAAATCGGCAGCTGCATTTACTTCTAAAGTTGCAATTTGTCCAATGCTATTGGTTTTTTTAGCTAGGACCAAAGCTTCATTACGTTCTGTGTTTGCTTCTTCTAAAAACCCATTCTTGCTATAGACTATTCCTAAAGAATTTTTAGCTCCAATAATGTTGAATGTGTCTTTAACGTTTTCAAAAATTTTAACAGCATTGATTAGCGTTTTAGAAGCTTCAACAAATTGGCCTTCGTCATTGTAGGCATAGCCTTTGTATAAAATTGCAAAAGCCTTAATACGTTGATTGTTGTCTTTGTCAGCATAAAAAATAGCTTTATCGTAATGTTCTATAGATTTGTCAACTTTACCTATATAATAATAGCTATCTCCGGAATCAATATATAAACTTGCTTTATTACGAAGCGATATATGCGTTTCTAAGATGGGATAATATTTATTAAATAAACTGACGCCTTCTTTTGGGTTGCCTACAAAATTATTATTGTAGTTAATAAGATTTGCAGTGTGATATGCAGCCAAATTAAAGGAGTCTAGCTGTATGGAGAAGTCAATAGTTTCTCTTGCAATAGAGTCGTATTTAAACCCTTTGGTATCTCTAATTAAAGTTAAAAGACTATCCATCCATTTAAGTTGGATGGTTTTCTTAGATTGATTTATGTTTTGTTTTATTGTATTAACAGCTTCAATATTGACATCTTGTTTTTGGCCATGTACTAATTGAAGTGAAACAATGATAAAAATACCACAAATAATGTTATTTAATTTTAGGGCTTTAGCCACCATAAGGAAATAAGTTGGTTGTGGTTTTAAAATTAAGAATTTTTTTCAATCCATAATCTTGCATTCACAAAAGCTTCTAACCAAGGAGCTACGTCGTCTTTTCTACCTTCCGGATAATATGCCCAATTCCATTGAAAAATAGAACGCTCTATATGAGGCATTGTAGCTAAATGTCTTCCGGTTTTATCACAAAGCATTGCCGTATTAAAATCAGAACCATTTGGATTTGCAGGATAGTCTGCATAACCATATTTGCCAACAATATTATATTTGTCTTCTGAATAAGGCAGGTTAAATTTTCCTTCTCCATGTGAAATCCAAACCCCTAAAGTACTTCCTGCTAAACTCGATAGCATCACCGAATTATTTTCTTGAATCTTAACAGATGTAAAGCCACTTTCGTGTTTTTTTGAATTGTTATAAGTTAACTTACCGTGTGTCTCGTGCTCTGGATTTACTAAATCGAGTTCCATCCAAAGTTGTGCACCATTACATATACCAACAGAAAGCGTGTCTTCTCTTTTAAAGAAATCGCTAATAACTTTATTTGCTTTTTCGTTGTATTTAATGGCTCCAGCCCAACCTTTCGCAGAGCCCAAAACATCAGAATTACTAAAACCACCAACAGCACCTAAAAACTGAATATCTTCAAGAGTTTCACGACCCGAAATTAAATCCGTCATATGCACATCTTTAACATCAAAACCAGCTAAATACATGGCATTAGCCATTTCTCTTTCTGAGTTTGATCCTTTTTCACGTAGGATTGCTGCTTTTGGACGAGATTTCTCGGCTTCGCTCGAAATGACAGGTAGTTTTCCTGAAAAATGCGTTGGAAATTTAAAATCTAAAGCCTGATTTTTATAATTATCAAATCTATGCTTCGCTAAACCATTAGCGGTTTGCTTTTGGTCGAGTAGGTAAGAGGTCTTAAACCACATGTCTCTTAATCTTGAAACTGTCATGGTAAAAACTTCATTTCCATTCATAATGCCTAAAACATCACTTTCAATAACGTTTCCTAATTTATGGAAATCAATGTTAGCGTTAGATAATTCTGTTTCAATGGTGTCATCTTCAGATTGAAAAACAAGACCTGCATTTTCGGCAAATAACACTTTAAATGCATCTTTTTCGTTGAGGTTTGTAATATCTAATTCGGCTCCCAAGTTAGTATCGGCAAAACACATTTCTAATAAGGTTGTAATCAATCCACCCGAAGCGACGTCGTGTCCTGCAACGATTTTATTGTCTTTTATTAAATTTTGAATCGTGTTAAAAACAGTTTTAACGTAAGCTGCACTTTTTACACTAGGTGTTGTATTTCCTATTTTATTGTTGATTTGCGCAAAAGAACTTCCTCCCAATTCATAAGAATCTTGAGATACGTTGATATAATAAATAGATCCTTTTCCTTTTTGGAACACAGGTTCTACGACATTAGAAATATCATTACAATTTCCGGCAGCCGAAATTATCACGGTTCCAGGAGAAATCACATCACCATCAGGATATTTCTGTTTCATGGATAAGGAATCTTTTCCTGTTGGGACGTTAATACCTAAGTCTATTGAAAATTCTGAAATGGCTTTAACAGCTTCATATAGTCGTGCATCTTCACCTTCGTTTTTACACGGCCACATCCAGTTTGCAGATAATGATACACTTTGTAAACCGTCTTTTAAAGGAGCCCAAATGATATTTGTCAACGCTTCAGTAATTGAATTACGGCTTCCAGCTATTGGATTAATTAATCCCGAAATAGGTGAGTGGCCAATACTTGTAGCAATACCTTCTTTACCTTTAAAATCAAGTGCCATTACGCCAACATTGTTTAAAGGAACTTGCAAAGGACCAACACATTGTTGTTTGGCGACTTTACCACCAACACAACGATCCACTTTATTAGTCAACCAATCTTTACAAGCTACAGCTTCGAGTTGTACTACTTGATCTAAATAATCGTAAAATTTAGTGGTGTCGTATGAAATGCCGTTGTAATTTTTTTCAACGGTAACATCATTCATGATGGTTTTTGGAGAACTACCAAACATATCTTCTAAGGCTAAATCCATTGGTTTTTCTCCAGTAGTTTTAGACTCAAATGTAAAACGGTGTTTTCCGGTAACTTCTCCGACATCGTATATTGGAGAACGTTCGCGATCTGCAATTTTATGTAAAGTTTCTAAATGTTTGTCACCAATGACTAATCCCATACGTTCTTGAGATTCGTTACCAATAATTTCTTTTGATGATAATGTTGGATCACCAACTGGTAATTTATCTAAATCGATTTTTCCACCTGTATCTTCAACCAATTCAGATAAACAGTTGAGGTGTCCACCAGCGCCATGATCGTGAATAGAAACAATGAAATTCTCATCACTTTCTACCATACCTCGAACAGCATTTGCAGCACGTTTTTGCATTTCTGGGTTAGAACGTTGTACGGCATTTAGTTCAATTCCTGAAGCCAAAGCACCAGTGTCAGCTGAAGAAACCGCAGCTCCTCCCATACCAATTCTATAATTATCTCCACCTAGAATGACTATTTTATCGCCTTCTTGAGGTGTGTCTTTTAATGCTTGTTCTGCTTTTCCATAACCGATGCCTCCAGCTTGCATAATTACTTTGTCGTAACCAATCTTACCATTTTGATCTTGATGTTCAAAAGTTAAAACAGATCCACAGATTAAAGGTTGTCCAAATTTGTTTCCGAAATCAGAAGCTCCATTACTGGCTTTTATTAAAATATCCATTGGAGTTTGGTACAGCCATTTGCGTTCAGGAAATGCTTTTTCCCATGGTCGCTCTTCTTCTAATCGAGAGTAGGAGGTCATGTAAACCGCTGTTCCTGCTAATGGCAACGAGCCTTTTCCGCCAGCTAATCTATCTCTAATTTCTCCACCAGAACCTGTTGCTGCTCCATTAAATGGCTCTACAGTTGTTGGAAAGTTATGTGTCTCTGCTTTTAATGATATTACAGATTCGTAATCTTTAGTCGTATAATAATCAGGAACATCTGCACGAGAAGGAGCAAATTGTTCTACAATTGGGCCTTTTATAAATGCGACATTGTCCTTGTATGCCGAAACTATATCGTTTGGATTTTGCTTCGATGTTTCTTTAATCAATTTGAAAAGCGACGTTTCTTTCTCTTCTCCATCAATCACAAATGTGCCATTGAATATTTTGTGTCTACAGTGTTCTGAATTCACTTGTGAAAATCCGAAAACTTCAGAATCGGTTAATGGTCGTCCTATTTTTTTAGACACACCTTCAAGATACTCAACTTCTTCGTCACTTAATGATAAGCCTTCTTGTTGGTTATATTCTGAAATGTATTCAATATTAAGAATGGCTTCAGGTTGAATATCGATAGTAAAAATCTCTTGATGTAAACGTTGATATTTTTCAGAAATCATAGGATCGAAATCTTTGAAGTCTTCAGTTATTGAAGAAAACTCTTCAATTCTTAGAATGCCTTCAATTCCCATGTTTTGGGTTATTTCAACAGCATTTGTACTCCAAGGAGTAATCATTGCTGCTCTTGGTCCAACAAAAAAAGCATCGATTGATGCTTGTTCTATTTTTGGTTGGTCGCCAAATAACCATGTCAATTTAGAAATGGTTGCTGTTGATAATTCTTTTGTTGCTTGAACAGCAAATACCTTACTGTTTTGGTTTCCGAAGAAATGAATCATTTATATGGGATGTTAGATGTGAAAAATAAAATGCAAAGTTAATTCATTTTGTGATATTCTCTATAGTATTTGAATTTCAAATTGCGAAGTATTCAACAAGTTTTAAACATAAAAAAAGCAGCTACACTTAGACTATGCTCAGAGATTAGCTGCTTTTTTGTTGCTATATTGAAAACTATTGCTTTACAAGTTTCCTAGTGATCTTAGAATTACCTTGTGTAATTTTTACAATATAAATTCCTTTATTTAAAGCTTGAAGATTTAAAGTGCTTGTTTTACTTATAGTATTTTTTAAAACACGCTTTCCAAGAATATCAAAAATTTCGATATTAGTATCGACGTTTGATTTTAAATCTATAGTTAGATTATTTTTAACCGGATTTGGAAATAATTTTACAGAATCTATATCAAAGTCTTCAATACTTAATTCTGAGTAGCACGTATAAGACAGGTCGTCGAACATAACCCTGTTTCCAGCACCACTATTATTATCGAAAACTACAGAAACATTATTTTCTATGTTTATATTTGGAATTGTAATTGTTTGTTCGTCGACACCATAAGCAATTGTTCCAACAAATGTTCCGTTTACATTTACATCAAATGTTCCATCACCTCCACTAAAAACACGTTTTGTTGTTACGGTTAATGATCCAATTCCTCCAGAGGTTGTAGGTAATGTTAATGCGCCATCTCTAATGGTAATCGCAGCATTATTTAAGGTTTGATCCGTTCTGGCCTCTGTTGCATTCCAAATACCACCATCGTCGCCAGTCCAAGTTACGTCAGAATAAGACCCGATGTTCGTTTCTAAATTTTCAAAAGTTTCTGTGAGGCAGTCCGAACCAATAGTTCCGTTATCAGTTGTTGTTTCACAATCTTGGTTACTAAATCCAGAAGTATTATTAGCGGCATCTTTAGCTTTTACCGTAAAGCAATATTCTGTTTCAGGTGATAGTCCAGCTATTGTTGCTGTTGTATTAGTTGTGTTAGATGAAAAAGTTCCATCAGTATAAACATCATAAGAAACCACGCCAACATTATCCGTTGAAGCAGTCCAACTTAAAGCAATAGAATTGTCAGTTGGATTAGAAGCTACTAAATTCGTAGGATTTGTAGGTGCTTCAGTATCTGGAGTAGGATTCCAAATCATATTTGCATATTCTGGGTGGTCAACAAATGGGTTTGCATTGCCTTGAAAATCATAGGCAGCATCATTTCTATCGCGTTCTCTTTGATCTACAGGATCCACATTGTAATGCCAATCTAATAACATATCAACGGCCCAATCTTCTAATGCTTGATTTTCAGTCCCATTAAACATATCAAAGCTGGTATAACCATCAACACCATTTTCATAACGTGTTACAAAATAAAGTATGGCTCTAGCGATATCTCCTTTAAACTCATCTATCGGTTCGAAAACTGTTCCTGAATATCCAGGTACATTACTTGATCCTAATTTAGATCCATTTAATGATGTCCAAGTTGCAGAGCCAACGGTTCCAAAAGGATAACTACTGCGTTTACCATTGGCATAACCATCACTTGGTACCACATGGAAAATGTCATTTTTCATTGGTGAAGCGCTTCCAAAAGAACTTTGTGGTACTATATGTTCACGATTATAACAATCATTTTCAGAATTATAGTTTCCACATTGGTTAGTGCCAAGGAAAAAAGAATAAGGGTCTGGTCCATTTGGGTTTTCTGTGTAATACATTAAAAGTGATCCATCATTTTCATAACCACTTTCTTCCATATTGTCAACATATACTGTTGCATAACCAGTATACAATCCACCATAACCTTGATCGTTATGACCATTGGTAATAATAGATTTTAATTCTGTTTTTAATTCAAAACCAGTTAATCCATCTGCGCTATCGTAATAATTTGAAGGAATTTGAGCAAATGTAATACTTGTAGCAAGTAAAAATAGAAGGTATAGGTGTTTCATTTGTCGTGTTTTTTTTAGTAAATTGTATAGGGTTATTTCTTTTCAAGTAATGCCATATAAAATCCGTCAAAACCAGATTTGTAGGCTAATACTTTTTTATCTTTTACAAAGGTGAATTCTTTTCCTGCTTCTGAAGTTAAGAATTTTTCAACTTGTTTCTGATTTTCTGATGGCAATACAGAGCAGGTTGCATATACCATTTTTCCGCCAGACTTAACCATTTTAGAGTATTGTTCTAAAACTTCAGCTTGCGTTTGTTTAATATTCTCAATGAATTCTGGTTGGAGTTTCCATTTGGCATCCGGATTACGTCGTAAAACTCCTAATCCAGAACAAGGTGCGTCAATTAATAATCGATCGGCTTTTCCGTGTAATTTCTTAATCGGTTTTGTAGAATCTATGACTTTCATTTCAATATTATGAACCCCATTTCTACGTGCTCTAATTTTGAGTTTTTTCAATTTACTTTCGTAAATATCCATGGCAATGACTTGACCTTTGTTTTCCATTAGGGATGCCAAGTGTAATGTTTTTCCGCCTGCACCAGCACAAACATCTACGACTTTCATGCCTGGTTTTACGTCTAAATAATCGGCAACTAATTGTGAAGAGGCATCTTGCACTTCAAACCAACCATTTTTAAAAGCTTCAGTAACAAAAACGTTGGCACGTTCTTTTAATTTTAATGCAGAAGGATGATTTGGTAAAACCTCAGTTTCAATATTTTCAGATTCTAACTTGAGCTGTAAATCTTTTTTAGTCGTTTTTAACGTATTGACCCTAAGAACAACATCAGCTTGCTCGTTTTGCTTGGCGATTTCTTTTGTCCATTCAGCTTCGCCTAATTCAGCCACACCTAATTCATCTATCCAATCTGGAATAGATTCGCGGAATTTTCTGATTTTAGATAACTCGTCAAAACGCCCTTTTATTTTTCGGGTTGGAGTCTCTGTAAAGTATTTCCAATCTGGTAATTTAATACCTTTTAGTGTTGCCCAAACCGCAAATAGTCTCCATAAATTATCTCTGTCGTATGGTGCTTTTACATCCGCAATTTCAGCATAAAGTCTTTGGTAACGTACTATGGTGTATACCGTTTCAGCAACAAAACCTCTGTCTCGGCTTCCCCAACGTTTATCGCGTTTTAATAATTGTTGTATGACTTTGTCTGCGTATTCACCTTCATTAAAGATAAGGTGTAAGCCGTCAATTACGGCAAAGCATAAATTTCTATGTAATCTCATTGTTTTAGTATTCAGTATGCAGTGTCAGTTTTTTAGTTGTGTACGTAAAAAACGAACGTGCAAAGGTAAGCATTTGTTTATTTGTTAGAATGAATAACTGTTATTTTGTTAAGCTTTTCTATTTTTAGGGAAAATTGAAGGGTATGAGATTATTTATCGTTTGCATTTTATTTATTGGGTTTTATTCTTGTAAAATAGAAGAACCAATAAAAGTTAGGAATATTTCTAAGGTTCAAATTGAATCTTTACTACAAGACTCATTATTGAATGTTAGGGCAATAGAAATTTCAAATAACAGGATATGGTTTGCTGGTTCGGATGGCTATACAGGTAATTGGAATTTGTTAGAACTAGACTCTCTAGTGAATGGCTCTAATGTTTTTAAACGATATGAAGAGCTAACTCATAATTATGATGGAAACATTTTTAGAAATATGAATAGCGACACAACTGGTTATGAATTAAGAGGTATTAAAAAAAATGATGATGCACTTTTTACTATCACAGCTGGAAGTCCTGCTATTTTAACTAAATATAATTCTAATAATAGAGAAATAGTCTACCAAGAAAATCATCCAAAAGCCTTCTACGATTCTATGGAATTCTGGAACGACCAAGAAGGCATTGCCATTGGAGACCCAACAGAAGACTGTATGAGTATCATCATTACAAGAGACGGAGGTGAAACATGGACAAAATTATCTTGCAACGATTTACCAAAAGCCAAAGAAGGCGAAGCGGCTTTTGCAGCGAGCGATACTAATATTGCTATAGTTGGAGATCATACTTGGGTGGCGACAGGAGGAAAAGCTAGTCGAGTAATGTACTCACCAGATAGAGGAAAGACTTGGGAAGTTTATGAAACACCAATTATTCAAGGTGTAGAAACCACTGGTATATATTCTATAGATTTTTACGACGACAATATTGGATTCGCGATTGGAGGTGATTATACCAAGCCTAACGATGCATTAAGCAATAAGATTAGAACCAGCGACGGTGGAAAAACGTGGCAAGTTGTCGCTAACGGAAAAGGACCAGGTTATAGAAGTTGTGTACAATATATTCCTAATAGTCGCGGAAAAGAATTAGTCGCTGTTGGATTTAAAGGTATTGATTACAGTAATAATTCAGGTGATACTTGGAAACATTTGAGTGATGAAGGCTTTTACACCATTCGGTTTTTAAATGATTCTGTGGCTTATGCAGCAGGAAAAGGTAGCATTAGTAAATTGACTTTTAGTGAATAAAAAAAGGAAACCGTTATGGCTTCCTTTTTTGATGTTTTGTTATCGATTGCGTTTGGATCCGCCGTGACGTTTTTTGTACTCTTCAAACAACTTTTGTTTAAAGGAACGCTCAGCCTGATATAGCTTAATGATTTTTTTAGCCGGAAGAACGTCTAGCAGTTCACTAAGCATTTTTGAATGTAATTCTACTTTTTGTTTTTCAATCTTTTCCATATTCAACAACAGTGATTTAGCTTCACTTTCTGATAATTCATCAGGATTTATGGATTTACGTCTAATTGTAGATTGTTCTTTTAACTTATCTTCTGCATCTTCATTAGCATTATAGATTGGCCAAAATTTTTGAGCTTCAGCTTCAGTTAAATTCATTTGTTCTGTAATATGAGCTATTTTTAAAGCTTTAATCTTGTCTTTATCTATCCGTTGTGCAAATGCATTTGCAGAAACAAATAAAGCTAGCAGTATTAATTGTAATGTTTTACTCATGGCAATTTTATTTACAATATTGAATTCGTATTTTTTCTTTGAAAAGGTCATAATTATTATTCTAGAATGAGATCTTCTGGGTCTATATGTTCTAAATATTGATTTAGGGTTTCATCTGATATATTAACGTCAATAAAGTCTGATTCTGAAATATCATTAGAATTAAACAATGTTGCAAAATCATCATTGCTATATTCGTTTTGATATAAAAACGTTTCAATACTTGAGGTTTCTATTGTGTCGAGAGTAATAGTATCCGTATTAAACACTAAACTAAATAATAGTACAATACTCGCTGCTATACCAGTGAGATAATATAGTGTGCGTTTTGGTTTTAATTGAATTACAGGTGGTTCTTGTTTATCTTGAAGTTGGTCTAAAACTTTACCTTCTATGGTATCAAAATAATTTTCAGGAACAGAATAACCTGACTTTTCTGAGGCTTCAATAGCTTCTTTTTCATTTAAGCGTTCAAAAAAATCAGCTTCAAACGACTCAAAATAATGTTTTGGCGTCTTAAAACCTGAGGTTGTAATGTTATGTAACTTATTTTTTTTCATGTTGTCTTTCCTACTATTTCGGAAATCTTTTAATCTGTTTTCTATCAATAAGACTTCAAATTGTCTACATGGTTTAATCTGAGGTTAAAAAGGCTTCAATTTTTTTAGCTGCAATATGATAAGAAGCTTTTAAAGCTCCTTCACTTGTGTCTAATATTTCAGCCATATCTTTATATTTTAAATCATCAAAATAGCGCATATTAAATACCAGTTGCTGTTTTTCTGGTAAGGTTACGATTGCTTTTTGTAATTTTAGTTGAATGTCATCACCTTCAAAATATACATCTGCACGCAAATTGTTAATTGCTCTTGTTTGATGCTCTTCATTGCTAATCTGTAAGCGCTTCGCATTTTTATTTATTAATGTGATTGCTTCGTTTGTAGCAATACGATATAACCAAGAAAATAATTGACTTTCGCCTTTAAATTTATCAATGCTACGATACACTTTTATGAATGTATTCTGAAGCGCATCATCTGCATCATCATGATTAATTACAATTTTACGAATATGCCAATACAAGCGTTCTTTATAGAGTTGTAATAATTCTCTATATGCGGCTTCTTTGGTTAAAGGGTTTTTTAAACGCGTTATAAACTCCGATTCGTTTATCAAGTCAATTTCTTTGTTAGTAAGACCCTGTAAAATACTAAAAGTTTAATTGGCTCTTTTTTTTATTAATTATGTGGTATTTAGTTGTTGTTGGTAATCAGTGTTTTACGACAAATAAAATCGACAAAGAGTAAAAATAAACGACAAAATACATATTTTTCTTGTCGGATACTATTATTTATTATATGTTTGTCACAGCTTAACCTATTTGGTAGTTATCAGTTCCCCAAACCTGATAATTAAAAAAAGAAAGGATGTCTTTAAATATACATCCTTTTTTTGTTTTTAAAACGTCGTAATTATTTGATTTTAAATAGATATCTAACCTTTACTCAAAACTCTGCATTTCAACGAGCTTTTTATAAACTCCATTTTTAGACATAAGTTCTAAATGGGTGCCTTGTTCTGCGATTTCTCCTTTTTGCATTACTACAATTTGGTCTGCATTTTGGATGGTAGATAATCGGTGAGCAATAACAACCGATGTTCTGTTCTTCATCATATTTTCAAGCGCATCTTGTACTAATCGTTCACTTTCAGTATCTAAAGCCGAAGTGGCTTCGTCTAAAATCATAATTGGTGGATTTTTAAGCACAGCTCTTGCGATACTTAAACGTTGTTGCTGACCACCAGATAATTTACCACCTGAATCTCCAATATTAGTATCAATACCATGAGGTAAGTCTTTAACAAACTCCCAAGCGTTGGCAATTTTTAAAGCTTCAATGATTTCGTCGTCAGTAGCATTTTCTTTTCCTAAGAGAAGGTTGTTTTTAATGCTATCATTAAATAGAATAGAATCTTGAGTTACTAATCCCATTAGGCTTCTAAGAGAGTATTTTGTAATGTCTTTTATGTTTTCACCATCAATAGAAATACTTCCTTCATTTACATCGTAAAACCTTGTCACGAGATTAGCAATTGTACTTTTCCCACTTCCAGATTGCCCAACTAAAGCTACGCTTTTTCCTTTTGGAACTTGAAGTGTGAAGTTTTTAAGGACTAAGTCATCGTCGTATTTAAAAGAAATATTGTCTAGTTTTATTTCTGAATTGAAATCTGTTTTTGAAATTGCATCTACGTTATCTTCAAGAGGTGATGGTGTTTCTAAAATTTCGAGAACACGATCTGCTGCTGCATTTCCAGCTTTTACTTTGTAACTAGCTTTACTGATGGCTTTGGCTGGAGTTAAAATTTGGTACGCTAAAGCCATATAGGTTATAAATGCACCTCCAGAAAGACTGTTCTCTATTAAAACCATACTGCCTCCGTACCATAAAAGCGCAGCAATAGTTGCGATACCTAAAAACTCACTTGCAGGTGACGCCAAATTTTGACGGTTCATTAATACATTAGAGAAATTGTAAAACCGATTTGTAGATTCTTGAAACTTGGTATTAAATCGTTTTTCGGAATTAAACCCTTTAATCACTTTCAAACCACTTAGAGTTTCTTCTAAAGTTGAAAGAAACACACCTTGCTCTGTTTGAACACGATTCGATTTTTTCTTTAGACTTTTTCCGATTCTAGAAATAATCAAACCAGCTATTGGAATAAATAGAAACACAAATATTGTAAGTTTCATTGAAATTGTAAACATTGTTACAATAGCAAAAACAATGGTTAAGGGTTCTTTTACAATGAGTTCTAGTATGGCTAATAAAGAGTTTTTCACCTCATTTACATCACCAGAAATTCGAGCAATAATATCTCCTTTTTTCTTTTCTGAATAATAAGAGATAGGTAAGGTCATTACTTTATCGTAAATTGAGTTCCTGAGATCTTTTAAAACGCCATTTCTTAAAAAAGTAATGAAAAAGAGCGCTAAATAATTAAAAATATTTTTAAGTAAAAATAAACTTATGATTAAGATAATCATATAAAGTAAGGTTTGTTGAGGACCATCACTTTCGTTTGTTGTTGTTACAAAATAATTTAAATAATCTTCGCCATAAGATTTTAAATCTCTTATACCATTATATACAGGTTTTGTGTTTAATTTTTCGGTTTCACCAAACAATACATTAATCATAGGCATTAATGATACCATTGCTAATGTACTAAATAAGGCATATAGAACATTAAAAAAAACGTTGAGGTAACCATATCGTTTATACGGAACAATAAACCGAGATAACTTCTTTATATAATCCATTAATTACAAATTCAAATCCTTGAGGATAGCATCAATTCTATCTCCCAATAACTGCTCCGTTTTTGCAAATTCTGACGTATTGTCAAGGTCAGCATTTACACTTATATAGAATTTTATTTTTGGTTCTGTACCGCTTGGTCGTAGTGCTATCTTACTACCATTTTCAGTATAATAAATTAAGACATTAGATTTTGGAATATCAATAGTGGTTTCCTCCTGGGTTTGTAGATTTTTAGAAATAGACAATTGATAATCTTCAATTAACACTACTTTTTCGCCGTTGATTTCTTTTAGTGGATTTTCTCTAGCATCAACCATCATTTGCTTAATTTCTTGTGCTCCTTCAATTCCTTTTTTTGTTAAAGCAACTAAATGCTCTTTAAAGAAACCGTGTTCAATATACATGTCGATTAATTCTTGGTATAAGGTTTTACCATTAGCTTTTGCCTGAGCGGCAATTTCACAAGCTAAAAGGGTAGACGTGACAGCATCTTTATCGCGTACAAAATCACCAACCATATAACCAAAACTTTCTTCACCACCTCCAATAAAATCCATTGTTGGGAAGTCTTTAATCATTTTCGCAATCCACTTAAACCCAGTAAGACCTATTTTGCATTCTACATCATAAGCATTTGCTAAAACAGACATCATTGGAGTAGAAACAATAGTAGAACCTACAAATTGATTACCATTAATTTTTCCTTCTTTTTTCCATTGTTTTAATAGAAAATTAGTCATTAATAACATGGCTTGGTTACCATTAAGAATTACTAATTCATTTTCTAAGTTTCTTACAACTACACCTAAACGATCACAGTCTGGGTCTGTACCAATAACAATATCACCATTGACTTTTTCGGCCAATTCCATGGCCATTTTTAATGCTGCAGGCTCCTCTGGATTTGGAGAAACAACCGTTGGAAAATCTCCATTAGGCACACGTTGCTCTTCAACAATATTAACATTTGTATAGCCAGCACGTTTCAAGGTTTCTGGTATCGCTGTAATGGATGTTCCGTGTAGAGAGGTAAACACAATGTTTAAATCTTGTCTCGCAGCTTCCGATGTATCAAAACTTCCATTTTTTACGGAAGCATCAATGAATACATCATCAACGTCTTTTCCTATATATTGAATTAAATCGGAGTTAGCTTCAAACTTAATTTCAGAATAATCTAAGCGATTAATTTCGGCTATTACAGCGGAATCTTGTGGTGGAACTAATTGACCTCCATCTTGCCAATACACTTTATATCCATTGTATTCTGGCGGATTATGAGATGCTGTTAAAACAATACCACAATGACAATTTAAATGCTTTAAGGCGAAAGATAATTCTGGTGTTGGTCTTAGTTCTTCAAATAAATAAACTTTAATGCCATTGGCAGAAAATACATCTGCTACTAGCTTTCCAAAGGTCTGGCTATTATGTCTGCAATCATATGCAATTGCAACTTTTATGTCTTCATTAGGAAAGGATTGTTTTAAATAGTTACTTAAGCCCTGTGTATTTTTTCCTAGCGTATATTTATTGATTCGGTTGGTGCCAAGTCCCATAATACCTCGCATTCCACCAGTTCCAAATTCTAGATCCTTATAAAAACTCTCTTCTAATTCTTTAGGGTTAGACGCAATCATGTGCTTTATTTCCTTTTGAGAATCTTCATCAAATGTTGGTGTCAACCACGAGTTTACGCGTTCTAAAATTTCAGGTTTAATATGTGTCATGGATAAAATGGATTTATTAACAAAAATAAACAATTCAATAGATTGAGTGTGTCTTGTGGTGCAATAAAATTAGCCTAATTAAGACAAGTTCAAGTTTTCTTTTATGAAATAGCGTTGTTGCTTACGATTAGTTCGCAGAACAAGTTCGCCTAAAAAGCCTGCGATAAATAATTGCGAACCAATAATCATAGTCGTTAAGGCAATGTAGAATTGCGGACGTTCTGTTATGAGTCGACCTGTAGGGTTTAGAAACAATTTATCGATACCTAAATAAGTCGCAAAACAGAATCCAATAAAAAACATAATAACACCAAGTGCACCAAATAAATGCATTGGTCTTTTTCCAAAGTGAGAAATAAACCAAATGGTAATCAAATCTAAAAATCCGTTTATAAAACGATTCATTCCAAATTTTGTGTGGCCATATTTACGTGCTTGGTGTTGTACAACTTTTTCACCAATAGAAGTAAAACCTGCATTTTTTGCCAATACAGGAATATAACGATGCATTTCACCGTAGACATCAATATGTTTCACAACAATGTTGCTGTACGCTTTTAAACCACAATTAAAATCATTTAAAATAACACCTGAAGTTCGTCTTGCTGCCCAATTAAATAATTTTGAAGGTAAATTTTTAGAAAAATAAGAATCGTAACGTTTCTTTTTCCAGCCAGAAACAAGATCATACTTATCAGCTTTTATCATTTTGAAGAGCTCTGGAATTTCTTCAGGATTATCTTGTAAATCCGCATCCATGGTGATAACAACATCACCTTCAGCTTTAGCAAAGCCAGCATGTAAAGCTTGTGATTTTCCAAAATTTTTAAGGAACTTAATGCCTTTTACATTTGGGTTAATTTCTGCTAGTTCAGTGATAATTTG
Organism: Winogradskyella sp. SM1960; assembly: GCF_020179375.1. Classification (NCBI taxonomy): domain Bacteria; kingdom Pseudomonadati; phylum Bacteroidota; class Flavobacteriia; order Flavobacteriales; family Flavobacteriaceae; genus Winogradskyella; species Winogradskyella sp. SM1960. The sequence continues at coordinate 279,881 of NZ_JAICBG010000001.1, read as the reverse complement.
CCATGACTTATCAGTACTACCATCATCTATAAAAAGAATTTCGTAAGAAAATTGATTAGGTAGCATCACAGAAACTATCCAATCGTGTAATTCTTTTAAAGATTCCTCTTCGTTAAGTAGTGGAATTACTACTGATATATCCATAGGGTTTAGGTCTAATTTCTACATTTCAAATGTAAAGAAATTATTTAAGCTTCGTGCGGATCTTTCTTTTTTGTAACAGCGGCAACAATAAGACCTATAACACTAAAACCTAAAAGTTGATAAGCAGTAGTTTTTATAGTATTTCCTATAGAGAAAAAACTCTCTTCTTTTTGAATTTGCGCCATAGCCTCATCTATAGATTGTTGTGGTGCACCAAACCTTTCCATCATCGCTAATTGATTGTCTATTATTTTTTCTTGCAATATTGTGGCAGCTTCGGCATCTACAATATTAAAAATAACGAAACCTATAACAGCAGGTATTGAGATACCTATAGCAATTGTTATAAAAAAAGCAGTAAAAGCATCTTTGAAACTAATAAAACCTCCTAAGAGTTTTTTTGCTTTTATTGAAGATACAATTCCAAAAATAATAACGAGTAGCATTTGGCCAATACCAAACCACCATTGCGTAAATAAATCAAGGTAGACAGCATAGCCGATTATAGTAAAAGATGACAGTATAAGTGCTAAATATAAGCCGTTATTAACAGCTGAAGACTTCAAAGATTTGTCCATAATATGGTTAGGTTTTTGGTTAATTAACTAGTTAGTAGTCAAAGTTACATAAATGTTACATATATTTACTAAATAAAATTTATCAAAAAGATTGTAGATTTATAAAAATTGGTTAAATTTGCACCTCGAAAAATCGAATATATTTAAAGCATTTAGTGATGAAAGCAGGAATACATCCAGAAAATTATAGAGTAGTAGCGTTTAAAGACATGTCTAACGAAGAGGTGTTTTTAACAAAATCTACAGCAGATACAAATGAAACTATCGATGTAGATGGTACTGAATATCCATTAGTGAAATTGGAGATTTCTAGAACATCTCACCCATTCTATACAGGTAAATCTAAATTAGTAGATACAGCTGGTCGTATTGATAAGTTTAAAAATAAATATGCTAAGTTTAAAAAATAAGCTTTGTATACAAGTATATAAATAGCCTTTCTGATATCAGAGAGGCTTTTTTATTTTAAGCATTTATGCTATTTTTGATATAACAATTAAGATGCATTTGAGAAGAGTAGCTTTCTAAGATACGCTTTAACTTTAAAACCGCACAATGAACTACATATTATTTGATGGTCCTTATCGCAAAAACCTGTTGCCATTTACCTTTACAAGGCCAGTAGCAGATTTAAGAGTAGGTATTTTAACCATACGCCAAAAATGGGAATCTTATATAGAGTATACCACAACAACGGTTACTGAAGATTATTTAGCAGACAAGTTTCCTATGGTAGAAATGGAGAACAACATTATGATTAATGCGTCTTTTCTACCAAATCTCGAAGTTGTAGCAGTTGTAAAAAACTTAAAGCATAATCAAGCGTTGTTTCAAGGTGAAGATGTCATCGCCTTTTTCGTTAAAGAAGGAGAAGAGGTTAACGACTTTTCAACCTTTGAAGCTATAGAGTTTGAAGGTGAGCTATTAAAAATTGAACACACTTGGGATATTTTTGCCTTAAATGGTGAAGCCATAATTGAAGATTTTAATCTAATTACTAAGGATCGACAGTCTCAACCTATTCCCGCAACCATAAACACGATTAATCCAGAAAATATTTTTATCGAAAAAGGGGCAACTTTAAATTTTGCAACACTTAATGCAAGTTCTGGACCAATTTATATAGGAAAAGATGCCGAGGTCATGGAAGGTTCTATCGTTAGAGGCCCTTTTGCCTTATGTCATAATGCGACTTTAAAAATGGCGAGTAAAATTTATGGACCTACAACCGTTGGACCACATAGTAAAGTTGGAGGTGAGGTTAATAACTCAGTGATTTTTGGATATTCAAATAAAGGTCATGATGGCTTTTTAGGAAATTCTGTTTTAGGGGAATGGTGTAATTTAGGTGCAGATACTAACACAAGTAATTTAAAAAACAATTATGCCGAAGTTAGACTTTGGGATTACCAAACCGAAGGCTTTGCGAGAACCGGATTACAATTCTGCGGATTAATGATGGGAGATCATAGTAAATGTGGCATCAATACAATGTTTAATACTGGTACTGTAATTGGAGTAAGTGCTAATATTTTTGGAAGTGGTTTTCCTAGAAATTTTGTGCCAAGTTTTTCTTGGGGAGGAAGTAAAGGCTTTGTAACATATAAAACTGTGAAGGCTTTTGAAGTTGCCGAAGTTGTAATGGGAAGACGTAAAGAAGAATTTACAGAAATTGACAAAGCGATTTTAAATCATGTTTTTGAAGAAACAAAACAGTATAGAAAAGATTAATACCACTACTATTTTTAATGTGTCTTACGTTTTGATGCGTTTTACTGTTTTTAGTTTTTAAGTTCTGATTTTTTAACAGATTTCAGTTCCAGTAAATTGGTTGCGTTAATTCCTAATCCGCTTACGTTTTTTCGAGTAAACCGAACAACTTCGTCATAAAACATAGGCACTATTGGAGCAGAAGCCATAATAAGAGAATCCATTTTTGTGTAAAGCTCTATCCGACGTTCGGAGTCTGTTTCTAAATAGGCAGCTTCATACATTTCATCAAATTCAGCACTCTTAAAATGGGTGTAATTAGGACCATTTGGAGCAAAGTTTTTACTGTAGTATAGTGATAAATAATTTTCTGCATCAGGATAATCGGCTATCCAACTGGCTCTAAAAAAATCTACTTGTCCATTGGCTTTGGCATCTTTTAAGCTTGATGGTGGGATAACATCTACATTAACTAACAAGCCTGTTTTTTGAAGTTCGCGTTGAATAAATTCACAAAAGCTTAAATAATTACTTGTTGTAGTTAAGGTGATTTCCGGATCATTAATTCCTGTTTCAGCTTTAAATTCAGAAACTAATTGTTTTGCTAATTCAGGATCGTAGGTAAAACCAATTGTATCATCATAACCAGGTAGACCTTTAGGAATAAATCCACCACTAGCAGGAATACCTATACCATTTCTCAAATACATCATCATTTTATCACGATCAAATCCTACATTAATTGCTTTTCTCAATTTTAAAGACTGAATGGTATTAACTTTAGTTTCCATGTAAAACGCTAAATATTCAGTATTAAGATATGGACCTCGAATCATACTCACATCGTCTATATAGTTAGTTTTTAACTGGCCAACTGTGGTTAAAATTTCATCTTTATAAGAGGCGTCTAATCCAGATACAAAATCGATATTCCCTTGGGCAAACTGAAGAAATTCACTTTGTTTGTCTGGTAAAAACGTAATAGCAACAGCTTCGAGGTAAGGTAATTGTTGGTTTGTTGCATCTGTTTCGAAATAATGGTTGTTTCGTCTAAAAACCAATTTTAAATTTTCTTCCCATCGTTTAAATTTAAAAGGACCTGTCCCAATAGGATGCGATCTAAAATCATTACCATAATGTTCAACAATTTCTTTCGGAACAACGGAACAATATTTCATGGTAAGTAACCCTAAAAATGCTGGAAATGGTTGCTTTAATTTAATTTGAAACGTTGAGTCATTTACGGCTGAAAATTTAGTCACCTTATTTAAAACCCAACTTCCTGGTGAGGCTATCGTTTCGTCTTTTAATCTATTGAAACTGTATTCAAAATCTGAAGCTGTAACCCTTCTTGTAGAATCTTGGTCAAACAATTCGTGTTTATGAAAAAACACATCGTTTCTAAGGGTAAAATTATAAGTTGTTGCGCTATCTGTAATTGTCCAATTTTTAGCAATAGCCGGCTTTACATTCAATTGATCATCCATCTGAACCAAGCCATTAAATAATTGGTGTGTTGCCCAAATATCCGCCAAATCCTTTGAGAATGCAGGATCTAGAGAACCTATATTTTTGTGTTCGTTATATCTAAAAACAAGATGATCTGGATGTTCGTTTTCATTTGAAGTACAAGAACATACCGTGAAAATGACGACTGTAATAAGTAATCTATTGAATAAGAATGGTGTGAGTTTTAGCATATAACTTATATGTTGTAAATTTGCCAACTTGGTAAAAGTACAAGAATGAATCCAACAAAAAAAGTCGCATTTTATACATTAGGTTGTAAACTTAATTTTTCTGAAACCTCTACAATTGCTAGAAGTTTTAAGGATGAAGGTTTTGATCGTGTAGATTTTAAAGAAACGGCTGATATATATGTGATTAACACCTGTTCGGTAACCGAGAATGCAGACAAGCGTTTTAAAACTATTGTTAAGCATGCTCAAAAAAGTAACCCAGATGCTTTTGTTGCTGCTATTGGTTGTTACGCGCAATTAAAACCAGAAGAATTAGCCGATGTGAACGGAGTAGATTTGGTTTTGGGTGCAACGGAGAAATTTAAAATTACAGATTACTTAAATGACCTAACTAAAAACGATTTTGGTGAAGTGCATTCGTGTGAAATAGAAGATGCCGATTTCTACGTAGGAAGTTATTCTATTGGTGATAGAACTAGAGCATTTTTAAAAGTTCAAGACGGTTGCGATTATAAATGTACGTATTGTACAATTCCGTTAGCAAGAGGTATTTCTCGTAGTGATACAATGGTGAATGTATTACAGAATGCCAAAGAAATTTCAGAAAAAGGGATTAAGGAGATTGTGTTAACTGGGGTAAATATTGGAGACTACGGAAAAGGGGAGTTCGGGAATAAAAAGCACGAACATACCTTTTTAGATTTGGTTAAAGAATTAGATAAGGTTGAAGGCATAGAACGCCTAAGAATTTCTTCAATTGAACCAAATTTATTGAAAAACGAAACGATAGATTTAGTGTCTAACTCTAGAGCTTTTGTTCCTCATTTTCATATACCATTACAAAGTGGAAGTAATGACGTCTTAAAAAAGATGAAGCGTCGCTACATGAAGGAACTGTATGTAGATAGAGTGTCTAAGATAAAAGAAGTGATGCCACATGCTTGTATTGGTGTGGATGTTATTGTTGGTTTTCCTGGTGAAACAGACGATGCTTTTCTTGAAACGTATAACTTTTTGAACGCATTAGATATTTCGTATTTACACGTGTTTCAATATTCAGAACGCGACAATACGGAAGCTGCAGAAATGCCAAATGTGGTCTCTAAAGCAAAACGTGCAAAGCGCAGTAAAATGTTAAGAGGCTTATCAGCTAAAAAACGACGTGCTTTTTATGAAAAACAATTAAACACAGAACGAACTGTATTGTTTGAAAGCGAAAACAAAGAAGGTTACATTCATGGCTTTACAGAAAATTATGTAAAAGTAAAAGCACCTTGGAATCCAGAATTAGTAAATACACTCGAAAACGTGAAATTAACTAAAATTGATGACGATGGTTTGGTTCGTTTTGAATTTCTAAAGGAATTAGCCTTAAAATAGCTTAATTTTTATATTTAATCACACGAATTTTTCTACAAATACCGTATTTCGTTTTATATTTGGTCTTATTAAATTCGTCCACATTGAATAAGATTTTAGCAGTTTGTTTTCTCATTTGTATAATTGGTATGACAACATCGTGTTCAGATGAAAGTGAACACGACATTGTTGGTGTATGGTTGTTAACTACAAGAACTGTTGATATCCCTTTTGATGTTAACCAAGATGGTGAATCTAACACAAATCTCACTAAGGAAATAGACTGTAATAAAGAGGAGACATTAACCTTTAAAAATAATGGTTCTGTTTTTTCTGGAAACGAGTTTTCTAACCCATTACAATACTACAAAGAAGACACTACCAGTGTGTACAGAATTAATTCAGATTGTAATACAGAGGGAATTATAAGTTTTGCGTCAGAATATAACATTACAGATGAGGATACTATTAAAATTTCAGATAGAGTTTATGTGTTGCAACAAAATACCTTAACAACGGTTTATAAAAATGCTGTAGATATTTATAATGAAGATTTTACAGAAGTACTAGAAACTAAAGATTTAACACTTGTTTATACCAAACAATAAACTTAAAAATTAGACATAAAAAAATCCGAAACATATTACGTTTCGGATTTTTTTATATTGTCTAACATCTAGAGTTATATACGAATACCTACAGGAAGCATACGCTTATATTTTCTGTTTCGTCTTACAAATTTTGCGATTTCAGGACTTGTTGGTACCACACTAATGTTTCGTTCTTTAATATTTGCAAAGACTAAATCAATAAAATCTTGTTCAAATTCATCAGACCTTATCGTGTCAGGAATAACCATTTTGGTTAAGAATATCTTTCGTTCTTGCAAAGAATACTCAATAATAGCCATGTCGTTTTCAACCTTTAATTCAAATTGACGCAGGAAGTCATTGTCAGTCAGTTCAGCAGTTTCTGTCATAATTTCTTTATATTAAATTCAGCGGTTGGCGGTGTAGATACTATATTTTATATAGTTTTGCTGTGCAAAGGTAAGTAAAATCAACGAAAGTTTTGCCTTGTCGAGGTTAAAAACCTAGAATTGTAGTTAATTAAGACGTTCAAAATAAAAGTTTTAAGACCAATGAGTGACCAATTGATACATGTTTATTTGATGCCAGGAATGGCTGCAAATCCATCCATATTTGAACATATAAAATTGCCAGAAGATCACTTTCAAATTCATTGGTTAGAGTGGCAGATACCTAATAAAACCGAAACATTAGAGCAATATGCTAAACGGATGTGTCAATGTATTACACACAATAATATAGTTTTGCTCGGTGTATCTTTTGGTGGTATTTTGGTTCAGGAAATGAGCAAGTTTTTAAGCCTCAAGAAATTAATAGTTGTTTCTAGTGTTAAATCGCATCACGAGCTGCCAAAACGATTAAAATTGTTGAAAATCACCAAAGCTTATAAGATTTTGCCAACGTCTCTATTAGGAAATATAGATTTATTAGCTAAATATGCTTTTGGTGAAACTATAAAAAAGCGAGTGGATCTCTATAAGAAGTACCTTTCTGTGAGTGATAAAACCTATTTAGATTGGTCTATAAAACAGGTAGTGTGTTGGGAGCAAGAGAATCCGCATCCTAATGCAATTTATATTCATGGTGATAATGATATGATTTTTACACATTCTTGTGGTGGAGACTGTATTGTAATTAAAGGCGGAACACATATTATGATTATTAATAAATATAAATGGTTTAACGAAAATTTACCAAAACTAATTTTGGATTGAGTTTGAATCCTGTTGTAAGATTGATTACATTTATAAAAAAGAAAACTAATAAAAAGTGCGTACTCTAAAGCATTGTTAATCTGAGCGATGATTGATAATAGTTAAGTCACGACATTCAAATAAATATAAAGACATGAAAATTATAAAAAATAGCTTAGCATTATTAGGTGTAGTCTGTATTTCAGGCTTGTTTATTTTCTCTATGCAAAAGTCACCTGATGAAACAGCAGTACAAGATAATTTAATAGGAACAGAAGATCCTATTGTAAATAATTATAATGTTTACGCATTAGAAATGCCTGAGAATTTAAACTTTGCAGGTGAAGCCGTTCCTATTGAAGATCCTGATATTTACGAGCGTATGGATAGAGAGTTATTGGTTAATACCTATTGGCAATCTAACGGTTTATTAATGTTTAAACGTGCTCAAAAATTTTTCCCAATTATAGAGCCAATTTTGAAGAAAAATGGAGTCCCAGATGATTTTAAATATTTGGCAGTCATTGAAAGTGGATTAATTCAAACTGCAAAATCACCAGCAGGTGCAAGTGGAATCTGGCAAATAATGCCTGCAACAGGTCGCGAAAATGGATTAGAAGTAAACTCTAATGTAGATGAACGTTACAATTTAGAATTGGCCACAGAAGTCGCGTGCGATTATTTAAAAAAGGCAAAAGAAAACTTAGGTACATGGACCAAAGCTGCTGCTGCTTATAATGCGGGAAATGCAGGGATTTCAAGACGATTAAAAGCACAAGATGTAACAGGTTATTACGATTTGTTATTAGGTGAAGAAACAGGAAGATATGTGCTTAGGATTGTAGCATTAAAAGAAATTTTATCTCATCCTGAGAAATATGGTTTTAATTTCAACAAAACACACTTGTATAAAGCCGTGCCAACTTTTAAAGTGGACGTAGATACTGCTGTGGTTGATTTTGCGAATTTTGCAAAGCAATTTGATATTAACTATAAAATATTAAAACTTCATAACCCATGGTTAAGAGAGCCACATTTAAATAACAGATCGAGAAAGTTATATAAAATAGAAATACCGGAAAAAGGCTATTATAGTACTAACACCACACCATAAACTCATTGGATTTTGTAAAAGACCATACTTGGCAAATTTTAATTGTTTTAAACTACGCAATTGCCTTATCTGCCGTAGTAACAATTCTGTTTAAAAAACTAAATCCAACCAAAGCCTTAAGTTATATTATTGGGCTGTTAGCATTACCTTTTGTGGGTATAATAGTCTATTATCTTTTTGGTCAAGAATACAGAAAAACAAAAATATTTTCTAGAAAACATGTTTTAAATCAATCTATTGTTAAGAAAATTCAAGATGCGTTAGAGCTCAATACCAAAGCGATTAACGAAGTAGATGATTTACTCGATCAAAAGTCGAAACTGATTCCGTTGTTATATAATAACGAAAAGTCAAAACTTACCATAAATAATGATGTAAGACTTATTAAAAATGGCGACGAAAAATTTAAACTCTTATTTAAAGATATACAGGAAGCTAAGAACCACTTACACCTTGAATATTTTGTAATAAAGGATGATAAAATTGGAACAGAACTTCTCAACTTATTATGTGAAAAAGCAAAGGAAGGTCTCGAAATTAGAATCGTTATTGATGATGTTGGAAGTTCTATATCATCTAAAATGAAGCGTAAGCTAAAGGATTGCGGAGTTGAAATGCATGCCTTTATGCCAGTCCGATTTTCTAATTCAACTGGAAAAATGAATTATCGAGACCATCGAAAAATTGTTGTGATTGATGGAAAGATAGGCTATGTTGGTGGTGTTAATGTTTCGGATCAGTATGTTAATGCAAACAACGATAGATATTGGCGAGATACACATATTAGAATAGTTGGAGAAGCTGTTAAGCCTTTACAAATATTGTTTTTTACAACATGGGACTTTGTAAGTGATTCCGAAATACAAATTTCTAAAACCTATTTCCCTGAGCATCATTGTAAAGCAACAGTACCGCTTCAAATTGCAGCAAGTGGACCAGATACAGATTGGTCTAATATAATGGAAGCAATTTTTGTAGCGATTACCAATGCTGAAGATTATGTCTATATTACAACGCCATATTTTATTCCTAATAGCGAAGTAATTACGGCACTTCAAGTTGTTGCAAGAAGTAATATTGAAGTTAAGCTAATTGTTCCTAAAAATTCAGATTCTTGGATTGCAGAATACGCAACTAACTCTTATTTACAAATGCTTTTAGAAGCTGGAGTTGAGGTGTATCAATATACCAAAGGATTTATTCATGCAAAAACGATGGTAGTTGATGGTGTGTTTAGCACAGTAGGAACAACCAATATGGATTACAGAAGCTTCAATATTAATTTTGAAGTCAACGCTTTAATTTATGATAAAAAAATTAGTAATGAACTTACTCAGTTCTTTACAGATGATTTAAAACACTGCGAAAAGTTAGAACTAGAATCTTGGAAAAAACGTTCTAAACGTACCAAACTTATTGAAGCTACTGCGCGCTTAATGGCACCTTTATTATAAAAAACTACCTTCTACTTCTGCGGTTTTGTCTTGCAGATGTTGGCTGACCGTATTGTTGCTTCGGAATTGAAGCTTTCTTCATTTGCTGCTTCATCATCTTAATCTGATCGGTAAGCATATCTCTTTTGTCTAATTTTTGTGCTTCGGCTAAAAGTTTTTGAGCTTCAGGTTTTCTGCGTTTAGAAAAAGCTATTCCAGCTAAGTTTAATTTTGCCATAGCTAAATCATGATCCATTGACAGACCTAAACTAATCGCTTTTTTGAAATACCCTTCAGCTTCATTCATATTGGTTTGAGAAACCATAATACCATTAAGGTAATTTAAATACCCTTGTTGTTTTTTTACTAAAGCTGCTTCAGGATTTTTAATTTTATCTAACCATTTTTTAGCACCAACAAAATCTTGCTTTCTCAGCTTTAAAAAGGCGAGTAAAATCAACTCATTTTTAAAATAAAGAAAAATGAAGATCGTAGATAGTAATAGGTACATGATGCCGTTACCAATGTAACCTTCAGTAAATTGATAGATACCAAAACCTATAATTAATGCGGCGATGACTAGTTTTAGATTTTTATTAAACATATATATGTGTTTTATGTGTATTTTTGCAGAGCGCAAAGATAATAAAATCTAAGAGTTAAAATTCTATACAAAATTTTTCTTTTGCTTCTTGCTAAAGTAAAAACTTGTTGTATATTTGCACGCAGTTTTGAGAGAGGTCTCAATTTTCAGAAAAGATTATTAGTTTATTAAAAATATAAGACAATGCCAAAAAGAACGTTTCAACCGTCAAAGAGAAAAAGAAAAAACAAGCACGGTTTCAGAGAAAGAATGGCTTCTGTTAACGGAAGAAAAGTTTTAGCACGTAGAAGAGCTAAAGGAAGAAAGAAATTGTCTGTATCTACAGAAGCAAGACATAAAAAATAATGATTAACAATTGTTAATATATTAGGGCGTTACTTAGGTGTAACGCCTTTTTTTGTATCCTATTCTTAACTATTTTTGCACAGCCAAATTAATAACGTTTATTTTATTTCAATATTAAACACTCAATAACATGCCTAAAAATAACAACATAAAATCAGTTTTACTAATCGGTTCAGGTCCTATCATTATTGGGCAAGCTTGTGAATTTGACTATTCAGGGTCCCAAGCATTGCGATCACTTAGAGAAGATGGAATCGAAACAATTCTTATAAATTCTAACCCAGCAACAATTATGACTGATCCTACAATGGCAGATCATGTGTATTTGTTGCCTTTAACAACAAAATCATTAATTCAGATTTTAAAAGAACACCCACAAATTGATGCTGTACTTCCAACAATGGGAGGACAAACAGCTTTAAATCTTTGTATTGAAGCGGATGAAAAAGGCATTTGGAAAGATTTTGGAGTAGAAATTATAGGTGTAGATATTGATGCGATTAATATTACTGAAGATAGAGAGCAATTTAGAGAACTTATGCTTAAAATTGGTGTTGGTATGGCACCTCAAGCAACGGCGACGTCTTATTTAAAAGGAAAGGAAATTGCACAAGAATTCGGTTTTCCTTTGGTTATTAGAGCCTCATATACTTTAGGTGGAGAAGGTGCTTCTTTTGTTTTTAAAGAAGAAGATTTTGATGAAATGCTAACACGCGGTTTGGAGGTATCTCCAATTCACGAAGTCATGATTGATAAAGCATTAATTGGCTGGAAAGAGTACGAATTAGAATTACTTAGAGATAAAAACGACAATGTGGTTATTATCTGTACCATTGAAAATATGGATCCTATGGGAATTCATACAGGTGATTCTATCACACTAGCACCTGCAATGACATTGTCTGATAAAACCTTTCAGAAAATGCGAGATATGGCCATTCACATGATGCGTAGTATCGGAGATTTTGCTGGTGGTTGTAATGTGCAGTTTGCTGTGAGTCCAGATGATGAAGAGGAAATTATAGCGATTGAAATTAATCCAAGAGTATCGCGTTCTTCGGCATTGGCTAGTAAAGCAACAGGATATCCTATTGCAAAAATAGCTGCCAAATTAGCGATCGGTTATAATTTAGATGAATTAGATAACCAGATTACAAAATCGACATCAGCATTATTTGAGCCAACATTAGATTACGTGGTGGTTAAGATTCCACGTTGGAATTTTGATAAATTCGAAGGTTCAGATCGTACCTTAGGCTTACAGATGAAAGCGGTAGGTGAAGTGATGTCTATTGGACGTTCATTTCAGGAAGCATTGCACAAAGCCACACAATCTTTAGAAATTAAACGAAATGGTTTAGGTGCAGATGGAAAAGGTTATAAAGATTACGATACTATTATAGAAAAATTAACGCATGCAAGTTGGGATCGTGTCTTTGTGATTTATGATGCCGTTGCTATGGGAATTCCGTTAAGTCGTATTCATGAAATCACAAAGATTGATATGTGGTTTTTAAAGCAATATGAAGAGTTATTTCAAATTGAAAGAGAAATTTCTACGTTCACGGTAGATACTATTGATCGCGAATTGTTACTCGAAGCGAAGCAAAAAGGGTATGGTGACCGTCAAATAGCACATATGTTAGGGTGTTTAGAAAGTGAGGTTCATAAAAAACGAATGGATCTTAATATCAACCGTGTGTTTAAATTGGTTGATACTTGTGCCGCTGAATTTAAGGCGCAAACACCGTATTATTATTCAACGTTTGAAAGTGAAGTAGAAACACCAGATGGAAAGACGTATGTTCAAAACGAAAGTATCGTTTCAGACAAAAAGAAAATTATTGTTTTAGGTTCTGGTCCAAATAGAATTGGTCAAGGTATTGAGTTCGATTATTGTTGTGTGCATGGTGTGTTAGCAGCTGCCGAATGTGGTTACGAAACCATTATGATTAACTGTAATCCTGAAACGGTTTCAACCGATTTTGATATTGCAGATAAACTTTATTTTGAACCGGTTTTCTGGGAACATATTTATGATATTATTCAACATGAAAAACCGGAAGGAGTTATTGTCCAATTAGGTGGGCAAACGGCTTTAAAATTGGCCGAAAAACTCGAGAAATGGGGAGTTAAGATTATGGGAACTAGCTTTAAATCTTTAGATTTAGCTGAAGATAGAGGTAGTTTTTCAAACATATTGAAAAAACATAATATTCCTTATCCACAGTTTGATGTTGCTGAATCTGCTGATGAAGCTTTAGCGATTGCGGATGTGTTAGATTTTCCAATATTAGTGAGACCTTCTTATGTTTTAGGAGGTCAAGGGATGAAAATTGTAATAAACAAACAAGAATTAGAGTCTCATGTTATTGATTTATTAAAATCTATTCCAGGCAATAAATTATTGTTAGACCATTATTTAGATGGTGCTATAGAAGCAGAAGCTGATGCAATTTGTGATGCAGATGGTAATGTTTATATCATTGGAATTATGGAGCATATTGAGCCTTGTGGTATTCACTCTGGCGATAGTAATGCATTATTGCCTGCTTTTAACCTTGGAGATTTAGTGATGCAGCAAATTATAGATCACACACATACTATTGCACGAGCATTAGATACGGTTGGTTTAATTAATATTCAATTTGCAATTAAAGATGATGTTGTTTATATTATAGAGGCCAATCCAAGGGCATCGCGTACAGTGCCTTTTATTGCAAAAGCTTATAAAGAACCTTATGTAAACTATGCGACAAAAGTAATGTTAGGTGAGAAAAAAGTGACTGACTTTGATTTTAATCCGCAATTAGAAGGCTATGCGATTAAACAACCGGTATTTTCATTTAATAAATTCCCTAATGTGAATAAACAACTAGGTCCAGAAATGAAGAGTACTGGTGAAAGTATCTTATTTATAGATAATTTAAAGGATGATCAGTTCTACGATTTATATGCACGAAGAAAAATGTATTTAAGTAAATAATTGGCATAGTTTTCGATGAAGTGTAAGTGTTATTCACTAATAATTACTAACTTAGCATTAATTAATGCCCTACTTATATGAAGATAAGACTACTTTTTATCCTATTTTTTATAACTGCATATTCGTATGCTCAGGTATCTACAAGCCAAATTGAAAATAATGGAACAAGCTTAAATTCAGTAGAAATTCAAAATAATGAATTCACTATTGCACCTAATCCTGCGAAGAATAAACTTAATATTAAGTTTCAAAATAGAGTAGAAGATTTAAAATTAGAAGTCTTTGATGTATTAGGAAAACGAATTTATAAAGGTGTTATTTCAAAGTTAGAATCATCAATTGATGTTTCTAATTGGAAAAGTGGAGTGTATTTAGTTAGGATTTCTGATGACACGGAAACGCAAACCAAACGGTTTATAAAACAATAAATTAATTATTACGTAAAAGAAAAGCTAGTTCAAAACACGAACTAGCTTTTTTTATTTAAAGTTAATTTTCACTTTGTAGTCTTTTAACTTGTCTAAATGTTGATCTACATTTTTGTAAAGACTTTCTAAATCTGCACTTCGTTTCGTGTCGCTTTCTTGTCTTATTATAGATTTAATAAAACGCTTTGCATCTAGTTCACTATTTAGAATTAAACCAGGAACAGGAACAGTTTTTCCATCTTCATCTACTGCAACCATTATAAAGTAAGACGAATTGCAATGTTTCTTTTTTCCAGTTCTTATGTTTTCAGATTCTACTCTGATACCAACAACCATAGACGATCTACCAACATAATTAATGGAAGCTTTCATGGTTACTAATTCGCCAACTTCAATTGGGTTTAAGAAGTTTACTTTATTAACAGAAGCAGTTACACAATAGCTGCGAGAGTGTTTTGAAGCGCAAGCAAAAGCGACATTATCCATAAGGCTTAAAATGTAGCCTCCATGAATTTTACCGCCAAAATTGGCATGAGACGGTTTCATTAATTCTGAAATCTGAATTCTAGAATCTTCAGTGGGTTTAAACATAATTTATAAGATTTAAGTATAGTAAACTAGTTAGTATTGCAATACCAAAACTAATTAATGTACCTATTAATATGTATTCGGTTAGTTTTCGTTCTTTTGAAGCTGTAAGATCACCAAATCTAAACACGGATTTAGCGGTGATTAAAAAACCTACGGCTTCCCAATGGTCCGTTATAATAAAGATAAATACTAAAAGGCGTTCTAAAACACCAATATAATTTCCGGCATCTTTTAAGGATTCATTGTCTTTTGTAAGTTTTGAAATATTCCATTTAGAAAAAATGACCTTCATTATAATAGATGTAGGCTTGGTTAAAAATGCCACACAGATTAATAAAGTAAGAAGGTTAGTGTCTAAAATTAGTGTCATATCAATCGCATCGGCATAAAGCATAGCGGTTAATCCAATGATTGAAATAAGGTGTAGCAATTGATCTATAAAAAAGAAAAGGCGTTTTGTTTTTTTTCGATGTAAAATGAGTTTTAAGGCATCTATAATAAGGTGTAACAACGCAATACCTAATATTAAAGGAGTATAAGATAAATCCCAAACCACTAAAAACATTAAAGCGACAAGAACAGCCACATGCACATAAAGCCAAATTGACTTCAGTTTCTTTTTCTCTTTATCTTTTACCCAGCTTTTAGGTTGTAAAAAGAAATCACCTATAAGATGCGCAAGAATTAGTTTTAAGATGATAACGGTCATACTAGTGTTGCTATTTTTTCTTGGTAAAGACTATCTAATTCGAGTATTTGGTCTAAATAAGCACGTTTCTGCCTAGTACTTATTGCATTTTGATTTATACCAATAATTTCACCTAATTCACTTTGTAAAGCATTAGGTTTTTCAATGGTTAACTTTACGATTTCTGCGGAATTAACCGTCCATCTATCCATAGCTATTAATGCGAGACTAAAATATAAATTAAGTTCTTTATCAATTTGCGAATTATTTGTCTTTATTCTTAAATTTTGTTTATCCTTTTTAAGGGTTTCTAAAGTTTCACCAGAATAAATAAAAGCAGCTCCAGTAGATTCACTTACGCTATCACCTTTGTATGATTTATCTCCTATACCAATAGCCAATCTTACATCTAAACCATGTATCGTTTTTATACACGCTTTTATATAAACCGCAGCAATAAAACCTGAAAATACATCTTTTAGCTCTATTTGAAAACTATCACCTCTATAAATATCCCAATATTGAGGATTTGTATTGAGGTAAGACAATGCTTCTTTTAAAGTAGATAGCCATAATTCTGTGTCTGTTTGGTGCCTAGACTTTATGATATCTCCTGTAATTACACTTGTTTTCATATATCACATAATTTAGCGATAATCAAATATATCGCTTTTTTACGTGATAATTAAATATGTCACATAAAATAATGATATTTTAACACTATGAACTTAAACAGAAAAGTACAGAAATTGAATAACGAATGCCAATATCTAGAGTGTTATGAGATAAGAATGAAGTTGAATTTTAATCTAAATCATCTTCATTCGCTCGTTTTATAATACTTTCTGGAAGTGATTTTTTAGCTTTAGCTCCCATTTTTTTAATCCTTTCTACACGAGAAATAAGATTACCTTTTCCATCAACCAACTTATTCATGGCAGACGAATAATCACTTTTGGCAGCATCAATCTTTTTACCCACACTAGTTAAGTCGGTAACTAAACCTTCAAACTTATCGTAAAGAGCTCCAGCTTGCTTTGCAATTTCTAAAGCATTTTGCTGCTGTTTCTCGTTATTCCACATGGTATCAATGGTACGTAAAGTTGCCAAAAGGGTAGAAGGAGTAACAATAACAATATTCTGTTCAAAAGCTTTATTGTACAATGAATTATCTTCGTTTATAGCAACCGCAAAAGCAGGTTCAATAGGAATAAACATTAATACAAAATCTGGCGATTCAATATCATATAAATCTTGATAACTCTTAGCAGAAAGTTGATCTACATGCTTTTTTATTGAATTAACATGTGCTTTTAAAAATATAGGCTGTTGGTCATCTTCGGCATTTACAAATTGCTCGTAAGCCGTTAATGACACTTTAGAATCGATAATCATTTTCTTAGAATCTGGAAGATGTAACACCACATCTGGTAGTACACGAGAACCATCTTCGCGTTGAAAACTCTGTTGTACAAAATATTCTCTGTCTTTTTCTAATCCCGATTTTTCTAACACACGTTCCAAAACCAATTCGCCCCAATTTCCTTGGGTTTTACTATCTCCTTTTAAAGCTCTGGTAAGATTTGTGGCTTCTTTTGCCATAATTTGATTTAAATCTTTTAAACCTAATAATTGCTCCTTTAAAGCCGAATGCATACTGATGCTTTCCTTTTGTGTGTCTTCAACTTTTTTCTCGAAGGTTTTTATTTTTTCTTCAAGAGGATTTAGAATGTTTTTAATGTTTTCTTTATTCTGAAGGGTGAATTTCTCAGATTTTTCATCTAATATTTTAGATGCCATTAACTCAAAGTCCTTACGCAATTGCTCTTGTTGTATGGCTAATTCTTCATCACGTTTAAGGTTGGCTTTTTCAAGATTTTCAAATTCAGAATTACGTCTAGACAATTCTGTATTTAAAAAATCTTTTTCGCGTCTAATCGCTTCACGTTCTGTTTCAATTTTAGAAATGGTATTCTTTAAGTCTGTTAATTGCTGATTAAAATAATGGTTCTGTTTTTGGTTTTCGGTTTCCGAATACGTTTTAAATTCATTGAATTGCTGTTGCAAATTAGCATTGCGTTCTTCAAGGGTACTTTTATCACTTTTACTTTTTAATTGCGAAAATTTAAGGCCTATAAAAGCACCAATACCTGTGGAAATAATAATAGTTATGAGTAAAATAAGTGTGTCGTTCATATTGAAAATGTAAATTTCTTAAAGATAATTTATAAAAAGGAAATTGAAGTTGAAAATGAAATCAAATCAAATCAAATAGTCGAAATAGCAACCTTATTTTGTTACGCGAAAGCTTCCCGTTTTATCATCAAATACAATTAAATCCTCTGGAAAAAGCGAATTGAAAACACCTTCTGAAATTAATTGACAGGGCAGATCACAAACCACGTTGTCCTTTTGCATTACAATCATGGTATCGCATAACTGAATTGCTAAATCAATTTCGTGCGATGAAAACAAAATGGTTTTGCCGGTTTCTTTGGTAAGCTTTTGAAGCAGTTTTAAGATATAGGCTTTGTGATACATATCGAGATGCGATGTTGGCTCATCTAAAACAATGACGTCTGTATCTTGAGCCAAGGCACGTGCAATCATTACTTTTTGTAGCTGTCCATCACTCAGTTCGTAGCATTTTTTATCCTTTAAGTCTAAAATATTTACAAGGACTAAGGCGTCGTTTATAATAGTTGTGTCGGCTTCTGTGAGGTTTCCAATCCAGTTGGTATAAGGATGACGACCTAAAGAGACCAATTCAAAAACAGATAAATTTTTTGAGGTTAAAGGCTCTGTTAATACAATGCTTAATTGTTTAGCGAGCGCTACAAATGACGTAGATTTAAGATCTTTATTGTTTAGTGAAATGGAACCAGATAATTCTGGCTGAACTTTAATAAGGGTTCGTAATAAGGTTGATTTTCCAATACCATTTGCACCAACTAAACCAATTAATTGCCCTTTTTGCAATTCAAAATTTATATTTGAAGCAACAACAGTTTCAGCTTTCTTAGATTTATAACCTATAGAAAGTTGATTGGCTTTGAGGATGGTATGTTGATTGTTTTCTTTCATTAATCTTTTTAACAGACCTGTCAGGTTTTTAAAACCTTACAGGTCTCCATAGTGTCTAAAACATCATTTTACGTTGTCTTACCAATAACCAAATCACCACTGGTGCGCCAACTAAAGCGGTTATGGCATTAATTGGTAAGGTATAATCGCTGTTTGGAACTTGCGCAATACTATCGCAAATTAACATTACAATAGCGCCAAATAAAAATACAGCTGGTAATAATATTTTATGGTTGGTTGTTTTAAAAATTTGTCGGGTTAAATGCGGAATCGCTAAACCGATAAACGCAATTGGTCCTGCAAAAGCAGTAATTGTTCCTGCGATTAAACTCGTGGCGACAATAATAATAAATCTACTTTGTTTTAGGTTTAAGCCTAAGCTTTTTGCATAATTATCACCAAGTAACAAACTGTTTAATCCTTTTATGGACGCAATGCTTAACAGTAGTCCAACGGCATAAATTCCGAAGAAAATTAATAACTCTTCCCAAGATAAGTTACTTAAACTACCAAAACCCCAAAAAATGTATTGTTGCAATTGTTCGGGTGAGCTAAAATAAGATAATACACTTACCACAGCTGCTGTAATACTACCAAACATGAGTCCAATGATAAGAATCGCCATGGTATCTCTAACCTTATGAGAAACCGCAATAACAGCAAGTAAAACAAGGAAACTCCCTAAACTTGCAGCAATCACAACACTCCATTTAGAAATTAATGCGGTTGCAAAAATGCCACCAAATAAGCCTGAACCTAAGATTACAATCGCTACACCTAAACTTGCGCCAGAACTAATCCCTAAAACAAAGGGACCTGCGAGTGGATTTCTAAACAAGGTTTGCATCAATAACCCTGAAATCCCCAACCCAGAACCTACCATAATTGCAGTGATCGCTTTTGGTAATCGTACTTTATTAATAATAATATTGTAAGTGTTGTTCTGAGTTGTACCGAATAAACTTTCAAAAACTTCAGAAAAGGGTATACTAATAGAACCTAAACTAATATTAAGCACAAAGCAGAATAGCAGAATTGCTATTAAGATAATAAATGAATATGTATGATTGGTTTTCATTATTCTTTAATTCAAAAGAACTTAGCATAACGATATAAGAAAAAACACTTAAAAGAGACCGATTCTTCGTTCCTCAGAATGACATTAATCTATTTTAATTTTTCAAAAAAGTAGGGTTCATAATCGCCTAACAATTCAGGATGTGCAATTTTTATTAAATCCTTTAAGACTAAGTCTGGTCTTGCGGTTCCTAATTCATAATATAAAACTCCGCCAGTTGCACCTGTCGTATTCACAAACGTATAGATGTTATTGTTCTTAAAGGCTTCAAAATTAGTATAAAGTGAATTTGCTTTTTCTAATTGCTCTAAGCTGCTATAATACGAAGGACTCAACCATAATTCAGTGTCTTGGGCTTTTTCTAAAACCACTTCAAAGCTTAAGGCTAAACTACCATTTCCCGTAGTGTCACTCCAAAGATAATTAAGGTTAGCATCTTTGAGAAATTGGGCTTCTGGGCTAGAACCATTAGGTAAATACCACACCTCTTCATGCATAGCACCACTAAAAACGGTTGGAACATGCTCTGAATTTTGTGCAATGGCTTTCGCAGCTAAATAATCGCTTTCAATTTGATTAAATATAGAATCGGCTTCTTTTTCTTTATTAAAAAGGACTCCGAACAGTTTAATCCATTCCGCTTTTGCTAATGCGGAAGATTCTACCCAATCGCCATTATATATCACAGGAATTCCGGCTTTTTTGATGACTTCAAAAGTTTTATTGACTCCATCGACACCAAAACCAACAACAACATCTGGATTGAGTTCGAGTAAAACCTCAGTATTTATGCCTTCATTTTTACCAAGAGCTCTTACTTTTCCCGCATCAATACGTTGTCTTGTTTTTTCTGAAGAGATATAATCTACACCAGGAAATCCTACTAAGGTTTTTTCAACCTCTAAAAGTTCTAATGCAGGAATGTGCGTGGTAGAAGTCACTACAGATTTTGTAATAGGAGTAATAATAACTCCATCATAATCAGCCTTATTATAAGTTGATCGTGCCGCTTGTTCTTTGGTAAGTAATAAATAGCGGTAAGTTTTTTCGGCTTTTGGCCACGCTTTAGTTATTTCAACTGTTTTATACTGATTGGTTTGTGTGATTTTAAAACCATCAGCATATTTTAATGCTAGAACATTTTCTTCTAAAGGAGGAAGTTCTTGAGGCTTATTTTTATCTTCTTTGCAACTATAAAATACGACTATAAAAAGTAATAAAATTCGAGTGATTTTCATATGTAACCTTTGTAACTGTTTATGATATGATGACTTGGTAACTTTGTTAAAAATATTAAAGTCATGAGAAACGATTCAAATTTAACACTATATATCGTTGCAGGAATAATCATTGTACATTTTTTAATTGGCTTCATTTATTTGATCTATAAAATGAATAAGAAAAAGTAGTAAGCTTTGAATAACTAAGGCTGTTTATTTTGAATTAAAAAAGCCGCTTTCACAATTTGTAAAAGCGGCTTTTTTAGTTTTATTGCTGAAAAATATTGGATTCTAATGGTCTATCATCTACCATATCGAACCTAAAAGGATTTTCAAAATTTTGATCACTAATTTGCTTTAACGGTTCTGGTTGTTGCGATGATATACCTGCACGACCTGAGGCTGTAATGTCTGCAATAGCCTCTGCTAATAAACGTTCTTCAGGATTACCAAGTTGATTTAGGTTTTCGTAAAATTCAGATATTTCAAATAATGGATCTGGACTTAAGCCATCATAAAATTCTGAAAATCCATCTGCATTTTGTGCTTCATAAATTAACGGTTGCATAGCGTACATATGATTAGGGTTTACATTTTCTCTAGAAAAATCTGAAGAATCATAGATCGTTCTCGAAGCTTGAGATTTACCTCGTGTCGTTGAACCAATTTGCACAACATCAATATAAGGTGTTAAACCATTTATTATAAGTTCACTCGCAGAAGCGCTACTTCCTGTTGTAATAATATAAATCTTATTTAAGTTTAAACTGTTTATAGATTGCTGGTAGGTGATGTCTCCATCACTATTTTGTTTGGTCATTTGTGTTACAAACGGATTTAGTAAAGCGTCAGGGTTGTTTTGTTCAAACTGAGCAAGTATGTCACTGTTCCATTTCTCCTTAAAGAAAACTTCACCAGTAAATTGACCAGTTATCATAGACGCTAGCCAAATGGCTGTATCAACGCTACCTCCACCATTATAACGTAAATCTAAAACCAAATCAGAAATACCAGCAGACTGAAATTCTGCAAATACATTATTTAATTCATCAAGATTATCGTTGCCAATTCTAAAGCCATTGTACATTAAATAACCTATTGAGCTTCCACCAACATTAAGAACATTATGAGTTAAAATAGGGTTTTCTGTATATTCTGATTTTGTAAGTGTAATCGACGTATTATTTGGTGTAATAACATCATCGGTTCTTGTTTCTGTTGTGTTATTATTATCGTAATCAGCCAAGCCTATGGTATAGGTTGTTGGGCTAAATAAATCACGAAAATTTGTTTCTGTTATTGTAATGCCATCAATAGTGTTAAAAATCATTCCTCTAGAAATCCCTTTCGCTTCGGCATCTGTATTAGGTAAAACATAGCGTACATAACCAATGATATCTTCTGCAGCATTTGGTAATTTCACTAAACCAAAAGCCATTCCATTATTAAGAGATGTGCCCTGTAACTGTTGTTCTAAATCTAAAAAATTAGGAACAATAACACTAAACTCATCCACATCATTTGGTAAATAAAGTAAAGATTCAAATAACGCTTCGGGTGAAGAATAGCTATTTAGATAATTAGAATAATCGTCGTTAGAGCTAAAACGATCGTTTGCTAAATCTGGAATATTATCTTTATATGCGTAGAAGACATTCAAGCCTTTCCAAACAAAGTTATTTATTTGCACGTTTGAAACAGCGATATCATCCATGTCTTCAAAGCAACTTGTCATTGTAAACACAGTAATACAAGTTAGCAGTAAAATCGTAAACTTTTTCATAGTTATTTTTCTTTATTGAGTAGCAATTTTTCTTTTATTATACTAAAACTCTAAATTTACTTACATTATTATAAATAAAAAAAAATGTTTGTAACAAAACGTAAAGTGTATCGTCGTAATAATGAAGGCGAGTAATATTGACTTCACCAACCAATCAAAACAATAATGAAGCAAGCAGATTTTGTAAGCTTAGTAATGCCATTTAAGGATAAGGTATTTCGTTTAGCGAAACGATTACTGGTTTCTCGTGAAGAAGCAGAAGATGCTACACAAGAAATACTTTTGAAATTATGGAAGAATAATAAAAAGATTGGTGACTATAAAAATGTTGAAGCATTTTCAATGACGATGACAAAGAATTTTTGCTTAGATCGCTTAAAATCGAAACAAGCCTCTAATTTAAAAATTGTTCATAGTAATTATACGGATAGCAATGCGTCATTGCAAAATCAAGTTGAAGCAAAAGACAGTGTGGATTGGGTGTCTAAAATAATGGAAGACCTACCAGAACAACAAAAAATAATAGTACAGCTAAGAGATATTGAAGACTATGATTACAGCGACATCGCTAAAATGCTAGACATGAATGAAACAGCGGTTAGAGTCAATTTATCTAGAGCACGAAAAACAATACGAGAAAAATTAACTAATACACATCAACATGGTATTAAATAATATAGAAGACTTAATAGAAAAGTATCATAATGCAGAAACATCTTTGCAAGAAGAAGCGCAATTAAAAGCGTATTTCGCTAGCGATAATGTGGCAGCACATTTAGAGCATTACAAACCTATGTTTCAGTACTTTTCGCAATCAAAACAAGAACAGTATACCAAAGACGTTCCATTAAACTCTAAGAAAACAAAATTGTATCAATGGATTTCTGTCGCAGCTGTTGCCGTTCTAATGCTTGGATTCTTGATTCCGAATTGGGATAGTGGACCAAAAACGCTAGCAGATTATTCGCAAGAAGAACAACAAATGTATTTGGAAGCAAAACAAGCTTTGGCAATGCTTTCAAATAATTTTAATGATGGAGCATCAAGTCTAAAGGTATTGGATTTGGCTTCAGATAATTTTAATGTTGGACTTGAAAAAGCCAGCTATATTAAAGAATTTAGTGAAACAACAAACAAATTATTAAAGAATTAAAAAACAAGAAATAATGAAAAAAATTGTGGTAATAATAGCGGTAATGCTAATGTCAGTAAATGGATTTAGTCAAAGTGTATTTGATAAATTTGAAGACCAAGAAGGAGTGTTTTCGGTTATTCTTAACGGAAAAATGTTTAAAATGTTAGCTACAATGGGAGTTGATATGGAGGATCCAGAAATGAAAGAATATGCTGAAATGGCTAATAACATTACAGGTTTTAAAGTATTTACAACAGGAGATGTAAAAATATCTAGTGATATGGGTGCTACAGTGGATAAATATTTAAAGTCATCAGATTTAGAAGAATTGATGCGTATAAAAGACGGAAATCAAACCGTAAAATTTTACGTGAAAGAAGGAAAGGATGAAAACCACGTAAAAGAATTATTAATGTTTATTACTGGTCTAAAAGAGTTGACTAAAGATCAAGATATTGAAATTAATGGTAAAAAACGTGAGTTCGAAACTGTAGTTATGACCTTAACTGGCGACATAGATTTAAGACAAGTTTCAAAAATTACAAACCAAATGGATATTCCTGGTGGTGAGCAGTTAGAGAAAGCTGGAAAAAAACAATAAACAGAAAAAACACATGATACAATCAATCAAAAAATCAATAGTAATGTTGCTTTTGGTTACAGCTTTTACAAGTTGTAATCAAGGGCCTACATTACAAACCTATTATGTAGATAACGAGTTAAAACCAGGCTTTTCAACGTTTGATGTACCAGCAAGTTTTATAGTTGTTGAAGATGTTGAATTAACTGATGAACAAGAAGAAGCTTATGAGTCTGTCGATAAGTTGAATGTATTAACTTTTATGAAAGAAGATACAGATGCTGAAGCATACAAAGTAGAATTAGAAAAAATAAACACCATTCTGAAAGACCCTAAATATGAGGATTTAATGCGTGGTGGCAATTCTGTGGACGGAAAGTTTGTAGTGAAATTTTTAGGAGATATAGAAAATATTGATGAACTCATCATCTTTGGTCATGCTAAAGACAAAGGCTTTATGATTGCTAGAGTATTAGGTGACGATATGAATGCTAATAAGTTAGTATCCTTAACGTCTATATTAGAAAAGGCCGATTTTGATGAAAATCAACTTAAAGATTTAACCGACTTTTTTAAATAAACTGACAACTACCAAGTACACTTTAAGATAGTTGAGAATAAATTTGAAATATATTTTCTTTAGATAAATCAGAAAATTTAAGCATAGCCATAGTTACGATTATATTTTATGTTGAAATATAAAGGAAATAGAAGCTAATTTAATCGGCTATGTTAAGGTGTATTTGGTATCTTTATTTAAATGTTAATGTGAACCGTCTTGAGGATTATCTTCAAGGCGATTTTCTTTTGCCTTATTTTTAATCGCAAACATAACTGCTAAACCGAATAAAACCCCAAAACTTAGAATCAAAATACCTTTTACAATAAGGTAATCTAACACATCAAACAAGCCAGCAATAAAGAAACAAAGTGTCAAAAGGGTGACACAGCATAAAACGATAGCATCTGTTGTTTTTGGTATAAGGTTTGCTAATTTCATAAAGGTTAAATACCTGTATAATTACTTGGTGTAATTGCTTTTAATTCTGTTTTAATAGCATCTGAAACCTCTAAGGTATCAATAAAATTTGAAATAGAGCTTTGTGTAATCGCTTCGTTAGTTCTCGTTAAACCTTTTAAAGCCTCGTAAGGGTTTGGATAACTTTCACGTCTCAGAATCGTCTGAATAGCTTCCGCTACAACAGCCCAATTATGTTCTAAGTCTTTAGCAAATTTAGGTTCGTTTAATAATAGTTTACCTAAGCCTTTAATGGTAGATTTAAAACCAATAAGTGTATGTCCAAATGGCACACCAACATTTCTTAAAACCGTACTATCTGTTAAATCGCGTTGCAATCTTGAAATTGGTAATTTGGCAGACAAATGTTCAAAAATAGCGTTTGCTATACCTAAGTTTCCTTCACTATTTTCAAAATCGATAGGATTTACTTTGTGTGGCATGGCAGAACTTCCAACTTCACCAGCTTTTATTTTTTGTTTAAAATAGTCCATTGAAACATAAGTCCAAATATCTCTATCTAAATCTATAATTATGGTATTAATACGTTTTAAACCATCAAATAATGCCGCAGCATGATCGTAATGTTCTATCTGTGTTGTTGGAAATGAATGGTGTAGGCCTAACTTTTCCTGGACAAATTGTGTTCCAAATGCTTTCCAATCAATTTGAGGGTAAGCGACTTTATGCGCGTTATAATTCCCTGTTGCACCACCAAATTTAGCAGCACTTGGCACATCGTTTAATAAATTGAATTGCTCTTTTAATCGTACTGCAAAAACATCTATTTCTTTACCTAAACGCGTTGGCGAGGCTGGCTGTCCGTGAGTTCTTGCTAACATTGGGATGTCTGCCCAATCTTTTGCTAAGCCTTCTATTTTTTCTAATAAGGCAGTATATTCAGGGACATACACATCATTCATAGCATCCTTAATACTCAACGGAATTGCTGTGTTGTTAATATCCTGAGAGGTTAAGCCAAAATGAATAAACTCCTTGTAAGCAGATAAACCTAACGCATCAAATTTGTCCTTTATAAAATACTCAACGGCTTTAACATCGTGATTGGTAACTTTTTCAATCTCTTTAATTGCCGAAGCATCAACAGCTGTGAAATTTTTATAAATAGCTCTTAAATCTTCAAAAACAGAACTAGAAACAGATTCTAGCTGAGGTAATGGTATTTCACAAAGTGCAATAAAGTATTCAATCTCTACTAAAACACGATATTTAATCAGTGCTTCTTCAGAAAAATAGTTGCCTAAAGCATCAACTTTAGATCGGTATCTACCATCGATTGGTGAAATTGCATTAAGAGGTGAAAGTGCCATTTATATTGGTTTTTTTGAAGCTTCAAATATAAGGAAGTTAGTTAAGAGTTATAGGTTTTGAGATGATAGTTTTTTAGTATTTTATCATTTTTTTATCTTCTTTAAAATATGCTTAGCTCTTGCTTTAAATCCTGAACTTTGCATCTCATAATCGCGTTCTAAGATAATAGCCAGTTCTGGATGAATCCAATCGTATTCAGTGCCTAAGAGGTATAAACTATTCA
This sequence comes from Winogradskyella sp. SM1960, assembly GCF_020179375.1. Taxonomy (NCBI): domain Bacteria; kingdom Pseudomonadati; phylum Bacteroidota; class Flavobacteriia; order Flavobacteriales; family Flavobacteriaceae; genus Winogradskyella; species Winogradskyella sp. SM1960. Next base: position 252,965 of record NZ_JAICBG010000001.1, on the reverse strand, counting down.
TGCTATAGGCTTTAGGTGCAATTTTTTCGTCGTTAATCATCCAGTCAAAGCAAGCCTCAACAATTTTTTCTTTATGAATTTCGGATAGTGCGGTTTTAAGAGCATTGTCTGTTTTGGAATAATGAGCTTTAGTTAAATACTCACAAATCTTAGCTATAGGTCTAACCGCAGAATCTAAGTGGACATTAGATATATGAGCAGTAAATGTATTGAGATGTGGAATTATAGTATCGAGATTTTCGCCACACATAAACTCAAAAACCCAAGCGGCTCTGCACGAAATTTTATCATCCACATCAAATAGAATTTCTAATAGTGGAGGAATCAATTCCGGATTGTCAATGATGAGTTTGGCGTATTTCAATCGTTTGTCTCGTGAATGATTGACGTAATTTAATTCCTTATAGAGTTCTGCTTTGGTCACTAGAAAATGTTTAATTTAGTCCCGATTCTTAGGAATAAAATTAATCAAAAATTAAGATTATAAAAACTAAATTCTAAGTGAACCAATTGGTATTTAAGATTTAATTTTTAAAATTTTATAATTTTTACATGAAAAAGAAATTATTAGTTATTGGTTTCGTTTGGCCAGAGCCAAAAAGTTCTGCTGCAGGTAGTCGTATTCTTCAGATAATTGCTCAATTTCAAAACCAAGGTTATGTTGTGGTTTTTTCTTCTGCAGCTAAAACGTCTCAAAATACCTTCGATTTAAATAGTATAAATGTTGAAACGAAGCCCATTCATTTAAATGATTCTGGTTTTGATGATTTTGTAAAAGCACTAAATCCCAATGTGGTTTTATTCGATAGGTTTATGACCGAAGAACAATACGGTTGGCGAGTTTCAGAACAATGCCCAAATGCTTTTAGAATATTAGATACAGAAGATTTTCATGGCTTACGAAAGGCTAGGGAAGTGGCCTTAAAACAAAATGAGTCAGTTACTAAATCGCACCTTCAAAACGATACCACCAAACGTGAAATTGCAAGTATCTATCGCTGTGATTTGAGTTTGATGATTTCTGAAGCTGAGATAGAAATATTAACCAATCAATTTAAAATTGATAAAAGTTTACTGTATTACTTACCATTTTTATTAGAGCCTATTTCTGAAGACGAAAAAAATCAGGTGCCAACGTTTGAAGCCCGGCAACATTTTATAACTATTGGCAACTTTCTTCATGCGCCCAATTACGATGCTGTTTTATATCTAAAACAGACGATTTGGCCATTAATAAGAAAAAAAATACCTAAAGCGGAATTGCATATTTACGGTGCTTATGAATCGCAAAAAGTAACACAACTCAATAAACCAAAAGAAGGTTTTTTCATTAAAGGTTTTGCAGAAGATGTAAATGTTGTGATGGAACAAGCAAGAGTTTGCTTAGCATCCTTAAGATTTGGTGCAGGACTTAAAGGCAAACTCATCGATGCGATGCAAAATGGAACACCATGTGTCATGTCTACTATTGCAGCGGAAGGCATGTTTGGTGAATTGGAAAGCAACGGTTTAATAGGAGATAATCCTGAAGCGTTTGCTGACAAAGCTGTAGCGCTTTATACCAATTTGGATCTTTGGTCAGTAAAAAAGAACAATGGATTTAAGGTGTTAGACCAACGTTTTAATAAGGCTAATTTTGAAGGTAACTTTGCGACACATGTTAACTGGCTCTCTAATCATCTAGAAACGCATCGCCAAAATAATTTTATTGGGCAATTATTTAGGCATCAATCCATGCAGAGTACTAAGTATATGAGTAAATGGATTGAGGCTAAAAACAAATAAGCCTTAGTTTGTTGAAACTATATAGTGTTTAATTTTAAGTTTCTAAAATATTAAAAATCTTTTTAAAGTTTACAGGGAAGTCATCTTTTAGATACAATTCTTCTTTTGTAAAAGGATGCACAAAGTTTAAACTATAGGCGTGTAGGTATAAGCCTTTCCCATTTAAAATAAGCGATGCAATGCCGTAATCTTTGTCACCGAGAATTGGGTTTCCAATGCTAGCTAAATGTTTTCGTAGTTGATGTCGTCGTCCTGTAGAAGGTTCTAATTCCACTAAATTAAGATGTCCAAATCGAGTGGATGCAACAGTTTGGTGTACTTTGTAAATAGATTCGCTGGCTTTTCCATCTACATCTGTTATAATAAGACCTTCGGCTTTCATGCTACCAATGGTAACAGCATAATAGGTTTTTTTTATCGCTCTGTCTTCAAACAGTTTATTTAAAGCGCGAATACTACGTTTGGTTTTTCCTATTAATAAAATGCCAGTGGTAGGAAAATCTAAACGATGCACAGGTTGTGGTTGGGTGGCATCATCTAGAGGACTTGGTTTTAGATTTTGAATTAAAGCATTAGTAATGGTTTTAAAGTGGTTGCCACTGACTAAAATTCCTGCAGGTTTGTGAATTACAGCTAAATAATCATCTTCAAATAATACTTGGAGTTTAAAAATTAAACGTTTCTTAGGATTCACATGTTCGGGAACGGATAAGCTGATAAGCTCACCACCATTAATAAATGTAGCCGAAGTAGCAGCGTTACCATTGACTGTAATATAGCCTTTTTTTAATGCTTTTTTTAAAGCAGATTTGGTTGGGAAGCTATCAAAAATCCCGACACCATATTCCTGCAATCGAATAGGAGTTGTACGCTCAGGGACCTTATGGTTTTCTGTTAGTTTGATGATTTTGTTTGTGTCTTAAAATTGCCCGAAATTAAAGCGATTACTAATACTCCAATTCCAACGCCCAATGCAGCTCCTTTAACAAAATCGTTTATGAGCGAAAAATGTGCTACAAGTTGAGCTATAGAAATAATAAATATTCCCGAGCATAAAAGGGCTATTGTTTTTCTTTTTGTTAGTGATTTCATAGTTTTATGAGTTAGTTTAGGATGGCATAATTAGATACAAGACTAATATCTTGTTTACTTTTCTTAATTTATTGGTGAATTTAATAATAACTATTTTATTTAAAGTGTTTTCTTAAGCATCTTTCGGTATTTAAAACCATAAATTTCTTGAATTTTGTGATTCAATATATGGTCTGATGGAAATACTTTTAGTTCTAATTTTTCATTCTTAGTTTTTAACCATTTTATAAATTCAATATAGTGGTCTGAATGTGCAATCGCTAGAAAACTCAATGATTGTACTTGATTTTTAGTTTTGAATTTTATTCTATTTTTATCACTTGATTTATGAATGGATAAGAATTCAATTACTAATAAATCTGCATAAGGGACTTGTATCCTTTTCTTTAAAAATTTGTATTCGATTATAATTTCGTTCTCTAAGAATTTAATAGTAAAAGTTCGCTTTCTTTGATAGGAAATAATTACAACAACAATTCCGATAGTTATTAAAATAGAAATTAATTGTATCCAAATGATGTCAGTAGCGTATACTATACTACCTCCAATTGCTAAACACATTAATATCGCTAACACGGTATCAAGATTAGAATGACTTGAAGATGAATAGTATGTTTTCATATTTTTAAATTACCTATAATACTAGTGTTTATTAGTGAAACTGTATACGACTAAGTTAATTTAAAATCATAGTTCTAGCAAACCCTATGGTCATAAACTGAAAAAAAGCCATTAGTAACTAATGACTTTTTTAAGACTATGAACAGAACTATTAATCTAATAGCACTTCTAAGGCTAATTAAATTATAAATTATTCTTCAAAAATGCTGTTATTTCAGAGGGTTCAGCTCTGTTGCGATAGTCCGTGTCCAAAAATGCATATGCAATTTTTCCTTCTTCATTTATGATATAGGTTGCCGCTAAAGGAAGTGCGTTAGAGGTATCTCCATTATGGCTATTCATGTCAAATGATTTATTGTAAATACTGGCAACCGCATCTGTTAATGTGAATACAATACCATAATCGTTGGCAACTTCGTTACCGATGTCACTTAGAACTTCAAATTCTAAATCGTTTTTTTCGGTTGTACTGATCGATTGGTCAGGTAATTCTGGAGTTAAAGCTAATAAATTGGCATTATTCGCTTTAAAGTTTGGTAATTCTTGTTGTAACTGCTGTAAGGTTAAATTACAATACGGACACCAACCACCTCTATACCAAGTTAACACTACAGGGCCTTCTTTTAAATATGTTTCTAAAGCAACGGTTTCGCCTATGGCATTTTTTAAAACAAAGTTTGGCGCTTTGTCACCAACTTGCTTTGCCTGACTTAGAATATCGCTATTCTTTACATCTTCAAAACCTTCGTTGTAGATTCTTTTTTTAGTTTCGTCTGCGTTTTTTTCAAAATTAGCTTTCTTCTTGTCTAATTTTGATTTTAAGGAGGTGACTGTGTGATTTGTCATTGTATTTTCTTTTTTAAACTCTTCTTTTTTCAAGTTATTATTAAATGAAATATTAGTCCATGTAACATATATCCATGGAGCATCCGTGACTTCAGCGTCCCAATTGGATTTTTTATATTGACGTTTTGTCGGAATTAACATACCATCGATATCTTCGTATTCTAATTGCATTAGATTTGGGGTTTCCATAACGCCAAAATCAGCAACAGTAAACAAAAATTGATCGACCAAACCACTGTCTTTGTTAATATAGACCTGGTAAATGTCCGTTGGTTTATTGTCTTCTGAAGTGAAGGCTATTTTTACAATGTCGTAAGCTGTGTCTTCAATGGTTTTTTCGCCTAAGTAATCGTAAGTCACCCCAGGATCCAATAATTTTGGCAACATGGCAAACCAGTAAAAATTGGTAGGGCGGTTAAATGCGACACGTTTTAAAGCAGCCTCATCATCGGTGATTAGGTTGCCCTTATGTTTTAGCCAATATTCGTCACCATCGTAACCTTGTTCTATTAAACCTTCTAAGTTAGGAAGTGTTCTTTCGTGTTGCTTATATGCGCCATAGGATAATTCTCCATTAAATATATACTTCTCTGTACTGACGTCTTTTTTACCATCTGGAGTTTGATAGGTATAGGTATAAACCACGTCTTTTTTGTTTAAAAGTGTTTGGTAGTCTCCAGTTTTTTTAGTGAGTTCATACACTAATTCGTGACCTTTGTTTTTAAAAGTTATTGTTTCTGATTTTTTTTCTGAGTCTGATGTACCCGTTTTAGCTGCTGCATCCGACGTTTTGCCATTGTTACAAGATGCTAATGTAATACAGGTTATAAGTGTTAAGATTTTGATTTTCATATATTTAGTTTTACGTGGTTTTATACTAAAGCGCCATTGGCACCAATAATTTGACCAGAAATCCATTTAGAATCGTCACTTGCTAAAAATAATACGACCTTGGCGATATCTATTGGTTGAGCCAATCTGTTAAAGGCATTCATACTGCTTAGTTTTTCAATAAATTCTGGTGATTTTCCATGCATAAATAATTCGGTTTCTGTAGCGCCAGGAGCAAGGGCATTTACTGAGATTCCTCGTCCAATTTCTTTTGAAAATACACGTGTCATTTGCTCTACTGCTGCTTTCGATGCCGAGTATAAAGCATAGGTAGGAAACATTAATTTTACCGTGCTTGAAGAAATATTTATAATATTCCCGTTATCTGCCAATTTGTGAAACGCTTCTTGCAAGGTATTAAAGATCCCTTTAACGTTAACATCAAATTGTTTAGAAAAATCTTCTGCGCTGTTATCTTTTAGAGGTTTTGAAATCATAACGCCAGCATTATTTACTAAGACATCTACTTTTCCGTAGGCCTCAATAGCTTTATCGAATAATGCTGAAACCTCTACTTTTTGACTTACATCTGCTTTTATGGCCCTTGCTATTCCACCAGCTTCCGTAATAACCTTTACCGTATTCTTGGCGTCATCTTCACTATTGGAATGGTTAACAATAACTTTAGCGCCATTTTTAGCTAATTGAATGGCAATTTCTTTACCTATACCTCTTGAGGCACCTGTTACAATAATAACTTTGTTTTCTAGTGACATGATACTATTATTTTAAAGCTACTAAACGTTGGGCAATTAATTTTAAATTAGGTTCGTTAATTTCTGGAGTTGGTGCTAAAGGATACAGTTGCGCGCCTGGTCTTCCAACAAAAGCACCGCGCCATCCTGCCCAAATAGCACCAGCAATATCCCAGCCGTGTGCAGCAACAAGTAAACATTCATTGGGTTTTACGCCCATTTTTCTTGCAGCCCAATTATAGGCATCTGTATCGGGTTTAAATTTTCCTATGTCTTCAATGCTTAGGCGTTCATCAAAATAATCTAATAATCCTGCGTTTTTAAATTGTGTTTCTACACCTTTGTTAGAGGAATTAGTAAAGGATACTAATTTATAGCCTGCAGCTCTTAAATCGGTTAAGGCTTGCTTTACTTCAGGATGGGCAGGTAAGGAACGTATTGGACCTAAAATAGATGCTCTTGCGTCTTCCTCAGTAATTGTAATGCCGTGATTGGCTGCTACCATTTGTAAAGCTGCTGCACCAATGATGCCAAAATCATTATATTGTCTACCTACTGTAGTAACTAAGGAATATTGTAGCATGGTTGTAAACCATAATGGTAATAAATCACTTCTATCACCTAAAACTTTACCTACGCTATCTTTCATAGCAGTAAGGTCTAGTAAGGTTTCGTTAACGTCAAAAAATAATACTTTTGGTCTTGTTGTGGTCATAGTTTCTTTTTTTTCTTCTGGTTTAGTAGGTGCTGCAAATCCAAATTGTGGTATTGTGGCACCAGCGATACCAAACATTGCTGTTTTTTTTATAAAATTTCTTCTGTTGTTAGTGCTCATGTATAAGGTGTTATTTAAACATACTAGTAGGTATGTTTTTAAATTAAAAAAATATTAAGGTTTCAGTTGGTTGAGGTATAGGGTAAGTCCTAAAATATAATCATCGAGGATGCTGTCGTTATTATATAATTTCCTTAGTCCACGAATGCCTTCAAAAGAACTGATTAAATACACCGCAACAGCATTGCTAGAAATTGTTGTATTGATGACATTGTCTTTTTTGCCACGCTCAAGTAAATAAATTAAAGCCGCTTTCCACTCTTCGACGATGCGTTTTAAGGCCAATTGATACGCTTCTTCTTCATCGGCAATTTCATTAATGAAATTATTCATTGGGCAACCATGTTGTTTATCGTACTGAGAGAAAGACTTTAAACGTTCTGAAAACGTAACTTTTAATATGGCTAATGCATTGCCATCTTGGTATAAAGGGGTGACCATACCTTGGTAAACACGTTGTTGTATTTTAGAACTGATCACCTCTAATCCAAGTTCTTTTTTGTTTTTGTAATGATGGTAAAACGCTCCTTTAGTAAGGTTGGTCGTCTTCATTATTTTATCTACACTCGTGGTTTTAAACCCGTTTTTATAGAATAACTTAAACGACTCGTTAAGAATTAACTGTTTGGTAAATTCTGACTTTTGTCTTTGTTCCATACTCAAAGGTATGTGAAAAAAATACTAGTAGGTATGTTTCATGGATTATTTGTAAAAAGTTTAACACAAATTAAACCAGGCTTAAGATTGGGCGCTAAGTAATTTTAGTAAGCTTTTAGTGCCTTCTGTAGCAGATTTTTCAATGATATGTACTTTTTTACTGTTAATGTAGGCTGGTTTGGGGTCTATATAATAAATCGGAGTGGCATCTGGTGCGTAGTCCATTAAACCTGCCGCCGGATAGACTTGCATACTTGTACCGATAATGACTAAAATATCCGCTTTTTGACACACTTCTATCGCGTCGTCAATCATGGGAACCGCCTCGCCAAACCAAACAATATGTGGCCGTAATTGATGGCCCTCTGCGCACAAATCTCCTATGGAAAGATCTTCGGTAAAGTCTTTAATATCATTTTCATTTCCTACACTTCTTATTTTTCGTAATTCGCCATGTAAATGAACGACAGCTGTACTTCCTGCACGTTCATGTAAATCATCAACATTTTGAGTAATTATAGTGACGTTATAATCGTTTTCAAGTGCTGCTAAATCTTTATGTGCTTGGTTGGGTTCAACATCCTTCAATTGTTTTCGTCTTTCATTATAAAAGTTTAAAACCAATTCCGGATTACGTGCAAAACCTTCGGGTGAAGCGACTTCCATAACGTCGTGTCCTTCCCAAAGTCCATCTGCATCTCTAAATGTTTTTATGCCACTTTCGGCACTTATGCCAGCTCCTGTTAGTACAACAATGTGTTTTTTCATAAATTAAAAATAACCAAAATTAGATTAATGCGTGTAAAGTCCCTATGATTTTCAGGGTATGGTCAGTTCCATTTTTAGTATTTTTGACCTATGCAAGATTTAAAACTTTTAGAATACTTAGAAGGCTTTGTAACTCCAGGTCGTATAGAGCGCTTTAAAACGATATTACCAAACCGAACCAAGCATTTTACGGTTGCAACAGAAGATGTATATCAATTACATAATACAAGTGCTGTAATGCGCTCTTGTGATGTATTCGGAATACAAGAATTAAGTATTGTAGAAGAGGTGAATTCTAAAAGTATAGATAGAGAAATTGCAATGGGAGCGCAAAAATGGGTAGATCTTAATCGATATCACTCCATAGAAAATTGTATTTCTGATATTAAGGATAAAGGCTATCAAATTGTCGCAACAACACCACACAGAGATGATTGTGAGTTGATTGATTTTGACATTTCTAAAAAATCGTGTTTTTTCTTTGGAAGAGAATCTGAAGGGCTATCGCAACAAGTATTAGATGAAGCCGATTGTTTCCTTAAAATTCCGATGGTTGGCTTTACAGAAAGCTTGAATATTTCGGTGTCTGCGGCTATTATTCTTCAACATGTCACAGCGCAATTACGAAAGTCAGATATTAACTGGCAACTAACAGATGAAGAGATTATAGAAAAACGTATTGATTGGATTAAAAAAACACTAAAAGATTATGATGCCATTGTAGAACGTTATAATTTGAAGTCATAATTTTTGTAAATTTAACTCACTAAAATATAAATTATGGTAGGTTGGTTTGAAATTCCGGTTAACGATATGGATCGTGCAAAAAAGTTCTACGAAACAGTTTTTAAGGTTGCCATAAAAAATGTAGAATTTGATGGTTTAATAATGGGTTGGTTTCCTAACAATAACGGAGCTTATGGGTCAACTGGAACACTCATTAAACAAAACTCATATGTACCAAGTAAAGACGGAGTATTAATCTACTTTATATCTAAAGATGTACAAATAGAACTCGATAGAGTAGAAGCTGCAGGTGGAAAAATAGGCTTAGAAAAAACAAAAATTTCGGAAGAAAATGGTTTTATGGGAATGTTTATAGATACAGAAGGAAATAAAATTGCCTTACATTCTGATGCTTAGTGAATACGATTTATTCCTTTTTGTTATTCTTTCTTTCTTTACTGTTTTTGATGACTTTATATTCTTCGTAGCAAATACTTATGGCATCTAAAATTTGAAGGTCATTAGCTGTGTTAATGAAGTCTTTTGAATAATTACACTGGTTTACAATTTCGTCTAAGTCGTATCTTGTGACTTGTAATAACACCAATAACATTTCTCTATCAAAACGCTTAGATAAATGACTTCTAATTTCATCATCCTCCTTCATTTTCTTTAGCTTACGCATTTCGTTAGGCTTACGGCCAAACATATTGTATAAAAAATCTGCAGGATTAAAAATAGCACCAAGTACACGTGACGCCAAGTTAGGTTTTCCAGCTTCATAACCTTGACCAGGTAAGCCAGAAATACGATAACGATTATTAGAAGTAATAGGAACCTGATTCATATCGACTTCTAAATAACCTGTTAATTCTAGTTGTTTTACGGTAACTTCCTCTAAGGCTAAGGCTAATTCGGTCATTGCAATTTCAGTATTACCAAATTTTATCCAATCATTGGTAACTCTAACTTTAATAGACTTATATCCTAAATACGATAAATGTAAAGTGTCGTTAACTTTAGCTTTTATTTCAAACTCTCCATCATCGTTTGTTGCGGTTCCAACAACTTCATTGATATTTACAATGTTTGCTTCTGCTAAAGGTAAACTTGTTGTGGAGCTAACTAAAGTTCCTTTTACTTTTGAAGGTGTCTTGGTGGCAGTAGTATCTTGACTATAGCCATAAACCGTCGTTAAGCATAAAATTAAAATAAGTAGATGTCGCATGCAGGTGTGTTACGTGGTAAAGGTAATAAAGAAAACGGATTTAACATATTACACACTTAGATTTGACGTAATATTAACTTTTATAATAGGTAAAGGCTATGTTTAGAATAGTTCAAAAAAAAACCAAAACCTAAAGTATTACTTCAAGTTTTGGAATTTGTTATTGGTATTAAACGTTAAAACGTTTAGAAAAATTTAATATTATCGTCTAGAGCGTCTTGGTCTATCTGAACCCGAACTATTAGATTCTGAAGAACGTCTGTCGCCTTTAGAGTCGTTAAATTTTCTATCTCCTCTGTCGCTTCTATTATCGTCTGAGCGTCTGCTACGTCTATCACTTCGGTTTCCAGAACCTCCACCTTCAGAACGTCTTCCGCTAGAGCGTCTATCTCCTCTTGGCTTATCATCTCTTCTTCGGCCACCAGAGCGTCTGTCGTTGCCTCCACGACCTCTTCCGCCACTTCTTCCACCACGACTTCTGCCTTTGTCAGCACTTACTTCAACATTTACAAAACGACCATCATGTTTAAAATCAGTGAAGAATGCCAATACTTTTTCTTGTAAACCTTTTTCGGTATTAAAGAATGAAAAGCTGTCTTTTACATCGACTTTAAAAACGTCGTCACGTCCTAATTCTAATTGTTCTTTTAAGAAATCTTTCAATTTCATCCAGTCGTAACCATCTTTTTTCCCGACGTTAATAAAGTAACGAGAATCGTTAGATTGTTTGTTGTAACCGCGTCCACCATCTCTATCGCTTCCGCGAGACTCAACAACATTTAAATCTTTCGATTTTTGATAGTAATTAAAGAAACGATTAAATTCTACAGAAAAGAATTTTTTGATTAATTCGTCTTTCTCCGTATCTGCAAATAACGTGTTGATATTCTCTAGATGCTTATCAATTTCGCCATTAGTTTCAGTGGTGTGTATTTTATTGGCTAAGGACATTAATTGTACTTCAACAATACTTTCTGAAGATGGAATCTCCTTCTTCTCAAATTGTTTTTTAATGATACGTTCTATGCCTTTAATTTTTCTAACTTCACTTTTAGAAACAATAACCATTGAGATACCTGTTTTACCAGCACGTCCTGTTCTACCAGACCTGTGAGTGTAAACTTCAGGTTCATCAGGTAGTTGGTAATTGATAACGTGCGTAATATCATCGACATCAATACCACGAGCTGCAACATCTGTAGCCACCAACATTTGTATTTGTTGGTTTCTGAAAGATTTCATTACTAAATCACGTTGATTCTGACTTAAATCTCCATGTAATGCACCTGCTGAATAACCATCTTCAATTAAGTTTTCGGCTACTTTTTGAGTGTCTCTTTTTGTACGACAGAAAATCACAGAAAATATATCAGGATTTGCATCTGCCAAACGCTTAAGTGCTTGGTAACGATCTCTAGCGTTTACTAAATAATATTCGTGAGAAACGTTACTTGTACTTTCGTTTTTGTTACCTACTGTGATTTCGGTAGGATCGTACATAAATTTCTTTGCAATGTTGGCAACCTCTCTAGGCATTGTTGCAGAGAATAACCAGGTACTTTTATCATCTGGTGTGTGGGATAAAATATCTGTAATGTCTTCATAGAAGCCCATATTTAACATTTCATCGGCTTCGTCTAAAACGCTGTATTGTATTTTAGAAATATCAACCATATTACGGCTAATCATATCTTTCATACGACCAGGAGTAGCTACAATTATTTGTGAACCACGTTTTACTTGTCTTGCTTGGTCAGAAATACTTGCACCACCATAAATAGCAGTAACATTTAACCCTTTACAATACTTACCGTAAAGTTTAAGTTCGTTAGCGATCTGTAAACACAATTCGCGTGTTGGAGATAAGATAAGACCTTGTGTGGTTCTGCTATCGACATCAATTTTTTGTAGCATTGGAAACCCGAAGGCTGCAGTTTTACCTGTTCCTGTTTGTGCCAAAGCCACTAAATCTTTGTCTTCTTCTTCTAATAAAAGTGGAATTGCTTTTTGTTGAACTTCACTAGGTTTTTCAAAACCTAAATCCGTAATAGCTTTAAGAAGGTCTTCATTAAGACCTAATTCTTGGAATGTGCTCATTCTTGAGTTTTATGTATTCGATTATGTTCTGTTGGTGTTACAAGAGAAGCGAATCGACATACTAAACACTAAAACTTCTAGGTAACACATCCTCACGCTGAGGAATATATAAAATCCAACCTTGGATTTTTTGCAAGGTGCAAAGGTACGTTAATTAATTGGATAATCAATTTTGTTATTCTTATTAAGCTTAGTTGTTGTATTTTAAAGTAATAGAAGTGAAACAATACCTACAATTAGTGAGGTCATTGTAATAAGGATTGATTTTAGATTAAAGTCTATTTGATATTACTAATTCCAATTTTTCTTTTTTTAGAATCAGTTATTTCAAAAAATCAACCAACTGAGCAACCGCTTTCCCACGATGCCCAATTCTATTTTTTTCTTCTAGAGATATTTCTGCAAAGGTCTTATCGAATCCTTCAGCTTTAAAGAGAGGATCGTAACCAAAACCACCTTCACCATGTGCTTTATTTTTAATACTGCCTTTGCAAATCCCAGTAAATGTATGCAGCTCTCCGTTTAGGTGCAATGCAATAACCGTTTTAAACTGTGCACTTCGGTTGGGTTTGTTCTTAAGTTCGGTTAAGAGTTTATGGTTGTTGTCGTATGCATTGCGTTGAGGACCAGCATAACGTGCAGAAAATACGCCTGGTTCTCCATGTAATGCTTCAACTTCTAATCCTGTATCATCTGCAAAACAATCGTAACCATAATGTTTTTTTAGGTATTCTGCTTTTTGTATCGCATTCCCTTCAATAGTTGGTTGGGTTTCAGGAATGTCTTCAACACAGGCAATATCACTCAAACTTAAAAGTTTAATGTGCGTAGGTAACATAGACTGAACCTCTTTTAGTTTATTTAAATTATTAGTTGCGAAAACAAGTTGCATAATATGACCTTATTTAATGTAATTTTGTTTTTGTAAAAATAGGAATCTAATTTAGGATCAATTGTCAAAACAAAATAATTTTAACACGCACTTTTATGTTATGGTAAAATCTTTTTTGCTTTTAGTGTTTTGTTTTGCAAGTTTTAATTTAAATGCACAAGATTTAGAAGATTTAGATTCCTTATTAGTAGATAGAGATATTGAAAACTATTCGCTGCGTATTTTCTCCAATTTCAAAGTTAATAAGTTTAGTGTATCAGATGGTGATTCTAAAGCCAAGTTTGTGCCTAATAACAGATATGGTTTAGGTCTTGGTTTTGCAAACAAAAAGATAATACTAGATATCGCTGTTAATATTAAAAACCCTAATAAAGAGAAAACAAGTCGGTTTGATCTTCAAGGCTCTACGGTATTAAAAGATAAGAATTTTGTAAAAATTTATACGCAAGTTTATAGAGGTTTTAATGCTAAAAATGATTTTGACGAACCTACCGTTTTTAGAAATGATATTAGATCTGTAAGTGTTGGAATTAATTATTTATACACTTTAGATGATATTGAATTTTCATATTCGCTTTTAAAAGCCGGATTGCCCAATAAAAATTATGAAAATATATTTATAACTGGAGGTGCTGGTGTTTTTGGAAGTTTTGATTATTTCTCTGGAAAACCTAGTATATTATCAGAAACGACAAGACCGTTTTTTAATGAGCAAGGAGATGTTAGGAGATATAAAGGGTTGTCATTTGGTGTTTTAGCAGGAATTATATCTTACTTTAAACTGCCAGAGAATATAACAGCAACCGTTAATGTTATGCCAGGAATAGGCTTGATAGATAAAAAAATAACACTTCAAGATGGAAGTTTTGAGCCAGCAAATCCCATGCTTTACAAATTAGATTTCTTAATAGGCTTAAGCTATAATTTAAACCCATTTTATGTGAGTTTTACATATAGCAATGGGTTAAATAGCACTGATATAGATTTCGGTAATAATTACTTGTTAAATCTTACGAAAGCTAAACTGGCCATTGGTTATAAGTTTAACAAAAAACACTAAGTTCTACCTGTTAAGGTCGTTATGGTTTTTGATGAAATAATTTTAAATTTTATCAATAAATTATGATAATTATCAGTTCTGAAACTGACTAAATCTTGTATCTTAGTGAAAAGAATAATTCATTAAAACAAGATAGATTATGACGGTAAATTTTCAATATGTAAACATTGACGTAAGTGAAACACTTTCAGAATTAACAGAGGAAAAGTTAGAGAAATTAGCTAATAAATTTGAGTTTTTAATTTCAGCTCAAGTATATTTTAAGCATGATGAAAAAGATCATGATGCTGGTAAAATTTGTAATATAGAACTGAGCTTACCTGGACCACGTATTTTTGCAAAATCGAATGAAAAAAATTACGAAATGGCAATGAACGAGACCATTAATGATTTAACAAGACAACTTAAAAAACGAAAAGAAGTTTATAAAACACACTAATGCAATAAACGTTTAGACGTTTAATATCAGAGGGTTTATAGTTTTTAGCGATGATGATAAGGTTCATTTCTAAGAATTGTAAACCCTCTGTACAATTGTTCAATAAAGAATAAGCGCACCATTTGATGCGAAAATGTCATTTTTGACAAGCCTAACTTGCCATTTGCTCTATTATAAATAGCATCCGAAAACCCATAAGGACCACCAATAACAAAAATTAAGGTTTTAATCCCAGAATTCATGTGTTTTTGTAAATAGTTAGAAAACGCTATAGAATCTAACTGTTTCCCGTTTTCGTCTAAGAGAATTAAAACATCAGACGTTTGAGTTTTTGCCAAAATCAATTCGCCTTCCTTTTCTTTTTGCTGAGATTCCGATAAGTTCTTAACTTTTTTTAAATCGGGAATAATGTCAAATTCAAACTTAATATAATGACCAAGTCGTTTTGAGTAATCGGCAATTAAGGCCATTAAGTTTTTATCATCGGTTTTGCCTATGGCAATGAGTTTTATTTGCATTGTAGTGTCTGGTCGAGCGCAGTCGAGACCTCGTTAAATGACCTCTCGACTGCGCTCGAGGTGACAGAAACTGTCTAAATAATTTTCAAATTTAAGGATTTAATAGCATTCAAAAAGTTAGACGCATTATAATTTGATATTTACTTTTTGACATTTTTAATCTATCAATTCCTATTTTTACAACAAATATGTATTCAGATGATTTCAAAAGCACAATTCGATAAAGAAATAGAATTAATTATCTCTAATGCTATCAGAGAAGATGTTGGTGATGGTGACCATAGTTCATTAGCTTGTATTCCAGCTTCGGCTCAAGGAAAAGCAAAATTACTGGTCAAAGACAAAGGTGTTATTGCAGGTGTTGAATTTGCAAAGCAGGTTTTTGAGTACGTTGATAAAGATATGAAAGTGGAAACTTTAATAGACGATGGACAACATGTAAAACATGGCGACATTGTGTTTTTTGTTGAAGGTGCTTCACAATCCATTCTTAAAGCCGAACGTTTGGTGCTTAACGCTATGCAACGCATGAGTGCTATTGCGACAAAAACAAGAGAATTTGTAGATATTTTAGACGGTACAGGAACTAAAATTTTAGATACACGTAAAACAACGCCAGGCATTAGAGCTTTAGAAAAATGGGCTGTGAAAATTGGTGGTGGAGAAAATCATAGATTCGCCTTGTATGATATGATTATGCTAAAAGATAATCATATTGATTTTGCAGGTGGAGTTGCTAAAGCTATTAACCTGACTAAGCAATATTTGAAAGATACCAACAGAGATTTAAAAATTATTGTTGAGGCCAGAAATCTAGATGAAATTAGAGAGATATTAGATTGTGGTGGAGTTTATCGCGTCCTTATCGATAACTTTAATTATGAAGATACACGTAAGGCTGTAAAGCTAATAGGCGATCAATGTTTAACGGAGTCTTCTGGTGGAATAAATGAACATACGCTCAGAAAATATGCAGAATGTGGTGTCGATTATATTTCGTCTGGTGCATTAACACATTCAGTATATAATAAAGATTTAAGTTTAAAAGCTGTGTAATGCCTAATTGGTAACTTTAAATATTGAATTTAAACTTTAAGCCGAGTATGTCCAAACCCATAGAAGATAAATTAGATAAAATTCCGGTTTTAAATGTACTTATGCGTTTTTTTAAGCAGATAAAGTTACCAGGATTTGAAGGATTATCTGTGTACGATTTGCTAGAGCTGTATATTATGGGAATTGTAAATGGAGCGCTAACCACAAGAGCAAGTGCCATTGCATTTAGTTTTTTTACAGCTATTTTTCCGTTTTTGCTTTTTGTAATTATTGTTATACCACATATTCCTATCGATGGCTTTAGAGGTGATTTTTTAGATTTTTTAAATTCCATCTTACCACCACAAACGTCAGCTTTTTTCATAGATAGTATTTTTCAAGATATGAGTACCAATACAAGTGGAGGTCTTATTTCTTCTATCTTTTTATTATCTATTTTTTTAATGGCAAATGGGGTAAATGCTGTTTTTTCGGGTTTTGAAACGTCCTATCATAAACAGCTGTATCGCAATGTGTTTAAACAATATATGTATGCTATTGGTGTGGCATTAATTCTAGCATTTCTTTTATTGCTAACGGTTGCTGTATTTGGATACTTTCAGATCTATATACTTAAACCTTTGTACGAAGGCTTAAGTGGTCACGCTATCACAGAAGGCGATAAAGGTGTCGGCTGGATTATCTTTGCAAAGTATTTATTCTTTGTGATAATGGCTTATTTAGCAACAGCGACTTTATACTATTTTGGCACTAAAGAAGGAAAAGCATCTAAGTTCTTTTCAGTTGGTGCATTGCTTACAACTTTACTGATTATGTTAACCTCTTTTTTGTTCGGGATTTATATTGAAAACTTTTCGCAATACAATGAGCTTTACGGTTCTATTGGAGCTTTATTGATTCTGTTATTGTATTTATGGCTAAATTCTAACATATTACTCTTAGGTTACGAATTAAATGCATCACTTCAATTTTTAAGAAAGCATCCAACGGCTAAAAAGGAAATTACTTAAAGTGTTTTAAAAACTCATCCTTCCGTCGAATTGAAATAGGCACTTTTGCATCATTAGTCATTAAGACATAACTCTGTTTTCCTTTAAAGTATTTTTTTACATGGTCTATATTTATGAGATGTGATTTGTGGGTTTTAAAGAATGAATTATCAGCCAATAAATCTTCATAGAATTTTATAGGTTTTGAAACCATGGTTTTGCCATCTTTAGTGACGATGTGTGTATAACTTGTGTCTGCTTCTAAATGAATAATATCCTCAACCTTTACAGTTTCAAAGCCTGTTAATGATGGAATGGTAATCACTTTTTTCAGGTCTGGTTTTAGGTTTTTAAATAGATTTTGAAGATGGTGCTCTATATTATGAGTTGTCAAATCTGCTTTTAGTCGCGTCACAGCATTATTAAAATCATCAGAATCTATGGGTTTTAGTAAGTAGTCAAACGCACTAAATTTAAAGGCTTTAATAGCGAAATTATCGAACGCTGTTGTAAATATGACTTTAAAATTAACCTGATTAATTTCTTGTAGAAAATCGAACCCTGTTTTATCATCAATTTTTATATCTAAAAACACCAAATCGGGTTGTAATTGCGGCACAACTTTTAGTGCTTTTTCTACAGTGTCGATTACGGCAAGCACATTAAAAGTATTTGGATGTTGTTCAATATGACTCAGAATACGATCTGAACAATGCTTTTCATCATCTATAATTACAGTGTTTATCATAATGTTAAAAAGCAAGTTGTATTGGGAGTGAAACGTCTATTCTAGTGCCTTCTGTTTTATCTATAATTTCTACAGAACCATTCGTGTTTTTTAATTTATTTATAATTTCAATTCTACTTTTTGTAATGGCCATTCCCATTGACTTTTTGTTTTCAGATTCGTTGAGGTTTTGTCTGCCTACACCATTGTCATCTACACTACAAATGAGCATGTTATTTTCAGCTTTAAAAGAAATTTTGACAAAGCCAAGGTCGTCTTTATGCGACAAACCATGAATAATACTGTTTTCAATAAACGGTTGAAGAATCATTGGTGGCACTAAAATGTTGTCATCATCTAAATCAGCTGCAACATCAATAGTATAATCAAATTTGTTGTTAAAGCGTTTGCGTTCAATGTCCATATATGTTCTAAGAAGAGCGATATCTTCACTTAATAGTATTTCTTTCTTTTCTGAATTTTCTAAGGTTAAACGCATCAATTTGGCAAATTTACTCAAGTAATCACTTGCAGATTGCGTGTCATTTTTTAAAATATAATCACCAATAGAATTAAGAGAGTTAAAGATAAAATGCGGATTCATTTGCGAGCGTAAGGCTTTTAATTCAGTATCAGATACTTTTGCATTAAACTCTGCTTCCTTTGATTTTGAAACCGCTTCTTGTTTTCTTCTGTAGAGCACAAATCCTATAATTGAAGCTAAAACTAAGCCAGAACCACCAATGATAGAGGTGTTTTTAATCGACTTTTGGCGTTCAATTTCTACTTCAGAAATCGCTTTGTGTTTATCAGCTTCATATTGAATTTCTTTCCGAGATATTTCGATTTTTCTATCTGCATTAATAAGACTATCGCGTAATATAATGTGTTGTTTATACGTATCTAGCGCGTTTTTATAATCTTCTTTTTGTGCATAGACATTGGCTAAAGTACCCAAAGCACTGTTTTTTGTAGATAAGCTATTTAAGGCCTCATTTAATTTTAAGCTGTTGGTGGCATAGTATTCAGCTTTTTCTATATTCTTATTTAATAAATAAACTTCAGCAGCATTGGTGTATGCTGAAACGCGTAAGCTTTCAATGTTTTGCTGTTCTATGAGTTCTAAACTTTCAATTGTGGTTATTAAACCTTCTTCTAAAAAACCTGCTCTAGCTTCAATTAAACCAAGATTGGTTTTGATGTTAGCCATATACAGTTGACTTTTGTTTTGCTCTGCTCCAACAAGTGCTTTTTTATAATAGTAAATTGATGAGTCTAACTTTTTTTGATCTCCATACACATTACCAATATAAAATTCGGCTGCGAATTTACTCGTGTATTTAGGATTGTTTAATAGCGTTTTAAAACTCTTTAAAGCTTTGTCGTATTCTTGTTGCTCTAAATTAATGAGTCCGATGTTGGTGAGTACAGCAACTTCATACTTTTTAAATTTTTCATCCTTTTCAAAAATAGCATAACTCTTTTGGTAGTAGTTTAACCCTTCTAGCGGATCAGACATAAAGTAATGATGTATAATGCCCAAGTTGTTATACGAAATCCCAATCCCTTTTGGGTATTTAAGTTGTTTAGAAATATCTAGTGTTTTGTTAACATAACTCGTCCATGTGGTATCAGCAGGAGTTAAGAACATTTTTCTTGCGACATACTTAATTCTTAAATTAATATATGTGGTGTCTTGTTTTTTGTAGTTAAGGATTACATTTTCTAAAGAATCTAGCATTTTATTTTGTGAGAAACTAAATGTAGAAATAAGAAAAAAGATAATAATTAGTGCCCTTTTCATTGTGATATGTCGTTAATAGCCGGTTAAAAATAGTCATTTATGGTTAAAAATCAGCTACAAACACGACGTTAATATATTCAAACCCAACGATAATAAGTTGGCTATAGGTTTAGGTGAATAATATGATGTTCTTTAACTGTTAATAAGAATGTGTTAATCAAAATATCGAAAAGAAAATGAAAACTAAATGTAACATTTTAAAAATTGCTTTAATCGCGTTAATCATGGTAAGTTGCTCTAGTAGTGATGACAGTTCGGACACTAATTCTGTTTTTGGAACTATTCAGTTGTCTGGATCCGATACTTCAGAAGTTGGTACTAGCCTTGTGGTTGGAAATATAGATGAGGATGCTTTAGACACAACAGGCACTACAAGTTCTGTGGTGCTATCAGATGAAAATACAACGTTTAATAATGGAGAGCCAAGTATAGGAGATTTTTTAAATGCATTTGTAATAGTTGCCGCAGAGTTTACAGTTGGTGATAATGCAGATGTGCAAAAAGCTATTTCAATGACTATTCTTAAAAATGGTGAAGAGTTTAGCTACGTGTGTTCTACGCCTCCAACAACTTCAGCAGATAATACAGATTGTGGTTCAAGCTTTAGTGTAGATAAAACGGCAAAACAAGTGGTGTTTAGTAATACCACTGTTATCAATGTAGATTCAGGAGCCATTTTAACAATGAATGGTACTATTAATTATTAATTCATTTATCACGTTTATTACAAATTTAATTTCAAGTATAAACCTTAACAAATCCATCGATTATGAGACTACATTGTTCAGTGCTGCGTTATTTTTCCATAGGATTGTTTATTCTTTTTTTATTACCAATGCTAAGTTGGTCGCAAGAAAAGCGTATTAAAAAACCTAAACGAAATTCGAAAATTACCAGTGTAGATGATTTTGTAAAACACTCTTTTGAATTGTATCATAAGGTTTTTGTTTACGATAGTTTAGTTAAAGCAGGAGTGGATGTTCCTGTAGAGATTGAAGATGAATTGATGGAACGTGCAGAAAGAGATGCTGATAGTCTTTGGCAAGAAGTGCCAGATATCGCTGAAGATATCAGCGATGCACCTTTTATGCGACAAGCAAAAGCAACCTTTAATTTAAACAGAACCAAGAATGCGCTTAAGTTTTGTATGACTGCCGTGAAAGCTTATTTTGTTGGTACAGAAGAAGACGAAGAAGAAAATTAAAGAAAGACATTTTAAATTACATTATATGAAACTTAGCATGTTGTTTTTTATCGGTTGTTTTGGACTGTTTTCTGTAACTGCGCAATCTTACAAAAATGGTTTTAGAACAGATGTGTGTGCATGTTTGGAAGCAGAAAGTTTAAAACGACCGATAACTGAAAATACGTTAAAGGCATGTTTAAGAGAAACACTTCCTAAATATGCAGCTCAAATTGATGCGCAAATTGTGGAGCCAGATATCAATAAAAAATTTCATAAAGGTCAGTTAGCTCGAAAAGACCTTTTGGTAGCTACGCAATACGAATTAATTTATACTTGCGATGTGTATTTTAAGCATCTCGATTACCAAAGAACTAGTAAAAAACTAATCGCTAGGGAAAACGCCAGAGAAACCGATTTAGAAAAGTATAATCAAATGGTTGCCATGACACCCAATGCAATTGCTTACTTTATGCGTGGACAGTTGCAGTTTAATTTAGGTAATATTAAAGCAGCTGAAGCAGATGTGAATAAAAGTTTAGAGCTTAATCCGAATAAAGAAAATACAAAGTCAACGAGACACGAGCTGTTATTATTAGCTTGGATTTATGAAGAGCAAGAAAAATATAATGCTGCTGTAGCGCTTTACGATAAAATATATTTAGGTGATTTTGATGTTGAAGTTGCTAGATGGCGTGCCCTTGCAGATAAAAAAGCTGGTGGATCAGTATCAAACAGCCCAAAAGTTGAACAGGCAGTGGTTATAAAAGATAATAACAAGGCATCGCGAAGAAAGGCAATTAAAACTGAAAAAAACACAACAGTTAAGTCTGAAAGTAAATCTATTAAAGTTGAAAAAAAGAAAGATACTGCAGCACTACGTAAGTTGTTAAAAATAGGAGGGTAACTTGTTTTTAGATTGGTTACAGTAATGTATATATATCAAATTAATTAATAATTGAGTTCAAAGTTTTAAAAAACCATCTTCATTCGAGATGGTTTTTTAAATTAAACCTATTACATTTGAAGTACTAACTACAGAAAATTTAAATATGATTAAAAACGCAATAGCATTTTTTATTTTGTTCATGGTGTTTTTTAATCTCACAGCTCAGAGCATTGTTGGCAAGTGGAAAACCATAGATGATAACACAGGTGATGCAAAATCTATAGTTGAAGTTTATGAGGAAGATGGTAAGATATATGGTAAAATTATAGCTGTTTTTAATCCAGAGGTAGAATACAGAGTTTGTAGTAATTGTAAAGGTGATAAAAAAGACCAGCGCATCGTTGGATTAGTCTTTATAGAAGGGTTATCTAAAAATGGTGGTGTGTATGATGGAGGTACAATTTTAAATCCAGAAAACGGAAAAACATACCGTTGCCGTCTTAAGCTCGAAGGTGACTCGGACACTCTTCAGGTAAGAGGTTATTTAGCTTTTTTCTACAGAACTCAATATTGGAAGCGTGTTAAATAATGCTACATTTTATCGACGTCATATTGCCAATTCCGCTTCAAAAAGCGTTTACGTATCATATTACTGAAGCAGAATCTCAGTTCTTAAAACCAGGTATGCGAGTTGCTGTGCCTTTTGGAAAAAGTAAAATTTATACCGCTTTAGTTTACACCATTCATCAAAATCCACCAACGGCTTACGAACCAAAAACCATTCATCAAATCTTAGATGATGTGCCTGTAATAACTGAAATGCAGTTACAACATTGGAACTGGATTTCTAATTATTACATGTGTAGTTTAGGTGAAGTATTGCGTGCTGCCATGCCAAATGCTTTTTTGTTAGAAAGTGAAACGGTTATCTCTAAAAATGAAAAAGCAAATATTAAGGAATCTGAATTAAAAGATGACGAATATTTAATTTATGAAGCGTTACAACATCAGTCTTCATTAAAAATTAATGATGTTGTGTCCATCCTAGATAAAAAGCGTGTACTACCTATTATTAATAGCTTGGTAAAAAAGGGTGTTTTAAATTTACAGGAAGAACTTTACGAAAAATACACACCAAAATTAGTGCGGTATGTAAAACTTCATGATAACCACAAATCACAAGAGAAGCTTCAGGAGTTGTTAGAAGAATTAAGTCGTGCGCCAAAACAACGAGAAGTTGTTTTAACACTGTTCACCATGGAAGCTTCGATAAAGCAACCCATTAAAGTTTCAGATTTGTCTGAGCGTAGCGGTGCTTCAACAAGTATAATTAAAACGTTAATTGATAAGCAAATATTAGAAGAATATCATATTCAAGTCGATCGTGTACAGTTTGATGGAGAAGGTAATGCCGATGCCAAACGCTTAAGTGAAGCACAACAACAGGCTTATGATGACGTAGAGACCATTTTTAAAGAAAAATCTGTTGCATTATTACATGGTGTAACGTCTTCTGGTAAAACTGAAATATATGTTCAGCTTATTCAAAAACAATTAGAGCAAGAAAAACAAGTATTGTATTTGTTGCCAGAAATTGCATTAACGACACAGTTAGTTAATCGACTTCAAGATTATTTTGGTGAGAAAGTGGCTGTTTTTCATTCCAGATATTCAGGAAATGAAAGGGTAGAGGTTTGGCAAAACATGCTGACGAATTCCGAAAAGGCGCAAGTAGTTATTGGAGCGCGTTCGTCGTTACTGTTACCATTTACTAATTTAGGATTAATTATCGTTGATGAAGAGCATGAGTCATCTTATAAACAATTCGATCCTGCGCCACGTTACCATGCCAGAGATGCTGCCATTGTGTTGGCAAATTTATTTAAAGCAAAAACCCTTTTAGGGTCTGCGACACCAAGTTTAGAAAGTTACTTTAATGCGAGCCAAGGTAAATATGGTTTGGTAGAATTAAATACACGTTACAATAATGTGTTAATGCCAGACATTGAATTGGTAGATTTGGCAGATAAATACAAGCGCAAACGAATGAAAGGTCATTTTAGTGACCGACTTATTGAAGAAATGACCGAAACCTTAGAGGAAGGTTTCCAGATTATATTGTTTCAAAACAGAAGAGGATTTTCGCCGATAATAGAATGTACTACTTGCGGAACATCACCGCAATGTCCTAATTGCGATGTAAGCTTAACGTATCATCAATACAGAGATCAGTTGCGTTGTCATTATTGTGGTTATAATTCGGCAATGCTAAAGAGTTGTCAAGGTTGTGGAAATTCAACTTTAGACACCAAAGGATTCGGTACTGAGCAAATAGAAGCAGAGGTAAAAGTGTTATTTCCTGAAAAAAAAGTGGCACGTATGGATTTAGATACGACGCGAGGAAAATACGGTTTCGAGAAAATAATAAACAGCTTTGAACAGCGCGAAGTTGATATTTTGGTTGGTACACAAATGCTAACTAAAGGACTCGATTTTAGATATGTGAAGTTAGTTGGTATTATGAATGCAGATAATTTGCTCAACTTTCCAGATTTTAGAGCGCACGAACGTAGTTATCAATTAATGGCGCAGGTTTCTGGTAGGGCAGGACGAACAGATTTGCGAGGTAAAGTTTTAATTCAAACCTATAATCCGCATCATAATATTCTGCAGCAAGTTTCAACCAACTCTTATAAAGAAATGTTTGCAGAGCAAATGAACGAACGCTACAATTACAAGTATCCACCAATTTACAGAATAATAAAAATTACGTTTAAACATAAGGATTATAATCGTGTGAATATGGCAGCAGATTGGTATGCCAAATCTTTAAAACAATTATTTAAAGCTAATGTTTTGGGACCTGAGTTTCCACCGGTTTCAAGAATTCGAAATTTGTATCACAAAAACATATTGGTTAAAATTCCACCAAAACAGTCATTACTAAAAACTAAAGAAGCGATCCAGAAAATTGATAATAGTTTTAATGCTGTTAAAGACTTTAGACCAGTGAGAGTGGTAATTAATGTGGATAATTATTAATGAAACTTAGACTTATTAGGTTTTCAAAACATCCCTAAAGTTTAATTAATGGGACTTTATTTGTCAAGAATACTTAAATTTCTTAAATGTAATTTATTCTATTTCTAATTAATTTTCAATTTATATTAAAAAGTTAGTCAAATAGATTGTCCCCTTGAGGGGACTTTAGGAGTGTAAAAATCTAATAATTAGTTTTTTTAAACTAAAAAATCCTAAGCAAATTGCTCAGGATTCTTTATAATTTATAATGTAATGCTTTATATGTAAATGTAATGTTCTACATATTATTTAAAGCATCTACTAATTGGGTCTTTTTATTTCGACTCAATGGAATTTCGTAAGCACCAACTTCAACATTTTTACTGTTAAATCGGTCAATCTTATCGAGATTCACAATGTAGGATTTGTGAATTCTTAAAAACTTACCTTCGGGTAGCTCCTGTTCAAAAGCTTTCATAGTAGATAGTACTACCAAGCTGTTTTCTTCAGTTACTACTTTTACGTAATCGCCAAGTGCTTCAATCCATTTAATATCCTTAATATAAACTTTACGTTTTTTAAGGTTACTTTTTACAAAGATATGCTCACCATCAGTTTCGTTAAAGTCTAGTTTTAATTTGTGCTGCTCAATAGCTTTTTCTACAGCAGTATTAAAACGTTCTTTTGTGATTGGTTTCTGAAGGTAATCGGTGGCATCGTAATTAAATGCTTTAAAAGCATACTCGGTTTTACCGGTAACAAAAATAATTTGGGGTTTGTTGTTGAGCACATCTAGCAACTCAAAACCGTTTAATACAGGCATCTCTATATCTAAGAAGATAAGATCTACCTTATGGGTATTAAGACCGTTTTTTGTTTCTAACGCACTGCTATACTCTGCTATAAGGTTAAGTGAGGAATGATTCTCAATTAACTTTACTATAGAGAGACGCTGAATCGCAGAATCATCAACAACTACACAGTTTAAAGTCATAACATTATTAATTTTAGGTTAAGATATCGACAATAGTACGATAAATTCGGTTAAAAAACAAATAATACCGACAAACCGTAATAATTAACAGAATATTTTTGACTAAAATCTATTGAATTTTTACTTGTAAAACGTTGTTAGATATAGAAATTATATGTATTTTTGCACCCGTTTTAACAATAAACAAAATTAATTATTATGAATCATTATGAAACTGTTTTCATCTTAAATCCCGTTTTATCTGACGATCAGATAAAGGAGACAGTAAAGAAATATGAGGATTTCCTCGTTTCTAAAGGAGCTAAGATGGTATCAAAAGAAGATTGGGGACTAAAAAAATTAGCCTATCCAATCCAAAACAAAAAAAGTGGTTTTTACCATTTATTTGAGTACACTGTTGCTGGTGAAGTAATTGAACCTTTAGAGGTGGAATTTAGACGTGATGAGCGTTTTATGCGTTACTTAACTGTGAAATTAGACAAACACGCTATTTCATGGGCTGAGAGAAGAAGAGAAAAACTGAAAGTTAAAGCAAAAGCAAAAGCGTAATTATGTCATCTATAGAACAACAAGCAAAAGGAAAAAAAGACGGTGAAATTAGATATTTAACTCCATTAAATATCGAGACGTCTAAGACTAAAAAATATTGTCGTTTCAAAAAATCTGGAATCAAGTATGTAGATTATAAAGATGCAGACTGGTTATTAGGATTTGTAAACGAACAAGGTAAATTACTTCCAAGACGTTTAACAGGAACGTCTTTAAAGTATCAAAGAAAAGTATCTGTGGCCGTAAAAAGAGCTAGACATTTAGCGCTTATGCCATACGTTGCTGATTTATTAAAATAAAATATCATAACACAATGGAACTTATATTAAAACAAGACGTTGATAATTTAGGATTTAAAGACGATATTGTATCTGTTAAGAACGGTTATGGTAGAAACTTTTTAATTCCTCAAGGACAAGCTATAATGGCAACTTCTTCTGCTAAAAAAGTATTAGCAGAAACTTTAAAGCAAAGAGCTTACAAAGAGAAAACAATTATTGCTGATGCTGAAAAAACTGCTGAAGCTTTAAATGGTTTAGATATTAAAATTACAGCTAAAGCTGGAACTGGTGCTACTGCTGGAGATAAATTATTTGGTTCTATAACCACTATAGATTTAGCTGCTGCACTTAAAGACGCAGGTCACGATGTTGAAAAGAAATTTATTTCTATCAATGGTGGTAACATTAAGCGTTTAGGTCAGTACGAAGCTGCAATTAGATTGCACAGATCAGTAACTGTAGATTTAACTTTCGAAGTTATTGCTGACGCATAATCTTTTAATTACAACTTTAAAAAACCGTTTAGTTTACTAAGCGGTTTTTTTTATTTTTTTATCCAGACCTACTGTTATTTTAACCAAAATAGTCTCAATTATTGTTTTAAGATGAAACATTTTTTATACCTACTTACATTTTGTGCATTTATTTGTTGTAAAAATACACCGACAACCGATAACGTTTCCGAAGTACAGCCCTCTAAATTGGTTTCGCTTTTTAAAGCCTCTAATTCAGATTACCCAAATATAAGTGTACATCGTGGTGGAAAAGGATTAGTAAATTATCCTGAAAATAGTTTAGAAACCTTAAAATACGTTAACGATAGTATTGTTGCGGTTTATGAAATTGATGTCGCACAAACCAAAGATGGTCAATTAGTTTTGTTACACGATAATTCTATAGACAGAACAACTACAGGAAGTGGGAAAGTTAATGAGTTAACCTATAACGAATTGAAAAAGTTTAATTTAAAGGATGATTATGGCAATGTAACCACGTTTAAAATTCCATTATTTTCTGAAGTTTTAAACTGGAGCGTACAGAATAATGTTATCATAACCGTGGATATTAAAAAATCGGTAAGCCACGACGTTGTTATTGAAGCCATAAGGAAAGCAAAAGCTGAAGATGTTAGTGTCATCATCACCTATGATGTTAAAGAAGCTAAAACGGCATATCAACTAGCACCAGAATTATTAATATCTGTTCCTGCTAGAAATAATGATGAATTCGACCGTTTATTGGATGCAGGAATTCCAACAAAAAACATGTTAGCTTTTACAGGAACACGATTATCAGAAGCATCACTTTATAAAACATTGCACGATAATAACATTGTTTGCATGCTTGGCACATTGGGGAACTTAGATAAAAGCGCAGAAGCTAGAGGTGATGAATTATATGTTCAGTGGAAAGAAAATGGCGCAGACATTATAGCAACGGATAGACCTTTTGAAGCTTTTAAGGCTATAAATAATTAGAAAAATTGAAGTGTTTTTATCTGTCACATTGAGCGCAGTCGAAATGCTTTTGAAAAAGATTATAAATTAAATAGATTCCGCATCACGTTCGGAATGTCATTTAATGAGATACTGAAATAAATTCAGCATAAATGAAATACACAAGATTAACAAAAGAACAATTTGAAGAATTACACCAAGAATTCATCAACTTTTTAGCCACACAATCAATTACAGGTGATGAGTGGGAAGATATTAAAAAGAACAAACCAGAAGCTGCTGAACAGGAATTAGACGTGTTTAGTGATTTAGTTTGGTTTGGTGTTTTAAGTAAAGTAAAGTATCTAGAACATATTTCACCTCAGCAAATTCATCTTTTTGAATGCAATGAAAAAAGCATGCGTTTAATAGCGATAAAAATAGATGTACCAGAAGTCGATTTTACAACAAAAGAAGGCTTTGAATGGTTGAGAAATAACCTCTTATCTGATGCTATTGAGTTTTTTAACGCGAAAAAAGAGTATTCGGAAGATAAACATATGGATATATTCAAAATGATTCAGACTGGTGCGAATATTACCAAAGGTGAGTTGTTTAATTATTTTGCTGACTTGATTAAGGGGTGAAAAAGTGGGAAGAACGAAGTTAGAAGTTCAAGAGACTATTAACTTTTGGGTTTACTAATAGATTCTTCCGTCGCAGTAATGTTATTACTCATAACGCAAACTCTCAATAGGATCTAACTTAGCTGCTTTTGTTGCAGGATACAATCCGGAAACGACAGCCACAATAAACGCTATACTTGTAGCCCAAATCATTGCTACCCAAGGAGTAGAAAAGTCCAGTTCAAATCCATTGGCTACCGCTAAACCTATTAAAATTCCTAGGATAATTCCTAAAATGCCACCAAGTTGACCAATAATTATGGTTTCCATAAAAAACTGAAAGGCGATGGTTTTGCTTTTGGCACCAAGTGCTTTTCTAACCCCAATTTCTCTGGTGCGTTCGCTAACGGAAACCAACATAATATTCATTAAAGCAATAGTAGATCCAAAAATAGTGATGATACTAATAATCCAAGCAGCGACATAAAGCGCTGCTGTCTGTTGTGCTACCTGATTCAGTAAATCGTCACTACGCTCAATTCCAAAATCGTTCTTTTCAATAGGATTGAGACCTCTAATATTTCGAAACGTAAGAATCGCATCATCTTGAGCAGCTTCTAACATATCGCTCTTATCTACTTTTACACTTAAACTATAATTAATATTAGCGTTAGTAAATATAGATCGCGCTTTCTGAATG
Organism: Winogradskyella sp. SM1960; assembly: GCF_020179375.1. NCBI lineage: Bacteria > Pseudomonadati > Bacteroidota > Flavobacteriia > Flavobacteriales > Flavobacteriaceae > Winogradskyella > Winogradskyella sp. SM1960. The sequence continues at coordinate 223,560 of NZ_JAICBG010000001.1, read as the reverse complement.
GGTAAAATCACCCTTAAATCTTGATTATTCCCAAACGTAGACCCTTTTTCTTTCAACACACCGATAACCTTAAACTTAGAGCCTCTAATGCTTATGGTTTTGCCAACAGGGTTTTCAACAGGAAATAAGGCCTTTTGCAAATCGCTACCAATAACACAAACCGTATTACTATTCTCAACATCAAACACATTTAAGGATCGTCCGAATTCAATTTCTAAACCTGAATTCTCAATAAAATATTCGTTGGCACCAAGTACAGCAACTTCCGGATCTGTTTTTTTGTTTTCATATTTTACTTCCGCAGTAGATGTCCCATAAAAAGAAACAGCCACTTTAGTAAACGGAAAATTATAGCTGTCTTCAAAATCCTTTACATCTCTATAATTAATAACAGGATTTATTTTCTGACGTTCTCTACTACTTTGGCGTTGCGCTGTAAATTCATAACGCTGAAAATTAAAGGTGTTAGATCCCATAGAAGAGAAATTGCTAGAAATTGTATTTTCTAATGCAGAAACACCACTCAATATGCCAACTAAAGCCATAATACCAATTGCAATTATTAAAACCGTTAGAATGGTTCGTAATAGTTGACTTCGTATAGAATCGAAAGCAATTCTGATATTCTCTTTAGCTAATGAAAACATAGATTTTATCTGCGTTAGTTGGGTTGTTTAATGTATATGACGACTTAAACAGCATAAAGTTACTATAAAATTGAATTATCTTAGTAAGACCTCTAAAAATTATAATATTTTTGTGATGCAATAGTAAGTGAAGTTGAGGTGTATCTGATATAAATAATGAGATTTCTCGGCTACGCTCGAAATGACAGAGCAAAAAAATAAAGTTTCATTTAAAGAGATTCCTACTTTCGTAGGAAATAATATGGCACAAAAACCAAGCATCCCAAAAGGTACAAGAGATTTTAACGCAACCGAAGTTGCAAAGCGTTCTTATATTATGGAAACGATAAAGGAACAGTTTCAAATTTTTGGATTTCAACCTATTGAAACACCAAGCTTTGAAAACTCAGATACTTTAATGGGAAAATATGGAGATGAAGGAGATCGCTTGATTTTTAAGATTTTGAATAGTGGAGAGTTTTTGAAGAAAATTTCAGATGATGATTATAATGCAAAATCTGAAAGTGTAATGACACCTAAAATCTCAGAAAAAGCACTTCGCTATGATCTCACAGTGCCTTTTGCGCGTTACGTGGTGCAACACCAAAATGATATTGAATTTCCGTTTAAACGTTATCAAATTCAACCTGTTTGGCGTGCAGACCGTCCGCAGAAAGGGCGTTTTAGAGAGTTTTTTCAATGTGATGCTGATGTCGTAGGTTCTAAATCCTTGTTTCAAGAAGTAGAATTCGTGCAATTGTATGATGCGGTGTTTTCAGCATTACAATTAGAAGGTGTTACCATTAAAATCAATAATCGTAAAATATTATCAGGTATTGCCGAAGTTATTGGAGCACAAGATAAGCTCATCGACTTTACTGTGGCCTTAGATAAGTTAGATAAAATAGGTGAGGAGAAGGTCAAAGAAGAAATGCGAGGTAAAGGCATTTCTGAAGATGGGATTTCTAAGCTTCAACCTTTATTTACTCTAAAAGGAGATTTCGGCAATCAAATAGAGAGTTTAAAATCTATTTTAAGTACATCAGAAATTGGATTAAAAGGTATTGAAGAACTCGAATTTATTAATACGGCTATTTCTAACTTAAAACTAAAAACCGCAACACTTCAATTAGATGTGACGTTAGCAAGAGGCTTAAATTATTATACAGGAGCCATTTTTGAAGTCTCTGCACCAGAAGGTGTAAAAATGGGTTCCATTGGCGGAGGAGGTCGTTACGATGATCTTACTGGAATTTTCGGACTTAAAGATATGAGTGGAGTTGGTATTAGTTTTGGTTTAGATCGCATCTATTTGGTGTTAGAGGAACTGGATTTGTTTCCATCAACCATAGCAGATTCTACTAAAGTACTCTTTATTAATTTTGGAGAGGAAGAAGCCCTATTTAGTTTAGGTGCTGTAACTAAATTAAGACGTGCCAATGTGAAGGCAGAGTTATTTCCAGATGCAGCTGTTTCAGGTAAGCAGATGAAAAAACAAATGAATTATGCGAACCGACGTCATATTCCGTTTGTTGTAATTATGGGTGAAGAAGAATTAAAGTCTGAAGTATTCACATTAAAAAATATGGCTTCAGGTGAACAGCAAAAGTTAGATTTTGATGCGCTTTTGGACGTTTTGAAGAATTAATTTATTGCAGTAATGAATTGCTAAGGAATTAAGTTATTTTGTTATTGATTAGTTAGGCTTTACGCAAAACATAAGAAAGTTAATATTTTAAAGATTATTTAATGTTTAAAAGTAATTTTATCATATCCTAAGTGCTACCAATAACTTTATCTCTTTATAACCGGTTTTCTTTTGTTTGAACCAATAAAGAAAGCCTCAGCTTTTACCAACTGAGACTTTCTAATCACTAACTAAAAACAATTAATCTAATCAACTAATATTTTTTTCGTTACCAGTAATTCTGTATCTGTTTGTAATTTAACAATATAGGTTCCGGTACTTAAATTCTTTATGTCGTATTCTGAATAATTTTGTTGTTCAATTGAACTAAACGTGGTTACAGATTGTCCTAACATGTTATACACATTCATTGCGTTTATTTTGATTTGGTGCGGATTGACAATCATAATTTTGTCGATGGTATTAGAATAGAGAACATCTATTGACTTTGCAGTTTGATCTTCTATACTTAAGTCTTCCTGTATACCGAATGTAATTGCAAAACGGTTGAGGTAGTCACCTTCAGTTAAGTAAACATCGTAATTGCCTGTTCTTAAGTTGTGATAAATGCCTAGTGCATTATCATGTAAATAGACATTCATGTCACTAGGAACATTCTCTAAAGCATCAATCATTATCGTATTTATACCATTAGTATTCGTTTTGATACCTATTGGATAACTAGACGATGTTTCAGCCTCATTACTAGCCTGAATTATATAGGCCTCATCATTAATAAGCCAGAACATATCATCTATTTGTTCCTCATTAATTTCGCCATCATAAGCCCAATCAATTCCGGTGGTAGTATGCTCGTCTATAGTTAATAGTAATTGACGACGAATAGTATTTACAGAATTAAAACCAATTCTGAATTTCATTCTTGTATCTTCAGTTTCGGTAGCAGTATTATTGTTGCTTGTTGTGTTATTCGCACTTCGCATAAAAACGGAAGGGTCTCCTTCTTTTTTAAACACGCGTTGACCGTTATTAAAATTAATGGTGCCTGCATTATGTCCATTAACAAAAAAGGCTTGACCAACAGGAATGTAACGTTTTGGTTTTTTTGTAGGCTCACCGTCTGTATCTAAACTTGTAAAATTATTGCCTTTATATGCAGCCGCTACAGCTCCAGAAAAATTGTAAGAGGCATAACCACCTTCATAATCTTGTGACGTATGAGAACCTCCTCCCCAATGATTCCAGAAATACAATGTTCCGCTAATTAATGGTGCTGTATTAGTGGCAACATCTGGACCATTATCTTTAATAAACTGTAAAGCATCTATTGCTGATGGATAAGGATTTCCAACTAAATAATCGCTATTGGCAAGTAATGGAAGGTTGATATCTCCATTATTAGGTTGACCAGAGAATACATAATTTTGAGGTGTTGACACAGAACCAGTTCCAGGGCCTTTCATCGTAAAACCTTCGCCAGGTAAAATAGTACCTGTTCGTCTAATATGTTGCCACGCAGCATAATTATTACTTGCTATGGTACTGTATTTCCAAATCCAATAATCTGCAATTTTAATAGGTTGGGTCGCAGCTCCATTATAACCGGAAGATGAAAAGTTTATCTCTGTTGGCTCATTAGGATTAGTGCCATCTTTTAGAACATCCATAATTCTAAAATTATTGGATTCTGAATTTATACGTTTTACAGGTGACGACCAGTAATTATACGTATAGGTATCTGCTGTTCCTTGTTGATCGCGTTCAATTTTTCCGTTAGAAATGACGTCTAAATCACTATCTAAGGTTTGAATCAATTGGGATTCTCCATCTAAATCTATTTTTCCAGTAAGACCTAAATAATGTGTTATGGTTAGGCCGTTTCCAGAATTGGATGTGGTTTCACCAGTAAGTTTTAACTCATTATCATCAACATATAAGCCAAGAATAGTTCTGTTGTTGTCTTTTTGTGCTGGTAGAAGCGAATTATCTAGGGTGACATTGTGCGCTGTTCTTACAATATTCCAATCTATAGTTTTATTCGAGTCTACAATAGATGTTGAACCGGGTATGTATTGTAAATTACCAAAAGACCATGTTGTATTATTATCCCAGTCACCATTTTGTTTTGATTTGTATGGTATTGGAGCTGTTTCTTCGTCGAGCGTAAGTATTTGTTTCAGAAGTCCATTATTATTCTTTCCAGAAGCATCAATGGTGCTTTTATAGGTGAAATTGGTCATCGGATAGTACGCTGCTAAATCTGACCAAGGTATTGTGTTAATTTCGTTTTTAGTCAGTGAAATCGGTAACTCTTTCCCGATTACTTGTCCTGAATCATTAGCAATTTCTTGATTCATTATAAAACGCAATTGGTCTTCGGTTAAGAAGGTGTTCCAAATACGAACTTCATCTATATGGCCTTTAAAATGTTGTACTGGTGTGTTTTTTCCTGCAGCTGCGATAAAAAATGATGCATCTGTGGCAATAGGAGCTGTAGCTTCGGAAGTATTATCTAAAACACCATCAATGTAAATTGATACGACAGAGCCGTTGTATGTAACAGCAATATGATGCCATTGATTCGCAGGAATACTAGTGTAGGAGGTGAGCGATTGACTGTTATCATTTTTCCAATTAATGTTAATAGTATTGGTATTTGTAAGCGTTAAGTCGTAACCTTTAGTAAATGCAATATCTCGTTTAGAAAGTATAGAAGCGTTATTTGAATTGTCTGCGTTGTGTTTTATCCAAGCAGAGATTGTAAAACCATCTGGATTTAAATCTAAAGTATTTTGCATATCAATATAACTGTTAGAACCGTTGAAATAAATAGAGCGTTCAGCAGTTATAACAGGCGAAAAAACAAATGTGATATAGATTGTATCTAAAACATTGAATTCTGTTTCTAAATTATTATCGTCGTTTAACCTTAGAGTTTTGAATTCGAGATTAGAATCGAAGTTGTCTGAATCAGATATAAGCATATAATAGTCACCATTAGTGGCGGTGTTATTAATGGCTTCTTGTGGGATTGAAAGCCGTAATGTTGGTGACTCTTCACTAAGCTGAACAAATTTCCAAATGCGTTGAAGAGCAGTATATGAAACAGGTGTTGTGATATCTGAATTAATGTCAGCACTTAAGTTAATCGTAACAGGTGACGCTATTGTATTTAACTGAGCACCGTTATTTCCCCATAATATGGAGGGTGTGTTTGTGGTGAAATTATTGTTGTCTGTAGTATCGTGATCTACTGAGCTTATGGTTAGAATATCGTTATGAGGTCTATATGCCATAGGACTGTTTGTATTAACGGGATGATACATACTTATATAGCCGTTATTACTTATAAAAGCGCTGTTATGGTTGTAATTGTCTAAAAGCGACCAATTTAATAGGCCACTTTTCGTAGCTTCTACAATATCTATCTGCTGCGCATAACTAGACGTAAGAACGATACATAAAAGATAAAAGACCAGCGTAATTTTTTTCATCAGATTTGGGGTTGAATGAAATAATTATGGCGCTAATATAGAATAAATTTTGAATAAACATCCATAAAGCGCAAAAAAATCGGATGAAATGCTATTTTTGTTAAAGTTGTCAGGTTTCTGATATTGTGATATATTATTGTTTTAATCTAAGAATAATTACAGAATTTTAGTTTTTTAGGATGTGAATATCTGAGGAATTTGTCTTGCCAATGGAGTTTGTTACCTATAACTTGTAAGTTGCGATATTCCAGTTGTCTTATGGATTTTTGTCATGAGCATAAAAATTAAAGTCGTAAAATGAAATTTTGATATATAAGTTTAAGCTCTAAATATTGGCTACCTTAATTTGAGGATAAATTTGGATAATATGTTTATACCAAGTGATTTCTTTATAACGAATGGATGTAATCTTGGAAACTTTACTGTAAAGTAAATTCGAATTAAATTGTGACAATACGTTATGTTATAAACAAAAAGTTAATTACAAATATACTTCTCAATCATATATTTTGTTATTGGTTTTAGGGTTTTACCTGTTTCAGGATGTAAACCTAATGTTGTAAAAAATTCTAAATTTTTATTCTCATTTTTTCCATACCATAATAATGCCTCGCCTTTGGGTGTAAAAAAGGTATAATCGCATGACGGTTTTACTTTAGTAAAGAATTTAATTCGTTCTTCTTTGTATATTTTCAATTGATTAAGGTTATATTTTTCAGTGTCAAAATCGACTTCAATATAATGATTGCCTTTCCACACCATCCATCTTTGCTTAGTTGCTGAGTGAAATATAAAGACTCCAATAATTACTATAAAAGTGACAAACAATGTAATCTTATGTTTTTCAAAGAATGTTAAAGAATGTATATCTGAACTGGGGGCTTCATAAGAATTGATTTTAATATAATTAGCGTAACTCGTAAACCCTAAGTAGTGACTTAAAGCCTCTGCGGCATGAGCTCTTAAGTAAATTTTATCTTCTGTATTATTAAGAATCTTATTGTAATTATCGCGTAAAACCCGTTCACCATAAGGTGTTTTACTGTCTTCAACTATAAAATCGGACAAATGTGTTGCTAAGTGAGTTAACTTTTCCGATCCAGTATCTTCTTTAGCTTTATTAAAAGCTTCTTTAAGTAATTTTCTATGCATAAGCCTGTATTATGTGGTATGTAAAGCTACTAAAATGACATGGAATTATTATGGAATTTCTTTTCCAGAACTTTTCCAATTTGTTTCCATCGATTAAAAATCAATCGTTATTAATTTGTTCTAGAATCAAGACCTTAAGGTGTCATATGACATAAAAGCATTGATTTTTATACTGAATGAATTGACGTAAATAGATTTTGCGTTAAAGGAAGGTTCAACCTTTTACGTCGCTTCTTCATACTTCCTTTTAAGAGGATATGTCCTCACATTTTTAGCAGTGTTGCCTTGCTCTAAAGTTTCTGAGAATATCTCGGACGGCCACACTATTGTTCAATTTTTAATCCAAGTAAAATGAAAAAAAAGTTTCTTTTAGTTATCACGTTTTTTACAGGTGTTGTATTTATATCATGTAATCCAGAAAGTATTGAAGAACCCGTAACACCAGTGGCGTGTTGTGGTGAAAGTGGAGAAATTCCTCCGCCACCGATTCCACCAACTGATACTGGAGGATAAGAATTAAAATCTTAGTATTTTAGAGGAATGAAATTAATATCTACTTCGTTCCTCTTTTTTTGGTTTTATATCGGCTTATTTCTATTGGTATCGCAAAAGAAGGCTTTTGGACAAACATATCATGATAGCATTTCGCATTATTCTAATTTAGTGTTACAACCACAGAATGCCGAAGACTTATTTAAAGCTGAGGACTTTTTTAAAATACATTATAAAAAGGCTGTAGCTACAGACAATACAAATGAAACTATTTATTATTTGTATTATTTGGCAAGTATCAAACTTAAGCAAGGTGCTTATGATAGCAGTGAAGACTCTGCTGTTAAAGGTCTTAAGATTATAGATGGTATAGAGCCTACTCCTTTTGTATTAGGCACACGGAAGAGTTTCTATAATTTATTGGGAATCCTTTATAATGAAGAGCGGAATAAAGAGAAAGCTCTTGAACTTTACAATGAGACCTTGAAAATGGCAAAAACCACTGCAGATAGTGCTATTGTTTATAATAACATCTCAATTGTACATAAAAACTATAAGGATACAATTAGTGCTAAAACGGAATTATTAAAAGCATTTCATTTAATACCACGAATAAAAGATACGCTGACCCATGCCATGATTTTGGATAATTTAGGAATACTTCTTAAAAATGATTCTACAGGGTTACCGCTGCTTAAGAAGTCCTTAGCGTTGAGGGAACTAAAGCAAGACAGTTCGAAACTATTTATTAGTCATGCTCATTTGGCAGAACATTTTAATAGTATAGGTGATACGTTGCAATCCAAACAGTATGCTTTAAAAGCATTAGATTTTGCTGAAAACTTAGGTTCTGCGTCTTATAAAAACCGAGCGCTTGGTTTACTCACAGCGATAAGTGATGATGATTATGCTCGGTCATTTAAACGCTTGAATGATAGTTTGCAAAAGGTAGAACAAGAGGCGACAAACAAATACGCGATGATTCGGTACGATGTGTCTAAAAAAGAAGCCGAATTACAAGATGCAAAGAAGCTAAAAGAGCGTATTGTCATTGTGTTTGTATTTATAGTTCTTGTGATTGTATTTATTCATATTTATCAGCGATTTAAACATAAAAAAGAAACCCTGTTAGAAGTTTATGAAACCGAACATCGCATTTCTACACGTATTCATGATGAGGTGGCGAATGATTTATTTCATGTGATGACCAAGTTAGAACATCAGGATCATATAGGTGAAGATTTAAAAACAGAACTACATTCGTTGTATCATAAAACAAGAGATATTTCAAAAGAGCACGATGTTATTAACAGTGATCGCCCATTTATTTTTAATGTAGAAGAATTGCTTGAAAGTTTTAATGATGCGAAAACCAACATCATTGTTAAAGGACTTTCTAATATGACTTGGGATAGTGTTTCAGAACTCAGAAAAACAACGCTATATAAGGTGTTGCAAGAATTGTTAATTAATATGCGAAAGCATAGCGAGGCGTCTATTGTTGTTATTGTATTTAATAAAACGCATAAAAAAATTCATGTAAGTTATAGTGATAATGGTATAGGAACTGTGTTAAAAAAGGGTTCTGGACTTCAGAATACGGAAAACCGTATTGAAGCTATTAATGGAACTATTACTTTTGAATCGGAACCAAACCAAGGGTTTAAATCTAAAATCACTGTTTAGTAATGTTTAAAAATGTATTAATTAATGACGACCATGATGCTATTCTCGCGAGTATTGCTACAGTACTAAAGGGGTTACATGTAGCGACTATAACGCCTTCTCAATATTGTGATGAAGCGTATTTGAAACTTAAAAAAGCAGATTTAGAAAATACTAATTTTGATTTGTTAATTACAGACTTGTCTTTTAAGAAAGATCATAGAACCACTCACTTAGAGACAGGCGAATCGCTTATAGCCATGATTAGAGCAGAGTTTCCTGATTTGCCGATTATCGTATATTCTATGAAAGATCAACTTCAGAAAATACGTAGTTTGGTTAAAACGCATAAGGTTAATGCCTACGTTTGTAAGGATCGTAACGGTTCTATGGAATTAGCAGATGCCATACAATCTGTTTCTAAAGGTTTAACTTATGTGTCTCCACAAGTCAAAAAAGCATTACAGCCAAAGTCTCAGTTAGAAATTGATGACTATGATGTTACCTTATTAAAAATGTTATCGCAAGGCCGTTCTCAAGATGAGATTAGTAGTAGCTTAAAGTCACAAGGTATTATGCCAAGTAGTTTGAGTACTATTGAAAAGCGATTAAATAAACTTCGAGTGCAGTTTAAGGCTAATAATGCTATTCATCTTGTGGCTATTTCTAAGGATTTAGGTTTGATTTAGAATTGCTTAAGACATAAAAAAAGCCAGTCTAAACTTAATTATAATATTGTAGGGGATACTATATATAGTGTGTCTGGTGATAAGAGGTGACTTTGATAAGGTTGCCTCTTTTTTGTTGAATTAGGGTTTAATTGCTTGCTTGTTGGCAGATAGGCTCTCCATTTGATATTATAGTACTGATTAATATAATAGGTTTCGACTGCGCTCAACCTGACATTACAGTGGTAATTATCAAGTTTCGACTGCTTGCCTATCAGTAGATAGGTGTTTAATTACAGGCTATAGTGCTGATTAGTTTTCTATTGTAGGTTCCAAATTAAGGGTAAAATATAATAGACAATGAAGGTAACTAGGACTATTGAAATGACATTCATCCAAATGCCTTTCTTTACCATATCCTCAATTTTTAAATAACCCGAACCGAAAACTACTGCATTAGGAGGTGTAGCCACAGGCATCATAAAAGCACAGGACGCAGCTAAGGTTGCACTCACCAATAAAATATACGGATGAATATTTAGTACGGCTGCTAAAGCGACTAATACTGGTAAAAGCATCGCTGTTGTGGCAGTATTGGATGTTATTTCGGTTAAGAAGTTAACTGCAGCTATCAGTACAAATAGCAATACAATAATGGATATTCCGATTAGGGATGTTAGCTGATTTCCTAGCCATGCTGCCAATCCGGTAGTTTCAAATCCGCTTGCTAATGCCATGCCTCCTCCAAACAATAATAGGATGCCCCAAGGTAATTTTACAGCATCGGACCAAGTTAATAGTGCTTGATTATTGTTGCGATTCGGAATTAAAAACAAAATTAATGATGCTATAATGGCAATTATAGTATCGTCTATGGCTGGTACCCATTTTGTTAGTACGAAGGATCGGCTAATCCATGCTATTGCTGCTATTAAAAATATGATTAAGACTGCTTTTTCTTCATAAGATATCTTCCCTAAAGCTTTGAGTTGATTATCGATTTCTTTGATGCCTCCAGGAAACTCTTTCTGTTCAAATTTAAAAGCAAAACGGGTGAGGTAAATCCAGCATATTACTAATAAAACAATACTAATAGGGAAACCAAACATAAACCATTGTGCGAATGTTATTTCGGTGTTATAGGTGCTTTCTACGACTCCAGCCAATATAAGGTTTGGTGGTGTGCCAATTAGGGTTGCAATTCCACCAATAGACGCACTGTAGGCAATAGCTAGCATTAAGGCCTTTCCGAATATTAAATTTTCGTTCTTTTTGGTGGCTGGATTATCTTGAAGTTGTAATACAATGGCGATTCCTACGGGTAAAATCATTACTGCGGTAGCGGTGTTTGAAATCCACATGGATAATAAGGCTGTCGCAACCATAAACCCTAAGATTATTCGGCTGACGTTGGTGCCAACCACCTTAATGATGTTAAGGGCAATCCGTTTGTGAAGGTTCCATTTTTCAATGGCAATGGCTAGTATAAAGCCACCGAGAAATAAGAAAATGTATTTATGACCGTAAGCTGCTGTTGTTTCGGCAATAGAGATGCCTCCAGATAGTGGAAATATAACAATCGGTAATAAGGCTGTCACAGGAATTGGTATGGCTTCGGTAATCCACCATACGGCAATCCATGCTGTTGAGGCTAATATAGCGTTTGCGGAGTCGTTTAGACCTTCAGGATGTACGTAAAGTTTAATTAGGATAAATAATAATGGTCCTAATACGATGCCGATTTTTTGTTTTGTTGATTTCATTGTAATCCGAAAGGGTATTGTTTGTCGTTACTTAAGGGTTCGGGCTTATGCTATTACAGAGATTCTTTACTTGTGATTTCTTTGTGGAAAGGTATTGTAAATATTTTTGTTTTTTGTTGAAGGTTCTGAAAAAAATGTAGTGGTCGTTTTTTGGTGAATTGGTTTTGTGTTGTTTTGGTTGTAGGAAAAAACTATAGCGAACACGCTTATGACACGGGGATGACACGGGGATGATATGGTTATGATATGGGGATGCTGTTGGTTTTTTTTTTTTTTTTTACGTTCATTTTAGTTCTTGTTGTTTCTATTTGTTTTTATTGGAAGTTGTGAATGCTGTCGCATTTGCCTTGATGTAAAACCCTTCGACTACGCTCAGGATAAATCAAGCAATCCCTATAGTTATCGGGACAAAACGAATTGTTATGAAGTTAGCTACAGACGTCTGTTTTTTTTATGTTCATTTTAGTTCCTGTCGTTTCTATTTGTTTTTTATAGGAAGTCATGAATGCTATCGCATTTGTCTTGACACAAAACCCTTCGTCTACGCTCAGGATAAACCAAGCCAAAAAGTCAAAACGATTTGTTAGGAAATTACTGCGTACCATTCGCTACTGCTTTAATATATAGAGTACTTTATTTTACTCTTATTTCCAATCCTAGATTTAGTAGGTTAAGTTTGATTATTGCTCATTATTTCTGAAAATCGTTGGTTCCGACGTTGTCGGAATGTGGGTGTTGCTTTTTTGTTGGCTTTTGGTTTCTGGGGGTGTATTCGTGTTTTCTCTTTGGTTGCTGTGGGAACGAAATGTTGAATTCTTGGGGTGTCCCCTTGAGGATTGCTGAGAAACAAAATGCATTTTGTTTTGAAAGTAGCGAGCGTAGCTCTTAGGGGTGTTTATTAATCAGTGAGTACTGTTGTATATAAAATTAACGTTCATTTTGTCTTGACACAAAACGAACCAAAAAGTCAAAACGATTTATAAGGAAATTACTGCGTACCATTCGCTACTGCATTGATGTTTTAAGTTCTTTATTTTACTCTTATTTCCAATCCTAGATTTGGTAATTTAATTTTATTTGTTGCTCATTATTTCTGAAAATCGTTGGTTCCGACATTGTCGGAATGTGGGTGTTGCTGTTTTGTGGGCTTTTGGTTTCTGGGGGGTTGTTCGTTTTTACCTAGTAGGTTGATGTGGATATGGGGTTTTCAATGGTAGGATTGTCCCCTAGAGGGGACCTTAGGGGGGGTAATTAATTTGTGAGTGTTGTTGCCTCGGCAAAAGCTCTGTTTACTGCAATATAAAAATTATCGTTCATTTTAGTTCCTGTCGTTTCTATTTGTTTTTATAGGAAGTCATGAATGCTGTCGCATTTGTCTTGATGCAAAACCCTTCGACTACGCTCAGGATAAATCAAGCAATCCCTATAGTTATCGGGACAAAACGAATTGTTAGGAAGTTACCTACAGACGTCTGTTTTTTTACGTTCATTTTGCCTTGATGCAAAACGAACCAAAAGATCAAAACGATTTATTAGGAAATTACTGCGTACCATTCGCTACTGCTTTAATATATAGAGTTCTTTATTTTATTATTATGTCCAATCCTAGATATAGTAGGTTAAGTTTGATTGTTGCTCATTATTTCTGAAAATCGTTGGTTCCGACGTTGTCGGAATGTGGGTGTTGCTTTTTTTTGGGCTTTTGGTTTCTGGGCGAGGTGTTTGTTTTTTCTATGTATTTGAAGTGAAAATTAAATGTTGAATAGTATGGATGTCCCCTTGAGGGGACTTTAGGGGTGTTTTAAGTTCTTTGTGATATGCTTATTTCTAATTCTAGATTTAGTGATTTACGTTTGTCTGTTGCTCATTGTTGCTTCCTTTTTGAGCTTTTGTTTTCTATTGGGTTGGTTTATTTAATTTTTATCTCGTATGGTTTATCTGTAAGGGGTTTTTGTTTTCTTTTTGTGAATTACGGCATTCCGTAAGGAATTGATTTTGAATGGATTTATGTTTGTCATTAAAACTAAAAGACATGAATAAACATTATTTACAATCACAAATCAAATCATCAGGAACTGCTTATTTATGTTGGTTCTTTTTAGGGTGTCATTATGCCTATTTAGGGAAATGGGGATTACAATTTCTGTACTGGTTCACATTGGGCGGAATTGGTATTTGGTGCTTTATAGATTTATTCCATATTCCAACTAAGATAAGTAATCATAATATGATCATTAGTAGTCAGATTTCTGAAATTGAAAAAAATGAAAAAGAAGAAATGCATGCTAATAATATGGCAATGATTAATGCTTCTAAAAATAGCTAAACACTTTTTTTTGTTTGAAAAAAATTATGAAAAGTAGATATATTTTAACTATTGACATTCTACATGTAGTGTTTGACTAAAAAAGGCAATTAGAGATAATTGTTTTTTTTATTTAGGTGTATTACGGTTTTCCGTAAGGATTTAATTATTAATGGATTTAAGTTTGAGCACCTAACTAATTGCTTATTACAAGCCTTATGAATAAATTATATATACTCATATTTTTAGTAGCCATTTTTTCTTGTGAACGACGTTCAACCGAAGATTCTAGTTCTGTAATTGATAAAAAAGAGAAGAATATCGTTTCTGAAGTTGATACTTTAAATGTTGTCCCAAAAACAAATGATAAAAAAAACTATATAGCTAAAGTGAAAATCTATTTAGAAAATACTTTAAGCATGTATGGCTATCTACCAGAAAAAAAGGTGTTAAATACAGATTTTAGAAATGCTGTAAATGAACTAATCATAAACTCTAAAACAAACTACAGCGAAGATAATACAGACCTTTTTCTTATAAATAACACATCAAACAGGTCAGTAAGTATTAAAGATAATTTAGATAACATTGACGAAGAGACTTTAGGGCGACTTTATAAAAAAGGAAGAGGAACTAGTGATTTTGATGAATTATTTAAAAAAATCTTACTTGATTGGAAGAAAGGTGAAATAATAGTGTTTATCGCAGATTTTATTTATTCACCTAAAAGTACAGATGTAGAGACAGGCTTAGATCAATTAAGAATGAATATAGCTAGCGCATTTCAAAATATACCTAGTTCTGAAGCTATAGCTACTAGTATCTTACATTTTGAAAGTACATTTAAGGGAACATATTATGACGTTGATAATACTGAGCGTGAGAGTATTAAAAAAAGACCCTATTATATTTTTATTATCGGGAATGAGGATAATGTAGGTAAATATACAAAGGAAGTTAGTCCCAAATTAAAAAGATATAATCTTAAAAATAATTATCAGATCATCCCTTCGGAAATACAAATTAGAGAGTTTTCAGCACTTCCTTTTACTTTAAATAAAGGACAGTTTGCTTTAAACTCATCAAAGGGCAAAACGGTAACGATAGAAAATGCGTTGAATCAAGGTTCAAGTGTTGAACTAGCTGTTTCTATTAATCTTGATGATATACCTATTTCTGAAGACTATTTAATTGATCTTGAAAATTACACATTAAATACTAACAAGGCTAAGATAGTAGATGTTGGAAAAATAGAAGATAATCAAATACGGTTAAAGGATGGTACTTTAAAAAATATCAATCCAGGTGATATGTCACGTACTGAAAATAGTACACACGTTTTGTTATTGTCTTTACCTAATACTTATAATGGAAATATTGAGATAACATTAGACAAAAATATTCCAAAATGGATAGATAATGTTTCTATTAAAGAAGGTGAAGATGATAGAGATGTTGAAACGAATGTATTAAAGCAATCTCAAACTTTTGGTTTTAAGCATATTGTAGAAGGGATAACTGAAGCTCAAAAAAAGTCAGGAAAAAGTAATCAATACTTTCAAATTACATTAAAAGTTAATCAAGAGAAAGCTAGTACTGGGTTAGGAACCATCGTTAGCTGGTTTATCTTTTTACTAATCTTGTTCATAATTGGAATGATAATATATAAAAATAAACAAAGAAAATAATGGGACAAAGTATAAAATTATTATATGATATTTTTAAAATAAATTCTGAACCATTTTATAAGGATTTATTGAGGTTAGACTTTGCTATTTGGGTGTTTACAATTACTGGAATTATGAGTCTATTGTTTGTGATTCTTTATTATTACGTGATTGATAGACCCAAAACAGCAAAATTGACTATATGGTCGTTGTTTTTATTGGTTGTTTCTATAGTAAGCGCAATTTCAGCTTATATGATAGCTAGTAATACTATTATTGATGATTATTTGTCAATTTCGTCACCAGTGCCAGAGTATTCACAAGATTTAATCTATTTCTCTTTAATAAACTTTTCATTTACTGCACTATTTTTCTTGATATGGTCGTCGCTTTTGAAATGGAAAAGTTCAAATTCATCTCATATCCCTTTTTAAAAATCTAATTATGTCTAAACTATATATTTTTGCAATTGGAGGTACTGGTTCACGAGTTCTAAAGTCTCTAACTTATTTACTAGCATCTGGAGTAAAATGTAACTCAGAAAAAATAATACCTATTATTATTGATCCTGATGCTGCTAATGGTGATGTGAGTCTTACTACAAATATCTTAAGGTCTTATCAGAAAATAAGAAAATCGCTGTCATTTGATAGTAATACTTCTAATCAATTTTTTAAAACAGAAATAGAATCGCAAACGCCTAATTTCAGAATTAAAATATTGAATTCTGATAAAAAATTTAAGGATTATATTGAATTAGCTTCCATGGATAGAACTAATCAAGCGATGACATCGATGCTCTTTAGTGGAAAAAACCTAGAAGCTACAATGGATGTCGGTTTTAAAGGAAATCCTAATATGGGAAGTGTTGTATTGAATCAATTTCAACATTCAGATGACTTTAAAACATTTGCCTCAAGTTTTTCGCAAAATGATCGAATATTTATTGTGTCTTCAATTTTTGGAGGAACTGGAGCTTCTGGCTTTCCACTTCTATTAAAAAACTTAAGAGAGGCTTCTTCAGAACTGGATAATCATCAATTGCTTAAAAACTCAAATATCGGTGCTATTTCCGTTTTGCCTTATTTTGGGGTAAGAAAAGATGAGAATAGTGAAATTGAAAAGTCTACATTTATTTCTAAGACCAAGGCGGCGTTACATTATTATGAACATGGTGTAAATAATGATGTCAATAGAATGTATTATATCGGCGATGATATTAATAGGGATTATGAAAATAATGAAGGTAGTACGTCTCAAAAAAATGATGCCCATTTTATTGAACTAGCTTCAGCAATGGCTATTCTGGATTTTGCAAATGAATCTGTGACAGATCAAAATGAAGTAAGAGAGTTTGGTATAAATAAAAACTCAAAGAATATTAGTTTTCCAGATTTAGACGGAAATACAAAAAATATATTATTTAAGCCTTTATCGCAGTACTACTTATTTAACTTGTATTTAGAGAATAAATTTTCTAAAACATTTGATCAAAGATTCTCAGCAGAATTAGGTTTGAATTCTAATTTTTTAAATACTGAGTTTTATCAAGAATTAAAACGATTTAATAAAGGTTTTTGGACTTGGTTGGTGCAAATGTCTTCAAATGAAAGAGGTTTTTCCCCTTTTACATTAGAGTTAACTAATAGTGAGATATTTAACGCTATTAATGGTATTCCCTTAAAGCGTTCTAATTGGAAAGGTGTAAAAAATTATGAGCGATTCATTGAGTTTTTAAATAAGTCTCTTAAATATGATGAAAGGGGAAAGACCATAGAGGATAGGTTTATAGATATTTTTTACAATACCACTAATTTGTTAATTCAAGAAAAATAGAAAGTTATGAGTGTTAAAGTATTTAGATTTCATGAAGGCGCAGATGTTTATGGATGGGATAATTCAACGCCTCTTAATGACAAAGCTATTGCTGCTATTAAGGACCCAAACGGTGAGCATGCTAGTAAAGAGATCACTTCAATTCCAAGTCCATTTGCTAGAATAGACTTAGTTAATACTGCCTTTAAAGAGGTTGTTAATAGAGATTTAGAGGGTGATACCATTTATCATAAAATGGTTTCAGATGCATTAGATATTGGTCAAATTTTATTTGATTTTGAAAAATATCAAGATAAAATAGAGATTATTAGCTGGGACCCAAAGCATGATTTGTCCAACTTGTTAGATTCTTCGCACGAAGGTCATAGAGCATTGGGTGAAAGTTTACGTCTTTATTTGAAGCAAGATAGTGCAGCTTATAATTTTGATAAGATGCATAAAATCTATTTACTGAATTATAAGCTAGGTCACAATCCATTAAACATTATCGGTGGCACCTCTCCAGTTTCGTTGTTTTTCACATCAGCAAATAAATTCCATCTTAAAGATTTCACATCAGCGCGTGACACATTTTTTGATGATGAGTATTGTTCACTGCACAAACGAGACGCTTCCTATATTGAATATCTTTTTTTATTAAGTAAAAGTATTCCCAATTTTACTGTAAATTTTAAAAACTTTAATGATTATCTACAAAAAATATTTCCTCTTCTGTCAGATGAGTTAAGAAGTAAAATTCTTGGTCAGAATATTGGAATGTATGATAAGTTACTTGATTTGAATATTGATGGGGGTGGTGAAATCGTTGAGGTTTTAAATGTAAACCTAAAAAGAAGTAAAGGTAATTTGAGAGAGATTTCTAAAAGTGATTTTATTCTTAATTCCCCTAAAAACATTGAGAAATCTAAACCTCTTCTAGTTCTTCCTAACGATACAATTCCAGAAGGATTTCGTTATGTTTCTGCTAACTGGGAAAGTTCAAATAAAGCCCCTAGTTATATTGAAGAACCTATACATGAAAGAAAACTGCCATTTGATGGGGCTAAATATCCATACTTAGTCGCTAGTGACTTCCTTGAACCAGTATTGATTAAAACACATTTGCCAATAGATAATTATTATTTTATAAATGGCCAAGAGAATAATGAACATGGTTTCTTAATTCCTTTAAAACCTTTGTTTTTCGAGTATTTTACATTAGACTTTTTAGATAGAATTATCAATGGAGAAAAGATGTTCGAAGTTGAGGTTTTGAGTAATAATCATGTCCGTGTTTACCTAAGACTACCTATTCAAAATAATAAGCAGATAACATTTAAGAGAACCTATTACAATCCTGTTTCACAAGCTCACAAACCAGATTTTAGTGAAGAATTAAATAAAGGGGCTATTGTAGAAAATAGAATAAACTTAGGTATTACACCTTTTTATAAGTTTGGTAACACGGTTGAGCCAGAATACAATGTTGCTTTTTATGATGCCGACTCATTACCAATATTTCAAGGAAATAAATACAGTATTGACTTTTACAAGTCTTACAATGAAAAGGTAACTTCTGTGCAAGAAACGCAAAGGCGTTTTAAAGATGAAGAAAATATAGACATGTTTGGTTTGGTTGTAAATAGTGATTTTGATTATTTACAAATTAAACATGATTTTGCTAATGGCATCTTAATTCCCAATTTCGAATCTAAAGTTACTGGTGGTTTAAATCAATTTACAGTTGCAATTGATTTTGGAACTACAAATACTCATGTTGAGTTCTCGAAAAATGATGGTATATCAGAATCGTTTGAATTGTTAAATACTGAAAGTAAACATATAGGTCACCTTATAAACGATAAAGAGTTTGATGAATCTTTTTTGAAGTTTTGTAAAGTGGATTTAATTCCAAATATTATAAAAAAAGATAGTGTATATGAGTTTCCTCAAAGAACAGTAATCGCTTATCATAAACTGGCAAATTTTACACAGCCAATGTTCTCAATGTCCAATATTGCAATTCCATTTCAATATGAAAAAAAATCTTTTGCTTTAAATACAGAAATTGAAACTAATTTAAAATGGAATAAAAACGCTAACAGTAGTCAGGTTATGCGTAGCTTTTTCGAGCAATTAATAAAATTGATTCGAAATAAAATTCTTTTGAATAATGGGGACTTAAAACAAACAAAAATTGTATGGTCTTATCCTGCTAGTATGATGGTTTATGAACTAAATGAATTAGAAAGTAAATGGAATGATATTATTTTAAGGTATTTAGGAAGTGAAGTTAGTATATCAAAGGTTTGTGAAAGTTTAACACCTTTCTATTATTACATTAATGAGAAAGGAAAAGCAGCTTTAGAAAAACCAATGGTCTCTATAGATATAGGAGGTGGAACTTCTGATATAGCTATATATGAAGGGGAGAAGCCAATACTGTTTAGCTCATATAAGTTTGCAGGTGATGCAATATTTGGAGATAATTATAAACGAAATATTAATATCAATGGTTTTGTAAAAAGGTTTAAAGTCAAATTATACGACGAATTGAAGAATAATAATTTAGCGGATTTAGGAACCGTTATGAACAATATTATATCTAAAAATAAGTCTAATGACGCTATCAACGTCCTTTTTAGTTTAGAAAATAATCCTATAATTAGAGAGAAAAAACTACCTATCAGTTTCTTAGAATCTTTAAAGGCAGATAAGGAGTTGAAAATTATTTTTTTACTATTCTATGTGGCCCATATTTATCATTTAGCCAATATTTTTAAATCTAGAAAACTAAAAACACCTGTGTCTATTTCTTTCTCAGGTACAGCTTCAAAATTATTAACAATTATTGATGCTTCTAAAACAAAAGATACTTTAAAGCGTATCGCTGAGTTTGTTTTCGTAGATATTTCTGATGCTTCTGAAAAGTTGTCAATAGAAATTTTGCTAGAAGATAACCCAAAAGAAATAGCAAGTAAAGGCGCAATTTATTTTAATAAAAATAATAATGTCAATATTAATGAAATTAAGGAAGTGTTGATTAATCATAACACTTTAATGAGTGAGTCTAAAAAATGGACTTATAAAGATATTCAATCATTAGAAAGTGATTCCGTAAAGGATTATGAGGATTTTCTTGAGTTATTTTTTCGCTTGAACGATAACATTTCATTTAAAGATTATTTTGGAATTGACAATAGCACATTAAAATTCACCAAACAATTTTTAGAAGATAAAAAGATAAATGCTATGAAAATGGGTATAAATAATAAGATTATCGAGTTAGAAAACCACGATGAAGAAGATATAGCAGAAACGCTTTTCTTTTATCCATTGGTTGGAAGTCTGGGTGAGCTAGCTTATAACTTAGTAACTAAAGATTAGTTATGAGAAATATAATTATTTTAATTTTTAGTTGCTTATTCTTAAGTTTTTTACACGGTCAAAGCAATCCGATTTCTGATGAAAAATGGTCTGCTATCGTAGATCATACAAATGCCAATGTAACTAAAAACTATATAGAATCAGTTTCTTTAACCAGAGAGGATAGTTCGTATTATTTAGAAAATTTGAAAGAACGACTTAATGAAAGTTCTTTTAATTCTCCTTTGCCTTTTGATTCTTTAGAGATTTATTTAAAACAAGAGTTTGAAAGGACTTTTGAAAAGGTTTCCTTCAAGATTAACGAGACCAAGACAAAAGAAAAAGATTTAGACACATTGTTTGTTGCTATTGGGACTATACTGAAAGATGTTAAAGAAGAACAATTAATTGATTCAGAGCCTTTATCTAAATTACGTACAGATATAGAAGGTTATATTAATCCAACGGTTGAAGAAAATGTTCAAAATATTTCAAATGTAATTGCTAAGAGCGAGGTTATTCCTAAGAGAGGTGAATCAATTTTTACTTTATCAAATGCAGCAATTGTTTTTCTGTTTGCTCTTTTAGTGTTTTTTATTGTTAGATCTATAAATAAGGGTAAAAAAATCAGGAAACTAGAAGCTTCAATAGAAGAAAAAAGAAACGAGATTAACAAAAAAAGCTTTAAGATTCCTGAACTTAATACTAAAATAGATAAATTACAAAAAAAAATTAAGGGATTGGAAAGTGATTTAAGTAAAGTTAAGTCTACTCCAAATCAAAATTTTAATTCTTCTTCTTCTTCTTCTTCTTCTTTTGAAAATAAAGCAGATAACACTAGGGTCTGGAACACAGTAGTTTCAGAACCAGTATTAACCAGTTTCTATGCTGGTAAGCCAAGTCCTAATAGGGTCTTTGTAAACACAACTAAAGAGATACTCGATCAAGAAACGGTTTTTAAATTTACTTATATAGATAGTACTAAAACTTCGGCAGAATTTGAAGTCATTTTAGTTAGTGATTTTATGATGCGACAAATCATAAACTCACCTGATGATTTCTTATATAGAGTATGTAACAATGCTAATAGCAACCAAGAATTTCAAAGAAATATTAAAACAGAACGCAAAGGATTAGCACGGCTGGTAAATGGTGAATGGGTGGTTAAAGAGACGGATAAAGCTTTAATACAATTTCAATAAATATAAATGATATGGGAGGTAAACATGATATTATAATAATGGTGATTGTTGGCATTATTATATGTTTTCAATTAATTCTTTTTTATAAAAACTTAAATAGAATACTAGCATATAAAAAAATTATTTCTAAAAATTCAAATATAAACTTGATAGAGTTATCAATTGATGAAGACCTAGCGTCTTCAATAGATGCCGATACTATTTTAAATAATAAGGATGATTTTGATTTAAACGTTACTAATAGTGAGTATAATTTAGATGAAAATTACGATAAGAACATTTATGATCAAGTAGATCAAATAGACCTAATTAATCAGTCTGATATTGAAGATATTTATGATGAGGATAATGGTGTTAATGATGAAGATGATGAATTGGTGTTATTTAATAAAGAAGATTTATGAGTAATAAAATAACAATTTCACTTATTGAAACTTCAGGTCATGTAAGTTCATCATTTAATAATATAATTAATGCTATAAATAGCTATCTTTTAAGAAATAAAGGCGCCATTAGTGACTTTAATTTAATTAAAGATATTGTAGATAGAAATATTGACAATGAAGAGAGTGCCATATCTAGTAATCTTCCAATTCCACTTTATTTGGGACTTTTTGGAACTATGTTAGGGATTATTATTGGATTAATTGCCATGCCTAGTTTAAGCAATTCTATTAGTGATTCAGCACAATTGATGAATGCGGATAATACTTTAAAAGGTGTTGATGCTTTGCTTATAGGTGTTAAAATAGCAATGATAGCTAGTGCTATAGGGTTACTGTTAACAACTATAAATTCACTTCTATTTTATAATATTAGGAAAAGTGCTGAAACTGATAAAAACAACTTCTTTACGTTCATACAAACACAATTACTACCTGTGCTATCAAAAAACACAGCTTCAAGTTTACAGACTTTACAAGCTAATTTGCTGAAGTTTAATGAAGGTTTTGCGATTAACATGGGGCATTTTGACGGAGTTATAAAAGAGGTCCGTAGCTCTTTTGAAAGTCAGCTTCAAGTGGTTGAGGAGTTAAAAAGAATTGATGTTGGTAATATGGCTAGATATAATATTAATGTAATGAAAGAAATTAATAGCTCATTTACTAAGTTAAAAGAATTATCGGAGTATTTAACCAATGTCAATGGACTTTTAAAAAACACTGAAAGATTAAATCATACGGTTTCTATTCAACTAGATAAAGTTGGTGATTTGGGAACTATAATAGATAATTTTGATGTAAACGCTAAAAATATTTCTGAAGGCTCAAAATATTTGCAAACTCATTTTTCTAGTTTTGAGCAAAGAGAACAAGCTATAAGTAATAAGATTGCAGACTTTGATTCCTCTACAGGCGATATGGTGGAAGAACTGAAAAAATCGTTTGAACAAAGAATGAAAAATTTTAATGAAAAGGATGTTGAAATTAACTCTGGATTTGAAAAGTTATTCAAAGACTTAAAGGAAATGACAATACAAGTTTTTGATGATGAAAGCCATAATATAGCAGCGATAAAGAAAGATGTTCTAAAAGTTAATGATAGTATAGGTCAAATAAGTAGTTTGCCAAATGAGGTAGGTGTATTGAAAGCTAGTATTAAAGACCATGATACAACAATCAACCAATTAATGGATAAAATTGCAGACAAGCCATTATATTTTAAAACACCTAAACTCTTGCTGTTTGCTCTAGTTTTTACATCAATTGTAATTATGGCAACTTGCGGCCTTTTTATATATAAATATATACTGTAGATGTCAAAAAAGGATAAAGGTGATTTTTTCTGGGTAAGTTACGCTGATTTAATGACAACATTATTTTTCGTTATGCTTGTTCTATTTGTCTTGACCGTTGTTTATTTAAAATTAGAACAGGAAAAAATAGTAACGACATTAGAAGACTTAAAAAAAATAGTTCAGCTTGATGAACAATTTAAGCCATTAGAAGAAGATGGAGATTTTATTTATTTAGAAGAATGTAAAAAGTTTGTCGCAAAAAACCTAAGAGGTATAGAGGTTTTTGATCCAGGAAAAGCCGAAGTATTGGATGAGCATAAGGAAGCCACGATAGCAATAGGAGAAAAAATAAAAGAGTTCTTAAATAGACTTCAAAATGATAATAAAGACTTTTCATACTTATTAGTTATTGAAGGGAATATGGCTAATACCTACGATAAAAGATACAGTAAAGATAATGCTGATGGTTATAAAAAATCATATGAAAGAGCTTTAGCAGTATATAATTTATGGCTATCAAATAATATAAGTTTCAGAAAAAGTAATGTTGAAGTTTTAATTTCTGGAAGTGGTTATAACGGTCTTTGTAGAGAAAATAAACTCAGCGGAGACTATAAAAGAACAGAGGATGTCGAGTCTTATAATAAACGATTTTCAATACAAATAATACCTAAAGTAACTAATAAAATATGATTCGAAATTGTTTTTTAATTATGCTAATCTGTTTGCTTTTTACTTGTAAACGAGCAACGTCTTCTTCTTCTTCTTCTTCTTCTTCTTCTGATAATAGTAGATATCCGGCACAATCATATCAGAGAAATGGTGGTGATAGCAAAAACACCGTCAAAATGGATAAGCAAGGAGGAGTTTTTTTTATTCCTATTGAAATAAATGATATTGCAATGAAAATTATTTTTGATACAGGTGCGAGTAGTGTTTCAATATCAGAAACAGAAGCTATTTTTCTGCTAAAACAAGGGAAGTTAACGGAAGAGGACTTCTTAGGGAAAGTTCAATTTCAAGATGCAACAGGGAACATATCAGAAGGCACGAGACTTAATTTAAAAAAAGTAAAAATTGGTATTAAAACCATATATAATATTGAAGCTTCGGTCGTTCATAATTTAGAAGCTCCATTATTGTTGGGGCAATCTGCTTTGTCAAAGTTTGGTAAATTGACTATCAACTATAATAAAAATGAAATCGTTTTTGATTAATGTTTTTATGATAAAATCCTACTTTTAATGATATATAATTTCATAATCAAGAGAATTTGTTTTTTTTGTCTGATATTTTTTATTGTATCCTGTATTCCTAGAAAAAGTAAGGGCGATTCAAGTATTACACCTAAGTCTGAGTATAACCCTGTTGTAGATAATTATGATTTTAACTTATCTGACAAGGCAAATGATATAGCAGATACTAATGCTACACTGAGTAGTGACACACTAAAACTCATCACCTGGAACATCCAAGATCTAGGACAAACCAAAGACGATACCGAAATTGCTTTTATGGTTAATATTCTAAAAGACTATGATATCGTGGCTATTCAAGAAGTTGTAGCTAAGCATCCGGCTGGTGCGCAGAAGGTTGCTCAAATTGCAGACGAGCTCAATAGAAAAGGTGCGAAGTGGGATTATAGAATAAGTGACCCAACAAATAGTCCTTCTGTGTATATGAGTGAGCGCTACGCCTTTCTTTGGAAAACGAGTAAAGTAGATTTAAAAGGCAGGGCCTTTTTAGATGATGAGATGGCCTCTCTCATGGCAAGAGAACCTTATATGGCACGTTTTAATCTTAAAGGTAGCGATACTACGTTCATGGTGGCTAATTTTCATTCCAGAAAGCACAATGATCAGCCAGAGCTTGAAATTCAATACTTTAAGGACTATCCAAAACGTTTTAATACGGACAAATTAATAATTGCTGGTGACTTTAACCTCAATGAAACTCATGAGGTTTGGGACGATCTTTATAACCAAGGTTTTACGTCGGCTGTGCGCAACCAACAAACAACTTTAAAGCGTAAATGTTATATGGGTAATTACCTTAGTCACGAAATAGATAATATTTATCACTCAAAAGAAATGACGTTTCAAAAGTCTGGGGTTGTTGATTTTGTAAAACGTTGTGAGAACCTAGACGTGGCGAGAATGATTTCTGACCATTTGCCAGTTTTTTTAGAATTTACAATTAAAGAGAATTGAACATTATGAAATTTATTATTAATATTTTTTTAAGCTTATTTTTTTGTTTTGGGATAGCTACTATAACATCTTTCAATGGAGTGGATTCTAATGTCTATATCTGTAGAGGTAAATACAGTAAGAAATACCATTATTCAAAATCCTGTCGAGGACTTTCTAATTGCAAAAGTTCTACAGACAAAGTCACATTGAGTGATGCTAAAAAAATAGGTAGAACGCTTTGTGGATGGGAAGATTGATTATTATTTAAATAAGTATATAGGCACTTTGAAATATTTCTTTTTATTAATGCCATCACCATTCCAATTTATATTTTATGAGATTGCAAGTAACCCTGAAAGAACAATATTTGAAAGCTAGGGTAGTAATTTGAATGGCAATATTCTAGTGCTTTATTTGAGTTTTTTATTAATGGGATAATAGTTTTTTGAATTCTTTTAAATCTATTTAGTAAAGTCAAAAAATGAAAATAAGCCATACAAAAAAATAGAAGATAAACTCCTTTAATCCTTTCTTTACTTATGAATGAAAACATTGTCGAAAGATTTACTTTTTTAATTGTAATTGGCATCTTATTATTCATTGCTTTGAAACTCAAGATTGTACAATACAATAAAAAGAGAAAGCAAAAAAAAAGGTTTGCTAGAGGGCTAATGTTAGAAAATAAAGCTCGTGGATTTCTGCAAGCCAAGGGATATAGGATAGTAGGAGAACAAGAAATATATTTTCATCGTTATAAGGTGAATGATCGAAAAGTTGAATCAAAAATAGTATTAGATTACATAGTAGAAAAGCGTGGAAAAAAGTATATAGTTGAAGTGAAATCAGGTAAATCGGCCATATCAGTTCAGAATAAGAATTCAAGACGTCAACTTTTGGAATATGATTTTGTTATAGAAAATGATGGTATATTTTTACTCGACATGGAAAACAGAACAATGAAACTTGTCAAATTTTATTCTAAAGGAGAACATCAACAATTCTATTTCTATAAATTCTTATTAGCTCTTGCTGCTATTGGTATTTTAATTCCATTTTGGAGCATCAAAATATTATTAATGATATGCATTGTTTTAATTTGGAGATATCCAGAAAAGGCAAAGTCAGTTGTGAATATGATTTCAATTTGATAAACAATACGCTTAGAAATCGAGGATCGCATTTCTAAAATGGCTATTAGCTAAAAGGTAATTAAGACTATTAAAATATTTAAAACCATGACTATTAAAATCCTAAAAATCACATTAGCATTATTACTTTTTCTCTGCCTATTAGAGATGCCCTACGGCTTCTATCAATTCGTTAGGTTTGTGGCATTAATTGGCTTCGGTGTTCTAGCTTTTAAGGTCAATGAAGTTGATAACAAACCAGAAGTGGTAATTTATGGAGCACTGGCTTTATTGTTTCAACCCTTTTTTAAAATTGCGCTAGGTAGAGACCTATGGAATATTGTTGATGTCGTTGTGGCTTTCGGGATGATTTTTAGCTTATTTAAAAAGAAATACAGAGATGCTTTGTAAAGTAAATATCATTCGTATTGTGAACAACTCTTTTTAATGACCAATTTTGGTACGGTAAATTATATTTTGAATTGTAAAAATTTAGCTGCAGCTAGATAAATTTCGGATCATTTACCTGTTTATTTAGAGTTGAATTTTGAAGATAATAATAGAAACTAACGATAAAAGACTTGTCATTTTAAAAAATAATAGTATCCAATGCGCCTCCTTAGAAACATATGCCTGCTTTTGCTACCCTATATCATAATGGTAGTAATAAATGAATCTTATCGCTCTTTAATAACCGAGAAGCCCTATAGTGCTTTTGGTTTTACGGCGATAAACTCAGATGCTCGGAGTCTTCATAAATGTAGTTGGATAGCACATAGCAATACGAGTTATTGTAAACAACATCACGTTAAGTTTTTAAAAGATTATTTCCATATTACAGATAAAATGTATTTTGGAGTTATTCAAGTCTTGCATTCCACTGGTAATTATGGAGCTGCTAACATTGTTTTTTTAGTCATACTTTTTCCACTTATCATGTGGTATGCACTCATTAAGATTATAGATTACACATTAGCAATTAGAAAATTAAAAAAATCAAAAAAATGAGTAATATTAATGCATTTCTAGATTGGCTTATTAGTGTAGGTGGTAATTTATATGTCTATTGTACTGATTTTACAATAAACCTAGCAAATCTCACAGGGACATCATATTACGAAGTTAATTTCTTTTTCTTTTGTGTTCTATTTCCATTTTTACTGGTGGTTTTGCCTTTAACAGCGATTGCTTTAAAATTTAGACTTCGTCAATTATCTAAGATTCATAAAAAGTAATTCGCTGCTAGAAAACATAGTGTTATTTGTTACAGTGTAATTCAATTAACCATTCATGAGTTTGGTTTTAAAATCGTTGTTAGTAATACTATTAAAACTAGCAATTATGGTTTTCCGTAACCAACTAATATCTAATTTATTTAGCTTTATATTTTTATGATAAAACGGAATAGTTTTATATCGAAAACACTAACATATTTAATTAAACACAAAACCTTTTTTTACCATGAAAAATGTAATCACATTTATAATATTATTGTTTACAACATTAACTGTGAGTTCTCAAATAGGAGTTTCTAAATCTGAGATAATTAAAAATAATCAAGACTACGTTATAGATGTTACTGAAGATGGAACTGAATATATAACCTATGTCGTAGAATTTGAAAATTATGATAGACGTGTAGCATGTTATTTAACAAATAAAGAAGTTGGTGAAGCGCAAATATGCTATCGAGTGGCATATATAGAGCCTAGTTCAGAAACCAATAATTGGGTGAGGTATTTTAATAATGAAAATTTTATAAAATTAGATGGCATGACTTGGAAAGATTACGAGCATTCAGTGCTATACGATATTGTAGTGAAAGATGGCAGTTGTTTGGTTATAAAAACCTTTGACGAAAAACGTTAACATTCAATATTAAAACTTATAACAAAATAATCAAAAATCATGGGACTACTAAACAAAATTCTAGGCAACGCTAGCTAAGCCTCTACCGAACAATTAACTACAAAATACGGACGCTTATTAACCAGCAATGAGCAAATAGAACTCGGTTTTAAACTCTTCAGAGATGTATTTATGTTTACTAATAAACGACTAATTTTAATCGATGTGCAAGGTATAACAGGAAGCAAAGTAGAGTATAAGTCTATGCCTTATAAAAGTATATCAAGATTCTCTTTAGAAACCTCAGGAACGTTTGATTTAGATGCCGAACTTAAAATCTGGATATCTAGTGAAAATCTACCATCCGTAAGTAAAAAATTTAATAAGAGTATAGATGTGTACGAAGTACAAAAGTATTTAGCCGAAAAAGTGATGTAGTGTTTTATTGTGTTAAATAGATTTTAAACTTACATTTAAAGCTCTAAAAAAAATACAACCAATTAATGGCCAAAAAAGCAACAACCAAAAAAACAAAATCCATAGAAGAAACCCTATGGGATTCTGCAAACAAATTAAGAGGAACCGTAGAATCCTCAGAATACAAACACGTTGTTCTAGGGCTAATATTCCTAAAATTCGCTAGCGATAAATTCCAGAAACGTCGTCAAGAACTCATAGACGATGGCAAAGAACGGTTTGTAGATATGGTAGAGTTCTATGCGCAAGACAACGTCTTCTATTTAACCGAAGAGTCGCGCTGGAGCTACATCATCGCCAACGCCAAACAAGACGATATTGCCTTAAAAATAGATACAGCTCTATATACTGTAGAAAAAAATAATCCATCGCTTAAAGGCGCCTTACCAGACAACTACTTTTCGCGTCTCAATATGGACGTGAGTAAACTAGCCGCTTTACTAGATACCATAAACAATATAGACACACTAAAAGACCAACAACAAGATATTGTTGGGCGTGTGTACGAGTATTTTTTAAGCAAGTTTGCCATTGCAGAAGGTAAGGGTAAAGGCGAATTCTACACACCAAAAAGTATTGTTAACCTTATTGCAGAACTTATAGAACCTTACAAAGGAAAGATTTACGATCCTGCTTGTGGTTCTGGAGGTATGTTTGTACAGTCTATGAAATTTATAGACAGCCACAACGGTAACAAAAAAGACGTCTCTATTTACGGACAAGAATACACGTCTACCACTTATAAACTAGCAAAAATGAACCTGGCCATACGTGGTATATCTGCCAATTTAGGCGATGTGCCAGCCGATACTTTTGCCAAAGACCAACACCCAGATTTAAAGGCAGATTACATAATGGCAAATCCACCTTTTAACCAAAAAGCGTGGCGAGCCAGTGACGAGTTACTAGACGATCCACGTTGGCGAGGTTACGAGGTACCACAAACAGGAAACGCCAATTATGGTTGGATTCTTAATATGGTCTCTAAACTCTCAGAAAACGGCGTAGCAGGTTTTATCTTAGCTAATGGAGCTTTATCTGGTGGCGGCACCGAATACGACATACGTAAAAAACTCATTGAAAATAAATTGGTGGAAGCTATTTTGGTATTACCTCAAAAGATGTTTTATACCACAGATATTTCTGTAACGCTTTGGATTTTAAATAACAATAAAAAGGAAAGAACAGTTACTATTAATGGCATTGAAAAGAATTATCGTGATCGCGAAGATGAAACGCTTTTTATTGATTTACGTAAAGTAGGAATCCCTTTTGAAAAGAAATATATTCAATTTTCTGGCGATGAAATAGATAAAATATCTTCAACTTATCACAATTGGCAACAAACTTCTTTTGAGGATAATTATGAAGACATTGGAGAGTTTTGTAAGTCTGCAACTATTGAAGACTTACGTAAAAAAGACTATTCTTTAGTACCAAGTAAATACATTGAATTCTTCAATAGAGATGAAAACATCAATTTTGATGAAAAGATGCAAAGCTTACAAACGGAATTTGCAGACTTGCTAAAAGAAGAAGCAAAATCTAAATCTGAATTATTAAACGTGTTTAAAAATTTAGGTTATGAGATTGAACTATAAGCCACTTGGTAATTACATAAAGCAAATTAAAAAGAAAAATACTGATGGTTCTGTTACTGTCTTAAAAGGCATTCGTATAAATAAAGAATTTATGGAATCTGTTGCTAATATTCAAGGTACAGATTTATCAAGATACAGAGTTGTAGAAAAATATCAATTTGCATACAATCCAATGCACGTTGGTCGTGATGAAATTTTACCAATAAGTTTATTGTTAGAGGATGAACCAATAATCGTTTCGCCAGCGTATGTGATTTTTGAAATTTTAGACCATAACGTTTTAAATCCAGAATATTTAATGATGTGGTGCAGACGTTCAGAATTCGACAGAAACGTTTGGTTTACTACAGATAGTAGTGTTCGAGGAGGTTTTAGTTGGGAATCTTTATGTGAATTAGAACTACCAATACCATCCATAGAAAAACAAAACGAAATAGTAGCAGAATACAACACCATAGTCAACCGTATAAAACTAAACGAAACCCTAAACCAAAAACTAGAAGACACCGCACAGGCCTTGTATAAACATTGGTTTGTGGATTTCAACTTTCCTATAGACCTCTGTCACCTCGAGCGCAGTCGAGAGGTCTCTTTAGAATCTCTCAATAACATTGATTACTCAAAATGCTACAAATCATCTGGTGGTGAAATGGTTTATAATGAAGAGTTGGATTTGGAGATTCCTATGGGTTGGGAGGTTAAACGATTAGATAACGTTTTAGAATTTAAAAACGGAAAGAAGAAACCAGGAGTTTCAGGGCAATATTCTGTTTATGGAGGTAATGGAATAATTGATTTTGTAAATAATTTTAATTCAGAATCAATAATTATTGTTGGTAGAGTTGGAGCCTATTGTGGTAGTCTTTTTTTGGAATATGATAAGTGTTGGGTAAGTGATAATGCTATAAGTGGGTATTCAATAAATGATGAATTAACCTACTGTTTATATTTATTACAAAATATAAATATTTCAGAAAGAAGAGAAGGAACAGGTCAACCTTTAATAACTCAGTCTTTATTAAATGAAATTCAATTTGTTTATCCAAGCAAAATAATACGTGAAGTGTTCAATTTTAAAGCTGAAATAATTCAAAAGAATATTAAAAATCAAGTATTAGAGATTGAAAAACTTAGAAATATAGAAAGTCTTTTGCTTTCCAAAATGTCAAAAGCAGACACTAAAACAGCAGTAGTTTAAAAAACAAAATAATAAATGGCCAATACATTACAACAAAAAACAATAAATACACTTTTAGGCGAAAACTTTTTTATTCCTTATTACCAAAGAGGGTACAGGTGGACAAACCTACAAGTAACCCAACTACTAGATGATATTTGGGAGTACGCAAAAGCCAACGAGAGTAATAGTAAAGAGACTGGTTATTTTTATTGCTTGCAACCTGTAGTGGTAAAACCTAAAGAATGGCAATCTAACGGAGCAACATATTCTGGATTTGAGCTTATAGATGGTCAGCAAAGGGTAACTACTATTTATATTATACTTAAGTATTTAATGCAAGAGTTTTTAAAGGTAGAATCTTTAAAAGAAGATTATTTAAAAGAACTTTTTACGCTAGAATACGAAACTAGAGAAGGTAGTCGTGATTTTTTAAACAATATAAAAGAAGACTTTAGTAACGTAGATTACTATTATATTTTTAATGCATACACAACTATAAAAGCTTGGTTTGAAAATGCTGAAAGAGCCATGAACCGTAGAGATAAAGATTTGTTTTTAAACACGCTTTTAGGCACAGAAAAAGATACAAGTTCTGTGCAAGTTATTTGGTATCAAGTAACACGAGAAGACCAAAAAGTTACAGATGATGAAAACAGCAAACAGCTATTTAATAGATTAAACCTTGGTAAAATACCATTAACAAATGCAGAGCTTATAAAAGCTTTGTTTTTAGCAAGCGATAAATTTGTAGAAGAAGGCACAGAAGAAGCTATTAAAAAGAAAATTATCATCTCGCAACTTTGGGATGTGATGGAGCAACAGCTCAACCACAAACCATTCTGGTCTTTTATAACCAACGAGCCAGCTGAAAATTA
Organism: Winogradskyella sp. SM1960; assembly: GCF_020179375.1. Taxonomy (NCBI): domain Bacteria; kingdom Pseudomonadati; phylum Bacteroidota; class Flavobacteriia; order Flavobacteriales; family Flavobacteriaceae; genus Winogradskyella; species Winogradskyella sp. SM1960. The sequence goes on along the minus strand of NZ_JAICBG010000001.1, from coordinate 190,659 downwards.
CCAAACTAAAATTGAATTTTTGTTTGATATTATAGCAGGAAAAAACAAAACAGAAAAAGATTTTTATTTCACATTTCTTCATTTTTTAGCTTTGGCAGATGATGATACTAAAATGTGGATGGTTTGGCGAAAAATAGAACACTATTTTAATATCCTTTCAGAATGGTTTAAAAATAGAGATAAATACCATAAAATAGGCTATTTAATAAGTATTGGAAATGTTTCTGTAGTTAAGACTTTATTAGACGAAGCTATTGTAAAACCAAAAGATGAGTTTAATGATTATGTAAATTCTGAAATAAAGAAAAGTATCCATTTTGAAATTGAAAACTTAGATTATACAAAAGGTGTAGAGCTTCAAAACATAAACAAATTACTATTACTTTTTAATGTAGAAACCACACGTAATTTAGATAACGATATTGTGTTTTATCCATTTGAATTGCACAAAAAAGAAAATTGGAGTGTAGAGCATATTCAAGCGCAAAACTCAGAAGACTTTAATTCAAACAAAAAGAAACCTTGGTTAGAGTGGCTAGAACTGCATTTACCACATTTAGAAAATCTTCAGGTTCAAAATCCAAGTGACGTATTAGTTGCTACAATAGCCAAAGTAAAAAAAGTAACAGAAGAGACTATAACCTGGGAGAAATTTGAAGATCTCTTTGATGAGGTGTTATCGCATTTTGTTATAGACAGCGAAAAACAAACAAATACTACACATGCTATTGCAAATTTGGCACTTTTAACAGGCGAAGATAATTCGGCATTAAATAATGCAGTGTTTCAGGTAAAAAGAGAACGTATTATTAAACTAGATAAAGCTGGTAGTTATATTCCTATTTGTACCAAACGCTTGTTTTTAAGATATTACAATACCAATGGAACTGTAAATGACAATCAGTTTTGGACAGCATTAGATAGGCAAGAGTATTGTACAGAACTTTTATCTACATTAAAGCCTTATTTAAATACGGAGAATAAAACATTTTTAAAAAACTTAAAAAAGAATAACAATGATTAATAAGCCTACTAGTTTTTTTGAGTTGATAGATACTTCAAAAATTGTTATTCCTATTATACAAAGAGATTATGCGCAAGGTCGTACTAACCAAAAAGTCGTAAAAATTAGGTCTAAATTTTTAGATGCTTTATTTGTGGCGTTAGAGAATCCTGCCAAACCAATTGAACTTGATTTTATATATGGATATAATGTTAAAAATGAGAATGCAAATTCCTTTATTCCTTTAGATGGTCAACAACGTTTAACAACCTTATTTTTATTGCATTGGTATGCAGCTTTTAGAGAGAATAAACAAGATGAAGCAAAACAAGTATTAATAAACTTTACCTATGAGGTTAGACATAGCTCTAAAGTATTTTGCGAATCTTTAGTAAACTATACACCTCAGAGTAAAGAAGTAGATATTAAGAAACAAATTACTAATCAATCATGGTTTTTTACAGAGTGGCATAACGATCCAACAGTTGCATCAATGTTAGTTATGTTATCTGCTATACAAGAACGCTATGAAGCTTTAGGTGTAGATAATTTATGGGACATGTTAGTGAGTGATAATTCACCAATAAAATTCTATAATCTGCCCATGGAGAAATTAGGGTTGGCAGATAGTTTGTATATAAAAATGAATTCTAGAGGAAAACCTCTAACCGATTTTGAACATTTTAAATCGCAATTTTCTGGTTTAATTCCTGAGAAATATCAGCAAGAATTTAACGAGAAAATAGATAAAGAGTGGTCAGATTTATTTTGGAAAATATGTAAAAATGTAGATTCAAAACAGGATTTAGCGTTAAATATGGATAACGGCATTCTAAATTACATAGAGTTTGTTACCGATATTTTAATTGCTTTAGATGGCTTAGAAATAGAATCAAAAGAACTATTAAAAAAAGCAGAAATCGTTTATGGGGAAAGTAACGAAAGGTTAGCCTTTCTTTTTTCTTCTCTAGATAAGTTTACTCAAATACCAGACATTGATACTTATTTTGAAAGTCTATTTTATCTTGAGCCTTCAGATTTTGAACAATCTAAAGTAAGGTTGTTTTTTGGAAATCCTAATGTAAATTTATTAGAGAAATGTGTAACGTCATATACTAACACTTTCGTTTTTGGTGAACGTTTATTGCTCTTTGCTGTTTTAATACATCAATTAGAAAACACAGAAAAACTAAATGATAGATTACGAGTACTTCGTAACTTAATTGAAAATTCAGAGTATGAGATGCGTTCTGAATTTTATAAAGAGTTTTTAGAAAGCAGTAAAGCAATTATTGAAAGTGGAGTAATACCAGATAATTCGAAATTTAATGCAAAGCAACGCAAGGAAGAACCTAGTAAGGAATTATTTATTGAATCCAATCCAGAATTTAAAATATCTAAAAATCAATTAGAAGATCATAATTATCTACGTGGTAATTTGGCATTGTTTGATTTAGATGGCGCATTTGAGAAAAAGGCAATTACGTTTATAGAATTGTTTTCAAACGAGTTTGATTTATTAAGTTGTGCGTTAATGACATTTGGAGATTATGCTAAAAAGACGAAAGAATGGGTGTATTACTATGGAGCTAATAATGGAGATTGGATTAAAATATTTACCCCAAGTCGAAATATAGATTTTTCGGAAACAAAGCAATCGGTTAATCTACTTTTAGAATCTTATTTAATCGATAGAAGAGATTTAACAGAAATTATAAGTGAATATCTCGCCACTTTTGAAAATGACATTTCAATACCAAAAACTTTTGCATATTATTTTATAAAATACCCATCTTTTTTGTTTGAAGAATGGCAAGGTGGATATTATGTCTTTAGAAACAAACACCAAGAAAGCAAGTATGAGTTGTATAAGATGAATAAGCTTCAGTTTAATGGATTTCATTGGTCGCCTTTTTTGTTAGAAATTAAGAATACTGATAATAAGGTTACATTAGATGATGGTTACCTTTCACCATTAATTTTAAGTGTTTCTGGTGCTGAATTTAACTTTAACTGTGTGTCTAATGGATATTATATTGAAGTAAATAATGGTGAATATGCAGAATCGTTATATCAGAGAGTAAAAGAAAAATTTACCATTAATGAAGTTGGTATTCTAAAGATTAAACAAAATGAAGATGGAATTGATTTAGAAGATAGAGTAGTAAAAGGAATAGAAGTAATTAATTTTATTATAGATTCAGCTAAATAAATTTTAGATTTATACAATGAACAAATTCACAGAAGCACAACTAGAAAACGTTTTTATAGAGTTATTGGGTAATGAAGGGATTCCGCATGTACTCGGTAATACCCTAACAAGAAAACCCGAAGAGGTACTTATTAAAGCAGATATTAAAAGCTACCTGCAAAAGCAATATAAAAACGATAATATTACAGATGCCGAAATTAATTCGGTTATCCGTAAACTAGAAGTGTTTAGTGCTTCCGATTTGTACGAGTCTAACAAACAAATCATAAAATTGGTCTGTAATGGCTTTCAACTAGAGAGGGAAGATCGTTCTAAAAAAGACCTCTATATTCATCTTATAGATTATTCAGATACAGATACAGATAATAACACTTACAAAATAGTTAACCAACTAGAAATTTATGGGTACGAGAAACGTATTCCAGATGGTATATTATACATAAACGGTTTACCTTTAGTGGTTTTTGAATTTAAAACGGCTATACGTGAAAATACAACCATACACGATGCGTATGTACAATTAACCACGCGTTACAGACGCGATATTCCAGAACTATTTAAATACAATGCCTTTTGCATTATTAGTGATGGCGTAAACAGTAAAATGGGGTCGTTTTTTGCTAATTACGAATTTTATTATGCATGGCGAAAAGTCTTAGGATTAGATAAAGAGGTGGATGGGATTAATTCCATGTACACCATGATACAAGGTTTGTTTAATAAAAACAGACTGCGAGAGGTAATCCATAATTTTATTTACTTTCCAGATTCTAACAAACACGACTTGAAAATTGTGTGTCGCTATCCGCAATACTATGCCGCTACCAAGTTGTTAGAAAATATAAAACAACACCAAAAACCGGAAGGAGACGGTAAAGGGGGTACCTATTTTGGAGCAACAGGCTGTGGTAAAAGTTATACCATGTTGTTTTTGTCTCGTCTGTTAATGCGTAGTCCGCATTTTGCAAGTCCAACACTCATAATTATTACCGATCGTACTGATTTAGACGACCAATTATCCGCTCAGTTTACGAATGCAAAAGAATATATTGGTGATGATACGATTATAAGTGTAGAGAGTAGAAAGGAATTAAAAGCACATTTGAAAGGTAGAAAAAGTGGTGGAGTGTTTTTAACCACTATTCATAAGTTTACAGAAGATTTAGAAGTGCTCACAGATAGAACAAATGTTATTTGTATTTCGGATGAAGCACATCGTAGCCAAATAAATCTAGACCAAAAAGTTACTGTAACCGAAGATGGTGTTAAAAAGACTTATGGTTTTGCTAAGTACTTACATGATTCTTTGCCTAATGCTACTTATGTTGGTTTTACAGGTACACCTATAGATGCGACTTTAAATGTGTTTGGTGATATTATAGATTCCTACACCATGACAGAGTCGGAAAAAGATGAAATCACAGTGCGTATTGTCTATGAAGGCAGAGCAGCTAAAGTAGTTTTAGAGAATAAGAAGCTTTACGAAATTGAAGACTATTATAATCTATGTGCAGAAGAAGGGGCTAACGATTACCAAATAGAAGAAAGTAAAAAGGCTTCTGCTAATATGAATGCCATAATCGGAGATCCAGACCGATTAAAAGCTATTGCAGAAGATTTTGTAAAGCATTATGAAACTCGAATAGCAGAAGGAGCTACTTTAAAAGGAAAGGCTTTGTTTGTGTGTAGTTCTAGACCTATAGCATATCATTTTTATCAAGAAATTATTGCTTTAAGACCAGAATGGGCAGAAGTAAAAGCTTTTGAAAAAGGCTCTACGTTAACCGAAAAAGAGAAAAAGGACATTAAGCCTATGGAGCGCATTAAAATGATAATGACGGGTGGTAAAGACGACCCGGAACCTATGTACAATTTATTAGGAACAAAAGACGATAGAAAAGAGTTAGACCGACAATTTAAAAACGAAAAGTCTAACTTTAAAATTGCTATTGTTGTAGATATGTGGCTAACTGGTTTTGATGTGCCTTTTTTAGATACTATGTATATTGATAAACCCATTCAACAACATAATTTAATACAAACCATTTCTAGAGTCAACAGAAAGTATAAAACCAAGTCTAAAGGTTTAGTAGTCGATTATATAGGCTTTAAAAAACAAATGAACTTAGCTTTAAAAAAATACTCGGCATTAGATGGTCAGAATTTTGAAGATATACAAACCTCTATTGTAGTCGTGAAAGACCAATTAGATTTATTGGCTAAACTATTTCATAAGTTTGATGCATCAGATTATTTTTCAGGAAAAGGAGCAAAGCAATTAGACTGTTTAAATAAAGGCGCCGAATTTGTACAGCGCACAAAAAACATTGAAACACGGTTTATGAATATTGTTAAGCGCTTAAAAGCGGCTTATGATATTTGTTGTGGTACAGATGCCTTTTCGGAACTTCAAAAAGATTATATACATTTTTATTTAGCCATTCGTTCAATAGTTTTTAAACTTACCAAAGGCAATGCGCCAGATACGGCACAAATGAATGCTAGAGTTAGAGAGATGATAAAAGAGGCTTTACAAAGTGATGGTGTTGAAGAAATCTTTAAACTAGGAGAGGAGCAACAAAGTGAAATTGATATTTTTGATGATGCCTATTTGGCTAAAATTGAAAAAATAAAACTGCCAAATACTAAAATAAAACTATTACAACAGTTATTATTAAAAGCCATTGATGAGCTAAAAAAGACCAACAAAATACAAGGTATTGATTTTTCTAAGAAGTTTAAAGGTATTGTAGAAAGGTACAATGAACGTAGTGAGCAAGATATACTAGAAAGTCATGTTTTGGATGATTTTACCGATGAAATTATCGATTTATATCATGAGTTGAGACAAGAAAAAGACTCTTTTTCAGAATTAGGAATTGATTTTGAAGAAAAAGCATTTTACGACATCTTAAAAGCCATAGCCCATAAATATGATTTTGCATATCCAGAAGATAAGTTAATTCACTTATCCAAAGAGGTGAAAAAAGTAGTGGATGATAAAGCTAAATACACCGATTGGAATCAAAGAGATGATATTAAAGCAGAATTAAAAGTTGATCTCATTATTCTTTTAGCTGAGCATGGTTATCCACCAATTACAAAAGATGAGGTCTTTAAAGAAATTTTTGAACAGGCAGAGAATTTTAAAAAGCATACATAGCTCACTGTTTTGATGTTTGCTTTTTTTTGAATTTTCCTTTCTTGACGTTATATTTAAAATAAACTAATCAGACCATAAAAGGTCATAAATACCTCATAACTCTAAACCCAAACCCCATTTCCAAAGCCAATACAACCTAAGCCTAATCATTCTGGTTTACCCACAATTCGTAATGCTTAAATTGGTCTTCGCTTAGAATTTGTTTTAGAATGTTGGACTCTGCTTCGATACGTGTTGCCGTTGATAGTTTGTTATATGGCTCTTCTGTGTTGGCGTTGGACCATTCTGCTAGGGCCGTTTCGTATTGCTCTTGTTGCGCATCGCTCATTTGAAAACGCTCATACAAACTCATTTGGCGCTCTGGACTGTCTAGGTTCCAGTTTTCGTCAATACTATCTGTTTTCTTCTTGAAGGTATAGGTTTCGTTTTCAAAATTACCAGATGATTTATAATTTCGTGAATTGGTAAGTTCTTCATTCATTGGGTTTTTAGTGCCTGTAGTGCTTTCCTTTGGCGATTCATTTTTACAGGATACTAAAAGGATGACTAATAAAAGGCTATAGATTGTTTTCATAATTCATGATTTTTACTAAATATCGTTAGAAATTGTGATTTGGATTGATGCATATCCTGTAATTATTAGTGCATTAGCTTTTATTGAAAAGGGAACTTTGTTGTGTGGCATTTTTTTAACTTGATTGTTGTTGTTTTAAAATTAAGTCCGAGCATTAGAACTTAAAAGGTTGTTGAAATCTTCAGATTATATGACTTGGATTTTAACATCCGTTTTTGGTCTCTTTATAAGTGAAAATCACTTCAAAATTACTAAAGTCTCATCTGTGTGTTAACTATTTGTTAAGTTGTTGGTTTTTAGTTTGTTTTCTGTGTTTTGAAACATCTAAATTTCGGTTTGTTTCGTATCTTTATAAACAAAACATATTACTTGCTATGAAACCATTTAAAGCCTTAAGAGGACTACTACAGAATTTGACCTTTGGACGTCTAAAAAAGACCGAAAACGATGCTAACACAACATCGAAACATTTGATTTCTAAATCATTTTCAAAAGACGAGGATACGTTTATGTTTATCTAAGTCTTTGTTTTCTCTTTTTTTATTGCGCACGTGTCTTATGACGTGCTTTTATGTTTTGTAGCTGTTTTAAAAATATATAATCACTTTTTATATATAATACGCGATAGTCGTTAGTTTTGTACTGAACGGAACGTAAAATTATGCAGGTAGAAGATTTAGTTGGTCGCTATGATATCACAGGAAGCAACCAAGACGACACCACGATACCCTATAAGGGGACTTTAGAATTATCTTTAGATGGTTACCAAAGAATTCAGGCCAAATGGCTTATTAATACTTGTCAGGTACAACAGGGCACTGGCTTTTTTAAGGACAACATCTTAGTTATTAATTTTAATTATAAAGGAGATGATGCTGAGACTTATAAAGGTGTTGTGGTTTACAAATGTCTTACCAAGGATGTTTTAGATGGCTTTTGGTCCGAGAAGCATGGCAATCCGCTTTATCTTGGAGAGGAACGGTGTTATAGAGTTGGCACACAACGCAGTACTCTGTTGAACTAAGGAGTTTAATTGTGATCAATTTTGGGCATAATACGTTTGGTTGTAAATCCATGTAATACAATAGACAGTAATATAATGAAAGCAACGCTGGAAAAGATGTAATTAATGTCTTCGAAATTACCATGTTTTATGGCGTAGGTGAGGTAAAAGACGGAACCTATGCCACGTATTCCAAAAAAGGCAATGGCCCATTTCTTTTTAGTGTTTAATCCTGATTTATACAAACTGATATAGCCTAAAAGCGGTCTTGCAATCAGCACTAAAAACACACCGAACAGTAAGGTTGGAATGGTATTAAAGTCTAGGATACCACCTACTAGCGATCCACCGAAGAAAATCATCCAAAAGATAATGAGGAATTGTTCTACGTTGGTTATAAAATCTAAACTTGGGTCGCTATCCATAGTTTCGTTTTTAGTGTGTTGATGATAGTGTGCAAAGAGTCCGGCGAGAAACACACTTAAAAACCCATAGCCATCCAAGATTTCTGCTAACCCATAGGATATTAAGGTTAATGATAGGGCTACAAAGGCTTGTTGAATTTTTAGACGTTTGAATTGTGCTAGTTTCTTAGTGAAGAAACTGTAAGCAAATCCGACGACCACACCAACGATGACGCCAATGACGATTTTATAGCCAAGGTAATACCATAGCCATTCTTTCCATTCGGCAGCACCTAAAGAATCATTTTGAGACCATAAAATAGCTAAGAATACAAAGGGAAAGGCTAGACTATCGTTTAGTCCTGCTTCGGCCGTAAGGTTATACTGCACACCAACATTTTTAGAGCCCACTTTTTGTTTTTTATCGAGTTGAATGTCTGATGCCAGTGCTGGATCTGTGGGAGCTAATACGGCTGCGAGTAGTAAAGCGACAGGACCATCGAAATGGAGTAGGTAATAGGCGATTAGGAATACGATTAACATAAATAAAGGCATTGTAAACCCGATTAATCGCAATGGGTTTTTCCATTCGTTCCAGGAATAATTGAGGCCAATCTTTAAACCTGCGACCATTAAACTGATAATGACAACGAGTTCGGAAAACCGTAGGGTCATGTCAATATCCCAAACCGGATTTGGCCATGGTAAAGGGGTTTTTAGAAAATACATGAGCGCACCTATGAGCAATAAGGGAATGGTAAAGCTCATCCTAAACTTTTTTAAGACCATGGGAAGGAAACTCGCAATAAGTGAGGTGATTCCAATGATGAGCAATACGGAGTAATATGATTTCATAACTTATTGGGTATTCGTGGTGACTTCTGGTTGGTGTGGTGTTTTATATCGTTGGGTTTAAAATGTGACTATTTTTTTAATTCTGTTAATGCATTTCGGATTAATAGTGGCTTATTTGGATTTTGATGGTTGGAATGGCACGGCTAAAGCCTGTGTTAGGTTTATTGTCTTTGTTGAATATTGCGGCTAATATGTTTTTGAAGACCTTTCGACTGCCTGTCTTTTGGCAGACAGGCGCTCAAGGTGACAGCCGTTGATTTACTTTTTGTGCATCTTTGGAGGTGAGCTTTAGTGTAGAGAAAGTTTACAATGTTGGCGCATTGTTTTGTCCTTTTATATTTTTTAATATTTGGTGTTTTTTTGATTTACTTTCAGTGCATCTTCGCAGGTGAGCTGTACAATAGTAAAAGTTCACAATGCAAAAGCGTTGCTATGACCTTTTTTTATGCTTTTAATATTAGGTATTATATTGATTTACTTTCAGTGCATCTTCGCGGGTGAGCTGTATGATTGTAAAAGTCCACAATGCTATCGCATTGTTATGTCCTTTTATATTTTTTAATATTTGATGTTTTTTTGATTTACTTTCAGTGAATCTTCGCAGGTGAGCTGTACAATAGTAAAAGTCCACAACGCTAAGGCGTTGCTACGGCTTTAATTTCTTTTAATGTTTGATGTTTTTATGATTTACTTTCAGTGCATCTTCGCGGGTGAGCTGTACAATAGTAATAAGGCGTTGTTATGGCTTTTATTTCTTTTAATGTCTGATGCTTTTTTGATTTATTTTCAGTGAATCTTCGCAGGTGAGCTGTACAATAGCAAAAGTCCACAACGCTAAGGCGTTGCTACGGCCTTTTTTTTATGCTTTTACGCTTTGAAGCATGGCTTCAGCGTAACGCATAAAAAAAGTCCGGCACTATCGTGCTGGACTTTTACTGTTGTAGCGAGAACGAGATTTGAACTCGTGGCCTCCGGGTTATGAATCCGACGCTCTAACCAACTGAGCTACCTCGCCATAATTCGCAATTCATATTTAGTGTTTCAAAATACGTTATCTGGACATGCAGATAATTGCGGCTGCAAATATAAAAACAAATTCTAGGACAGCAAACAATAAAATCTAAAAAAAATAAATTTAGTTTAAAGTTTAAAACTCAACTATAATTGTATATATTGAGCACATAATACATTACACTATGGACGAAAAAGAAAAATATGAGATGGAGTTTGTGATTCAGGCATCACCATCGCTAATATATACCTATATATCAACACCTTCTGGCTTATCGGAATGGTTTGCAGATAACGTTAATTCTCGAGGGGAATTATTCACATTTATTTGGGATGGCTCAGAAGAACAGGCTAAATTATTAAGTAAAAAATCAGGCGAACGTATTAAGTTTCGTTGGTTAAGTGATGAAGAAGATGGTGCGTCGTGCTATTTTGAAATCCGAATTCAAGTCGATGAGATCACAAAAGACGTTTCTTTAATGATTACAGATTATGCTGAAGACGATGAAATCGATGAAGGCAAAATGCTTTGGGAAAATCAGATTTCTAGCTTGAAACAAGTTTTAGGCTCTAGATAAGCTCAACTCATTATTCTATTATATCTTTGTCTCGGTATCGTTTTAAAACGCTATCGAGATTTTTTTTATTCATTTCTAAGCTAACTTCAAGAATGAATAATTTAATCGATTACATTATAATTTTATAACGATGGTTCTTTTAAAGGGACTCTAGGATGTTTTTTATGGTAAATTTTAACGGTTCGATACAAACTGAATCAGATTCAAAACTGACAGTTAATAATAGAGGTTACAAATATGGTGATGCTCTTTTTGAAACTTTAAAGGTTGTTAATGGTAAGATCTTCTTTTGGGAGGATCATTATTTTAGGTTGATGTCTTCTATGCGCATTCTTAGAATGGATATTCCAATGAATTTTACCATGGAATTCTTAGAGGCAGAAATTTTAAAAACCTTAGAGGCGAATGATTTATTACATGCTTCCGCACGTGTGCGATTGAATGTCGATAGAGGAGAAGGAGGTAAGTATTTACCGTCTGACACCACAGATGTGCATTTTAATATTGCCGCAGAACCACATCACGAGCCGTTTTATAGTATTGCTGATAACGCAAATTACGTTGTAGATTTATATAAAGATTACTTTGTTGCACCAGGTTTATTGTCTGGGTTAAAGTCGAATAATAAAGCGATGCACGTTATTGGTAGTATTTATGCTAAAGACAATGACTTGGATAACTGTTTGATTTTAAATACCGATAAACAGGTTATAGAAGCTTTAAATGGTAATTTATTTTTAGTTAAAGACGGAAAAATTAAAACACCACCATTAGAAGAAGGTTGTCTAAAAGGGGTGATGCGAAAGCAACTGCTAGAGTTATTGGTAAAGGATGTTAATGTCATTGTTGAGGAAGCTTCTATTAGTCCGTTTGAACTTCAAAAAGCTGATGAGTTATTTATTACCAATGTGATTAAAGGTATTGTGCCGATTACAAAATATCGTAAAAAAACATATGGTAGTGCTTATGCTCAAAGTCTTGTTGGTAAGTTGAATGCGAAGTTGAGGTTATTGTAGGTTACTTATTGTTTTTAATATTATATGTTCATTTTTTCCTTGATGAAAAAACGAATCAAAAAAATCATGACTTAATAATCTTTTACTAAAAATTTCTTTTGCTGCGGCGCAAAAATAAAGTGCATTGGGGTTGTTGAATGCTATCGTGAACATTTAAGTTTTAGTAAATAATAAGCTATTTTGTTGACGACGATTTTTGCTTAACCCTTCGCTTTAATTCATTTTTTACGTAAAACCTTCTTAGGTCGTTTACCTAGTAATCATTTAGGGAGGTATACAGTTTTAAGAGGAATGATGAATGATTTCGGATTTGTGGGTATCTTTAAGGTGTAACAGGGTTATTTTCTAGACCTTAAAGTTGAAACATAAATGCTATGTTCATTTTTTCCTTGATGAAAAAACGAACCAAAAAAATCAAGACTTAATAATCTTTTATTAAAAATTTCTTTTGCTGCGGCGCAAAAATAAAGTGCATTGGCTGTGTTGAATGCTATGGTGAACATTTAAGTTTTTGTAATTAATAGGCTATTTTGTTGACGACGATTTTTGCTTAATCCTTCGCTTCAATTCATTTTTTACGTAAAACCTTCTTAGGTCGTTTACTTAGTAATCATTTAGGAACGTAGATAATTTTAAAAGGAATGATTAGTTATAGCTTGGGTTTTCAGGTGCATTAGACCAAATGCTATAATCGCCACCAAGTTCTAACATTTTTTCGCGCCAAAACGAGTTACACGGTTTAGAAATGATTTCTTTATTATAAATATTTTCAGAAACTAGCCAGGCATTAGACTCGAGTTCATTGTCTAATTGTTGTTCGTCCCAACCAGAATAGCCTAAAAAGAACCGAATATCGTCTGTAGAAATTTTGGCTTTATTAATTAAGTTGAGCACCACGTTAAAATCTCCGCCCCAAAAGATACCATTGGATATTTCGATGCTATTGGGGATAAGCTCTGGTGATTTATGAATAAAATAGAGGTTGTCTTGTTCTACAGGTCCACCGTTATAAACAGGGAATTCGGATTCGGTGCCTTCAATTAGATCTTTTAGATTATATTCTAAGGGCTTATTTAAAATAAAGCCAACCGAACCTAATGCGGTGTGATCTGCTAGTAGAATCACAGCACGATTAAATGAAATATCGCCGATAATGGATGGTTCGGCAATTAGTAAATTGCCTTTTTCGGGTTTGTTCATTCTGGTCTGTCTAAGTTTAATATGATTAAATCTATGTTTTTTTTGTTAAAAAAACAACTAATATCTATTTAAATGTGTGTTATTACATTCAAATAATCATAATTCAATTTAGTGTAACGCCTTAGAATTAAAGCAAAAAAAAACCTGCTCAGGGAGCAGGTTCTGTATTTTAAACAAAAAATGTTTTAGTTTACAGCGCTACTTAAGTCAGAACCTGCCTTAAATTTTACTACATTTTTAGCTTTGATTTTTATAGTTTTTCCAGTTTGTGGGTTTCTACCGTCTCTTGCAGCTCTTCTTGTTACTGACCAAGAACCAAAACCTACTAATGAAACTCTGTTACCTTTTTGTAAAGATCCTTCGATGTCTACTAATAATGAGTCTAATGCTTTTTTAGCAGCTGCCTTAGTAATTCCAGCATTCTCTGCCATTCCATTGATTAAATCTGTTTTGTTCATAAATATTAAATTTAAATTGTTAAAATATCGGTTCTAAATGTATTGTTCTTTAAAATCCGTACACAAAATTATTAGGAATATTAAGCTACACAAGTAATAGCAAGGGAAATACGGATTTTTGTTAATAACTTATGACATTTGTTAATAAAGACAATGCATTTCATCGGATTTTTTGTAAAACCACTGATAATAAGGGTTTAGAGCAGTTTTGAAGTGTCAGAAAAATTAAACCCATTTCGTAACGATTTGATGTCCATTTTTCGTTTTCCGGGTAATTGAATTTCTAAAATATTAATGTAACCTCCTTTACAGGCTACTTTTAACTCATCTTTAGTCGCAATAATACAGCCATTGTTATAATTGTGATTATCAACTTGTTTTTCTACTCCATATAATTTTACCGCTACGGGTTTATCTTCGTTATTGTCTAAATAACACCAAGCCGTTGGAAATGGGTTTAACCCCCTAATCTTATTATATATGGTATCTAAAGGTTGCGACCAATCTATTTTGCAGTTATCGCGATTAAGTTTATAGGCAGTTTTTAAATCGTCTGATTGCGGTTGTATTGTGGTTGTAACCGTGTCTGCTTCGATATGTTTTACGGTTTTTACAACTAATTCACTACCGATAGCCATTAACTCATCGTGTAATTCACCAACAGTTGTGGTTTCATTTATTTCGGTTGTTTCACTTTGAATAATGGCCCCTGTATCAATTTTTTCATCTATAAAAAAGGTAGTAACACCTGTTTTGGTTTCGCCATTAATAATAGCCCAATGAATTGGAGCCGCTCCTCTATATTGTGGTAATAGGGAGGCGTGAAGGTTAAACGTCCCATATTCTGGCATTTGCCAAACGACTTTAGGCAACATTCTAAACGCGACAATAATTTGTAGGTTAGCCTTTAGTTCCTTTAATTCTTCTAAAAATGGTTTTGCCTTTAGGTTGGTAGGTTGTAAAATAGTCAGTTGTTGCTCTACAGCGAATTTTTTTACAGCAGAGGCTCTTAATTTTTGTCCACGTCCGGCTGGTCGGTCTGGAGCAGTTATAACTCCAACAACATTATATTGGTTGTCTATAAGTGCTTTTAATGTGGCCACTGCAAAATCTGGCGTGCCCATAAACACGATGCGTAAATCACGTTTTTTTGTCATATCAGTACGTAAGTATTAGCTGATGTTAATTTTATTTTATTAAGTTCTATAAGTTCTGAAAGACTTTGTAAAAGTTGTTTTTCTGAACATTTAACACGTTGTAATAATTGGCGCGAAGATAAAGTTTCGGTTTCTAACTCGGCTATAATTTGAAGTCTAATCGTGTTAATTGACGTCTGACCTTTAGCTGTTGCGTTAGCGATACATACTGAACATTTACCACAAACCTTGGTGGTCTGTTCTCCAAAATAGCGCAGAAGTTGTTGACTTCTACACACCGAATCATTATTAATATACGATAATACAGATTCAATTTGCTGATGTTTTAGCATATGTTGTTGTTCAATCGTTTTTGCAATGGGATTAATAGTAACCGCATCTTCTCTTGGCTGTAAGAAGGTGATTTCAGAATCTGTATTTGCCATTTGTAAGCTTATGACTTCATCTTTCTCTAAACGTTGCAATTGTGCGATTACTTGTTTTTCGGGAAGCCTCACTTTATCAATGACCAAATTAAGGTTCACTTTAGTCTCGTAATCAAAAATACCTCCATAGGTTCTCAGCAATATTTTAACTAGAATATTTAAATCTAAATGCGTTTCTAAATATTGAAATAACACCGCATTTGTAGTGATAAACTGAATTTTGGTTCTAAAATTAAAATGCTGTGTTAATGTTATAATCGCATTGCGATCTAGCAGAACTAAGGCATTATAAGTAATACTGGCACTTAATTTATATTGGCTACAAAAGGATTTAAAATCGAATTGATGGACTGTATTTTCGCCTTCACCATACGAGATTTGAAAGTAGTTACACAATTTATTATACACCGTTTTTACGAAAGCTACCGATGGCAAGGTGCTTAAAAACTGATTGCGCAGGTGGTCTTCATCGATATGCTGTTTTAGAATAATTGCATACGCTGGTTCTCCATCTCGTCCTGCTCTTCCGGCTTCTTGGTAATAACTCTCTATACTTTCTGGTAAATTAAAATGAATAACGGTTTTGACGTTGGCTTTATCAATCCCCATTCCGAAAGCAGTGGTCGCCACCATAATTTGTTTTTGTCCATTGCTCCAGGCGTATAAACGATCTTGTTTCTCTTTGTTTGTAATACCTCCATGATAGAATGTAGAGGACAAGCCTTTGGCGGTTAAAAAGTTATCGATTTCAGTTGTAGCTCTACGGTTTCGGACGTATATAATAGAAGCACCAGGATATTTTTTTAACAGATGTTCTAATTGAAATAATTTATCGTCCGTATGAATTACGTTATAGGCAATATTTGGTCTTACAAAAGACGCCTTGTATATTTTTGGATTTATAAAATCGAGATTCTCTACAATATCATCCACCACATTATGCTTTGCGGTTGCTGTTAAAGCAATACAATTTACATGTGGATGCATTTGTCGTAATATTGAAATATTGTTGTATGCTGGTCTAAAATCGTTTCCCCATTGACTTATACAATGCGCTTCATCTACAGCAATTAAATTAACGCGCATTTGCTGTATGCGTTCTTGTACTAATGTTTGTTGTAAACGTTCTGGTGAGAGATAGAGAAACTTGTAATTGCCATAAATACAATTATCTAATTGCGTGTCTAAATCTTTGTAAGACATACCAGAAGTTAGCGCAATAGCCTTTATACCTTTAGCTTTTAAGGTATTTACTTGGTCTTTCATTAAGGCGATTAAAGGAGACACAACAATACAGATCCCTTCTTGAATTAGCGCTGGAATTTGAAAACAAACCGATTTGCCTCCTCCTGTTGGTAAGAGCGCAAAAGTGTCTTCACGGTTTAAAACCGACGTTATAATCTCTTCTTGAAGCGGTCTAAAGGAGGTGTGATTCCAATACCGTTCTAAAACTTCTATAGGATGCATGATGCCAATTTAACTATCTAAAATCGCTTTATTTTGTTTACTCACTTTTTTCAATTTATTAAAGGAATTCGTGATGTGCTACGCAATTCTTCTTTGCTTATAGATTAATGTAAAATAAAATCGTAACGACTGCTACGCTTTGATTTTAGCTCAAAACCCTTTAGTTAAGTTAATGCGTTTGTAAATCTTTGATGTCTATTTCATCTGAATTAAACAAAATTCAAATTAAAAATACGACATTACATAGTAAAACAAGCATTACTGCAAATTTAAGGACTCTAGGATAAATTCGATTCTAGTTTTTACACTTCCAAAAGGGACGTCAATTAATTGGTAACCAAAACGTTTATAGGAGTCTAGCAAATGTTTGTGGATTTCAATGGCTTCTTCAAAACTTTCGTAACGTTCGCTATCGCTTGTAAAGATGTCTTGCCAAGGTGCTAAAATAAAAATAGCGTCGTATTGATGGTCTTCACAGGCTTTAACAAAATGTTCAGGATAGTGGTCACCAATATAGTCCATATAGGCAATAACATCTGGTAAACCTCTATCTAGAAATACTACAGGTTCTAATTCTTTTGTAGCGTCTACAAATTGTTTTGTTCTACCTTCTAAAAGTTTTTCGCTGAACAATAAGGGTTCGGTTAAAAAAAGTTGTTCAATGCCATCTTCTCTGGCTTGTAAGGTGATTTGTCTAGAGATTTCATCATAACATAAAAAGTTATGTTTTTTTAAGGCGTTAATAATGGTGGTCTTTCCTGTACCTGGTCCACCTGCTATGACAATTTTTTTTGGATTCAAATTTTACTATTTATAGGGTAAAAATCGTGATTATTTATGAAATACAGAAACTGTATTGAAATAATGCTTTAATTTTTTAGATAGATTCTACTCGTTTTTGGAATCACGTATTAGAATTTTAAGCTAAATTTATGAGCCATCCACTTTAATTATATATCGTATAAAACGTATCTTTGCAGCTGAAAAACTTCAATATGGATAGTTCGAAAAAAACAGACGAATTTTACGAAAAATTAAAATCACAACTTTACGATACAGCCCTTTGGCCATCTGAGTATTTATACAAGTTTATTGTGCTTACCAAAGGCGATGGCATTAATCATATCGAAGCACTTTTTGATAATTTAGGAGCTGTGATTACCACAACAGAATCTAAGAACGGAAAATACACTAGCGTTTCTATAAATGTAAGAATGAAAAACCCAGAAGCGGTTATTGCCAAATATAAGGAAGTCGCCGAAAATGTTGAAGGTGTAATTTCCTTATAAAATTCCTTTTAAGCTTCGTATTTTTTTGTACTTTGCAACAAAACCTAGAGACTTCAGGTTTAAAACTATATACTACACACTTTACAATTTTGATTGACGATTTAGAATACAACACAGAGCGCGAGCATTTAATTATTCCAGAATATGGACGTCATCTGCAAAAGATGATTAATTACGCTAAGTCTCGCGAAACTAAAGAAGAACGTAATAAAATAGCTAAGGCCATTATTTCTGTAATGGGAAATCTACAACCACACTTACGAGATGTGCCAGATTTTCAACATAAGTTATGGGATCAATTGTTTATAATGGCGAATTTTGAAATCGATGTTGATGCACCTTATGGTGAACCATCGAAAGAAGAAATACAAGCAAAGCCAGAGCCTTTAAAATATCCTCAAAACCATCCTAAATATCGTTTTTATGGTAATAATATAAAGACCATGATAGATGTTGCCGTAGGTTGGGAAGACAGTGATTTAAAAGAAGCGCTGACCTTTACCATTGCTAACCACATGAAAAAGTGTTTCCTTAATTGGAATAAAGACACTGTTGAAGACGCTGTTATTTACGATCATTTATATGAGCTTTCTGGTGGAAAGATCAACTTAAAGGACAGTAATGAAGACCTTACGGATGCTTCGAGCTTAATGCGTACTAAATCTAAGTATGGTGGTAAAAACAATTCTAATAAAAAGGGGAACAACTCTAACAAGAAAAAATATTCTAACAACAGAAAACGTTACTAAAACGTATGAGTACATTTAAAATTGAAGGAGGTCACCAATTAAAAGGGAAAATCCAACCTCAAGGTGCAAAAAACGAAGCTTTACAAATCTTATGTGCGGTACTTTTAACTGCCGAAGAAATTAAAATAGATAACATTCCAGATATTATTGATGTTAATAAACTCATGGCTTTATTAAAAAAGTTGGGTGTTAAAATCAATAAACTCGATAAGGGATCTTATACGTTTAAAGCAGATGATCTTAATCTTAAGTACTTAGAATCTGCCGAATTTAAGGAAGATGGTAAGGGGTTACGCGGTTCTATTATGATTGTTGGACCATTGTTAGCACGTTTTGGAAAAGGGTATATCCCAAAACCAGGTGGTGATAAAATTGGTCGTCGTCGTTTAGATACACACTTTGAAGGTTTTATTAATCTTGGAGCCAAATTCCGTTATAATCGCGAAGAATTATTTTATGGTGTAGAAGCCGATAAATTACAAGGAACGTACATGCTTTTAGATGAAGCCTCTGTGACCGGAACCGCTAATATTGTAATGGCTGCTGTTTTAGCAGAAGGCACAACCACAATTTATAATGCTGCTTGCGAACCGTATTTACAACAACTTTGTAAAATGTTGAATCGTATGGGAGCAAAAATTTCTGGTGTTGGTTCTAACTTATTAACTATAGAAGGTGTTGCTGTTTTAGGAGGCACTGAGCATAGAATGTTACCAGATATGATTGAAATTGGTAGCTGGATTGGTTTGGCTGCCATGACAAAAAGTGAATTGACTATTACTAATGTAAGTTGGGACGATTTAGGTCAGATTCCTAATGTGTTTAGAAAAATAGGAATTACTGTAGAGCGCCGAGGTGATGATATTCATATTCCTGCACATACTGATGGTTACGAAGTGCAAAACTTTATTGATGGCTCTATTTTAACTATTTCTGATGCACCATGGCCAGGATTTACACCCGATTTATTAAGTATTATCTTAACGGTTTTAACGCAAGCCAGAGGAAGTGCAATTGTACACCAAAAAATGTTTGAAAGTCGTTTGTTCTTCGTTGATAAATTGATAGATATGGGAGCAAAGATTATCCTTTGTGATCCACATAGAGCAACGGTTATTGGTCACGATTACAAATCCACATTAAAAGCAACTACCATGACGTCGCCAGATATTAGAGCAGGTGTCTCTTTATTAATTGCAGCGTTATCTGCAAAAGGTACGTCAACCATTCATAATATTGAACAAATAGACAGAGGATACGAAAATATTGATGAGCGTTTAAGAGCTATTGGAGCTAAAATTGAACGTGTAGAAGGTAATTAAATAAGCTATTGTGATCGCTTTACTTTTAGTGTAAAGACTCAAAACGAAATAAAATAAAAAAGCTTCAAGTTTATTCTTGAAGCTTTTTTTATAACTATGTGATGACTTCATAAACACAGACTTCTTGGATTTTCTGACGGCCTTTATCTTTAAACGTACAATCGTAATCTAATTTAGCCGTAAAAAAGTTTCCAGCTACAAGAGGATTGCTATCACTGCTAGCGTGAATGTTCTCTACATTATCTAACCACTGTTTGTTTTTATTCCAAACATTTTGTTTTCCGGTTACCACTTCACCAGGACTGCCAGGCATTTCTCGGCTTATCACATGGTCTACATACAGCTCGTTAATGCCATCTAGGTTATTACCTTTTTTGCACATTTCTTTCCATTTTCTTGCAACTCCCCAAGTATTCATAATGTTTCGATTTAACGTTTGTGCTTTAACGTTAACAAAAAGGTTGTTGTCTTTTCTTAAAAACTTAGGGCTTACTTAATCCAATATAAAAAAAAGCTCTGACGACTAATCAGAGCTTTAAAATTGTTTGTTGAAATGGTTATTTCAGTTAAGACCTTAATAGTCTTATATATAGCAACGCTAAATTTTAAGATTTATTATAATTTGTTTCAATTATATTTTACATCGATTATCTTAATGCGGTTTTGTACGTTTCTAAACAGCGTTCTCTTGCCGCTTTATGATCTACCATTGGCTGTGGATAGGTGAGTTCTTGATACTCTGGAACCCATTGTTTAATATACGCGTGATTCTTGTCAAATTTTTGAATTTGCGTTGTAGGATTAAAAATTCTAAAATACGGAGCGGCATCTACACCGCAACCAGCAACCCATTGCCAATTACCAACATTACTAGCCATTTCATAATCGTGTAGTTTCTCAGCAAAATAAGCTTCTCCCCAACGCCAATCAATTAATAAATGTTTACATAAAAAACTGCCCACAAGCATACGAACTCTATTGTGCATAAAACCCGTTTGGTTCAATTGGCGCATGCCGGCATCAACTAATGGATAGCCTGTTTTACCTTCGCACCATGTTTTAAATTCATCTTCGTTATTGCGCCATTCAATTCTGTCGTATTTGGGTTTAAAGGCTTTGTCTACTGTATGTGGGAAATGCCAGAGGATTTGCATGAAAAATTCGCGCCAAATCAGTTCTTGCCAAAAGATTTCATTCTGTTCTGCAATCGCTTTTTTTACCATTTTACGAATGCTAACAGTACCAAAGCGTAGGTGAGGACCTAAATGGGATGTGGCATCTTTTGCTGGAAAATTCCGCGTTGCCTCATACTCTTGAATCAACGTAGGAGTGACTTCATAAGCTTTGATTTCTTGTTTTGATTTTTCAAAACCTATATCAGATAAACTTAGGTTAGGAAGCCTACTATGTTCTATGACATTATTTAAATATGAATTGGTATAGTAAATTTCTAAATTTGTGGACTGAAATTTTTCTTTCCAAGTCCGCATATAAGGGGTATAAACTAAATAGGGTTTGCCATCTTTTTTTACGACTTCACTTTTTTCAAATATAACTTGGTCTTTATAGGTGTGGAATGCAATGGAATTGGTTTCAAGTAATGATTGTATCTCCTGATCACGTTGTGTGGCATAAGGTTCATAGTCATGATTTGTATAGACTGTTTCAATCTCATAATCTTCCATTACTTGTTTAAAAATAGCTTCAGGTTTGCCGTGAAATATCGCAATGCTACTATTGTAATCATCTTGTAACGTTTGCCTCAAGGACTGTAAGGTTTGATGAATAAAGGTCACACGAGCATCGTCTTTTGGTAACTGTTCTAAAATTTCAGTATCAAATATAAACATTGGTAACACGGGATGTTTGTCCCTTAAGGCTTCATAAAAGCCAAGATTATCATCCAATCTTAAATCGCGTCGAAACCAGAAAATATTTACTTTTTTATTCATGTTTTATTATATGCTTTGAGCGCAGTAGGAGTGCTGTTGTTTAGTTATTCAGTTATTCAGTTATTCAGTTATTGAGATGTTCAGTTATTGTGTTATTGAGTTATTTAGTTATTGTGTTATTGAGTTATTTAGTTATTGAGTTATTTGGGATGTGTGCGTTTTGTCTAGCTAAGGTTTACACGTTAATATTTCCCATAC
Organism: Winogradskyella sp. SM1960; assembly: GCF_020179375.1. Lineage (NCBI taxonomy): Bacteria > Pseudomonadati > Bacteroidota > Flavobacteriia > Flavobacteriales > Flavobacteriaceae > Winogradskyella > Winogradskyella sp. SM1960. Next base: position 168,623 of record NZ_JAICBG010000001.1, on the reverse strand, counting down.
AACTCTTCTAATTTTTGAGTTCTATAATTAAAAATTTCTTCCAATTTTGGCTTTACTACAATGGGATGAACGAGTTGTCCTAAAATTCCCATTGGTAGTTTATAATCTATGATGTCTTCCATTTCTACACCACCTTCAATCGCTTTGATAAAATGTTTATGATGCCAAAGTGCGTAAGGTCCAAAACGTTGTTCATCCACAAAATACTCATGGTCTTTTACATGGGTGATTTCGGTGACCCATTTGGTTTTAATGCCTAAAACAGGTGTTACGATATATTGAATAATCTGTCCAGGAAACATAGGTCTATCAGCTCCCGAAAGGATATTGAAACCCATATAATCTGGCGTAATCGTTTTTAAATTCGCAGGATTTAAGAGAAATTCCCATGCTTGATCTACTGAGATCGGTAAGTTTTGTTTTTTATGTAAGGTATATAGTTTCATAACAATTATAAATTGAGAAGTGTAGGCGTTAGATTAAAGAACATGGGTAAATAACGTGGTTGAATTATAATTGCGTTATACCTAAATTTCTAAAAACACAATAATTCAGATTATTGAGCGAGGTGGACACTAATTATTAAAAACAACATAGGCATTTAAGGACGTTGCGATACACAGCCAGATAATATAAGGCAACAATAAGTATTTTAATCGACTCAATTTATCGTCACCAAAAGTGATAAAGAAGTACAAAATCACTAAGGTGAGTAAAATGATATTAACAAAGCCTAATTGAGTTAGTTGTTGATTAAAGAACACATAATTCCAACTCATATTTAACAGAACCGCAAGCGTGTATACAAAAATCACAAATTTCGATTTCCTAATAGAAAACAAATAACTAAGATATATTGAAAAGCAAACCATAATCAGTGTCCAAGCTGCTCCAAAAACCCAACCTGGAGGTGTCCAAGGAGCTTTGTTTAGATTAGAATACCAATCTCCCGTAACAGCATCTCCCATAAACCAACTGCCTAGCGCGAGCGCACCAAAATTGATAATCAAAAATAAGATGAACAGATATGCCTTTTTCAATTTAGTTTTTTTTTAAGTTATCAATTTTGTCACTGATTAATTGGGCTTCAGCATATTTTTTGTCGCTTTCAGCTCTATTTGTGGTAGAAAGTTTATGCCAATCTGCCATTAGTTTTTCGTATTGGTTTTGCAGTTTTTCTACTTCTGATTTTTTCTTAAATAATCCAAACATCACACTCTAGTTTAAATACTTTAATAATCTTGAACTTTTAGGGCTTGTAATAGAATAATAGTAGTCGAGAAATTCTCCATGTTCATCAATTAAATACTTCTGAAAATTCCATTTCACCACTGAATTTTGTTTCCCATTTAAAGACTTTTTAGTTAACCAAGCATATAATGGATGTTGATTTTCTCCTTTAACATCAATTTTTTCAGTCATTAAAAAGGAAACTCCATAGTTCACTTCACAGAACTCTTTAATTTCTTTGGAATTACCTGGTTCTTGTTTTCCAAATTGGTTACATGGCACACCAATAATAACAAGTGAATCTTTATAGGTATCCTGTAATTTTTGTAAATCTCTATACTGCGGTGTAAATCCACATTTAGAAGCTACATTTACAAACAGTATTTTTTTACCTTTAAATTGATGTAAACTAATAGGTTCACCTTGAAGGCTTTTAATCTTTATATCGTACACGGATTGCGTAGCAGTTGCTATCATGATGTTTTTATATTAAGTATTTATATGGTATTTACAATTTGAAACTTACGATGCCACAGTCCATTTCAAATATTTGTCCTGACATAGAAGCCGCTTTTTCTGATAATAAAAAGCCTGCCATATCTGCAACTTCTTTGGGTTGAAGATATTTTTTTAAGGGATGACGTTCATTCATATTATCAATCATCCGTTCATTACGCAATAATTTTGAAGCCAACTCAGTATCTGTAACCGTAGGAGCAATAGCATTGATGCGTATGTTTGGTGCTAATTCTGCACCTAGAGATTTTGTTAAGCCTTCGATTGCCGATTTTGAAGCTGCTACACTAGCATGAAACGGCATTCCTAACTTTGCAGCAACCGTACTAAACAGTACAATTGATGGTTTGCTACCTTTTTTTAAAGCTGGTAAATACGTTTGTATGGCTTTAACAGCTCCAATAACATTAATGTCGAAATCATTTTTAAAATCATCAACACTAAGTCTTTGTATCGGTTTAAGATTAATACTTCCAGGGCAATACACTAACCCGTCGGCTGTATCTATGTCTGGTAATTCCTCCGTTAGAATATCACAATCGTAATGTTTTAAATTAGGATAGGACTCTTTTGGCGATGTACGACTGATATTTACAATTTCATCATAAGAAGAAAGCAAAGAAGCGGTAATTGCCTTACCAATACCTTTGCTTCCTCCAATAATAATTAACCTTTTCATCGCTACACTTAAGATGTTGCAGTTAATGGTCTACCTTTTAGGCGCTTTTCAATCTTTTGTTTAATAACCGTAAGACGCTTCATTATGTCCATTAACTTGCTGTCTTTTTCTTGCTTATATAGTTCGTTGACTTCTAAAATTAAATCTTTAGCCTCTCTTGCTGCTAAAATTCTGTCACTTGTTGTTTTAAATGAAAACTTTCTGTTTTCAAATTCTAAAGCTTTTTCGATTGTTGTTTCCATAGCTTAATTGTTTAAATAGTTTTGTAATTCTAAAATTTTTGAAGCGTTATTAAATTCGCCACCATAATATGTTGTTACTGTGGTGGATGTGTCATCTTGAACACCTCTAGAAGAGACACATAAGTGTTTGGCATCAATAATAACAGCAACATCTTCTGTTTCTAAAACCGTTTTAAGTTCATTTGCAATTTGATTTGTTAATCGCTCTTGAACCTGAGGGCGTTTAGCATAATATTGAACAATTCTATTTAGTTTAGAAAGTCCAATAACCTTTCCAGATGACTTGTACGCAATATGTGCTTTTCCTATAATAGGTACAAAATGATGCTCACAATTAGAGTAGAAGGTAATATTTTTTTCTACTAACATCTGATTATATTGATATTTATTTTCAAAAAGCGCCATTTTAGGCTTGTTTTTTGGGTCTAAACCAGAAAATATTTCTTCAATATACATTTTTGCAACGCGGTCTGGTGTGCCTTGAAGTGAATCATCGGTTAAATCTAAACCCATGACATCCATTATTTCTGAAAATAAAATAGATATGCGTTTTTTCTTTTCTTCGTTAGACATATCAAAAGCATTGGCTTTCATTGGTGTGTCTAAACTTGTAAATAAATGGTCGTCGCCTATAGCTTCATTTGTAAAACCATTAAGCTGTCCATTTGCTTTGGAAGTTGTTTCTGTACTCATCTGTTTTTTAAAATTTTAATCAAAGGTCAGATGGAATTCGTCAAGTTTACTTTACAATTGTTAATTGAACTTGACTCATTTCATAGAATCTTTTTAATGTGCTGTCTTTAAGTACTCCAAACTTAAATCAAAGCACGTGTTAACGTTTTGAAATAGAGTTATTTGATATTGTTCTTTGTCTCGAGCATTTAAATCTGCCTTTGTCAAACATTCTTTTTTTACTGTGTTTAGTAGCTCTTCCTTGTACTCGCGCTCTCCATAATCTGAAGCTACTTGGTTTTAATTCTCTTCGCATCAAATTAATAACCTCTTGTTCTTTCAACTTAAATTGAAATGTAATAGCATCAAAAGGTGTTCGGTCTTCCCATGCCATTTCAATAATTCTGTCAATGTCTTTTAGTTCTAAATTCATAGTCCGTTAGGCATTGCATGATGAAAATCGTACTTTACTTTTTCATCCATTAATTTGTCAAAAAACTTCTTATTTTCTTTAAAAGTTTTATTGGCTCTAAAGTGCACAAATTTTCCTTGTGCATGTATACTAGATCCATTGATTTTATATATAACAAGATGGTAATAAGGTATGATCCATGTAAAATTTTGTAATCCTTTATTAATTCTAATTAAAATACCTTTTGGTCTTAGTTCTATATTTCCATAATTAATATCAGACACCAAATTCATCATCGATTGCAGATTTGGACTTACCTCATCAATTATCATACGTTTAGAACCTACACCTTTCATTTTCAATTTTTGTACCAAACTAAACGGACTGCCAACTAAATCGGAAATGATTTGCTTGGAATCTGAATTGTGATGTGTGGTATTTAATATCATATAGTTTCAAATATATGTAATGTTTAACTAATTTGTCAAAAGGTTAAACAAAAATTAACAGATATTTATGACTATGAGGCTTAGTTATAATGATATAAAAATCAATCGTTTCTCAACATACGCTTTCTATCTTGTAAGGTATGTCGTTTTAAGATTCTATAACTTTCACTAATAACTTCTGCATCGTTTTTCATATTCCAAAGAATTTCACTGGCGCGCTTCCGGTTTTCCTTTATATCTACTATAGGCATTGGGTAATCTACACCAGGGCTAAACTTGTAAAAGGCTTGTTCCATTTCAGTCATTAAATAAGGTTCATGGATAAAAGGGGTGTCTAAGTGTGCTAATTCTGGAACCCATTTTTTTATAAATTCAGCATCAGGATCGTACTTTAAACCGTTGAGTGTGGGATTGTAAATTCTTAAATTATTAATACCTGTTTCTCCGGCTTGCATCTGTAATTGTGGAAAATGGATGCCTGGCTCGAAATCTAAAAATTGTTGCGATAAATGCGTGGTTGCAGACTGCCAAGGTTGCCATAGTATATGTGTAAAAAAAGATGCCAACATGGCACGCATTCTAAAATTTACGTAACCTGTTTCAATTAAACAGCGCATACTAGCATCTACTAACGGAAATCCGGTTTGGCCTTCTTTCCATGCTTTTTGATAACTATCGGATAGAGTTTTCTTTAATTTATGATAGCCTTTATTAACGCTTGCGTTTTCCATGGTGTGTTCCATTTCAAACTTTTGAATAAAATGCGCTTGCCATCGTAATCTTGAAATGAATGCACCAATATGACGTTTATCTTGAGCTGTGGATTTTAATCGTTTTGCTTTCTGGTATACTTGTCGAATAGATAAATTTCCCCAAGCGATATATGGCGAAATTCTGCTGCAACTTGTTCTTGAAGCTTCCGGTTTTGAAATATTAACCATGTAATCTTCATGTCTATTTTCAAAAAATGAATTGGCATATTTCCAACCCATGGTTGTTCCTCCTTTTTGAAACTTTGTAGCTTCTGGTGTTGTTAAATCTGTTATAGAAAGTATGGTTTCTAAGGTTTCAATTTCTAAATGATGTAATAATTGATTGTCGCTAGGTTGAAACACTTCCAAAGCATTATTCATGTAGGTTTCCCAATTTTCAAACCAATTGTCTCTATTAACCAAACCACGCTCAACACCATTATTTTTAGATTCTTCCCAGTTCATTAAATTGTTTCGACAATAACGTGTAAATTCTTTGTCTCTATTATAGGTGACTAGCAATCCGGTTTCAACGTGAGAAAAAACGGTATCAATTTTATAAAATTCTTGCAGTTGATTAAACGCACTTGTAATATCGCTCGTTACCGTTAATACTTTCGTGTGATGTGCAGCGAGATTTTCATTTAAATCTCTTAAAGATTCTTTAATAAAATTAAAATGGCGTTCGCTATAATGTGCATCTTTCAATAGCAAATGTTCAAAAACATATAAAATTAGAACACGTTTACCTGACCTTAAAGCATTCGATAGCGCTTCATTATCCTGAAGTCTCAAATCGCGCTTCAACCAAACGACATTAATGTGTTCTTTTGCTTTCATCTTAAAGTTGCTCTAAAAATTGTTCTGCATTGTTAAAATGGTTTTCTAAAGTCTCTTTCTTCATTCTATCTAAATTGCCTAATAACATGCCTAATCTTGGATTGCCAGCAAAGAAATCGCGATGCTTATCCATAAACGTCCAGAATAATCCATCCCAAGTGTCTTGCCAGTCGCCTTTCGAGTAGTTGCTCATTTTCATGATGTAGTTGCTGCTACTGATATATGGTTTTGTAGACATTAAACCACCATCTGCAAACAAACTCATGCCGTACACATTGGGAACCATAACCCAATCGTAGGCGTCTATAAATAGTTCCATAAACCATTGGTAAACGTCGTCGGGATGAAATTCGCAAAGCACCATAAAATTACCGAGTAGCATTAAGCGTTCAATATGATGTGCGTAGCCTGTTTTTAAAACTTTTTTAATAACATCATCAATGGGTTTAATGCCTGTGTTGCCATCATAGAACGAGGCTGGTATTTTCTTGTTGAAGTTCCAAAAGTTTTTTGTGCGTTCTTCAGTGCCTTTTACCTCATAAACACCTCTTATAAATTCGCGCCAACCTAATATTTGTCGTACAAAACCTTCTAGTGAATTTAACGGAACGTCATTAGATTTGGCGTAATCGATAGCCTTGTCTATAACGTCCATAGGATTAAGCAACCCAACATTGATAAGAGGCGAGAGGATGCTATGATTTAGAAAGTGCTCTTCCTTAACAATGGCATCTTCATAAGGTCCAAACTCATGAAAGCGTTGTTCAAAAAACTGATGTAGCCAATCTTCTGAAGCTTTAAAATCTATAGGATAAATAACAAAATCATTGAGTTCACCATAATGCTCGCTAAAATTAGCGTTGACATAAGCTTCAGCGTCCTTGTGATACTTTGTTTTATCTGGAAAATGAATCGATGGTGGTATTTTATCTTTTGGGTATTTCTTTCGGTTATCTGAATCATAGGTGAGTTTACCACCTTCTGGCTCACTATTAACCATTAAAATATCGCGGTCTTTACGTTGTTGTTTGTAAAAAGAGGTTTGAAAGAATTTCTTTTTAGTGGGTTTAAAGAATGAACTTAATTCGTCTTTAGTATTTATAAATAATGGATTTTCATACCATTCAATTTCTATAGCTTTTGAAGCCGAATTAATATGTTTCTGAAGCCAATTATCTGTTGGGTCCATAATATGAAGTTTTTCAACGCCATCTTCAATAAGCTTTGGTATGAGTTGTCTAATATCTGATTGTTTTGTGGTCGCTTCAATATAGTTTACGGTTTTACCTTGGGTTTCGAGATAATCCGCATAAGCCTTCATGGAAGCTCTGTGAAACGCAATTTTTTGTTTGTGGAATTTATACTGTTTAAAGAATAAGAATTCTTCAATTAAATAGATTTCAGCATCCACTTTAAGAATTGGTGCATCCTTAAATAATTGATGTGGGAATATGAGTATGGCTTCTTTCAATTTCGTACTATTTGCTTTAATATTATTTCTTTTACACCCCTAAAGTCCCCTCAAGAGGACATTTGTCCGAGCGTTTATTTAGAGGGTTGTCCCCGATTTTTTAGTCCTGCAAGGTCTTGAGTACCTTGTAGGTATTTATTGTAGGTCTAAAACCAGCTGCATCTCGATACTATTTTTCATTCTTCAAAATCACTCGATGTGACGTTTCGTTTTTAGAACAATGTTGGTTGCAACCAAAGACTTCTAAATTTTCTATGCGCGTCATAACGTTCAGCTTGCAATTCAACATTAAATTTTCTATCTCTTGGGTCGTTGCCAACACCTGCGACGTACATCCAATTACCATAGTTGCTGTGCACGTCATAATCAATGAGTAAAGACTCAAAATAAGCGGCACCAATGCGCCAATCTAATTCTAATGCTTTGGCAAAATAGGAGGCTACATTTTGCCGTCCTCTGTTACTCATCCAACCAGTTGCTTTGAGTTCAATCATATTAGCGTTCACAAATTCTGATGTGGTTTCGCCGTTAATCCATTTATCAATCTGAGTTTTGTTTGAAGACCAATCGTAATCCTTTTGAAGTATACCTTCTAGCTTGAAGATGTGGTTACCATGTTTTAAGGACACATATTTGAAATAATCGCGCCAAATGAGTTCAAAAATGAGCCAATAGGTCGATTGATTTTTGAAGTATTCTTTTTCAAAATTCTTCACTTGCCAATAAATTGTTCTAGCAGAGATGCAACCATTTGCTAGCCAAGGCGAAAACTTAGAACTGTAATCCACACCCACTAAACCATTTCTAGTTTTTTTATAAAATCCTAATTTTTTGGTGTTGTAGAAATAATCCTCGAGGCGTTTAATGGCTTCGGTTGCACCACCTTTAAATGGAAAAGCCGAATGTGGATTGGTTTCAAAATGGTCAAAACCTAAATCGTTAAGTGTTGGAATTTTAGTGTTGTTGGCAATACGATTACTTTCAGGATATGTTTTAGGTTGTAATTCTGGACGAATTTCAACGTGTTTTTCAAGTTGCTTTCTAAAGTTGGTAAAGACTTGTGGTGTTTGTTCAATTTTGAAAATGAGGTCTTCAGGATGGTATAATAACTGATTGTAAATGGCATGCCAGTTAATGGCAACTAATTTAGATTTAACGGCATTTTCTGTTTCTAATTCTTCTGAGGTCCATTCCTTTTGAAGAAATATTGAATTCACATTATAGGTTTTGCATAGCTCAGGAATTATAACTTCTGGATGTTGATGAAAAACGAATAAATCAATGTTTAATTTATTGAGTTGTAGTCTTAAATCTTCGATAGATTCAATTAAAAATTTTGCCCTAAATTTCTCTGTTTTTTTAAATCCGAATTTGTCAATTGCAAAGTGATAGGGATTAAAACAATACACAGCAATGAGTGGGTTTCCGTTTTTTTGAGCTTCACATAAAACAGCATTATCTATGGTTCTTAAATCGTTTTTAAACCATATTAAATTGCTATTATTTTTTGTTTTTTGCATTTGTTACTACAATAGTTTACGTGTTCCCAATCGCGTTCCCATTTTTTCCGCCATGTAAAAGGGCGTTGGCACACAGGACATAGTTTTGAAGGAAGATTTTCCTTTTTTACACCTCTCATTTTTTTACCAAAGCGTTAATCATACCATTAAAAACAAAAGCGTGAAACGGTAAAACGGCATACCAATACAAGCGTCCCCAAATACCTTTAGGTCTAAAAACTGCACGTTGGTGTAATTGGTCGTCTACAATTTTAAACTCTAACCACGCTTCGCCAGGCAAACGCATTTCTGCGAAAAGTAAGAGTCGTTTTTCTTCTTTACTAGCATATAAAACGCGCCAAAAATCTAGTGCGTCGCCAGCTTCTAAATAGGTGTCGCTTGTTCTTCCACGTCTTAAGCCAACACCACCAAAAAGTTTGTCCATATAACCTCTTAGTTTCCATAAACCGTTAAAACTGTACCAACCATTTCTACCACCAATTGCCCAAATTTTATTTAATGTAAATTCTTCGTCAGTCACTTTTCGTTGTTTTACATCTTTAAAACAGCCAAATTTTGGTAACTCAATATGCTTAGATAATTGGTCTTTAAATCGTCCGCTGCTCACGGCATCTTTCCAACTTGATATCACAGCATTTTGTTCAATTTTCTGAAAGGCTAAATCCACAGCAGTTTTGTAATCCATGGGTTCGATACCAATAATGGCGTTGATGTCACTTGGTTTTCCAATGACTTCAACTTTCATACTATCGACTAATGCCGCTGCTAATTTAAAGGACGTAGAGGTTACAAAATACAACCAATACGACGATAGTTTTGGTGTTAATACAGGTAACGTAACGATATAGCGTTTTAAATCTCTAACTTCAGCAAATTGAAGTAGCATTTGCTTATATGTCAGGACTTCTGGTCCAAAAATATCATATGCATTATTATAGAGTTCGGTTTTTCTTAATCCACCTGCTAAAAAGTTAAGCACATCACGAACGGCTAAGGGTTGCGTTTTAGTATTTAGCCATTTTGGTGTAATCATAAAAGGCAATTTCTCTACGATATCTCTTATAATTTCAAATGACGCACTTCCGCTACCAACTATGATGCCTGCTCTAAACGTTGTGAGTGCATAAGTTTCAGATTTTAAGGTGTTTTCTACCTGTAATCTCGATTTTAAATGCTTCGATAAAGAAGCATCATTAACAATGCCGCTTAAAAAAAGCACTTGTTTACAGTTTGTAGGTTCAACAAGTTTTTTGAAATTTTGAGCACATTGCTGTTCTAGGTCTTCAAAATCATCTGAACTAGTCGACATCGAATGAATTAAGTAATACGCAGCATCAATGTCTTTTGGAATTTCAGCATCTTCAGGTTTTAAGAAATCCACTTTTATAAAAGAACATAACGGATGGTCTTCAATTTCATCTGGAATTCTGTTTAAATCACGTACACAACATACAAGTTCATGCTTATCTTCAAGTAATTGAAGTGCTAGTCTTTTGGCAATATAGCCTGTTGTACCTGTGATGAGTATACGCATTAAAAATGGGTTTAGATAGATGGATTTATTTACAGGTTCTTGAAATTATTGATTTTAATATCCTGAGCTTTAAGGTCGAACATTAAATTGTATAATCCAAAGAAAGTTCTGTTGATATATATAAAATGTGTTGATCCTCTATTGCCATTCATATTTCTGAGTTCTGTACTTTTTGAATACCGTTGTCCCATTTCTGTAATTTGATTAAAAAATGTAGGATCTGAAAAATCAAAAGTTTCAGCGTGAAATGGTTGTGTAAATAAACTTAATAACTCATGAAACATGGCACTAAAGAAGGTTATCTCTTCTTCTGAATCATCTTGCCTTAAAATTTCGAGTTCATAAAGTTTTTCAGTAAAACGTTTAGGGTCGTTAATACATTCAGGATTTGCTAATTCAAAATAAGGGCTATAAAAATCTTCAGGAATAATTTTCATGCACCCAAAATCTAATGCAATTAAGTTAGCTTCTTCAGAAATTAAAAAATTTCCAGGGTGTGGATCGGCATGTACTTTTCTTAATTGGTGAATTTGGTACATGTAAAAATCCCATAAGGCTTGACCCAATTTATTAGATTTGTCTTGGTCTGTATTATGAACTACAAATTCTGAAAGGTGTTCACCCTCCATATAGTCCATAGTTATAATGCGTTCGGAAGAAAATTCCTCGTAATACTTGGGGAATTTTAAATTTGGAATATGGTGACACGCCTCAGCTATTTCTTTGCTTTGTGCAATCTCTAATATGTAGTTTGTTTCTTCTGTAAGTTTATTTTCAACCTCTTTAAAATATTTATCAGAGTCTTTTCCTTTAATGTTAAACATCTTTATAGCAATGGGTTTAACCAAAGCTAAATCTGAAGCGATACTTTCTGCAACTCCTGGATATTGGATTTTCACAGCAAGTTTTTTCCCATTCTTTTCCGCTATATGGACTTGGCCTATGCTAGCAGCGTTTACAGAAGTTGCATTAAAAGTATCGAATAAATCTTCGGGATGTTTTCCGAAATATTTTTTAAATGTTTTTATAACCAAAGGTGGTGATAATGGCGGTACCGAAAATTGTGATAAGGAAAATTTTTCAACATAAGCTTGTGGCAATATGCTTTTTTCCATGCTTAACATTTGCGCTACTTTTAACGCACTCCCTTTTAAGGTTTTTAAACTATCGTATATGTCTTCGGCATTATTTTGGTTGAGGCGTTCTTTGGCATCAGTTTTAGAATTAACCATTTTGTCGCCGTAATATTTTAAATAATTAACACCAACTTTTGCTCCGGTTGTCACTAATTTAGACGCTCTAGATATTTTAGTAATGGGAATACTGTCTATTGTTTTCATATCTGCTGAATTTATTTCAATATCTAATTAGTTCATGTTAATTTTCTCTTTGTATAAAAATTTACCAAAGTCGATGATGCTTTTTAAGGGAGTCGTATTGATGATGTCAAAACTAGCTTGTACGGATTTTTCAATAAATACATCTGTTTTTTCAAATGAGGTAGACGTATCATCTAACCAGAATTTCATTGTGACTAACAATTGTATCCAAGCAGATTCTTTGAGGGCTTTACTTTTTAGTTTTTCAAGCTTTTCTTGTTTTAGATCTATGGTTTGAATATTTAAATTCTCAATGTAGTGACTAAAACGTTGCTTTAAATGCGAAAGTGTTTTGAGGGATTTGAGTTTGTTTTTATCCCTACTTAATGCCTGAACCACATAACTTCTATTGGCTGTAAGTGTTTCAAAAAATGTGAAATAAAAACTTAGAAGTTTATGGCGCGCATCAAATGAATGATAGTCTTCGCTTTTCTCTAAAATAGCGAAAGTGTTATCAAAAAATATTTTAAATATAGATTGTTCTAAAGTCTCAAAAGAACTGAAGAACTCATAAAATTTTTGTTCCTCAAAATTATGGTCTTTAGCAAAAGCGTATATCGTTTTTGGTTTGTGGTTATGTGTAAGCACATAATCCATATAAAAAGATATTAGGTCTGATTCTTTTATGTTTTTCTTTTTTGCCATTGTAATTGTTTTACAATACAAAAATACATTATGTTTAACGATTTATTTATAAAGTTAAACAAAATTTAACATGAATTATGGAAAAACGGTTTTAGACCTAAGCGTTTTTAGGTAAATAATATTTTTTACGTAGCCAAAATGCAACCCGAACCAAAAGTATTAAAGCAGGTACTTCAACTAAAGGACCAACGACTCCAGCAAAGGCTTGACCAGAATTTAATCCGAAAACAGCAATAGCGACAGCAATGGCCAATTCAAAGTTATTACCAGCAGCTGTGAATGCGATTGCTGCGTTTTTATCATATGTGGCTCCCATAGCTTTACTGACAAAAAATCCAATAATAAACATTAAGGCAAAGTATATTAATAAGGGCACAGCGATGATTAACACATCCATTGGTATTTCTACAATTAACTCTCCTTTTAGTGAAAACATCACTACAATGGTGAATAATAGCGCAATTAAGGTCATAGGAGAGATGGTAGGAATAAATTTCTTAGTGTACCATGCTTCACCTTTTAGTTTCACTAATATTAAACGCGAAAGAATTCCGAGTAAAAACGGAATGCCTAAATATATGGCGACACTTTCTGCAATGGTAGCGATAGAAATATCTACGATGGCACCTTCAAAACCAAAATAGGGTGGAAGGACTGTAATAAATAGATAGGCGTAAAAACTGTAAGCAAACACTTGGAAAATACTATTTAAAGCCACTAAACCTGCTCCGTATTCGCTACTTCCTTCAGCTAAATCATTCCAAACTAAAACCATAGCAATACAACGTGCTAAGCCAATTAAGATTAGCCCAACCATATATTCAGGATAGTCTCTTAAAAATGTAATCGCTAAAAGAAACATTAAAACAGGACCAACAATCCAATTTAAAACTAATGAAATAGATAAGACTTTGACATCTTTAAACACTTTTGGTAATAGGGCGTAATTAACTTTGGCAAGCGGTGGATACATCATTAAAATTAGCCCAATAGCGATTGGAATATTAGTAGTTCCACTACTATACGATTCAATAAGTATAGGAAATGATGGTACATAAAATCCAATTCCTACACCTACAGCCATGGCTATAAAAATCCACAAAGTAAGGTAACTATCTAAAAAACTTAATTTTTTCTTGATTGCAGTCATGATAATTATTTTGTAATGTTAGAAAACACATATTTTAGTTCTGTAGCAATTTGAAGGCTACGTTCCTTATATTTTTCTAGTTGGTGAGGAGTGTTATCAAAGGCTTTTGGATCTTCATAAGTAATCGGAATTCGTTTTTCGGATCCACCAATAAAAGGACAACCTTGATCTGCACTAGAACAGGTCATAATCGCAGCAAATGCAGAAGTTGGATTAAATTGTGCATCAAATGTTTTTGAAAATCCAATGATAGGATGTGCGTTTTTTGAAAATTTAATACTGTAAACCGCATTGCTTCCGTTAGATAGCATTTCAATTTGAAACCCTGTATTTTCAAGTGTTTTTGCTGCAACAGAAAAAAGAGCTGTTGCTTCTGTTCCTCCGGAATAACAATACACATTTTTTATATCGAAATAGGTCGCCATTGTTTGCGCCCAAACTTGCGATAAGTGACTGCGACGCGAATTATGAGTACATATAAAGTTTAAATTAATAGTTTCATTTGTAGCTGCTTTTTGCTGTATAAAATCTATGAGTGGTTGTAAAACGGTTTTACGTTCTGCAGAAATAGAATCAATATTTAACTGCTCCACTTGGTTGTTAATTGGTTGGTATAACATGCGTTTTCTAAAGTTTTAATGGTTAGCAGCATCCAGAACCAGGAGCGCAAGAAGGAGCCGCTTCCTTTTGTATTTCGGACAATTTTACTTTTGATTTTTTTTCAGGAATTCCACATTTGTCCTTTGCCAAACAATCTGTTAATTTGGACGTCAATAAAAAATGTTCACCATCAAAATCTAAACCATATTTTCCGATAGTGTCTCCTTGGTATTCTACTTCAATTTCTAAATCTTCAATATGTAAGACTTTTTCAGAAAGCTCAATAATGCTTAATAGTTTTTCAGGATGTAATCTATGATCATAGTCGTCTGCCTCCCAAAGTTGAAAGTTGGCTACATTTTCTGTTCTAACTGTGCCACCACAATCGATGAAGTGTTTCGATATTTTACCGACTTCAGTCACATGAAAATGATTTGGTACTAAAGTGCCGTTTGGTAATTGAAACGCAATAGTGTCTAAGGTTTTTAATTTTGATTTAATTTCTGATAGTTTCATAAGTCTATTTTTTATAATGTTATTTAACAGCAATTGCTGTTGTCGTTTAAGTCTTGATTAAGAAAAATGGATAAGGTGGTTTTCATCTCCGTCCAATTGTCTTTGTCTATACAATAGCAAATACTCGTGCCTGTAATGTTTCCCTTAATAAGTCCAATGTTTTTTAATTCTTTTAAATGCTGAGAAATGGTAGGTTGCGCCAAACCGATTTCTTCAACTAAATCTCCACAGATACACGAATTAATTTTAAATAAATATTGTAGAATCGCTACTCTAGCTGGATGACCAAAGACCTTGGCTATGCTTGAAATTTGATTCTGCTCTGTTGTAAAAATTTCTGATTTAGTTAAACCCATAATCTCATGTATTATTATATTGCAATATTACGATGAAAGATTGAGGCCTCAAATAATTTGTTGAATTTTTTTTATGTTAATTCTTTCATCTAATTGATTTTAAGACTTTATTAACATATCTAGCTTTTGTTAAGTCGTAAATTTACATTTAATAATTAACCACATATAATACCATAAAAAATGAAGAAATTAGTACTTTTTACATTTGCCTTAACCTTAATGTTTTCGGTAAATGCACAGATTGAAACACCTGAGGCAAGTCCTGCTGCAAAAATTGAGCAAGTTGTAGGATTAACAGATGTGTCTATAGAATATTCTCGTCCAGCGATGCGCGGAAGAACAATTTTTGGAGACCTTGTACCTTATGATAAAGTTTGGAGAACCGGAGCCAATGCAAGAACTAAAATTACGTTTAGTAATGATGTTACTATTGATGGAAAAGATCTTAAAGCAGGTACGTATGCGATTTTTACTATTCCACAAGCGAAAACTTGGGATGTTGTGTTTTACACCGATTATAATGGAGGTGGAGCTCCTGCAGAATTAGATGAGTCTAAAGTTGCAGCGCGTGTTACCACGCCAGTTTATCCTATTGAAATGGATATTAAATCGTTTACCATTTCTATAGATGATATTACAAGCAGTTCTGCTGTTATAGGAATGATGTGGGAAAAAACGTATGTTGGAGTTGAGTTTAAAGTTCCAACTGATAAAGCGGTAACGACATCTATAGAAAACGTAATGGCTGGTCCTTCTTTTAATGATTATTATGCTGCTGCTACTTATTACCTGAGTGAAGATAAAGATATTAATCAGGCAAAAACTTGGATCGATAAAGCAATGTCAATGACAAAAGAGCCACGTTTTTGGCAGTTACGTCAACAATCTTTAATCTATGCGAAAGCAGGTGATAAAAAAGGTGCGATTGCACTTGCTAAGAAATCTTTGGCTGCAGCTAAAGAAGCAGGCAACGCGGATTATGTAAAAATGAATAATGATTCTCTAAAAGAATGGGGAGCAAAATAGTTCTTGCTAAAGTATAAATTCAAAAAGCGCAGCTAATTATTTAGTTGCGCTTTTTTTATTGGTATTGTAAGTCAATTTTACGTCGTATGCTATCTAAAGTCGCAATCAATTGTTTACTCTTTTTAAACGTCATGATATTACTTTCCGTTTTACCAGCTCTAAGTAATGCATTGAAATGTTCAATTTCGTAACTATAACCGATAGTTTTTGTATCAAACTCCTTTAAAACGGAATGGCCTTCAGAATCCGTTAGTGTTACAGATGAAGGCTCGTGAAAACGGCCGTTTATTTTAATCGTTCCTTCTTCACAATGAAAGATGGCTTGCGTATGTGTTTCTTCTAAAAAGGTGCTTTTTAAATTCGCAGTAGTATTTTTATAGTGAAACGTGATATTACATTCTGAGTCTGCACCAGTATCGAAAAATTTAGCACTAGCATTTATCGTTTCAGGTGCACCTAATGTTGAAAGTGCTGCGAATACAGGGTAAATTCCAATATCTAATAAGCTTCCTCCGCCAACAGACTTATCGAAAACTCGAGAAGTTTCATCATACGTTGGATGAAAACCAAAATCAGCTTCAAGTTTTATAATGTTTCCGAAATGTTTGTTTTTTATGAGGTCTAAAACATAGCGATAATGCGGAAGAAAAATAGTCCACATGGCTTCCATTAAAAGAGTTTCCTTTTGTTTTGACAGTTGAATCATATCTTCAACTTCATCAAGGTTCATAGCAAATGGTTTTTCACATAAAACGGCTTTGTTATGATTTAAACATAATGCTGTGTGTTCTTTATGAAAGCTATGAGGTGTTGCAATATAAATAGCATCAATGTTAGGGTCTAAGACTAAATCTTCATAATTTCCGTAAGCCATTGTAGCCTTAAAGTCTTGACCGAAAGTTTTGGCTTTTTCTAAATTTCGAGACGCAATACCATAGAGTTGGGCATTTGAAACTGCAGCTAAATCCGATGCAAATTTAGTAGCAATTTTACCAGCTCCTATTATTCCCCAATTAATCACTGTTGACTTCAATATGGTTGTTTTTGGGTGTAATGACATGTAATAGGTTAGCGATAGAAATCACAACGACGCAACCAAATAAATTGAGCCATAAATACGGCATCCAATCTAGCCACCAGCCAATGACAACGATAGCCTGTGTGATTAATGCTCCAAAAAACACAGCGTTTCCTTTTATATATTTAAAGAAGAAAGCCAATAAAAATATGCCTAAAACATTACCGTAGAAAATAGAACCTATGATATTAACCAATTGAATTAAATTTTCGGCAAGATCTGCAAAACAGGCAATAATGATAGCTACAATTCCCCAACCTAGTGTAAACCATTTAGTCATTTTAACCATGTGGACTTCACCTTTTTCTTCCTTTTGATTTCTTCCATATAAATCTATTACAGTTATAGTCGCTAGTGCATTAATTTCTGAAGCCGTGGAAGACATGGCGGCCGATAAAATAACAGCTAATAATAAACCAATAAGTCCGGTTGGAAGGTTGTTTAAAATAAACCTAATAAACATATAATCCCTGTCGTTGGTCTGTGTGTCTTTAGCTGCATCTAAATATAAGGATGTTAACTCAGCCGATTTTGAACGATAAGCTTCGCTTTCGGGATTAGATTTAAGGGCTTCAACTTCATTTTGAAGTGTATTATATGCCGTTGTATATTCAGGATCAACAGCTTTTTTAATTAAAAACTTCGATTCTTTACGGTACGTTTTTTCAATACTATCGAGTTGAAAAAGATCCTTTTTTAAACTATCATCTGTGCTTTTAGATAATGCTAAACTCACCTTTTGCTTTTTGGTAAATAATGCGGCTTGTTTATCTTGAAGTGTTCTATACTCATCACCATATTCTGAAGACAAAACCGTCTGTTCCGATTTGTCTATAAAGTTTAAAGGCGAAGGGTTAAACTGATAAAATACAAATACCATCACACCAACAAGCAGAATAAAGAATTGCATTGGCACTTTTAGCATACCATTAAACAATAAACCCATTTGCATTTCTTTCAAGGATTTACCAGAAAGATAACGTTGCACTTGGCTTTGGTCTGTGCCAAAATAAGAGAGCATTAAAAATGTTCCCCCTATTAAACCCGTCCAAACGGTATATCTATTTTCTAAATCGAAAGAAAAATCTAAAACTTGCATTTTTCCGGTAGCACCAGCAATATCAATGGCATCTACAAAAGAAACTTCATCAGGAATTAAATTAATAATGATAAATAGCGCCGCAATCATACCAGCAAATATGACGAACATTTGTTGCTTTTGGGTAACTGTTACGGCCTTTGTACCACCTGAAACCGTATAAATAATAACTAAAACACCAATAATAATGTTAAGAGTTACAATGTTCCATCCGAGAACAACTGAAAGAATAATGGCTGGTGCAAAAATGGTGATTCCTGCTGCTAAGCCACGTTGAATTAAAAAGAGAATGGCTGTTAAGCTTCGGGTTTTAAGGTCGAACCGATTTTCTAAAAACTCGTAAGCTGTGTAAACTTTAAGCCGATGATAAATAGGAATAAACACCAGGCAAATAATAATCATGGCAATTGGGAGTCCAAAATAAAACTGAACAAATCCCATACCATCAGCAAATGCCTGACCTGTTGTAGAAAGAAATGTAATTGCACTTGCTTGTGTTGCCATTACAGATAGACCGATGGTCCACCATTTAGACGTATTACCTCCTTTAATGTAGTCTTGTGCGTTTTTTCGGCCTCTGGTTTTCCAAGTTCCATAACCAACAATGGTGGCTAAGGTTACTATTAAAACAATCCAATCAATCCAATCTAAAGTCTGCTGCATTTTCTTTTTTTAGGCGAATGATTCTGTAATGAAATAGAACAAGACAATGTATAGTGCATTAGCTATTAGGACAGCTGTATACATTTTACTCCATTTTTGCTTCGGCTCTGGTTGATTTTCTTGGTTACTCATTAGCTGTTTGTTTAGTTAGTTGTTAGCTTCTTAGTTTTTTAGAGTGCTTTCTTTTTGTTTGCCAGCAGATAGTAGGTTTGCAAAAAGTCTAAACGCTCCAGGAACTCCTGCCGGAAATTCTCTAAAGAAACTGAGACCTGTGTAAATATAGTTTCCTTCACCATATTTTGCAACCAGAAGTGCACCTTCTTTAGAGTTTTCACCTTTGTCGTTAGCTGCAAGTAATGGGGTAAATTCTTTAGCCCATTGATTAGGAAAGTATAACCCACGTTCTTGTACCCAACCGTTAAAATCTTGAACTCCTATTTTATTAGGGAAATTTAAAATGGGATGGTTTGGCTCTAATATTCTTACAACCGCATTTTCGTCTGTAACACGATCTCTAGATAATTGTAAATCGTAAGGCGCTAAATTATCAACTTTAACACCTCTGCTTGTGTTGTATTGAATGATTAAGTTGCCACCTTCCTTTACATAGTCTAATAAAAACCGTTGTTTAAAAACAAGGTCATCAACAATATTGTAAGCTCTAATTCCTACAACGATGGCATCAAAATCATCAAGGTTTTCTGGCGAAATTTGTTCGGGTTTAATGATTGTGACATTATATCCAATTTGCCTTAAGCTTTCTGGAACCACATCTCCTGCACCTTCAATATAGCCAATGTTACTACCTTCTTTTTCTATGTTTAAACGTACTACTTTGCTTTCGCTAGGCATTAAAACGGTCTGAAATGGAATATGTGCATAATCGATTTCAATAATTTTGTCGGTATAAAATTCACCATCAATGTTTACCATTGGAGTTAATAGTCCTTCACTTTGGTGTTTTGGAGGAATAACTGTAAAAATGACATTTTGAATATCTCCTTTGCTAGCAATATCAATCTTTTGTTTTTGTGGAAAGACTTGCCAATCTTTAGGATAAGCCATTTGTACAAAGCCTTCTACATTATCCTTACCAGCTTTTACAGTGACTTCAATTTCTTTTTGATGGTCGTTTTCAAAAATATAAACCTCGTGACCTAGACTTGCTGAAACAATTGGTACAATTTCAAAAGGACGATATAATTCACCTTTATCTGGTTTAGAATAACGATAGATAACAGGCTTGGTGATTGTTAACGGAGTGCCATCAACTAATAAATTGAATGCAACAAAAACAGCTCTTGGTGTTTCTGGTAAGCCAATTAAACTTTGGTCTTTTACGTTGTACATGCCTAATGTACTCTTAGTATTTAGCCAATAAGGTGTGGTATAGTTGCTGTTATTTGGAATGGTAATACCTTCTTCAAAATTTAATTTTTGATTGGAGGATAAGGTCATGTTTTTGGCATTCCCGGATTCTAAGGTTGAAAGTTTGTAAGACACCAAGTCAATTGACACAGTACTTCTATTTAAAACTTCCATATTAAGCTTTACTTCCGAGTTGGGAGCTGCTGTTGGCGTATTTGCCGAAACTTCTAAATACAAACCAGTACAGGCTTCAATAATTGTTTTAAGCTCTTTAGTTTTAACGGTTTTCCAGTGTTTATCTTTTATGGATTGAAGTAATTTATACGCTTCTAAAAGTTCTGGTAAATGTGACGCTGGATTTTTAAAGTTAAAGTTGGTCTCAACGGAGTTTAAAATGGTTCCAATGGCTTCACCACCTTCAATTCTGTTCCAAGAGACGTCAATCCCTTCAAAAACATTGTTGCCTTCACTGATAGGTTCCCCTTTTAACAATTCAATATATTCTTGTTGCGTTCCACGTTGCGATAAACGACCAAAACCTTGACACAAATGTTGGCTACTGGCTAATGCCGCGACTTCGTTGTTAGACATGCCTTTAGAAGGGTAAAACACACCAACATCAAAATTGAGCATATTGCTTTTGTCTAGTTTATCAAATTTTTCTTGGCTTCCATAACGCCACCAAGAGGTGTTGTAAAATAAACGTTTTGGTTGCCAGGTTTCAGTCAATTCTAATTGTGATGCATATTTTGAAGCATCATTAGCAATATCAAAAGCTTCCATGCTTAACGTGGCAGAAGCTGTATGGTGACCATGTGTTTGACCAGCTCTTCTATGATCGAACCGATTGATAATCACATCGGGTTTAAATTTTCTTATGGCCCAAACGACGTCTGCAAGAACCTCGTCTTTATTCCAGATTTCTAAAGTTTCATCGGGATGTTTAGAGTAACCAAAATCATTCGCTCTTGAAAACATTTGTTCTCCACCATCTACACGTCTTGCAGCTAGTAACTCTTGAGTTCTTATAACACCTAAAAGTTCTCTGATTTCTGGACCAATTAAATTTTGACCTCCATCGCCTCGTGTTAAGGATAAATAAGCAGTACGCGCTTTAACTTCGTTAGACATATAAGAAATGAGACGCGTATTTTCGTCATCTGGATGCGCAGCGACATATAATACTGAACCTAAAACATTTAGTTTTTGAACGGCTTCGTAAATTTCTGATGCATTATAGGTTTTTGGTTGTTGTGCTTGAAGTGAAAATATAGTGCTGATAGCAAGCAGAAGACAGAGTCTAAGTTGGTGCATGAGGATTTCGGTTATTTGCTTTTCAAATATAGAAAAGTTTGAATCGTATAGCCTTTGTTTTTGATTTTTTTAACGTTGACTTTTGCTTTTCGTTTCGATATCGTCTTATATGTCTAATCGAATTTTGTTTTTAGAGTAAACTTGCTAAAATTGGCAATGTTCCAAAAAAGATAAGTCCGATTATTGAAGTCCAATATAGATAATTCTTTTTCTCTTTTTTTATGCTGCTAATAATGATAAAAATTAGACTCATGAAGAGTAAAACTGTTGCTAAAATCCCTAAATATAACAGGATTTGTCCTGTGTTGTTAAATTCGTTTAACAAGCTCGTATAGCTCACTGTTAAGTAAAATGAGATAACATTAATTATTAAAATCCAAATCATAAAATGGAAAGCCCATTTTTTAAAATTTATGGTATTCATTTTCAAGTTGTGTTAATTTTTTAGTTATTGTTGATGTAATGTTTTGCACTTGGTTGCTTTCAAAGTTACAACCACTTCTTACGTTTAAAATAATACAGTAATCCTAAAAACATTAGGAACATCACACCCAATAGCACAAAATAACCATAACGGTATTGTAGCTCTGGAATGTATTCAAAATTCATTCCGTAGAGACCTGCGAGAAAGGTTAATGGGATAAAAATGGTTGATATTATTGTGAGAACTTTCATGACCTCGTTCATACGATTACTAATGGTTGTCATGTACATGTCCATTAAACTCCAAATCATTTCTCGGTAAATATCTATGTTTTCAGACACCTGAATTAAGTGGTCGTAAATATCTCTATAATAATTGATTGTGCGCTGTAAGATTAGTGCGTGTTCTCCTTTTTCAACGCGGTTAATTATCTCACGAAGCGGGAAAATAGCACGTCGTACTTTTAAGATTTCGCGCTTTAGTTGTTGTACTTCAATACTTATATCTTCTTTTGCATTACCTTCAAATAAATCGGTTTCTAAATCTTCTATTTTATTACCTAAGGTTTCAATAATACTAAAGTAATTATCAACCACTGCATCTATTAAAGCATACAGTAAATAATCGGATTTTAAACCTCTAATTCTACCATTGCCATGTCGAAGACGTTCTCTTACATTGTCAAAAACATCACCTTCCGATTCTTGGAAGGACAAGACATAGTTTTTACCCAAAATAAAACTTACTTGTTCTATTACTATGTTTTCATTAGTATCATAGTATAGCATTTTAAGAACTACAAACAGGTAATCGTCATACTCATCAATTTTAGGACGTTGCGCTGTATTTACAATATCTTCTAAGACAAGCGGGTGTAAATCGTATTGTTTACCAATATTTTCAATTTCGGTAATAGCGTTGAGGCCATCGATATTAATCCACGTAACTGAATCGGTTTCTTTGTGAGCTTTAACATCTGCAATGTTGGTAAGCACATTCTCGGTTATAGTGTCTTTGGTATAATCGAAAGATTCTATTTTAAGTTGTTTCTCAGTTTTCTTTCCTGTGTACACCAGCGTACCAGGTGCTTTACCAATATGTTTTTTGTAATTATGAGTACGTGTCTTTACCTTCTTTTTCTTCATGCGTTATAAAATACTGCTGTCGTCTAATGCATCCTTTTGCAATAAAGTTACAGCTTTTTGAAGAATAAGATTGTTTGGGTAAGTGACTAAATCTCCACTATCTTCTCTTAAGTGGATTTGAAAAGCTCTAATATCTTCGATGATGGCTTCTACGGGATAATCTTTATCATGTATTCTTATTTTATCTCCAACTTTATATGGAAATGAAAAAAACATAATAACACCAGAAGTGATGTTGCTTAAAATTGACCAAATCGCAAACAATGCAACACCAATAACAGCAAATACAGACGAAAAAACAAGCGTTACATCTCGTGTTTGCGCACCAAGAATAAAGGCTTCAATTAAAATTGCGATGAGTACGAAAGTAACGGTTACATACCTGCCAATTAAGGCCGCTCGTGCTTCTGTAGTACCACTTTTTTTTCCTATTTTCTTTACTGTAATAACAATAATAGTCCTAAGGATAAACAGGACTATTAATAATATAAGTGTAGAAATTATCTGATCTTGATAATTGGATAATACGATGTTCATAGATGACTTACTTTACATCAAAGATAATTTAGATTTACAACTATTTAATGTAATTTTAAAGAATCTCTTAACTTTAAATCTGCGTTGCTTTTTTTGTTCCAATAGTCCGATTTTATGGATTTTAATATTGAAGCTTTAGAGGTTAAAGTTTCAGCATTTGTACCAACTCCGTTAACTATAGTTTCTTCCCAACCTAATATCTCGAAAGGAAAGTTAGGACTGAAATTTATTTTTAAAGTCCGATTTAAATCTTCATAATATAACGTATAGCTATCATTAGTTTTACTTGCTAGTGCGTTGTGAGCTTTTAATTTTTTATGATGAAGACGCGAAAACTCTAACGATGGTACAATATGTAATTCACCAACAGGAAGACTTTGAGGATCTATTCTCAATTTTGTCCACAGTTCATTTTCGGTCCACGTTTTTTCTACATTAAAAGTTTCGTCTGCTTCACCTTGAAAATAGGAATGTGAGCGTACTTCAAATTGATTACGGTTATTGACTTGTGTATAAACTTGGCCACACCATTCTTGTACTGAAGCTGTAATTTTTAGTGCATGTTGATTATTTGCCACAGGATAAAACGTGCTTTCCATTATAGAATACGGATAAATACCAGTATTGAAGTTTTTGGTAGTATTGAATTTTAAAATAGGAGTGTTAGTTTCATCATAGTTATTGGCTTTCACTTGTTCTTTTGGTAAAAAGTCTTCGGTAACAAATACCAAAACGGCTTGGCCTTCTCTAATTTCGCCATAACGTGCTTGTTCGAGCTTGTAAGACGTAATTTCTGCTTCACCATTATACCAATAGTTTTTAAAATCGTCAGATAGTTTTGTTTTAGGTTGTGGTTCTTCAGCCTTAGAGACTGTAGCGATGTCGTTTTCAGACGTCGTCGTTGTATTGTCTTTACAAGACGTGACGTATATAAATAGCGTAATTAGTATTAAAAGAGGTTTGGGTTTTATCATTCTTATCATAATTCATAGATGTTTTATAGACACTGTTACCTTAATAAATTTGGCACAAAATGTCTGATAATCAGTTTCTATAAAGATAAGATTCTAATTGCTGTCTGCAATGGTATTTAACGTTTTGTAAAGTAAATGCGTAGGTAAGCCAACAACGTTATTATACGAGCCTTCAATACTTGTAATGCCAATGGCTCCAATCCATTCTTGTATACCATATGCACCAGCTTTATCTAACGGTTTGTAGTGGTTGACGTAGTGATGAATTTCATCGTCTGTAAGGGGTTTAAACGTCACTTTGGTACTTGTGTTTACAATGAGCTGTTCTGTTTTTTGAGTGAAACAGATAGAGGTCACAACCTCATGTGTTTTATTGCTTAATGCTTTTATCATGTTAACAGCATCAGCTTCATCTTTTGGTTTTCCTATAGCTTTATCACCTAAGCAAACAATGGTATCACTGGTGATTAAAATGTCATTTTTTTGAAGGTTTTCTAAAAAAGGCTCAGCTTTCAATTTGGCTAAAAAATCTGTGATCTGTTCTCTTTTTAACTCATTTGGGTAAATTTCCTCAACTGGTTTTAATTGAATTTCGAAATCGAGTTGCAGTTCCTTTAAAAAAGCATGACGACGTGGTGATGCCGAAGCCAGAATAATATTAAAACCTTTGAGTTTGTCGTTTAGCATTTTAGTTAAGGATAATAAATTTGTAAAGTAATAAGGAAAGCATACCAGTAAGCATAACTAATTTTAGCACTGTGCTAATATGTTTGAATTGCGCTTTTTGATTCGCACTAAACAACTTTATACTCACATAAATTAATGGAGCAATAACAAGAATTAAAAAATAACCTACGACTACTTGTTGTTTAAACAAATAGGTAATAACATAATAAACGATTGAAAATATAGGAATTAATGAGAGTATAAACACAATTTTAGTAGTGCGTTCTCTTCCTAAAATGATAGGTAATGTTTGAATGCCTGCTTTATAATCTCCGTCAATATCTTCAATATCTTTAACTAGTTCTCTTATTAAATTAACCATAAACGCAAAAATGGCATAGTCTCTAATAATGTATAAAAAAGTGGTTTGAATGGCTTTGTTATTGTCTGTTATAACAGGAATTAATTCAATAATTCCAACTAATAAGATACTTAAGCATACCAAAATTGACACTACAATGTTACCAACAACGGCAATTTGTTTTAAGTATGACGCGTACATGTAGAGTAGTGCCGAAGTCATAAAAAAGATGGCGAAAAATTCAGGTTTACCAATACCATTAGATAAATAAAACCCTAAACCGACACCAATAATATTAAGCACAACAAATAAGTTCGTCGCCTTTTTTTCTGAAATGTGCTTATTTATAATTAATCGGTTAGGTTTGTTAATTTTATCGGCTTCAACATCATAAATATCGTTAATAATGTAACCACCAGCTGCGATACACACGGTCGCTAATACTAAAAGAAAAAAATTGAAGTGACTTAAGGTAATAAGTACTCCATGGCTTTCTTGAAATGGTAATAATAGTGCATACTTTATTAAGTATTGCATTAAGGCAATCATTAATAAATTCTTCCAACGAATTAAATTAAGAAACTGAATCATTTGAGGTTTAGTGAGATAATATTTTAGTAATTAAGTAATATGAAAACGCAGCGATTATAAAAAAGACAATGATACTGATAATTAGCGCTTTTTTAAAAATTTTGAGTTCTTGTTGTCTTATTTTGTTTTTAATGTGCTGCTTGTCTTCTTTGGATAAATCTTTATGCAAGAAATCCATTTTGTAGTGTAGATGTGCTTCAAGATCTAATTTTTCCTTGTATTTAGAAAAAGGCTTAGAAGATCTTTGGTTAAAAGTTGCTTGATTATTACCAAAACCTATATAACCAAATCCTGTACTATGTCTTCTTCCTTGCGACATGTGTGTTGTAGTTTACGTTGTATCTATTTAATCGTATTTAGCGTCAAAATTTCCATTCCATTTGTCTTGTACTTTCAGCACTTGCTCAATAACATCTCTTACGGCACCTTTTCCTCCGTTTTTATGAGACACATATTTTGAAATCGCTTTAATTTCTGGAACTGCATCTTGCGGACAACAAGGTAAACCCACTAATTTCATCACAGGAAAATCAGGAATATCATCTCCCATATACAATACTTGCGACTTTGAAATACTATGCTGATCCAAGTAACTGTTGAGTTGTTCAATTTTATTATGAGCTCCTAGGAAAATGTCTTTAATGCCTAATCCGGCTAAACGTTTACGAACGCCTTCATTAGATCCGCCAGAAATAATACAGAGGTTAAATCCAGCATCAATTGCTGTTTTTAGAGCAAAACCATCTTTGATATTCATGGTTCTTAGCATTTCGCCATCGGTTGTAACTGTAATTGTGCCATCGGTAAGGACACCATCAACATCAAAAATAAAGGTGTTGATGTTTGCTAAATATTCTTTGTAACTTTTATCGTCGCTCATAGTTATTTTTCGTTTTTATGGCGTTTTACTCTCGTCGATCTTACACCATGTGTCTTTTTTATAGACGTTGTAAGCATTTTATAAATGGCCTCGTGTTCTTCTTTTTCTATTAGTTTAAGTTGCCGTTTTATAGTTTTTTTATCATTCCGTTTCGCAGGACCTGTTTGGGCCATAAAAGGTGACATGTGTTGAATTTTTTTAGCTGTTTCTTCAATTAAAGGATGCAAAATTTCAAATTCTATATTCTTGGTTTCACAAATTTCATGACCGATTCTATATAATTGATTCGTGAAATTATTAACAAAAACAGCAGCTAAATGAAGTGTTTGACGCTGTTCTGTAGTGATTTTATGAGGTTTACATCCTACAGCTTTTGCTAAATCTTTTAAAAGTTGAAGGTTTTCTTTTTCGTACACTTCAATACAAATCGGAACTTCCGTAAAATTGATTTCAGCATCTTTAGAAAAGGTTTGCAGTGGGTAAAAAACGCCAATCTTGTTCTTTTTGTCTAAATCGTGCATGGCAACACTTCCTGACGTATGCACAACAAATCGATTTGTAAATGGTAAATCTGTGGAAAATGAAGCAATATGGTCATCGCTAATCGCCATAATGTAAATATCGGCTTCTTTTAATTCGGCTAACGAATCTGTTATGTCAACGTCGTTTGCATAAGATGAAATAGAAGCACGTGTACGATTATACCATTGTGTAATCGTAATGTTTTCAGAATTTGAAAAGGCTTTATATAAATGTGTGGCGACATTGCCAGCACCAAGTAATACAACTGATATCATGCTGTAAAAATACTAAGATTTCTTAGTTTAGAATCACAAGAATGCGATTAAAAGGATAACTTTGATTAATTCGATAAATACGTTTGTAGAAATGTTGATATTTCGGTGAAAGATCGCATACAAGTCAAATTGAAATTGTCCATTTATGAACACTATATCGTTTAATAATACGATAAATCAAAACTGTCTCGTTAGGTCCAACATATAGGTAGAATATTTAGGAGTAATTCCGAATGTCCCGTTAGGGACAACATATAGGTAGAAGAAATTTCATTAATCCAGCGTGCCTTTAGGTACGCGATATAATTTACAACCATGCCAAATACATACACACAAATCCATATTCAAACCGTTTTTGCAGTACAAAATAGGCAAAGTTTAATTAGAGGTCGTTGGAGAGCAGAATTATACAAATACATTACAGGAATAATTCAAAATAACAATCATAAGGTGTTGCAAATTAATGGCATGGCAGACCATATTCATATATTGTTTGGAATGCGACCAACGCAATCGTTATCAGAATTAATGAAACAGGTAAAACAGGATTCTTCGAAATGGATAAATAATAAAGGTTTAGTAAATGGTCGATTTTCTTGGCAATCTGGCTATGGCGCATTTTCATATTCAAAATCTGAAATTCCTGTAATAATTAATTATATAAAAAATCAAGAAGAACATCATAAACAGGTTGCATTTCAAGACGAGTATTTGAAATTGTTGCAGGATTTTGATGTGAAATATGATGAGCGTTATATTCTAAAACCTGTGTTGTAAAGTATAGATTAAAAAGATATATTGTACCTAAAGGCAAAATAGCCTAACTGTGATTTTTTTACCAATATGAAGTCCCTAACGGGACGAAAAAATAGAATTTTAAACATTAACCGAAAAGGGTCTTTTGTTTGACAACAAGCTAAATAGAAATAACAAGAATCAAAATTGTCCATTTATGGACAATATATGGATGACAAAACCCAATGAAAATAATATATAACACCATGAACAAATCAGACATAAAAACCAGAGAAGACATATTCTTATTAGTTTCAAAATTTTACGAAAAGGTAAGGAAAGACGAAAAATTAGGACCTTTTTTCAACGAAACCATAAAAGATTGGGAGCAACATTTAGAGCATTTAACTACCTTTTGGGAATCGAGTTTGTTTTTAAAAACCAAATATTATGGTAATCCTTTGGAAGCACATGTTAAAGTAGATGCGGCATGTAATCATAGTATTACGGAATTGCATTTTGGGATATGGTTAAACCTTTGGTTCGAAACTATAAACGAATTATTTGAAGGGGATTATGCCGAAAATGCTAAACGAAGAGCGCGTAAAATGGGCACGTTTATGTACATGAATATTTTTAAGGCTAGAAATAGCTAATGGTTAAGAACATAATTTAAATTTGCAGTTTTAACATCTAAATTTATATAGGCTATTCTTAGTGCTTTTAGATGGCTAACAGAACAAACCAGCAATATTAGAAATACAAAGACAGATAATGAAGCTTTTAAAGGAATTTAAGGAATTTGCAGTAAAGGGAAATATGATGGATATGGCTATTGGTATCATCATTGGTGCGGCCTTTAATAAAGTTATAGATGTTTTAGCCAAGCAAGTTATATTACCACCATTATCTTTATTGACAGATGGAGTTACGCTTAGTAAGAAAAAGTTGATCCTACGCGATGCTATTCTAGATGCTTCCGGTACTGTTACTACTAGTGAAGTTGCCATCGCTTACGGTGAATTATTCGAAGTACTTTTAGATTTTGTAATCATAGGATTTACGGTGTTTATCATTGTAAAATTTATGAATAGACTGCGAACAAAAGCCCAAGATTCTAAAGATAAAACGGTATCTACACCTAAAGATATACAGTTGCTTTCAGATTTAAAAGAATTAATGGAAGAGCAAAATAAAATGCTTAAATCTAATACAAAAATTTAGATGGATTTTGGTGCGTAATTTTAACATGTTTTAGTACCTATTCTGAAACTAGGAATAATTAAAAAACCATATCTTTGCACAGCTTAAAAAGCCAATAGCTATGCAAAAGAAAATCGCTAACTTCCTATTCTCTACAAAACTTACCGCATTCTTATTTATTGCCTTTGCCGTTGCCATGGCAGTAGGTACTATTTTAGATAGAAATATGGAAACCTCACCAACTCCATATACCAGAACCTTAATCTATAATGCCTGGTGGTTTGAAGCCATAATGGTGTTTTTTGTTATCAATTTTATTGGTAATATTTATAGATTCAGACTTTTTAGAAAGGAGAAATGGGCCACATTAATCTTACATTTGTCTTTTATTCTCATTCTTTTTGGAGCATTTATAACACGTTATGTTGGTTTTGAGGGAATGATGCCAATACGCGAAGGGGCAACTGAAAGCGAATTCTTTTCGCAAAAAACCTACATTGGCGGGCGTATCATTGGTAATTACACCGTTAATGGTCAGTTACAACAACGTAGAATTGAGGAAGAGGTCGATTTTTCACCTCGATTAGATAATGAATTCGAGAAAACGTTTGATTATGGTGACACTGAAGTTACAATTAAGCTCGAAGAATTTATAGAAGGAGCTGAAGAAGATGTTATTCCAAGCGATACAGGAAAGCGCTATTTAAAAGTTGTTGAAGCTGGAGAGAGTGGCCCACACAATCACTTTTTAGAAGATGGAAAAGTTGCCAATCTACACAATGTTTTAGTGTCTTTAAATAAGTATCAAGAAGGTGCTATCAATATTACCGAAACCGATGAAGGTTTGTTTATTCAATCTCCATACGAAGGAGATTATATGACTATGGCAACCCGTGCTACAGGTAAGTTGGTGAAAGATAGTTTACAACCCTTAATTTTAAGATCTAGGTATGTTATTGGTAATATGCAATTGGTTATGCCAAAACCTATTGTACAAGGTGATTTTGGAGTGGTAAAGAAATCAGAGTTGTTAAAGAATGATGCCGATGGCCTTATTTTAAGCGTCAGTGCAAATGGCGACACGCAAAAAGTTGGTATTATAGGTGGCCCAGGCAATTATACAGCCATGAAAGAATTCAAAGTTGGTGGTTTAGAAATAGCATTGCAATATGGGCCTAAAGTATTAAAACTACCTTTTGAAATTAAACTGAATGATTTTATTGCCGATAAATATCCAGGTACAGAAAATGCGTATTCTTCTTTTGAGAGTAAAATAACGGTTTTCGATAAAGAAGATGGAGATTTTGATTATCGTGTTTATATGAATCATGTGTTAGATCATAAAGGGTATCGATTCTTTCAGGCAAGTTTTCATCCCGATGAAAAAGGCACAGTATTGTCTGTAAACCATGATCTCTGGGGAACTTATATTACTTATGCAGGATATATATTATTGTATTTAGCAATGATGGCAATTCTATTTGTGAAGAATACACGTTTCGATGACATCCGAAAACGATTGTCTAAGTTAAAAGAGAAGAAAGCAAAAATGATGACTATGATTTTGCTACTCTTTAGTTTGTCAGGTTTTGCACAAGTACATTCAGACGATGATGGTCACAATCACCAACGAAAAACAGGAAAAGCACAAGTAGATTCAATTCTAAATGTTCATATTACACCTAAGGAGCACGCTGCTAAATTTTCAAAAATGGTGATTCAAGATTACAGTGGTCGTATGATGCCAATGCATACGTTTTCTTCTGAAATGCTACGTAAATTAAGTAAAAGTGATGTGTATGAAGACTTTAATGCCGATCAGGTATTTTTATCTATTCAAGAAAGTCCGATGCTTTGGTATAACGTGCCAATCATTTATTTAAAACCAAGGAAAGCAGATTCTATTCGAGATATCATAGGTATAGATTATGATGAGAAATATTCGCGACTTGTAGATTATTTCACACCTGAAGGGCGATATAAATTAGCCCCATATTTAGAAGAAGCCTATAAAACGCAAGTGCCTAATGGCTTTCAAAAAGAAGTAAAAGAAGCAGATTCTAGAGTCAACTTGTTGTATAATGCGATAGAAGGTCGATCGATTAAAATATTTCCTGTTCCCAACGATGAAAATAATAAATGGATTTCTTCAGTAGAGTTTAGAGAACAAGGCTATAGAGAAACAATTGAAGATACCCTTTACGGTAACTTTATTAATAATGGGTTTAGTGCGTATTTAGTGACATTAAACAACGCCAAACAAACAGGGAACTATACTAAAGCAGAAGAATTATTAAATGGTATTAAAAAAACACAAGAGCGTTTTGGAAGCGACGTCATGTTAACTGACGAAAAAATTAATGCCGAAATACTCTACAACGATTACGATATTTTTAAGCGTTTATACAGCTGGTACTTATATGCAGGTACAGTACTGTTTATATTTATTATCATACAGATTTTTAAATATAGAAGTACTTGGATTAAATACGCGATAAACATTTTGTTAGGTGTTTTAGCCTTATTATTTATACTACATACTTTAGGTTTAATCTGGAGATGGTATTTATCTGGTCATGCACCTTGGAGTGACGCTTATGAATCTATGATTTATGTTGCTTGGTCTACCATGTTATTTGGTTTTATTGTTGGTGTTACTAAAAACAAAGTGCAAACTAAAAAAGCTGCAGATTCTGTAAAAACAAAATCTTTAGCAGGTAGGTTTAGTACATCGAGCTTAACAGTGGCTGCAGGTGCGTTTGTAACATCTATGATTTTAATGATTGCACATTGGAACTGGATGGATCCTGCTATTGGTAATCTAGAACCTGTTTTACAAGGCTATTGGTTAATGATTCACGTATCGGTAATTGTTGCTAGTTACGGTCCATTTACTTTAGGTATGATCTTAGGAGTGGTTTCATTATTGCTAATGATTTTTACAAACAAGGAAAACAAAGAGCGCATGCTTGTTCACATTAAAGAGCTAACCATTATTAACGAAATGGCATTAACGGTTGGTTTAGTAATGCTTACCATAGGAAACTTCCTTGGTGGAATGTGGGCCAACGAAAGTTGGGGACGATATTGGGGTTGGGATCCAAAAGAAACGTGGGCACTTATTAGTATCATGATTTATGCTTTTGTAATTCACATGCGTTTGGTACCAGGTTTAAGAGGTCGTTGGATTTATAATCTAATGTCAATTATAGCCTTTGGAAGTATTTTGATGACGTATTTTGGGGTGAATTTCTATCTCGCAGGATTACACTCTTATGCTAGTGGTGATCAAATATTGAGTTTTCAGTTTATTGCAATAACCGTGGGTATCATTGCAGTATTAGGTGTTTTCTCTTATTTAAAGAATCGAAAATATTATAAAAAATAGAGGTAACACTCTGAAACATTTCGTTTAAAAACCTTTAAAAACTGGTTGATAGATTTGAATATTTATCAACCAGTTTTTGTTTATGGAGCTTGGTTTAATTGGGTACATTTTTATTAAATTTACGTTTTAAATTTATATCATGACTAAGAAAAAATTAGGCCTAAACACTATTTGCGCGCATATCGGAGAAGTAAAAGACGAACAATTTAAAGGTGCAGTATCACCAATGTTCTTAAGTTCGTCTTATGAGTTTTTAGATGTTGAAGTAAAGCGTTATCCACGATATTTTAACACACCAAATCAAGAATATTTAGCTAAGAAAGTGGCCGCACTAGAACATACAGAAGCCGCCTTAATTTTTGGTTCAGGAATGGCAGCTATTAGTACCATGTTTTTGGCGTTTTTAAAACAAGGTGATCATTTGGTGGTTCAGAATACGATATATGGAGGAACGGTAAACTTTATAAAAGAAGAATTTCCAAAATACGGTATAGAATACACCTTTACCAATGGGTATACGGTTGAAGATTTTGAAGCTGTAATTCAAGATAATACCAAGTTGATTCATATTGAAACCCCTTCAAATCCAAAATTAACAATTACAGATATAAAAGCAGTTGCCAAACTAGGTAAGTCTAAAGATATATTGACCTCTATAGATAATACCTTTGCATCCTCTGTTAACCAGAACCCGATAGATTTAGGAATCGATATGGTAATGCATTCTGCTACGAAGTATTTTGGTGGACATAGCGATATATGTGCAGGAGCTGTAGCAAGTTCAGAAGCACATATTGAACGTATTTGGAATGTAGGTAAAAATCTAGGTGGCAGTTTAAGTGATATGACGGTTTGGATGCTAGAACGCAGCATGAAAACTTTAGGTTTACGTGTAAAAGCTCAAACTAAAAATGCCATGAAACTTGCGAAATGGTTAGACAAGCATCCTAAGATTTCAAAAGTATATTATCCTGGATTAAAATCACATCCTGAACATAAATTAGCGAAATCTCAAATGAAAGGTTTTGGCGCTATGTTATCTTTTGAATTAACGGACGATTTAGACTCTGAACAGTTTCAGAAACAATTAAAATTAATTAAATCATCGATGAGTTTAGCAGGAGTAGAGAGTACGCTGTCCTCACCTCATTTAACATCACATTCTTTATTAACACAAGAAGAGCGTGATAAAATTGGTATAAGTGATCAAATGATTCGTTTTTCGGTAGGCATAGAAAATACCAAGGATTTAAAACGCGATATTGATCAAGCTATTGCTGCGCTGTAGATGTTTTAGGTTTTCTTGAGTCTGTTTTTATACTTAACCCAATTTGAATTCTGTTAAGGCTATTGTTTCGTATATGATGTTTTAAGTAATCAATATGTAGTTGGGTGTTTTTTAAGATGTGAACCCCAAATCCAACAAAAAATCGATTTTCATGAAATACCTGATCTTGAAAGTTGATAAACCCTTCATCTTTTAAGGCTAAATATACAGTCTTGTTAATAGGATATTGTAAACTCAATCTATAACGGAACCGATTTTGAAGTTCATTTCCAGCGGTCTTTTCTAAAAAGCGTTGTTCAAACCTAAATCGGTGCTGAATGTTTAAAGACTTAAAGTTGTGTTTTATGGCATACTGTTCTAAAATTCGATGCTCAATAGTATTGGGTACGTTGTCAATATCAAAAACACTATCAATGTCTAAATACGCATAAGCAACGGTAATTGTTTGATTTTTTTTAAAGTGATAGTTTCCATTTAAACTCGCAAAGGTTAAATTGTAATTAGATGTAGGTTTGTACAGTCTTAATTCAGCATAAGGAGTTAAACTAAATTGTTCTGTAAATCTATGATTTATGCCAAGTGTATACCAGGCTCCAAAGTAGTCTTCAGAATTTTTCTGCGCTAATAATACACTTTGAAAAAGCATAAAAATAAATACTGTGTATAGTACATTTTTCATAATAGAATGAATAAAACAAAAGAGCCTATTTCTAGGCTCTTTTTAGTCATGGAAACTATTAAATATGGTCGTTTAATTGATGGTGTTCATCAATTAACGGCCCACCTGCTATGATTTGTTGAGACGCTTCACTAGCAAATTTTTCAAAATTCAAATGGAAAGAGTGTGCTAGTTGAATTGACTTGCTTACATATTGTCCTTTATTTTCCCAAGTGTTCATTGGGTCTAAAATGTCATCAGGGACATTAGGACATGTTTTTGGCATAAATAATCCAAAAATTGGATGTTGCTCAAATTCTACATTATCTAATTTTCCTTCAAGAATAGCTGTAATCATAGCTCTTGTATATTTTAATTTTATACGAGAACCAACTCCGTAAGGTCCTGCGCTCCAGCCTGTGTTTATTAACCAAACGTTGACACCAGCATCTTGCATTTTTTTACTTAACATCTCAGCATATACTGTTGGGTGTAACGGCATAAATGGTTCGCCAAAACACGCAGAGAACGAAGGAACAGGTTCTGTAATTCCGGCTTCAGTACCTGCGACTTTAGCTGTATAACCAGAAATAAAGTGGTATGCAGCTTGTCCTGGTGTTAATTTAGACACAGGAGGTAATACACCAAATGCATCAGCAGTTAAGAAGAATATATTTGTTGGGTTACCTGCAAACGATGGTTTTTGAATATTATCAATATGATAAATAGGGTAACTTACACGCGTGTTTTGTGTAATACTACTATCCATATAATCAACTTCACCGTTGTCTTTAAAAACGACATTTTCTAAGATGGCACCAGGTTTAACAGCTCTAAAAATGTCTGGTTCTTTTTCTTCAGATAAGTCTATAACTTTTGCGTAGCAACCACCTTCAAAATTAAAGATATTGTTTTCTGAGGTCCAGCCATGTTCATCATCACCAATTAATTTACGATTAGGATCTGCGGATAAGGTTGTTTTTCCTGTCCCAGATAATCCGAAGAAAATAGCAGTATCACCATCTTCGCCAACATTAGCAGAACAGTGCATTGGTAACACATCTTTTTCAACAGGAAGAATAAAGTTTAGTGAAGAGAAAATCCCTTTTTTAATTTCACCTGTATAAGCAGAACCACCAACTAAAGCGATCTTCTTACTAAAGTTTAAGATAGAGAAGTTTCCTTGACGTAAACCAAAATCTTTTGGGTTTGGCGCTTCATAACCAGGAGCACATAGTACTAACCAGTCTTCTTCAAAATTTTCTAATTCAGATTCCTCTAATCTTAAAAACATATTATAAGTAAACATGTTAGACCAAGGATATTCTGTTACGGTTCTTACATTTGTTTTATATTCTGGGTCTGCACATACGTAAGCATCTCTAACATAGATTTCTTTTCCGCTTAGGTAATTAGTAATCTCAGATTGTAGTTTATCAAAATTATCTTGAGAAATTGCTTTGTTTGTTTTTCCCCACCAAACTTTATTTTCTGTGTATTCATCTTTAACGATAAATCTATCTTGAGGGGAACGCCCAGTAAATTTACCAGTATTTATAGCTAAAGTTCCGTTAGCTGTTTCTTTTCCCATACCTTTTTCAATCGTAATGGCTTGTAATTTTTCTGGTGAAAGATTCCAATGCGCATTGGTATCTTTTAATCCATACTTGTTGAGGTCTCTTGTTTTCATAGTTGTATTGTTTAATAGAGTTTCCATGATATAATTATTTTCGTTACACATTTGTTTTAAAAAGGCCAAATTATTGGGACAAGTATTAATGATGTTATTAAGAAGAGTAGAAGCAGTGGTGCGCCTACTTTTAAATAATCCATAAACTTATAATTACCAGCGGTCATTACCATTGCATTTGTAGTTGTACCTACTGGTGTTAAAAATGCGGTTGAAGCACTAATAGCCACAACAATCATAAATGGTGCAGCAGATATACTAAGTGTATTTGCAGCAATAATTACAATTGGTGCCATTAATACTGCGGTTGCTGAGTTATTAATCACCTGACTAAAAGTAGTTGTCAGTAAAAACACACCTCCTAGCAACACAACAGGGTGTAAGCTTCCTAAAGATGCAACTAAGCCATTGGCAATCCATGCTGCAGTTCCTGTTTTTTGTAACGCGACTCCCATTGGTATCATAGCTGCAATCATTATGACACTTATCCAACTGATTCCTTTATAGGCTTTTACCATAGGAACACAGCCTGTTATCATTATAATACCTGCAGAAAGTAAAGCTGCAACAGCGCCAGGTACAATTTTAAAAACCAACAAAACAATCATTAGTAATAGTGCTGCTAATGCGATATATGATTTGAATGTAAGGTTAGTCACTGTTTTCGCCATTCCTTCTGGGCTACCACAAATCACCAAATTTTCATATTGGGTTTTTAATTCTTCAATAGCACTCCATTGTCCTCTAATTAAAAACGCATCACCTGCTTTTACAGTAGTCTCTCGCTCTAGTATAGGTTTTCCGTTTCGTGAAGCAGCCATAAGTTGCACGTTATAACGTTCAAAGAAATGACCTGATTTTACATTTTTACCAATCAGTGCAGACTTTGGAGTTACTAAAACTTCAGACATACCAACCTCTTGGTTAATTAAGTTATGGCGCATTTCATCTTTAATAGAATTTAGAGGTAATAAACCTAATCTGAATCTAATCATTAAAGTGTTTATTGCTTCGGTATCTCCTTTAACAGTAATAATATCGTGGTATAAGAATTCTGTATCGTCTGTTGGCAGCTCTATAAAAGGCTCATTACCTTTTAAAATACTAGGATGTCTTCGCTTAATGCGTAGAATGGTTACGGCGTGATTTTTTTCAAAATTCCAGTCTCCTAATTTTGTGTTTAATAAAGGAGATACAGATCTAACTCTCAGTCTGTAATAGTCACCATCTACTTTGTAGGCTTCAATCCATTGGTGAAGTGTTGAGCTGATATCAACAGGTTTGTTATTGGTTTTATTATTCGGTAAAAGTCTGTAACCTATATATTTAAAATAGAGTAGTGTTAACAATAATAGCGGTAGACCTATTAATCCAAATTCGAAGAAAGAAAATCCTTCTAAACCACTTTCTAACATGGTGTTGTTTACAATAATATTTGGAGGTGTCCCCGTTAAGGTTAGTAAACCACCTGTATTAGAACCAAAAGCTACAGGCATCAATAACTTAGAGGGTAAAGTTCCAATGCTCCATGCTGAAGCTATTGTTACTGGCATTAATGTAGCTACAGTACCAGTATTGCTAACTACCCCAGAAAGTAAACCAGATCCAAAAGTGGTTATTAACAAGAGTTTTACTTTACTTTTACCTGCTAATTTTATGAATTTTTCACCAGCTAAAGCTGTCCACCCAGTTTGAGATAATCCTTCTCCGATAATAAATAAGGCAGCAATCATAATTACCGTTGGATTGCTAAATCCACTTAAGGTTTCTGTTAAGTCTAAAATTCCAAAAACAAACAAGCTTAACATGGAAATAAGTGCGATAATATCTGGTGTGAATTTTCCCCAAATGAATAAGGAAATAGTGATAATTAAAATGGCTAACATTAAGGTCATAAGGACATTATCTTTTAATAACAATGTAAAGGTAGAATCAATTACAGGCTTTATTTATGACGAAAGTCATACTTTGTAAGTATTGCTAATATTTCAATTTTGACTACTGATTTTTGAGAAAATTGATGTTTTTTTCAATCGAAACCGTTTGCGCATTAAAAAGAAACTGATTTTCTGTCTTCTTTTTAATATTTTTGATACTTAGAAAAAACAAAAGACGTATGAAATTAGACATATTAGCAATTGGTGCGCATCCTGATGATGTGGAATTGAGTTGTGGAGCAACCTTAGCAAAAGAAGTTTCTAAAGGGAAGAAAGTAGGAATTATAGATTTAACTAGGGGAGAATTAGGAACAAGAGGAACCGCAGACACACGTGATGAGGAGGCTTTTAATGCTGCTAAAATATTAGGTGTGCATTCTAGAATTAATATGCGATTTGCTGATGGCTTTTTTGTGAACGATAAAACACATCAACTTGATATTATAAAGATGATTCGTTATTACCAACCAGAAATAATCATTTGTAATGCTATTGATGATAGACATATTGATCACCCAAAAGGAAGTCAATTAGTAAGTGACGCTTGTTTTTTAAGTGGTTTAAAAAAGATTGAGACCTTTTATAGCGATGAAGAACAACCACAAGAACCTTGGAGGCCAAAAGTAGTTTATCACTATATTCAGTGGAAAGATATTCAGCCAGATGTTGTGGTTGACGTCACTGGTTTTATGGAAAAGAAGGTCGAATCTGTTTTAGCGTATAAAACACAGTTTTTTGATCCGAATAGTCAAGAGCCTGAAACTCCGATTTCTAGCAAGAATTTTACAGATAGTGTAGAATATAGAGCACGAAATTTAGGACGACTAATTGGAGTAGAACATGCTGAGGGTTATACAGTTGAGCGTTTTGTGGCTGTAGATTCATTATTTGATTTAAAATAAATACAAAAACTGTTTGCAAGAAATAACAAATAAATTATCTTTGCAATCCAATTTAAAATGGTGGTTGTAGCTCAGCTGGTTAGAGCGTCGGTTTGTGGTACCGAAAGTCGCCGGTTCGAACCCGGTCTTCCACCCAAAAGACAAAGCTTCTCTGAAAAGAGGAGCTTTTTTTGTATATGCTATTTTATAAGAAGAATTAGGGTGAGAAGTTTATGCTGAGCGCAGTCGAAGTGAACCCGGTCTTCCACCCAAAAGACAATGCTTCTCTGAAAAGGGGAACTTTTTTGTTTAAGCCCATAAAACTAAAAAAGGCCTTTCAAGTTAACGAAAGACCTTTTTTTTGATTTTAGAAATTTTTAATTATTCAGTAGCTTTATCTACAACAAGGCGTTGATCTCTGTTGGCAACCTCCCAAGCAGTGTAAAAAACGAGACGTGCTCTGTTTTCTAATAAGTCGTATTCAATTTTATCTGGTGTATCGGTAGGCTTGTGGTAATCGTCATGGGTACCATTAAAATAAAATATAACTGGAATATTATTTTTTGCAAAATTGTAATGATCCGATCTGTAATAAAAACGATTTGGATCATTATCTGCATTAAACTTATAATCTAACTCTATGTTTGTGTAATTTTTATTGGCTTCTTCAGAAATGTTATGCAAGTCGGTACTTAGTTTATCACTACCAATAAGATAGATATAATTTCTTGTTCCAATAGTACGTTCTGGGTCTACACGTCCAATCATATCAATATTTAAGTTGGCGACGGTATTTTCTAATGGAAAAATAGGATCATTATCAGTATAATGTCTAGATCCTAAAAGACCTTTTTCTTCTGCAGTAACGTGTAAAAATAAAATAGAACGCTTTGGGCCGTGACCAGCTTTTTCCGCCGCTTTAAATGCCTGAGCAATCTCTAATATTGCAACTGTACCAGAACCATCATCATCAGCTCCATTGTAAATTTCACCATTCTTTACACCTTCATGATCTAGATGTGCAGATAGTACTACAATTTCATCTGGTTTTTCAGAGCCTTTAATATAGGCTACAACATTTTCTGAAGTAATAGATTCAGATTTGTTTTCAATTTCTAAATTGATATTAGTTTCGATTTGTTTTGGTGTTGAATCTTCAGAAATAGAAGCGTGTAAGGCTTTACCTAAAGCTTCATTGATCATTAGCATTATTATTCCGTTGTCATTGCTTTTTAGTGATAAGCGACCTGCTGTTCCAGATGCAGCCTGACGTTGATAAAACGCCGAATATCTAGAAAATAAATTGTCATTCATAAATATGATGCCTTGTGCTCCATTAGCTACAGCAGCGTCTCTTTTACTAGATATTGATCGACGCCCATTAGTCCATTTTGTAGCTTCTGATGTCCCAGAAGTTATAAAATTACCATCGGTATCTTTAGGTTCGCCAGATTTTGCAAGTACAAATTTTCCAGTGACATCAATATTTTGATAATCTGAATAGTTCTCATCATCAATACCATAACCAACATAAACGATATGGTCTATTGATGTATTTACATTATTAGTCGCTGTTAAAACAATATGATCTTCAAAACTTTTAAATGATTTTCCGTTCACTGAAAATTTAGCCTCAGCAACCCTTTGTTTTTCTAAAGGAACTTCTTGAAAATAGTCGTCGCCACCTAATGGTGAAGGGATTTCCATATCAACATACTTTTGCTTCAAGTATTCTACGGCCATTTTTTGCCCTTTTTCCCCGGTATCTCTACCTTCAAATTCATCAGAAGCATACTTATATAGCATGGTTTTTAATTCTGCAGATGTAATTGTTGCTGCATATTCTGTTGGGTCAATGTTTTTAGGTTGGGGTATTTGTGATGTGTTTACACCGCTTTTTGAAGATGTGCCACAACCAGTTACTATTGCAAAAGCAACACCTAAGAGTAATAATTTTTTCATGTAAAGAAAGAAATTGGATAATTAAAGTGAATAGAAGGAGGACCTATTTTAAAACACACCTTCAAATATATTTAGCTCTAAATTTACGAAATTAGAATAGGCTATAAGCGAGGTCTAGTGTCTTTTAACAGATTTTAACATCAAAGAATTTCTTTCTTAAGTCGTGTTTCAGAGTTTGCCAGGTACCAAGCTGTTGCAAATATTAATTTGGTACGTTTTTTTAATAAGGGATAGTTAATTTTATCTTCAGTATCTGTTGGTTTTGTGTAGTCTTCGTGTTCACCATTAAAAAAGAAAATGACAGGAACACCTTTTAATGCAAAATTATAATGATCTGAGCGATAATAATAGCGATTCGGCTCTCTATCTTCATTATATTTATAATCGAGATTAAGATTTGTAAAGGTAGTATTGGCTTGTT
Source organism: Winogradskyella sp. SM1960 (assembly GCF_020179375.1). Lineage (NCBI taxonomy): Bacteria > Pseudomonadati > Bacteroidota > Flavobacteriia > Flavobacteriales > Flavobacteriaceae > Winogradskyella > Winogradskyella sp. SM1960. The sequence continues at coordinate 126,574 of NZ_JAICBG010000001.1, read as the reverse complement.
CTGCAATGTAATAAAGTTCGGAACTCATTTTGTCTGAGCCAATAACATAGATATAATTTTCATTGTCTTTATGTCTGTCATCAACACGCCCAATCATATCTATATTTAGTGTTGCTACTGTGTTTTCCATTGGAAATATTGGGTTGTCCGTATAGTATCTAGAACCATATAAGCCGACTTCTTCAGCGGTAACATGTAAAAAGACTACGCTTCGTTTTGGACCATTACCAGCTTTAGTCGCTTGTATAAACGCTTCTGCTATTTCTAAAACAGCTGCAGTACCAGAGCCATTGTCGTCTGCTCCATTATAAATTTGACCATTTTTTACACCTTCGTGGTCTGAATGTGCCGTGATGTAAACATATTCATCTGGAAACTCAGAGCCTTCAATAAACGCTATAATATTTTGTGATTCATTGAGGTTATTGGGTAGATTCTCTTTAGGGACTACTTGGTAGTAATTTGCATGCGATTCTGGTGCACTTATGTTGTAGCTTTTATACTGTTCTCTTATATAATCACAAACTAAATTATGACCTTCTTCACCAGTCATTCTACCATTATATTTGTCTGAAGCGACTTCAACAATATGTGCTTTTAAATCTTCAGAATTAATGGTGTTTAAATACGTGTTGACAATAGTTTTATCCTTAAAAGCTATACTATTTTTAAGGTTGTTAATTTTCTCACTATGTCTTATTGTGGCACAAGATCCAACAAAAAGCAATACAGAAGCAAAAAATAATTTCATGTAACTAATTGATTTACGCAAAAATAAAACAAATAGAATTAAACTTTTCTTACAATCTGTTAGAATTTTTAAAAATTGTTGTCAATTTATAACTCTTCTGGCAGGTCTTGTGTATTTTCTTCTAATTGATCCACTTGTTCAATGGTTTCTTTTTCTATGGTTTTAAAAACACCTTTATATATCGTTAATCCTAAAGAAACGATAACTAATAGGAATATATACTGAATAGGTTTTATTTTGGCTTGTTCTTTTTTTGAAAGAATAACTAATGCCAAGCCGCTTATAAATGCTATGATTATAGGAATCAAGGCTAAATTTGACCTATGTGATGCTGATAAGCTAACGGCAACTATTGCTGCAATGAGTCCTAAGATTATAAGTGATTTTTTCATAGCTCTATTATTTTTTACAAATTTGATGATTTAATCAGAAAGTATTCGAATTACTTTAAAAATTTCAATAAAAGATTATCATCTATTGTGCCGAAAATACAATGCCTCAATAAAAAGTGGCAAATTATAGCTTGCAAATCAATGAATTAAAATATTTATAAAAAAAACTACTAAGAAATGTTTGTCTAGAACAAAAAGGGTTTTATATTTGCACCCGCTAAAGGAGAATTGGCAGAGTGGTCGAATGCGGCAGTCTTGAAAACTGTTGAGGGTCACACCTCCGGGGGTTCGAATCCCTCATTCTCCGCAAAAGCCTTGCAATTTTTTTGCAAGGCTTTTTTTATTGATTCTACTATCTTTGCTTAAACACAATTTTTGATCTTGATTCTTATTGAACGTGCCCAAGGCAATTTTACATAACAATCAGTTATATACCTTTAAAAATCTATTGGGTTTGTATCATATTTTTTTAATACTGAAAGTAGATCTACTAATGGAAGTTCAATAGAGTAGGTGCCTGTATATGATGGGCAGATTACACAATCATCAAAGTAAAATTCAACATAATTGTCGTTGAGTACAAAGTTGTTTTTACGCGCCATGAAATCATCTAGAGATATCTCCCAGCATTCATAGTATAGTTCACCTTTTCCTATTTGTTTATTTATGTTTTCGTTTAGAATTTCTACTAATTCTTCTTCTGAATCTTGATTGAAAAAGTTGTTATAGGTCATAAATACTCCGTTGAGTAAATCATAATTAAACCCATCAAAAGAATAACTTGGATGCATGGCTCCCGAATAAAAATTTTCTTTGTAAAATAGCACGCTTATGAGTTGATCATTAACATTATAAATCTTATAATCGATAAAACGCTCCTCTCTAAAGGTTTTTGCTTCAATACTATCGCACAATAATCGACTTGCTAGAATTTCTTGTTCAGTTTTTGTGATGTTAACATAGTAGTCGTTAATAAAATCGTTGAAGTTTTTGTTTGTTAAATTAAAAGACTCATTGAGCACTGGATATTTAAAGTTTATTGTATAATCTTCCTTTTCTACCAGATAATTTTTATCGATGATTAGTATTTCAAGTTCTTCACTTTCATCTTTCTTCTCAACTAGTTGTTTTTGTTTTAATTCAATTTTTAAGGATTTGTCTAATGGTTTGATATCCGCATCTTTGAATTGTATGGTGTCCTCAATAGTTGGTTGGGCATCATCAATCACCTCTGGATTAGTATAATTCTCATCACGTTGATCATTTTTGCAATTTGAAAATAATAGGATGAGGATTAGAATGTAAGAATATTTCATTTGATTAAATTTTTAAGTTTAATAGGTATACATGTTACAAGTCAATGTAACCACTTTAATAAAAACCTAAATTATAGTACTTCTAAATTAATTTAGATTGCTTATGAAATTATAAGTATGTTCAACTAAGTTATTTAAAATGAGCTTTGTGACCTATGATTTTAGTCAGTTTATATATACTATAAATCACTAGATTTTTTTTTCATTCGTCTATTATCTCTTATAGCCCAATAAATTCCCTTTATATCTGATGTCCATTTGTCATACATAAAAATGAGTGTAATTTCTTCGCATGTTTCTAATAAACCTATTACTATCATCATGTAAAATAGCACATCATTAGGAGAGAAAAATAAAGAGTATAATATAAAGATGCTTTGAATTATAGCAGAAAGCTTTGCCAAATACGTATGAAACGCGGTAGCTTTTCCATATTTAAAATAGGCAATCAGCATTTGAATTACATAAGGCACGAATGCTATACTTATTAAAACAATATTCGATTTAATAAATGCACTCTCAAAGCAATACAATCCTACTAAACCAATAATAAATGTCATTTGGTCGCCAAATGAGTCGAGTTGCGAGCCTCTAGGACTTGTAATTTTTAGTTTCCGTGCTAAATAACCGTCTATGGCATCTGTAGCATAACTGATTAGTAAGAACCATGTAAATACCAAACGTTGGTCAAACCAAATTAGGAATAATAAAAAAGGGGACGCCAAAATTCTATAAAACGAAAACCAATCTGCAATATTAAAATTTTTAAAAGTTAGCATCCTTATCTCTCTTTACGTAAAACTAATACAATGCCAAGGCTTATAAAATGAGAAATATCATTTTATAACGATGGTATGCAACTTTAATCTATTTTATAACGCAATAATCGTAAGGCATTTAAAACAACTACGATAGTAGAACCTTCATGAAAGGCCACTGCTATTCCAATATTTGTGAGCCCTAAAATGGTTACAGGCACTAAGACAATAACAACTCCTAGACTAATAAAAATGTTTTGTGTAATAATACGTTTAGATGCGCGGCTTAGTCCAATAACGAACGGTAAGTTTTCAATTTTATCAGACATCAGTGCAACGTCTGCGGTTTCAAGAGCAACATCGCTTCCGGCCGCTCCCATGGCAACACTTACCGTACTTAATGCCATGGCAGGTGCGTCATTAACTCCATCACCAACCATGGCTATTTTTTTATCTCTAATTATTAATTCTTTTATAGCTGCAACTTTATCTTCTGGTAGTAAATTCCCTTTAGCTTGAGTCAGCCCAATTTGTTTGGCAATAGCATCTCCTACATTTTGATGATCTCCAGTGAGCATTACCATGTGTTTTATGCCCATTTTAAGTAAACGCTTTAGTGTAGAAGCCGCTGTTTTTCGCGGTAGATCCATAACACTAATGACACCAACAATTTTGTCTTTTAAAGCAACTAACATTACGGTTTGACCATGGCTTAGAAGTTCCTGCATTTTAGAATTAATAGCAATATCGACTTTTATGCCTGAGTCTTCCATCAGTTTTACATTACCAATTAAGACAATTGTATTATTATAAGTTGCCTGAATTCCTTTACCTTGAATAGCATTAACATTGGATGCTGTATTCTGAGATTCTAAATGGTACTTTTGTTTTATATCATTCGAAATGGCTTTAGCAAGAGGATGATTGCTCAGACTTTCAACTTCTAAAACGAGTTGTGCTAATGGTTCGAAATCAAAACCGTTAAATGGAATTATATTGGTGAGTTTTGGTTTGCCTTCTGTTAATGTCCCTGTTTTATCGAAGGCTATGGTAGTGATTTCGCCCAAATCTTCTAAAGCTCGTCCTCCTTTAATAAGCACCCCTTTTTGAGCCGCTCTAGCAATGCCGCTCAATACAGCACTAGGTGTTGAAATAGCTAATGCGCACGGACTAGCAGCAACTAAAACGGTTATGGCTCTGTATAAGCTAGTATCAAAACTTTCATCAATAATTAGGAATGCAAAACACAATAAAACCACTAGAATTATAACTATTGGCACATACCATTTTTCAAATTTTTTAGTTAGTCGTTGCGTTGGTGATTTTTGAGTTTCTACCTCACTAACCATTTTAACTAAGCGTGAAACTGTAGAATCTTCACTGAGTTTTAGTACCAAAACATCAAGGCTACTATCTCCATTTATAGTACCTGCAAACACAATATGACTCTTGTCTATGTGTTTAAACTCTGGCAAATAATCCGTATTAGCTATACATGATTTATCAATTGGGATGCTTTCACCTGTAATTGGTGCTTGGTTAATGCTACTACTACCGCTTATAATCACACCATCTGCAGCAATCTTTGAGTTTGGCTTTACAACGATGATATCGTTTATTTTCAAGGATTCAATAAGTACCTCTTGTAATTTTCCATTGCGTTTAATGAGCGCTGTTTTTGGTGTCAGATTACCTAAAGCTTCAATTGATTTTTTAGCTTTATTTAAAGCGTAATGTTCTAAAGCATGACCTAAGCTAAAGAGAAACAGCAGTAGCGCACCTTCTGCCCAACTTCCGATGTAGGCAGCACCTACTGCAGCAGCAATCATTAAAAAATCAATATCAAATTCTCCATTAGGTAATTTTTTGGATGCTTCAATTGAAATAAAAAAGCCTCCAAAAAAATAAGATATTACATAACCCAATAGCGACCAGATAGATGATGCGTCGGTGAAATGTGCTGTTAAAAACCCTAACATTAGAAAAAGACCACAGAGCACAGCAAAATAGAGCTCTGTCTTTTTACCCAAAAAATTATAGTGTTGGTGAGTTTCTAGATGTTTTTGTTCCATTAACAAATATATGATTTGAATTCAAAATTAATAAACCTAAAATCAATTTTACCGCTAATAATCATGAAGTTATAATAAAAATCAGCGCTTTTATAAATTAAATAATTGCCTGTTAGATTAAAGTTTCATCTTAAAATGGTGGTGCTATTATGTCACATCTGCATCGCGCTTTATGTTTATATCAGGAATTTTAATTAATTCAATTGTGGTCGATGCTAAAACAATTTTTCCGTTTGTTTTTTCTATTTCTAAGCGGATTTTATCATTCAATATATGCTTTATAGATCTTCGTTTTTTAATATCTACAATATATCTCAAATTGAATTGAATCCAATTATCAGTTAATGATATGGCTAAAGTGGGATCTACTTGTGCATCTTCAATATAGAATTTGTTGACCACTTCATTCCATTGTGCTTTTGAGTTGGCCGTGTATTCAGATAGGGTTTCCGATGCTATTGAAATGATTATCGATTTTGCTAAATCAATATCCGAACCATAACGAATAGGTAAATTAAATTCGTCCCAAATAAATGGGAAATCTTGAGAGTAATTATAAATAGGGCCTTTAAAGACAAAGGCATTGCTCAGTTTTACAATACGTCCACTGTAATTATCACTACTTACCCATTGGCCAATTTCCATCATGGTGGTATAAATACTATCAACATCAATCACATCTCCTTTGATACCATTAATCTCAATACGATCTCCAGGTTTATATACTTTTACTAAAAAAATATAAATAGAACCCGCAATACTAAGAATCAGTTCTTGTAAGGTAAACGCTAGTCCTGCGGTAAATAAACCAATGATAATAGTGAAGTCTTTAATAGATCCCGAAAAATAGACTATGGCTAAAAAAACTAAAAGCACATAACCGACAATCTCTATGCCTTTTTGTGCTTTATACCGTATTACAGTATCTGATATTTTTCGTTTCAAATAGCGTCTTACCAACTGAATAGTAACCAAAACTATAACAAGTATGAATATAAATTTAAGACTACTAATGAGAAAAGGATTCGCATCAATCCATTCGTTTAATGCATTTATGTCTATCATTAAAATTGGTTTATAATTTGTATAAATCACTTCGTTTAAAACTATTGTTTAAGATGAGTTTTGGTATATTGCTTTAACATCTGCTTCAGTGTTTCTAGATAATCTTCCATAATACTTACGGTCATATCTGGATGCGATGATGAGGGAATCGTTATAGGACTCTCATCTAAGGTTTTGTATAATTCGGGATAATTGACTTCAATACTCGTCGTCAGTCTTATAATTTGATTTTCTATGGTTTGTAATGTTTTCATGATGTTAGCATTTTACGAATACAAACTAAAGGTAACTATAACACGAATGATATAACATGATAAATATCAGTACTTAAGGATGCGTTATGCTATTATTTTACCATCTTCCATTTGAATAATTCGATCGGTTTTATTCGCAAAATCTTCATCATGGGTCACTATGAGTAGTGACAAATCTTCTTCGTCGCTTAACTGTTTAAAAATATTAAATACATTTTCGGCATTATGGCTGTCCAAGTTTCCTGTAGGTTCATCGCCCATTATAATTGAGGGATTATTTATTAAAGCTCGTGCGATAGCAACACGTTGTTTTTCACCTCCCGAAACACGAGACGCTCGTTTTTTTGCCAAATGATCAATATTCAACATTTTTAATTTTTCCATGGCATCGTATTCAATTTCTTGAAGCGATTTTTCACCTAATTTTTTAGCGGGAAGCATCACGTTTTCTAAAATTGTAAATTCGGACAGTAAATAATGAAACTGAAATACAAAGCCAATGTGTTTATTTCGCATGTAAGACAAATGCTTATTGTCGCTTCCGGTTATAAGGTTGTTATCTAAATATAATTCGCCTTCGTAATCGGTATCCATAGTAGAAAGAATATAAAGTAATGTCGATTTTCCACAACCCGATTTCCCCATAATGGATGCAAATTCCCCTTTTTTAACCTTAAAGTTGATGTCTTTTAAAACATGAAACAATACTGGATTTTTAAAGTATTTATTGATGTGTTTTGCTTCTAGTACGGTGTTCATATCACAGGCCTCTTATAATGGTTACAGGATCGATTTTTTTAGCTTTTCTAGAAGGTAAATAACCTGCTAGAAAGGTTGAAAGCATAGCAAATAAAAACCCAATTATAAAGAATGATGGTTGGATATTTATAGGGTATGTTTCTACTGTTGGTATCGCTTCGGTTTCAAATGGAACTGTTGCAATTAAACTGGTTAATCCATATCCAATTAATAAGCCTAAAATACCACCAACAAAACCAATAATCATAGCTTGACTCATAAAAATAAGCTGCACATCTTTACCTGAAAAACCTATAGCTTTAAGGATAGCGATATCATTCATTTTCTCATAAATAAGCATGTTTAAAATATTATAAATACCAAAACCCGCAACAATTAAAAGTGTTATAGATACCGCATAGGTAATGAGATTTCTAATGTCGGTTCCGGTTTCAAATTGTGCATTTGCTGTTTTAATATCTACAGCTTTTAAATTGAATTGTTGCTGAATATTTTGAGCGAGAGGAAAGGCTTTTTCAATATCGTAAAGTTTAACGTTGATATCTGTGATGTAATTATTGGCTTCACCCAAAATACGCTGTACGGTTTTAATATTGCTAAAACTTTGAACGGCGTCTAAATCGGCAACACCACTCTGATAAAAACCAACAATTTTTAAAGGAAAAAGACCTCCATTAATCGGGCTGACTTGTATGCGATCGCCAACTTTTAAAGCCATTTTTTTTGCAATTCCAATACCTAAAAGAATACTATTATCCGTGTTTTGTAAAGCTTCCGCAGAACCTTCTACAATATAATCTCCTAAATTAAAAAGTTCAACTTCATTTAAGGGATTAATGCCTGTTAAATTACCTGCTAACTCTATAGATCCAGCCCTATAGAAAATTTGAGTTTTAACCTGCGGAAGCGCGCCTCTTACGTCCTTATTTTTTTCTAAAAATTTAATAATCGGTAAACCATTATGTATTTTTTTTTGACTTAACTTAGGTTTAATAGAATGTACGACTGTAAAACTTTCCTTTACATTATCATAAAATGAAATGGGTTGCTTTTCCGAAGGTTCTATTTCATTGTAAATATGGATGTGCGGTGTTTGGTTTAAAATTAAATCATCTAACATGGTATTTAAACCTGTCATAAAACACACCAAAGTTATATAAGAGCCAATACCAAAGGTTACACCAAGTGCAGCAATAGAGGTTTGCTTTATTTTAGTGAGTAAATGCGTTTTTGCAATACTTAATATAGTGCTCCAATTTACCATTAGTTTTGTTTGTAAACATAAGTATCTTTACTAATACCAGATAAAATTTCGATATAATCCATATTTTCTAAACCTGTTTCTATGGTTACAATACCGTCATCTGTTTTAACTTTGTTGCCCTCTATGATATAAGCTTTAGGTAGTGTTAACACCTTTTCTTTTTTAGCGATAATGATGTTAGCTTCACCCGAAAGTCCTGGATATAATACTTGTGGTTGTTCTATAAATTCAGCTTCGACTTTAAAGGTTTGGTTGCGTTCGTCTTTTTTAGGGTATATTTTCGAGATTTTTCCTTTAAAAATCAACTCGTCATAAGCATCTAAATTGAGGATTACCTCTTGGTTTAGTGAGATTTTAACAATATCAACTTCATCTACCAAAAGCTCTATTATAAATCGATGCGCACTGCCAATACTCGCTAGAGGTTCCATGGTGGTTACAATTTCACCAGGTTCTTTGTATAGTGCGTAAACTTTGCCATTAATCTTACTTTCTACAGTAAAATCTTTGTTCACAATTGATGAGGATTGGTAATTATTTTGAGCTTGTTTTAAGGCTGTATTTAGTTCGTTTTTTGTTCTGTTATATTTATTCTGTAATAGTTTTAATTGATTAGAAGCCAATTCATAGTTTAACTTTTTGGTATCGTATTGTACTTTAGATCCAATATGCTGATCCCATAAGTTTTTTTGTCTGTAATAATTTATAGAGTCATTTCTGAAGCTTAGTTTTGCTGCGGTAATCTCATCTTCTATACTACTTAAAATTGCAGCTTTACCAGTATAATTCTCTCTTGCCAAACTTAAGGCGAGTTTTGCATTTTCACTGTTAATTTTTGTTGTGCTATTGATAATTTGTAGTAGTTGTTCATTTTTTACAACCATGTCACCTTCCTCAACCAAGTTCGCATCTAATATGCCTGAAACAATAGCATAAACTTGATATAAACTATCAGGTTGAATAACTCCTGATGCATACACGGCTTCAGTTAAAGTACGTTCTTTTGGTAAAACTTTTTCGTTGTTATTACCACAAGATTGCACAATTAAAAAGAGAAATAGAACACTATAAAATTTCATTGTACATCAGTTTAAGTTTTTGAAAGCCTATTGGTTAGATTATATTACTTCTTTAACCTTTACTTTCTTCCTTTTTTAATTCCAAATCAAGTTTTGCAAGTAGAATTAATTCTGATTTATTTTGTCCAGAAAAACTTGTAGTTATAGCTGTTGCTGTTTTTAGAATTTTAGAATTAATGGTGTTATTAAACAGCGCGTAATGCGCTCTTTTAAAATTCACAAAACTTTGAAAACAAGCATCAGGTGTTTTTTGTTCACTTTGCTGAAGTTGCTTAAACATTTCTAAAATATATTCAGCATCCTTGTCTAATGAGATCCACTCTTTTGCTATTGTAGTTGTAAGCGCACTCAATTCTTCCTCTCTTATACGATTATCCGCTGCAGCAATCGCATAAAATAGATGACCAAGACTACGATAAAATTCTATATGGGTTTTTTGATTCAAAATGCATTATTATAATTACTAAAATTAATGTATTCTGTTGGTTTATTATATGATATAAATCAGTTGAGATAGACGCAATATTAAAGTTAACAATTCTAGTCTTTAGTTTAATTAAGAATAATTATCTTAGTCGCTTTCAAAAAACAACCAACCATGTTTGAGCAAGACCAAAACATTTTTAATGTTCTTTTAGATTCAATTTCCGAAGGAGTTGTAGTGGTTGACGAACAGCAAAATATTGTACAGGTAAATAAAGCAGGCGAAATTATGTTTGGTTATGATGAAGGTGAGCTTTCTAATGAAACCTTAAATATTTTAATTCCACAGAATTATCATGCAAAACATGGTGCACATTTTAAAGGCTTTGTAAAGGAAAATAAGCAACGAAGCATGGGACATGGTCGGGACATCTTTGGTGCAAAAAAAGATGGCAGCATTTTTCCTATTGAAGCGAGTTTAAACCCGTTTACCTTTCATGGTAAAAATTATATTATGGCATTAGTCATAGATATTACCGAACGGAAAAAATTAGAACAAGAAAAAAATCATTTAGCCAAAATATTTCTAGAATCACTTAATGAAATTTATGTGTTTGATGCAATCACTTTAAATTTTATTAATGTTAATGAAGGTGCTAAAAAAAATATAGGATATACTTTAGAGGAGTTAAAATCTATGACACCTTTAGATATAAAACCTAATTATAATGAAGAACAGTTTAGAAATGAAGTTGAAGTACTGAACAATGATTCAATTGAAAAAATTGAGTTTGAGGCTTTACACCAACGAAAATCTGGTAGTACTTACCCTGTTAGTGTCCATCTACAGCGCTCCAAATTAGGTGATAGAGCTGTTTATGTAGCTATTATTTTAGACATCACTGAACAAAAAAATTACACGGAACGATTAGAAAAAACAGTGGAGCTAAGAACGGAAGAATTAAAATCTGCATTAGCCGTAGAAAAAGAACTTAACGATTTAAAAACAAAATTTCTTTCTATGGTGTCTCACGAATTTAAAACACCTTTAAGCGGCATATTAACATCAACCATGTTGCTCAGTAAATATAAACGCACTGAACAGCAAGATAAACGTGAAAAACATATAGCTACCATTACAGATAAGGTCCAATACCTTAATGTGATTCTGAATGATTTTCTTTCTGTAGAAAAGCTCGATAAAGGAAAGGTTAATTATAAGTTTTCTACCTTTAAAATAAGTAAGGTGTTAAATGAAGTGATTTATAATGCCAATATGGTATTAAAGCGTGGCCAGCGTATTAACTACCCTGAAAATATTGATGATTTATCGTTATTTCAAGATGAAAAAATTTTAGAATTAGCCTTATCTAATTTAATATATAATGCTATTAAATATTCAAATGAAAATACGATAATAGATATTGAAATTTCACAAAATAAGGATACCACAATTTTCAAGGTTATTGACAATGGTATTGGTATTCCAAAGAAGGATCAAAAAAACATATTCCAACGTTATTTTAGAGCGGAAAATGCCCTTCTTATGCAAGGTACTGGTATTGGATTAAATATTGTTAAAGACCATTTAGAGAAATTAAATGGCAATATTGCATTTACAAGCACAGAGCAAAAAGGTTCAACATTTATTATTGAATTACCCAACAAAGCACAAGAATGAAAAAAGTACTATTAATAGAAGACGATACGGTATTAAGAGAAAACACAGCCGAATTATTGGAACTGTCCGATTACGAAGTCCTCACGGCTGAAAATGGAAAATTAGGGCTCGAAATGGCGAAAGCAAATCAGCCAGATATTATTGTTTGTGATATTATGATGCCTATTTTAGATGGTTATGGTGTTTTAGAAGGCTTGTCTAAAGATAGTAGTACAAAGTTTATCCCGTTTATTTTCTTATCTGCCAAAACTGAACGTCAAGATGTAAGAAGAGGTATGGATATGGGTGCTGATGATTATATTACAAAACCGTTTAGTGAAGAGGAAATTATTAATGCTATTGAAAGTAGAATTGCAAAAGTAGCTTTATTAAAGGAAGAGCAAGAGTCTCTTCAAACGACTACAACAACTAACGAAGATGAACTACGAACATTAAGCGACTTAAAGAATTTCTTTGATGATAATGGCAGCATTTCTAGTTATGAAAAAAATGATGTTATTTATAAGGAAGGACAAAACTCTAATTACATTTATTTAATACTAAAAGGGGTTGTAAAGTGTTATAAATTTGATGATAAAGGAAAAGAATTAACAACAGCTATACATACTGAAGATGATCTCTTTGGTTATACCTCTTTTACTCAAAATGTGCCTTATAGAGAAACTGCAATTGCCATGAAAGATGTTGAATTGGCAGGTGTATCTAAATCAGAATTAACCGCTATATTAGAGGAAAACCACAAAGTAACATTAGAGGTTATTCAGTTATTAACTGAAGATATAACTGGTGTTAAAGACCAATTACTGCAAATGGCTTACAGTTCTGTACAACGTAAAACAGCTGCTACAATTATTAGGTTTGCCGAAAAGTTAAACACGAAACCAAATGAATCTATTGTCATCTCTAGGAATGATTTGGCAAGTGTTGCAGGTATTGCAACAGAAACATTGATAAGAACCATGTCAGCGTTTAAGAAAGACGGTATCATAGAAATGCAAGGTAGAAATATTAAAATTTTAGACCTTCAAAAATTACATGATATAAATTAATATGTTTTTTATAAAAACAATCCTTTGGAACTTTTAGAATTTTAAGCAAAGCTTATCTACTAACCCATTCAATATGATTAATATCATAGTTTAATAATCCTCATCGATTTAGATTTGTATATCCTTAGAAATTTAAACGATGAACATTTTATTGCCAACAGATTTTTCTGACAACTCATGGAATGCCATTTCTTACGCTATTGATTTTTTTGATTCAGTAGTTTGTAATTTTTATCTGCTTCATGTCAGTAGAATGGATACTTTTATGGCTGGAGATAGTAGTTATTCACCAACAAAAGACCAAATAGAGGAGATATATATTAAACCCTCAAAGCTTAGATTAAAAGCCTTACTAAAAGAAATTAACGACAAACGTCAACCTAATACAAATCATAAATTTTACACACTTGCCGATTATGGATTTTTCTTAGAGTCTATTAGAACATGTGTTAAAAAGAAAAAGATAGACTTACTTGTCATGGGAACTAAAGGTGCGTCTGGTCTCAGAGAATATATTGTAGGAAGTAATACAGGTGATGTAATAACAAAAGTAAAATGTACCGCACTTGTAGTTCCAGAAGCTGCAAAATATTCTCCACTTAAAGAAATTGCTTTTCCAACAGACTTTAATCTCTCGTACGATCTCATGGCGCTTCAACCATTTATCAACATTTTAAAAATGGTAAAAGCGAGTTTACGTATTGTACATATTCATAAAAAAGATACAAAGTTAAATACAGAACAACTTCAAAATAAAGATGTCTTAAACGACTATTTTGATGAATTTGAACCGAGTTTTCATTGTTTAACCAATAGAAATGTAGAAGACGCTTTACAATGCTTTGTGGAGAGTAGAGCTATTAATATGATTGTTATGGTGGCTAAGAATCTTAATTATTTTCAAAGTATACTATTTCATTCTAATGTAGAAAAAATTACGTATCACACAGATATACCATTTTTGGTAATACATGAATAAAACACTTTAATTATGGACAGTTCAATATTTTTAACAAAGTTTTGGGGATGGTATCTTATCATTTTCTTCTTGATATTAAGCCTAAATCCTAAACGAATAAAGCAGGTATTTAATGACCTTAAAGATCAAAAATTTTTAATTATTTTTTCGTTTATAGCCATAATTGTTGGGCTATTAAATATACTGTTTCACAATATATGGGAGCCTAACCATAAACTCATAATTACGCTAATCGGTTGGTTTTCTTTGTTTTTTGGTTTAGCCTTATTTATGTTTCCAAAACCAACAGTGTATTGGTTAGAGATTATAAATATAAAAATGGTTCAGGTTATTTATACCTTATTATTTTTAATAGGTATTTTTCTACTAAATATCGCATATAATATTGTACCTGTTTAAGTTTTAAACAATTGAAACTCATAATTAATTTTTACTAAACCTGATATATATCATATTTTAAATGCAATAAAGCGGCTATCTTTATATCAGTTATTTTATTATTTGCTATTAATCCAACTAGACACCCAACTCATTTAAGTTGGGTGTCTTTTTGAGTTACGGATATACTTATCTGATATATATCATAGTTTTTTGTTTTACAACACCTTAACTTTAGTCATAAGTTATAAAAACAATCGTTATGCTATCTGTACTACTTCCTACTGATTTCTCCGAAAACTCTCGGAATGCTATAAATTATGCTCTTCAACTATTAAAAGATGAAGACTGTACGTTTTACGTATTTAATGCGTATACACCTGTAATTTACCATGTGGAATATGTTCTCGGTTATCCGGCTCAATTTGGACTGGGAGATGCGGTTAGAAAAACATCGCAAGACAATTTAGAAGCCATAGTTACTGCATTAAATGATGAACATAATAACCCTAAGCATAAATTTGAAACCTATGCAAGATTCGATACGTTAGTGTCTGGTATCAAAGAATTTGTTGAAGAATATAACATTGATTTTATAGTCATGGGAACTAAAGGTGCTACTGGAGCAAACGAAGTGCTTTTTGGCTCTAATACGGTTCATGTTTTTAAAGAAGTGAAATGTCCAATTCTAGCAGTGCCATCAAACTTTTCTTTTGAAGCACCACATGAGATTTTATTTCCAACTGATTTGGATGTTAACTATAACGATACAAACCTTAAAATTTTAAAAGATCTCGTCGCCGTAAATCATTCTAGACTAAATGCTTTACATGTATCCACTGGTTATGAATTGAATAAAAAGCAGGTCTCAAATAAGAAAACATTAGAGTTTATGTTTAAGGACTTTGCATTTTTATTTCATCAAGTTAGACATACGGAAATACCAAAAGCGATAAATGAATTTCAAATAAAGCAAAAAATTAACCTCTTAGTAATGGTAAACAATAAACATTCTTTCTTTGAGAATCTGTTTTTTAAAAATACAATTAATCAGATAGGCTTTAATTTAAATGTTCCTTTTTTAGTCATTCCCGCAGCGTTATAAATAGCAATAGATCTTTAATAATAAATATAAATCATCATGAGAAAACATATATTACTACCAACAGATTTTTCAGACAATGCATGGAGCGCAGCAGTTTATGCACTAAAATTATACGCAGATGTTGAGTGTACATTTTATTTTTTGCATGCGTGGTCTGTTTCAGTTAATGCCTCTAGAACATATATCACAACAACATATGTTGAGACTGTAAAAAATGACGCATTAAGACAATTATTTGAGTTGAAGGAAATGTCAGAGGCTGCTAACTCTAATGCGAATCATAGTTTTGAGGTTATCTTAAGCAAAGATTACTTACAAAGTGCTATAGACGTAGCTGTAGAAAAGCATAAGATAGACCTTGTTGTAATGGGAACAAAAGGAGCCTCAAAAACAAAAGAGTTTTTCTTCGGAAGTAATACTGTGAACACTTTAAAAACGAAATTGTGTCCAACCTTAGTCGTTCCGGATGAATTTAATTTTGTGGAACCAAAACAAATTGCATTCCCAACAGATTTTAATAGGTTTTATGGAGATGAATTAGAGCCATTAAAATACTTGTCAGGAATATATAACTCTAAAATTAGAATTCTTCATATCACTAAAAACAGCGATTTAACAAGTACACAAGAGTATAACTTATCTATGTTAAAAGTATATTTAGAAAACCATCCACACACATTCCATTGGATGCCAGATTACGCAAAGAAAACACGTGAAATAAACGATTTTATTGATGATCTTGATATCGATATCCTCACAATGATAAATTACAAACACAGTTTTATTGAAAATATTATGAACGAGCCTGTTGTACATAATATTGGATTCCAACCAAAAGTGCCATTCCTGGTAATTCCTTGTGTTGATTAATATGTCATTTAACCCTATTGATTATGATTGTTACTTATAAATTTCAAAATAATAAAGATTAGAATTAAGCTCATAAACGTATCGTATGCATATTGAGAACATAGATATTATTAAAAATTCTGGCGAAAAGGTAAAATTTTCGTTAGAAAAATTACGCAATTCTCTCAATAGAACAGGTGCAAACGATAAGGTAGTAAGTGATATTTTAGATAAAGTGATCGATGAGCTTTATCATGGTATTTCAACTAAAGAAATTTACAATAGGGCCTTTGCTTTACTTAAAAAATGTAAGCATCCATACGCTTCAAAGTATAAACTCAAAAAGGCTATTTATGAATTGGGACCAACGGGTTTTCCTTTTGAAGATTTTGTGAGTGCCCTTTTAAAATATTCAGGTTATAAAACTGAAGTAGGAACCTTATTAAATGGTAAATGTGTTACACATGAAATTGATGTTATTGCTGATAAAAACAATACGTCCACTATAATTGAGTGTAAATTTCATAGTGAACAAGGACTCAAATGCAATGTAAAAATTCCTTTATATATTAATTCGAGATATCAAGATATAAAAACCAATTGGAACAAAATTACCAAAAGTAAAAACAGACTCACTCCAGGTTGGGTAGTGACCAATACAAGATTCACCAAAGACGCGCTACAATATGGTAATTGCTGTGGTTTGTATTTATTAAGTTGGGATTATCCAACTAATGATGGTTTAAAAGATAGAATTGACCGATTAGGGTTATATCCCATAACCGCATCAACCTTGCTGAGTAAACGAGAAAAACAATTCCTTCTGAGTAGATCGGTGGTGTTGTGTAGAGATTTAATTGATGATAAATTTTACTTAGATCATCTTGGGGTTTCTGAGATAAGGAAAAAGAAAATTTTAAATGAAATTATCCAATTATGTGGCTAGTTAAATAAAGAATTATGGAAAAATTTGTAAAACTTAATTTTTTAGGTGCCGCAGGAGTTGTTACTGGATCTAAATTTTTAATTGAAACATCAGAAAAAAATATACTAGTGGATTGCGGTATGTTTCAAGGCCTAAAAGAATTGAGAGAACTTAATTGGGAGAATCTACCTATTGATGTGCCATCAATTGATGTGGTGTTGCTTACTCATGGGCATTTAGATCATGTTGGATATTTACCACGCTTAATAAAACAAGGATTTAAAGGTAAAATAAAAGGATCCGCACCTACACTGGCTATTGCCGAAATTATTCTAAAAGATAGTGGAAAAATTCATGAAGAAGAAACCGAAAAAGCGAACAAAGAAAAATATAGCAAGCACAATCCTGCTTTACCATTTTACACCATTAAGGACGCCGAAAACACCATAAAACAATTTGAAATAGCGCAGGTAGATAAATGGATACCATTATCAGAGCATATGTCATATCGATTTCAATATAACGGTCATATTATAGGATCAACATTTATAGAAATAGATATCAATGCTAAGCGTTATGTGTTTTCTGGAGATATAGGTAGGCGTAATGATTATTTACTCAAAGACCCAAAAAAACCAGAATGGGCAGATGTTTTATGTATTGAAAGTACCTACGGAAACAAATTACATCCCGAAGAAAATGTAGAAGATGTACTCATAGCTATCGTTCTAGAAACCTTACAAAAAAACGGAAATCTAATTATACCAAGTTTTGCGGTAGAACGTTTACAAACCTTGATGTTTCTGCTTTGGAAATTGTACAAGGAAAATAAAATTCCGAACATTCCAATTTTCGTAGACAGTCCCATGGGCAATAATGTCCTAGATGTTTTTAAACGTTTTCCCGAATGGCATAAACTCGCTAGGGAAGATTATAATGCCATGTGTAACCATGTAAATATTATTCGATCTTATAAAGAAACTTGGGAAACTATTGATGATAGAAGGTCTAAAATTATTATTGCAGGAAGTGGAATGGTTACAGGAGGAAGAGTACTCACCTATTTACAACAGCTGATAGATGAACCATCAACTACTGTGCTATTAGTAGGCTATCAGGCTGAAGGTACTCGAGGTAGGCAACTTTTAGAAGGAGCACATGAAATTCGTTTTTTTGGTAAATACTATCCTGTAAAAGCTACTATAAAAAGTATAGAGAGTTTATCTGCACATGGTGACCAACAAGATTTATTGGATTGGCTAAGCGATATTAAAAACGTACCCGAGCATGTCTATTTAATTCATGGAGAGTCAAGTGCGCTAGATGCATTCAGAGTAAAATTAAAAGATAAATACAATTGGAATGTGACGATTCCTAAATTAACAGATGTTGAAAAATTATGGATATAAAAAAGCGAAACATTTAATAGTTAAACAAAGGTATATTTTCAAATGTGTCTACAGGAGAACATGAAATTATAGCAAGAGATAAAAACGGTTGTGGAATCACCACGGAATCTATTTTTGTTATCGATTATCCATTGTATTTCACACCAAATGGTGATGGAAATAATGACACTTGGAACATTGAAGGTATTGGTAGTAATGGCATAATTTATATCTTCGATCGTTACGGAAAATTATTAAAGCAACTAAGTCCGGATGGAGAGGGCTGGAACGGTACAGTTAATGGTAAGGCTTTGCCAACAAGTGATTATTGGTTTACTGTAGAATATGACGAGCCGAGTAGTGGAGTTCGAAAAGAGTTTCAAGCAAATTTTACTTTGAAGCGATAATATTTTTAAAATAAAATAAGAGTTCAAAGCTGAATAACGTTTTATGTTATTCAGCTTTTTTTATTTTAGAATTTCGACGCGAAGTCAATTTATAGTTGAAAGGATATATTATGTATTTTTGACAAAAATTAAGAACAAATGTCCATTATAGAAAAGTTGCAATGGCGTTATGCGACCAAAAAATTTGATGCTACTAAAATACTATCTAAAGAAAAATTAGAGACTTTAAAGGAAGCGTTTAATTTAACCGCTTTGTCTTATGGTTTACAAACCTTAAAACTAGTTATTGTTGAAGATAAAATGGATCGAGAAAAATTGGTTGAAGTCGCTTATGGTCAACGTCAAGTTGTAGAGGCTTCCCATTTGTTGGTGTTATGTATTCAAAATGAGATTGATGATACGGATGTAAATACACATTTTGAAACAATTAAAGCGATAAGAAATACACCAGACGCAATTCTAGAGCCCTTTAAAGAACAAATGATATCTACGATTAACGATATGCAAAGTGATAAAAAAGTTGGTTGGGCAACCAGACAAGCTTATATCGCTTTGGGTAATTTAATGACCGTTTGTGCAGTAGAAGGTATCGATAGTTGTCCTATGGAAGGTTTTTTACCTGAAGCCTTAGATAAAAAATTAGATTTAGATAAGCATGGCTTAAGTTCTGTTTTGTTATTACCTGTTGGTTATAGAGCAGATGACGATATGTTTGCTGATTTTAAAAAAGTAAGACAACCTATTTCTAAAACTATTATCGAATTATAGCCGTTTTTAACACCTTGAAATAGGTAAAATGATATCTTTGTTTTTCGACTGAAAAAACATAATAAAACCAAAGTTCAATATGCCAGGATTCGAGTTATTTAGCGATTTAGAACGCAAAGAAGTTAATGATGTTTTAGACAACGGAGTATTAATGCGCTATGGTTTTGATGGCATGCGAAAAGGCCATTGGAAAGCTAAAGAGTTGGAAGCAGAATTGGCAACCACGTTTCAGACTAATCATGTTCAATTGGTTTCTAGCGGAACTGCTGCAGTATCTGTAGCCTTAGCATCGGCAGGAGTTGGTGCAGGAGATGAGGTTATTATGCCAACATTCACCTTTGTAGCGAGTTTTGAAGCTATTATGATGCTTGGAGCAATTCCCATTTTAGTAGATATTGATGATACACTTACGTTAGACCCAAAAGCAGTTGAAGCTGCTATTACACCGAAAACAAAAGCGGTAATGGTGGTTCAAATGTGTGGAAGTATGGGAGATATGGATGCTTTACAAAACATCTGTAATGCACATAATTTATTATTTATAGAAGATGCTTGTCAGGCTATAGGTGGCACATACAATGATAAACCTTTAGGAAGTATTGCAGATCTTGGTTGCTTTTCTTTCGATTTTGTAAAAACAATAACCTGTGGCGAAGGTGGAGCCGTAGTCACTAACAATAAAGACTATTATAGTAATGCCGATCATTATAGTGATCATGGTCACGATCATGTTGGTAATGATAGAGGTGCAGAAACCCATCCGTTTTTAGGCTATAATTTTAGAATTTCAGAATTGCATGCAGCTGTTGGTTTGGCACAAGTTAGACGTTTGCCAGAATTTATTGAAATTCAGAAAAAGAACTATACCATTTTAAGAAATGCATTGGCCAGAGTTCCTGGTGTAACCTTTAGAACTGTTCCTAAAGGAGGAGAAGAAAGTTATGCCTTTTTAAATTTCTTTTTGCCCGATTTAGAATCTGCACAAAAAGTGATTGAAGCTTTTAAAGTAAATGGAGTAGATGCGTGTTGGAATTATTACCAAAACAATTGGCACTACATTAAGGAATGGCATCATCTTAAAGATTTAAAATCATTAATGCCAATATCAAAAGAGGTCAAAGAAGGATTAGAATATCTTCAAACAAAAACCTTTGAACAAAGTGATAAGTATATTGCTCGTAATATTTCGTGTTTAATAAAGTTGTCTTGGACAGAGGATGAAGTCATAGCACGTGCAGATAAGATGGCAAGAATTATAAAAGAGACGATTTAAATTTTAAGGGCACTTCACTAGTTCTATTGTTGTGTGATAAATACAGACTTCGGTTTGATTTATCACCATTATATTTTCCATTTTTTTAACGAGAATAGCAGGATTATAAGGTATGTAACCTATTTTGTTACATATGTTGTAGTTGTAATCGGTTGATTTTCATAATATTGCGTAAGTTTATGAACTAACTTCTCATCAGTCTTATGAAATGTCTCAATTTTCTTTTTTCGTTAGTATTTAGCTTTTATTCGTTTGCACAAATTAAAGTGTCTGACTCATTACATATTACTACCCTTATAGAAGCTGCAGATAAAGAATCAGATACCATCCTACAACTCGAAAAGTTTGAAAAAATTCTAGCACTGTCTAAGGAGAATAAATTTAATTACGGGATTTTTCTGATACATTCAAAAATTGGAAATTGGAAAAAAAGGAAATACAATACAGATTCAACGATTTCTCAATATAAAAAAGGCATAAATGATTTAAGCACTTCAAGCATTTATAATTATTATTTACACGAATTAATTGGTTTAGAGTATACAAAGAGTGGTATATATGATTCTGCGTTGGTTTATTTTAACAAAAGCATAAATTTTAGTAATAGAATTGATTTAACAGGAAGAATTCACATGTCTATTGGAAATATGTGGTTACAGAAGTATGATTATAGTAATGCATTTAAAAGTTATACTACAGCAGATTCTATTTTTGAGAAATCTCCAAAATTTGTAATATCTAAAAAGAGAGCACAAGTTAATAACTACTTAGGTTTCTGTGTCCGTAAAACTCATGGTGATGAAACTGCTTTAGAGTATTTTAATACCGCTAAAACATTATATAAAGAACTAAATAATACATTTGGTGTTCAAGAAGTGAATATTGCTATTTCTCAAGTAGAAACAGCATTAGGCAATTATGATAATGCTTTAATACTACTAAACGAGTCAGTTGATTACCACCAGAAACATGCACCAGAAGTCAACTCCTATTCATATGGTGTTATTGTAAGAGGATTTTTGTTGGTTAAGATGAATAGAATTAAGGATGCAGAAAAAGACTATAAATTATATTATGATCTTGCAGTAAATTCTAAAAACAGATTCTACCAAATACGAGGACTAGTTTATCTTGGTGATTTTTATGTTAACATAAATCAATTTCAAAAAGCTATTGACTATTTTAAATCTGCGATAAAAGAGTGTAAGGCAATAAATGATTTTAGCAAAGAGCTTCAAATAACAGAGAAGTTAATTGAAGTTTATAGAAAAAATAACGATTTATCTTTGGCGTTGGAGGCTTACGATAATTATATCGATATTCAAAAAAAAGTTGATGAAAAGAGTATAAAAGAAAAAACATTTGAACTTGAAGCCAAATACCAAACCGAAAAAAAAGAGCAAGAAATAGCCTTATTAAAATCACAAAATGAAATTGTAGAACAACAGAAAAAAAATCAACAAAATGTAATGCTAGGTGGCATCGGTATAACTACAATTGCCGGATTGTTTATGTTTTTTCTCTATCGTAATCGTCAAAAAACAAACACAAAATTAAAAGAACTGGACGCACTCAAGTCCAACTTTTTTACCAATATTTCGCATGAGTTTCGTACACCATTGACATTGATTTCAAGTCCTATTGAGGATATGCTTTCGGACGAGACGATATCGGATAAAAAACGATATCAATTTACTGTTGCCAAACAAAATTCCGAACGGTTACTAGAACTGGTAAATCAGATATTAGATTTGTCTAAAATAGATGCAGGTCATTTAAAATTACATCTTCAAAAAGGCAATGTATTGCAGCTTATTTCTGCATTAAGTCATTCGTTTTCTTATTATGCAGAACAGAAAAATATCACCTATCAAATTGATGTTAGTCAAAATAAAGCAGCAGTTTGGTACGATAAAGACGTTGTAGAAAAGATAACTATTAACTTATTGTCTAATGCATTAAAATATACACCTCATAATGGTATGGTGTCGTGTAAAGCACATTTGGAAAATAAGAGATTATTCTTAACGGTGACAAACTCTGGAAAAGGCTTAACAGCCTATGAATTAAAAAATATCTTTGAACGTTTTTACCAAACTAACGAACAAAATCAAGGTTCCGGAATTGGTTTGTCGTTGGTTAAAGAATTAGTTGACTTACATAACGGAACTATTGAGGTGCACAGCGTGCCTAATAAAGAAACGTCATTTAGTCTTACGTTATCCATAGATAAAAACAGCTTTAAAAAAGTCACTATACTAGTGACATCTCATAATGAAATTGAGAATAGCATCCCGTCTTACGTTAGCGCTTCAATGGAAGACGATGACGAATTTCAAGATAGTGATTTGCCCATTTTATTGATTGTAGAAGACAACGACGATTTAAGAAATTTATTAAAGCAATTCTTTGAAAGTAATTACAATGTGCTTACAGCTTCTAATGGACGTATAGGTGTTGAGTTAGCTTTAGAACATATTCCAGATCTTGTGATTTCGGATATTATGATGCCCGAAAAAGATGGTATCACATTAACTGAAGATCTAAAAACAGATGAACGTTCGGCACATATTCCTATTATTTTACTCACAGCAAAGGCAGAGGTAGAAAGTCAGTTTAAAGGCATAGATACAGGTGCAGATGATTATATCACCAAACCATTTGATAAGAAGTTACTAGCCTTAAAGGTTGAAAAGCTAATCGAATCTAGACGACAACTCCAAGCACGTTACAGTCAGGAATTGGTATTGCTACCAAAAGATATTGCATTCACTAATTTAGATGAACAATTTCTTGAAAAAGTACAGTTAACTTTAAACAACAGTCTTGTTGATCCGTCTTTTAATGTTACAGAATTTTCAGAAGCTGTTGGTATGAGTCGTATGCAATTACATCGCAAAATAAAAGCTTTAACTGGTCTTTCGGCATCTGAATTTATTCGTTCGCAACGTCTAAAATTAGCTACGGAATTTTTAAAATCTTCTGATATTAATATGTCACAAGTTGGGTATTCTGTAGGTTTTAATGACCATTCATATTTCGCCAAATGTTTTAAAGAACTTTATGGTTGCAGCCCTACGGATTACGCAAATAAGCATTCTTAACCTACATATTCATAATATTGGCTTATCTTTAAATAGTCATTAGTTAATTGTATGAAAATAAGATACATAGTAGTTTTCTGTTTAATGCCCTTTTTTTGCTTTGGACAAAATCCAAAGCAAATAGATTCTTTAATATATCTTATAAAAAAATCTAAAGATTTAAGTGACGAAGGACAACATGATAGCTCATATTATTATGCAAAAATCAGCTATAATTTAGCAAAACGCCTTAAAGCAGATTCTTTACAAGTAGACATTGTTGGGATTTTGAGTACTTATGAACCCGACTTAGAAAAGGCCTTGTCATATATAGATGAGTCCGAACCACTCGCTATTAAGAATAAGCAATGGAAGGCTTTAGAATATATGTACCATAACAGAGGTGCATTGTATTATCACAGAACCAAAGATGAACGTGCATTAGTACATTTCTTAAAGTTAGATTCACTTTTAGAAGTCCGGCAAGATCATAAATTTTTAGCAGCAATGACTAAGGTTAGTATTATTAACGTGTTATATGATTCACGGACAGAAAATGATACTAGTTTTTTTCCTCAGATGAGTAAGAATATTACTGATGGACTTAATATTGTAAAGGATGGTTTAGCATTAAGCAAAGACAGTATTAATTTTTATAATGCGCATGCGCTCAATGTACCAGCCGCTATTCTATATGAAAAAAAGGCCTATATATATACACAAAGAAATCAACCTGAAAAAGCAATTGCCAATTACCAAATGGCATTAGAGAATACGATGTCTAATGATAACCATCTTAGAAAATCACTTATTTATAATGGGTTGGCGAACCTATATGATAGAGAAAACCAAAAGGATTCTGCATTACATTATTTTAAGAAAGAATTAATAGCTATTACTAAAACAACAGATACGTTAAGGCAAGCCATTTCTAATTATAAAGTTGCAGAATTTTATAATAATAATGGTGATCCAAAAACAGCATTACAGCACCTCAATACATCTCAAAAATTAATGGAGAACGCTTTCTTTGTGCGTGAAGATAATAAGTATGCAATTCAAGATATTTTAGCAAGTGTTTATTTTAATCTTGGAAATTTTGAAGAGGCGTTTAAGGCTTCAGAAAAAGCAAGGCAACATCTTACTATAATTCAAACGGAATTTAATAAGAAAAATGTATCTGAACTTGAAACGGCATACCAAACCAATAAAAAGGAACAAGAAATCAGTTTGCTAAAATCTGAAAACGAAATAATTGAACAACGCAGCAAGAATCAAAAAATTATATTGCTTAGCGTGGTTGGTATTACTACGATTGCCGGATTATTTTTATATCTACTTTATCGAAATCGAAAAAAAACCAACACCAAGTTGCGAGAGTTAGATGCGCTCAAAACTAATTTTTTTACGAATATTTCGCATGAGTTTCGTACACCATTAACACTAATAGCAAGTCCGATTGATGACACCTTGGCTGATGCTTCAATCTCAGACAAAAAGCGTCAACAATTTACAGTAGCTAAATAAAATTCTGAGCGCCTTTTAGAGCTTGTTAACCAATTATTAGATCTTTCTAAAATTGATGAAGGGCATTTAAAATTACAATTGCAACGCGGTAATGTGCTTCAATTTATTTCGGCTTTAAGTGAATCCTTTTCTTATGCTGCTAAACAAAAGAATATAATATATACAATTGCTATTGCACAAGCAGAAGATGCGGTTTGGTTTGATAAAGATGTCATTGAAAAAATAAGCATTAACTTATTGTCTAATGCTTTAAAATACACGCCGACTAATGGTACAATTGTGTGTGAAGCTTATATAGAAAATGAAGAATTATTTTTAAACGTTACAAACTCAGGTAGAGGGCTAACACCTTTTGAACGCAATAATATTTTTGAACGGTTTTACCAAACCAATGCACAAAATCAAGGTTCCGGAATCGGTTTAGCCTTGGTAAAGGAACTTGTTGCCTTGCACCATGGTAAAATTGAAGTTAAAAGTGAAGTAGATAAAGAAACGTCCTTTCAACTTTGTCTTTCTGTAGATAGAAACAGCTTTAAAAAGGATGTTATTACAGTAACGTCTAATACGAAGGTTGAAACAGAAGTACCAGTTTACCTCAACCCAACACTTGAAGATGAAGAAGTTATTGCGGATAGTGACTTACCAATCGTATTAATCGTTGAAGATAATGATGACTTAAGACAGTTATTGATTCAAATTTTTGAAGAGCACTATAATATTATTTCGGCTCCTAATGGGAAAATTGGAGTAGATTTGGCTTTAGAGCAGATTCCAGACCTTATTATTTCTGATGTTATGATGCCAAAAAAAGATGGCATTTCTCTAACAGAAGAATTGAAAAATGATGAACGAACGGCCCACATTCCTATTATATTACTCACAGCTAAAGCAGGAGTAGAAAGTAAATTTAAAGGTGTTGATAGCGGTGCGGATGATTATATTACCAAACCATTTAACAAAAAATTATTAGCCCTTAAGGTTGAAAAGCTAATTGCGTCTAGACGACAATTACAATTACGGTATAGCCAAGAATTGGTATTGCTACCCAAAGATTTATCAGTTACCAATTTAGACGAAAAATTCCTTAACAAAGTAGAGGTTGTTTTAGAACGAAACCTAATTGAACCGTCCTTTAATGTTACAGAATTTTCAGATGCCGTTGGGATGAGCCGTATGCAATTGCACAGAAAATTAAAAGCATTAACAGGTCTAACAGCATCCGAATTTATTCGTTCGCAACGTCTAAAACTGGCAGCCAATTTATTAAAAACGTCTGAGATTAATGTATCTCAAGTCGGCTATTCTGTAGGTTTTAATGACCATTCTTACTTTACAAAATGCTTTAAAGAAACCTATAACTGTACACCATCTGAGTTTGCAAAACAAAGTTGATTCAAACCTCACCGTAATCAATTTTAATTACAATGATTTTATTTCATAAAATTACAGTAGGCCTCTCCATGTTGTAGTCCTGGTTCTTTTCCAATAGCTATCGGGATAAAAGCGACTCGTTTTGAGCTTGTTTAAGTAAGTGATCTTCATTTGTTTATCAAACTAATCCTAAATAATTTCACTTTAAAACCTCTTGTAAGCCTTGATATTACTAGCGTGTTACAATAGTCATAACAATTGTTACATAAGTAATAACTGTCTCATGTTTTACATTTTACATTTACTACATACTTCTTCCTTACAGTAGTAAAATCGTTGCAATGGTTAAAAAAATAAACAGCATTAAAGGTGAAATAGATCAGTTTCCTGAGTGTCGTATTTATCTTAATGTCAATCATTTAAAAAAAGGCACCTATATTTTAAAAATAACGCATAAAAACAAAGTCATAAAAACAACCACTTTTAAAAAATAGTATTATGAAATTACAGATTCACAACTTCCAAAGAAAATATCTAAAAATGAGTAAGGTACTATTTGCAGTGCTTGCTATTTGTTTGATGTCAATTTCAAGTTATGCGCAAACTGGTTTTAATTATAAAGCACTAATAAAAGATACAAACGGGAACGTTTTAAGCAATCAAGAAATTGATATACGATTCACAGTTCAAACGCTCGAAGGACCTGTTTTTATTGCGTCCTATCAAGAACGTCATTCAACCACGACAGATAGTAATGGTATTGCAATTGTTACTATAGGAGAAGGTGAGATTATAACAGGAAGTTTTCCTAATAATTTTTGGCTTCCTAACATTACACTTAACACAGAAATAGATATAGAAAGAGATGGCACATTTGTAGATTTTGGTGAATCTAATTTCAAAAAAGTCCCAATGGCAATTCATGCTGATAATGTTTTTAGTGGTGATTATAACGATTTAACCAATCAACCAACAATAACCGTTCCTTCGGGTTTGGAAAAAATTTCAGAGAGCATAGACCCTGACACTAATCTCCCAATTTATGGCTGGCGATTAGCTGGTAGCAATCCCGATTATTATGCAAATATAGGAAGAAACGCTGTAGATTTAAGTTATAATAACTCAACCTTTGACGCAAGCTTGAATGGTGCCATGGGTGATAATTCCACAACAATAGGAGTTAAGACTAATGCCCAATCTTATGCAGAAACAGCAATAGGCAGCTATAACTTAACTCAAACACCAAATAGTACAAGTTCATGGGTTCAAACCGATAAGTTATTTTCGATTGGAAATGGCTTTAGAACTGGTAATATTATAAGTTATAGCGATGCTTTCCGTATTTTAAAAAATGGAACCATTACTGCTCCTTCATTTAGCATAACTCAAATAAATACTGCTGGAGATAAAGCATTAATCACTAAAGAATATGCTGATACTAATTATTTAAATATCAACGGACATGTTGATGGTCCTTTAACAATTCAAAACGCATCAGATGCTACGTCCACATGGCGACTTGAAACACGACCAAATGGAAGTTTATCCATGTATAGAAATGGTAGTTATCGTGGGTTTTTTAGTGAATCTACAGGTAATTATTCATCTATTTCTGATAGACGTACCAAAAAAGACATCACATCTTTAGAAAATGGTACCCTCAATAAAGTGATGCAACTTAATCCTGTGAGTTATGTAATGAAAGACCAAAAGGATACAAAACGTAACCTAGGTTTAATCTCCCAAGAAGTTCAAAAAATCTTTCCAAGTATTACCAATTATGTTGAAGAAGCAGACTTAATCACATTGTCTTATACGGAACTTATTCCTGTACTCATAAAAGCATTACAAGAGCAGCAAGGCATTATTGAAGGGCAAAACAATCTAATTGAAACAATAACAGCAGATAATTCATTGCTAAAAGAAAAAGATATTACCCAGGATAAATCTATAGAAGCTTTAGTAACACGCTTAAACCTTATAGAGTCAAAATCAAGTAATTAAAAAGACAAGAACATGAAAAAAAATATAATCACATTAGTCGTATCATTATTGATAACGGTTTCAACTTTTGCGCAACAAGGCATTAATTACAAAGCTCTTATTAAAGACGATCTTGGCAATGTGCTTGCTGAACAAGATGTAACATTACGGTTTACTATTTTCGAAAGTAATAACGATTATTACCAAGAAACTCATTCAACTACAACCGATGATAATGGTATTGTTATAATTAATATCGGCGAAGGAACTCCAACAGGTATTTTTTCTAATCTTCCTTGGCACTATATTAATTTTTCTTTAAGAGTTGAAATTGACATTACAGGAGGTACTTCGTTTGTAGACATGGGTTCAACGCCGTTTTTGTATGTGCCTTATGCTAAATATGCCGAGAGAGTGAACGTTAATAATATTCACATAGGAGTAAACGATTTAAATGATGGAAAATCAGATGGAAATGGTTATTCTATATTCCTTGGTCATGGTGCAGGAATTGATGATGATGGTGGTAATTTTAATACAAGTTTAGGGTACTTATCGCTGTATAGCAATACATCTGGTGTTGGTAATGTCGCTATTGGACCTAGCGCACTTCAATCTAATTTAATAGGAAATGGTAACATAGCTATTGGTCGCAGTGCAGGAATCTCTAATACAGGAAACGATAATGTGTTTATAGGTAATTCTGCAGGTACAAATCCTTCAAATGGTGATAATAAATTATATATAAATAATGGTCAATCAAGTAATCCACTTATTTATGGTGAATTTGATACCAATTTAATACGTATAAACGGCACTTTAGATGTTACTGAAGAAATGGATATAGGAGGACCATTAACAATAAAGCATATATCTGACGCTACATCATCATGGCGCCTTGAAACACGACCAAATGGAAGTTTATCCTTGTATAGAAATGGTAGTTATCGTGGGTTTTTTAGTGAATCTACAGGTAATTATTCTTCTATTTCAGATAGACGTACCAAAAAAGACATCACTGCTTTAGACAACGGCACACTCAACAAAGTGATGCAACTCAATCCTGTGAGTTACGTAATGAAAGACCAAAAGGATACAAAACGTAACCTAGGTTTAATCTCCCAAGAAGTACAAAAAATCTTTCCAAGTATCACAAATTATGTAGAAGAAGCAGACTTAATAACCTTGTCTTATACAGAGTTGATTCCCATATTAATAAAGGCGTTGCAAGAGCAACAAGGTATTATTGATGGACAGAACACACAAATAGAAACCTTGTCAGCCGACAATTCATCTTTAAAAACGACCCTTAACGACCTCATATTGCGTGTTGAAAAAATAGAAGCCAATAACCAATAAAATCAAAACCATGAAACTATACATAGTATTATTAGTACTCATTATCACGCTCACATCTTGCAAAGAAAGTAATGAAACCAATGCATTAGAACAAAGCGAAACAACCGAAACAGCAACTGCGGAAATTACAAATAAAGACACACGAGCCAAAAGTGAATCAATAAATAAAGGCACCTTTCTATGTAAAATCAATGGAAAAGATTGGGCTTACACCAAAGCTTCAGGTATTGTTAATACACATGCCAAAACAAAAAAACGTACGGCTATAATTACGTTTACCAAGAAGTTAGATAAAGGCTCAGAAAGTGTGCAACTTTTTTATGATGGAGATACCAAAGCATTAGAAAAAGTTACAGCAGATATTAAACAACCCAAAAAAGGAGGAGGTACAATGAGTGCTATGTACCAGCTGCTTCATGAAGGAGGTCAACGTTTATCAGAGAGTAAAATTTCAGGAACCATAGATTTGTCTCATGCTACAGCTGCATCTGGTACTGCTGAGGTTTCAAATATGAAAATTCGTTTTAAGGAAGGCAATTTAGAAGATGCGTCTATGGCAGTTATATCTTTTTCTCCCATACAATTTAGTGGAGTAGGCTACTCCGATCTCTCTAAAGTTTTTGGTTCTAATTAAATTATTAAAACATCATTACTATGAAAACCATACTCACACTTTTGTTTATTGCCTTTAGCTATTTAGGTTTTGCGCAACTAATAGATAATTTCGGTAAAATAATAACTCATGAAATTGCATTGGATAAACATGATGATGGTACTTATACAGGTGCGGTCGAATGGACAACTGGAGGCGCCGATTCCTTACAACGATTTGTGATTAATGACCTAAGTATTAAAGCTCCAGTTATGGTTAGGATAGTATCAAAAGCACCAAATCATAATATAGATCTTACATTTCACAAAAATAATTGGGATAGCGAAGAAGCTAAAATTTCTACCAACGGTAAGAAATTTGTGGATAAAGTATTTAGGACTAAAAATTTGTTGGGTCTTGGTGTAAGTTCAGAGGTTGCTGGCATTCCCTATTTAATAAGCGTTAGGGTTGGTTTGCAATTTCCATCTACCCAGTCTGTCATTCGTGTCACCGATGATAAGGAAGAATATGCCAAGCATCTACGTAGTCTTGGTATTCATGGTGACCCTTTTGGTGGCAATTCTTCTTCTAATACGTCACAAAGTACGGTGGAAACAACGGGAAGTTCCGATGGGAACAACACACTTTTGTACATTATTATTGGTCTCCTGTCAATAATAGTAATACTGTTTGGCATATTCCTTTTAAAGAAAAAGCCCGTAAAAAACACACTATTAATTTTGCTTTGTTTTGGTTTTTCACAATTGATGATGTCTCAAAGTCCAGTACCAATTAGTGTGCCTATGGCTGATCAACCTGACGTTTTTTTGGATTATGCCAATAACAACGTGGCCGATCAAGTACCTGTTTCTTATGATGATCCTGGTTTGATTCCAGCTATGGATAGAGACGCCTATGTGTCAAACGATGGAGGTGAAACTACCGCATTGATAAGATTAAGACCTAATCAAAGTTCAAACGAATTGTCTCCTGAAGCAGCAGCAGAGGTCAATAGACAAATGCAAGAGGCTACCGATGATTTTAATTGGGATTTTAGGGACAATATGCCCGGAGAGGAAACCGATGGAGATCAAAGAATACTCCCAGTTGACCGAACTGCCGAAGAACTCGAACAATTAAGAAGACAAGTACGAAGGCTCCAAGCAGCCGTTGAAAGATTGGAGGCAGAGAATGAAGATAATAATGACGACGAAACTGAAAGTAATCCAGGTAATGAAATTTTAATCTATTGTGAAGTACGAGAAGAATGCCTCGATTGCATGGATCAACATTTAGAAGATTTTACGACCCATTATGCCTATTATATTCATTTGCAACAATATTATTTTTTTAAATCAACTGTGTTAAGTGATTATATCACTTGGGGTAATAATATGTCTAGTTTGCCTGGAGGAGGAGGCATTGGATGGACGTCAATTTTATTGCACAAAGTAAGACCTGCCATGAATGAAATGAAGACAGCCTATGATACTAGATTTGATGATTATATAGTGTCAATGAAAGAGGACCTCAACAATATAAGAGATTGCGCATCTAGTAGGCAGCTTACTAGTTTAGGTACTTACGAAGCACAAGTAGGACAGACGATACAAGCGCTAAAAGCCGCAAGAATCTCAAAATAAACAAACGTTATGAAAAAAATAGTTCTTCTTTTAGCCATTGGTTTTATAATGTATTCCTGTGGTAATAGTCCAGATAAATCCAAAGATCTAAACAATCCTAGTGATTTGAACTCGGGTTTAAACTCAGCTATCAATCAAGAATCTGTACCCTCAATTAATGATGCCGATAACATTTCAAATAAAAAATCGAGCTCGGAGTTGAACGACCTTTTCAACATGGGAAAAAACATGGTAGAAGGTTCTACAAGCAATGGTGATGTGGATTTTCAATTGGATCCCGAAATGCTGATTGACATGTTGGTAGCAAACGGAGTGTCTCGTGAGTCTATGGAAAAACTCATCAACAATCCAGACAGTCTTAAAGTACTTGCACAACAAGCTATGAAGGAAAGGCTAGAAGCTCGTGATAACGAAGAACCTATTCTAAAACGAAAGCTAACAAAAGAACAATTAGCTTCAAAAAAGACACCAACAGGCGTGTCCTTAGAAGAAGCTATTTTGATAGTTCAAGCAGAATCTGGTCCTGAAGCAACCATGGCAAAATTAAAAACGATAGATTCTTTAGCAGGCACTAATATGATGTCTCAATTAGATCTTACAGAAGCCGGTTATGTGATGGGAGATGTGGAGCGGAAACATGAGGTAAAACCTAGTGATGAAGAAGAACAAAAAATGAAAGAACTTCAAGATAAATCACGCCAAATGCATAGTGAAAAAGAGTCTAGAGAATTACTCGCTGAGTTGGAAGCCACCGAACAGGCAATCGCTTCAGGAACATTAAAAGCCAGTCCAAAATACCAACGTGCCATTGCATACAGAAAAAAGACTGTTACTCATTTTCATAAAGATATTGTTCGTAAATCGGAAGCAGCGAAACGGAAATTTAAAGCGTTAAATCCAGATTTATTTTACGGAGATGACGTTGGCGTAAGCTATGTTGGTAATCTTAATAAAACAGTGTACTTGCCATTAGGACCATTGTCTTTTGCAGATGAGGTGGTACACGTTAATCACCCACAACTTTTAACACAAGAGGTCAATAATGTGCTTGGAGAACCCGATGTTATTGAATCTTTTGATGATGCTACTGGGATTTACAGCCTTGGACTTGGAGGTACATTGACCATTCGGTTTACAGATAATGCTTTGGTAGATGTTAATGGTCCGGATTTATACTTGTTCGAAATAGGGCAATTAGAACCTACAGAGCTCGAAATATCTAAAGACGGAAAATCTTGGATTAAAATAGGAAAGATAGATGGAGGAGTCGCTGAGGTAGATATTGCACCTTATGTAAAACCAAATGACCTCTTTTACTATGTACGCTTTAAAGATCTTAAAGAGAAAAGT
The DNA here is from genome assembly GCF_020179375.1 of Winogradskyella sp. SM1960. Classification (NCBI taxonomy): domain Bacteria; kingdom Pseudomonadati; phylum Bacteroidota; class Flavobacteriia; order Flavobacteriales; family Flavobacteriaceae; genus Winogradskyella; species Winogradskyella sp. SM1960. The sequence goes on along the minus strand of NZ_JAICBG010000001.1, from coordinate 92,731 downwards.
GGCATTCCAGGTGCCGATGTCGATGCCATTGCCGCTATTGGTTCTGCCATGCGTTTAAATTTAGACAGCCAAGTATTATTCGATACAGGTAAAAGTGAATTAAAACCAGCAGGTATAAATGCCTTAAAAGAATTAGTAAATAGCATCACGATACTCAAAAAAGGAAAAGTCATCGTAGAAGGGCATACCGATGATGTGGGCAGTGATGCAACCAATAAAGCCTTGTCTTTAGCGCGTGCAAAAAGTGTATCTAAAGCCTTAAGACAATTAATACCGAGCACAGAGTTTAAATGGCAAGAAAAAGGCTATGGAGAATCAAAACCGATAGTAGAAAATGATTCCGATGAAAATAGAAGTAAAAATAGGCGTGTAGAAATATTGGTGGTGCCTAATTAATCAATGTATGATCAAAACGTTATGAATACAAAAAAATTAATATGGAGTTTGGCAGCAGTATTTATGTTTCACGCCATGTATAGTCAAAAGTTAAAACAAGATGAGATCGTAAAGCTAAATGATCTTTTAAATACAACAGTTGCTTCTGATCTTAGAGTAGAATTAAAAGGTGATAAGGCTATTTGTAGCATAGAACAATTGAGCAAAACGCTAGACATAAGAGATAGCGCTCACATAGCGGAAGATAGTCTATCAAAAGCTGCTAAGACAAAATTATACCAAGGTCGTTATGTAGGTCCTGTATTTTGGAAGTACAATTTTCAAACCGCTACAAGCTCCGAGGTGGTATTTAAACCCAACAAATATCAAAAACTGTTCTGTACTATTCATTTTAATGATCAAGACACTATTGTTATAAGAAGTGGACTAAATACTTACACAAGTTATCATAGTTTATCAGATTCTGCGTCGCATATAGTGAATTGGACAGGTGACAAATATATAAGCCTTTTGCTGACCCCAAAAAAGGTGGATAATAAAATTGAATTCGAGTTAAACGGTATTACCATAAGTGGAAAGTTTGAAAGAAGTGATAAAAAAGAACTCGCTAAAAATTATACAAAATCATTAAGAACCATTTTTAAGAGGGAATTTAAAACCCTATTTGAATCCGAGGAAATGAGTCAACTGGTATCACAAAAAGTAAAGCTTTAATAAATGAGCAATACATAAAACAATAGCTATTAATTAAATAAAATATTATGAAAACAAGATTCACACTCATACTTGCGGTACTTATTTCAACGATAAGTTTTGCACAACAAGGCATTAATTATAAAGCTCTTATAAAAGAGGAAAATGGTAATGTTCGTTCTAATGAAGTGGTGACTATCCGATTTACCATATTAGATGCACTTTCTGATGGAAATATTGAATATCAAGGAACGCATTACAATGTCATGACTGATGCAAATGGTATTGCCATAGTCACTATTGGTGAAGGCTTCCAATCTTTAAGTTATAGTTTCTTTAGTGAGTTAGATTGGGGATCAAATATGTATTACTTGAGAGTAGAAATAGGTAATGCCAGTGGTCTTGATTATGTAGATATGGGAACCACGCAATTCAAAACGGTGCCATATGCTATAAGCGCAGCTAATGTATCTGGTCTTGTGGCTATTGATGAAGGTAATGGAACAGGTTGGAGGTTGAAAGGTGTTGACCCATCAAATTATGATGATATCGGACATAATGCCGTAGACCTTAGTGAGAGTAGTTCTTCAGCAGGCATCAATGGAGCATCAGGATTAAATGCTTTTGCGGTGGGTAAAAATGCAAGGGCTTCAGGGGATCATTCCATTGCCATTGGAAATGGTACAAAAGCGGAAGGTGAGGGTTCTATAGCAATGGGAATCAATAATACAGTTGAGCCCAATGCATTATTTACCATAGGAAAAGGTCCAGTTAATACATCCTCTGGAAATGCCATGGTAATTTATAAGAATGGTAAATCTACATTCTATGAAGATATGACAGTAAATCGGTGGTTAACTGTTAAAGATCTTTTGATTGCAGAAGATGGTATGGTTTTAACAGGTGAGATAAACAGAGGCGGCACAGACGATATGATACCTGTAGCGTATGGGAGTGTATCTAGTACAGGAGCTATTTACGCTTCAGGTGGGTCTTTTGAAGTAACCAAAAATGCAGCACACACGTATACCATTACTGTTGCTGATCCCAATACCAATGTAGATTTAGCATTGAGCCATTCTAATAGTGCTACTACTGTATCAACTATTTCTGGTCAATTTAGAACATCCAGTATTTCACATTCCAACGGAAGTGTTCGCGTACATATCTTCGATTCTAGCTTCGGACAAGTTGCTAACTCGTTTCAGTTCGTCATTTATAAACAATAGTCAAAAAAGCTAAAACTTTAATTCGTTTAGTAATACATAAAATAATAGTTATTAATTAAAATAGAAAGTTATGAAAACAAGATTCACACTCGTACTTGCCGTTCTAATTTCAGCGATAAGTTTTGCCCAACAAGGGGTTAATTATAAAGCACTTATTAAGGATGGTTTAGGCAACTTAATTGTTGACCAAAACATTGACATAAGGTTTACAATTTTGCAAGGAGAAATAGATGCTTACCAAGAAACGCATAGTGCTTTAACTGATGCTAATGGAATAGCAATTGTAAACATTGGAGAAGGGACAGTAGTTTCAGGAGTATTTTCAGCATTGGCTTGGGGAAATGGTATATTCTCACTTAAGACTGAAATAGATATAGAACAAGATGGAAGCTATATAGATATGGGAACTACACCTTTTCAATCTGTACCTTATGCTAAACGTGCTAAAATCGCAGAAAATGTTTTTAGTGGTAATTATACCGATTTATCCAATCAGCCACGCATTGGGTTAGAGCGAATCACAAGCAGTAATAATTCGGGATGGCAATTAGTGGGTGAGAGTTCAACAAAAGGTGAGATTGGTACAAATGCTCTAGATTTAAGTATTTCTGGATCTCCTGGGTCTTCCAATAACGGTGCCATTGGATCGAGATCAGTAGCTATGGGATTTAGTACAAAAGCTTTAGGTTTATATAGCAGTGCTATGGGTAATAATACAATTGCTTTAGGAATGTTTTCTACTGTAATAGGTAAATATAATGTTGGTGAAGGTGGTACAAATTCTTATAATCCACCCATAAGCCCATTGTTTGAAATAGGAAATGGAACAGCAGATGATAACCGAAGTAATGCCTTAACAGTTTATGGTAATGGAAATGCAAAATTTGATGGTAAAATACAACACACAAGTACAGGAAACGCCAACTTAATACCAATGGCTTATGGTATTGTAGAATCTACAGGGAATATTTTATCTGGTACTGGAAATTTTACAGCGTTTCTTAGTGGGAATGTTTTTGTTATAGATGTAAATGGTACAGAATCATTAAGCTATACGAATACCGTATGTTTAATTACTCCAATTTCTACATCACCTAGAACTTCTAGTACAGTTATTAGTGACGGCAATGGAGATAATGATGCCGATCTTAATGTACGCATCTTTAATTCAAGTGGTACACAAGTGACAACTACATTTCAATTTGTTATTTACAAATTATAGTACACAATACTAATAAAATTTAACCATGATAAAAAAAATCACTCTCATCGCGATCGTCCTATTGGTAGCCTGTAAATCAGAAACCAATAAGAACACAACAAGTACAAGCGAAGCCATTGAAGTAGCACAGAAAAAAGAAATTGAACCATACAATACTTCGAGTGCAGACTACAGCAGTTTATTTAATAACTATACCTGCGATGTTACTGTTGCAGAACTCGCCAAAGTGCTACAAATACCAGACTCTGATATTAGCGCACAAACAAGCAAGTCGCCAAACGAATGTCTTTTTAAAATTAAAGGCTTTGGGGAAGGTCACGATAATACAGGGACAACCTTGCGCTTAATGTCAGTTCCTAGCAGCAAAGGGCAGAGTAAAAAGGAAATCGCAAACCTTTTAAAAGACAAAGCAGAGTTGCCAAGCGGCATACTTATGGGTAGGGATATCGTATTAGCAGATGCTGGTGATTGCTATATCGCATCTCAGCCAAGGAGAGGCACAGTACGCATATTAAATGAAAACTATGATAGCTTCATTGTTATGACTTATCAAACGAAAGCTTCTGTTCAAGGTAGAACTGAGGAACAGCACGATGAACTCAAAATAATGTCAAATGATTTAGCTAATTATTTGGTAACAACACATAAAAAATGATGACAATTACCTACATCTGTTCAGCAGTTGCTTTCTTGATTCTGTTAAACTTAGTGCTATTAAAACTGAGTTGTAATAAGACCAAATAACCAGTTATAGTAAGTAATGTTACATACGTTACAGCATTTGTTACTATAGTTATAACCTTCAAAGGAGGTCCTTTATAATTTTGTAATTAATAATAAAAGATTTTTTAAACACATCATACAAAACATTAAATATATAATTATGAAAACAATGATCACAATGTTCAGTATAGCTTTAAGCATAGCTGTACAAGCACAATCTATAGAAAAATTCAGCATCGATTCTGGTGGTGCATCAGTAACCGCAGGAGGTATTCAAATGCTCTATACCATTGGTGAAGTCAATGTACAAGAATTAAGTACTGGAGGTATTTCGGTTTCTGAAGGCTTTATAAATCCAATGAGCTTAATGATAAAGTTAGACCCCAAAATATTTTTAGAAGGACCTTATAATGCTGGACAAATGAATGATGTTTTGCGGAGTACCGATAATATCCCAACATCAAGTCCTTATGTAGATAACGCTACATGTAATGCCACGGTTTTTGATACCACAGGTGCTAATGCCATAATCGATTGGGTATGGATTGAACTGCGCGATAGTAATGATGGTATAACCGTATTAGCAGAAACCTCGGCACTATTACAAGCCGATGGTGATGTGGTAGCTACTGATGGCACTTCGGTAATAAATATCAATGTGTCACCAGGAAATTATTATGTAATGGTTAGTCATCGTAATCATTTAGGGGTATTAACTGCTAATCCTATCAATCTATCAGGAAGTGCAACAGTGTTAGATCTTACTACTAATAGTCTATTAGTAACAGGTGGTGCTAATGGTATAGCCAATATGGACGACGGTAATTATGCCCTTTTTGCTGGTGATTTTGATGGAAATGGACAAATACAGAACAGTGATGCTGTTGGGGCATTACCATTTATTGGGCTATCTGGATATTTAAATGCAGATATAGATATGAACAGTCAGGGACAGAATACTGATATTCTCAACACACTTAATCCTAACATCGGTAGAGGTGAACAATATTCCAGCCGACAACTTTTTGCAAAACGTAAAACAACCACTGAAAATGATAATTAATAATAACCTTAAATCAATAGAAATTATGAAAAACAATTACAGAAAAATTTTAACGACCATCTACTTTGCATTTATAGCTAGTATTGGAATGTATGCGCAAACTATTCAAGTATCATTTGAAAATGCTCAAAACACTAACGATGGTGTAGATGATTTTTATGAAGTCGATGTTATGATACAGACGCACGATGGTATGCCAGATTTTAAAATGGGTGCAGCACAATTCTATATTAACTATAATACAGATGCATTTGGAGTAAATATTTACGATGGTAATGATCAAGAAAATGATGGTGTAGAAATTACGTTTCCAAACGACGGAGATGGGCCATTAGAGGATTATATAGTAGGGCAGGGTATAGATGCACTTCCTGCTTTGAAAATCTATGGAACACTTCAATTAAATAATAATACGGATTTCAGACTGTCGTATTCAAATCAACAATCCTATTCATCGGGTACTTTTACTGAAAATAATATAACATCAACACCAAAAAAACTAGTTCATATCAAAATGAAATATTTAGATGTAACTCAAGATCCTATGGTTGTTTTTGAAGACAATGAAGCGATAGTTGATATGGCAAGAGATCAGTTCTTTACAGCTTGTGGCCCTACAGATGACCCTTTTGCTTTAGCAAATTGTGCAGCAAATCCAGGTTCTCAAATAATTGATGCTGTATTTGTAAGTGAAGGTGCCACGTTATCTTTAGATGAAATTGTAAGGTCAGAAGACGTAACAATTTATCCAAACCCTACCTCTAAATATATAAATATCCGTACAACTTTAAATGTACAAAACATTGAGATCTATGATATTTTAGGAAAATTGGTTTTGGCAGAAGGTGATTCAAACCATATAAATGTAGAGCAGTTTCAGTCTGGTATTTATTTGTTGAAAATTTATACTGATAAAGGGAAAGCGACAAAAAAGATAGTTATTAAATAGTAAAAAAAAACTTATCAATCGTTATAAAATGAGAACTTCGATTTATAATATATCTTGGTTCTCATTTTATTTAATGCCAATGATTTTGAATTGTATATCTTTCTTAAGATGATTTAATTTTTCTAATAAAAAGCGTCTTTAATACGCTACATATTCAACAATCTCCAAACCATAACCAATCATCCCAACACGTTTGGTTTGGAGACTGTTAGATATGAGTTTTAGTTTGCTGATTTTTAAATCGTGAAGAATTTGAGCACCAATACCAAAATCTTTGGAATCCATTCCTAAGCTAGGCGCTTTTATTAATTTACCATCAACTTGATTTTCTTTCAATATTGAAAGTCGTGTTAAAAGGTTAATAGATTCTGGTTGTTGATTGATAAAAATAATAGCCCCTTTTTCTTCGCTATTAATAACCTTAAACATATCGTCTAATTTCTTATCGGCATTATTTGTTAAGGCGCCTAAAATATCACTATTGACTAAGGTGTTATTAACTCGTGTACAAACAGGCTCGTCAGATCTCCATGACCCTTTAGTCAATGCAATATGAACTTGATCATTAGTAGTTTGCTGGTATGCTCTAAGCCTAAATTTACCAAAACGTGTTTCAATATTAAAATCTTCCTTTTTGTCAATTAAAGAATCGTGCTCCATTCGGTAAGCCACTAAATCTTCAATAGATACAATTTTTAAGTCAAACTTTTTAGCCACTTTTAATAATTGCGGTAAGCGTGCCATGGTACCATCTTCATTCATGATTTCTACAATCACTCCAGCAGGTTCAAAACCAGCTAGGCGTGCAAAATCTATGGCAGCTTCTGTGTGGCCAGTACGTCTTAACACACCACCTTCTTTAGCAACTAATGGAAAAATATGACCAGGTCGTCCTAATTCAAAAGGCTTTGTATCCTTATCAACTAAAGCTTTTACGGTCTTTGCTCTGTCGCTAGCAGAAATTCCGGTACTAACACCATTGCCTCTTAAATCTACTGAAATCGTAAAGGCGGTTTCCATAGGATCCGTATTATTACGCACCATCATATTAAGGTCTAGGTCTTCACAACGATGTTCTGTAAGTGGAGCACAAATCAGACCTCGTCCATGGGTGGCCATAAAGTTGATCATTTCTGGTGTTACCTTTTCGGCAGCAGCTAAAAAATCACCTTCATTCTCACGGTTTTCATCATCGACAACAATTATAACTTTTCCTTGTTTAATGTCTTCAATGGCTTCTTCAATAGTATTTAGACTCGTTTCTATGTTCATTGCTTTAGTAGTAATCATGACTCGGTTTTTAGACCATGTAAAGATACATTTTATTTTATGTTCTGAAGGCAGCTTAAGTAGAAGTCTTGAGAAATTTTACTTCTTACAATAACGTATTTTAATGGATAAATAGGCAGTGTTAAAGCTAGTAAAAGTGGATTGATACGTTTACGCTCTTGATTGATAGTTTTATAGAATTTTGAATACACAAAAGCGTTAACAATCACATAGATGACAAAAAACACAAAAGCAATGATGCTCAACGTTAAAGAAGATTCAGCTAATTCTGGAAGTTTATTGTTGTTAAATACAAAATGCAATACTAATAATACAGCACCCACACAATAACTAACTAAACTGGTTTTAGAATAATCTTTGTAATCTTTGAGTAAAACTCGCGCTTTAATTTGTGAATCTGGTATTTCTAATCCTTCAGATTTTAAAGATTCGAGTGATACTTTACGGTCTAACAAATTATGAAGCGCAATCTCTTTCGGTTTTTTATCGAGATCGAAGTCATCTTGTTTTTTTATGATCCCAACCAATTCTTCAATTGTGTTTTTTGAATAGAAATTATAAACTTTAGTATCACTTTCCGAAAGTTGAAATTTTTGTTTTGAGTTGAATAACCGCTTTAGTGGTACTACTATACTATCAAACTGAAAAACGCCTTTATCATTTGTCGCTCGTGTGGTAAGATAAATACTTAATGGAAACATAACGGCTGTAGAAAACCATGTACCAATAATTGGACTAAAACTTCCGTTTTCTGCGCTGTTTTTAGCGAAAATTCCAAAAAAATGATAGGTTAAGAATAGTAATATTGCAATAACCATTGGCAAACCAAGTCCACCTTTACGTATTAAAGCTCCAAGTGGTGCACCTACAAAAAACAGAATAACACATGCGAAAGCTAAAACAAATTTATCTTGCAACGCAATAATGTGCTTGTTTAAATGAGTTTGTTTTATTTCTAAGTTCTTTTTGTTAGAGTCTAAAATTTGCCTTGTACTATTAGACGAGTTCTTAGCCAAATTAAGAATTTGTATTTTTTGAGCTGTATTATAAAAACTCAAAATATCTTTAGTTATTAAAGTAGAATCTTTTAGAATGTTTTTTCTAGTCTTAGCAGTATCAATATTAATGTTTAGTGATGCATAGGTACTTCGGTTGTATAATGTGGTTGCTAAGGCTTTATAATCGTTTTGTTGATTTTGTTCTAAAGTATCAATGTATTTATTTAACTGACTAACATTTAACATGTTATACCTGTCTGATTGACTTTTTTCATCTAAGTCTTCATCATTAAGTATTTCTAAATCTACATTTGTAATGTAGGTATCAAAATAGCTTCGAACATGTGGTTTATTTTGGTTCTTTTGTATGTTCTTACTAATAATCTCTTCGTAATAATTTCCATCTGTCAATTCGAGTTGAAGGATATTAGAATCAGGACTACTTTTTAATTCCCCTTTTTTAGAAACGATGACTTTGAAATTACCTCTTCTGGTAGAACTTTTTTCGTGAATAACAACGTTTTCAAGAAACTGATCACGATCACCAGACTTCTTTTCAACTTTTATATTAATGTTTCCTATTTCATTAAACTGACCTTCAGCAATAGCCAAAGCGGGTTTCATTTTGGCGATATTACGTCTTAGGTTAAAAAAATTATATTCTCCCCAAGGAATAACATTATTGGCAAAAAAGAAACAACCAATACCAAGCGCAACGATAAATACACTTAAACTTCGCATAGCACGTTGCAATGAAATACCTGTAGATTTCATGGCTGCAAATTCATAATTTTCGGCAAAGTTGCCAAAAACCATAATGGAAGATAATAACACAGTTAGCGGCACAACCAAAGGAATCAGCTTTGGCATGTAGTACATAATAAACTTTGCAGTTACAGTTATGTCCAAATCTTTACCTGCAAGTTCGGCAATATACAGCCAAACCCCTTGTAAAATAAAGATGAACATGAATATAATAAAAACGCTAAAAAACGTTTTTAAAAAGGTAATAAGTATGTACCTATCTAGTATTTTCACACAGTTAAAATTTAGCCTTATACCTATTAAAATATAGATTTTTAAGCGATATTACCTATTTAAAATGGATTAATCAATTTTATTGATAAAGTAATCGCTGTATTTACTTTTGTCAAATGTAAATAAGGTTTTTGATATAGGTTGGTCGGTTTTAAAAGAATTAACAGTTAAAATGGTTTTTGTTCCGTTTTTACCAACTTCTATTAAATTGTAAATGTGTTTTGTAGTCGCATCAATGCCTAATAACACATGCTTTATTTCAGAATTAGTGTCAATTGGACTCAACTTTACATACTGTATTTTTCTTCCTTTTACTGTTTGAGTGATATCCATTTTATAGGTATAGCCATCTTCATAAAACGATAACATTTCACTAGGTGTAATTGTGCTTTCATCCTCTGTATTATCTGAAGATATTGTAACTTCTTCATCTTCTGGACTTATGGTATATAGGGTTTTACCATCGAAAATTCGTGTTATACCTAAGATGTTAAGTTTATATTTTTCATCTTCTATAACAACGTCTCCTCGCGTTTCTTGTTTAATATTTTCGCTAATATTATTGAGTTCATATTTAAAATCTAAACTAATATTGTTATAGTTTTTAATTTTTGTGCTCACTTCATTTAGTAATGTTTCGGCTTGTGTGTCATTTTGAGCAAAAGCGTTAAAACCTATAGCGAAACATGCGATAATAATTAAATTTTTCATTCGTTTGTATTTCTTTTTTTTATAAAATGATATTTTTATTAAGCTAAAATGTAATTTTTATGGTTGTTCATTTTCTAACAACTGATCTAAAGACACTAAATCTGGAACTAAAACTTGGCGCGCTTTGCTACCTTCAAAATTGCCGACAATTCCGGCAGCTTCGAGTTGGTCAATGATTCTACCAGCTCTGTTGTAACCTAATTTTAATTTTCGCTGTAATAAAGAAGCCGATCCTTGCTGCGATGTTACAATAAGTTCTGCTGCTTCTCTAAATAGTTTATCTCTATCCGATATGTCAACATCAAGATTTGTGCCACCTTCTTCACCAACGTACTCTGGAAGTAAATGCGCATCTGGATAAGCTTTCTGTGAGCCTATAAATTCAGTTATTTTTTCGACTTCTGGTGTGTCTACAAAGGCACATTGAATTCTTATAAGGTCGTTACCTTGAGTGTATAGCATATCTCCACGACCAATTAATTGATCTGCACCAGCACCATCTAAAATGGTACGCGAATCTATTTTACTAGTAACTCTAAACGCAATACGTGCTGGGAAATTGGCTTTAATAATACCTGTTATAACGTTAACTGAAGGTCGTTGCGTCGCTATTATTAAATGAATACCAATGGCACGTGCTAGCTGTGCTAATCTGGCAATTGGTGTTTCTACTTCTTTACCAGCCGTCATAATTAAATCTGCAAACTCATCGACCACTAAAACAATGTATGGTAAATAAGCGTGGCCTTCATTAGGATTTAATTTCCGTTTTTTAAACTTATCGTTGTATTCTGCAATATTTCTACAGTAGGCGTTTTTAAGCATTTCGTAACGGTTATCCATTTCAATACAAAGTGAATTCAATGTATTAATAACCTTTGTGTTATCTGTGATTATGGCATCTTCACTATCTGGTAATTTTGCTAAATAATGACGTTCAATTTTGTTGAAAAGTGTGAGTTCTACCTTTTTAGGATCGACAAGTACAAATTTTACTTCAGCTGGATGCTTCTTATATAATAATGAAGTTAAGACCGCATTTAAACCTACAGATTTACCTTGTCCTGTTGCACCAGCCATTAGTAAATGTGGCATTTTAGCTAAATCGACAACAAAAGTTTCGTTACTAATGGTTTTACCAAATGCAATTGGTAAGTGCATTTCTGATTTCTGAAATTTTTGTGACGCAATAACTGAACGCATAGAAACTATAGTAGAGTTTTTGTTTGGTACCTCAATACCAATGGTCCCTTTTCCAGGAATTGGTGCTATAATTCTAATACCTAATGCGGCAAGTGATAAAGCAATATCGTCTTCTAAGTTTTTAATTTTTGAAATTCGAATACCTGCATCTGGAACAATTTCATATAAGGTAACTGTTGGTCCAATGGTTGCTTTAATACTCGCAATACCTATTTTATAGTTCTTTAGTGTTTCAACAATTCTATTTTTATTCTCTTCAAGTTCTTCTTGATCTATAGAAATACCTTCGTTGTCATACTTCTTTAATAGATCTAAAGTTGGAAATTGGTATTTCCCTAATTCGAGCGTTGGATCAAACTGTCCAAAATCTTCAACTAATTTATCAGCTAAATTATCGGATTCTGATTTTTCTTCCTCAACAGTTTCTACTTTCATTTCTAATTCCTGATCGTCAATAGTCTCTTCCTTTGGCTTTTCAGAAACTTCCATGGTGAGCTCTTCTGGTTCAGATTCTGTTTTAGGTTTAGGATTAGAATGGTTACTAATGGTTGGTTTAGAGTCTTCTACCGGAATTTCTATAGTAGATTTTATAGCTTCGGCTTCTTCGGTTAAACTATTGTCAAAAGCGACAGTGGGTTGTGTTGAATCGTCTTCGGATTTTAAATCTTCTTTTATAGAACGCTTAGCACGTTTAAAACTATTGACAAGCGTTTCGCCTGTAACTTTAAACCTGATGGCTAAATAGGTGATAAGTCCAAATACTAAAAGAAGAATTGTACCTGCTTTGCCTATGTAATCTTGAAAAAATTGATTCATTTCAAAACCAATTGTGCCGCCTAAAACGTCGTATTTATGAGTAAAAAAACCAAACAGAATGGACAACCATACCACAATAAGTGTTCCCCAAATCCAGTGTTTTCTTAGCTTAGCTTTGTTTAAGTTTAAAGTGACATAAACACCTGAAAGAAATAATAAACCAGCAAATATAAACGATGGTAAACCAAAGCCTTTAGTTATAAAAAATTCGCTCACCCAAGCACCAAGCTGACTCGCCCAATTTTTGTATTCATTAGATCGTTCTGGGAAATTATGAAGCACACTTTGGTCTTCTCTTCCTGTAAACACAAAAGAGAGGAATGAGATAAAAAGTAGAACTCCTAAAATAATAAGGAAACTACCAAAAATCAGTTTTTGCTGACTCGATAACTTAAACGAACGCTTTTTTCGAACTGTCTTAGCCTTCGGTTTTGTTTTCGCGGTTGTTTTCTTTTTTGTTGTTTTTTTTGCCATTTTATGCCGAATTTATTTCGGTAGCTAGTTCCGTTTATTTTGGACGTCTATTTATTTAATTGTATTTTTTTACTTGTTATGAAAAACCACTTTTTAAGATTGTAACGTGTTCTAATGTTTTTATAATTGGTGTAAAAACCAACATTATTAACGCTTAAAATTAGCCATTCTTAAATAGCATTTTCTTTTTCACTGCTAAAATACAAATATGAAACGTTTATCGTATTGATTTTGGTATGTAAACACAATATTCTTTAAGGTCAATCGCTAACAGGAAAATGCTAAAATTTTAAGCCATTGTTAGTTGAATTGAAAAGGTGTGTTTTTCATTAGGTGAATTTTGGAATATATATTACACAAGCAATAGCAACAGCTGCAATAGATGCAATAAAAACAGCACCAGCAGCGACATCTTTAATTGTTCCGATTTTTTCATGAAAGTCTGGGTGTATAAAGTCAGCTAAAGCTTCAACAGACGTGTTCATGCCTTCTAAACTTAGGACTAAACCAATCATAGCAATTTGTGCTATCCATTCGGTTTTAGAAATATCAAAATAGAAGCCAGCACCTATTACAACAAGTGCAATACATAATTGCGTCTTAATACTGGCTTCTGTTTTAATAAGAATAAGCATGCCTTTAAAAGCATAACCTACACTTTTTATCCTATTAATTATAAAAGGTTTCTTTTCTGACATGTAGAATTTATGCTAAACTTGCTAAAGCACTTTCGTAATTTGGTTCGTCTTTAATTTCAGAAACTTGTTCGGTATGTAAAATAGTGCCATCTGTATCAATAACAACAATACATCGCGATAGTAAGGTCTCTAAAGGTCCTGTTTTAAAGGTTAATCCGTAATCTTTTCCGAATTCACCAGTTTTGTAGTCCGATAAATTTTCGACATTATTAAGGCCTTCGGCACCACAAAAACGCTTTAGTGCAAATGGTAAATCTTTAGAAATACATAACACTTTTGTATTGTCTAAGCTACTAGCTTTTTCGTTAAATGTTCTAACAGACGTTGCACAAGTACCTGTGTCAATACTCGGGAAAATATTCAGCACTAATCGACTTCCAGAATAATCTGTGATAGACTTTGCCGATAAATCGGTTGCTGTTAGATTAAAATTTGGTGCTTTACTACCAACAGATGGTAATTTTCCTGTAGTTTCAATTGGATTTCCTCCTAATGTTATATTTGCCATGATTTATTTTTTTTAGTGTGTTAAAAATACCAACTTTTATACTTACTTCTCCTAAATAAAGCCTAAATATTTAAAATAGTTATAAGTGTTTTCTAGGTATATAAAAGCCCTTAACCTGTTGTAGTTTAAGGGCTTTTTTTAAATAAGATTTAAAGGTTATCTCAATTCTGCGCCAAGCCTATTTTCAAAATTAGCTTGAAGCTTAGACATAATTTTATCAATTTGCTTATCGTTAAGCGTTTTGTTTTCATCTTGAAATATAAAACTTACCGCATAACTCTTTTTACCATCTGGTAAATTTTTGCCTTCATAAACATCAAATAAATTCACGTTTTTAAGCAGTTTTTTTTCGGTTTGTTTTGCGATGGTATCAATATCTTCAAAAGTAACTTTGTTATCTAACAACAATGCAAAATCACGACGAATTGATGGGTATTTAGAAATAGTGCTAAACCTAATGGTATTGTGTTTAGCCATATCTAAAACATTGTCCCAATTAAAATCTGCGAATAAGACATTTTGCGAAATTCCAAAGTGTTTTAATATCGGTTTTTTAACCAAACCGAAGTCCACCATTTTTTTCTTTCCAACAGAAAAGCTCATGCCTTCGCTATAAATATCAGACGAAATAGGTGCTGATTTTAAACGTGTTAAACCTAAGCGTTGCAGTAAAACTTCAATAGTTCCTTTTAGGTAAAAGAAATCACTTGGGGCTGCTGCAGAGTTCCAACGTTCTTCTGTTTTATTTCCTGTTACAAAAAGCGATAGGTGCTTGTATTCTTCACGATTATCGGAATATTGATGATATGTTTTACCGAATTCAAATAATTTTAAATCGTTGCGTTTTCTGTTAATATTATGGGCAACAGCTTCTAATCCAGAAAATAATAACGACTGTCTCATTACTTCTAAATCGTTACTCAGTGGATTTAGCATTTTTACATTATGATCTGCGTTTAAATCTTCACTTAACTCCACATACTTTGGTGTTGTTAATGAATTAGACATAATTTCGAAAAAGCCTTGCGAAGCGAGTTGGTTTCCAATAATATTCTGAAGTTTATAATCCTCAAAACGTGTTGAATTTGAAATAGAAGCATTCAATTTCGTTGTCGTTGCTATATTGTTGTAGCCATAAACTCTAAGGATTTCTTCGATAATATCGGCTTCACGCTGTACATCATTTCGGTATGCAGGAACGGTTAATCCTAATCCGGTTTCGGTAACATTTTTAACTTTGATGTCTAAAGAGGTTAAAATACTCTTTATGGTTTCTTCAGGAATAGTCTCACCAATTAATTTTCTAGCATTGTCAAAACTCAACCGTACTTCAAAATCATTTATTTTCTTCGGATAAGTATCAACGATATCACTTGTAATTTCACCACCAGCAATTTCTAGAATTAATAATGCTGCACGTTTTAGTGCATACTCTGTAAGATTAGGATCAATACCACGTTCAAACCTAAATGACGAATCGGTGTTTAAACCATGTCGTTTTGCCGTTTTACGAACACTCACTGGGTTAAAATAAGCACTTTCTAAGAAAATACGCGATGTGTTTTCCGTAACACCAGAATCTAAACCACCAAAAACACCTGCAATACACATCGGTTTTTTGGCATTGCAAATCATTAAATCATCTTCGTGCAATTCGCGTTCAACACCATCTAAAGTGGTGAATTTTGTTCCAGCGTTGCAGGTTTTAACTTCAATTTTATTTCCTGAAATACGATCGCCATCAAAAGCATGTAAAGGTTGTCCTAATTCGTGCAACACGTAATTAGTAATATCTACAATATTATTAATAGGAGATAAGCCAATAGATTTTAAGCGATTTTGTAACCAGGCAGGAGACGCTTCAACTTTTATATCAGAAATTGTGACACCACAATAACGCGGTGCTTTATCGTAATCTTGTACATCAACATCTACTTTGTACGCGCGAGCATCTACATGATAGGAACTAACGGAAGGTGTAATAAGTTCTAAGGAAATTTCCTTTTGTAACAATCCCGCTTTTAAATCGCGTGCTACACCATAATGGCTCATAGCATCGGCTCGGTTTGGTGTTAGCCCTATTTCAAAAACCTCGTCGTTTTCAACTTTAAAAAGATCAGCGGCAAGTGTACCAACTTTTAGATCGTCATCTAAAACCATAATGCCATCATGAGATTCGCCAAGACCTAATTCGTCTTCGGCACAAATCATTCCATGACTTTCTTCGCCTCTAATCTTCCCTTTTTTAATGGTCCAAGCTTCACCTTCAGCAGTGTATAATGTGGTTCCAATTGTGGCAACTGGTACTTTTTGACCGGCTGCAACATTTGGTGCACCACAAACAATTTGTAAAGGAGCATCAGCACCAATATTTACTGTTGTTACTTTTAAACGGTCTGCATTACTGTGTTGTTCACAGGTTAAAACTTCGCCAACAACGATGCCTTTTAATCCGCCTTTTACAGACTCGTAAGCCTCAATGCCTTCTATTTCTAAACCTAAGTCAGTTAATAATTCGCCTGTTTTTTCAGCGTCCCAATCGGTTTTTATAAACTGCTTAAGCCAGTTGTATGATATCTTCATGTGTCAATTTAATCGAGGTGCAAAGATAGTAATTCCCATTAGCGAATGAAATATCCAAGTTTAATTTTTTAACCTAAATATTAAGGGCTTCAGATACGCCTTCTAACCCCTAAATGGCAACAGTTGTTTTGCGGATGAAACATCAAATTGCTTTTTTATGTAAGGTAATTGTTGTTATTTCGAACTTTATTCAAAAAATATATTTATGATACGGATTTTAATAGGTTGCTTTATGGCTTTAGTAGTATGCTCTTGTAACGAGGACATAAAACAGCAAAACTTAAAAGTTGGAACATATCGCGCCATATTGAAAGCTGAGGATAATCAGGAAATACCTTTTGTGTTTGAGGTGAAATCACCAACAGAATTGCATATAATTAATGCTGAAGAAGTCATTAAAGTAGATGAAGTTGATTATAGAAATGATTCTATTTTTATTAAAGCTCCGGTGTTTGAAGGCTTTTTAGCAGCAACTTTTGAAGGCGATAATTTAAAAGGGAGTTACATAAAGGAGAGTTTAGATAGAGTAGTGCCATTTTCGGCAGAGTATAACAAAAAGAATCGGTTTGAAGTAACATCGGAAGCCAAAGAAAATGTTGCAGGAATTTGGGAAACCGTTTTTAATCACAATGATGCTGATGACCAATACATTGCCAAAGGAGTTTTTAAACAAGAAGGCAGTAAAGTTACTGGCACCTTTAGAACTACAACTGGCGACTACCGCTATCTTGAAGGTGTTATGGATGGTGATCAAATGAAGCTTTCTACCTTTGATGGTGCACATGCGTTTTTGTTTACAGCGAAAGTGTCGGACTCGACCATGGAAGGTACATTCTACTCCGGAAACCATTGGAAAGCCCCTTTTGTAGCTAAACGTAACGCATCTTATGAATTACCAAGTACAGATGAACTTACCTTTTTAAAAGAAGGTTACGATAGTTTAGAATTTTCATTTCCCGATGAAAATGGAACAATAATCTCATTGAGCGACGATCGCTTTAAAAACAAAGTTGTCATTGTACAAATTATGGGTACGTGGTGTCCAAACTGTTTAGATGAAAGCATCTATTTTAATGAATTCTATGAGGCTAATAAGGATAAAGACTTTGAAATTGTTGCCTTAGCTTTTGAGTATGCTAAAACAGAAGAAAAAGCCTTTAATAGTATATCTCGATTGCGAGAAAAATTAAACATTAGTTATCCAATTCTTTTAGCGCAATACGGAACGTCTGATAAAGAAAAGGCGCAAGAAAAGTTACCGATGCTAAATCATGTGTTGTCTTATCCGACCTCAATTTTTATTGATAAATCTGGTAAGGTTCAAAAAATACATACTGGTTTTAATGGTCCTGCAACAGGTGAAAAATACGAAGCGTTTAAAGCGGATTTTGAACGTTTTGTTGGTGGATTGTTGAGTGAGTAATGTATTAATAACCAATGCTGAGTATGTCTATAAACGTTGATGTATATGGTTTGTGGCATGTTTTAAGAACTAAGTTAGCCAATATAAACAGCGTAAAAAATCCAAAAGAGTTTTTATAATTAAACTTCAATCAAGCTATACGTTAGATATGGTGATGTGAAAAGTTTTTTGATTCTTGCGACAATACTATTTTATTAGCGCATTTTAATTATTTCTCTTAAAATTTTTTTAGTCTTACCTAAAATATTAGTTTTGTGAAACTAAATATGGCGTAACTATGAATTTTGTTATCGAGTTATTAGAAGAAAACAAAAAATATTTGGAAAGAAATGTTATCAAAAAAAATCTTATGCAGGTTAATATGCAAAAAGCAACAAGAGATTTGAAAAAGGTAAGTGAATTAAAAAAGGCTATTAAAATTTTAAAAATAAAAAACAGAAAACAATGAAGATCACACAAACATTACCAGAGTTACCTTACGATAAAAGCGCACTAAATCCATTAATCACAGAAGAGACATTTGATTACCATTATGGAAAGCACCATGCTGCATACGTAAATAATCTTTCTGGACTTGTAAAAGACACTGAATTAGTTGATTTAAGTGTTGAGGAGATCATCCAAAAAGGCTATGCTGAAAACAATGCGGCTTTATTTAATAACGCTGCACAGCACTGGAATCATTCTTTTTTCTGGCATTGTCTGTCTCCAAACGGCGGAAAGGCTCCTGAAGGAAAAATAGGCGAATTAATAGTTCGAGATTTTGGTGATTTTGAGCAATTTAAAGAACAATTTTCGACGACAGCAACAAAGTTGTTTGGTGCGGGTTGGGCTTGGTTGGCTCAAGATGAAAAAGGTAAACTTGAAATCATTCCAATGAAAGATGCTCATACACCATTAACAGAGCATAAAAAACCGATTCTCACATTAGATGTTTGGGAGCATGCTTATTATATAGATTATAGAAATGCAAGACCGAAATTTGTAGAAAGTTTTTGGGAAATAGTAAACTGGGATTTTGCAAACAAAAATTTAAAAATATAATGAGTGATACGTGTATTAATCATATAGAAAAACATTGGCAAGCTTTAACAGGTTCTAGTAATGAACTGTTTAATAAAGGAAATTTAAAAAAAGCTTTATTAGGGTATAAGGATGCTATGTATAGGGCAGAAGTATTGAATAACAATATTGAAGATTGTATCCGTTTAAAAATTCCATTTGTACAAGTGTATATAATTTCTTGTAATAATTTAGCGAATACTTATGAAGACCTTGGTAAAAAAGAAGAAGCAGAAAACCTACTTAAAAGAGTGGTATATTATCTTTTACATTTAGCCGATAATAAAGCGCTAAATATAGATGAAATACAGTCAGAACTCAAACGAGCTACGTTAGCATATGTTCACTTTTCGGAAAAAAATAATTTAGAAAAAAGTAAGCAAGAAAAACTATTTACCGTATTAAAAGAACAACTGTTACAGGATAATTTAATATAAATACAATAAAATGAAGTGTTGTTCATTTGTTAATCCATTTTCTATAAAATTTAGCTTGTCATTTTTTACCACGATGAGTATCTGAAAATAGGCGATTTCAAAACAGTAAATTCTGGATTAAACACAATGTTTGACACAATCTAAAACCTTGAAGCTACTACTGTTTTGCCTATTTTTAGTGTACATTGTTGTAAGTCGTATTGTTTTTGTTCACTTACTTAATTTTAAAATCCTAAACGCTCCTTGAATGACCAAAAGAAAAACGATGGTACCAATAATTAAATCGGGTTTATTTGAACTCAAATAGTTTACTAAAATTCCCGCGATGATGACTCCCAAATTGATAATCACATCATTCGAAGTAAAAATCATACTCGCTTTCATATGAGCCTCTTCTTTACTTTTTGACTTTTGCAAAATATAAAGACAAATGCCGTTTGCGATAAGTGCTAAAATTGAAACAATTATCATTGTCGAAAAATCAGGAAGTTTCTCGTCTCCGAAAAACCGTCTTAAAACTTCTACAAATCCAATAATAGCAAGTGTGATTTGGAAATAGCCTGCAAGTTTAGCGATCCGTTTTTTCTTAATCACAGTTCCTCCAACGGCTAACAAACTAATTCCGTAAACGAAACTGTCAGCAAGCATATCCAAACTATCGGCAACAAGTCCCATGGATTTTGAGATAATTCCTGTGGTCATTTCGACAACGAAAAACACAAAATTGATTGCAAGTACAGACCAAAGTAGTTTTTTTTGGTTTGCGTTTTCTTTAAATTCTGTTTGGTCGGTTTGTTCGGTCGAGATTTTCTTTCCGCCTAAATTCAGTTCGATAATTGACTTTTCGATTTTATCTATTTCTCCGCTGTGAAAAACAGTCAATTTTCGGTTTGGAATATCAAAGTCTAAATTCGCAATACTTGAAATTCCGTCCAATTTCATTCGGATTAGATTTTCCTCAGATGGACAGTCCATTTTGGTAATTTCAAATAGCGTTTTATTCATTTGGTTTCTGGGTTTTCGTATTGCCTACTATGGATTTGTGTTTGATTAGTTACGTGTTTTAAGCATTGAAGTTAGCAAATAAATCACAGATAGAAAGTCCGTGAGGACTTTCGTAAGTAGGCTATAACTAGCAATGAATTATACACGGTGTTACCTGCTGGCTTTATTCTTAAAATATTTTTTTCAGTCTGTTCCAAAAGCTTTGTTTATCTGACATAAATTGACTTTTCGGTGTTGTTTTTTCGATATTCACTTTCAATTCTCCGCTTGCATTATGTAATTCTATTAGTCTATCAATTTCACTTAATATCATTTCATTTAGATTATTCCATTCATTTAGTGGTTTTGTATCATTTTCTTTACAACGATAGACTTTTTTATTATTTCTATTTATGTACAAATGTGAACCATTTCCCCAATCATATCCACCAATGAAAAAATGTTCAGGTTTTGCGTTTTTAGGTCTTTCATAAAGATTAGTTGTCAAAATCGAGAATGGTAATCGATTTTCGATTTCCTTTGTTCTGTTATATGATGTTCTTAATCCATCAAGACAAAATGTTGTATTGAAAATATGCAGTCCATTTGAAAACTGCAGAAATTTTTTATAGTCTGCTGGTATTTCAGTTTCTAATTCTTGTTCAAGCCTATCAATTTCCTTTGTATTTAGTCCTTTGTATATTGAATGTAAATAAGCTAAAGGTGCAATGTGAGGTGCTTTTCCTATTAATTCAGTTCCATTAGATTGTTTTTCAACACCTAGTTTTTCATATTTGGATAATCTATTTCTAATTTCTTTTCCTATGTTCATCGGTTTGTTCAGCTTGCAGGTAACGTGTTTTATCATTAAAAAAAGTTCTCTTATCAGTTAAAAGAAAGAGATAAGAGAACTTTTATATGTTTTTAAATGTTAACGCTTATTCCTCTGGCACAGGAAATCCGCGATCTTTCATTAAGGCTTCAATTTTAGCATCACGACCTCTAAATTTTCTATACGCTTCTGCTGGTTCCATAGCATTACGTGGTGCAAATAGATATTTTACTAATTTATCAGCGACGTCTTTATCGTAAAAACCACCTTCAGCTTCTTTAAATGCTTCAGAAGCATCACTTGTTAGTACATCTGCCCACATATAACCGTAGTAAGCCGTGGCATAACCTTCGCCAGAAAACACATGTCCAAAATGTGGTGTTCTATGACGCATTGGTAATTCTTTTGGCATGCCTAATTCGTCTAAAGTCTCACGTTCAAATTTATCTATGTCAATATCGGTTGGATCTGCTAAGTGTAATTTCATGTCTATTAAAGCAGAGGCTAAATATTCTGTGGTACCAAAACCTTGGTTAAAGGTTGATGCGTTCTTAATTTTTTCAACCAAGCTTGCAGGAATAGGTTCGCCTGTTTTGTAATGCACTAAAAATTGGTTAATGACTTTATCTGTAGATAACCAACGCTCCAATAATTGCGATTGGAATTCTGTATAATCTCTAACACCTCCATTTAAGGTTGGGTATTTTACATCTGCAGAAAAGAAGTGAAGCGCATGGCCAAACTCATGAAAAAACGTGGTGGCATCGTCCCAAGACACTAAAACCGCTTCGCCTGGAGCTGGCTTTACAAAGTTAGAATTGTTAGAGGCTAATACGTTTTTCTCTCCTTCAAAAGAATCAGAGCTTCTATAAGTTGTTGCCCAAGCACCAGAACGTTTACCTTCGCGTGCAAAAGGATCTAAGTACCATAAGCCAATATGTTTGCCAGAATCTTTATCGGTAACCTCCCAAACTTTAACATCTTCGTGAAAGACTGGTACTGAACCTTCTTCAACTGGTGTAAATTTATAATTAAACAATTCGCCAGCCGTAAAGAACATAGCGTCTGTTAACTTATCGAGTTGTAAATATTGTTTCACTTCTTCGCTGTCTAAGTCGTATTTCTTTTTACGTACTTTTTCTGCGTAGTATCTGTAATCCCATGGTTCTATGGTGATATTATCGCCAAGTTCATCAGCAACCATTTGCATATCTGCGACTTCCTCTTTAACTCTTGCGGTTGCTGCAGGCCAAACAGCCAGCATTAAATCCATGGCGTTTTCTGGCGTTTTTGCCATTCGATCTTGTAATCTCCATTCGGCATAGTTATCATAACCCATTAAGCCAACACGTTCTTTACGTAGTTTTAAAATTTCGGCTATGATTTTGTTGTTGTCAAACTCGTCTCCATTATCTCCTCTAGAGTAGTAATTTTCCCATACTTGCTTGCGTAATTCGCGTTCAGTAGAATAGGTGAGGAAAGGATCCATTGAGGAACGTGTGTTAGTAATGGCATATTTTCCGTCTTCTCCTTTGTCCGTAGCTATTTTTGCTGCCGATTTTATAAATCCATCAGACAGTCCACCAAGTTGATTTTCGGTTAGATAGGTAATATAATTTTCTTCATCGTGTAATACATTATTAGAAAAATCGGTATAAAGCGATGATAATTCTTTGTTGATTTCCGCATAGCGTTTTTTCTTTTCGGCATTGAGGTTGGCGCCATTCATTTCAAACTGTTTGTAGGTTAAATCGACGACGCGCTGTGCTTGTGGCTCTAAAGGTGACTCTTGAGAGGCTTCATAAACGGTTTTTATACGTTGGAATAGTTTTTCGTTCTGAGAAATTTGTGATCTAAAATCGGAAAGTTTTGGTGCTAATTCTGTTTGAATAGCTCTAAATTCTGGTGAAGACATATTACTTCCCATAATCCCATAATAAGTAAATACACGACTTAGTTCTTTACCTGCGCTTTCCATAGCAACTATTGTGTTTTCAAAAGTAGCAGGTGCTGTATTGTTGGCGATGGTTTCAATTTCGGCTAGATTAAGCTTCATGGCTTCTTCTACTGCGGGTTTTATGGCTTCTACAGACATTTTATCGAAAGCAGGAACTCCTTCGTAAGGTCCTGTCCACTCTTGGATTAATACATTATCGCTCATGGTTGATTCTGTGGTTTTGTTGGTGTCGTCTTTGCAGCTAGAGAAAAGTACAACGCTACAAATTAATGTGGCTTTAAGGGTTTTAGAAATCATGTATGATAGTTTTTAGTGTTAGAAATTTGATAGGAATTTTAAAAGCCTACAAGATACTGAAAATAGGAATGAAGTGTATGAAATATTCTATAATTCTTGAAGGTTATTATTGATAGTTGTTGCACAGAGATTCACGTAGTTTTCGCGGAGAGGCACAGAGAAAAAGAACATAAAAGTTTAAAATATAGTTGTGATAACCTTAGATTAAATTCACTTTGTCGCTATACTAAATCGCTTTGCGAACCTCAGTGTGTCTCAGCGCATATCAGTGTAATAACATCAAAACCTAATCGATAATCTCAACCTTTTTAATATACACATTACTTAAAGGCCAATCTCCTTCATCTGTTTCTACAGCATTAATTTTATCTACTACGTCCATACCAGAAATAACTTCACCAAAAACCGTGTAATCTCCGTCTAAATAGTGAGCTCCTCCTTCGCGCTGAATTATAAAAAACTGATATGGTGACGCCAATTTATAGGCGTTTTCAATTTCGCTACTAGGCATAGAAACCGCTCCGCGTTTGTGTGTGTAGCCTTGTTTTGTATCTGGTGGTAAAAGGTAACGTCCTATTTTTCGTCTTTTCTTGTAGAGGTTTAGTCCGTCACCACTGCCACCTTGTATCACGAAATTTTCAACTACTCTGTAAAATTGGGTGTTATCAAAATAATTGCGTTTTGTGAGGTAAACAAAATTGGCTCTGTGGAATTTGGTTTTATCATATAAGGAGATGTCTATAATTCCGAAATCGGTTGTAATTCTAACTTTATTTTCTGGGTTTTCTTTTTCAAACTCTAAAAAGAATTCCATGGCATTAGCGTCAGTAAGTTCTGGGTATTCTGGCTCTGCTTTCTTTTTTGGTTTAACTTTTGTTTCTGTGATAACGGAATCTTTTACAACCGTTGTATCTGTTTTTTTTGAAGTTTGTTTATCTTCACAACTCAGAAGGAATAAACCAATTCCGAAAGCCATCGGAAACATTAATAGAAATCTCATAAATGCTATTTAATACGTTTTTAGAATCTGTAGTAAAAATAAAAAATCTAGAGCTTTCTGGCGAAGACTCGCATGCAAAAATGTCTCCACCTTACCGTGTAGATTTGGCAGAAAAAATGAAAAAAAAGTCTGCAACAGCAAGAAAAGCGGGGGTTATGGCTTTGTTTTACCCTAAAACTAATGACAAAACTTACTTGGTTCTTATTCTGCGAAAAACCTATAAAGGAGTACATTCTGCACAGGTTGGTTTTCCAGGTGGTAAATATGAAGACGAAGATGGTAATGATCTAATGGTAACTGCAATACGAGAAACAGAAGAAGAAATAGGTGTTGCTAGACAACATTTTGATGTTTTAAAAGGTGTATCTCCTATTTATATACCACCAAGTAATTTTATAGTGCATCCTTATATTGGTATTTCAAAAGAATATTTAATTTTTACCAAACAAGACGAAGAGGTTGAAGCTATAATAGAAGTTAGTCTTACCGATTTTTTAAGTGAAAGTAGTACTTTAACCACAAGAGTACCAACTTCTTTTGGAGTTGAAGTGGATGTGCCAGCATTTAAATTTAATGGTCATATTGTTTGGGGAGCAACAGCAATGATGCTTGGAGAAATAAAAGACTTGTTAAAACAGGTTTTATAAGTTAACTTAATGGTTACATTTGTAATCGACAAAATTTTGAAAATTTACTATGGGATTATTTAAAAGAAATCCTTTTGGACATATACTTTGGGTGAAGAAATGGCTAATACGACTTCTAGGTGTTTTTACGCACAGACGTTTTAGAGGTTTTAATGATTTGCAAATTGAA
Organism: Winogradskyella sp. SM1960; assembly: GCF_020179375.1. Taxonomy (NCBI): domain Bacteria; kingdom Pseudomonadati; phylum Bacteroidota; class Flavobacteriia; order Flavobacteriales; family Flavobacteriaceae; genus Winogradskyella; species Winogradskyella sp. SM1960. The sequence goes on along the minus strand of NZ_JAICBG010000001.1, from coordinate 67,329 downwards.
GGTTCTGATATTATAAAGAACTTGCCAGATACTAATGTGTTGTTTATTTCTAACCATCAGACGTATTTTGCGGATGTTATTGCCATGTTTCATGTGTTTAATGCGAGTTTAAGCGGACGATTAGATAGTATTAAAAATGTTGGTTACCTATGGAATCCAAAATTGAATATGTATTACGTTGCTGCAAAGGAAACCATGAAATCTGGTTTACTTCCAAAAATATTTGCCTATACGGGCTCAATTAGTATAGAACGTACATGGAGGTCTAAAGGAAAAGACGTGAATAGGCAAGTAAAGATGAGCGATATTACTATGATAAAAACCGCGCTAAATGATGGTTGGGTAGTAACATTTCCGCAAGGTACAACCACTCCTTTTAAACCGATTAGAAAAGGAACAGCCCATATTATTAAAACCTATAAACCTATTGTAGTACCAATTGTTATTGATGGTTTTAGACGCTCATTTGATAAAAAAGGACTTCGTATTAAAAAGAAAAATATATTTCAAACTTTTGAAATAAAAGAACCTTTAGATATTGATTACGACAATGAGTCTATTGCAGAAATTGTTGAAAAAATTGAATATGCTATTGAGCAACATCCTTCATTTTTAAAGGTAATTCCACAAGAAGAACTAGAAGAAAAGGAACGCTTAAATAAAGAATTGCGAGATATGTAATTTAGTTTACAGTCTCAATCTTTGATATATAAATATAGTTTATTGCTATTGTGTTTATCTAACGCCTTGTAAATTATATTTCTAGCTTCTTTAGTTCGTTGTAGTTTTTGTTTAAACGTTTTAATAGTATACCATAAAGTAACTTGTAAAACAACCAAATTACAGTTATAAAAACACCTGTTAACAGAATAACAAAACCACACAAAAAGAACATTTGTTTAGCGTTAAAAGCTTCAACTTGATCATGAAACACTATGTTTTGATTAAATTCAAAATACAGTGATAATGGAACTGAAATAAAGATCATAATTAAATTATAGAGGACATAGTATTTAATTACTTTGCGTGTATTTATAATGCTCTCCATTAATTTTTTGGCATTGTCTGTTGAGGAAATTGATTTGTGAGATTTAAACAATAGATACACAAATACAAAGACTATGACAAAGCTAAGTATAGACAACCCTAAAAATAGTGGGTTTTCATAACTTCGATTCATTCGGTCCGTAAAACTTGAAGACATAAAATATGGTAGAATACTGATAAGTATCCAAAACCCTAGTTCTGCCAAACTAATATAAAATAACGTCTTTACAATTGATGACGATTTTTTATGCAACATTGGATTTAGATCTGAATTTGAATAATTTTTATATTCCGTCTTATCTTTTTTCCAGTCTTTTTTTAATAATTCTAATTCATCCATATGCTTACGGATTTAATATTGTTCTTAATTTCTTTTTAACGCGATTCATTTTCACTCGTGCATTTACCTCCGTTATACCTAATGTCGCGCTTATTTCTCTATAGTCTTTGTCTTCTAAATACAGGAAAACAAGGGCTTTTTCAATGTCATTTAATTGGTGTACTGCTTGGTATAATAGTTTTAATTGTTCCTCCTCAGTATCGTCATATTCCTCTGCTTTAATTTTAAACTGAACCGTATCAAATGCTTGAGTGTTTATGCGTCTTTTCGATTTTCTGTATAACGTTATTGCAGTGTTCAATCCAACCCTATACATCCAAGTGCTAAATTTAGCATCACCTCTAAATTTTGGATAAGCTCTCCATAATTGTATCGTGATTTCTTGAAACAGGTCGTTATGCGCATCGGCATTGTTAGTGTACAAACGGCACACCTTATGTACAATGTTTTGATGTTTTTGCAACTGTTCTACAAAACTATGTTCAAGTTCTTTGTTCAATTGATTTAATTGGTTAGTTAACTAATTAGTAGTAGGAAATTGACTTTTGTTACAAATTTATTTAACTATTATTTTAAAATGTAACTTTCGTCTTCCGAATTTGTATTTTTGCAACTGAAATTTCAATTATTATTTGATGAATATTCCTCAGTCTAACCTACCAAGAGTCGTTATTATAGGAGGCGGTTTTGCAGGTGTGAATTTAGTAAAATCCTTAGCGAATAAAAATGTTCAAGTTGTTTTAATAGACAAACGGAATTACCATACGTTTCAACCGTTGTTATATCAAGTGTCTAGTGCTGGTTTAGAGCCAGACTCCATTGCTTATCCGTTAAGAAAGATAATAAAAAAGCATAAAACTACTTTTTTTCGCTTTGCTGAAGTTGAACAAATTCTGCCAGAAAGCAATGAAATAATTACTTCTATTGGTAATTTAACTTTTGATTATCTCGTTATCGCAACAGGTACTAAAACCAATTATTTTGGCAATGAGGCGATACAGACTAATAGTATGCCAATGAAAACGGTGCCTCAGGCACTTAATATCCGAAGTCTTATTTTACAGAATTTTGAAAAAGCAGCCATCGCAGATTCTAGTGAGGAGCGAGAAGCGTTACTAAACTTTGTTATTGTTGGTGCAGGTCCAACAGGAGTAGAGCTTGCTGGTGCCATTGCAGAACTTAAAAATAATATTTTACCAAGAGATTATAATGACTTAAACCCTGAAGATATGCACATTCATTTATTAGAAGGTGCAGATCGTGTTCTGCCACCAATGAGTGAATTTGCTTCAAAAAAAGCAACTCAGTTTTTAGGTAGATTAGGAGTGAAAACACATTGCAACACCTTTGTAAAACATTATGATGGTACAACGGTGACAACAAATTCAGAATTAAAACTAGAATCTGAAACCTTAATTTGGGCTGCAGGAGTAACAGGAGCACCAATACAAGGATTAAAAGCGGAAGCATTAATAGAACGAGCAAATCGTTATAATGTAAATCAATATAATCAAATTGAAAATTACCCTAATATTTTTGCAGTTGGTGATGTTGCATTAATGGTTACTGAAGCGTATCCAAAAGGGCATCCTCAAGTGGCGCAGCCAGCTATACAACAAGGCCATTTACTAGGGAAAAATATAATGAAAATTATAGAAAATAAACCGTTGAAACCGTTTATATATAAAGATAAAGGCTCTATGGCAACTATAGGTAGGAATAAAGCTGTTGTAGATTTAAAACATTACAAATTTGGTGGCTTCTTTGCTTGGTTTATTTGGATGTTTGTACACCTTATGTCTTTAGTTGGTTTTAGAAATCGTGTGATCGTACTCTTTAATTGGACATACAATTACATCAATTTTGATAAAGCAGCACGACTTATCATTAGACCGTTTAAAAAGTAAGATTTAATCAGCTTTTAACTTCAAAATTCCCATTACAATTAAATATTGCGCTAAAGCATAAGTCACCATTATGCTAATATTAGAATAGGCTAGTGGTTCGTAAAATTTATTAAGTGCCAAAATACTATCTGAAATTAGAAAAAATAAGGCACCTAAAAATACAAGACCGTAACTAAGTATGTTCACCCTGTCTTTTCTTAAATAGGCTGCAACTGCCATGCTTAAAATCACCAGCATATATAAAATCACTGGCACTAACATAGCTCCTAAATTTCCATTTAAAAAATAGAATAAACTCGCAGCATATATAAGTAGTAATATAATAAATCCAAAAGGTGATTTTTGTTTGTTTCTGTGTTTTAAAAATACAGCAACATAAAAAATGTGAGCGGTTAAAAAAGCGACTAATCCCAACGTAAAAAAGTGTGGTGAGTGGTTTACAAACATTAATAATATATCGCCCAATACCGAAAAAAATAAAGCCAAAAGTGTTGTGTTTTTAATGGCTTTAGGAAGCGATTTAGAGGTTTTTGCAAACAAATAAATAAGACTGATGACTATGGCTGGTTTAGCGATATAATGCAAAGTGTTAAGCGAGGCTATATGTCCTGTTATAAGTTCAAAAAGTACAATGGTTAAGAAGAAAATACTGAATTGTTTTTCGGTAGTAGATAACATTTTTAGTCCGTTTTTATTAAGAAGCCTGTTGCTTTGAGTCAAATATATTCAATTCGTCATACAAATAATACAGTTCGGTAAAATAGAATTTTTGCAGACTTAAAAATCCTTCAAATTTGTGTCATCAACAAAAAACGAACTTTTAATTGCCAATCAAATTATGACACCAGAAAGCCACAAACACAGAACCCACTATAGAACTATGTTGCGTAGACAACGCATCACAATCATTATTCTATTTTTTACATCACTAGTTGTTGCACAAACTACCATTTCAGGTGTAGTTACCGATCAAAAAAACAAACCGATAATTGGAGCTAATATTTATTTAGAAGGGACTTATGATGGTGATACTTCAGACGATAAGGGGAAGTTTTCATTTTCAACAGATGAAACAGGTGTACAAACCTTAATTATTTCATTTTTATCTTTTGAAACTAAAACAATTACTGAAGCCGTTTCAAAACTAAATAATCTTCAAATTAAATTACGAGAAGATGTAGAGTCTTTAGATGCTGTTGTTATTAGTGCAGGTAGTTTTGAAGCTCGTGATAACTCTAAAGTTTCCGTTTTAAAACCCTTAGATGTCGTTACTACTGCAAGTGCTTTGGGTGATTATGTAGGTGCGCTACAAACCTTACCAGGAACGTCTAATGTTTCAGAAGATGGTCGTTTGTTTGTTAGAGGAGGTAATGCCGAAGAAACACAGGTTTTTATAGATGGTATTCGTGTTTTTACACCGTACACACCTACAACCAATAATATGCCTACTCGTGGTCGTTATTCACCATTTTTATTTGACGGTATTACCTTTTCTACAGGTGGTTATTCTTCAGAATATGGTCAAGCCCTGTCTAGTGTGTTACTATTAAATACTATAGACGAGCCAGACCAAGAAAAAACAGATATTGGTATTATGAGTCTTGGAGCTAGTTTGGGAAATACTCAAAAATGGGAAAAGTCGTCTTTGAGTTTTAACGTTAGTTATATTAATATGGCACCTTATTTAGCTGTTTTTAAAGATAGAAATGAGTGGAAAACACCTGTTTCTGCAGCACAAGGCGAAACCGTTTTTAGGCAAAAACTAAACAATGGTAGGTTGAAATTTTATGCTGCTTTTGATACTTCAAGTTTTGAAGTTAATCAAGACGATATAAACAATACGGATGGAATAGATTTTAAATTGAATAACAATAACTTCTATCTCAATACATCTTATAAAGGTGTTTTAGGTGATAGTTGGGCTATCAACTCTGGTGTGAGTTATACGTATGCGAAGAATACAATTGGGATTGAAGCAAGTGATATAAAGGATACAGATAACTCAGTACATTTAAAGTTGAAATTAAAAAAGCGTTTCAGCAGTCGTTTTAAGTTAAGTTTTGGTGCAGAACAGTTTGTCACTGATTTTAATGAGAATTATAAAGAGAATTCAATTGATGAAACCTATGGTTTTGATAATAATATTACTGCCGGATTTGTTGAAGCAGATGTTATTTTCTCAAAAGATTTGGCATTAAAGCTTGGTGTAAGAGCGGATTATAGCTCTATTTTTAAATCCACTGATGTAGCTCCGAGAGCAGCATTGGCTTATAAAAGCTCTAAAAACGGACAATTTTCTTTGGCATATGGTAACTTTTATCAAAATCCAAATAGTAGTATTTTAAAGTTTGAATCCGATTTAAAATCACAAAAGACAGCACATTATATTTTAAACTATCAATATGTAAATGATGGAAAAATATTTAGAGCCGAAGCCTACCGAAAAGATTACGATAACTTAATTAAGTTTGATACTGCTTTTGAAGGATTTGATAGTAATTTTAATGCTTCTGGTGATGGCTATGCACAAGGTCTCGATTTCTTTTGGAGAGATAACACAAGCATTAAAAATATTGATTATTGGTTGAGCTACTCGTATTTAGATACGCAACGCGATTACAGAAATTATACCACTTCTGCACAGCCCAATTATGCCACCAAACATAATTTATCTATTGTTGGTAAGTATTGGATAGACCAATGGAAAAGCCAAGTTGGAATGTCGTATGGGTTTTCTTCAGGGCGTCCTTATACCAATCCAAATACGAATAAGTTTTTAAGTGAGCGCACAAAAGCTTTTAATAGTTTAAGTGTGAATTGGGCTTATTTACTTAGTCCACAAAAAATATTGTACTTCTCAGTAAATAATGTATTAGGATTAAAAAATATTAATGGCTACCAATACGCAGACACTCCAGATTATAGCGGTCAGTTTAACAGAAGATCTTTAACACCAGCATCAGACCAATTCTTTTTTGTAGGGTTCTTTTGGACCATTAGCGAAGATGGTACAGATAATCAGTTAGATAACTTATAAATTTTAAAGTGCTGAGTCTGAGTTAAACATGATATAAGTCATAATTTTTTAGTGTATTCATTCTTAAATTTATACTATAAAATTAAACGTCATGGAACTCAAAAAAAACCCAAGAGCCAATGTAGGTCGAAACAGTAGTTTATTTTTTGCTGTTGGCTTAAACGTAATGTTACTCCTAACGTATTTAGGATTAGAACATAAGACTTACGAGAAAGAAGCCGTTAAAATTGATTTGTTAATGCTAGAGGATCAAATTGATGAAGATATTCCGATAACTGTTATTGATGTGTTACCACCTCCACCACCTCCCCAACAACAAGTGGTTACTGAAGTTATTACCATAGTTGAAGATGTTGAAGAAATTGAAGAAACGGTCATACAAAGTACAGAAATAGGACAAGATGATACTATTGATGAGCGTGAAGTTGGTATAGAAGAAGTCGAGGTTATAGAAGTCGAAGAAGATGTTGAAGTGCCTTTTGCCGTGATTGAGAAAGTACCGCGTTTTCCAGGTTGTACAGGGAATAATGCAGAGTTAAAAGCGTGTTTTGAGCGTAAAATTCAAGAGCATTTGCAGAAAAATTTTAGATATCCTGCAGCTGCCGCAGAACTTGATATATCAGGTAAGGTGTATGTGTTCTTTTTAATTGATAAAACAGGAACGGTAACTAATGTAAAAAGTAGAGGACCTGCTCAAATTTTAGAAGCAGAAGCAGAGCGAATTATTAATTTGTTACCTAAAATGGAACCTGGAAGACAACGAGATATGAATGTAGGTGTTCCGTATAGTATACCTATTAACTTTAGATTAGAACGAAATTAGTTTTTGTGATCGTAAAACCTAATGGTGTTAAGTTTTAAATTGATTGAAATGCCATTGTAAGACGTATTGAAAGCATTATTTAAAATGTACTTCTATTCGGCTTGCAATGGTATTTTTTTATTCTTCAAAGTTATTCATATGGGTTTGTCATTTCGTACCAATAACACGAATCGCCTTCATGTTCAAAAGTACCTGTAGCTTGCATACCAATTTTAGAAAGAATAGTGTTAGAGGCGATATGGTTAATATGTGCAGCTGCACCAATTTCTTTTAGTTTTAAATCTTTGAAGCCGTAATTTAAAGATGCCAATGCAGCTTCAGTGGCAAAACCCTTACCCCAAAACTGTTCTTTTAGTCTGTAGCCTAAGTCAAAATAGTTAAAGTCTTTTCTCAAGTTATCTTCATATTTAAGACCAGCCCAACCTATGAATTTAGTCGAGCTTTTTTCTGTCAGAGCTAAACGACCAATGCCATTAGTTTTATACTGTTTTAAAATACTGGCAACCATTGCTTCCGACGCTTCAATAGATTGCACAGGTTTGTTTCCAAGATATTTGTGAACATTTGGGTTGGAATCTAATTCAAAGAAATCTTGAATATCCTCTTCTGTGACTGGTCTTAAGATAAGTCGTTCGGTTTCTATGTTTTTGAATAGCATATTGTAATTTAAGGAGTTCGATGTAAAAAATTAAACAAAATATAGGATAAGTTTATTCAAGTAAATTTAAGTCACTATCTTTTATTTTTCTAAATTTAGAATTAAAATAATTATTTTTAAAGGCCAGTTACAAAAATCAAATTATGAATCAAATTATAACATTCGGTGAAGTTTTAATGCGTTTATCACCAAGAGGAAACAAAAAATTTATGCAATCTAATATTGTTGAATTTTATTTTGGTGGTACGGAATTAAATGTGGCCATTTCATTAGCTAATTTTGGAGGTAATGTAAAACATATCAGTTTAGTTTCGGATGATTTTATAGGTGATACTGCAGTATCTTATGTAAGAAAGTTTGGTATTAGTACATCGTCTTTTGTGCGTTCCAAACGGCCATTGGGTGTTTACTTTTTAGAGGTTGGAGCAGTAATGAGACCGAGCCAAATATCTTATAATAGATCGCATTCATCATTTTCTGAGGTTTTACCAGCTATGGTAGATTGGGAAAAAGCATTGAAAAAGGGGAATTGGATGCACTGGACAGGTATTACACCAGCATTAACACAGGGAGCTTACGACACTTTAAAAGAAGGTTTAGTTTTAGCCAAAGAAAAAGGATTAACTGTTTCTGCAGATCCTACGTATCGTAGCGGATTGTGGAAATATGGTAAAGACCCCAAAGAAACCTTAATAGATTTATTACACTATTCTAATATTTTTATTGGTGGAATTAATGAGATTAATGAAGTGCTCGGAACTGATTATAGTTATTCTAACGACGATTTTATAACAGCGAGTAAACAGTTAATGGAAACATTTCCATCTATTGTAAAGGTGTTTGATAAAATAAGAACAGCTTTAAATGCGAATTCACACAAAATTAGAGCTAGAATGTGGACTGGGACTGAATTTAGGGAAACCGACGATTTAAATATTACTCATATTGTAGACAGAATAGGAACAGGTGATGCTTTTGCAGCAGGCTTAATTCATGGTCTACAGCATTACGATGACTATAGAGCAATGTTATTCGCTTGTGCAGCTTGTGCTTTAAAACACACGTATGAAGGTGATGTCAACTACAGTAATGTCGACGATGTTGTTAAGATTATTGAGGGTAATATTTCTGGGCGATTTGTAAGGTAATGAAGTGTTTTTAGTTGCCGTTAGAATTGTATAATGCTTGTATTAGGAACTGTATTATCCTCATTTAGATACGTTCGGTTGTTTAAAATTTCTTCTTAATAGTAATATGGTTTTCAATTTGCGCTAACATAACTATCAAACAAGTTAATGAATTTATGGTGTTTGCTTTAAGTTTGTCGAGAACTTAAAAAGCAAGCAAATGTCTTTACTATCTATAATTCTATCTATTCTATTGCCACCATTAGCAGTGTTTTTAAAACACGGTTTAGGGTCCGAATTTTTAATTAGCCTTTTACTGACGCTTGTTGGTTGGTTGCCTGGAGTGATTTATGCATTTTATGTAAATAGTAAATAAAAACAATACACACCATGGAAAATATATTAGTTGCTGGTGCTTCTGGTACCACAGGAAAACAAGTTGTTAAGCTTCTAAAATCTACGCAATACTTTAATCCAGTTGCTATGGTTAGAAAAGAAGAACAACAAAAACAATTCAAGAAAGAAGGTGTAGAAACCGTCCTTGCAGACTTAACAGAAGATCTAACACATACTGTAAAGGGTATTGATAAGGTTATTTTTGCAGCTGGTTCTGGAGGTAAGAATGTTGTTGAAGTTGACCAAGAAGGCGCAAAACGCTTAATAGCTGTGGCTAAAATGGCAAATGTAAACCGTTTTGTGCTCCTTAGTTCAATGGGAGCGGATAAGCCAGAAGAATCAGATGTGTTAAAAGACTACTTGCGAGCAAAACAAAACGCAGATGAACACCTTAAACAGAGTGGATTAAAGTATGTTATTGTAAGACCAGGAGCTTTAAATAACAAGGAGGCTAAAGGCACTATTGAATTAAAAGAAAAATTAAATAAGCGAGGAGAAATTAGTAGAGCAGATGTAGCTCAAACGCTTGTAAAAGCACTAAATGATGATGCTCCGTATAATTCTACTTTCGAAATTTTAGAAGGTGATACAATTATCAGTGAAGCTCTAAATGAATTGAAAAATTAGAAAAAGAAAATTACCCGTTGGATAATTGATTAGTAGCGCGAAAAGAGATACTTTATTACAAAGTGTCTCTTTTTATTTTTAGATAATCTAAGTTATAACTTAAGAGAGCTTAACTTATATAATTCCAAATATTACGATACTTACTCATTTGTCTATAGGTATGAAGAATTACTTTATGATCAGGCGAAATCAAGCTAGGATCTAGTTTAAGAATGTTTTTAGCGTAATAACGCGATTGTTCTAAGATGTCTTTATCTTTTACGATGTCTGCAATTCTCAGGTTTAAAACTCCACTTTGTTGCGTTCCCATAATGTCGCCTGGACCTCTTAGTTTTAAATCGACTTCAGCAATTTCAAAGCCATCACTACTTCTAACCATGGTTTCTAATCTGGTTTTACTGTCTTGGCTTAGTTTGTGGCTGGTCATTAAAATACAATAACTCTGTTCAGCACCACGACCAACGCGTCCACGCAATTGGTGTAATTGCGATAAGCCAAAGCGTTCTGCACTTTCAATAATCATCACAGAAGCATTCGGTACATTAACTCCAACTTCAATAACAGTTGTTGCAACCATAATTTGAGTTTCACCTTTTACAAAACGCTCCATTTCGTAATCTTTATCTGCAGGTTTCATTTTACCATGCACAATTGAGATGTGATAATTTGGCATTGGGAATTCTCTTGAGACACTTTCATAACCATCCATTAAATCTTTATAATCCATTTTTTCGCTTTCTTGAATTAATGGATACACAATATAAATTTGTCGACCTAAAGCGATTTCATCTTTCATAAATTTGAAAACTTTCAGTCTGTTACTGTCATATCTATGAACTGTTTTTATGGGTTTTCTTCCGGCTGGTAATTCGTCAATTACAGAAATATCTAAGTCGCCATAAACCGACATTGCTAAGGTTCTTGGAATAGGAGTTGCTGTCATCACTAAAACATTAGGAGGTAGCTCATTTTTGTGCCATAATTTACTTCTTTGTTTTACGCCAAAACGGTGTTGCTCATCTACAATTGCGAGGCCTAAATTTTTGAATTTCACCTTATCCTCAAGAAGTGCATGTGTACCAATTAAGATTTGTAAATTACCATTTTCGAGATTTTGATGAATTATTTTTCTGTCTGAAGTTTTAGTTGAGCCAGTTAATAGTGATATACTGATTCCTAATGGCTTGCATAGCTCTTGTAATCCTTGGTAATGCTGTACTGACAAAATAGCAGTTGGCGCCATTAAACAACATTGAAAACCATTGTCAAGTCCCATGAGCATTGACATAAACGCAACTATGGTCTTGCCAGAGCCCACATCTCCTTGCAAAAGGCGATTCATCTGCGCATTACTACCTAAATCATTTCTAATTTCTTTTAAAACACGCTTCTGTGCATTGGTTAATTCAAAAGGTAAATGATCTTTGTAAAAGGTGTTAAAGTAGTCTCCGACTTTATCAAAAGTAAAGCCTTTTATTTTCGATTTATGAATAAGATTTTTAATGATTAATTGAAGCTGAATGTAAAATAATTCTTCAAATTTTAATCGAAATTGAGCTCTTGCGAGAAGCTCTGGAGTCTTCGGAAAATGAATATTAAAAAGCGCGTCAGATTTTGAAATTAATTTTAAATCCGTCATTATAGAAGCTGGTAATGTTTCAACAAACCTCCCTTTAGTTTCTAAAAACAATTGTTGCATAATATTAGTAACAACCTTGTTTGTGATTCCCTTATTTGATAATTTTTCGGTAGAAGGATAAATAGCTTGCATTGCAGATCGCAAATTGCGTTCGTGTTCAGATTGCAACTCAATTTCGGGATGTGGCATGCTGAATTTTCCAGCAAACCAATTGGTTTTTCCAAAAATCACATAAGTTTTACCGGTTTTTAGACTTTCACGTATCCACTTCTGACCTCTAAACCAAACGAGTTCCATCATTCCGGTGTCATCTCTAAAATCAGCAACCAATCGCTTGCCTCTTTTTTGAGCAACTTCCCTAAATCCTGTGATTTTTCCAATAATTTGAACTTCGGCGTTGTTGCGTTGTAGTTCATTAATTTTGTAGTACCTAGTGCGATCTATATACCGATTTGGAAATAAATTTATAAGGTCTTGATATGTCTGAATACCCAACTCTGAGCGCAATAAATCTGCTCGGTTTGGACCAACACCTTTTAGATAATCTATGGGAGTTTGTAAATTGACACTCATAGTTGCGAATTTACCAAATTCCTACGAATGCAGGAATCTCTTTTTACTGTCATTCTGAACAAAGTGTAGAATCTCAATAAATAAATCTTGGTGTTGTCATTACAACGAATAGAGTAATCTATTTTTTGTCACTTCGAATGTTTTATGAGGGACGAGCAAATTGTATCGAGAAGTTATTGGTTCTCGAAACAAAATTTGAAAAAACAAATTTCACGCGAACTGACGAAAGAAAAGTTGTATTTTAGTCTCATTCTTGCTCAAATCTTATTTATGAAGAATTTTTTTGTTGCCTTTTGTATTTTTTTTACGAGCTTATTTTTTGCTCAGCAAACGGATGATGTCGATTTTTTAAGTGCTACTGCTAATATTGAATTTGAGGCAGACTCAACACGTGTATTTGGTAATGTTAATTATCGATTTAAAATGTTAAAAGATGCTGACTCAGTTAGTCTTGATGCGATTAATATGAAATTCGATAGAGTTGCTTTGGATGGTTCGTCTTTTGAAAACTATGAGAACAATCAAAAAAGAATAATTTTTAGGAATACGTTTAAAAAAGATGTCATTTATAATATTTCTTTTGATTACGATGCAAAACCTAAAAAAGCGATGTATTTCATGAAACGTGATAATGATAACCAAATCTGGACTCAAGGTCAAGGGAAATACACGAGTAACTGGCTACCAAGTATTGATGATGTTAATGATAAAATTGAATTCGATTTGTCATTAACGTATCCTAATAACTATGAGGCTTTAGCTAACGGTAAATTAATAGAAAAACAAATTGGAGATTCATTAACAACTTGGCGATACGACATGCAAAAACCAATGTCAAGTTACCTAGTCGCAGCAGTCATAGGCAAATACAACAAAAAAACAGAAACGTCAAAAAGCGGTATTCCTTTAGAATATTACTATTATCCAGAAGATTCCCTAAAAGTTGAACCAACATACCGTTATACAAAACAAATGTTCGATTTTTTAGAGGAAGAAATTGGCTTTGCGTATCCTTGGCAAAACTATAAACAGGTGCCTGTTCACGATTTTTTATATGCAGGAATGGAAAACACAAGCCTTACTATTTTTTCGGATGCCTTTGTGGTGGATAGTATTGGTTTTAATGATAAAAATTACGTCAATGTTAACGCACACGAATTGGCGCATCAGTGGTTTGGTGATTTGGTTACTGCGACATCTAGTGAGCACCATTGGCTGCAAGAAGGTTTTGCAACCTATTATGCGCTTTTGGCAGAACGCGATGTTTTTGGTGATAATTATTTTTATTACAAACTTTTAGAATCCGTAATTGCGTTAAGTCAACAAGATCTTTCCGGAAATGGAACCTCACTTTTAGATCCAAAATCGAGTAGTTTAACCTTTTATCAACGAGGAGCATGGGTTTTACACGTATTAAGATATAAGGTTGGTGATGCTATTTTTAAAAAAGCAGTTAAAAATTATTTAGAAAAACATCAATTTACTAATGTTGAAACGTCCGATTTTATTGCTGAAGTTGAAAAATTATATGGACAATCCTTATCTCGTTTTGTGAATTATTGGATTAAAAATAAAGCCTTTCCTTACGATGAAGCCTATACAATTCTAAAACGTCAATCTACTTTTATCAATGAGTATGCAATGGTAGATTGTGAAGCCAAATCATCAAAGTGCGAAGAATACCTTAAATATTATGTCTCAGATGAAGCAAAAGTGAAGGTTGTTTCGCAAATGCCATCATTGGTAACATCAGATGTATTTAAAAACAGTTTAAAGGTGAGGCAAGCCATTTCAGAACATGTCACTAAAATTCCGGAAGCACTGAAAGAAGACTATGAATCTTTATTAGATGATAAGTCTTATGTTACCATAGAAAACGCCTTATATAATCTTTGGGTTAATTTTCCTTTAGAACGTTCTAAGTATCTTTCAAAAACAAGAAAAGTAATAGGCTTTAAGGATAAGAATGTGCGTATGTTGTGGATTGTTTTAAATTTAAATACACCGTATTACGACGCAGATAATAAGCAGGAATTGTTTAATGAGTTAGTCGGTTATACAGATGAAACGTATAATGCAGATGTAAGAATTAAGGCTTTTAATTATTTAGATTTAATCAAATCTTGTAATGACATCTGTCAATCTAATTTAGAAAAAGCAAAATCACATCACAACTGGAGATTGGTTAAATTCGCTAAAGAGCAATCCGAAAACCTTGAAAATAAAGTCGATTAATGAGAGCGTTAGTAATATCTGGAGGTGGGAGTAAAGGTGCATTTGCAGGTGGCGTTGCGCAATATCTTATTGAAAATAAAAAACATAAATACGATTTGTTTATTGGAACTTCAACAGGAAGCCTTTTAGTATCTCATTTAGGTCTAAACAAAGTCGAAAAAATAAAACAAGTCTATACCAGTGTAAATAACGGTGACATTTTTGATAATTGTCCTTTTATTATTAGAAAGAAAAAAGGTGTAGAAACTATAGCGATTAATCATTTTGCGGTACTTCTAAATTTATTGAAAGGCCACAAGACTTTTGGGTCGAGTCTCAATTTGAAAAAGCTCATTAAAAGAACGCTAACAAAAGACGAGTTTTTGATACTTAAAGAAAGTGCTACTGATATAGTGGTTACGGTTTCAAACTTATCGCTCAATCAGGTGGAGTATAAGTCTATTAATGATTTTGATTACGATGAATTTTGCGATTGGATTTGGATGTCGTGCAATTACACACCATTTATGTCTTTAGTAAAGAAAAATGGTTGTGAATATGCAGATGGCGGACTTGGTGTAATGGTGCCAATTGAAGAGGCTATAAAACGCGGAGCAACCACAGTTGATGCCATTATTTTGCAAACAGAAGTCACGCAATTAAATAGAATGCCATCAACCAATGCGTTTTCATTATTAACTAACATGTTTGCGTTTATGCTAGATAGAATAGAAAGTCAAAATATTAAAATAGGTAAGTTTGTGGCTTCAAATCAAAATGCTATCATTAATTTTTATTATACTCCAACGGTTTTAACGACCAATTCACTTGTTTTCGATAAAGATAAAATGACGAGATGGTGGCAAAGTGGATTTAATTATGCGTCTTTTAAAGATGAAGAAGTGAGTCCAATAGAAACAGAATAAATCAATACTAAATTTAAAATTAAATGCGAGCATTAGTAATATCTGGTGGTGGAAGCAAAGGAGCTTTTGCTGGTGGTGTAGCACAATACCTAATAGAACGCGAAAAACATAATTACGATTTGTTTTTAGGAACCTCTACAGGAAGTTTATTAGTCCCACATTTAGCTGTTAACGAAATTGGAAAACTCTACGATATCTTTACCAACGTACAGCAGCAAGATATTTTTAGTATAAGCCCGTTTGTTCAGCACAAAAAAGGAGACAGAGAGTACGTATCTATTGATTTTGTTAATTCGCTATGGCAGTTTATTAGGCGTAAACGTACATTTGGAGAAAGCAAAGCACTTAGAAAAAACATAAGAAAAAATGTTACTTATGAAGAATATCAGCGCATTAGAAAAGAAAAACACGATGTTGTTGTAACAGTTTCTAACTTGTCTATGAATCGTGTTGAATATAAATCGATACAAGAGTGTTCTTATGAAGAGTTTTGTAATTGGATTTGGATTTCGTGCAACTATATTCCATTTATGTCGCTGGTAAAAGTGGATGGTTATGAATATGCTGATGGTGGTTTAGGATCTGTAATTCCAATTAGAGAAGCCATTCAACGTGGTGCCACAGAAGTAGATGCTATTGTTTTAGAAGCTGAAACTTTAGGAAAGCAAAAAGTATTGGGTAAAAATCCCTTTTCACTAATGATTAGTTTGTTTGGGCACTTATTAGATCAGGTGGAGCGAAATGATATTCTTATCGGAAAATTAGCAGCGCGAAATAAAAACGTAAAACTAAATTTATACTACACACCAACAAGTTTAACCGAAAACTCACTGATTTTTAGTAAACGATTAATGGAAAAGTGGTGGAATGAAGGCTACGAATATGCGGAGCGACGACATGAGAAAGGAAACAAGCGTTAAGTGGCATTTATTTAATTTTGATTGTTGTTTGATTAAAATTATAAAAGTACTTTAGTCAAAACTTAATGGGTTTTTACTTGTTTTTTACCACAGTACTTTGTTGTGCAACGTTGTTTTTTTCAAATTGATATTTTTTATCATTTATGCAATTGTTTTAAATAGCGTTGTTCTTTAATAGTGCTTTTAACAATAATAGCAATAACAACAATAAGAGAAATAACCCCTGAAATTAGAATGTAAGTGTAAAACCCTTTTGAAAAGTAATCCTTAAAGTAAGGTAGTAGCAAATAAAATCCAAATATATAAACTGCAATGCAGATTGGTGTAATAACAAAGTTTATCATTTGTCGAGCTTTATAATACTTTTTCAGATAGGCAAAGTAAGATTTTTGAGCCATCGAGATGAGTTGTTTTTCTTTGCGATATAACGAATAGAACTCCAAGATAATTCGCAATGTAAGACTAGAAATCATTAGAATTAAACCTAAATTAAAGGTGTTCCATTGATTGAATGCATAATAAAATGCATAGATTATCAATATAATCACTGTCAAGGACATAACGGTGATACTGATATATTGACTGTTACGTTGCTTCTTTGCTTTTATGATTATATCTTTGGGATTAAAGTTTGATATTTCATTAGCTTGATTATCCCATAATTTATTTAAGTTATCATTTTCCATTTGTGATACATTTTAAAAGTGATTTTCGAATACGACTCAATCGTGTTCTTAAAGTTCCGTGTGCTAAACCAACGGTGTCTGCAATAGTAGCTTGTGGTATGTTTTCTAGTTCTAATAATATCAATGCTTTATTTTGCTCGTTTAGTTGGTCTATACAGTGATACATTTTTTTGATATTACCTTCATTATTGTCAATGTTATCATCATAGTTACTATTTGACAATAAGTCTTCATTAATAGTGATGCTTTTTCTTGGTTTACGTAAATCCCCTAAACAAACATTTACTGCAATTCTATAAATCCAAGTGTCTATAGACGACTTTTCTTTAAATGAGTTTCTATGCTTCCAAACCTTTATAAAAGTCTCCTGAAGCCATTCTTTTGCAAGCTCATTATTTCCTGATGCATACCCTAAACATAATCTGTGAATTTTAGAAGCGTGTAAATTATAGATGTTAGTAAATTCTTGTTCTGAAATCATTATTTAGATGATAATATCGTTTGCACTTGTTTCATAAACCATTCGGGTTTGTCAAGCATTATAAAATGAGCACTATCTTCCGCTATAATAAAATTGTAATCTTTTAAATTTGCATACTGATTTTTATAAGTTTGCTTAACCATTTCCTCACCGTATGGTTGTGATGCTGCAATTATAGTAACTGGAATCGAAATGTTTTTTAAATTTTCTCTAAGGTCTAATTTAAGGTAATCTGTATATCCATAAACATATGTTTTTCGGTCAGATTCTAGTATCCAGTTCTTAATTTTTTCTTGAGCTGATTCTTTAAGGCTCATACCTTTTGACATTGTTGTGGCAGTTTGCTCAAAGGTTACATCATCCATTGCTAGTTGTTGATTGTTATATGCACTTTCATAAGCCAAATTTTCAGGGTTGAAATCAGGAATCATTAATGCGCCTGAAGCAGGAAGCGCATCAATTAATATGATTTTAGAAAGTTTTAAGTCGTTTTGTGAAGCAAGCCAAGTGGCAATGGTACCGCCCAAACTGTGTCCAATTATGGTAGTATTTTGCAAGTCGTTTTTTAAGATATAGTTTTTTAGAGACTCGTTAACTTTAGGTAACCAAGGGAATTCTATGGGTTCTTTTCCTCCAAAACCAGCTAAAGTTACTATATGACATTCGTAATTTTTTTCAAGTTTCTTTACTAGTGGATTCCAAATGTTTCCAGGAACTGTAAACCCTGGAATTAATATGATAGGTTTACCTTTTCCTGTAACTTCTACACTGATAGGCTGACTTTCATTTTTTGCATAAATAGATAAAGAAAATACAAATGAGACGAATAATAAAATAAGATTTTTCATTGTTTTTAAGTTTTGATTTCCCTTTAGATGCGGAAATCAAAAAATGTTACATCTTATTTTAAAAGTGGTATAAAATAAGGTCAATTTATTCTTTGATAATGGTTGGTCAAAATGTTGCACAACGGTTTTGTGAATGTTTAGTTGCGTGGTTCGGTAGCTAATTTAGCAAACTTTCACGAACCAAAGGAAATTCCGCAGGAATTTTCGCAAGTAAGCTCAAAAAGGCAATTAATTATACACGGTGTTGTGCCCAGTTATTTTAAACGATAGATTGTTTTATTTTTTTCTCCTATTTTTTCAAATAAATTCAATTCTGCTCCTTTCTTTAAATCTCTACTTGCAGTTGCTGAAGAAATATCTTTAAAAATATCCATATAATCTTTTCTTGTAAATTCAGTTTTATTTAATGAAACATAGTATTCTAATCTATCTTTTTCATTTAACGTTCTATTATTAAAATCTAATAGTTGACTTATTGAAATGTCAATAACGTTTAGCATATATTCAATAAACTTAGTTGATTTTCCAGATTTATCACTTTCAGCCAAAGCTTTGTAATATTTTTCTTGGTCATTACTGATTAAAGTTTCAAAAGGTAAAAACTCAAATATTGGATATTTTTCCATTAAAATTAAAGTTTGCCATAATCTTCCCATTCTGCCATTTCCATCCAAGAATGGATGTGTAAATTCCATTTCGTAATGGAAAACACAACTTTTAATTAATTCAATTTCATCAGACTTTTCCAAATATTCAAAAAGGTCTTTCATTAAGTATGGTACATTTCCAAATTGTGGTGCTAAATGCTCAACTTTAGAGCCTTTTACAATTCCGACACTTTGAGTCCTATATTTTCCAGAATTTTCAATTAAACCTTCCATTAGGTTTTGATGTGCTTCTAAAAAGGATTTTTCATTAGAAGGATTGAAATTTTCTAAATTTTCATAGGTTTTGATTGCATTTAGAACTTCAAGAACATCTTTTTTAGGACCAATAACTCTTTTGTTTTCAAGAAGTGCTGTTATTTGTTCTTCTGTAAGTGTGTTTCCTTCTATTTTTAATGAAGAATGAATAGTTTTAATTCTATTCTGTTTTCTCAATTTAGGTGAAGGTTTGTTTAATAAATTAGCATTTACTTCTCCTATTTTCTCTGAAATAGAAGTTATTAATTTTAAAATAGAAGATGTTATTTCGTAAGGTGGTTTCATTTGTGATACTATCATTTGATACTATCAAAGGTACAATCATTTAATCTGAATTATGTTATGAAACGTGATTTTTTAATTGGGCACAACTAGTTATATCACAATTTATAGTACTCGTATCCCGTAAATAAATCAGGTTATTATAAGTATGTGATTGTTGTTAAACTGTAAAGATAGGTTTTTATAACAAACACCATATGACGTGAGTTGAATTAATAAATACAATCAATTAGCAAGCTTTTGTTACAGCCCAGACGTATGAATTACATAAACCAAACAAAATGATTTACTTTTGTGTTTCAATCTATAATTTACCAATTTGGAGACATACGATTATATCATATTAGGTGCAGGAGCTTCAGGATTGTTGCTGGCATACCGAATGTCTAAAGATGCATTCTTTGATGATAAATCGATTTTAATTATAGACCAAACAAAAAACAAAGGCAACGATAGAACATGGTGTTATTGGGAAAATGGAGCAGGAGAATGGGATCACCTTGTAAGTAAAACATGGAATCATATTTACTTTGGAAGTGATGCCTTTTCTAAAACCCTTCCAATAGCTCCGTTTCAATACAAAATGCTGAGAAGCGAAGTCTTTTACAAGGCACTTTGGGAGCAAATAAACACCAAAGCTAATTTTACCTTTATAGAAACCGTTGTTGAACGTTGTACAGCGTCAACATCTGGTGTAGATGTTGTTTCAAAAACGGATAGCTATTTTGGGTTTAAAGTTTTTAATAGTTTACCAAATCCGGAAGTGTACAAATCACAACAGAAATATCCTTTAATTCATCAGCACTTTGTAGGTTGGTTTGTAAAAACAAACGTTGATTCGTTTGATGATACTAAGGCAACCTTTATGGATTTTACTGTGCCACAGAACGGAAATACACGCTTTATGTATGTGTTGCCAATAGATAAAAAAACGGCCTTATTTGAGTACACATTGTTTTCTAAAGAATTATTAGAATATTCTGATTATGAGGATGCTATTAAGAGCTACTTGAAGACAAAAAATGTATCTGATTACGACATTGTAGAAAAGGAAAAAGGCAATATTCCCATGACATCTTTTAAGTTTAGCGCCTTAAACTCTAAACACATTCTAAATATAGGTACTGCAGGTGGTTGGACAAAAGCAAGTACAGGTTACACCTTTTATAACACCTCAAAGAAAACAAAAGAGGTTATTGCATTTTTAAAGACGGATAACGACTTGTCGAAATTTCAAAAGCGGACAAAATATAATTTTTATGATGTAATATTTTTAGATGTATTAGCAAATCATAATGCCGAAGGAGCAGCACTTTTTTCGTCTATGTTCAAAAAGGCAAATATTAAAACTATTTTTAAATTTTTAGACGAAGAGTCTACGTGGTTAGAGGATTTAAAAATCATTTTATCAGTGCCACCAAAACGATTTATTCAGGCATTTTTTAAACGGTTGTTTTAATAGTATTAGGTCGAGAGCTATACTTTCAACTTAACAACTTAACAACTTAACAACTTAACAACTTAACAACTTAACAACTTAACAACTTAAGAATAAACCTGCCCTCTATGAGGTTTTAAAGCATCTCTAATAGGTTTCATTTCAGATTCATCTACAACTAAATACGCCAAACTATGCATGTCGCTTATGGTTTCGACACCTGTAATAGAAATGTCTAACGCATTAATTTCAATATATTCCTTTAAATGGATGAGATGATGTTCTGCTGTTTTTTGTCCTGCTGGACCTCTAAAATCCCAAATTAATTTTAACTTACGCATGCTTTAAATCCTCTTGTTTCTGTATAATATTTCGTTGGTGTACTCGGTAAATTACCTAATTGAAGTGCCTTGTTCAACAAAATTTTTAAAATTACTCATATAGGTTGCCGTTTGCTTTTTAAATACACTTGGCATTAAAAACAACATTAAGCTCATCTTTAAACTCGTTGGCTGACATTTTGTTTTAGAAATCCATTGGGTTGCGTTGTTCTCTATAACTTTAAAATAGTTTTCTTGAATATTACGCACACCATTTGTAGTATAGGTAACGTGTAATTCATTAGGGAATTCTTGCTTTGTTACGGTTTCAATGATTTCCATTTTACGATTTCCAAAACTAAAAGTTAATTTCATTTTAGCACCAAGTTCAGTTGGAGTTCCAGAAATGTGTTCAGTACTCACCAAGCCTTCTTGCCAATGTTTTAAATTGCCAATAGAACTATATTTTTTAATAACCTCAGATATAGATTTCTTAATTAATATTTCAGTGGTGTACTCCATGCAGTTTTGTAATTTTGATAAAAATATAAAAAGGCAAGTCAGAAGTTCAATCTAATCGATGTTAGGCTTTTTTAATTGTTAAAATCATCGTAAAATACATTAACATCTTATTGTGGTGTGATTTTTACGACGTATCTAGCAGTAATTATTAAAATAATGCTATTTAATCCTATTGCTAAATACGCTATTTATATTACTTTTGCTGAGTTTTAAAAGCATGTTTCTTATATCAATACAAATCAAGGTTAAATTATGAAACTTAATATTAAATGTCTGTTTTTGGTGTTTTTTGCACTAAATTTTTCTTTTTCTCAAGATAATGATGATGCTGTTCTTCTAGAGGTAGATGGAGAGCCTATTATGGCTTCAGAATTCTTAAGAGTCTACAACAAAAATTTAGATTTAGTTCAAGATGAAAGTCAAAAGGATATTGATGGCTATTTAAAACTATTTACAGAATATCAACTTAAACTAAAAGAAGCGAAACGTTTAAAGTTAGACGAAGATCAAAACTACCAACGCGAATTTACGCGCTATAAAAAACAGTTAATTAGCAACTATATCTCAGAGAATAAAGTTACTGATGCTTTGGTGACTGAAGCTTATGAGCGTTCTAATTTAGATATTAATGCATCACATGTTTTAGTGCGTTTAGATCCTTCAGTCAAAGATACTTTAGCGACGTATAATAAAGTTTTAGAACTTAGAAATCGTGTAATAGAAGAAGGGTTTGATAAGGTAAAAGCAGAAATGCATAACGGAGAAACTATCTTTCTTGAAGATTTAGGGTATTTCTCAGCTTTTAAAATGGTTTACGATTTTGAATCTGCAGCCTATAATACTAAAGCTGGTGAGATTTCAATGCCGTTTAGAACGCGTTTTGGTTACCATGTGGTTAAAGTAAATGAAAGAAGACCATCTAGAGGTACAGTAACCGTTGCACACATTATGGTGAATCTAAATCCGAAAGATTCATTAGCTAATCCTGAAGCTAGAATTAACGATATCTATAAGAAACTGAATCAAGGAGAAAGTTTCGATGCTTTAGCCAAACAGTTTTCAGAGGATAAAAGTTCTGCAAGAGAGGGTGGGAAAATGGCACCTTTTAAAAGTGGCCAGTTAAGTTCTTTGGAATTTGAAGATGTTGCTTTTAATTTAAAAGAAAATGGAGATATAAGTAAACCGTTTAAGTCTGCTTATGGTTGGCATATTGTAAAACGACTTAACCATAAACCAATTGAGCCCTTAGAAAATGTAAAGAATGCTTTAGAGACAAAAGTAAAAAGAGATTCTAGGTCGCAATTAATTCAAGAAGCGTTAATCAATAAGCTTAAAGATAAGTATGATATTGCATATAATGCTGAAGCTAAGACTTATTTTGAAGCTTTACTTTCTAAAGAGTTTTATAATAGAACATGGAGTTTACCTGAAGATTTTAAGGCAACTGACATAGTGTTTTCTATAAATAAAACCAATTTTACGTTTGAAGATTTCGGAAAACATTTAATCACAGCACAACGTATTTATTCAGGAAGAACCACAGATTTTGCTACTATTATAGACAAAGAATATGATAGCTTCTTTGAAAAATCAATCTTACAATACAGAGAAGATAATTTAGAAGTAGAAAACGTAGAATATGCTAATATTTTAAAAGAATATAAAGATGGTTTATTGCTGTTTGATCTCATGGAAAAAGAGGTTTGGAACAAGGCGTCTAAAGACTCTGTTGGTATTGAAACGTATTACAATAACAACAAATCTAATTACCAATGGTCAGATAGAGTTGAAGTAATAATGGCATCTTCTGCAGATAAGTCTCAAGCAAAGAAAATTCTTAAGTTAATGAAAAAGGGAGAATCTGAAGCGGCTATTAAAGATGAATTAAATACTAACGACAAGCAAAACGTTATCTTTACAAATGGTACTTTCGCTACAGATACCCCTATTTTACCTTCAGATTTTAAAGCTAAAAAAGGTGTTTCTGGTATTTATAAGCATAACGAATCTTTTCACGTTATTAATGTGATTGAGGTTTTACCAGCTGGACAAAAAACTTTAGAAGAAGCTAAAGGTAATGTTATTAATGATTATCAAGCTGAAATTGAATCTAACTGGATTAAGGATTTAAACAATCGTTTTAAAATAGAGGTAAATCAAGAAACGCTTAAAACTATTAAAACTAAAATCGGAAACTAATTCACCTAATTTTTGAAACACTTCTTTTACATATTTAGTATTTGTTTACTTTTTGCGAGTTGCGATTTTTTAAAAAAACCAGACACTCAAGATGCAGTAGCTAGAGTTAATGAAAGTTTTCTTTATAAGGAAGATATAAAAGATGTAGTTCCAGAAGGTACACCTAAAGAAGATAGTACGTTAATGGTTAACGCCTATATTGATCGTTGGGCAAGTCGCTTACTTTTAATGGATGGCGCTATGTTAAACCTGCCTGAAGAGAAGCAAGCTGAATTTTCTAAATTAGTAGAGCAATATAAAAACGACCTGTATACAAAAGCGTACTTAGAAGGCTTGGTTAAAAAGAATATAGATTCTGTAGTGCCACGCGAAACAGCAGAATTGTTCTACGAAAATAATAAAGAGTCTTTTAAATTGAATGATGATTTAATTCAGTTTAGATATATCAGTTTACCATTAAATCCGGTAAATTTAGATACTATTAAAACACGGTTTCAACGCTTCCAACCTAAAGATAAATCATATCTAGATTCTATATCTGTTCAATTTAGGTCGTATTCTTTAAACGATTCACTTTGGTTAAAAGTAAGTCGTGTAGCTGAAAAAATTCCGATTATTAATAATACCAATAAAAATGAACTGTTAAAAAAATCTAATTTTTTACAGCTCAAAGATTCATTAAACCTATATTTGATGTTGGTAAACGACGTACGACTTCAAAACGACTATGCGCCTTTGGATTATGTAAACTCGTCAATCACAAAAATTGTTATAAACAAGAGAAAATTAGAGCTCATTAAGCAACTCGAAAATGATATTACAAACGATGCTATCAAACAAAATAAATTCCAAACTTTTAATTAAAGCAACGCTTTTAGTTGGCTTTATATCTTTTACCTTTAGTAATGCTAATGCGCAAGAGATCATACAAGACGATGTACCACAAGTTGAAACAACAAAAGATACAATCGTAAAGAAAACAAGAATCAAAGCAGATGGTGTTGCCGCAGTGGTAGGTGACTATATTATTCTAGAATCTGATTTAGATAGAGAAATTGCACAACTTGAAGCACAAGGAGCAGACTTAAAAGGCTTTTCGAGATGTGAGCTTTTTGGGAGTTTGTTAGAGAGCAAGTTATATGCGCATCAAGCCATTCAAGATAGTGTTCTTGTTAACGAATTATATATTAAGTCGCGAACAGAACAGCAAATACAAGGTATTTTGGCACAGACCAAAGGCGATATGCAAGGTTTGTTAGATTTCTACAAAAAAGATTCTGAGCAAGCTTTACGTGAAGAGATGGATGAGATTAATAAAAATCAATATCTCGCACAAGAAATGCAAAACAAAGTAACTGGTGATATTGAAGTGACGCCAGAAGAGGTTCGTACGTTTTTTAACGATATTCCAGAAGATGAACGTCCTATATTTGGAACAGAACTTAAGTTGGCTCAAATTGTAATTATTCCTGAAGTTACGGAAGAATCTAAGCAAGCCGTTATTGATAAGTTAAAAGGATTCAAAACAGATATTGAAGAGAATGGCTCTAGTTTTACAACCAAAGTATTGTTTTATACTGAAGATTCTGCGTCTAAATCTACTGGAGGAAAATATACCTTAAATAGAAATCAGCCTAGAATGGTAAAAGAGTTTAGAGATGTGGCGTTCTCAATGCAAGAAGGTGAAATTTCAGAACCATTTGAAACTGACTTTGGTTATCATATCATTCTATTAGAAAAAATTAGAGGTCAAGAATATGATGTTAGACACATTTTAATTCGTCCGGAACTAACACAAGAAGCAATTAAAAAAGCTAAAGATCAAATTGATGAAGTTAGAGCTAAAATTGTAGATGGTTCTATAACTTTTGCAGAAGCGGCAAGAGAGTTTAGTGATGAAGAGGAAACAAAATATGAAGGAGGTCAAATGACCAACCCAACAACACAAGATTTTAATTTTGAATTAACGAGAATGGAGCCAGAATTATATGCACAGATTCAAAACTTAAAAGATGGTGAAATCAGTGAGGTTTTACAAGATGAAGATCGAGTGAATAGAATAAAATTTAAGATTTTAACTGTTACCGATCGTATAGATGATCACAAAGCAGATTTCGCTCAAGATTATTTAAAAATTAAAGAATTAGCCTTGCAAGATAAGCAAGTAGATGCTGTTGCTAAATGGCAAAAAAAGACCATTGAAGAAACTTACATTAAGATTAACGGTGAGTATAGAGACTGTGATTTTCAAGGGAATTGGTTAAAAAAATAATATAATATGTCTGATGTTGCAATAATTGAAAATTTTGTAAAAAAATATACTGCATTAAAGGAAGAAGTTGCTAAAGTTATCATTGGTCAAGATGAAGTTGTAAATCAAATATTAATTTCTATTTTTTCTGGTGGTCATTCCCTGTTAATAGGAGTTCCTGGTTTAGCAAAAACCTTAATGGTAAATACTATAGCACAAGCATTAGGTTTAAACTTTAAACGTATTCAGTTTACTCCAGATTTAATGCCAAGTGATATTTTAGGTAGTGAAATCTTAGATGAAAACAGACAGTTTAAATTTTTAAAAGGACCAATTTTTGCTAATATTATTTTAGCAGATGAGATTAACAGAACACCTCCAAAAACCCAAGCAGCTTTACTAGAAGCTATGCAAGAACGTGCGGTTACAGTGGCAGGACATCAGTATAAGTTAAACTTACCTTACTTTGTATTGGCAACTCAAAACCCAATAGAGCAAGAAGGAACTTATCCTTTACCAGAAGCACAATTAGACCGTTTTATGTTTGCTATTAATTTAGAATATCCTTCGTTCCAAGAAGAGGTAGATGTTGTAAAATCTACGACAACAGATGTTCATAAGACAGTAAATTCATTATTTACAGCGCAAGAAATTATCGATTTTCAAAATGTCATTCGTCGTATTCCTGTAGCAGATAATGTTATAGAATATGCGGTTTCTTTAGTGGCTAAAACAAGACCAAATGCAAGTTCTGCTGCAGATATAGTAAAAGAGTTTGTAGATTGGGGAGCAGGTCCTAGAGCGTCTCAAAATTTAATTTTAGCAGCTAAAACACATGCGGCTACAACCGGTAAATTTTCTCCAGATATTGAAAATGTTCAAGCTGTCGCCACCGGAATTCTAAGACACAGAATTATTAAAAACTACAAAGCCGAAGCCGAAGGCGTTACAGACGAAAAGATTATTCAAAGTTTATTCTAAGCACTCGTTTTCAATTTTATCATAGCGTTAAGCCTTCAAATGATACTTTGAGGTGATTTTATGCATAAAAAAGTCGAGATCTAAGAGTTCTTTCTTATCGAAAAATACCTGCAAAAGTACAATCATATAAAAATTTTATATCACTATCCTAAAATAGTATGATAATAATGTTTTAGGCTATTGTATTTATAAATCTTTATATTAATTTGCATGACTTTTAAATTTATAAATAAGACTGTATTTTTTACATCACTAAGATTAAAAAATAGTAACTAAAGATTTCTTACATGAGTATTTATCAAAATTACCTAAAGCAGATTGAAGAACGCAAAGATCAAGGACTTCATCCGCAGCCAATAGATGGTGCTGAATTATTAAGTAAAATCATTGATCAAATTAAAGATGTAGATAATGAGTATAGGGAGGATTCTCTTAACTTTTTTATTTATAATGTGTTACCAGGTACAACGAGTGCTGCAGGTGTAAAGGCTAAATTTTTAAAAGAAATTATTTTAGGCGAATCAATCGTTGAAGAAATAACTCCAGCATTTGCTCTAGAACAATTATCTCATATGAAAGGTGGACCTTCAGTTGAAGTCTTATTAGATTTAGCTTTAGGTGAAGACGTTGCTATAGCAGAAGAAGCTGCTAAGGTCCTAAAGACTCAGGTGTTTTTATATGAGGCAGATACAGACCGCTTAGAAGACGCTTTTAAATTGGGTAGTAAAATTGCTAAAGATATTATAGAGAGCTATGCAAAAGCAGAATTCTTTACTAAGTTACCAGAAATTGACGAAGAGATTAAGGTCGTAACATACATCGCAGGTGTAGGTGATATTTCTACCGATTTATTATCTCCTGGTGGTGATGCGCATTCAAGATCAGATCGTGAGTTACATGGGCAATGTATGTTTGAGCATAATAAAGAGATGCAAAATGAATTATTAGCATTAAAAGAAGCACATCCAGATAAACGTGTGATGCTAATTGCAGAAAAAGGAACCATGGGAGTGGGGTCTTCAAGAATGTCAGGTGTAAACAATGTGGCCTTATGGACAGGTATTTCATCTAGCCCATACGTACCATTTATAAACATTGCGCCTGTAATTGCTGGTACCAATGGTATTGCTCCAATTTTCTTAACAACAGTTGGTGTTACAGGCGGTATTGGATTAGACCTTAAAAATTGGGTGCAGCAAAAGGATGAGAATGGTAATACTATTGTTGATGAAGATGGAGAGCCAATTTTAAAAGAAGTCTATTCAGTTGCTACAGGAACTGTATTAACTATAAATACAAAAGAGAAAAAATTATACAACGGAGATCAAGAGCTTAAAGATGTTTCTGCTGCATTTACACCGCAGAAAATGGAGTTTATGAAAGCTGGTGGATCTTACGCCGTTGTCTTCGGTAAAAAATTACAAACATTTGCTTGTAACGTTTTAGGTATTGATATTCCTCAAGTATATGCACCTTCTAAAGAAGTGACTATTGAAGGACAAGGCTTAACAGCAGTAGAAAAAATATTCAATAAAAATGCAGTAGGTACTTCAGGTGCTACATTACATGCAGGTTCTTATGTTCGTGCAGAAGTAAATATTGTAGGGTCTCAAGATACTACTGGTTTAATGACATCTCAAGAATTAGAGATGATGGCTGCAACGGTAATCTCTCCTATTGTAGATGGCGCATACCAATCGGGTTGTCATACAGCGTCAGTTTGGGATGATAAGTCTAAAGCCAACATTCCAAGGTTAATGAGCTTTATGAACGATTTTGGTTTAATTACTGGTCGTGATCCAAAAGGGAAATATTTTCCAATGACAGATGTTATTCATAAAGTACTTAATGATATTACTGTTGGTGATTGGGACATTATTATTGGTGGAGATTCTCATACACGTATGTCTAAAGGAGTGGCGTTTGGTGCCGATTCTGGTACTGTAGCACTAGCTTTAGCGACAGGTGAGGCTTCCATGCCTATTCCAGAATCTGTAAAAGTAACCTTTAAAGGTCAAATGAAATCTTATATGGATTTCCGTGATGTGGTACATGCCACACAACAACAAATGTTGAAGCAATTTGGAGGGGAAAATGTATTCCAAGGTCGTGTGATTGAGGTTCATATCGGAACACTAACTTCAGATGAAGCTTTCACATTTACAGATTGGACAGCTGAAATGAAAGCTAAGGCTTCTATCTGTATTTCTGAAGATGAAACATTAATCGAATCTTTAGAGATTGCTAAAGGTCGTATCCAAATCATGATTGCTAAAGGTATGGATAACGAGAAGCAAGTTCTTAAAGGTCTTGTTGAAAAAGCAGAAACTAGAATTACAGAGCTTAAAACTGGTATTAAACCATCTTTAAGACCAGATGCTAATGCAAAATATCATGCAGAAGTTATTATTAATTTAGATGAAATAGCTGAACCAATGATAGCAGATCCAGATGTGAATAACGAAGATGTTTCTAAGCGTTACACGCATGATAATATTAGACCATTATCATACTACGGTGGAACTAAAAAAGTTGATTTAGGATTTGTAGGCTCTTGTATGGTACATAAAGGCGATATGAAAATATTAGCTCAAATGTTAAAGAACATTGAAGCTCAACAAGGTAAAGTTGAATTTAAAGCACCTTTAGTTGTTGCACCTCCTACATATAATATTGTAGATGAGTTAAAGGCAGAAGGAGATTGGGAAGTATTACAAAAATACTCAGGCTTTGAGTTTGATGATAATGCACCAAAAGGATTAGCACGTACTAAGTACGAAAACATGTTATACCTAGAGCGTCCAGGTTGTAATTTATGTATGGGTAACCAAGAAAAAGCAGAACCAGGAGATACGGTTATGGCAACATCTACACGTTTATTCCAAGGACGTGTTGTAAAAGATGATGGAGAGAAAAAAGGAGAGTCTTTATTATCATCTACACCAGTGGTAGTTTTATCTACAATATTAGGTAGAACACCTACTTTAGCTGAATATGAAGCTGCTGTTGATGGTATTGTTTTAACGAAGTTTAAGCCTTCTACGAAACAATTAGTGAGATAATTAATATTTTATACTATAAGTTAAAGCCTGAATTTTAGATTCAGGCTTTTTGTTTTTTAATACGTTTTATTTCCACAAAACCTTGTTTCCAATTTAGAATAATTATATATAGAAAATTCCTATTCCACTATCGCTATTATATGTATCGAACGCTTTTAAAGTACTATTGCATTTTGTATATTAGTAGAATTAAAATTTAAAAAAAAGACTATGGCATTTGATATTGATATGATTAAAGAGGTTTATGCTAACATGACTGAGCGCGTTGATGCAGCTAAAGCAATTGTTGGTAAGCCATTGACACTTTCAGAAAAAATACTTTACTCACATTTGTGGGATGGAAAACCTAATAAAGCGTTTACCAGAGGAAAGGATTATGTAGACTTTGCTCCAGACCGTGTAGCTTGTCAAGATGCAACTGCGCAAATGGCGTTATTACAGTTTATGCAAGCAGGAAAACCTAAAGTGGCTGTACCAACTACAGTTCATTGTGATCACTTAATTCAAGCTAAAGATGGTGCTGATACAGATTTAAAGCACGCAAACCAAACGAGTAGTGAGGTATTTAACTTTTTAGAATCGGTATCTAATAAATATGGTATTGGATTCTGGAAACCAGGTGCTGGTATTATTCATCAAGTGGTATTAGAAAATTATGCATTTCCTGGTGGAATGATGATTGGTACAGATTCACATACTGTAAATGCAGGTGGATTAGGAATGGTTGCTATTGGAGTTGGTGGTGCTGATGCTGTTGATGTCATGGCAGGAATGGCTTGGGAGCTTAAATTCCCTAAGTTGATTGGTGTGAAGTTAACCGGAAAACTTTCAGGTTGGACAGCGCCAAAAGATGTTATTTTAAAAGTCGCTGAAATTCTAACTGTAAAAGGTGGAACAGGTGCGATTGTAGAATATTTTGGTCCTGGTGCAACATCAATGTCTTGTACAGGTAAAGGAACTATTTGTAACATGGGAGCTGAAATAGGAGCGACGACGTCTACATTTGGTTACGATGATTCTATGGAACGTTATTTACGTGCTACCGAAAGAGCAGATGTTGCAGATGCAGCAAATGCTATTAGACCATACTTAACAGCAGATGACGAAGTATACGCTAATCCAGAACAGTATTTCGATCAGGTTATAGAAATTAATTTATCTGAATTAGGACCATTATTAAATGGACCTTTTACACCAGACTTATCTACTGAAGTAGGTAGTGATATGACTAAAAAAGCTACTGAAAATGAATGGCCATTACAAGTAGAATGGGGACTTATTGGTTCGTGTACTAATTCATCTTACGAAGATTTATCGAGAGCATCATCTATTGCACAACAAGCTTTAGATAAAGGCTTAAAAATGAAATCTGAATTAGGAATTAATCCTGGTTCTGAGCAAGTGAGATTTACAGCAGATCGTGATGGGATTCTTGGCATATTTAAAGAATTAGATGCTAAAATATTTACAAACGCTTGTGGTCCTTGTATCGGACAATGGGCAAGATATAATGACCCTAAAAATGCACCTAAAAATAGTATAGTACACTCTTTTAATAGAAAC
Organism: Winogradskyella sp. SM1960; assembly: GCF_020179375.1. Classification (NCBI taxonomy): domain Bacteria; kingdom Pseudomonadati; phylum Bacteroidota; class Flavobacteriia; order Flavobacteriales; family Flavobacteriaceae; genus Winogradskyella; species Winogradskyella sp. SM1960. The sequence goes on along the minus strand of NZ_JAICBG010000001.1, from coordinate 35,539 downwards.
TTTGCTAAGCGTGCTGATGGGAATCCAAATACACATGCATTTGTTGCTTCACCAGAATTGACAGCAGCAATAGCTATTTCTGGACGTTTAGACTTTAACCCATTAACAGATAAACTTATCAATGAAAATGGTGAAGAAGTGATGTTCGAAGAACCAACAGGATGGGAATTACCACCAAAAGGTTTTGAAGTTAAAGAGAATGGTTATTTAGCACCTGTTGCCGATGGAAGTGGATTAGAAGTAACTGTAGATCCTAATTCTGAAAGATTAGAGCTACTAACTCCTTTTGAGCCTATCGGAAATGAAATTAAAGGGGCTAAGTTATTAATTAAAGCCTTTGGCAAATGTACAACCGATCATATTTCAATGGCTGGTCCATGGTTACGATTTAGAGGTCATTTAGATAATATTTCTAACAACTGTTTAATTGGAGCTGTTAATGCGTTCGGTAAGAAAACCAACTTTGTTAAAAACCAATTAACAGATGAGTTTGGTGGAGTACCAGATACAGCAAGAGCTTATAAAGCGGCTGGAGTTTGGTCAGTTGTTGTTGGTGATCATAACTATGGAGAAGGTTCTTCAAGAGAGCATGCAGCTATGGAACCAAGACATTTAGGTGTAGCAGCTGTTATCGTAAAATCATTTGCGCGTATTCATGAAACCAACCTTAAAAAACAAGGTATGTTAGGTTTAACTTTTGATAATGAAGCAGATTACGATTTAATTCAAGAAGATGATACATTTAACTTTACGGACTTAAATGAGTTTGCACCAGACAAACAATTGCATCTTGAAATTGTGCACTCAGATGGATCTAAAGATGTTATTGCATTAAATCATACCTATAATGAAGCACAAATTAAATGGTATAATGAAGGTTCTGCTTTAAACTTAATTAAGAAGCAAAACGCTTAATAAAGCGACCGCAATATTTTATAGACTCCCAGTTATTTTAACTGGGAGTTTTTTGTATCTTATTTTGAAAGGAATGTATTATATAGCGACCATTATTAAAATGGAATTTCAGTATGAAACAGAAAAGATGGACTAAGAGTAATATTATATTTGTAGCTGTTATACTGCTTTTTATAATTCCGCAAACACGTTCGTTTTTTCAAGTTTGGGTTCATAAAGGCATGAGCTACTTTAATCAATCTTCAATAATCGATAAAGAAGAACGTAAGTCGGTAAGTTATTCTAACTGGAAACTAATTTCTGATTCGCAATTAGATTTAGATTTTAAGGATACAAAAGGTAAAGTGGTATTTATAAACTTTTGGGCGACTTGGTGCCCTCCATGTATTGCAGAAATGCCTAGTATTCAAGATGTATATAACGACTATAATGACAAGGTTGTATTTCTTTTTGTAACTACTGATGATTTTGATAAGGTAGAAAAATTCAAAACTAAAAATGGATTCAATTTTGAAGTTTACAGCCCATTGAGTGCTCCTCCTTTAGAATTATCTGTACATTCAATTCCTAGAACTTTTATAATTAATAAGAGCGGTGAGATTGTAGTAGATGAGTCTGGAGCTGTAGATTGGAATAGTAAAAAAGTAAGGAGTCAGCTCGACGAATTGCTTTCAGAACAACCTATTTAAAATACTTAAAAGGAACTATAAGCATTCCAAAATTCTCTCCTTTGTGTTTTCCTAAATGCTTATGATGAATCTTGTGCGCACGTCTTAAACCTCTCGCATATTTATTATCAACGTTTCTAAATAGTTTAAAACGTTGATGAATAAAAATATCATGAACGATAAAATAAGCCATACCATAAACTAGTATGCCTAGTCCAATTGGCAAGGTGTACCAAATAGCTTCATAACTCCAGAGATAGAAACATAGGATGCTTACAATGGCATAAAAGACAAAAAAGGCATCATTTCTTTCAAACCAACTATCGTGATCCTTTTGATGATGGTCTTTATGTAGGTTCCATAAAAATCCATGCATTATGTATTTATGCGTAAACCACGCATTAAACTCCATAATAAAGAAGGTGCCTAAAAAAATTAATATCCAAAAAACGGTTTGCATTATAGAGGCTTTAAAAGGTTACAGTAAATTTAATTGATATTTAACGTAACTGCGTGTTAATAATTCTATTTTTCTATAATTAGGAACCCTAATTCTTGTCGATTTTATTTGTAAAGCTGGTGTCTTTTTAAGTTTTTCTAAAAGTTTACTATAATATCGATATGCCATAAATACACCAAACTTAGCTTCTAATGGCAATCGTTTAATGCCTTCTAAGCCTTTTTCAAAATCTTCTTCAATTTCAGTAATAATGGCCTTTTTTGAAGCTTCATCAAGCTTATTTAAATCAGTGTTTGGAAAATAAGTTCTACTTAAGTCTTCAAAATCTTCTTTTAGGTCTCGTAAAAAGTTCACTTTCTGAAACGCAGATCCCAAACTCATCGCTGAGTCTTTTAATGCGTCAAATTTAGCATTGTCTCCTTTTACAAAAACTTTTAAGCACATTAAGCCAACAACATCTGCTGAGCCATAAATATAGGTTTTGTATTCAGCGTCAGTTAAATAATCTTTTTTGTGAAGATCTAAACGCATGCTGTCCATAAACGAATTGACCAAATGTTTATCAATACCATATTTATGATAGGTTTCTTGAAAAGAATTTAGAATAGGGTTAAGGCTAATTTTATGTTCTAATGCTGCTTCAAGATCACTCTCAAACATATTAAAGAGTTTTTCTTTATCATAATCATGAAATGAATCTACAATTTCATCAGCAAATCTAACAAAACCATAAATATTGTATATGTCTTGCCTAATACTAAGGGAAAGCATTTTAGTCGCCATTGAGAATGAGGTACTGTAAGCTTGTGTGACAGCCTTACTACAAGTATGGGAAACATGGTCAAAAATTAATTTCATAAGTGTAATTTTTTAGTTGTTAAACTTCATTGTTTTGAATCAGTTGAGCAACTAGCTTTCCTGAAATCAAAGCAGGTGGAACTCCTGGTCCAGGCACAGTAAGTTGCCCTGTGAAATAGAGTCCATCTACTTTTTTACTTTTTAATTTTGGCCTTAAAAATGCAGTTTGCATTAAGGTGTTTGCCATACCGTAGGCGTTCCCCTTATAAGAATTGTAATCGTTAATAAAATCAGTAACACAATACGATTCTTTAAATAGGATGTGGTTTTTAACGTCCTGTTCTGTTCGTTTTTCAAAACGACTCATAATAAGGTCGAAATATTGCTGACGTAGCTCTGGTGTGTCTTCTAGTCCTGGAGCAATTGGAATTAGGAAAAATCCGGTTTCACAATGTTCAGGTGCCATGCTTTCATCTGTTACAGAAGGAAAGTTAGCATAAAATAATGGATTTTTAGGCCATTTAGGATCATCATAAATTTCTTCAGCATGATTTTCAAAATCGGTATCAAAGAACAGATTGTGATGTTCTATGTTTTTCAATTTTTGATTAAAACCAACATAAAAGAGAAGAGATGAAGGGGCAAATGTTCTGCTTTCCCAGTAAGATTCACTGTACTGCCTGTAATTTTTGTCTAAGAGCGTTTCAGAATGATGATAATCGGCACCACTAAGAATGACATCAGAACTAATAACTTGTCCATTAACTGTTAGGCTTTTCGCTTTCTTATTCTCGACACTAATTTTTTCGACATTACTGTTGGTGTGAATTGTGACACCTAAGCTTTCAGCCAAACGCTTCATGGCTTTAACTATTTCGTACATGCCACCTTTAGGGTGCCAAGTTCCTAAACCAAAATCGGCAAAGTTCATAAAACTATAAAACGATGGTGTTTGATTGGGTTTAGCGCCTAAGAACAAAACAGGAAATTCTAATGTTGAAATTAGTTTAGGATTCTTAAACTTCTTACGAACTTCAGAACTAATCGTTTTATAAAACTGGTCTAACCGAGTAATGGTGTCTTTGGTTACCAATTCAAAAGGGGAAAGACCAGGTTTTAAAACAATTTTATTTATAGCGATATTGTAATTGTCTTGAGCTGTGGCTATAAATTGTTGAAGTGGTTTTGAGCTGCCCTTCTCAATTCGTTCAAATTCCATACAAATTTGATCCATATGATCTCCAACAGTAATAATATCATCTGCAAAGAAAATTTTATAGGCAGGACTCAATTTGTCTAATTCATAATAGTCATTAACTGTCTTTCCGAAGTCTTTAAAGAATTTTTCAAAAATATCTGGCATCCAATACCAACTTGGACCAATATCAAAGGTAAAACCATCTTTTTTAAGTTGTCGTGCTCTGCCACCAACTGTACTGTTTTTTTCAAACATAGACACCTTGTAACCGGCTTTGGCTAAATAGCAGGCTGCTGATAAAGCTGAAAATCCTGAACCTATTATGGATACTGTTTTAGTCATTAATTTTCTAAAGTGTTGGTAAAACTTTTAATAGAGTTAAATGCTTTTACTTGTTTAGGTAATTTGTCTTTATCAATATAACTGAGCATACTTCCCAATACCCAAAACTCTGTGTCTAGTGACGTTAATATAAGATCAGAAAATTTCTGAAAATAATCAGATAGATTTTCTTTTTCTGGTTTTATCGTAAAATAAGAAATAAATACAATATTGTTGTAATAATTTTTAAGATCAAGTAAACTCTCAATAGGAATACTTTGACCTAAATAAATGGATCGAAAACCATGTCTAATTACTTCATGATTAATATATGTTAAACCAATGTCGTGTATTTCGTTATCTGGTAAATACAATACAAAGGTTTTGTCTGAATTATAGTTTTGATTTTCTTGTAGCTTTTCTGTGTTAATTAGAATTTTCTGACGAATAAGTTGTGAAATAAAATGCTCGTGAGCAGGAGTTATAGTGTCGGTTTGCCATAACAATCCAATTTCAGTTAAAAGCGGGATAAAAATGTTGTAAAAAATCTCTTCAAACGTCTTTTCAGAAAGTAGCGATTTATAAGTTTTGTAAAATAAACTTTGATCAAAATTTAGCATAGACAATTTAAATGCATTTATAGCATGGTTGTCTGTGTTGCTTTCTGCCGCAATTTCTTTTACTAATGCTGGAATTTTATCAGACGCAATGGTAGCAATCTTTGAAATTTTATAACCGTTATTATTTAGGTAACTTACGTTAAGTAACTTCTGAAAACTGGCCAAGTCATAATATCTAATATTAGTTTCAGTACGTTTAGGTTCGAGAAGATTGTAGCGCTTTTCCCATATTCTTATAGTGTGGGCTTTTATACCTGTGAGGTTTTCTAGATCCTTAATACTAAATCTATCTTTAATGTTGTTCATTGTTTTTTACAAAAGTTTAAACAAAAATAAGATTTATATTAATACCAAGATAGGAATTAACGAAAATTATGAAAAAAAAAGAATAAAGGGGAGAAAGGAAATAATGCGTGCAGGTGATTTATTTAGGATATGAAGCGTAAGTTTTTAGGTAATTGTGCGCACGAGAAGACTCGAACTTCCACGGACTAATGTCCACCAACCCCTCAAGCTGGCGCGTCTACCAATTCCGCCACGTGCGCATAATAATGAAGTAAAGATAAAAAAAAAGTTAAGCTTTACGCTTAACTTTTTTTGTGACCAGTCTGGGGCTCGAACCCAGGACCCTCTCCTTAAAAGGGAGATGCTCTGCCAACTGAGCTAACTGGTCAAAATGTTTTCTCTTTAACGAGGGTGCAAATATATAATGTTTAATCAATAAAACAACACTTTTTTTATATTTTTTTTTGTTTTTTTGTAGTCTAATTAGCTATCAGTTTAATAATCAATTTATAAGCGTTATGATTATAATTTTAATAGGATATATGGGATCGGGAAAATCAACTTTAGGTAAGGAATTAGCTACAAGATTGAATTCTAGTTTTTTAGATTTAGACGATTATATCTCAGAAAAGGAAAGTGCCTCAATACCAGAGCTTTTTAAAACTAAAGGTGAAATCTATTTTCGAAAAAAAGAAACGGAGTATCTCAATGAGCTTCTAAACACCTCAGAAGATCTAGTGCTTGCATTAGGTGGAGGAACTCCTTGTTTTGGAAATAACATGGACTTATTAACGGGAAACACCAATTTGATTTCGTTTTACTTAAAGCTATCAATTCCGCTTTTAGTCAAACGTTTATTTAAAGAAAGAGAAAATAGACCGTTAATCAGTCATATAAGTACTGAGGCTGAATTGTTAGAATTTATAGGAAAACACTTGTTTGAGCGCATTCCGTATTATAGTAAATCTCAGTTTACGCTAAACACCGATAATAAAACACAGCAAGAAATTTTAGAAGACCTTGTGGCGCACTTAATCTAAATAGGCCTCGTAAGGTTGTTTAGATAAGTTAACATGGACATGCTCAAATAAAGAAGTTGAAAGCGAAATACCTTTAAAATCCGCTTTTACTGGATACTTCTTATGGTTGCGATTTACTAAAACTGCTGTTTTAAACTGAGTTAAGGGAACATCTAAAAAATGCTTTATGCCATATATTAAGGTGCTGCCAGAGTTTAACACATCATCAATAAGCACTAATGACTTATTACTATAATCGTCTTTAGAAATAGACGTTTTTATTGGTGTCGTTGGTTCTACCTTATTGATGGTAACCTTGCATAATGTAGAATTAATAGTAGATATTTTATCTAAATGCGATTTTATTTTCTTGGCAAGCAAATAACCGTTGCTCTCAATCCCAGCAATTATAAGCTCTGTTTCATTAACATTGCTTTCGTAAATTTGATACGCTATGCGCTTTATTTTGTGCTCAATTTCTTTATGACTTAAAATCGTATTTTTCGTTAGTGCCATAGGTTGTTATTACAAAATTAGGAATTATTATAAACGACAGTTTGTAGCTTAATCTTTAAAAATGACTACAATCAAAGTATGTCAAATACCCATTATGGGTTTTCAAAGATAAAAAACAGTTCATTACCTTGTCTTTCTTTTATGGAATTAATTGATGGTTCTAATACTTTAATGCTGAATATTTGTTTAAAAAGGGATTGATATTCAGAAATACTTCCACCAAAAGGTGGTCCATCTTCTGTAAGCTCCATTTGAAATAATAAACCAATGAGCTTACCGTTGGGTTTTAAAAGTTGATGCATTTGCTGTGCATATTTTAATCTTAAGCTTGGGTGGAGTGCACAAAAAAATGTTTGTTCTATAATGAGGTCAAAGCTATCGCTCAACTCAAAAAAGTCTAAATTCAACAGTTGGTTCTGAGGAAACTCTGGTACGCGATGTTTAAAATTATTTAAGGGATGTGCAGCAATATCTAATACATAGACATTCTTAAAACCCTTATGCCATAAATATTCGGCTTCATAACTATTGCCAGCTCCTGGAATCAAAATTTTAATGGATTTATCTTCAAGTTGATCAATATACGTTTTTAGTGGAGTAGAAACGTAGCCAATATTCCAACCGGTTTTATGAGCATCGTAACGCTCTTCCCAGTATGTCTTGTTCATTTGATTCATAATCTGAACTAGTTGTTTTAAATTAAAACATTGCTTCTGTCACAATGCAATTTTACGTTTAAACTCACTCTTCTTCATTATCATAAAAGTCATCAATATCACGTCTGTCTTTTTTTGTAGGACGTCCTGTACCTTTCTTTCTATAATAATCTTTGCTGTACTTTAAGAGTTCTTTGGCTTCAAATGCCGACTTTGGTGTTGTGTCTACACGGTATATATCAACCAGTTTTGCACCAACGCGATTTGGAGGTAAATCATTAACCGTAAGCTGATAGATAATTTGGTCTTTTCTAAGTTCAATCTTATCAGTAGGAAATACTTCTCGCGATGGTTTTACCGCAGCTCCATTAACTTTAACTTGTCCTTTTTTACAAGCTTTTGTCGCAATACTTCTTGTTTTGTAATAGCGTACACACCATAAATATTTATCAATTCGCATATCTTTTTTACTAAAAACTACGTTAATGTTGTAGTGCAAAAATATTATATTATTGTATCTTGCGCCTTAAAAATAAGCAATAATGAACTTCGTTTTAAGCTGTAGTAGCTTAAAACGGGTAATATAAGTTTCTATGAAAATTAAAATTTTAAAATCTAGTCTTTTACTCATGCTTTTATTTATCGTTGTGGTCTCATGTAACAATGATGACGATGGTGATACAGTTACTTTTGTTGAAGAAGATAGAACAGAGCAACAAGCTAAAGATAAAGACTCTTTAGTCGCGTATTTAACATCACATTATTATAATTCTGGTTTTTTTGAAACGGGGTCTAATTTTAAATACACTGATATTGTAATCACCCCTTTAGAAGAAGGTGAAGAGGTGCCAGAAAACCATACTTTGTTGATGTCTGCTGTTGAAGAGCGTACCACAACTCATCTTGGTGCTAGTTATGAATATTATATATTAAATCTATTTGAAGGGGAAGGTGATTCTCCAAATTTTACAGACTTAATTCTTGTAAGGTATAGCGGAAGCTCAGTAAATGATGCTTTAGATGGTAATTATGAGGTTTTTGATTCAACTGTTACACCTGTTGGTATTCCACTTCAAGCAGACGGCACAAACAATGCCGCTTTTGTTAGGGCTTGGCCGCTTGTGTTTCCTGAATTTAAAGCAGCAATGTTTGATGGTATTGATGAGAATGGTAATTTAAATTTTACCAATCCTGGTTTAGGGGTGATGTTTATACCTTCTGGTTTGGCGTATTTTTCGGGTGTTGCAACAGGTTCATCTTATGATAATATTATGTTTAAGTTTGAATTGTTACAAGTTCAAGTAGAGGATCATGATAATGACGGTATACCTTCTTATATTGAAGATCGCAATAGTGACTTATATGTAATTGACGATGACACAGACGATGATGGGAGTCCAGATTTTATAGACATCGACGATGATGGAGATCTTGTTTTAACGATTGATGAATTAATTCCTACAACATATACCGTAGATACCAATCTAGGTGAAGAAGAGCCAGTGCTTGCTGCTAACGAGTTTGAAAGAAGTCGAACTGAAATCGATGGTATAATTACTATTAAAACAGTAACTATAGCAGACTCAAATAATGATGGAACACCAGATTATTTAGATCCAAATATCTCCATTAATTATAATGAGATTTAGTAATTAACTTCATTAAGTTTTTAAAATAAGAAAGCCGCTCAAAATAATTGAGCGGCTTTTTTTTTTTTTTTATTACTAACTTTTTTAGTATTAAAGCGCTAAAGATAAGCTTAATATTAATTGGTCTGGTCTTGTATCAACTCTACTAACAACTCCAGATCCTAAATTGTTATCAATAAAAGTCGCTTCGTTTTCAGTAAAACCTCTTTCATATCTTAAGTCTATACCAATATTATTAAAGCTAAGTCCGATTCCAAAATTTAATCCAACTGAGAAATCTTCTTCAACATTATCAATGTCTATACCTTCAAACTCTGTATCTAAAATATATTGTAATGAAGGGCCAGCAAATACACTTACTGGTCCTAATACTTTTACACCTACTAATATAGGAGCATCTATTTTCTGAACAGAAAACTCATCACTACTATACTCACTTCGTGTTGCCGTATAAACGAGTTCTGGTTTTAAGTAAAACTTGTTACCTATTTTTCCAAAAAGCCCAATATGGTATCCAATATTGCGATCAGGACTTTCAGCATTAGCACCAATGGATTCAAAATAGTCTCCGTTGGCACTATAGTTTAGTCCTCCTTTAATTCCAAAAGAATTTCCGTTTTGAGCTGTCATTGTAAATCCAACAAAAGCAAAAATCACAGTTGCAATAACTGTTTTCTTTAAATTTTTCATAATGTTCGTTTTTTATAAGATTAGGTTCTTATTTCCAAAAACGATGCCAAATCAAAATTATTTTCTTTTCAGAACTTTTTTAACAGCATTTTGGATCGCATCACTATTTAAACCATACTTGTCCATAAGCTGTGCTGGTGTACCCGATTCTCCAAAAGTATCGTTTGTTGCAACAAATTCTTGAGGTGTAGGTTTGTGCTGTGCTAAAACTCTAGCAACACTTTCACCAAGACCACCAAGGTGGTTATGTTCTTCAGCAGTAACGATACAACCTGTTTTAGAAACGGAATCTATAATAGCTTTGTCATCTAAAGGTTTAATGGTGTGTATGTTGATCACTTCAGCAGAAATACCAGCTTCATGTAATGCTTTTGAGGCTTCTAAAGCTTCCCAAACTAAATGACCTGTAGCAACAATAGTTACATCTGTACCTTCAGTTAATTGAATGGCTTTACCAATCTCAAATTTCTGATCAGCAGGAGTGAAAATAGGGACAGAAGGGCGACCAAATCTTAAATAAACAGGGCCATCATAATCTGCAATAGCTATCGTAGCCGCTTTTGTCTGGTTATAATCACACGGATTAATAACGACCATTCCTGGTAACATTTTCATTAATCCAATATCCTCTAAAATTTGATGCGTTGCACCATCTTCACCTAAGGTTAATCCAGCGTGAGAAGCACAAATTTTTACATTCTTACCAGAGTAAGCTATGGATTGACGAATTTGATCGTAAACACGACCCGTTGAGAAGTTTGCAAACGTACCCGTAAAAGGAATTTTGCCACCAATGGTTAAACCTGCAGCAATTCCCATCATGTTAGCTTCTGCAATTCCTATTTGATAAAAACGTTCTGGGTTTTCATCAATAAATTCATTCATCTTTAGCGACCCAATAAGATCAGCACAAAGTGCAACAACATTAGGGTTTGTTCTTCCAAGTTCTGCTAAACCGGCTCCAAAACCACTTCTTGTATCTTTTTTTTCTGTGTATGTATATGTTTTCATTCTGTTATTTTGAAACTGTGATTAATAGTAATTGTTTTTGTCTTTTGTTCTATGTTGTTGGCTTCAATTAGTTTTCTTCCTTTAAGTGTGATGTCTAAAATAAGTCCGTTAGGAAAATTCATTTCATCCATTACTAAGCCATTTTGAGTTGCGAAAATTAACTCAAGAAATTTTCTAAATAATTGGTTGTTGTCAACCTCTAGTGTTTTGTCAAATGCTATTGATATTTTTTGAGATTCACCTTCATTGCTAGGGTAAATATCATAAATCTCAGCTTCTTTTCCAGCGACGAGTATAGTGTCATTGGTATTTTCAGTAATAAAGTCAAATTCTTTATTTTCTCCATTTTCTGAATCAGGAAAGAAACTTGATAATAACATATTCATGTATAACTCATTTCCTTCGGAATTAAAGAATAGCATAATTGAATTGCTTTCTGTATCTAAAATAATAGATAATTCTGAATTCTCTAACAAGCTGTCTTTTCCAAGAAACATTGATGCTGCTAAATTTTTAGCTAAATACTTGCTATCTGTCCACAGATATGTTCCGCTTTTGTCTAAGCCAACTTTTACAGTGTCAATTCTCGACTGTTTATTATTGGTAACAAGGTAGTCTACAGCGTAATCTAGTGTAATCGTTTTTTCTTGAGAGAAGCCAATAGATATAAATAGTAATAGGATTATTACGACTATTTTTTTCATATTAATAATCTCCTAAAGTTTCAACATTTTGTTCCAAACCAATAGCCAATTGCTCATCATTTGGCGCTTTACCATGCCATGCGTGTGTGTGCATCATAAAATCAACGCCATTACCCATTACTGTATGTAAAAGAACACAAACAGGTTTTCCTTTTCCTGTTAAGGATTTAGCTTCTTTCATACCTTTAAGTACAGCCTCGATATCATTACCTTTTTCAATATCTAAAACAGTCCAACCAAAGGCTTCAAATTTTGCTCTAAGGCTTCCCATTGGTAAAACATCGTCTGTAGAACCATCAATTTGTTGTTGGTTTAAATCAATTGTAGAAATAAGATTATCTACTTTTTTAGCAGAAGCATACATAATGGCTTCCCAATTTTGACCTTCTTGTAATTCACCATCACCATGAAGACTGTAAACGAGGTGATCATCGTTATTTAGTTTTTTGGCTTGCGCCGCACCTAGAGCAACTGACATTCCTTGACCTAATGAACCAGAAGCAATTCTAATGCCTGGTAAGCCTTCGTGTGTAGTTGGGTGACCTTGTAAACGCGAGTTGATTAGTCTAAACGTGTTTAGTTCTTCAACAGGAAAATAGCCCGATCTCGCCAATACACTATAATATACAGGTGAAATATGTCCGTTTGAAAGAAAGAATAAGTCTTCACCTATCCCATCCATATCAAAACCTTCATTTCGTTCCATGATTTCTTTGTAAATTGATACAAAAAATTCGGCACAACCTAATGAACCTCCTGGGTGACCAGAGTTTACTTTGTGTACCATTCGTAAAATATCTCTACGAACTTGAGTTGTTAAATCTTCTAATTCTTTAATGTTTGGCATGTTATGTTGCTTAAGTTTTATGCTACAAAAGTAACTTTTTACTAAGTGTTTTCAAAAGTAGAAATGAGGCACTTATTAACGAATTGCATGATTTGCTAACAATATGATGAAAATTCCAAATGTCAATGCACAACTATTTTTTAAATCTAATTTAAGAAGGAATGTAATAGAGTTATTTATATTTGCCGTCAGACTTAAAATATTACATGAAATTTACTAGAGTAGCAAACGATAAAGAAACCAAAGCAAGAGCAGGAACAATTACTACAGATCATGGGACTATAGAAACTCCTATTTTTATGCCAGTTGGCACTGTGGCTTCTGTTAAAGGTGTGCATCAACGCGAATTAAAAAATGATATTAATCCTGATATTATTCTTGGAAATACCTATCACCTTTATTTAAGACCTCAAACTCCAATTTTAGAACAAGCTGGAGGGTTACATAAATTCATGAATTGGGACCGTAATATTTTAACCGATTCTGGTGGTTACCAAGTGTACTCTATGTCTTCTAATAGAAAGATAAAAGAAGAAGGTGTAAAGTTTAAATCACATATTGATGGGAGTTACCACGTATTTACACCAGAAAACGTAATGGAAGTACAACGTAGCATAGGTGCAGATATTATTATGGCTTTTGATGAGTGTACGCCTTATCCGTGCGATTATAACTATGCAAAACGTTCTATGCACATGACGCATCGTTGGTTAGAACGTTGTTTAACACATTTAAAAAAGACCCCTTTTAAATACGACTATGAACAAACCTTTTTTCCAATTGTTCAAGGTAGTACATATACCGATTTACGAAAGCAGTCAGCAGAATATATTGCTAATGCTGGAGCAGAAGGAAATGCAATTGGTGGACTTTCCGTAGGTGAACCTGCAGAGGAAATGTATGCCATGACAGATGTGGTTTGTGATATTTTACCAGAAGATAAGCCACGATATTTAATGGGAGTTGGAACTCCAATCAATATATTAGAAAATATAGCGTTAGGTGTAGATATGTTTGATTGTGTGATGCCAACACGAAATGCCAGAAACGGAATGTTGTTTACAGCTCACGGTTCAATTAATATTAAAAACTTAAAATGGGCTAATGATTTTTCACCAATAGATGAGATGGGAATTACATTCGTAGATACCGAATATAGTAAAGCATACTTAAGGCATCTATTTACAGTAAATGAATTGTTAGGCAAGCAAATTGCAACCATTCATAATTTAGGATTTTATCTCTGGTTAACTAGAGAAGCTAGAAAACATATTATTGCAGGTGATTTTAGAGCATGGAAAGAAAAAATGGTGAAGCAAATGGATAACCGTTTGTAGAACTAGAACTAGAACTAGAACTAGAATATTGAGAATTGTCCCCTTGAGGGGACTTTAGAAGTGTTTTTTATGACATCATTAATTTAATTAGTCAAAACAACTTCGATACAAATAACTAAACAACAAACAACACAAAATTGAAAATACTAGATTGGTATATATTAAAACGGTATTTGTTTACATTTCTCATAATGTTATTGCTGTTTGTTCCTATTGGAATAATAGTAGATTTAGCAGAGAAGGTTGGTAAGATGTTAGAAAACGATGTGCCGTTTGGTGAGGTCGCCTATTATTATTTAGATTTTACAGTTTATTTTGCGAACCTTCTATTTCCTTTATTTTTATTTCTATCGGTTATATGGTTCACATCTAAACTTGCTAATAACACAGAGATCGTTGCTTTTTTAAGTTCTGGAGTTTCGTTTTCAAGGTTTTTAAGACCTTATTTAATTGGTGCTTCTATTATTGCAGGAATTGCTTTGTTTTTAGGGATGTATTTAGCTCCAATTGCAAGTCAAGGTTTCAATGAGTTTAAGTATAAGTATTTAAGAAAGAATAGGAAAATACAGCAAACAAAGGATGTTTACCAACAAATTAATGATAATGATTATGTCTATGTAAATAATTTTATTCCTAAAACTGAAACAGGTTTAAAATTCACTTTCGAACATTTTGAAGGTAACGAAATGAAGTATAAAATCTTCGCAGACAGAATTAATTATGTTGAAAAGGACAGTGCTTATAAACTTATAACGTACGTTAAACGTTCATTTAATAATGGAGTTGAAACAGTGGAGGAAGAGAGTCAAAAGCTCATGCAATTTCCATTTGAACTCGAAGACTTAACACCTGTTCAATATGCTGCAGAAACTAAGTCTTACGGTGAATTACTCAAATTTATTGCTGCCGAAAAACGACGAGGTTCTCCTAATATTGGTCGATACGAAGTGGTAAAATTAAAAAAATGGAGCTTACCTGTATCCATATTTATCCTTACAATTATAGCTGTTGCAGTATCTTCTGTAAAACGACGTGGTGGCATGGGAGCAAACCTTGCGGTAGGTATCGCAATTGCCATGATATATGTTTTCTTTGATAAGGTGTTTGGCGTCATGGCAGAACAGTCTAATTTTCCAGCTGTGGTAGCAGTATGGTTTCCTAATGTATTATTTGGTATTTTAGCAATATATCTACTACAAAATGCCAAACGCTAAACTAAAGCATTATTTACACTTACATTTTCTTGTTATCATTGCTGGGTTTACGGCAATTCTAGGAGAACTCATTACTATTGGAGCATTAGAATTGGTCTGGTATAGAATGGCAATGGCGGGAATTTTAATGTTCATCTACATTAAAGTTATAAGACTAAATATTAAAGTATCTAAAAAAGCACTTTTACAGTTTTTTGTTGCTGGTATTATCATTGCTTTACATTGGATTACCTTTTTTGAAGCCATCAACCAAGCTAATGTTTCTATAACCTTGGCTATGTTTTCTTCGGGTGCTTTTTTTGCATCCTTAATAGAACCTGTTTTTTTTAAACGTCGCATTTTAGGCTATGAGATTATTTTTGGAATCATCGTAATCCTTGGAGTGTTTCTAATTACGAGTAGCGAAATGGGTTACATTAATGGCATTGTTTTAGGATTACTATCGGCATTACTATCAACATTATTTGCTGTAATTAATGGTCTTTTTATAGAGAAGCACAATGCTACTGTAATTTCGTTTTATGAGTTTATCAGTGGTGTGTTTTTTATAACTGTGTTTATTTTATTAACGGGTAAATCCTTTAATGCAGAGTTCTTTATGTTATCTAATTCCGACTGGGTGTATCTATTTATTTTAGCTTCAGTTTGTACAGCATACGCCTTTATTGGTTCTGTAGATATAATGCGTTACATCAGTCCATTTACAGTTATTTTAAGTTATAATCTAGAACCGATTTATGGGATAGTAATCGCTATTTTGCTTTTTCCCGATACAGAAAAGATGTCACCACAATTTTATTTAGGTGCTATCCTTATTATGGTTACGGTTGTGTTTGATGCCATTTTTAAAAATTATAAGCGACGACGAATTAAATCCAATAGTATTACCAATTAAACTTGTATAGTTTCTGTAATAAATTCTATTTTTGTAAATTGAAATGGTGAACTTATATTTTTATTTATTTCTTGTAATATAGAAATAAGAATACGTAGGTTTGTACCCTAACTATACTAACTAAACAAAAACTAACTTCAAATTGTATGGAATATTTAGAGTTTGAATTACCGATAAAAGAATTAGAAGAACAGCTCGATAAATGTCAGATTATAGGCAAAGAAAGTGACGTAGATGTTTCTGAAACCTGTAAGCAAATAGAGAAAAAACTTGCAGAAACTAAAAAAGACATTTACAAAAATCTTACAGCATGGCAACGTGTTCAGTTATCACGTCATCCTAATAGACCTTATACTTTAGACCATATTAAAGCACTTTGTGGTGATACATTTTTAGAATTACACGGTGACAGAAATGTAAAAGACGACAAGGCCATGATCGGTGGTTTGGGTAAAATTGGAGATCAATCGTATATGTTTATTGGTCAACAAAAAGGGTTTAATACAAAAACAAGACAGTATCGTAATTTCGGAATGTCTAATCCAGAAGGCTATCGTAAAGCATTACGACTTATGAAGTCTGCTGAGAAATTTGGAATTCCTGTTGTGACATTAATCGATACTCCAGGTGCTTATCCTGGTTTAGAAGCAGAAGAGCGTGGGCAAGGTGAAGCAATTGCTAGGAATATTTTAGAAATGGCACGTCTTAAAGTACCTATCATTACAGTAATTATTGGTGAAGGTGCATCAGGAGGTGCATTAGGTATTGGAGTAGGTGATCGCGTAATGATGTTAGAGAATACTTGGTATTCTGTAATTTCACCAGAATCGTGTTCTTCTATATTATGGAGAAGTTGGGAATATAAAGAACAAGCTGCTGAATCATTAAAACTTACAGCTAAAGATATGAAACGTATGAAGCTTGTAGATTCTATTATTAAAGAACCACTTGGTGGAGCGCATACCAATAGAGATAAAACATTTTCAGCGGTAAAAAACGCTATTATTAAATCTTATGAAGAGCTTAAAAACTTATCACCAGAAGATTTAGTGAATCAACGTATGGAAAAATACGATACGATGGGAGTCTATAAAGACTAAATCCAATGAACATAGGCAACTAAAAAAACTGAAGTTTTAGCTTCGGTTTTTTTTGGCGCTATTAACAATAAATCCAAGTTATTAACAGTTAGATTGTTGATGACATGTTGAAATCGTAAAGCGATCAATTTCATTTTCTCAACACTATTTAACTACTTTTGTTACTTATGAAACAACCAAACCCAGTACAAGGCTACAAAGTTGATAAGGGCACTATCATTAACCTAGAAAAAGGTAAAATACCACCTCAAGCAATTGATTTAGAAGAGGTTGTGATAGGTGCAATGATGATTGATAAAAAGGGTGTAGACGAAGTAATTGATATTTTAAGTCCAGATTCTTTCTACAAAGAAGCACACAAACATATCTTCGAAGCCATTTTTAAACTCTTCGAAAATAGTGAGCCAATTGACTTATTAACCGTTTCTAGTCAATTAAAGAAAGATGAAAAATTAGAATTAATTGGAGGTGATTTCTACCTCATTTCTTTAACGCAACGCGTATCGTCTTCGGCACATATTGAATTTCATGCTAGGATTATCCTTCAAAAATATATTCAAAGAAGTTTAATTAAGATTTCGAACGAAATAATTGAGGAAGCATACGACGAAACTAAAGATGTTTTTGATTTATTAGATAATGCGGAAGCAAGATTATACGAAGTCACTCAAGGTAACGTAAAGAAATCTACTGAATCTGCTCAAAGTTTAGTAATACAGGCGAAAAAGAAAATTGAGGAAATGTCTAATAAAGAAGGTATGAGTGGTGTACCTTCAGGTTTTGATAAACTCGATAAATTAACTTCAGGATGGCAACCAAGTGATTTAATCATTGTTGCAGCACGTCCTGGTATGGGTAAAACGGCATTAACGTTAACCATGGCAAGAAACATTGCTGTAAGTAGTAATATACCTGTAGCTTTCTTCTCTTTAGAGATGTCTTCTGTACAGTTAATAACCCGTTTAATTTCGAGTGAAACCGGACTATCTTCAGAAAAGTTAAGAACAGGTAAATTAGAGAAACACGAGTGGGAACAGCTAAACGTTAAAGTAAAAACCTTAGAACAATCTCCTTTATTTATAGATGATACTCCGTCGCTTTCTATTTTCGATTTACGAGCAAAAGCACGTCGTTTGGCATCTCAATACGGAATTAAGATGATTATGATTGACTACTTGCAATTAATGACTGCAGGTGGAAGTCAAAAAGGTGGAAATCGTGAACAAGAAATTTCCATGATTTCTCGTAACCTAAAAGCCTTGGCAAAAGAATTGAGTGTTCCTGTAATCGCCTTATCTCAATTATCGCGTGCAGTTGAAACGCGTGGTGGAAGTAAACGACCATTATTATCCGATTTACGTGAATCTGGTGCCATTGAGCAAGATGCGGATATTGTTTCGTTTATCTATAGACCTGAATATTATAAGATTGACGAATGGGATGATGAAGAACGTTCGCCAACCGAAGGACAAGGTGAATTTATTGTTGCAAAACACAGAAATGGTGGTTTAGAAAACATTCGATTGAAGTTTATTGGTCATTTGGGTAAGTTTGATAATTTAGATGATTTTGATACTCCTTTTGGTGGTGAATTTCATTCAAAAATGAACGATGCAGCCAGCGACAATACGTTTACTCCAGATAAATTCCCTTCAGCTTCAGACGCCTTTGGCGGTCCTGAAGATGACGGTGTACCATTTTAACAGCATTTTAAGCTAATGAAAAGTGTATTTTGATGTATCTTTGACCGCTTAGTTAAAAAGAAATTTGCCGAATGTTAGAACAAAGACGTACAACAAATGTGTTGTTGCTAATTATAGCAGTCCCTTTAGTATTCTATTTACTAAAGATATTGTCCTTTATATTTATTCCATTGATTTTTTCAATGTTTATTGCGTTGTTGTTTTTACCATTGATGCGATGGTTAGGTCGTAGAAATGTACCAAAGATAATAAGCATAATTATTGTTTTACTTCTGGTAACCTTAGGGCTTAAATTAGGTATTGAACTCATACAACTTTCGAGTAAACAAATTTTAGCAAACAATACTGAATTCTTAGCTAAAGCTGAATTAAAAACAGCGGACTTAAAAATCTACTTATTAGATAATTTTGGTATTGAGATAGAACAAGAGCATGGGGTTTTAGGCCAGTTTTTTCAGAAGGAAAATTTAGGATCAACACTTGGATTTTTAAACTCTTTCTTAACCGGTTTATTAATGACTGTTTTCTTTGTTGTTCTGTGGTTGGCAGAATCTATAAATGTTCATAAGTTATTGAATAATACGCTTTTAAAACAAAAACACACATCTATTAAAACCTTTATGAAGATCGAAAAAGATCTTATAAAATTCATAAAAGTGAAGGTCTTAGTTAGTGCTTTAACTGGTATATTTACAGGATTAATGTGCGTGTTTTTTGATGTGAGTTTCCCTATATTCTGGGGACTATTTGCCTTTACTATTAATTTTGTTCAAATGGTAGGCTCTTTTATTTCAGTAATTTTCTTATCTATTTTTGCTTTTGTAGAGCTCGATCCTACAAGTACTTTGTTCTTCTTTATTCTATCAATTTCTTTAGTACAAGTGACGTTTGGTGCAGTATTAGAACCTATTTTTATGGGAAAATCATTTTCTATAAACGTCATTGCGGTTTTAGTAATGCTAATGTTTTGGGGTTTTCTCTGGGGAATTCCTGGTTTAGTAATGGCTATTCCGATAACTGTATTTGTTAAAATTATTTTAGAACAGTTTGAAGGTACCAAAGTCATAGCTAGCTTACTTTCGGGAAGTGAATCTACTTTAAAGTAGTCGTATTACATATTCAAACAAGGTCTTAAAAGAATGATAAATCAATTCATTAAAGACTAAAAATTGGTTATATTTCGTTCTAAATCTATGAACTTGAAGAAAATTGCCATCATTTTATTTCTAATTGTATGTAGCTCCAATGCTTATGCGTCTTATATTCTTATTCCAATGGACGCAGAAACGCAGAGCAACCATTTAAAAGCCTACGGTATAACCTATTGGACTTTAGATCGCGAGCTAAAAGTAAAGTGGCTACTTAATTATAGAGGTGGTTCGTTTTTATTACCTGATGCCGAAATTATTCAACGCGAATGCCAAATTAGAGGCGTCTCTTTTGAAGTGATTTCTGATGCTAAAGCGGCTCAGATTTTAGAAGATATTGCGAGTCCTGCTGTAAATCAAGAAGCGGTTGTATTAGAAAAAGCACCAAAAATAGCTGTTTATACTCCAACAGGACTAAAACCTTGGGACGATGCTGTAACTATGGTATTGACCTATGCTGAAATTCCATATGAAACCATTTATGATGAGGAGGTTTTAAAAGATGAATTACTACTCTACGACTGGTTACACTTGCACCATGAAGATTTTACAGGTCAATATGGTAAATTCTATAGAGCTTATAGATCCGCAGCTTGGTATATTGAAGATAAAAAAGAAGCAGAAGAATTAGCTGGAACCTTAGGATACGATAAGGTATCTGATGCTAAACTAGCTGTAGCGCTTAAAATTAGAGATTATGTTGTTGGTGGCGGATTTATGTTTGCTATGTGTTCAGCGACCGATAGTTTTGATATTGCGCTTTCGGCTGAAGGAGTAGATATATGTGAGCCAATGTTTGATGGTGATGGAAGTGATCCAGGATATCAGAATAAAATTGATTTTTCTAAAACCTTCGCTTTTAAAGATTATATACTAGAACGTAGTCCTAATGTTTACGAGTTTTCTTCAATAGATATGACTCAAAAAAGACAGATAAATAAAACTGTAGATTATTTTTCTTTAATGGAATATTCTGCAAAATGGGATCCTATTCCAACGATGCTAACACAAAATCATACGGCTTTAGTAAAAGGGTTTATGGGCCAAACGACGTCGTTTACTAGAGATCAAATTAAATCTAATGTATTGGTAATGGGAGAAAACCGAACCAATGGTGAAGCTAAATACATTCACGGTATTAAAGGTAAAGGCTTTTTTACCTTTTATGGAGGTCACGATCCAGAAGATTATACGCATAGAGTAGGCGACCCAAAAACCGAATTAGATTTACATCCTACCTCACCTGGTTATCGTTTAATTTTAAACAATGTATTGTTTCCAGCTGCGAAAAAGAAGAAGCAGAAGACTTAATATGAAACACATATTTATAGCGCTATTCTTAACAAGCTTTCAACTGTTATTTGCTCAAGATGACACAATTTTAAACCATGGCCAGAATTTAATTTATGAAAATAAATTAGATAAAGCATTGTCTTATTATACAGAACACCTAAAAGAACATACCACTAAAGAAGATGAAATACATTTTCTTTTAGGTCTGGCAGATATCTATAAACTTAAGTTAGATTATGATACGGCCAATACCTATTACATTCAGGCATTTGAAGCGATTAATTTAACTAATAATAAGCAACTAAAGTTTTTGTACCATGTGAAAATGGCAGAATTTTATCGCAAAAGAATCTTGTTTACTGATGCAGTAAAACATTTAGATATTGCGACATCAATATTAAAACACCATAAAATAGAAGATCGTTACTTAGCAAAATATTATGGTAGAAAAGCGGCATTGTTTACCGAGTATTTTTTTATACCGGACTCTACACTATTGTACGCTAAAAAAGGACTTCAACTTTCAAAAAAAATAAACGATAAGGATGGCATATTTTATTCTTCGCTTGAAATATCTGGAGTTTATGAAAATAAAAAGGATTATAAGAAAACCATAGACTATCTCGAAGACCTAATATCCTTTGCCGAAAAAAACAATTTAATTCAGAATAAAGTAGATGCGTATATTAATTATACTAGAGTTTTAATAAAAGATAAACAGTATAATAAAGCCTTAGAAGAGTGTTTAAAAGCTTTGAGTTTTGCCAAAGAGAATGAATTGTTTTATGGAGAAATTCTTTTTGTTGATAATATTAGGAATATCTATGAAAAATTAGGTAATACGACAAAAGCCTATGAATATTTAGAGCTCAGATTAGATCTTACAGATGCATATTATAAAATAGAACACAGTAAATTTCTTTTTGAACTTGAAGAGAAATATAAATTGACAGAAAAAGAAAACCAAATAAAGATTAGTAATCTAGAAATTGAAAACCAAAATAAGGCGTTAGCATCCAATAAAGCAAAATTAATTATAAGCATTGGATTACTTTTAGCGGCAATAGGTTTATCACTTTTAATTGCCTATTTCTTAAAAAAGGAGAAAAAAAGTAATAAGGAACTGCATAGCTTATCTCAAGAAAATGAGTTTTTATTAAGTGAAGCCAACCATCGTATCAACAATAATTTACAATTGGTAGTTATTCTTATTTCAGACCAATTGAAAAAATCAAAAAATCAAGAGAACTTTCAGCTCAAAAATATTTTGACGAAAGTAGAGGCCATTTCAACATTACATCAACACCTCTACAAAAACAACGACAAGAAGAAAATTGATATACAGAATTATCTCCATGATGTCATGGCTTCTTTTTTTGAAGTCTTTAAGGATAATAACATAAAAACAAATATAAATATCCAGTCTGTAGAAATTTCCACAGATTATGCCATGTACTATGGATTGCTGCTTACAGAATTATTTATAAATTCAATAAAACACGCCTTTTCTCCACAAGATAACAAAACCATAATTTTTGAATTAACCAAACAGACGAGCACCTTGTATTTTCAGTATTCAGATAATGGAACAGCAGCTAATAATATGAGCATAAAACCTAAACTCATAGATAAACTCGCTAGACAAATAAAAGTAGATTATTCAATTCAAAGCAGTAATGGTTTTAAATTTTCATTTTCACAACAGATAGCCTAATGACCAAAGAGCAACTTACAAAAATCCTTATTGTAGAAGACGAAATTATAATAGCAGATTATATCTCTGAATTATTGAAAGAAGAACATTTTAACAATGTGAAAATAGCAAATGATGCACAGACAGCTCGAGGTTTGATGACATCCTTTTTACCAGATATTATTTTAATGGACATAAACCTCAATGGTAAAAATACAGGAATAGAACTATCGGAAGCTAAAAACGAAAATGCTACAGTCATTTTTATAACGGGTCAACAAGATTTTGCTTTAATGAGTCAAGCGATAAGAACAAAACCAAATGGGTATTTAACCAAACCTATTAAGAAAGTAGAGGTTATAGCAGCAATTAGTTTGGTAGCTCAAAAGCGGGAAACCCAAACGTTACAGATTAAAGATGGTTATGATATCGTTAATTTAGAGTATAACTCTATCAATTATATTGAAGCTGATGGCAACTATGTAAATATCTACACCACATCTAAAAAATATACGGTTAGGCAATCCTTGAATACAATTGTAGAACAGTTGCCAACCGATATTTTTGTGCAAACGCATCGTTCCTATTTGGTCAACAGAACAAAAATTCAACGACTTACGGCATCATCTGTTTTCGTAAATAACATAGAAATCTCGTTATCCAGAACATTCGCTAAACGGTTAAAATAACCTCTGAAATACAAAATAATGCGTTTCAACCCTTGTTTTGTGCATTTCATAGATAAATAATTAGATTTGGACTACAATTATTCCTAACTAAATCTATGATTATGAAACAAAAATTACTTTTATTATTTGCTATAGTGTTTGCAACTTCAATTTCCGCTCAAACATTTTCTGTAGACGGAGTAAATTATTATGTTATTTCCTCGACTACCAATACTGTTGGTGTAACGTCGTCTTCAAGTTATGTAGGTGAGCTAGTTGTGCCTTCAATGGTTCAAAACGCTGGTGCTACTTACACTGTAGTTTCAATTTTAGATGCTGCGTTTCAGGGTAGTACAACGTTAACTTCAATTACAATTCCTAATACAGTGACTGAAATAAGAAATAACGCATTTCAGTTTTGTTCAAATTTAACATCCGTAGATCTGGGGAATTCAATTACAAGTATCGGACAGCTTTCCTTTAATGCGTGTTTTAGTCTAACTACTGTGGTTATTCCTAGTTCGGTAACAAATATTGGTAATAATGCATTTGAATTTTGTACTGATTTAACTTCGGTTACAGTCGAGTGGGCAACACCATTACCTATTACTAGCAATGTTTTTTTTGGTGTCAATACGGAAACGGCAACTTTGTATGTTCCTATTGGAACAGAAGGACTTTATCAGGCAGCAGAAGGATGGCAAGACTTTGGGGCAGTTCTTCCTCCACCACCTGCAACTCATCTCAATTTTGATGGTGCTAATGATTATATTGAAATACCAAATGAGTCTAATTTCGATTTTACAAATCAAATGACCGTAGAGCTTTGGATGAATTCAAGTGTAATGCCTCAGCAATGGGATGCTCTCGTGGTAAAAGGAGATGATAGTTGGAGGTTACATTTAAATGAATCAGGAACAGTAAACTTTACCGCTAGTGGTGTTGTCCCTACACAAGAAATTAATTCAACGACTAGTATTACGGATGGGAATTGGCATCATATAGCCGCTACTTTAGGAGGTGACTCTATTAAGATTTATGTAGATGGTGTATTGGAAACTCAAGCTTCTGCTTCTGGGATTATTAATAATAATATTCACACAGTATTAATTGGAAACAATCCCATATATTCTGGTCGTCATTATACAGGTCATATGGATGATATCCGAATTTGGAATGTTACAAGATCAGCAGAACAAATAAATGGTTCAAAAAACTGTGAACTACAAGGTACAGAAACAGGCTTAGTAGCCTATTATAAATTCAATCAAGGTTTTGACGGAAATGATAATACAACGATTACAACTTTAACTGACGCTACGGCAAATGCAAACGATGGCACATTTACTAATTTTGCTTTAACCGGTACTACAGGAAACTTTTTAGCAGGTTCGCCTGTAACTACTGGTTCTATTATTCCAAGTGTACCTGAGGTAACTACACCAGTAAATTACGGCGAAGGCGATACCGCAACAGCTTTAGTAGCAACAGCTGGGACTAACGGAACAGGTTTATTATGGTACAATACAGAAACAGGTGGAACTGCAAGTACAGAAGCACCAACTCCAGATACATCAGAAGCTGGCTCAACCTCTTATTGGATAGCAAGTACAAATGAAAACGGGTGTGAAAGTGAACGTGTAGAAATTGTGGTTACTGTATATGGTCCTGGTCCTGCAACCCATCTTAATTTTGATGGAGTAGATGATTATGTTTCGCTAACAAATACATATACCTCGCTAACCGATTTTACAATCGAGGCTTGGATCAAAACTGATAAAGACGGCATAATTATATTAAGTAATTCTGGTTATGATTCTAGTTTATTAGCAGTAAGTAATGGAAAGTTAACATATACAACTGGCAGACATGGTTATGGTGGGTTTAATCTTATATCTAATCAAAATGTTGATGATAATAATTGGCATCATGTAGCATTAACTACAAGCTCAATAAGTACAAATGGTGAAGCTAGCTTATATATTGATGGTGCTTTAGATGCTTCTGGAACATTTGGTATCTATACTGTACCAATGGGGTCTTTAACTATTGGAAGTCCTAGTACGTCACATTTTAGTGGTTCTATAGATGAATTACGTATTTGGGATGTCGTTAGAACAGCTACAGAAATTGATAATACTAAAAGTAGTGAAGTTCAATGTACGGAAGCCGGATTAGTTGCATCTTATCAATTCAATAAAGGTATGCATGCAGGTGAAAACATTGGTATAAACACCTTAACTGATGTATCAGGAAATGGTAATAATGGAACGTTGAATAATTTTGCTTTAACAGGATCGACTTCAAACTGGTTAGCTGGTTCACCAATAACTACATTATTAACTCCACCAGATGCTGATTCTCTTGTAGAATATGTGCAATATGATACAGCAACAGCACTAACAGCAACAGTAGGTACTAACGGATCAGGTTTATTATGGTACACAACAGAAACTGGTGGAACAGGAGAAGTTGAGGCACCAACACCAGATACATCAGAAGCTGGCTCAACCTCATATTGGGTATCTAGTATAAACGACAATGGTTGCGAAAGTGAGCGTGTAGAAATTGTAGTTACTGTTGAAGGAGTATTAAGTATAGCAGATAATGATCAGATGCAAAGCATCAAAGTGTTTCCAAACCCAACAAATGGTAACGTTGCTATTGTAATACCAAATGCGCAAGAATCAAAAGTGACCGTTTACGATATAAATGGTAGATTACTTATAAATAAGGTAAGCACGGACGCAAATTTTTCCATAGATTTAAATCAGTACCAATCAGGTGTGTATATCTTAAGAATAAATATCAACCAAAATGAAACTATAAAGCAGATCATAAAAATTTAATTAAAGTAATTTTAATCAATCGGCGATAACCTTTTAGGATATCGCCGTTTTTTTTTTTTTTGGCTAAGGTGATCATCTTATCCTTATTTATATAAAAATCGAGTATTTTATATAATAGTCGGTCATTCACATACATAACAACGCATTTCACACCATACTATTGGTATGTTGTAGATATAGATTTAATTTTGATAGCCAATGATTATAGCATATCCAAGACTATAAATACTACATTGTTATTTATGGTTTTAGCAAAAGAGTATAAGTCAATTAAAAATTTTAGTTTTCATTATGGCTTGTATCTTTTGAAAGTATTACGAGGTTTGGGAAAATTTCGGCAAGGGTGATTAAGAAGTAGGGTTTTTAATCAACTAAGTTAAAGGTCGCAGTAATGCGACCTTTTTTTATGAATACACTAGAGTTTTCCCGTTATAATTCTTATTTTTAATGAAAAGACAATAGTTATGCTATCAAAAGAAACCGTACTCAATAAAATCCAAATTTTAATTACCAATCATTTTAGTACACCCGAAAAAGCTTTTGAGTTTTTTGATAAAGATGGTAATGGGAAATTATCAAAGTCAGAAATTAAAGATCTACTTCATGAGGCCGAAATAAGTGGTTTTATTCGAGGGTTGGTAAGTACAAAACTTATTGAAGGTTATGATAAAGATGGCGATAAACGTATTAGTTGGGAAGAGTTTAAGCTTGCATTTGATGAAATTTCAACAGATTAAAAACTTTAGAAAATCAATTTCTACATGCAATTTTTTCAAAACGAAATTAAACTTCAGCCCTTTTCAAGAGGCTTTCATTTAATTACATCTGAAGTCTTAAATGCAATCCCTGAAATTAGCCAGATTAAAATCGGTCAATTACAAGTATTTATTAAACACACTTCCGCAAGTTTAACCATCAATGAAAACGCAGATCCAACAGTACGATTAGATTTTGAAAGCCATATTAATAACATGGTACCAGAAAATCAGCCCTATTATAAACATACCTTTGAAGGTGCTGATGATATGCCAGCACATATAAAAGCATCTTTAATGGGGTCGTCTATTCAAATTCCTATTTCAAATGGGAAACTAAATCTTGGTATTTGGCAAGGGATTTACCTTTGCGAACATCGAAATAGAGCAGGTGGAAGACATTTAGTGCTTACTGCTTTCGGCAATTAATTGTTCTAAAACCAATTCTACACCATTGTTATCGTTGGAGTCAATTTCAAAATTAGCAACGGCTTTTACATCAGGATGTGCATTGGCCATAGCATAACTATATTCAGCACATTTCAGCATTTCTAAATCGTTATTAAAATCACCAAACACCATAGTTTCAGATGGTTTTACACCGAGTTCTTTTTGCAAAAATGTAAGCGCATTACCTTTATTAGTAATGGCTTCTGAAATATCAACCCAATGATTTCCTGAAACCACAACATTGAGTTCGGGTTTTAAATGTTTTACATGTGGAAATATGTGTGCTTCAGAATTTGTCTGGTGGTATAAAGCTATTTTAATAATGTCATCTGTAATCTCTTCAAGATTATCAACAATGGTATATGCTGAATAATACTCAGAAAAGGTCTTCACCAATTCTTCTGATGCTCTATAAATATAGGCTTTGTGTTTTGTGCAAAAAATAGGGTAGGTGTTATCAATTTTTGTAACTAAGGCATATAGCTCTTTTACACGATTTGGATTAAGCACATTAGAAAGAAGTGTTTGTTCATTTTTAATTACTAAACCACCATTTTCTGCAACGATTATAATGTCGCTTTCAATAGTTTGAAGTTTTTTTACAATACTGTAATAAGGTCGGCCACTAGCCGCTACAAATTGAATATCTTGTTTCTTAAGATGTTTAAATAGATCAAAGAATTTAGTACTCACTTCGTGATTAGAATTGAGTAGAGTGCCATCCATATCTGTGACGACCATTTTAATGTCTTTCATAAATTGTATGTGTAGGTTGTATTCAAATGAGGTGAACTTTAAAGCCGATGCCATACCAATAGGTTTCGGAAACATCGGCTATTTTGTTTTAATGCGAACCAACATGACAGCCACAAGCTTCTCGTGTAAAACTCTGTGATGCTTCATGCCAAGGAAATGCTTGGTTATATTTATTATTTTCCCAATAGAATTCAGTACGCTCTTTGGGGTGATTACCTATTTCATTCATGGTTGCTGTATCGTATAATCGACCATTAATCATGGTGTAAATGATACTTTCAGAATTTCTAATATTTTCTAGAGGATTTTTATCCATAACAATTAAATCGGCTAGCTTTCCTTTTTTAAGAGAACCAATGTCGTTACCAGCACCTATATAATTAGCTCCATTTATTGTGGCAGCTTTTAGAGCTTCATGGTTCGTCATTCCTCCCTGTTGAAGTGACCATAATTCCCAATGTGCTCCAAGGCCTTGTAATTGGCCGTGCGCACCAAGATTAACTTTTACACCAGCATCGCTAAGGGCTTTTGTTGTTTTTGAAACTAGAATATGTCCGTTTTCATATTCCTCATCAGGAACCATCATGCGATGTCTAGAACGTGAATCAACAATGCCTCGTGGTGTGTATTTAAGAAGCTTTTCGTTTTCCCAAACATTGGTTTTTTGATACCAATAGAATTCGCTATTCATTCCGCCATAATTTACAATAAGTGTTGGCGTATAACCTACGTTACTGTTACTCCAAAGTTCTATAACATCTTTATAAACTGGTGCGACAGGAATATTATGCTCAACACCTGTATGGCCATCCATAACCATGGTAATATTGTGGTAGAATGTAGAACCTCCTTCAGGAACAACAAAAATACCTTCTTCGCGCGCAGCTTGTAATACTTGTTGACGTTGGTCGCGTCTTGGTTGGTTATAACTCTTTACTGATAACGCTCCAAATGCTTTTGTTCTCCTAATCGATGAACGCGCATCTTCAAGATTGTTTATGACGGCTTTAAAATCTCCTTCAGCTCCATATAGAATAAAACCGGTAGAGTAGAGGCGAGGTCCAACTAATTCACCTGCTTTTTGTAATTCGGAAAGTGCAAAAACGGTTTCAGAATGTGCAGAAGGATCATGAGAAGTCGTTACTCCAAAGGCTAAATTGGCATAAAACTGCCAGTGTTTTTGTGTGGTTAATCCGTATCTAAAACCACCAATATGGGCATGAGCATCTACCATTCCTGGCATAATTGTTTTTCCTGTAACATCATAAACTTTTGCATCGGAAGGTATGGTAACATCTGATGTTTGTCCAATGGCTTCAATTCTATTGTTTTCAATAATAATCGTTCCATTTTCAATAACATCATCGCCTTCCATAGTGATAAGTCGTGCTCCTTTTAAGGCAATTTTACCTGAAGGTTTATCCGTTTTGGCTTCAAGATTTATCTGAATTCCTTTTTCTACTAATTCAGCATCTTCGGTCGCTTCAACTGAATAATACTGGTTACCTAAAGTCCAATGCAAGGTTTTGCTGTCTTGAGACCAATGAAGATTGATTCCGGCATCTTTAGACAACTGAGTTACTGGAACAAATTTACTTTTATCCGTAAAATCTAAAGTTTTTCCCGCTTTAGGCATTGGTGCCAAATACACCTTATGTAAATGCACAAATGCTATCCATTTGCTATCAGGACTTGGAACTAAAATATTGCCGTGTTTAGATTTTACAAGGGTACGTTCATCAAAACCATTGAGGTCTACACTTTTTAATGTTTTAGTTAAGGATCCGAAAAACTGTCCACCATTTTGATACACAATTCGGGTATCATCCGCATTGAATCTAGGAAAATCACCTTCTTTTATAATAAATTTTGTGTTGCTACCATCACTGTTCATAGTATATAAACCAGGCTTCTTTGTAAAGGTTCTTCCTTGGTCGTTATTTCCACTTTCCTTTCGATAGACAATGTGTTTACCATTGTGAGAATAGGATGGATTGCGATAGATGCCTTTTTCTGAAGTTAATTTTGTCCCAATCCCTCCATTTGCTGAAACTGAAAAAATGGCTCCAAGTTCTTCATCATTCCAAGTTACATAAGTAATTGTATTTCCATCTGGCGAAAATGTAGGTTCAAACTCAAAATCAGTTCCAGAAGTTAAGCGCTTCGCTTTTCCATTAGGTAGTTCTTGTTTGTACAAATATCCAAGCGCATTAAAAACAATAAATTTCCCATCAGGCGAGGTTGTTGCATGTCGAATTACTTTCGCATCAAAAGTGTCTGGTGCAACAGGAGTATCAAATTCAACGGCTTTTGCAATTTTAATGGTAGCCTTAGCCTCAAATGGAATATCTGAAACTTGAAGCGAATTGATATTAATCTTATTAATTTTTCCGCCAGACCATATAATGATATCCTCATTATTAGGCATCCAATTGAAGTTGGTGTACACACCAAAAATAGCCCAAGCTTCTTGTTGGTCTTTATTGAGTTGGTCATAGATTGGCCATTCTTCACCTGTTTCTAAATCGTGAATAAACAAAACCGTTTTGGTACGAACGCGTTTTACAAAGGCGAGCTTTTTTCCATCTCTAGATACCTGAGGACGTGCTGCACCACCTGGACCACCAGTAATTCTAATGGTTTTACCAGTTTCCATATCATAACGATTGATCACATAGATTTGACTGTTAGGATCTTTATTATATTGAAATGCTCCGCCAGGATACACATCTTCACTATAATATAAATATTTTCCGTCTGGCGATAGTGTTGGCTCGTTTACATCTTGTTGGTCATTTTTCTTTTTAGTGAGTTGAACACCACTACCACCTGTTTTATGATAAAGCCATAATTCGCCAGCACCTAAAGAGCGACCAGATGTAAAATGCTTTCTGGCAATAATATAGTTGCTGTCTGGAGTCCAAATAGCATTGTTTAATAATCTAAAACTTTCTTTAGTGACTTGTTTGGCGTTGGAACCATCACTATCCATAATCCATATATTGTCACCACCTCCGGCGTCACTCGTAAACGAGATATGTTTTCCATCAGGACTAAAACGCGGTTGAATTTCAAAAGGAAGTCCTTCTCTTAAAAGTTTGGCTTTACCACCATCACTGTCTATTTTGTAGATGTCGCCTAAAAGGTCAAAAACGATGTGTTTCCCATCTGGACTCACATCTAAATTCATCCATGTTCCTTCTTCAGTCGACAATTTTAAATCCTTGAAATCCCAATCACCTTCAGGTTGTGATACATCCCATGTTTTGGCTTTGTCTTTATCTTGGCTAAAAGCATTGAAAGTAACAAGGAGAATGAGGGTTGTGATGAGTTGTATAAGTTTCATGTGATAGGTTTTTATAAAACGGTAAGTTAAAAAGAAAAAACGGTAATTCGTATACATATGAATGTTTGAAATCCGTTAATGTTTCATCTTAAAGCATAAAAAAACCGATTCAAATGAATGAATCGGTTTTTTATAAGCGAAATGTTGTTATTAATTTGGCTAAAAGCCTACTTTACTTTGTTTACTATAGCTTCAAAAGCTTCTGGGTGATTCATCGCTAAATCGGCAAGTACCTTACGGTTCAAGTCAATATTATTTGATTTTAATCCTCCCATAAATTTTGAATAGCTCATTCCATGCTGTCTTGCACCTGCGTTAATACGCATAATCCATAACGAACGGAATGTTCTCTTTTTTACTCTACGGTCTCTGTACGAGTATTGCATCGCTTTGTCAACCGCATTTTTTGCTACTGTCCAAACGTTTTTACGTCTTCCGAAGTAACCTTTTGCTTGCTTAAGAACCTTTTTTCTACGGGCTCTCTTCGCTACTGAATTTACTGATCTTGGCATTTCTTTTAATTGTTTTTTGTAGTAGGCGGTCAATAATTGACACTTGCTAAATTCTTTTGCCTAACTCCAGGGTTTGTAATTTATTTTAACCGATTAAAACCGTATTACTTTAAACGTAACATTGTTTTAATATTGTCCTCATCTGCTTTATGTACTAAAGCATCATGAGTCAATTTTAGCTTACGCTTTTTAGATTTTTTTGTCAATATATGACTCTTAAAAGCATGCTTTCTTTTAATCTTACCAGTGCCAGTTAGTTTGAAACGTTTCTTAGCACTCGATTTTGTTTTCATTTTAGGCATTTTGTCCTCTTTTTAATTTACGCTTCGCTTATTATCGTTTTGCTGAAATATCAGCATTTTAGTATTTTGTCTCTCAACAACTTATTGGGTGGTTGAGTGTAGTCGAAACTACTTTTTCTTAGGTGCAATGAACATAATCATTCGCTTTCCTTCGAGCTTAGGCATTTGTTCTACCTTTCCGTATTCTTCAAGATCCTGGGCTAATCTTAATAATAAAATTTGACCTTGTTCTTTAAAAACAATGGATCGTCCTTTAAAGAAAACGAAAGCTTTCAACTTTGCT
This sequence comes from Winogradskyella sp. SM1960, assembly GCF_020179375.1. Lineage (NCBI taxonomy): Bacteria > Pseudomonadati > Bacteroidota > Flavobacteriia > Flavobacteriales > Flavobacteriaceae > Winogradskyella > Winogradskyella sp. SM1960. The sequence goes on along the minus strand of NZ_JAICBG010000001.1, from coordinate 2,878 downwards.
CCGTCTTTTAAGAATTTTTCAGCGTGTTTCTTTTTAAATTCATAATCATGATCATCTGTTTGTGGACCAAATCGAATTTCTTTAACAACTACCTTAGTAGCTTTAGACTTTAACGCTTTTTCTCTTTTCTTCTGCTCGTAAAGGAATTTTTTATAATCCATAACTTTACAAACAGGAGGCTTCGCATTTGGCGATATCTCTACAAGATCTAAACCTTGTTCATCGGCTATGGACAATGCCTTTTTGATAGGATAAATCCCTATTTCAACATTATCTCCGACTAATCTTATTTCTTCAGATCTGATTTTAGAATTTATACGGTGTTTATCTTCTTGAGATACACGTCTTGTATAATTCTTTCTGTTTCTACGTATTGCTATGGCTTCTGTATTTTAAAATTAAACTTATTATTTAAAAGTTTTTAAACTTTTACTAACTCTATCTTTTACTATTTTTTTGAAGTCTTCTACATTAATTGTGCCAAGGTCTTCTCCACCATGTTGGCGCACAGTTATTGTATTATCCTTCTCTTCTTGCTCACCGACAATAATCATATACGGAAACTTTTGCATTTCAGCTTCGCGAATTTTCTTACCTACAGTTTCATTTCTATTGTCTGTGAGGGCGCGAATTTCGTCATTTTCTAGCGAAATTAAAACTTTTTCGGCGTATTTTTCATATTTCTCACTAATAGAAAGTATAATTACCTGCTCTGGCATGAGCCATAATGGAAAGTTTCCACCTGTATGCTCTAATAAAATCGCTATAAAACGTTCCATACTTCCAAACGGTGCACGGTGTATCATAACAGGTCTATGCATCTCGTTATCACTACCTTTATAGGATAATTCAAAACGTTCAGGTAAATTATAATCTACCTGAATGGTTCCTAATTGCCATTGTCTACCAAGGGCATCCTTCACCATAAAGTCAAGTTTTGGACCATAAAAAGCAGCTTCGCCTGTTTCTACAACATAATTTAAGTCTTTATCCTTTGCTGCATTTAATATGGCTTGCTCTGCTTTTTCCCAGTTTTCATCACTTCCTATATACTTTTCTGGATTTTCAGGGTCTCTTAATGAGACTTGAGCCGTGAAGTTCTCAAAACCTAATGAACCAAAAACATATAACACTAAATCGATAACGTCTTTAAATTCCTTATCTAATTGATCGGGAGTACAGAAAATATGCGCATCATCTTGTGTAAATCCTCTAACACGTGTTAAACCATGTAATTCGCCACTTTGTTCGTATCTATATACAGTTCCAAATTCAGCATAACGCTTTGGAAGTTCTTTATAAGAAAATGGTTTTGTATTATAAATTTCGCAGTGATGCGGGCAATTCATTGGTTTTAATAAAAACTCTTCTCCTTCAGAAGGTGTAGAGATAGGTTGAAAACTATCTGCACCATATTTAGCATAATGACCAGAAGTTTCATAAAGTTCTTTTTGCCCAATATGTGGTGTTACTACCATTTCGTAACCTGCTTTCTTTTGAGCAGCTTTCAAAAAGTTCTCTAAGCGTTCTCTTAAAGCAGCTCCTTTAGGTAACCAAAGCGGTAAACCCTGTCCAACTTTTTTAGAAAATGTAAAAAGCTCTAATTCTTTACCTAACTTTCTATGATCTCTTTTTTTAGCTTCTTCTAATAAATGAAGGTATTCCGTTAGTTCTTTTTGCTTAGGGAACGAAATACCATAAACTCTAGTCAATTGCTTATTGTTTTCATCACCTTTATAATAAGCACCAGCGACACTTAAAATTTTAACGGCTTTTATAATCCCTGTATTCGGAATATGACCACCACGACAAAGATCTGTGAACGTAGCATGGTCACAGAAACTAATTGTGCCGTCTTCAAGGTTATCTATTAAATCAACTTTGTATTCGTTTTTACCTTTATAATAAGAAAGCGCTTCAGTTTTGGAAACATCACGCATTTTAAAATCGTGCTTACCTCTGGCGATTTCTATCATTTTAGTTTCAATAGACTTAAAATCCTTTTCAGAAATAGTGCCTTCTTCGCCTAAATCAACATCGTAATAAAAACCATTATCTACTGCTGGACCAACCCAAAGCTTTACTCCAGGGTACAATTCTTCTAAAGCTTGAGCTAAAACGTGCGCAGAAGAATGCCAAAAGGCTTTTTTTCCTTCATCGTCTTTAAATGTATATAAAGTAAGACTACCATCTGTGGTTATTGGAGTGGTGGTTTCAATAACTGTATCATTGAATTTTGCTGAAATAACATTACGTGCAAAACCTGCACTAATGTCTAAAGCCACTTCATAAGGTGTTACATCTTTTTCGAAAGATCTAACAGAACCATCTGGCAGAGTAATTTGTATCATTATATATAGTATAAATTTTAGCCTACAAAGATATATCTATATAAGGAATAGTCAAAGTGAAGTTTCTATAAATATATAAGTATTAATTATGGCGTTTTGTTTTCCTTAAAGAAGTAAAACAAACGGGCTATACACTATATCTTTTTGTAACATGTATTTGTTCCTATTATATTAGTATGGCAATTGTCGTTATATCTAATAAAGGAAGCTTTTTTTACGAATACAAAAAGGATGCCGTTTCTATCCCTAACGCGACCATGAGAATGTCTATATGGTATTAAAATGGTTACCGAAGTACATTGAAACGAAAAAACAATAAAAAAAAGTAATTTCTAAATTCTTGAAAATATAGCTGTTATAAGTTTTTTTAAAAATAAATTAAAATAAATCAACTAAAGAGTTGGTGGGAACGAAAAAGGGTTTTATATTTGCACCCGCTTAGCGAAACAATGTTAAGCAAAAGTAAAGAAATAAGTTCATTAACATATTGAATTGACAGCGTAAAAATCAACTGGAAACGGTTGGTT